>CAVXWO010000013.1:0-394197 GCA_963765505.1 uncultured Actinomycetota bacterium
TCCCCACCCCGCGCCGGTGAGCTGAACCATCCACCCGCGGAAGTGGGCCCCCTCCGAAGCTGGCGAGCGACCAAGCAAGCCGGTAGGGAGGGGACCCGCTCCGCATGCTCACACATGGGGAAGACGTGGAAGCACACGCATTACGACAGCGCGGCTGGACGATCTCGGCGATCGCTCGCCATCTCGACCGAGACCGCAAGACGGTTCGGGCCTATCTGGCTGGGACGAGGACCCCGGGCGTCCGGACCCGGTCTCGACCCGACCCGCTCGCGCCGTTCGTCGCCTATCTGGCGGCCCGTTTCGTGGACGACCCGCACGTCTGGGCCTCGGCGCTCCACGACGAGGTGAAGCGCCTCGGCTACACCCAGAGCTATCCGACCTTCGTCCGACAGCTCCGCCTCGCCGGGCTCCGCCCGCACTGCGAGGCGTGCCGGGGCGTGAAGGGCCGCGACACGATCGAGATCGACCATCCCGCCGGTGAGGAGATCCAGTGGGACTGGTTCGAGCGAAGGAACGCCCCCTGGGGCGGGACCGCGTACGTGCTCCTCGGCACGCTCCCGCACTCGGGTCGCGTCCGCGGCGTGCTCGCCGAGAAGATGGACCAGGCCCATCTCGTCCAGGCGATGCACGAGGTGATGCTCCGCCTCGGCGGCACACCGCGCATCTGGCGCACCGACCGCCTCGCCACGGTGATCATCCCGGGGAGCCGCGACGTCCAGGCCTCCTTCGCCCCGGTCGCCAAGCACTACGGGGCGGTCGTCGAGCCCTGCCCGCCGCGACGTGGCAACCGCAAGGGCGCCGTCGAGTCCTCGGTGCGCTTCGTCTCGGGGAGGTGGTGGCGGACGATGGGCGACAAGACCCCCGAGGACGCGCAGCGCTCGCTCGACCGGTTCTCCGCGACGACCGGCGAGGAACGAGAGCGGCGCTTTGGCGACGGGACCCGCACCACCGTCCGGGCCCTCGCGGATGCCGAGCCGCTCCTTGTCCTTCCGCCGGTGCCGTTCCCGGCCACGATCGAGGTCGAGCGGACGGTCGCCGACAACGCGACGGTCTCCTATCGGGGCAACCGCTACTCGGTCCCGCCGGGACTCGGGGGAAGCACCCTTCGCGTCCGCCAACGGATCGGAAGCCCGACGGTCGACGTCGTCGCCCCCTCCGGGGCGATCCTCGTCACCCACCGTCTGGCCCCGGACGGATCGGGAGCGCTCGTCAGATCCCTCGAGCACCGCGAGGCCCTCGAGCGGGCGGTGCTCTCGGCCTTCACGACAGCGAGACCCTGCGACCGAAAGGCCAACCGGCCGCCTGGCGATGCGGCGCTCGCCGAGGCGGCCAAGCTCCTCGGCCCCGGCGGCCACGAGCCCGTGGTCGACCTCGGCATCTACGCGGAGATCGCCGGGGGTGCCAGGTGAGCGAGGCCTCGACCTATCAGGAGCTGCGCGCCCACCTCGCCTATCTGCGCCTCACCGCGGCAGCCGAGGCGCTGCCGGGCGAGCTCGACCACGCGAGGAGAAACGACCTCGGCCACAGCGAGTTCCTCGCTCGCCTGTTGGAGGTGGAGGTGGCGGCGACCGAGGCCCGGCGAAGGGCCGGCCTCGAGCGCTTCGCCTCGCTGCCCTCGCCCTGGCGGCTCAGTGATTTCGACTTCTCCGCCCAGCCCTCTGTCGACAGAAAGCTCGTCGAGGAGCTTCAGACGCTGCGCTTCTTGGAGGACGCCACGAACGTGTTGCTGATCGGACCGCCTGGCGTCGGCAAGACGATGCTCGCGGTCGGCCTCGCGAGAGCTTCCATCGACGCGGGGTTCAGGACCTATTACACGACCGCCGCAGATCTCGTCGCCCGCTGTCACCGCGCCGCGCTCGAAGGGCGGTGGGCGACGACGATGCGCTTCTTCGCCGGACCGCGGCTGTTGGTCATCGACGAGGTCGGTTACCTGCCGCTCCAGTCCGAGGCCGCGGCGGCGCTGTTCCAGGTGATCACCCAGCGCTACCTGAAGAGCTCCATCGTGATGACGACGAACCTGGGCGTCAGCTCCTGGGGGAAGATCTTCGACGACCCGATGGTCGCCGCGGCGATGCTCGACCGCCTCCTGCACCGAAGCGTCGTGTTCAACATCGACGGCGAGAGCTATCGGATGCGCTCCCACCGGGCGCGCTCCGAGGCGCTCCGCAAGGGGGTGACGCCGGCGACCAACAAGTAGTCTCAGCCTCGCCTCACCGCGTGGCTACCTGGGGAATTTCGTTGATCGACCCTGGGGAGTTCCCGGAATCGCCGGCATTGCATCCGGAGAAGACTCTCCGGACGGTCAGTCCATCCCTGAAGGAGCGCTCAATGTCAAGAGCGTCGCCCGCAGGGCGACACGATTTGTTCCTGGTCGGTGAGCTGAGCCGGTCACGGTATTCCATAGTCCGGGCGCGACGAAGTCCTCCTCCCGTGCTCCGCAGGAAGAGGGTCGTCAAGATCTGGGCGAAGCCTGGGTCTTTACGACCCGGTCATCCTTCGTCGGAGATCATTGGGATCGCCCGCCGGAGGCGGGCTTGGCTGCGTTCCCTCTTCGCGAGGACGCTCTTCGCTCCTCCAGGTTCGTGCTCCTGGCGGGGACATGCCGAGCTGCTCGGATGCCAGTCATCCCTACGTCGTGCGAGGCGACATGGAGCGATGCGACAACAGCCGGACGGGCTTAATCAGGAACTAACGACCGCGCCTTTCGGGGGTCATGACAGACAACAAGCGCGCGTCCGGCTGGTGCCGAGCTCACCGGATCGCCTCGGCGAGGCAGCGGATCTCTCCGTCCCTCAGGCCGAAGTAGACGAGGGTGAGGATGTGCCGGGCGAGAGCCACCCGGGCGATCTTGTTCGAGTCGCGACGCTCGGCGATCCGTTCGAAGCGCTCGGCCTGGAACCCGGCTCGCCGCTGTGCGGCCTCGACCGCTGCCCAGCGCACGAGACGGCTGCCTTGTTTCGTGATCGGGCCGCGCACGACGTGGACGTCGGACTCGCGGTGCCGCGGCGTGAGCCCGGCCCAGCAGGCGAGCTTGTCCGGCGAGGAGAACCTCGACACGTCGCCGATCTCGGCGCAGAACACCGCGCCGAGGACGGGCCCGACGCCGGGGATGGCCTGGATCGCGAGGTAGCCCTTGTCGCCCGCGAGCCAGCGGTCGACCTCGCCCTCGAGCATCGCGATCTCTTTGTCGTAGGCGGAGATGAGGTCGCGGAGCGACTCGACGCGAATGCCGTAGGCGCGACCGAGCCGAGCGATGTTCAAGAGGTCCTGGCCCGCGGTGCCGAACAGGTCGGTCATCGGGACAGCAACGCCTTCTTTCGCGAGCACGGAGTGGACCTGGGACTTGAGCGCGGAGCGGAGCCCGACGAGCTTCGCTCTGTAGCGGACGATCTCGCGGAGCTCGCGGAGCTCCGGTGGGGCGATGTAGGCCTCCGCGAGACGCCCGAGGCGCAACAGGTCGACGAGGTCCTCGGCATCACGCTCGTCGTTCTTCACTCTGCGGTGGCCCCAGTTGTTGCCGAGTGGGTGGGCGAGGTGGAGGTTCGCGCCGAGCTCTTCGAGGAAGTCCGCGAGCCAGTACCACCCGTAGCACGCCTCGAGGACGACCTCTGGGTGCTCACCGGCTTTCGCGAGCTCTCGCGCGAACGCTTCCCGGTCGTTGTCGAGATGGACCGTCTCGAGGACGGTGCCCGCCGCGTCCTTGTGGACGATTACCGAACGGCGCCGGTGGAAGTCGATGCCGACGTAACGTTGCTCCACGGGTGTTCTCCTTCGTCGTGGGGGTGTGCCTTTCGAAGCACCGAGTGTGCCAACACTCGGTTCCCCACGACGAGGAGAACCCTCGTTCTTTGACTTCGCAGGCCGAGCCATCGCGAGCTCTTTCAGCCGGCGTTCGGGTGCGCACTCACCGCACTCGTCACGCAGGGGCCGCGCCGCGGTCCTTCATCACATCAGGTGGCGAATCACCTGGTATAAGTGCCGGTACGTAACGGACGCGATCACATACGCCGCCACAGCCAGCCGAGCGCTGGGCGAATTGACTCGGCGAGCGAGCCCGTCCCCCTCTGATGGCGAGAAGTACCGCCTGATGGCGGGAAGTGCCGCGCCTGAAGTCGCATTGCATCGAGACACCGCATGGCCCCTGGCGCGACAACGCCCGTCCCCCTTATTCAGGGAACGGGCATCCATCTATTCAGTTGAAGCACCTTGAGGGAGCCATCGAGTCTCCGAAGACTTGAGGCCTCAGGCGGGCTTTGTGTGCTACGACCTCTGCGTTATACCCATGCTGGCGCATATCGCCAATGTCACGCCCGAGCACCAACCTCAGTAGGAACGCTACTCCTACAAAGCGCCTCCGGGCTTCTTGTGACCCTGAAGGTGTTAAAAGATTCACGAAGATTAATCCACCACAAGGGCCGGACCATCCTTCCCAGTTCCACCTTTGGAACCTTCATCTAGTTAAACAACCAAGGCACTCGGTTTGTTTCCGATCCTGGAGGACGGACAGAGCCGTCTACCGATATCTAGGCAGGTATAGCTCTGGGAGCTAGATATGGCTAGACTTCGGTAGCAATGGATCCCGTACGCAACCCCTATTCCCCAGGGGCTGGGCTGCGCCCGCCCGACCTTGCTGGCCGGGAACGAGAGGTCAGGGACTTCTCGGTCCTCCGACATCGCGCTGTCGAAGGTCTTACCAGCCGAAGCGTCGTCATGAGCGGGTTACGAGGCGTCGGCAAGACCGTGCTACTCAACGAGCTGGCGAGCGGGGCGCTCACTGAAGGATGGATAGTCGGCAAGGTCGAGGCTGACCGTGGAGAAGGCCGCCGGCCGTTCCGTGAACAGGTTGCTGGGACCCTCAACCGCGCGCTCCGGGAGGCAACTGGCTCGTTCCAGATCGCCGCGCGCTTTCGTCGTGCCCTCGCGACGTTCAAGGCGTTCTCACTGAAGACCGACCCGTCGGGCGGGTTGGCGATTGGCATCGAGATCGATACGGAGCGGGGGCGGGGCGACACAGGTGCGCTCGAGACTGACCTAACTGACCTCGCGCTGGACCTCGCGGGCGCGGCGGCCGAGCTTGGCGTGGGAGTTGTCTTGTTCGTCGATGAACTCCAAGACCTCTCGCGGCCGGAGCTCGCGGCGGTGTGCCAGGCATGTCATGAGGCTGGACAGCGTGACGCGCAGTTCTACGTCGTTGGCGCTGGCCTCCCGTCTCTCCCGGGCCTTCTCGCTGATGCGCGTTCGTACGCGGAGCGGCTCTTCGACTACTGGGAGATCGGCGCGCTTCCCGAAAAGGCTGCCGCCCAGGCCCTCGTCCGTCCCGCTCAGGCGGCGGGAGTCTTGTGGGAGCCCGGCGCCGTACGCTTGCTAGTGGAGCGCTCTGCTGGCTACCCCTACTTTCTCCAGGAGTTCGGGAAGGCGACCTGGGACTACGCCCCCGGACCCGCCATCACAACTGGCGACGCGGCAGACGGCGTGAGGGTCGGCACTGCGAGCCTCGATCGCGGGTTTTTTACAAGCCGGTGGGAACGAGCCACGCCGAGCGAACGTGACTACATGCGCGCGATGGCTGTCGACGGCGTGGGGCCGAGTCAGTCTGGCGAGGTCGCTCGACGGCTCAGAAAGCG
The DNA here is from genome assembly GCA_963765505.1 of uncultured Actinomycetota bacterium. GTDB lineage: Bacteria > Actinomycetota > Acidimicrobiia > Acidimicrobiales > Bog-793 > DATKQY01. Next base: position 5,625 of record CAVXWO010000013.1, read on the forward strand.
TCCCAGTTCCGTAGGACCGACCCGCGCTGGTTTGATCCACAAGGGACTCGTCTACGCACCGGAGCATGGCCTCATCGCGTTCACCGTTCCCGGGATGGCCGACTTCATCAACCGCCAGTCCGACGGCTGAGCGGGGTCAGTCGACGCCGCTGAGGCACACCCGCGTCGAACGTCGGCGCCGGCAGCCCGGGCGGCCAGGTCCCCGCGACGGAATGCCAGGGGAGCGGCCGCTCATGGGCCCACCTACGAGCACTGTCGACGCCGGCCTCACCAAGGGACCATGGCGGCGTCCCTCGATCCGTTCCTCCCGTCGGAGCGCTGCCTGACTGTTGGTCTCCCCTGTGGTCATCTCGGCCTCCCGGCGACTCGATCCGATTCGTTACGAAGGACATCGGTACGTTTCGAGCCGACGGGGAAGGAAAGTCAGATTTCTTCCTGAGAAGTCTCAAGGGCCGCTAGGTGCCTATATCCGCAGGTCACAGCCATCTGTACCTCGTCGACATGCGCGTCGGTTCCGCCACGGCGTGCCGTCGGGGCCCGAGGAGTCCGTCCCGGTGAATCCGGTGACGGGGGACCGCTTCTGCTGCGAGTGGGGCTACCGGGGCGCCCGGCCGTCGCGGCTCGCCACGACCTCGGGGTTCCGGCGCCCTCGGCTGCGAGTTTGCCGACCCCAGCGTCGAACTCGCCGATCGGTTTGTCCTAGACGTCGTCCTCGCGATGCACAGAGGACAGGGCTGCGGGCTCTACCAGTCGCGCGTCGACGAGTGGCTCGCGAACTACGGCTCTGAGCGCCAGCGGGTCGTCTGAGCCGGAGCCGACCGGCACGAGCGCTGGTGAAGGCTCGGCCGACGGCAGCACGAGGGGGAAGTCGTCGAAGCGGGCGCGGAGGAGTCTCGCGAAGTGGACGCCAAGAGGGGCGAAGGTCGCGGCGAGGTCTTCCACCTCGGCGTCGATCAAGCCCACGATGCCGAGGTGGCGGATCACCTCCGGGGCGATGCTGAGCAGCGCGCCGGCAACGTAGACGACATCGTCGATTGGGGCGCTCCGGTACTCCTCTTCGATCGCCGGTGGGTCGATGCGGAGCTCGTTGAGGAAGCTGATGAGCTCGTCGCCGTCGATCGACTTCGGGTCGAGATTGAGGACGGCAGCGATGGGCTCGGGGTCGTAGATGTTGTCGCCGAAGAGGTGGCAGAGCTCGTTGACCAAGAAGGCGTGCATGACGTCCCCTCGGGGCTCACCGAGGCTCTGCTCATAGCGCTGAGCGTTCTGCTCGAGCGCCGTCACGATTTTCGCCGCGGCCGGCTCCAACCCACCGGTGCCCCTGAGGGATCGGGCGAGCTGCTCCACGAAGGCGAATGGAGCGTCGCCTGAGGGCCCTGTTGACAGGTCCAGCTTCGGGACTGGCTCGCCCGGCCCTTCGATGTCGAGCGAGCGCATGATCGCTGAGCGGAGGCGTGGGCACGCGTATCCGCGGGCCGCGAGTCGTCGCGCGGTTCGGTCGGCGTCGGTGCCCGAACCTGACAGGGTGGCGAATTCGGCGTAGTGCGCTGTTTGCGCCTCGAGCGTCAGATCCTCCGCCGCGCCAAGCCCGTCGGCACACCAGCGCTCTAGGCGGCGCGGAGCGACGTCCAAGCCGCGCCGCCGCAGTGCGCTGACCAGCTGCTTCGCACGGAAAGAGTTCCGCCGCATGGGGCGATGATACGCAGCGCTCGTTCGAGGTCAGCCTCCGAAACGGGTACGCGTACCCGTTTCGGAGGCTTCAGCCGGACGGCGTGCGTGGATGATGTCCACGAAAGGAGGTGATGCACGTGCCATTGAAGATCGCTCTGTTCATCCTCAGCGCGTTTGGGCTGGTGGCGGCTGGCAAGCAGTTCGTTCGCCGCGGCCAGGACCTCGGGCTCTGGGGCTAGCCAGGACGACCCGACCCGCGGCAGACTCGGTGGGGATCGATCCGCCGCTCACCTGCCCTCACTCTCGGCGCGGTGTCCCCGTGTCGGATTCGACGCGGGTCGGGGCCTTCCCACTGGCTCATAATCGCTGTTGAGGAGCGAGGCGGGTCAGCCGGTGTGCGCCCATCGGGGTCAATCGCCGATATGTACTGCCCCCGTCGCCGAGAATCCTCAGAACGCGGTCAGCCCCGGGATCCCGGTCCCGCAGCCTCAGATACCGGCGAAGTGCTTGATCGCCTCAGCGATCAGATCAATGCTCACGCCACCGGCGACAGGCACAGCCGACTTCAGCGCCATCTCGCCGAGCCATGCCCGCACTCGTGAACCTCGCCCAGCGCTGCCAGGTTGCACAACTTCGTCGGCCGTGATCGCCTTCTCGAGTTCGGCGATGTCCTGCTCCGAGACACCCTCAGCTGCGAGCCATCCCTTGAGACCTGCGAGGTCACCTGGACCCGGCAGCACGTTCGCCTGGTTCACGCCGCTGCTGCGCACGGCGACATTCGCGCTGTCGTGGATGGACGAGACGTCCACCCGGTTGCCCTGGCCGTAGATGGCGATGTTGACCGCTCGGTCGGCGAGCTCCTTGCCCGGCAGATCTTCGCCCGGTCCGAGGCCGGCCCGGATCTCCGCCACGAGCTCGACGAGGTTCGCGTGCACTGCGTCGATCACGCCGACGAACGAGGAGACACTTGCCTTCTTGTAGACGCGCTCGACTCGGTGGGACACCGCCCCTGCCTGCCTCTGCTCGGCGCTCACCAGCACGGCCAGAGTTGCGCCGCCCGGGATGCCCAATTTGATGTGATCCTCGCCCGCTGCACGAGCGCTGGCGACTGCATCGACGAGCTCAGCGATCGGTCCTCTGAGCTCGTCCTCCTCTTTGACCAAGTCACGTGCGGGCGCCGGAAGCGCGTATGGGGCAACCTGTTCGCCGATGATCCGATGGGTCGAGGTAAGCCCATCCACGACAATTGAGGTCGGGATGACCCGATACGGGAGAACGTGGGTCCCCTGACAGTAGCCCTTCAATTCCCGAGAGGCCCAGTCCCTCAGCGACTCGCTGCCGCTCTGGCCTCCGAGCGCGATGCACATCCGGAGTACCAACAAGACGTCCAGTCGGGCTGGATCGCAGCCTGCTCAATCTGTGCTAGGAGAGCGACTGCCTGCACCACGATTAGGAATCCTACGGGTCGAGAGTGAGAGCGGACTCGCCGGACACCAGTGTCGAACATCCTGGACCAAGGTGCTCACAGATACGTCCCGTGCACCACCTCCGGCTGCTCCGGCGTCACGATCCGCTGCGCCGACCCCGCCGCCTCGACGAGCTCGGCGAGCGTGGCGCCATCACGCAGGGGCGGCGGGTCGTCGACGTCGTGCGCGCGGAGCCAGTCGGCAGCCTCGGCGGAACTGAAGCGCGGGAACTCGACCACCGAAAGACAGCGGCCTGGGCGGGTGACGGCAGCATGCAGCTTGACGAGTGGATCATTCGTCGTGATGACGATGATCGCCCCTGTTCCCTGTCCGAGCAGACCATCGGTGGCGTTGAGCAACCTTCCGAGCGCGGCACCCGATCTCTCGCGTGCGTCGGCGCGGAGGTACTCATCGGCATCCTCGGCGACGATGAGCGGCTGACAGTTACGCTCGCTCGCGCCGTCGCTCAGGACCTCGAGCAGGTAGTCCGGCTCGCCGAACAGCGCTTCCGGATCCGTGATGACGTGCGCCGTCGTCCATGGACGCCAGCTTCGAAGGAGCGCTCGCAGGGCCGTTGTCTTGCCCGTCCCGGGCGCCCCGTGCCATAGGACGAGGTTCCCGCGACCAACCGGCCGCTTGACACCCATCAGCTCGTCAAGCGGGCGCCGCGCCGTAAGCGCGTAGTTGCCGACAATCTCGTCCCACGCCGGTACGGCGAGTGTCCGGCCAGACGAGCGGGGGCCATCGCGCCGCTGCCGCCAGAACTTCAGCCTGACCTGGTCTGCCGGCGCGACCGGAGCGAGCGCTGCGAAGTGCGACACCAGTTCGTCTCGGCGAGCTGCGGAGCGAGCGGACACGTCGATCCGCGTCTCGCCTTCGGCGAGCAGGGCAACGCAGCCCGCGTCACCGTCGATGTGACGCGCGTACACCGCCAGTCCGCCGGTGGACGCGTAGACATAGCTGCGCTCGACCCGGAAGAGATCAGTGATGACTTCCCGGGGTTCCAGCTGGACGGCGAGAGTGACCCGAGCCCCATGCGGCTCGGTTCCGTCAATCACCGAGCCAGCAAGCGGGGCCTCGACGAGGTTCATCCAGTCGAGGTGGAACTGGACAAGGGAGACCGGGATAGGCGCCGCAGTTGCATCGGCCGCCTCGCCCGGATCGACGCGGCGGAGGGCTGGGGTCGATGACATCGGAACTCCCTTCGGTGGGTCGTCTCAAGGGGTACATCTGTACGGTAGGGCGCCGGCCGCGGAGCTCAACCACCAACTGCTCCTTCGAGGACTGGGCGTGTCGTCTTACTCAACGGGGCGGAGGGCTGAGGTGGATGGCGTGGTCGTACTCCATTCGAAGAGCGCTTGGGGAGTACATGGGGCCGGTTCAGCGGACACCTCGAGATTCCTTCCGCGGCTATCTGCCCAGGTCACGGACGCTCCCACGAATGGGGCGATGCCCTCCTACCGACGAGCAGCGACGTTAGGGTCGACGACGTGGACGACCTGACCGCGGTACGCGTCGTGGTGACGGGGGCAACGAGCGGGCTCGGCGCGGCGATGGCCGACGCCCTGCTCGAAGCGGGAGCGACCGTCGCCTTCGCCAGCCGGCCGATGGAGCGTCTCCACAACGCCGTGGCGCAGCGTCGGGACCAAGGCCTAGCTGCCGAGCCGTTGCCGATCGACGTCCGCGACCCCGAGTCGGTTCAGGCGGCGACCGAGCGGGCCGTCGAGGTGCTCGGGGGCGTCGACGTGGTGGTGAACAATGCCGGCATCGGCATGCGCACCGTGAACCCACGCTTCTTCGAGCAGCCCATGCCGTTCTTCGAGGTGTCGCCCGAGGGCTTCGGCGACGTCGTCGCCACCAACTTGACCGGCTACTTCCTCATTGCCCGGGCGTTTGCACCGCTGCTCATCGAGCAGAGCGGGGGGCGGTTCGTCAACGTGTCGATGAATAACGAGACGATGCGCCGCCGGGGCTTCGTGCCGTACGGCCCGGCACGTGCGGGAGCGGAAGCGCTCAGCCAGATCATGGTCGAGGACCTTCGTCCCTACGGGGTGACCGTGAACATCGTGCTCCCAGGTGGAGCCACCGCCACTGGGATGATCCCTGACGGGCTCCACGAGGCAGCCCGGAGGAACCTGCTTCCCGCTGAGGTGATGGGGCCACCGGCCGTATTCCTCGCCTCTCCGGAGGCAGAGGGCATCACCGGGGAGCGGATCGTTGCCAGGGACTTCGACCGCTGGCTCGTTGAATTCCGAGCTCGGTCCGAGTCGTCAGCGGACTGAGCGCACCCGAGGCGAAGGCTGAGCGCACCCGAGGCGAATCAGCATCTGCGGATCGAGAACACCTACCCGTTGATCTGTGCAGGTGAAGGTCGAGACAAACCGCCCTCAGATCGATTGATCGGTGACCGCATCTCCCAACGCCGCGCGGCGAAGGACAGTCGATGTCGTACGCAGCGGGATTCGACCTACCAGTGGAGCAGCGTGTCCGTTCATCGGCCCGCCAGCCCGGCATCGCTAAGTAGCCGGTCGCATCGACTACGGTTCTTGAAAACGTTGCCCGGATACGCGTTGTCCTCGCTTTCCGCACATCCCGAACGTGATTACGCGTCCCAGCCCTCGGCTTGCTCCGTTGCGCTGATCTCGAGGGCCTCGAGCTCGGCGACGAGGTCTCGTAGCTGGCGTCCGGCCTCGATCCGGGGGCGATAGCGCTCGTTCTGCTCGGCGGTGAGCCAGCGGGTGAACCGCTTGTTGGCGCGGGTGTAGCTCCACTGCACGTAGGGCCCGTGGAGGACAGGCGGCTCCGCGTGGCAACGGCAGTTCGCCTTTCCGCAGCGCAGCGAGCGCTCGACGACGCTGCCGGGCAAGACGTGGTCGTTCTGTTCGAGGAAGGCGAGGAGCCGCGCACGCGCTCGGCGAACCCGGCGGTCAGCGCCTTCGCTCATCGGAGCTTCGCCACCCTGAGCATCCACCACCTCATGTCCTGCACTGTATACGGTGTAGGACATGCCCGCAACGAGAGATGGGGGTGGCGAGAGGTTCGAGCTTCGCTCCGAGCTGCTGGGCGCCATGCCGATCGTCAACCACTTCCTGAGGCGTCTCTCGGTGGCCGAGCTCTTCGAGCGCTACGTGCCCCACGAGGATCGCCGCATGAAGCTGGCGCCGGCCGTCGCCCTCGGGGTCGTGGTGCGCAACCTGGTGCTCCACCGAGAGCCCGTCTACGCGCTCGGCGAGTGGGCGGCTCCCTTCAGCCCGTCGGTGCTCGGGCTCGGCCCCGGCGAGGCGTCCCTGCTGAACGACGACCGGGTCGGCAGAGCCCTGCTTCGCTTGTTCGACGCCGATCGCGCGAGCCTCATGACGGCGCTCGTGCTGTGGGCCGTCGCCGAGTTCGAGGTCGACTGCGCCGAGCTGCACAACGACTCGACGTCGGTCACCTTCTCGGGCGCCTACCGCTCGGCGACCGGGGCTGTCCGGGGCGGCAAGGCGACCGCGCCGATCGCCTTCGGCCACAACAAGGACCACCGCGCCGATCTCAAGCAGCTGGTGTGGATCCTCACCGTCTCCGCCGACGGGGCGGTGCCGGTCGCCTACCGCGTCGAGGGCGGCGCCACCAACGACGACACCACCCACGTCCCCACCTGGGACGCCCTCGTCAAGCTGCTCGGGCGGACCGACTTCCTCTACGTGGCCGACACCAAGCTCGCCAACCGTGAGGCGATGGCCCACATCGCCGGACACGGCGGGCGGTTCGTCACCGTGCTCCCCCGGACACGCAAGGAGGACGCCTTCTTCCGGTCCTGGATCCAGGACCACAGCCCCACCTGGGCAGAGGCTGCCCGCCGGCCGTCGCGCCGGCCTGGCGAGGCCGACAACCTCTGGAGGACCACGCCCTCGCCGGTCCCTTCGGCCGAGGGCCACCGCATCGTGTGGGTCCACTCGAGCCTCGAGGCCGCCCTCGACGCCGACTCCCGCCAGTCGCGCATCCAGCGGGCGGTCAGCGCCCTCTCGGATCTCGCCGCTCGGGTGTCCTCGCCGAAGTCACGCTGGCACACGCGCACGGCGGTCGAGGCCGCCGCAGCGCGCGAGATCGCATCGGCGAACGCCGCGCGCTGGGTGAGCGTCGCGGTGCAAGAGCACGAGGAGGAATCCTTTCGCCAGGAGCGCCGGGGGCGGCCAGGAGAGGAGACCCGCTACCGCAGGACCACCCGCACCCGCTTCACGCTCACCTGGAAGGTGGACACCGCGCTCGTCGCCTACGACGCCAAGTCCGACGGTTGCTTCCCGCTCGTCACCAACGACACCGGCCTGAGCGACGCCGAGGTTCTCGCCGCCTACAAGTACCAGCCGCACCTCGAGCGGCGCCATGCACAGCTGAAGGGCGTCCAGCTCGTCGCCCCCGTCTTCTTGAAGGACGTGGCGCGCATCGAGGGACTCTTGTGCTGCCACTTCGTCGCGCTCCTCGTTCAGGCGCTCGTCGAGCGCCAGATCCGACGCGCCATGGCCGCGAGCGGCACCGCATCGATCCCCCTCTACCCCGAAGACCGCGAGTGCGGCGCGCCGAGCGCACCGCGGATCTTCGAGATCTTCAGCGGCCTCGCCCGCCACGAGCTCGTCAGCAACAAACGGATCGTGCAGACCTTCGCTCCCGAGCTGACGCACCTCCAGGCCCAGGTGCTCGATCTCCTCGAGGTGCCACACAGCGCCTACGGCGTCATGTCATGAAATCCACGCCGGGATGTGCGGAAAGCGAGGTTGTCGGGAAACGAGGCAGACATTTTCGTTGTCACATCCGGTACCCACGCGTCCAATGAGCCTAAGGCTTCCTCGAAGTCCCAGTCAGGATCCTTCAGGTTGTCCAGTCCAGCCTTCTGCAGTGCCAAGTGCGCGATCACGAGACGCCCGTGAACGGCGACGCCAAGCTCAACGCCTGCGGTGTTGCTGGCAATGCTGTCGAGCAGTACATCGACCCTTCGTACGACGACTACGGACCGAAGAAGCGTCAGCGGGTCAGTCGATGGATTGAAGAGCCGCCGGTACTCGCTACCACTCTGGGCGAAGAGCCGGCGCAGATCGTGGAAGCGGACTTTAGTAAGGCCCGTCGCGTCGATCGCCCGCTTCCAGGCCGTGTAGAAGGACGCTCGGCGGATCGGCTGGCCCTTCGAACCGACGAAGACCAGTCCGTCGGCCGCCGGCGACGCCTGATCTATGAGGTGTCGCTTCACTCCGGGGAGGACGTGTGGCGGGATCAGCGGCGGGCTCGTGATTGCCGGGTGGCCCTCGGGCTGCGGATCATGGCGTCACGCGCCTCGGAGTACCACGAGCAGGACCCGGTCGAAGTGGTCGTCCACCGCGATAGTGCGCTCGTAGCTCTCGGGCGGCTCCCCGAAGCCGACCGAGAGCTGCTCTGTCTCGTGGCATGGGCCGACCTGTCAGCAGAAGAGGCCGCGCGGGTCCTCAGCTGCTCCAAGCCAACGCTGCTCGTGCGCCTTCACCGGGCGAGACGACGGTTTATGGCCGCGCTCGCAGACGAAGACGACGTCCCCAGTCGTGTGCGGAGATCGAAGACCGTCGCCCAGGAAGTCCCGCCACTCGATCGCTTCTACCGCGGGAGACCATCTGATGAGCAAGGAAGCAACGATCGCGAGGCTGGCTGCCGCTCGCCCGGCCGGGATCCTGCCAGACGAGCGAGCGGCGATGTTTGCTCGAATCGTCGAAACCCCGCGGACGCGGATCGACCGTCCACGGCAGGAGCAGCAGGGAGCACATGGAACGCGGACCGTGATCCTCGCGGGAGCACTGAATGGGCGGTCAGATAGACGATATCCGGCCCGCTGATCCGGTTAGGGGTACCCATCGAGTTGCCGATCAAGGATACGTCTGGCTCATGGCAACTGGTAAGAACTTGCAGGTGGACCAGAACCCGCAGCTCCGTCCCCGCCGACTCCGGCGAGTTGGCGAGGACCGGATCCTCTCACTTCCCAACGTCGTCACCACCGTACGGATCGTGCTGGTGCCTATCTTCGTCTGGCTCCTGGTCCAACCGCATCACAGGGAATGGTTCGCGGCAGCAGTCCTCCTCGCTGCCCTCGGCTCCACCGACTGGGTGGATGGCCAGCTGGCCCGCCGCCTGGATCAGGTGACCAACCTGGGCAAGATTCTCGATCCGACCGCCGACCGAGTCTTACTGCTGACTGCCGCTGTCAGCATCGTCGCTGTCGGTGCGGTGCCGATCACTCTCGCCGTGATCGCCCTTGCCAGAGAGGGGCTGGTGGCCATCGCGGCCATCGGTCTGGCTATGGCCGGAGCGCGCCGGATCGATGTGACGCTGATCGGGAAGGCTGGAGCGTTCGGTCTCATGTGTGCATTTCCACTCTTCCTAGCTGGGCACTCGACCGTTGGATGGCACCACACAGCGCTTGTTCTTGGCTGGGTCGCGGCGGTGTTTGGCCTCGCCCTGGGCTGGCTCTCCGTCATCGTCTATATTCCGCTGGCCCGCGCCGCCGTCACCGAGGGACGAGCTGCAGCCGCCAGAGAGCGTCCCGTCCCGGACGAAGAGTCAAACCCGGCCTGAGCTCTGGGGTCATCGAGGGTTGACTGACAGATCAACGATGACCGATCGAGTCTCGTAGCCGGTCGGGGGCACCTCGCGGCTGTTACGCGGCAGGTACGATCAGGGGCACCTGAGGGTCCGCTCTCGACAGACCCCGTGACCCGGATGCTCAACGGCCAGCGGGCCCCATCGCCCCCTCGAGGCGTCGCTCCAACCAAGCCGTGTCGAGATGCTTCTCTACGGCGTCGGCGAGTTGGTCGAAGGTCGTGTCAAGGTCACCGGGGATGGCGCCGCTGAACGCCTTGAGCGCGTCCGGGTCCTCGAACACGCCGTGCACGTAGAGGCCGAGCACGTTGCGGCGCCCGAACGCGAGACCGTCAGCAGCGATCTCTATGGCCTCAGCGGCCCGGGTGACGCCGTGGCGGATCTCGTAGCCGGATACCCGACGCTCCCCGAGCCATGCCCAGGGCGGCGGCAGCGATCCGAAGTCGATCGAGGTCTGAGCGGTCCGCTTGGACCTCTCGTAGCGGGTCACGAGAGGAAGGAGGCCGAGGCCCTCGGCTGGGCCCTCAATGTCGGCAGGATCCTCGACGCACTGGCCCAGCATCTGTAGACCCCCACAGATCCCCAGCACTGGGATCCCGTCTTGCGCGGCGGTGGAAACGGCGTCGGCGAGGCCGGTGCGGCGCAGCCATTTCAGGTCGTTGGCTACGTGCTTGGAGCCTGGGAGGATGATGAGATCAGCGTCGCCGAGGCAGGACGATGCCCGCACCCAGTCAACAGCCGCGACCTGCTGCAACTGCACGAACTCGTCGAGGTTCGACGCGTAGGGCCCGCAGACTATCGACACGCGTGGACCGGCCCCCGAGCCAGCGAGGATGGTCGGGCCCTCCTCGTCGGGGAGTCCATGATCGAGCCACGGGAGCACGCCGATGGTGGGGACCCCACAGGCCGCCGCGAGGTCGTCCGGAGCGGGCGCCAACAGGGCGGGGTCGCCTCGGAACTTGTTGAGGACGAAGCCTTCGATCCGTCGCTGCCAGGGCGGAGGAAGCAACGCCCAAGTGCCGAACAGGTGGGCGAAGGCCCCGCCCCGGTCGATGTCGGCGACCAGTGCCACGGGGGCATCAGCGAGGTCGGCCACGGCCATGTTCACGATGTCGTCGGCCCAAAGGTTGGTCTCGGCGGGGCTGCCAGCACCCTCGATGAGCACCACGTCGAACTCGTCCGACAGGGACCGCAACGCCTCCGTCACGTGCGGCCACAGGCGCGCCGAGCGACCTCGCCACGGTGCAGCGGTGAGCTCGTCGCTGACGACGCCGTTGAGGACCACCTGGCTGCGAGTGTCGCTCTCGGGCTTGAGAAGGATCGGGTTCATCCGCACGTCGGGATGCACACCCGCGGCAAGCGCCTGGAGCCACTGGGCGGTGCCAATCTCGCCACCGTCTACGACCCTGGCGTTGTTCGACATGTTCTGAGCTTTGAAGGGCGCCACCTTCATTCCTCGTCGGCGCAACCATCGGCACAGCGCGGTGACGACCAGACTCTTGCCTGCGTCGCTCGACACCCCCTGAACCATGAGCGCCGGCACCCTCGAATCTTACGACGGATGCCGCCGCTGCAGCGCGGCACCGGGACCCATCTCTATCGGGTAACTCGCACGCTGAATGGCGTCACACGTTACCGGCGTTGTGGGTCGCGTCCGCGCCACCATCACACGGCTGGCGATCGGGGCGCGCCAGGACGTTCACACGCGAAGAGCAGCGATCAGAGCGTCAATCGCTTCGCTCATGGATACGAAGGTATTGAGCGGCGCGCGATGTCGCGTGCGACCGCTTCCAAGGTCGAGTCGTGGAAGGTCAAGATGAAATGTCTAGCGTCTGGAAACGGTGTCGGCGCCGACTTTGGGCGGACCGCCTCCATCGTGCGCAGCTGTTCGAGCCATGACGACTCTTCCACCTCGTGGAGAGCAGAACTCCAGCCCGCGTCCCCAGAGTGGGTGTCCGTTCAAAGTCTCGTCGCTCGGTTCGCCGCACCTTACAGATATGCAGCGGACCAGCTCTGCAGTTTGAATCTTGTCTTCGCCGCGCACGTCTCCATCGGCTGTGCGGAATGCAATGAACGTTCGATCCTCCGAAGCGAGCAGCACCGGAAGAGAAGCACCCGTAGACCACTCGAGACCCGGGACGTCGAGGCAAAGGGCGCGTTCCATTCCCGCACGGTACTGCCCGGTATCGGGCTCCCGGCCGCACCAGCTGTCGCTCGCCAGCGACATGGGACCACCCTGAGCTGAACTTCGCCAGCAACATGGGACCACCTCGTCGCCAGTCATGGGACCACCCGGTATCCACCAGCAGCGGTGCTGCTGCCGGTGGACTTGCCGCCACACCGACCAGCAGATCGGGAAGGCGGCGATGGCGTTCCGGGAGGTCCACGTGCACGAGATCCGAGAAGTCCTACGCGTCTGGCTGCGAGGCGAGAGCCTGCGCTCGGTCGAGCGGCTCGCCGCACTCGACCGCAAGACCGTCCGCCGCTACGTCGCCGCGGCCGAGGAGGCCGGGCTCGATCGCTCAGGCGGTGAGAGCCAGCTCACCGACGAGCTGATTGCCCGGGTCTGCGAGTCGGTCCGCCCGCACCGCGGTGACGGCCATGGGTCGGCCTGGGCACTCGTCGTCGCCCACCACGACGAGGTCAAGGGCCTCGTCGAGGACAGCCTCACCGTCCGGAAGATCCATGAGCTGCTCGCGCGCCGCGGCATCGTCGTTCCCGAGCGGACGCTGCACCGCTACGTGCTTCAAGTCCTTGGTCACGGGCGCAGCGCGCGCATGACGACCGTCCGGGTCGCCGACGGTGAGCCGGGGGCAGAGTGCCAGGTCGACTTCGGCAAGATGGGCCTGCTCTTCGACCCTGAGACCGATCGTCGCCGCGTCGTCCAGGCGCTCATCTTCACCGCCTGCTACTCGAGGCACTGCTTCGTCTTCCTGAGCTTTACCCAGACCACAGAGGCGGTGATCGCTGGCTTCGAGGCGGCCTGGGCCTTCTTCGGTGGGGTCTTCAAGGTTGTCATCCCCGACAACATGGCAACGATCATCGACAAGGCGAACCCGACGGACCCTCGCTTCAACCAAGCCTTCATCGAGTACGCGGCAGAGTCGTGGCTTCCTCGTCGACGCCGCCCGGGTCCGCCGGCCACAGGACAAGCCCCGGGTCGAGCGGACCGTGCCCTTCGTGCGAGGAAGCTTCTTCGCCGGTGAGCACTTCGTCGACCTCGCCGACGCGCAGCGTCGGGCCGAGACCTGGTGCACGACCCGCGCTGGGCTGCGCATCCACGGCACGACCCAGTGTCGCCCGGCCGAGCTGTTCGCCCTCGAGGAAGCGCCGCGGCTGCTCGAGGCTCCAGTGTTTCCCTACGACCTGCCGCACTACGCGAGCCCGAAGGTGCACCGGGACCACCACATCGAGGTGCAAAAGGCGCTCTACTCCGTCCCGGGGCATCTGATCGGGCATCGCGTCGAGGTTCGCTCGGACCAGAAGCTCGTCCGGGTGTTCTTCCGTGGCGAGCTCGTGAAGGTGCATCCCCGGAGCTCACCCGGCGGCCGGGTGACCGACCCGGCCGACCTGCCGGCGGAGAAGACGACGTACGCGATGCGCGACCTCGAGCACCTGAAGCACTTGGCCTCCTCGGCAGGTCCGGCGGTCGGCGCGTACGCTGCGGCGCTGCTCGAGCACCCACTTCCCTGGACCAAGATGCGCCAGGTCTACGCGCTCCTTGGCCTCGTGAAGAAGTGGGGAGCGACCCGAGTCGAGCAAGCGTGTGCCCGCGCCCTCGAGGCCGAGGCGGTGAGCGTCGGGCTCATCACCCGGATGCTCGAGCGAGGTGCCGAGGCCGACCAGCCGGTGGCACCACCGCTGCCCTTCTCAGCGGCATCAGGGCGATTCGCCCGCGACGCGCAGCATTTCCGCACAACACAGCGACAACACGAGGATGCGAGTGACGCGAACGGCGGCGTCGCATGAGCGCGCCCGCCCCGTCGGTCTCGCCCGAGCTCTCCTCGCTGCTTCGCCGCGTGAAGCTCGGCCAGCTCCTCGACAGCCTCCCCGAACGGCTCGCCCTCGCGCGCGCCCGGGACCTCGGCCACGCCGAGTTCCTCGAGCTCGTGCTTTCCGACGAAGTCACGCGCCGCGACGCCACCTCGGCCGAACGGCGCGCGAAGGCCGCCGGGCTCGATCCGGCCATGCGCCTCGAGCTGTTCGACAATGACACCAAGATCACCTACGACCGCTCGGTCCTCGACGAGCTCTTCTCGCTCCGCTTCATCGAGGCCGGGCACAACGCGCTTGTGATGGGACCGGTCGGCGTCGGCAAGACCTTCCTCGCGACCGCGCTCGGGCACGCCGCGATCCGTCGGCACTACAGCGTGCACTTCGAGCGAGCAGACGTGCTGCTCAAGCGGCTGAAGGCTTCGCGGCTCGACAACAGTCACGACGTCGAGCTCCGCAAGCTGCTCCGCGTCGATCTGCTGATCTTGGACGATTTTTGCCTGCAGCCAATGGATGGCGCCGACACAGCGGACATCTACGAGGTCATCGTCGAGCGCCACCGCAACGCGGCCACGGTGACGACCTCGAACCGGGAGCCCGTCGAGTGGCTCGGGCTCATGGCCGACGGCCTGCTCGCCCAGTCCGCGATCGACCGCCTGCAGTCAGCTGCCTACGAGCTCGTGCTCGACGGGGAGTCCTACCGGCACCGGCAGCGACCGGCTCTGACCGCCACGTCTGACAGCCCGGTGGCGGCACGGCGCGGCCGGCGTGCTTGACCGCGGCTGAACCGCCGGTCATCATCACAGCGCCGCGCTCGATCGACCCCGGACCCGGTCCCATGTGACTGGCGACGAGCCGGTCCCATCAAGCTGGCGAGCGACACCAGCCCCGCGTCGTCACGCAGCCGGCGATCCGGGGCAGCCGCGCGCAGCGGGTTCTCGCCCGCTGCTTGAGTGTCACGACGTAGCTGGGAGGTAGATGTCGGCCCGCCATCCTCTGATAGGACGAGGAGTCCTTAGCGCACCGACTGCCCGCAGTGCCCACGCGAGCACCTGCTCGTGGGGTTCGTCGGAAGGAACACGCAAGACGAGCCCTCGACGAGGGTGGTCCTGTTCGACGAGCCAGGTCTCCGGAATTGGAACGGCAAGCGACTGCAGCTCGGCGACGACGCGATGGCCAGTGACGTGCGTGATGCCGAGGCTCGGCTGGTTGCGCCCACGTTGATCGTGGCTCCCGGGGACCCAGGTGCACATCGTGACACCGGTACCGCCGCCACCGAACAACGTGAAGAACCCGAGCGAGGTCGGCCTCTCGTCATCATCGGTGATCTTGGGTATCAGGTTGATCCATCCATCTCCGGCGCCGGCCAACCGCGCCATGCACGCGACGATTTGCGTGAGCTCGTCGGCGCTGAATTCCACTCGCTCGATCTGTCGTAGCTTGCGAGCCACGCGAGGAGTATCGCAGTCGGCAGTGCTCCAGAGCGCGGGCTGCCTACTGAGCCGGCCCAACAGCGGGTCGATCCGGCGTTCAGGGGCACGTCCCGGATCCGCGTTCTGGGGCACTGGCGACCATCGACGTCGCACGCCGCCACGTCGCGTGTGCGCGAGAGTCTTCGTTTGAAGCGTGTCGAACTTCGGGTGACCGTGTCCCAAGTGGAGGAACGGCGTCAGCCGGCGAAGGCTCCCTCGGCCCAGTAGCCAAAGGGCCCGATCGCCTAGTAAGCGAACAGGTGCCACCCGGCGTACGTCCACGCCACGACGAGCAGGATCTGGGCGATCGTTGGTCCAGAGATCAGCCGAACGAACTCCTCGGCGTTTGCCAGACGACCTCGGGAACCCCTGGCGGCAAGGTCCACGAGCACGCACGCGATGATCAGACCAATCCAGAAGGCCACACCGACGCTCCGGCTCTGCGGCAGGAGGAGCGCCGGCACGAGCACCGGGGGCCGGATGGCCACCACAGCGACAGCGCTCGACGACGCGCCCCCCGATACGCCATGAGCTGGCTTGCCCGATGTTTCCTCGGCGGGCGCCCTCGCTCGGGCGGCGCCGTAGCCAAGCCCGAGCAGCATCCATACGAGCAGCAGGGCGGCATTGAGGGCTCGGAACGCCTGTGCCAGCGCGCTGATCGTCAGGTGCGGTTCGTGCGCGCCCGTGTCGATGCCGAGCAGCTCCCAGACCAGCACCACGAGGGCGAGGGCCAGCCACGGCGATATGCCGAGTAGCGCTCGGCGGCTGCCACCCTGGCCCGGCCGCGGCCAGTGCTTGTCGGCGGGTGGGAGGCGCAGGGCGGGTCGGCGATTGCGCTGGCCGCGCCAGAGCAGGAGATCGATCGCGACGACGGTGGCGAGCGAGGCGGCCCATGTGGCGAGTGCTGGCGCCGTGGAGCGGTGGAAGCCGCTCGCCCAGCCGCACCACGCGCACGCCAGCAAGAGGATCAGGGTGCTGGGGACCACCCGACGGGCGCGCACCTCGACATCGTCCCACTGAGAAGCGGGCCATCGCCGCCAACCTCGAGTGCAGGCGTCGTTCATCCCGCCCACCGCCGACAACAGTGCCAGCATCCGGTCAGGTGGCAGACGACTATCAGGCACCAACCATCGCCCGAGGTGTGTACCAGCACCTGCTCAACTGGGCCGGCAGCGGGGTCGGGTCGCCAAGTCAGGTGATCATCGTTGACAACGACCCACCGGACTTCGCTGACGCGTTCGTGGTCGCCCGCTTCAGCGGGGACGCTGATGTACCTCCCTACGGCCTCATCGATGACGCCACCGAGTAGCCGCTCCGCCCGGCAGGAGCCGTGGCAACGTAAGCCATTTCAAGTTGAGTCAGCTACAAGCGGATGGAGCTACCGTTCTCCCAGGATGGGGTATCCGGCGCCGCCAGCTGACACACGTTGACCGCCCGTCATGCGACTGAACTGCCCCGGGTTTCATAGAGGCTCTGCGCCGACGTCCGCGCGCGAACCGTGCGAGAAGGGGTGGACGACCGGGGGAGAATCCCGGTCATCACCGGTAACTCACGGTCCAGTGGATATGCTGCCTGAGCTGCGACATTACTGCCTGACCTGCGCCGCGATGATGGCAGTCCGGGCGATTCCCAAGCTGAGAACGCGGGTTCGATTCCCGTCGCCCGCTCCCAGGTCAAATGGCATTTCCGCTCCCTGACGCTCCTCTGCAGTCGCATCCTGGTCGCATCCGCGCGGCGTAATGCCGCGGTGTTCCAGGCGTCTCGTACGCTCCGATCGTGAGCGCGAACGGACCCCGACCACCGGCGGGCGCGACGAAGCCCGACCAGGTGGAAGAGCGAGAGCCAACCGCAACAGGCAAGCGATGACCGACCCGGATGGCCTGCCGTGGCTGTTCCTCGATGTGGACGGGCCGCTGAACGCCTTCGACATGGACGAGCCCGAAGCGGGCTTCGGCGACTTTCGCATCGTGCAAGCGATGGGCTTCAGTCTGCAGCTGTCGCGAACTATGGGTAGGCGACTTGCCGCGCTCCCCGTCGAGATCGCCTGGGCGACGACGTGGAGCCCGTGGGTCGACGACGCCGTTGCATCCGTGATCGGGCTGCCGGTGGGTCTGCGTGTCGCCGCGTCGCCTCCTGCCGGCGACGACCGCCTCTCGGAAACGAACTGGAAGCTCGTGCAGATCCGTGAGTTCCTCGGCGGGGACCCGCGTCCCTTCGTCTGGGTCGACGACGACGCGCTCGACCAGCCCGACCCGGCGGGGACCACGCCACGTCGCTGGGCCGCCGAGCTGAACCTGAAGAGCCTCCTTGTCGCGCCCTCCCCGAGGACCGGGCTGACGCCGGCCGAGATCGACGCGATCGAGGCGTGGCTCGGGGAACTGCGATGATCCGCGGCCGTCAAGAGGCTGCTGACCGGGCGCGCTCGCGTCATGATGCCTCAGGCGACCGTGCCATGACCTGGGAACGGGGCAGGGAGGTCGTCGAGCGACTCCTCGACGAGGGCGAGGTCGACCTCGTCGTTCCGTCGGTCGAGCTCGCGGAGCGGCTACTGGACGACGCCGCGAGGCATCTCGCGTCGGCCCGCTCGATAGCGGCCTCCGACCCCGACGGCGCCTACCAGCTTGCGTACGACGCACCGAGGAAGGCTTGCCCCGCCCTCCTTGCGCCGCGGGGGCCGCGGGCGACGACGAAAAGTGGCCACGTCGCCGTCCTCGCTAGCGGGAAGCCGATCGCCGGACACTGAGGGCAACGCACTCTCGCGATCCGGGACAAGCCGATGCTCGCCGGTGGTCCAGTGCCAGCCGCACGAGGGCCGTCTCGAGATCCCGCTCGTCACATCCGCTCCGCTGGGCGATCCGCGCGATGCGGGCGAGCTCGTCGCGCTCGCGTCCGGTGAGCAGTCCGAGGTGGCGCGCCGCCGCGGCGGCTCGCGGATCGAGCGGCAGCCGGGCGCCCGGCCACACGCCGCGCAGCTCCCGCAGGTACAGCCCGACGGTGACGGGTCCCCAGCCGGGCAGGTCGTCAAGGGCGGCAACGAGGGTGGCGGGGTTCGTGAAGCGGCGGCCGATCTCCCCGACGCTCCCCCCGTAGCGATCGGCCACATGTTGGGCAAGCGTCTGCAGGCGCGTCGCCGTCCGGAAATCGTAGCGTGCGTACCCGCCGGCATCGAGCAGCGCGACGAGCGCGTCCCAGTCGCGCGAACCGGCATCGACGATGCGGTTGATGCCGGCGCCGGCCAACTGGCCGAACGTCCGTTCGGCGACCCGTGCCGAGATGCGCGTCCCGAACAGCGTGGATGCCACGAACCACCGCTCCACCTCGGCGTCACCGGCGTCCACGTCGATGCCAAGCTCGCTCGAGTACCGGCCCCCGAACCGGCGAACGATCGCGTCCGCGAGGTCTGGCTTGGCACCAGGTCGGCTCACCGGAGCGAACCTCGGCAGGCCGAGCAGTTCGAGACCCTGTCTGGCCAACGTGCTCCTGGCGCCCACCGAACTCGTCGTCGACAGCAGCGAGCCGGGATGCGCAGCCGCTGGTTGGTCGACATGATCGGGACGTTGGTCACTTCCGCGACCTGCCCTGCTCGGCGGAAACTGATCCTACGATCTCACAACGCGCCCTCTCAGATCTAAGCGATCCCCCTGCAAGGGACGAGGTCGTCGAGGTGCCCCTCGGGCGACTCCACCTTGCTGGTCATTTGGTCGTGCCCAAGGATGCGTTCGCCGTGGTGGTTTTCGCACACGGCAGCGGCAGCAGCCGCCATAGCCCCCGTAATCGCCACGTGGCTTCGTTGCTCGGCCGCGCAGGGCTCGGCACCCTGCTCTTCGACTTGTTGAGCCCCGACGAGGAGCTCGACCGGGCCAACGTGTTCGACATCGAGCTGTTGGGCGGTCGCCTCACCGGCGTCACTGCTTGGTTGCGCTCCCCGGCGGGGACGACTGATCTGCCCGTCGGCTACTTCGGTGCCAGCACCGGATCGGCGGCGGCCCTGTGGGCGGCGGCCGAGCCCGACGCCGATGTCGCCGCCATCGTCTCGCGTGGTGGTCGTCCCGACCTGGCGGAGCCCCGGCTCGCCGCGGTCAGGGCACCCACCCTCCTGATCGTGGGTGGCCGTGACGCTGTGGTGCTGGACCTCAACCACCAGGCGCAGGCGCGCTTGACCTGTGAGAACCGCCTGGTCGTGGTCCCTGGGGCCTCCCATCTCTTCGAGGAGCCGGGCACCCTCGACGCCGCGGCCGAACTGGCACGTGACTGGTTCATCGACCACCTCGCTCCCGCAGCGAAGTCCGCGCCCTCGCCGTGAACCCGCCGTGGACGGCGGCGCGATGAGGCGCTCCTTCCGCAGGATCCGCGCGACCCTCGGCGGCGGCGTCACGGCAGGGATCCGCCGGTCGTCATCGATGAGGACGACGAGACGAGCCGGGCTTGAGCGCATCCTTCGCGATCGCTAGCTCTGCGACCGCAAAAGCGTCGACGTCGCGCATCCGTCCCTGCAGGGCGCATCGCGTCTGAGTCGCTCGAACGAACTTTCTCGTTCGTGACCTTCGCCTCTGCCCGAGCACGCTCGGGTAGCCGGACACTCGTGGGGTGACACAAGAGACCGCTCGGCGTTGACTACGCCGTGGACGAGCTCATCTGCGTCGAACACCTGAGAAAGACGTACGGCGCGACCACCGCCGTCGACGACGTGAGCTTTCGAGTCGCAGAGGGCGAGGTCGTCGGACTTCTCGGTCGGAACGGAGCTGGCAAGACGACCACGATCGAGATCCTCGAGGGCTTTCGTGCGCCGAGCGCCGGCACGGTACGCGTCCTCGGTCGTGACCCCGCCGCGAGGCGGTAGGCGCCTCAAGAATCGCGTCGGCATCGTCTTGCAGTCGGCAGGCATCGACGCCGCGCTGACCGTGAAGGAGGTCGTCGGCCTCTACGCCAGCTTCTACCGGCCGCGCCGCCCGGTCGATGACGTGCTCACCGAGGTGGACCTCGAGGCCAGCGCGCACGTCAGGGTTGCCCAGCTCTCTGGTGGGCAACGGCGGCGGCTCGACCTCGCGCTCGCGCTCTCCGGCAGCCCCACGGTGCTCTTCCTGGACGAGCCGACGACCGGCCTGGACCCGGCCGCCCGGCATCGGACCTGGGACGTGATCAGTCGGCTGCGTGAGCGAGGCGTCGCGATCTTGATGACCTCGCACTATCTCGACGAGGTGCAGCACCTCGCGGACCGTGTCGTAGTTCTCCACCTCGGACGCGTCGTCGCAGACGGACCCCCTGAGCACCTTCGGAGCGAGGTGCGTCCGATGACGGTCATCTCGTTCCGCCTACCCGTTCGTCTCGAGCTGCCGGACGGACCGTGGGAGAGCGGGGCGAGCGGTCTCCCGGCAACGACGCTCATGACCGAGCGGCCGACCGAGGCGATCCGGATCCTCGCCTCCTGGGCAAGTGGTCAGGGGCTCGAGCTCGAGGACCTGGAGATGCATCCTCCCTCCCTCGAAGACGTCTACCTCGAGCTCACCACCGACTGATGATGCACGCGCCACCGGCGGTCGCTCGACAGCGCGCGACGTCCCCTGAGGCTCGACCGAGGCTCGGCTGCCTGCTCGTCGCCGGGCAGGTCCGCTACCAGCTCCTGCTGCTCAGTCGCAGCCCCGTCGCGTCGTTCGTCACGCTCGTCGTCCCCCTCATGCTCCTCGTCGCGCTCGACCTCGTCACCCCCGAGATGACGCTGCAGTCGCTCAGGGGCATCCGCGTTGCGCAGTTCCTCACGCCCGCAATGGCGTCGTTCGCCGTGCTGAACGCGGGGTTCGTCAACACCGTCATCGGGACGACGCTCGCCAGGGAACAGGGGATACTGAAGCGCCTCCGCGGCACGCCGATGCCCGCCTGGACGTACTTCGCGGGCCGCCTCGGCGCAGCGATCGTCCTCACCGCGTGCTCGGTGACGGCCGTGCTCGGAGCGGGGGTCGTCCTCTTCCATGCGCATCTCGCGCTCAGCGCGCTCTCGCCCCTCGTCGGATCGATCGCTGCCGGGCTCGCCGTGTCGTTCGCGCTGGGCGTCGCCACCGCGGGGCTCGTCCAGTCAGCAGAGGCGGCGCTGCCGATCGCCTACGGCCTGCTCCTACCGGTGACGTTCATCTCCGGTGTCTTCTTCCCCGCGCCAAACGAAGCCCACTGGCTCCACGCGTTCGCCGCAGCGCTGCCGGTCCAACCGTTCGCCAGCGCGATGGAGGGGGCGTTCTCGGCGTCGCCGACTGCCGCGACGATCCATCAGCTCGCCGTGCTCGCCCTCTGGACGGTCGGCGCGATCACATTCAGCGTGATCAGCTTCTCCTGGCAACCACGAGAAACCCCGCCTTGTGGAGCGTGCTCGCAGCCGCTTCCACCGTCGCGAGCCGAGAGCGGGGGCGCCAGGTGCCGACACCGGCGGAAGGAAGTGACAGGGGGTGAGCGCGCGGGGATCTGAGCGTCGCTCCTGTCCGCTGGCGTGACACACGGGCTGGACACCGACGGGATCGGACACGGCGGACGCGTGGCGATCACGCTGCCGGCGGGCGAGGAATGCTCCTTCGTGTCCGTGACCGGAGCGCGACGCGATAGGCCGGAAGCCCCTACCGGCAATCCAGGTGCCGCACCATGATGATTGTGGGCGTTACACAGACAGTCGTGATGCGGGGTCTAAGTGGTGGTCGGTTGGGAGCGGATGTGCTGAGCAAGGCGTCGATCCAGGAGCTCGCTTCGCACCGCGGCGACGGGTTGGTGACGAGCTTCTATCTTGACGTCGACGGCCGACGGTTCCCGCGGCCGTCAGACCTCGAGCCCAAGATCGAGCACCTATTTCGGACCGCACGGCACGAGGCAGCGAAGCGCGGGCCCGACGTTACGCGTGCGGTCGACGGAGATCTCGGTCGCATCCGGGAGTGGCTCTCTAAGGGGGTGGACCGGGAACGGGTGCGAGGGCTCGCCGCCTTCTGTTGCGATGCACAAGGGTTCTTCTTGACGATCGCCCTTCCACAACCGCTCGACGACGATGTCAGTCTGGACGAGCACGCGCACGTCGCACAGCTCGTCCAGGCGCTCAGCGCGATGAAGCCATGCCTTGTCGTGCTGGCTGATCGCGGGCGGGCGCGGCTGCTTCGCCTCGACGACGGGGTGGTCGACGAGTCGGCGGGACCGACCGACGAGATCCCCCGCCAAGTCGACACGGACGTCGAGCTGGGGAGCTTTGCACGCCGCCACGCAGAGGAAGCACGTCGACATCTCCGCCGCGTCGCCGATGCGGTGACGAACGAGCTGCGAAAGTCGCCTGTCGAGTACGTCATCCTTGGCGGCCCAGCTGCCGCCGAGTTGGAGCATCACCTCCACGACGACGCTGCGCGGCGATACGTGGGTGCTGTCCCCTTGGCGATGACTGCGCAGAAGGACGAGGTGGGGGCCACGGCGCGAGCTCTCATCGCAGATGTGGAACGTCGGCGCCAATCCGATCTCGTCGACAAATTGATCGGGCGAAGCGGCGCCGGCGCGACAGTCGGTCTCTCAGCCACGCTCGACGCACTCGCCGCCCGCAGCGTCGGGACGCTCATCGTTGACCGGAGCCTCGAAGCCACCGGAGTCCGCTGCCCGGCCTGCGGCTGCCTCGCGGTCGAAGGCGAGCACTGTCCGCAGTGCGGCGAGCTCACCGAGGAGGTCGCCGATCTCGTGGAGGCGACGCTTGTCGACGCGCTCGCGGCGGGTGCGAGCGTCGAGTTCGTCGACTCGCCCGAGCTCGTGGCGCGAGAGGGTATCGGGTCGATAGAGCGGTACTGACATGGTGCCGGGACGCCTTTGGAAGACTGGCCGAGGCAGGTGGTTGCGATGCCCGACGGGGTGATCCAGTGGTTCGACGCAGAGACGGGCGAAGGTGTCGTCGTGCGAAGTGGCCGGAGGTTCCGCGCGTTCGCGGCTGATGTCGAGCCCGTCGCCCGCCAGCCCGGCGCCCGAGTGCACTTTGACGTCAGGAGGGAGAAGGGCGTCGAGCGTGCCGTCGAGGTGCGCCTCCGTTCAGGGACGAGAGTCAGCAGCCATCAGCATCGCTTTGGCACCCTCAAGGGCGCCAGGCGCCCAGACGCCAAGGGAGCGTCTCCGTTCGCCCGGGTCCACGCTGACCTCGATCGCGTGCTCGCCGTCCATCCACTGGAGATCGCGGTGCTTGGTCGGATGCTGTCGGGCGCGGCGACCTCGACGTGGCGCTGTCGTTCTGCTCACCAGCCGTCGTCGTCCACCTCCCCGGCGCGGACCTCACGGGGAGAGGACACGTAGGGAGCTGGCTGGTGGAGAGCTCACCGTTCGGGAGCGGTCAGCGTGCCGAAGTCCGGGGGCGGGAAGGCGAGATCGAGGTGTCGTGGGCCGCGCCTGCCATCGCGGGTGAGTCGCCGGTGTGCGTTCGGTGTCGGGTCGAGCACGGGTGGATCGTGGAGCAGCGGCTCGTCGAATCGCCACAGCAACCCGTGATGTCCGCTGTCGAGTCCGGCACGGGAGCGCTCCAAATCGAACACCACGTCTCCGGTGACGTCGATTCCGATGCCGTCACGTACGCGTACGAACGGCTCGCCGAGGTCGCTGAGCTGGTCGACGAGCCGATCCTCCACGCACGAGTCAGCCTCACCCAGTCGACCGATCCGGCGCGATCGAGACCTGCGCTCGCGCGGGCCACGCTGGACGTGAACGGCGATCCGGTCCGCGCGAACGTCGCGGCGGGTTCGATGCTGGAGGCGATCGACCTGCTCCAGCGCCGCCTGCGGGATCGCATCGAGCACCGAGCGCAGCACCGCGACGCGTGTCGCACCTTCACGGGCAACGCCGAGCCAGGCGAGTGGCGCCACGGCGATCTCCCCACTGAGCGCCCTGAGTACTTCGACCGACCGGCCGAAGAGCGCCAGCTCGTCCGCCTGAAGACGTACCCGGACGAGGAGCTCACCGTCGACGAGGCCGTCTTCGACATGGAACAGCGCGGCTACGACTTCTATCTGTTCAGCGACCTTGCGAGCGGTAGCGACAGCGTCGTCGAGCGGGTCGATGGTTCCTACCTCCTCACGTGTCTCGACCCGGACGCGATAGAGCTAGGTCCGACGACGTGCCCGGTGTTTCCGTCGCACCGAGCGACGCCGGACCTCAGCGTCGACGATGCGATCGAGCAGCTCAACGTGGCCGGCGACCCCTTCGTCTTTTTCCGCAACGTCGCGACCGGGCGCGGCAATGTCTGCTATCGACGCTACGACGGCCACTACGGGCTCATCGAGCCCGGCTGAACGCCAGACGCGGTCGGGCGCGAACCGGCGATCTCCCGCCAGTGTTCCGGCGTCCCTCCCGTTGGTCGGTGACGTGTTTGGCCGTCTGGCAGCGAGTGCTCGAGGCGAGCCGGTGACACGTACCGTCGACGACTGGCTCGCGAGGTAGATCGAAGGCGATCGCGAAGTCCTCGCGCGCCAAGGAGGCTCGATCACATGCAGCCGGCGGTTGACCGCGTCCTCGTCGGCGGCGCAGAGGCAAATTGCCGGCTATGCCTACGCGGACCCGACGTTGGAGGAGTCGCGCGCCCAACCGAGCCGTTCGTGCGCCGCTGACGCTCACGGTCCTTGCCATCCGCCCGCTGGCCGTCAGAGGAGCAGGCGAACCCCGAAGTACCCGACGTCCCCGTGCTCGCGCTCCCACCCGCCGACGATGAGCGCCGCGCAGCTCGCCTCGCCAGCGCGCTCGATGGCGTTGACGATCGCGTCGCGGTAGTGGCCCGCGTCGACCCTCGACAGGTGGCCGACGATCCTTCCGGCGATGGTCACGACGATCGCCCCCGGATCAACCGCGTTGTCTGGCTCGGGGGCAAGGCGAGCCACCGTCTCCATCCGGACACCGCCGTAGTGGCGACGGCCTCCGCTGAGCTCGAGCAGCGCGTCCTGGTAGCCGGACTCGCCCGCCACGTCGACGTAGGTCCTCCCCGGCAGGGTGATCCGTTCGATGGCCGGTAACCCACTGTCCGACATCGCCGGTACGCCGGTGCCGAAGGTCGCCCGCCGGGGCGCTTCGCCCCGGGTGCCGATGAGCCGGCGCAACCGGCCGGTCCCACCGCCGCGACCACATCCGAAGCAGTAGAAGCGACACCCCTCCGCGTCGACGTGGAGCGAGGGATGGTGGTCGGCGTGGAACGGGCACAGGTAGTTACGGTCCCCGGGCCACAGCTCGACGCCGACTCCGGCCCACAGCTCCGCGAACTCACGGCGCTCGCCCTCCGTCCGCGGCGAGATCTCGGACGCGCTCCTACGGGCGTGATTCGCGGACCCGGCGGGGTCGAGCACCATGGCGAGAAGCCACGAGGGCAGATCGGCGAGCGCGGCGTCGTCCGGCGCGCACCCGGCTTCCCACGCGTATCGGCGTCCCGTGACGTGGACGCTCGGCGGAGAGACGATGAGCCCGCCGTCTCCTTTGACGTCGAGCCCCGGAGCCACCGGCCGACTGGGGACGAACACGCCCGGATGACGGAAGTAGAGGTGCTGACCGCCCCCGCCGGTGAGGGCCTCCACCGTGTGAGGCAGCGCACCATGGACCCCCTCGAGCTCGGCGAACGTCTCGCCACCGCCGTGACGTGGGTCGACGTCCAGGACCACGAGGTCAGACACTGTCCCGGTGACGACACCCACGTTCGCCTGTGGCCAGCGCCGCCACCAGCGCGCGACCTCATCCCTTGCAGCAGCCTCGTGCATCAGCCGGTCCCACGCGATACGGGGATGTTTTCCGGGCGCCGGGCACGAGGGATCGCCACAGGAGCAGTGGCCGGCGAGCGCCGTGTGCACCGGGACCACCGACCAGCCCCAGCCACATGCTGCGAGTGCGGCCCCCTCCGGGGCGCGTTGCGTCCGGCACGCCGAACCGTCTCGACCCTCGCGGCAAATGTCGTCGACCACCGAGCGCAAAGCGTCGTAATGCGACCCCTTCCAGTAGATGCGGTGGCAGTCGCGACAGTGCTGGAACTCCTCGTAGTCACGCCGGGTCCTCGGGGGCAGACGATCCTCCACCTCCACCTTGGCCACCGGGTCGAGAGGTCCGTTGCACTCGAGGCACCTCCGGAACGGTTCGATGGCGTCGAAGAGGTCGAACCAGCGCAGCACTTCCAGAATTTGACGCCGCCGAACGGTCTCCCGCACGAAGTAGCCCTGCGCCACCGATCGACGCTTCAGGAGCTCGCGGTCCCTCGTGAGCAGGATCCGCTCCTCACGCGCGTCGCGATCGCAACGAGCTCCTCGTCAGTCGCGTCCTTCTTCCATGATGCGTCAAACCCCAGGAGCCGCAGGTACCGGGCCAGCCGGCCGAGATGGACGTCGAGCACGAACCGGGACAGCGCCTTCGGGACCTCGACGCCGTGCATCGTCGTCGTCATTACGAACCTGTGATGCAGATCGCCGGATAACCGTTCACCGGCAGAGACACCACGCCAGCTGCGCCACCCCGCTCGAGCACCACCGCCGAACCGGCCTCGCGATCTTGGCGTTCCAACTCTGACTTGCGGTCACGCGCCAGGCACTGCCGGATAGTGCTCCACCGAGACATCAGGTCCTGGGAAGAACAGTCCCTCATGCCCATCCCACTCCCAGCGGACCAGGTACGGCGGTTCGCCATTCTCACCCTCGACGGCGAGAACGAGAGCCTGCTGCGCAGGCTCTCCGACGTGTCGGCCCGCCACAACGAGCTTGTCACCAATCACGGCTCTCATGGTCGCTCCCTTCCTCGAATTCAGCGTGGGCGCGAGGAGGAAACGACAGTAGGGTCCGAGGTCACCTTCGCCGGCTCGCGCAGCGCCGGACCAGCTCTCGCGCACCGGGGAGACCCGGCAACCGCCTGGCGGGCCGGCCCCTCTACCCGTCGGCCCTCCGACCGGACCACCTCGGACACCGGAGCTTTGTGCGGAGTCAATCGAGCGCCGCGGGGCTTAGGCCGTTCGCCCCTTCCGTCTGGGTTCGTCACGGAACACCATGGGTCTTGTCACATGGGAGGAGGCTGTGGTGGAGGGATCAATGCAGTGATGGCGAGACGGTCGCACTTGTGATCGTGTGCCGTGGAGAGGACGGTCGTTAAGGCCAGGCAACACTTGGTGCGTTCGAGAACGATTTGTGCCGGCAACCTGATGGGGGGTCGGCCGATCCGTCATGCGCCCCCGAGTGCGACGGGTTCGTGACGGCCCCCGATCGTCCGGTCAACCACCTGGAGGT
Organism: uncultured Actinomycetota bacterium; assembly: GCA_963765505.1. Lineage (GTDB taxonomy): Bacteria > Actinomycetota > Acidimicrobiia > Acidimicrobiales > Bog-793 > DATKQY01. The sequence goes on from CAVXWO010000013.1 coordinate 33,045, forward strand.
CAGTTATGGGAAACAGGAGCAGGTTCGTCGCCGCGGCCGCCGGTTCCGCCAGTGCGGTCGCCTTCAGGGCATTCGCGAGAGCTCGTCGTCGCGCCCGGCTCGCGAGTGCGACGAAGGGCTTCGCCGAAGCGATCGGGCCCTCGGTGACCAGCGAGACTCCGTCAGCGGCACCAACCCCGACCGCCGACAACGCCCATGCTCCAGGTCATCAGCATCTGCCCTGGACCACGGCGATCAGCGACCAGCCGGAACCGTCACCAGTTCGTGAACGCCCATTCGCGAAGCACAGACGAGGTCTGCGACACCCCGGGCGGGGATGAGGTGACGTCGGGAAGATCGACCCGGACATGCGGCGAGGAGGCAATCCAGCCAAGTGGTGCATGACGATGACCACATCGACGGTTGGTGGTGCTCCTAGCTGACGGTATTCGATTCTGCCCTCGAGCCTGCTTTTCGCGTCGATGGCGCGGCGTTGGTCGGATGCCAGTCCCACCTGCTCGTAGAAACCGCACTTCCTGCGGGCAGGTGGGGAACAGCATGTCCTGCCGAGGACGCTTCACCATGTGGATAGTCCGGTTAGGCGCTAGATCTTTCAGGCTCCGCGCACTTGGCGCCGGGGGAGGTCATCAGGGCGTCAGACTCGACGCGGCAGCTGTCGACGGACACGCTGCCAGACGGCACGGTCTGCCGTGTCGACGTCATGAGTGCCACGGGATCGGACGTCGATCGTGCTGAACCCGTCCTTCCGCACGAGGAAGTCTGCGGCGGAGGCGGATGCGGAGCAGGCGGAGCGCCGCCGTTCACCCGTGGGCATGGGTGCTGCCCCGACCCCTTCGCCTAGCCCTCGCCCGTTAGCGTGTGCCGGATCGAGCCGGCGAGGCCGAGGTCGTTCGGTCGGAGGGCACGGGTGGCATTGCGAACCGCTCCGGAGCGAGCGCCTGCGCGCCGGAGCCGTCACAGACGCAGCTTCTGGCGGCGCCGTGCCGCAGTCGTCGTCGTCCTGCTGCTAGCCGTCGTCGGCTCGCTGGTGCTGACGAGGAGTTCTGGCCCGCACCTGTCGCCGAGGCGGGAACGCATCGTCGAGCTCGCCGAGAGCCAGCTGGGCGTGCGGACCGACCCGCGGACTAGCTACTGCAACTCTTACAGCGCGTTCTGGAAGTCCGGGTCCGAGGCCTGCCCGAACGGGCTCCGGTCTGAGGAGTGGTGCGCGGACTTCGCGGCATGGGTGTGGCACGAGGCTGGCGTGCACTTCGTCTACGGGCTCGCCGAAGGGGATCTGAACGGGACGTCGGCGAGCTTTTACGAATGGGGAGTCGCGCACCACGAGTGGCACCCGGTCGGATCCCGTTACGTCCCCGAGGGAGGAGATGTCGCGGTCTACGGTCTCGACGAGGGGGCGCTCAGCGCGGAGCACGTCGCCGTCGTCACGAGCTTCGTCGTGGGCAGCCGGGGCCCGAACGTCGTGAACGGGGACGGCTCGAGGACGGCATTCAGCGTCGTCGAGGCCGGGACAGATCAGTGGAAGGCGGATATCCACGACGACGGCGGCAAGCTCTCGGGCTACGTTTCCCCTCCTGCCGGGCACACGTAGCCGGCGCGGTGGTTGGCAAAGCTGGATCCGGGGTGCCACCGTGCGCGTCATGGTCCGACGGCGTACCAAGCGACCCGACCGTCCTCTCGAAGGTCGACGATCCCGAAGCCTCGAGCGCCGGAGCGCATTCGCCCGTGACCCCCGCGACGTCGTCCTCGAAAGAGGCGCCTCACTCGAGGTTCTCGTACACCTCGAGCCCTTCACCGTCCGATAGTGGATGAGCTGATCGAGGATCACCCGACGAGGCTGGCCACGACGTGGACCGCAGCGCGTCAGCGCCCAGAGTGCTCGACGGCTCGGGTGGACGCAGTCGTATGTCATATGCCATTACGTGCACGACGCCCCGGGGAAGACGGCCGCGCGCCGTGTGGCCGATGGCGCTACTGCACCTCGTCGGCGAGCCACCCCAGCACGGGTCCGAGCACGTCGTCCCGCCGATCGCCGACGAGTGTGAAGGGGCTCGCGGCATGCATCCCGAGGCCCGACAGGCGAACGAGCCACACCCGGCCACCCGCTCGCCGCAGCGCCGCGGCCACCGCGTCGTCCTCGGGCGTCGGTGCTCGCGCGTCGCCGCCGAGGCAGGCGATCGGGATGCCGGCGAGTCGCTCCGTCGGATCTCCGGGCGCGAAGCCGAGCACCTTGAACGACGCTTCCTCTCCCGCGCCGTCGCCGTGCGCGACCGCTGCGAGCGTGCCGGGCGGCTCGACGTCGATCCTGAGCTCAGGCGCGGGGGCGAGCGGCGGGAACGCCTCGACCGGAGGGCCGCCGGGTGCGATCGCGACGACGGCCCTCACCAGCTCTGGCCGCTCGCACGCGGCGAGCCATGCCAGCTCGGCGCCGGACCCGTGGGTGACGAGCACTGCGGGGCCGATCCGGTCCAAGAGCTGGGCGCCCCTGGTCCGATCGAGCTCACGCCGGCTGGAGGGGTCGGCGATCGAGGGGCCGAGCTGCGCCAGGAGCTGGTCGACGGCGTCGCGCGCCACCCCGGCGATGCCACCGGCGGTGGCGGGGGGATGCATCCGCCCGATCTGCTCGAGCGAGGGCGGGGGGTCCATCGTGCCGAGGACCGCGGGGTCGAACGGGGGGCGCCCCTGCCCCGGCCGGTCGACCACGTACGTCGCGTAGCCGGCCGCGAGGAAACGGTGGACCCAGCCCGGCTCCCCCCCGCCCGGTCCGAAGTACGCCAGGCCCTGCATCCCGTCTCCGTGGACGAGCACCACCGGGTACGGCCGGGTGACTGCCGCTGGGATGAGATAGCGGACGAACATCTGGCCCCGCGCGACCGTGCCGGGCTCGATGGCGAGGGGCTCCACGCCGACCCAGAAGTGCCCGCCGTCTCCGAGGGCCGGCGCGGTGACGCCGGCCCGGTACTTGCGCTCCGTCTCTGGGATCCCGAGTTTCTCGTAGGTGCTCCTCAACGCAGCGGGAAGCTGCTCCGCACCATCGCCGCGGTCCTCCGGCTCCGGGGGGGTGCCGCTCGTGACGGAGCGCCGGTCCAGCCAGTCGAGGATCGGCTCGAGGGCACGCTCGGCGAGATTGCCGAGCATCACGAAGTGGCGGCTGCCCTCGATCCCGTGGTCCCGCAGGCAGAGCTCGGTGGCATCGCAGCCGGCCTGGGCGAGGAACTCTACCGTTGCAGGGTCACGGTCGGCGAAGAACGGCTCGTCGGTCGACACCACGAGGATCGGGATGCCGGCGAGGTTGACGAGGCGCCGTGGCGGCTCCGCCTGGAGGAGGTACGGTGCCCCACCCGAGACCACCTCCATCCTCGCGAGCTCGGACGGATCGGCTGCCGGGGGGTCGTAGGCGACGGGGCTCGCGGTGAGCCCCCACGTCAGGTCGGCACCGGGGCCGAAGCTCGTGAACGCGGGCCCGACCGGCTCGACCGCGACGACCGCCCGCACCAGCGCTGGCCGTGCGTCGGCCACGAGCCAGCCGAAGGACCCTCCCATCGAGTGCGTGAAGAGCACCGCTGGGCCGATCCGGTCAAGCAGCTCGGCGCCTCGCGCCCGCCAGAGCTCGTGCGATCGTCCGAGGTCCGCCATCGACGGGCCCGAGGACGCCATCGTCGCGTCGATCGAGCGGTCGACCCCGTCGGCCGGCGCGTCGGCGGCGCGCGCGAACATCGACGCGACCATCTCGTAGGTGGGCGTCGGCGTCATCGGCCCGAGGGTGGGGGGGTGGAACGGCGAGCGGCCGAGCCCCGGGCGGTCGACGACGTAGACGGCGAAGCCGGCGGCGGTGAGCAGCTCGGCCCATCCGGGCCCGCCGTCCAGCCGGCCGAGGTAGTCGAGACCCTGACCGCCTCCGCCGTGGACCAGGACGACCGGAAGCTCGTGGCGCAGCCCGGCGGGGATCCTGAACTCGACGTACATCTGCCCACCGCTCGCGACGGTGCCCTGCTCCCCGGCGATCCGCTCCACGCCGACCCAGAAATGCCCCTGCTCGGCCAGCGCGACCGGCGGGCGCCTCACCCTGCTGCCACCGACGTCCACCGGCTCCGCTCCTCTCCCACGCCGCCGTCACCGGGCGGGCGGCGGCACGCCGTTCCGGGGGGACCGCCTCGCCCTGGGCTGCGCCCCGTGCGACCCGCCGGTGCGCCACCCGGGCGCCGTCCGCACGATACCGAGCGCCGGGGCCGCCCCGTCGCCTCGACGCCGCTCACGCCCCGGGCTCCCAGCCCCGTGGCGCGAGCTCGAAGCCGGTGAACTCGAAGGCCGGCGAGACCGTGCACCCGGCGAGCGTCCAGTCGCCGAGCGGCCGGGCGGCCTGCCAGGCGCCGCGCGCGACGACGACCTGAGGCCGCTCGCCTGCGGCGAGGTCGGGCCCGAGCAGGTGCCGCTCCACCCCCACCCCGTCGGACGAGGTGAGGAGCTCGAGGGAGCCCCCGTCGTAGTAGTGCCACACCTCGGTGGCGTCGACGCGGTGCCAGTGCGAGCGCTCGCCCTCGCGTAGCAGGTAGTAGATGGCCGTCCCGGCGCCCCGGCCGCCGGAAGGAGGCACGTCCCTCCAGACCTCGTGGTACCAGCCGCCTTCGGGGTGCGCGGCGAGCCCGAGCAGCTCGACGATCTCGTCGGCGCGGACGGCGGCCACCCGTCGCCCGTGAGGACGGCGCTCGTACCCGTTTGCCGGCCGGCTCGTTGCGCCCCCGTCCTCCATGGCTCACTGTCCCTTCTCGCGACGGATCACGGCGCTGCCCGATGTTCCCTCAGCGCTCGCCTCGCTGTCCTGTTCGCCTCTGCCGAGGCCACGGCGCCGCGCGCAATCCGTCGGGGCCCTCTACGCCGTATCGTCACAGCGTGACGTCCACCCCGCTCCCGGTCCCGGACCCTGTCCGACGGGTCGCCGTCGGGCGTCGGGTCTTCCTCGGGATGGCCGCCCTCGGCGCGCTCGGCGTCGCGTTCGGCGCCGGCGTCCAGCGGGTCGTCGGAGACGCCCTCGGATCGGGCCTCGGCGGGCTCCTGCCGGGAGGCGACCGGTTCCGGATCTACACGATCACCGGGTCGTACCCGGTGGTCACGGAGACCGCCTACCGCCTTCGGGTGACCGGCCTCGTCGAGCGACCGATCGCCCTCACCCTGGCGGACCTCAAGGCGATGCCGAGCACCAAGCTCGTGAAGGACTTCCAGTGCGTCACGGGGTGGCGCGTGCCCGACGTCCACTGGGAGGGCGTCCGGCTCGCCGACGTCCTCGACGCGGTCGGCGTGAAGCCTGGCGCCGTCGCGCTCGCCTTCGACTCCTACGACGGCGCCGACTCGGAGAGCCTCACCCTCAACCAGGCCAGGCTCCCGGACGTCATCGTCGCCTACCGGATGCTCGGCGCCCCGATCACGACGGCGCACGGCGGCCCCGTCCGGCTCTACGTCGCGCCGATGTACGGCTACAAGTCGCTGAAGTGGCTGTCGGGGATCCGGGTCGTCGACCGGGTCGAGCCGGGCTTCTGGGAGCAGAACGGGTACGCCGTCGACGGCTGGGTGGGCGCCTCCAACGGCCGCCATGACGCGCCCGTCAGCTGACCGGGGGCGCCGCTGCGGCGGCGCCGCGGTTTCGACCCGGCGCCGCATCCTGCGATTCGACCGGGTGGAGCGGGCCGCCCACTGGGCGAACGCGCTGCTCTTCACCATCCTCATGGCGACGGCGCTCCCCCTCTACTTCTCGGGGGTGGAAGCCGTCGTCGGCCGCCGAGCGCTCGTCGCGGAGATCCACACGTGGGCCGGGATCGCCCTACCCGTGCCACTGATCGTGGCGCTGTCGGGCAGCTGGGGGGCCAGGTTCCGGCGCGACGTCCGGCGCTTCAACCTGTGGACCCACGAGGAGATCCGCTGGCTCGTCTCGCTCGGGCGCCGGGCGAGTCCCCGCTTCGACAAGTTCAACCCCGGCCAGAAGCTGAACGCGATCTTCACCGGTGGCGCGATCGTGGTCATGCTGGCGACCGGGCTGGTGCTGAAGTGGGTGCGGATCTTCCCGCTCCAGTGGCGGACCGGGGCGACCTTCGTCCACGACCTCCTGGCGGCCGCCATCTTCGCCGTCGTCATCGGCCACGTGGCCTTCGCCCTCACCCACCGCGACGCCCTCCGCTCGATCTTCAAAGGATGGGTCAGCGAAGCCTGGGCGGCACGTCATGCTCCGGCATGGCTCGAGGAGGAGCGGGCGGCGACGTGGCGCGCCTCGTCCGACGCCGAGCGCGGCGAACGGCCCGGTAGCGCCCCTGGCGCCGGACGCGACGAGCGGAAGCACCCGGCGGGGTCCGGCGGTGCCCGGCGACTAGACGGCGGCGCGTCGCATCGCCCGACGCTCACGCTCCGAGGTGCCGCCCCACACGCCGCGGACGTCGGGCTCGCGCAGCGCCTCGGCGAGGCACTCGAGGCGGACCGGGCAGCGCCAGCAGATGGCCTTGGCCGAAGCCACGCCCTCGGAGTCACGCCGGAAGAAGCGCTCGACGTCCATCCCCCGGCAGCGAGCGCACTCGGACCAGTCGAGCGACGCCGCCTCGGCGACCTGGCGCACCTGAACGGTTGCTTGCATCTCCGCCACCCCGATCCACCTGCACGCTCGCCGTGCTGGGCGCTCGTCCCCTCCGGGCTGAACCGCTGCCCGGCTGGGTTCCTTCGCTCGAGAGCACCGTAGGATCCGAGGCTGGGAAGCGGTTGTGCGTACCATGAGACGTTCTTGATAGTCGGGACGTGCTGCGCCGCGGCGCGACGTCAGCGGGTCGGCGACGCAGGCGTGCTCAGGCGCCCTCGACTCGCAGGTACGCGTGGAGCTCCCTGCGCACCTGCATCAGGAGCACGCCGAGCTGGTTCTCGCCCCGGTCCTTGTAGACGCCCCAGAAGGTGTCGGTCGCGTCCCAGAGGTTGCGGTTGACGAGCTGGGCGTCGCCGGTCGCGAGCAGCCGCTCCGCGAGCTCGGTGCCGGGAGCGAACTTCTGACGGAGGAGCTCGACCATCGTGTCCTCGCTGACGTGCCACCAGTGCTTCGGCACCGCCCGGCCGATCCTGCGGGCGACCGACGGGGTGCGCGCCTCCCGTATCGCCTTGCGCACGCTCTCGTCCTCGGTGCGCGCCGCTGAGTAGGCGGCCTCGACGTTGGCGTACATCTCTCCGTCGAGCTTGACGGGCGCCGGATAGGAGTTGAGCAGGAAGGAGTACGGACCGACGAAGGGGCCGATCGTCGCTTGCTTGCTCGTAGCTGCATTAACTGGTTCTTCGGTGGCCACGAATTGGCTAACGGCCGGATATGGCGCACCGTTGATCGCCCCAGGACCATTGCTCGACGATTCCTCGGCGAAGTGCCCGGCGATGCTCGCCCGGAGCGCACGATACGCCTCGCAGTACTATGAAACGGTGCCAGACGCGGTGCCCTCGTACCTCCTCGGCTCGGTGGACAACTGCCTCCGCCTCCTCGTCCTCGTCGTCGAGCGTGGGCGGGTCCGCGTCGCCGAGGCCGCGGAGGATCTCGGGGTCGTGCCGTCGACGGCCCACCGCCTCCTCGCCACGCTCCGGCACAACGGCTTCGTTGTCCAGGACCATCGCGGCGGCGCCTACTCGCCGGGACCGAAGCTGACCGAGCTCGGCCTCGCCGCGCTCGGCGGCATGAGCATCACCGCCGCGGCCCGACCGGTGCTGGAGCGTCTGCGCGAACAGCTCGAGGAGACGGTCAGCCTCGTCGTGCTCAACGGGGCGCGCGCCTGCTTCCTCGACTCCGTCGAGGGGACACGCTCCGTCCGGGTCAGCTCCCGGACCGGGCTCGTCCTCCCCGCCCACTCCGCGTCGGCGGGCAAGGCGCTGCTGGCGGCGCTCTCGTCCGAGGATCTCGCCCGCCGCTACCCGGACCGGCAGCTCGACAACCGTACCGACCGGTCGATCAGCAGCTGGGAGCAGCTGGAGCAGGAGCTGGAGGAGGTTCGGCGCAGCGGCTGGGCCACGAACTTCGAGGAGGGCGACACCGGCATCAGCGCCATCGGCGCCTGCATCCACGACACCGGGGGGATCGCCATCGCCGCGCTCGCCATCGCGGCACCGTCCTTCCGGATCTCGGGGCGCGCCGAGGCCGAGCGCTTGGTGCCCGTCCTGATGGGCGCCGTCGCCGAGGTCGAGCAGTACCTGCACAAGACCTCCGGTCCCGGCGCCTGCAAGCTCGTCTACGACGAGCCCGGCTTCGTCCCGACGCAACTCGTCTACGGCGACACCGGATCCTGACGCCGCCGGTCCCTCGCCGCCCCCGGACGGCGCGGCGGCGGCTCGCGTCGGCGAACGAGCAGCTCAGGTAGATGATCTGGGTACTGGCTGAGCCCGCGTCCTGCACCTGAGGCGATCCTGCGCGAGCCCGCGATATTGCGCTATGAGGAATGTCCGGAGGCTCTCTTGCATGTCCCGGGACGCGCCCCTACATTCACGAACACGGCGCCGTGCGACGCCGGACCGGACGGCCAGCCGAGCGGGGGGCCCGGTGTCAAGACGGCAACACGACGACCGGAGCGCGGGGGCGACGCGTTGGACGCCGCGCCTCCGCGCCTCCGGGGCGCGAGCTGGCCGGCTGGCACCGCCACAGCCTCCCGATCCCCGGCTGGCGTCGCGGCTCGCCTCGACCAGGGGGATCAGGCATGGGACGCTCTTCGGACGCTGACAACGGCCAGGCGAGTTGGCCGGACACCGGCCGGCGTGGTCGCCGGCCGCGCAGGCGCTCGTCGCCGCTGATCGCCGCCGGGGTCGGCGTGCTCGCCCTCGTCGGCTGGGGAACGGCCGGTGCGAGCACGCAGGCCGGCCATGCGCGGTCGCACTCCGGTGCGAGCACGCTCGACATCCTGCAGATCACCGCCCTCACAGGCAGTGAGTCGTTCGAGGCCAACTACGCCGCCTCGGGTTACTACCCGTCGCTGTACGCGCTGAACAGCGCCGGCGGCATCCTCGGCCACCAGGTGAAGATCACCATCGTCGACACGCGGAGCGACCCGGCGGACGCCCTCACCTCGGCCCAGCAGGCGCTCGCGACGAGCTCCAACGTCATCGGGGTCCAGGGCCCCGACACGACCTCGGCGCCGACACTCGTGCCGCTCTTCGCCTCCCAGAAGCTCCCGATGTTCGCCACGGCGGGCCAGTCGCAGTACGACCGGAACACCTCGCCGTACTTCTGGCGGCTCCTCCCGCCCGACCCCGCGAACGGCGAGGCGATGGCGATCTGGGCCAAGAAACAGGGCTACACGCGGATCGCGGCGGTCTTCGGGACGGACCCGGGCTCCCAGGGCGACCTGCCGGGCGTACTCGACGGCGTGCGGCGGATCCACGCCAAGCTCGTCGCCAACATCGGCCTGACCCCCGACCAGTCGAGCTACCGCTCCGACGCGGCGCAACTGCTCGCGGCGAAGCCGCAGGTGATCATGACGGAGACGGACGGACCGACGGCGGCGACCTTCTTCAGCGAGGTCCAGCAGCTCGGCACGCTGCCCCAGGTCATGCCGGACGGCTCGACGGCGAACTCGACCTACATCAACCCCGTGCTCCAGGCCGTCAGCGCCTCGACCTTCAACAAGCTGTTCACCTTCGTCTCCGAGGGCTCGCCGCCGAACAACCCCGCCACGGCTGCCCTCAACTCGGCGCTGCGCCACGTCTCGTCGCACCTGCAGAAGCCGCTCAGCCAGTGGGAGAACAACCCCTTCACCGACGCCTTCTTCGACTCGTTCGTGATCGAGGGCCTGGCGGCGACGGCGGCGAAGAGCACCAATCCGGCGACGATCAACGCCTGGATCACCAAGGTGACGGCTCCGGGGGCCGGCAAGCAGGTCGTCTACACGTACCCGGCGGGGGTGGCGGCGCTGAAGGCAGGAAAGCAGATCCAGTACGTCGGGGCCAGCGGCCCGATCGACTTCAACAAGTACCACAACTTCTACGGCGACCAGGCGGTCCAGAAGTACAGCCAGTCCAAGGGCCTGGTGACGATCGCCAACATCAAGGCGTCGCAGATCGAGAAGCTCGGGTGACAGTCGCGTCGCGCGCGGCGGCCACGGCTCCAGCCGTGGCCGCCGCGCCGCGTCCGCCCGAGACCCTGCCGTGAACGAAGGGGTGACGGGAACCGGCGCAGGCAGCGAGACCGGTAGGACCACCGACACCGACGCGTGACGAGATGAACACCTTCTTCGAGTCCGTCGGCTTCGGCGTGGTGACGGCGTCGATCATCGCCATCGCCGCCATGGGCTTCAGCCTCCAGTTCGCGCTCACCAACGTCTTCAACATCGCCTACGGCGCCGTGCTCACCGTCGGCGCGTTCACCGCCTTGCTGACCGAGCGCGTCGGCGCGAACCCCTGGGTCGGGTTCGCGACCGGCGCGGCGCTCGGCATCGTCGCCACCGTGCTGATCGGTAAGGGGGTCTTCGTCTTCTTCGCGCGGCGCGGCAACGGCATCTTCGAGCTCGTCATGGTCTCGCTCGCCCTCGAGCTGATCATCCAGTACGGCATCCAGGCCTTCGACCACGAGCAGGTCTACAACTTCGCCTTCCACCAGGGCTCGACGGTCAAGTTCGGCCCCTTCGTGGTCACCGCCACCCAGTTCGTCATCATCGGCATCGCCGTCGCCGCGTTCTGCCTGCTCGAAGGGATGCTGCGGTTCACCAAGCTCGGCAAGGCCCTCCGGGCCGTGGCCGAGGAGCCGCGGCTCGCTCGCGCATGCGGCATCTCGACCGGTCGGGTGGTCAACGTGGCGTGGATCGCGAGCGGCGCGCTGGCGGGCCTGGCCGGCGTGGCCTACGTCGTGAACAGCCTGACCGTGACCGCCTTCAGCGGGACGGACTTCCTCCCCCTGGTGCTCGCCGCGGCGATCCTCGGGCGTGCCGGGTCGGTCGCCGGCGCCGTGCTCGCGTCGCTGGCGATCGGCATCGTCATCGAGGTCGTCTCGGCGTTCGGGGGCTCCGCGTACTCGACCGTCGCCGGCTTTGGGATCCTGGTGGTCGTCCTGCTCGTCAAGCCCGGCGGCGTCATCAGCCAGGTCGCCGCGAAGACGGAGGTGACGCTGTGAACTGGGGGGCGATCGAGTTCTACGTCGCCACCGTGCTCGTCATCTTCGGCGTCGACGTGCTCGCGGCGTGGGCGCTGAACCTCCAGTTCGGCTTCGCCGGCGTGCCCAACTTCGGCTTCATCGTGTTCCAGGCCGCCGGCGCCTACGTGGCCAGCGTCGTCACCCTCGGACCGTCGACGCCGACGGGCTACCAGCGTTACGTCTTCGGGGCCAACCTGCCCTTCCCGGTCCCGCTCGTCCTCGCTGCGGCGGCGGGGGCCGCGCTCGCCGCGGTGATCGGCCTGTTCGCCGTGCGGCGAATGCCGCGTCGACTACCAGGCGGCCATCCTGCTCATCGTCTCGCTGATCATCGCCCAGGTCGTCACCGCCGACGTCCCCCTGTTCAACGGCTCCCTCGGTGTCACCGGGATCCAAAAGCCGCTCTCGGGGCTGCTCGACGTCTCCCTCAAGGCCTACGAGTGGATCTTCGCGGGCTTCGTCTGGGCCCTCGCGCTCGTCGTCTTCTCGCTCGTGCGGCGCCTCTCCCGCTCGGGATGGGGGCGGGCGCTGCGGGCGCAGCGTGACCACGAGAACGCGGCCGCGACGATCGGCCTGAACGGGACGACGCTGCGCATGCAGGTCTTCGTCCTCGGCGGCGCCATCGCCGGGCTCTCCGGCGGCCTCCTCGTCGAGTACCTGGGCGCGTGGTCGCCGGCCTCGTGGGGCTATGCGGAGACCTTCGCCATCTTCGTCTCCGTGATCGTCGGCGGCGTCGGCAACAACTGGGGCGTCATCATCGGGACGTTCCTCGTCCAGATCGTCTTCCAGGAGGTGCCGCAGCTGCTGCCCCAGATCGGCTACATCGGCCTGGTCGACTCCCTCGAGTGGGTCATCGTCGGCGTCCTGTGGCTCCTCTGCCTCGCCTACCGCCCAAAGGGCCTCATCCCCGAGCGTCGCCTCCGGGCGCCGCGCCCGTTCGACCGACCGGTACGGACGGGCCGGCCCCTGGCGAACGGCCTCTCCCCGGGGCCTGCGCTCGAGCAGTCGCGGGCGGCGGGAACGGCCGAGGCGACCGTCGGAGGCGAGCGGTGAGCGTCGACGGCACGGCCACGACCGACGGTGCCGCTCCGGTGCTCGAGGTACGGGACCTCGTCGTCAACTACGGCGGGGCGAAGGCGGTGGACGGTGTCAGCTTCCGGGCGGCACGGGGAGAGGTCGTCGGGATCGTCGGGCCGAACGGCGCCGGCAAGTCGTCGCTGCTCGCCGCCATCGGCGGCCAGATGCAGCCGAGCACCGGGACGATCCTGCTCGACGGGCGGGACGTCACCCACGACGCGGCCTACCGCCGGGCGCGCAAGGGGATCTCGCGCACCTTCCAGGACACGAGCGAGTTCGCCAGGATGACGGTGTTCGAGAACCTGCTCGTCGCCGGGCTCGGTCACCTCGGCGGCTCGCTCTGGCACTGCACCTTCCATCCGGCACGCCAGGCGCGCCGCTCCGAGCAGACGGGCGAGCGCGCCTGGCAGCTGCTGGAGCGCTTCGAGCTGGCCGAGCTGAGCGACGCGTACGGTGCCGAGCTGAGCGGCGGGCAGCGGCGGCTCGTGGAGGTGATGCGCTGCTTGATGCGCGACCCGAGCGTGCTGCTACTCGACGAGCCGACGGTCGGCGTCGCCCAGCACCTCTCGAAGCAGCTGATGGGCGAGTACCGCAAGATCCGCGACGACGGCGTGTGCGTCGTCATCATCGAGCACGTGCTGGAGGTCGTCGAGCAGGTCTGCGACCGGGTCATCGTCATGGACCGCGGCACGGTGATCGCCGAGGGCACCTTCGCCGAGGTGATGCGGGCGAACGCCGTGCAGACGGCCTACTTCGGCTGACGCGGCCACGGCGAGACGGATCGAGGACAGGCCACGATGCACCGTCCCACCGGAGCGGGGACAGTCGAGGAGGAGCGAGTGCTGAGGGAGCCAGCGGACGGCGGTCAGGAGTCTCCGCTGCTCCGCGCCGTCGACATCGCCGCCGGCTATGGGCGCGAGCCGATCGTGAAGGGGATCGGCCTGGACGTGCACCGCGGCCAGGCGGCCCTCGTCATGGGACCCAACGGCGCAGGCAAGAGCACCTTCGTCAAGGCCGTCACCGGTGAGCTCCCGCTGCTCTCCGGCGCCGTCTTCCTCCGGGGCGTCGACGTCTCGCGCTGGGGCGAGGAGCGCCGGGCCGCGGCGGGCGTCGGCTACGTGCCGCAGGTCCGCGACGTCTTCCCCGGCCTGACCGTCCAGGAGAACCTCGAGATGGGGGGCTACCGCCTCGACCGGGTGCGCGTGCGGGAGCAGATCGCCAAGGTCCTCGACACCTTCCCTCAGCTGAAGTCGTTCCTCCGCCGCCAGGCGCGCCAGCTGAGCGGCGGCGAGCGCAAGCTCGTCGGCGTCGCCCGGGCGCTCGTCCCCGACCCGGAGCTCATCATCCTCGACGAGCCCACCGCCAACCTCTCGCCCCGGGTGGCCGAGAGCGTGCTCGAGCAGGTGGTGACGGGGCTGAGCCGCCTGAACCGTGGTGTGCTGCTCATCGAGCAGCGAGTCGCCGTCGCCCTGGAGCGCGCCAACACGGTCCTCGTGCTCGTCGACGGGCGCCACCGCCACTCGGGGCCGGCCGCGGAGCTCCGCGGCATGACCGACCTGAGCGACCTCTTCTTCGGCCGCTCGCTGACCGACGGCGCCGGCGCCGCGCCTGTCGACACCGGCCGGGGCACGAGCTGAGCTGATCCGGACGTACGCCCGGGCGCGTGCGGCGACCGGCCCGCCTGCGCCCTCGCCGCCGGCCGGGTCCGGCGCCCGGTCCCTCAGGCCTGCGGGTGCTCGGCCAGGAAGCGACGGATGATGGCGGGCGCGTCGACCGACTCGCCGAGCACCAGATGGCCGGCCCCAGGGACGACCTCGAGCCTGGCGTCGGGCAGCAGCTCCAGCCACCTCGGCGCCTGGGCGGCGGGGACGAGGCGGTCCTTCTCGCCCCAGAGCAGCAACGTCGGCACCTTCACCCGGTGGAGCCAGCGCGCCAGCTTCAGGTCGAAGTTGCGCTCCCAGAAGAGCTGGGCGACCGTCGTGCTCTCGCGGTAGCGCTCGACCAGCTGGTCGACGTCGGGTGGCGCGTCGGGATCGCCGTACCGCTCCGGCCGGTCGGTGAGATAGCCGAGCACGTCCTGCGGTGGGATCCGGAACATGTCGACCGTCGGAGCCTCGGGGACGAGCAGGCCCGCCGGACTGACGAGCACCAGGCTGGCGAGGCGCGCCGCGTGCTCCACCGCGAAGCTCGCCGCCAGGTACCCCCCGAGCGAGTGGCCGATCAGGTGGAAGCGCTCCAGGCCGAGCTCGTCGAACAGGTCGAGATAGTGCAGCACGTAGTCGTGGATCGAGTCGATCGTCGGGTCGTCGCCGGAATCGCCGAAACCGGGATGGACGGGAAGGACGACCCGGTACTCGTCGGCGAGCGTCTCGGCCCAGGCGGTCCCGCCGAGCCGGCCGGCCCCGTGCAGGAAGACGACGGGAGCGCCCTCGCCGACCTCGCCCACCGCGCTCGGGATGCCGCTGATCTCGAGGACGCGGCAGCTGTGCCTCGGCAGGTGGGTCTCGGTCGCCTCAACGCCCGGCATGCATGCCTCCGACCGCAGCGGCGTCCTCGCCGGCGGCGCGCGCTCCGATGGCCCGGGCGGCATCCGAGCCGATCAGGCGGCGGACGCGCGGGAGGACCTCCTCGGCGAAGAGCGTCAGGTTCTTCACCGTCTTCCAGTGCGGCATGTCGCCGAGGTGCAGGTGGCAGATCACCCGGCTGGAACCGGCGTCGCGCACCCAGCCGGCGATGGCGTTCGCCACGGTGTCGGGCGATCCGCAGACGACGCGCGACAGCTTGGTCAGGGTCTCCCAGTCCGTGTTGCCGTGCACGCCCTGGGTGAGCATTCGCTCGATGCGGCGGCGGTACTCGCCGAGCTCGACGTAGCCGGGGGGCGCGAGGTAGCGGGGGGTCGTCCGCATCATGTTGTTGAAGTAGAAGAGGATGTGCTGGCGGCCCTCCTCGAGGGCCTCCTCGTCCGTATCGGCGACGTACGCCATCACCCCGAGGATGAGCGAGTCGGCCCGCGGCGTGCCGCCCGCCTCGGTCACCTTGGCCCGGTAGCGGTCGAACGCCGCCAGCTGCTGGGTGATCGGGATGAAGGTGACCGAGTACCCGAAGCCCAGCTCGGCCGCGAGGTCGATCGTGCCCGGGCTGCCGCTCCCCATGATGTAGAGCTTCGGGTGCGGCTGCTGGAACGGCTTCGGCCAGACGTTCAAGTAGCGGTAGTTGTAGTAGCGGCCCGAGTAGGTGGTCGGTCCGTCGGTCGTCCAGGCCTGGCGGATGACGTCGAGCGCTTCGCGGTAGCGGGCCCTCGCCGTCGCCGGGGCGATCTCGTTCGCGTTCGACCAGTACTCCATGCCGGTGCCGAGCGGGAAGGCCAGCTCGGTCCTCCCGCCGGACATCACGTCCAACATGGCGTACTCCTCGGCCAGGCGGTTCGGGTACGTCAGGTTGACGGGCGTGCCGAAGATGCAGATCTTCGCCCGTCCCGTCAGGGCGACGAGCGTCGACGCCATGACCGTGCACGAGGGCATCGTCGAATAGGGCGAGGAGTGGTGCTCGTTGACGACGAGCCCGTCGAAGCCCAGCCGGTCGGCGAGGACCATCTCGTCGACATAGCGCTCGTAGTAGCGCTTGCCGACGCCCGGGTCGTAGTGGCTGTTCGAGTAGTCGACCCAGACCGAGTCGGACTCGTCCGCCGGGCGGTCCGCATACGGCATGAAGTGCATGAAGTAGAACTGAAGCTCGTCAGCCGACAGCACGCACGCTCCTCCTTGTCCGATGCGATCCAGGCGTTCGACGTGACCCGGCGCCGGTGCGCGGCGCACGGTCCGAGTGACGCCATGTGGGGACCCGGCAAGTGGTCGCGTCCTTGCCGTCCCCTCCTCCCGCCCCGTCGCGGGTCCGGCGGCCACACTACTGACGACTTCGCCTAGAGGCAATTAATGAACCCGCTATTCCATCTGCAGGAATCAGCGCAGACGCCCGCGGCGCCGGATGGGGAGGGCGGCGCTCGTCGGGCGGCGATGCGGCGGTACGCGCCCGACCGTCGGCGGGCGCCGCGGGTGGGTCACAGCGCCCTGGTAGAACCTCCGCGTGCTCCCTGGCCGACCCTTCGTCGCGGCACTCGTGCTCGCGGCCTCGCTCGGCGGGCCCGCGGCGGGCTGGCCCCACCCCTCCGGCGGTCCCCCCGCCGATCACCCCGACGCCGGCCAGGCCGTCGCGCCCCCGGCGGTCGCCCGCCGCCCGGACGCACGCCGCGCGACCCGCCACGGCGCGGCCCCGGTGAACGCCGGCACGCTGACGCTCGTCACCGAGCCCGACGACGGCATCGGAGCGATCTACGCCCTGCTCTCGTCACCGCGCCACACCCTCGACCTCGAGCTCTACGAGCTACGCGATCCCCTGGCCGAGCAGCTCCTCGCCGCCGACGCCCGAAGAGGCGTGCGCGTCCGCGTCCTGCTCGACCGGCACTACCGGGAGGCGAGCAACCTCCCCGCCTACCGCTACCTCTCGGCCCACGGGGTGGCGGTCCGCTGGGCGCCGGCCGCGTTCGACCTCACCCATGAGAAGGCCTTCGTCGTCGACGGCCGCGTCGCGACGATCATGACCCTCAACCTGGAGAGCGAGTACTACACCTCGACCCGGGACTTCGCGGTAGTGGTCCGCGACCCCCTCGACGCCGCGGCGGTCGAGACCGTCTTCGACGCCGACTGGGCCGGCGGCGCGGGAGCGGCCCCGACCGGGACCGCGCTCGTCTGGAGCCCGGAGGGCTCGCAGGCCGCGCTGCTCGCCCTGATCGGCGGCGCCCGGCGCTCCCTGCTGGTCGAGAACGAGGAGATGGACGACCCGGACATCGTCGCCGCGCTCGTCGCCGCGGCACGACGCGGGGTCGACGTCGAGGTCTGCATGACCGACGATGCCGAGTGGCACGGGGCCTTCGGTCGGCTGGCGGCGGGTGGTGTCCACGTGCGGACCTACCCGGCGGACGCGCCCCTCTATATCCATGCCAAGGCGCTGGTCGCCGACGGCGGCCTGGGCGACGAGCGCGGTTTCGTCGGATCCGAGAACTTCTCGGTCGCCTCGCTCCGCTACAACCGCGAGCTCGGGATCGAGCTGAGCGCGCCGACGCTGCTCCGTCGCTTGGCGACGACGCTCGCCTCGGACTTCGCCGGCGCGCGACCCTGGGTCTGAGCCGCCGCCCACCGGCGCTCGCGCCCGAGGACCGGGGCTAGCGTGAGCGTCATGGCCACGCTCGCGCTCTCGGACGGCGACCTCGTCGTCCGCCTCTCGCCGCTCGAGAAGCTCGGCGCGTTCCGCTTCGACGAGGTCCGGGCGCCCGTCTCGTCGATCTCCGACGCGCGGCCGGTCGACGACCCGTGGTCGGAGCTGCGGGGGATCCGTTCGCCTGGCACCGGCCTACCCGGCGTCATCGCGCTGGGCACACGGCGAGGCTCGTTCGGCAAGGACTTCGCCGCCGTCTACGGCAAGCGGCCCGGCGTCGTGATCGAGCTCGACGGAGCCGACTGGGGCCGGATCGTGCTGACGACAGACGACCCCGCCGGCACCCTCCGCTCGATCGGGCGCTGACACACTGAGGGGTGCGGGCGCACACTGAGGGGTGCGGGCGCACGCTGAGGGGTGCGGGCGCCGGGAAGCGCTCGGTGCCCAACCTAGGCTCGCGGGCATGACCTCAGCCCCCGACGCGAGCGCCCCGCGCACCTACCGACAGGTCCGATTCGAGCACCCGCCGGGCTCCACGGAGATCCTCCTGGTCCGTCACGGCGAGTCGGCCGTCGCCGATCCGGGCAACCCGTTCACGCTGCTCGACGGTCGCGGCGACCCCGAGCTCTCGCCCGAAGGACGCGTCCAGGCCGAGCTGCTCGCCGAGCGGCTGACGAAGGTGGAGATCGACGCGATCTACGTCACGCCGCTGCGCCGCACGGCCGAGACCGCCGCACCGCTCGCCGCTCGTGTCGGGGTGGCTCCGGTCGTCGAGCCGGGCCTGGTCGAGGTCAACATGGGCGAGTGGGAGGGCGGCCTGTACCGCCGGATGATCGCGGAGCGCAACCCGCTCGCGATCGAGGTCTTCCGGAAGGAGCGCTGGGACGTCATCCCGGGCGCCGAGTCGAACGGGTCGCTGTTCGCGCGCACCGGGGCCGCCATCGGGCGCATCGCCGAGCGCCATCCCGACGGCCGCGTCGTCGTGGTGGCGCACGCCGTGTCGATCGGCGCGGTCCTCGCCCAGGCCGCGCGTTCCTCACCGTTCGCCTTCGTGGCGGGGGACAACGCGTCCGTCTCGACGCTCGTCGTCGCCGGCGAGCGATGGACCGTGCGCCGCTTCAACGACACCGCGCACCTGGAGTAAGGCGCGGGGTCGGGGTGGGCTCGGCGCCGGCGTCAGAGCTCGGTGTCGGGCGCCGGCGTTCCGACGGGGACCGCCGGCGATGGGGGCGGTGCCTCGGACAGGGCGGGTGCCGGGGACTCGCGATCCGCGGCGGCGAGCTCCAAGGGCTCCCCATCGTCCTCAACGCCGTCCGCCGGAGCGCCATCCCTCGCAGCATGGGCGTCCTCCGCCGCCGGGTGTCCGCTCCCGCCCTCGAGAGGAAGCTCCACGAGGAAGGTGCTACCGGCGCCGGGGGCCGTCTCGAGACGCGCCAGGCCTCCGTGGGCCTCGGCGATCGACGCGACGATCGCGAGGCCGAGGCCCGACCCGCCGCTCCCGCGGGTGCGGGAGGCGTCGGCGCGGTAGAAGCGCTCGAAGATGTGGGGCGCGTGCTCCGGCGCGACGCCCGGCCCGTCGTCGTGGACGGCCAGCACCGCGCGCGTTCCGTCGCTGCGGACCGAGACCTCGACGGCGGTTCCGGGCGGCGTGTGGCGGACCGCGTTCTGCACCAGGTTCCCGACGATCTGATGGAGGCGCTGCTCGTCGCCGGTCAGGACGACCGGTGACGGGGCGTCGACCGTGATCGTGCGGTCAGGCGACACCACCTGAGCGTCCGCTGCCGCGTCGATGGCGATCGCGGCGAGGTCGACCGGCGCCCGCTCGAGCGGGCGGCCCTGGTCGAGGCGGGCCAGCAGGAGGAGGTCGTCGACGAGGACGCCCATGCGCGCCGCTTCGTCCTCGATCCTGCGCATCGCGAGGGCCAGGTCCTCGGGCCGACTGGCGGCCCCCCGTCGGAACAGTTCCGAGTAGCCGCGGATCGAGGTCACCGGCGTCCGGAGCTCGTGCGAAGCGTCGGCCAGGAACTGGCGGAGGCGGTTCTCGGACGCGAGCTGCTCGGTGAAGGCGTGCTCGATCTGGGAGAGCATCACGTTGAGGGCGGCCCCGAGCCGGCCGACCTCGGTGGCCGGGTCGTCGTCCTCCACCCGCAGCGACAGGTCGCCGGCGGCGATCTGGCCGGCGGTGTCCTCGATGCGCTCGAGCGGGCGGAGCCCGACGCGGACGACCGCGTAGCCGAGGGCGACGAGCACGGCGAGCACCGCGGCCGAAACCGCCCCCTCGACCAGCACGAGCTGGCCGAGCGTCCCCTCGAGCCCGCTCAACGGGACGGCGAGAAGGGCGATCCCAGGTGACAAGGGCGACCCGAAGGTGAAGACGCTCACGTTCTCGGCGAGGACGCGGTAGGAGCCCGTCTTGCCGCTCAGACTTCCGCTGGCGGTGAACTCCATGGAGCTGCCGATGGGCGCGGTCAGCAGGGGGGCCAGCAAGCTCTGCGAGGTTGTGATGCGAAACCCGCTGGGCACGGAGCACAGCGGTGTCCCGCTCGTCGAGACGACCTCGGCGGCCGTGTTGAGCGGAAGCCGCTCACTGCAACCGTGTCCGAGCTGGGCGAGGGTTATCTGCGCGCTGGTCTGCAGCTGGATGTCCACCTGGTTGTTCAGGTAGGCCCCGATCTCGTCGTAGACGACGATGTCGGCGACGACCAGGCCGACGGCAGCGACGAGCACCAGGCCGAGGAGCAGGCGCGTCCGGAGCGACAGCCGCCGGGCGTGGCGCGCGAGCACCGGGCCGAGCGCCCGGAAGCGTCTGAACGCCGGCATCCGCCGCGCCTACGTCGTCGCCGGGACCCGCAGGCTGTAACCCGCGCCCCGCAGCGTGTGGATCAGCGGCGGTCCAAGGGTGTCGATCTTCTTGCGCAGGTAGCTGATGTAGGTCTCGACGACGTTGGCGTCGCCGCCGAAGTCGTACTCCCAGACGTGGTCAAGGATCTGCGCCTTCGACAGGACGCGGCGCGGGTTCAGCATGAGGTAGCGCAGGAGCTTGAACTCGGTCGGCGTGAGCTCGATCGACGTCGTGCCCCGGAAGACCTCGCGCGTGTCCTCGTCGAGCTCCAGGTCGGCGAAGACCAGCCTCGACGACGCAACCTCGGAGTCGAGGACCCGGCGCAGCACCGCTCGGACGCGCGCGAGCAGCTCCTCCAGGCTGAACGGCTTCGTCACGTAGTCGTCGCCGCCGAGGGTGAGGCCGCGCACCTTGTCCTCGGTCGCGTCCTTCGCCGTCAGGAACAGGATCGGGACGCGTCGGCCCTCCTGGCGGATGCGGCGCGCGACCTCGAAGCCGTCGAGGTCGGGCAGCATCACGTCGAGGACCAGCAGGTGGGGACGGTAGGAGGCGAGGTGCTCGATCGCGCCGCGGCCCGTGGCCGCCGTCTCGACCTCGAACCCCTCGTACCTGAGCGCTGTTGCGACGAGATCGGTGATGTTCGGCTCGTCGTCGACGACCAGCACCCGTCCCGCAGTCGACTCCACGCCGACATTCTGTCGCTGATCTCTGTGGACTCGCTGTGCATCTCCTGTCAGCACGCGGAGGCCCATGTGTGCGTTCGGGGGCTCGGGGGCGCGTGCCGTGAGGGGTCCGCAGAGCGACGAACGGGGGGGAAATGGAACAGGCGTCGGCGTGGTGAACGGGTTGAGCGGCCGCTGAGCAGGCTCGGCTAGGCGCCGAGCTCGGCGGCGAGGGCCGCCTTGTCGTGTGCCTCGACGGCGATGACCTGGGCATCGCTGGCCCGGCGCGGCAGCGCCAGGGCGATCAGCGCGGCGAGGACGGCGATGCCCGCGGCCACGGCGAAGGCGAGCCCGAAGCCGGCGCTCAGCGCCGCGCCCACCGGGTGCGGTCCGGCGCCGGCGAGCAGGTTGTCCGACCTCGAGGTCGCGACCGTGGCGAGCGCCGCCAGGCCGAGCGAGGCCCCCACCTGACGGGACGTGTTGACCAGCCCCGAGGCGAGGCCGGCTTCGCTGCCGCGGATTCCGCTCGTCGCCGCCAGGGTGATCGGCGTCAGCGCGACCCCGATGCCGAACGCCGCGACGACCCCGGCGAGGATCACGACCGACAACGGCTCGCGGGTGGCGCCGATGCGCGACAGCACGAAGAGCCCGGCCGCCATGAGCAGGGGACCGGCGATCACGAGCCGCCGGGTCCCGAGCCGTCCGACCAGCCGGACCGTCACCTGGGACCCCGCGACGACGCTCAGCGAGAGCGGCACGAACAGCAGGCCGGTGACGATCGGCGACAGGTCGCGGACCTCCTGGCAGTAGAGGGAGAGGAAGTACCACATCGGGAACAGCGCGGCCGCCACCGCGAGCATCGCCAGGTTGGCGCTGCTCACCGAGCGCGAACGAAAGAGCCGAAGCGGCATGATCGGCGCCGCGGCGATGCAGGCCTCGTGCACGACGAACGCGACGAGCAGCAGCACCGCCAGCCCGAAGGCGAGCGCCGTGTCCCTCGACGCCCAGCCGACGGCATCGGTGCGGACCACCCCGTAGACCAGCGCGCAGAGCCCGCCGGTGACGAGGAAGGCGCCCGGCAGGTCGAGCCCCCGGCGCTCGCGGCCGCGGCTCTCGGGCAGGGCCACGAAGCCGGCGACCAGCACGACGAGCCCGATCGGGACGTTGATGAACAGCACCCAGCGCCAGGTCAGCTCCTGGGTGATGATCCCGCTCAAGAGGTTGCCCACGGCGCCGCCGGCGCCCGCGACCCCGGCCCAGATCCCCATGGCCCTCGCCCGCTCACGGGGCTCGGTGAAGGCAGTCGTGAGGATCGCCAGGGTGGAAGGCGCCAGGATCGCGCCTCCGAGCCCCTGCGCGGCGCGCGGCGACGAGCATCGTCTGGCTGGTGGCGAAGCCGCCGACCAGGCTGGCCAGGCTGAACGCACCGAGACCGAGGAGGAAGATCCGCCGCCGGCCGAACAGGTCTCCGGCGCGGCCTCCGAGCAGGAGGAAGCCGGCGAAGGTGAGCGTGTACACGTTGACGACCCACTGGAGCCCGGTCGTCGAGAAGCCGAGGTCACGGTGGATGGAGGGGAGTGCCACGTTCACCACGGAGATGTCGAGCACCACCATGAACTGCCCGGTGCACGCGAGCGCGAGGACCATCCACGAGGGCGCGCGACCGGAGCCGCCCCGCACGCGCTTGCGCCGTCTCCGGAATGCTCGCCACCATTCTCCTCCGTGCGCGCCAAAGCAGGCGCGTTGCCGGGCTCGGAAGGGTTAACCACTCCCGGCTGCGACCTATTCCCACCGCTAACCTCGCTCGCCATGGACGTGCCGGTCCCCGTGGGGCACGCCGAGGTCGGTGGCCCGTGACGCTGAACCAGCCCGGCGGGCCGGGCGGCTCCGGCCACCCCGAGGACCCGGCCACCGCGCTCGCCGACGCCATCGCCGCCTCCCTGCCGGGCTGGGTCGAACGGTGCGTGGAGCGTCGCCTCACCGGCGGGCCCGGCCAGCCGGGCGAGGCAGGCAGAGCGATGGAGCGGGCACGCGAGGCCGGCCGGCTGGCCGGGGCGGAGATCGTTCCGAGGCTCCGAGCGCTGCTCGCGAGCGACGTCGACGAGCAGTGGACGACGCCGCTGACGCTCGTCCGCGAGGCGGTGCCGTACGCCACCGCCGTGCTGCGCGACGAGGGTGTGCCGATCCCGGCACGTGACGCGTTCGCCGCGAGCCGCTTCCCGGACGACCTCTACGATCTGACGCCCGCCAATCTCCAGGCGCTCGGCGACGAGGTCGGCGAGCTCGCCATCAGGTGGGGCGCGGCGAAGGCGTGGGAGCACAAGCGCCGCCACGGCACGTCCTGAGGGTCACCACGCAGCATGGCCGTCTGCCCACGCTGAGCGCGCCCCCGGGCGCGGGGCGCCGGAGCTGCGTAGGCTGCGCGGCCGAAACGTGACGCCGTGTCGCTGCGAGGGCGGTCGCGGCGGACCCGCGTCGAGCGCCGGCCCGGTGCGTGTCGTGCAGAGGGGGTGTGGATCACGAGCGAACCATGGCGTCGTCTCGTCGCCCCCCGGGTGCACCGAACCCTGGCCCGCCTCGTCGGCGCGCTGGCTCGCCGGTACCGCAGCGCCGGCTGCGTCGTCTTCCTGCTCGCGGTGGCGCTCGCGTGGTGCGCGCCGGCGATCGCCCACGGCACGCTCTTCGGCAGCTACGACACCGCGCTGCACACCGGTCTCGGCGCGTCGCTCGTCGCGAGCGTCCACAACCCCCTGAGCGGGGACACGGCGAAGCAGGACGCCGTGTGGACGCAGCTCAACTGGCTGGCGGTGCACCACGGCACGCTGCCGCTCTGGAACCCCTACAACGAGCTCGGCATCCCTGAGCTCGCCAACTTCCAGTCCGCCCCGGCCGCCCTGCCCTCGCTCGTCGCCTACCTCGTGCCGCTCTCGTCCGCGTACACCGTGGCCGTGCTGGTGAAGCTGCTCGTCGCGGGGACCGGCTGCTTCTTCGCAGCCCGCGTGCTCGGCACGTCCCGCGTCGCCGCCCTCCTCGCCGGCGTCGTCGGCGAGCTGGCCGGACCGAGCGCCGCGTGGGCCGGCTGGCCCCAGGCCGGCGTGGCCGCATGGACCGGATGGGCGCTCGGCTTCGTCCTGCTGATCTGCCGCAGGCCGCGGTGGCGCTACGTGGTGGGACTCGCGGTCGTGGTCGCGTTCGCCATCGCCGGCGGCTTCCCCGAGGTGCTGGCGATCCTGGCGATCGCCGCCGGCGTGGTCCTCGTCGCGCGCCTCGCCGCCGGGCGGATCCTCCGCGGGGAACGGAGGACCGGCGTGTCGGGCCCGTCCCTGCTGCGCCGGCTCGGCGCCGTCTCCGTCGGCGTCGGTCTCGGCGTGCTCCTCGCCGCACCCGTCTGGCTGCCGGGGCTCGCGGTCCTGCGCGCGAGCGTCACCCTCAGCAGGGCCTCGCCTTTCTTCCTTCCCTCGGGCGAACTGGCGCTCTTCTGGAATCCGACCTACTGGGGTCTCCCGACCGCCTCGAGCACGTGGTTCGGGCCGATCAACTACAACGAGACGGCTGCCTTCGTCGGCCCCGTGGTGTGCTGCTGCGCGGCCGTCGCCCTGCTGCGCCGGTGGCGGCGACCCGAGGTCCTGGCCCTCGGACTGGCAGGGGCGCTCGTGCTGCTCCTCGCCTTCGGCGTGCCCCCATTTCGGGAGCTCGCGACCTCGATCCCGCTGCTCAAGTCGATCGCCTTCGGTCGGGGCCTCCTCGTCGTCTGCGCACTCCTCGGCATCCTGGCCGCGGTCGGCTTCGACGAGCTGCGCGGCAGCAGGCCGGGATGGATCGGATGGGGGACCTTCGCCCTCGCCGCGGCGCTGACCATCGACATGCTGTCGACGACGGCCGCGGGACACGCGTTGAGCGACGCCGAGCGCCACCTGCGCCTCGAGGGCCTCTGGCTGGACTGCGGCGAGCTCGGGGTGTTCGGCGCCTTCCTCTCCTGGTCCGAGCTGCGCGAGCGCGTTCGGGCCAACTCGGTGCTGCGGAGGGCACGCGGACGTCGTGCCGCGACGTTGCTGGCCCTGCGCGGCTCGGTCGTCGTCGCCGCCGTCGCCGTCTCGCTCGTCGTCGCCAGCGCCTCGGTCAACACCTGGTCGAGCCGGTACCTCCCGCGCAACGCGGCCGTGAGCGCCTACGCGGCGCGCGTCGGCGGCGCACTCGTCGCGCTCGGTGGGGGCCATGGGCCGTCGCAACCGCCGCAGCTCGGTCTCGTCCCGGAGCTGAACGCGGCGTACGGGGTCCGCGAGCTCGCCGGCTACGACGCGATGACGTCGCGTGCGCTCCTCGACACCTGGGCGGACCTCGCCCCGGCGCCGGACCTTGCCAGATGGGAGCTCGCCGGGTCCGTGACCGACTTCGCCCCCGACGTCACGACCGTTGCGCAAGCCCGTGCCCTCGGCGTCTCCTACGTGCTCGAGCCGGCCCACCCGGCACTGCGCCTGGTCGGCGATGCCCGGTCCCTGCTGGCCACCGCGCTCGCCCGCGCCGGCAACCGGTCCGCCGACGTCGCGACCGGCACGCTCGACGAGCTCGAGTGGTACGTCGAGCAGGGGTCGCTGATCCGCGCCTTCCCCGCGCGCCTCCCCGGCTTCATCGGCAAGTACCTGGCCGCCGAGGCCTCGCTGTCGCCGGGAGCGGCCCAGGCGCCGAGCCCGCTCGCAACGCCGGCCGCACAGACGGTGCAGCGCGCTCCTGCAGCGCGACCCGGCGCTCGAGCCGGCGATGGAGGCGCTCGTGACGAATGCTCCCATCCCCGGCCTCGTGCTCGTCGCGTCCCTCGGGAGCGAGCAGCTCTACCGGGTTCCGGGGACGGCAGGAGCGACCTTCGCCGCACCGGCGGACGGCGCGCTCGACGCCTCGCTGCGCTACACGGGCGACGCCACCGCGACGCTCACCCTGAGCGCGACGCGCCCCACCTGGGTGACGGTCGCCGTCGACGACGAGCCGGGATGGTCGGCCACGGTCGGCGGGCACGCCGTGCCGACCCGGGGCAGGAGCGAGGGTGAGCTCCAGGTACGCGTGCCCGCCGGGAAGCACCGCGTCACGCTCGCCTACTGGCCCGAGCACCTCAGCCTGTCGCTCGGGCTCGCCCTCGGAGCGCTCCTGCTCCTCGCCGCCGGCTCGGCGCTCGCATCGCTCCGCCGCCGTCGGCCTGCGGAACCGGCCCGACCGACGACCTCCGTGACGAGCGCCACGCCGCCCGCGCCGAACCCGCCGCTCGACGCCGTCGCGCGGATCTCCTGAGGACCGCTACGCCGAGATCGAGTCCAGGGAAGGGGCGAGGTCCGCATCCGTCGTGAGCCCACCGGGCCTGCCGAGCAGGTAGCCCTGGCCGAGCCGGACACCGGCGTCGAGCAGCGCGGCGAGCTCGCCGTCGCTCTCGATCCCCTCCGCGATCACCGTCCCGCCGTACTCGCGCACGATGGCGACCATGGCGCCGACGAGCGCCCGGCGCGCCGGATCCCCGTCGACGCCCGCGACCCAGGCCCGCTGGAGCTTGACGAAGCGCGGCCGCAGCTCCTGAACGTGGCGGAGGCTGTCGTAGCTCGGCCTCGCGCAACCGATCGCCGTCCCGACCTCCCCGGGGAGCTCGGCGAGCGCGCGCCGGAGCGGGGAGTCCTCGTCGTCGAGGTCGTCGCTCTCCCCGAGCTCGACGACGATCGGGTTCGGCGACGCCTCCACGACCTTTCGCAGCGCGACGCCCGAACGGGCGAACTCGACCGAGGCGTTCAGCGAGAGCCAGACGCCGGCCGGCAGCGCCCGGGCCGTGACAACGGCCGCCAATGCCAGCGTCGCCTCAAGCTCGATCCCGACGCCGCGCTCCGCGGCGTCCGCGATCCGCCAGGCGGGCGCGACCCCGTCCTCGAACCTCGTCAAGGCCTCGCAGCCGACGGTCTCGCGCGTCGCGAGGTCGACCACCGGCTGGAACACGGTGCGGAACGCCAGCCGCGGGTACTGATCGGGCGCAGGTGTGGGCGAGGCGCCGTCCACCGCGGCGCCCACCGGCGGCGGGGCGGGCTCGGCCGGCGCCGTCACCTCCGCCGGCACCTCGTCCGGCAACGCCTCCACGTCGAGGGTGAGGCGCTGGGGCATCGCCGTCGCCGGCCCGAGGCTGGCGACAGGCGTCACGGGCATCGACGGGGTGCGGTAGGAGTGGTCGAGGCGACCGAAGTGCAGGGCCGCCGCCCAGTCGACGACGGCCGGGTTCGCCACCACGCTGGCGGGGTCCACGTGCGCCTGCGCACGCGGACGCTCCGGCTTGTACAGGCGTGCCTTCACCTGCACGCACATGTCGACGATCGAGTGGCGAACGCCGATGAAGGCCATGATCGCGTAGCTCGCCAGGACGGCGTTGAGCCCGGCGTAGACCGCGTTGTCCCAGCGCGATCCCTCGTAGTCGCGTAGCACCGTGAACACGGCCAGACCCACGAGCACGTACGGCGCCACGACGAACAGCAGGCCAGGGACCGTCCGGTCGCGCACCTTTGGGGTCCGCCCGAACACGCTCTTGTCGCCGGTGAGCGCCTGCACGATCGAGTTGCCGACGCCCGCGAGATTGACCGGGAGCAGCATGAGGTTGAAGCCGTAGACCCGGAGCACGTCGAGGCGCTTGTACCCGCAGTACTTCAGGTCGCTCGCCATCGCGATGAAGTACGGCAGCGCGACGAGGCCGAGCAGCGGGCTGACGAGCTGGTTGCGGAACGGGTACGCGAGGAGGAGCAGGAGGCTGATCGTGCTCCAGCAGATCGAGGCCATGTAGTTCGTCCGCAGGAACAGCTCGCCGAAGCGGGTCCGCTCCCCCCTCGCCCGCCGCGCCTTCGACTGGCGCCGCAGCTTCGGCAGGATCAGCAGGCCGCCGTTGGCCCAGCGTCGCCGCTGGATGCAGAGCGAGCCGAAGTCCGGCGGCGTGGAGCTGTAGCTCAGCCGCTCGGGATAGTTGAGGAGCTGCCACCCGCGCGTGCCGAGGTCGATCGTCGACTCGGTGTCCTCGATGACGGTGCGGTCCTGGATGTAGCGGCGGATCTCCCAGTCGCCCGCGTACCCGGTCTCCATCACCTCGTCGAGCGCACGCTTGCGCAGGACCGCGTTGGCGCCCACCCAGAACGTGGCGTCGTAGTGCGTGAGGCCCTGGTGGACGATGTGCTGGAGGTCCGTGGTGGCGCCGGCGATGCGCTCCAGGCGCGTCGCCGAGCCCGGGTACGCGCTGTAGGGGGTCTGCGCGACGCCCACCCGGGCGTGCTCGCTCTGCTCCATGAGGTAGACGAGGCGGAGGCAGTACTCGGGGAGCAGCACGCTGTCGGCGTCGAGGGTGAGGACATAGTCGGGATCGGGGACCTGCAGGTCGGCGACGTCGGGGTCGGCCGGTATCAGCACCCGGCCGGCGACCGTGACGGCGTCGCGGTAGCTGTTGCCCATGAGGCCGATGAAGCTGTTGAGGTTCATCGCCTTGTTGGCGTCGTGGGAGAGCGACCCGTACAGCTTGCGCTCGAAGCTCGACAGCTTCGCCTGGAAGGTCCACACGAGGCGGCGGTAGAGCTGGACGATGCGCTCGCGCGGGAGCACCGAGCCTTCGCGCGCCGCGGCGCGGATTGCCGCGGCGCCGACCGCCAGGTCGGCGGCGAGGCCCCGGACGACCTGGTCGGCGAAGAAGGTGTCCGCGTGGTCCACGATCTCCTGTCCGTTGGCCAGCTCGTTCAGCCAGTGGACCGCCTGCTCGAAGTGCGACGACAGCACCGCCATGTCGGCGACGGTGGCCTCGCTCCCCTCGGGCATGGAGGACTCGAAACGCTCGAGCGCGGCGGCGAAGTGACCGGCGGGCTCGGCGAGCATCGCCTCGATCTGCCCGGGAAGCGCTCGGGCCTCCCGCAGCAGCTTGCGATGCCGCTTGCTCTTCGGCTGGGGCGGGTCGTCGATCAACAGCACGACCTCGAGGCCCGGGTACTCCTGGAGGGCGGCGGAGAGCAGCGTGTTGCGGACGACGCGCGCGGTCCTCCTGGTAGGAGGGGACGATCACCGTGAGCGAAGGCGTGGTGCTGTCGAAGAACTCGTCGAGGCCGGCCCGGGGCACGCGCCGGTGGGCCCGGCTGCGGTAGAAGAAGCCGAGGCGGCTCACCAGGTAGGCGATGGCGGAGCAGGTCAGCGCCGTCACGACGAGGAGGTAGAAGACCGCCTCGACCTTGTAGCGGGAGTTCCAGGCCTGACCCTGGATGAACTCCCCCGAGAGCCAGGTCCAGAAGTAGAGCGCCCAGCCCACGACCGTCGTCACGACGGCCACGCGGCCCATCGCGATCCTCCGGTCGCTGATCGGGATGGCGACAGGAGGCAGCGGCTGCTCCCTCCTGTCCCCGCCCCACTGGCGCCGGACGCTGGGAGCGCCGCTCCGCTGTTTCTTCACGATTCCTCCGCGAAGGCGTTCATCCGCCATTTAGCTAATTGCTGCACGGTGATATCCAATAGATGCTCTCGTTGTGATTGTGCAGGACTTTAGCAATGCCTTATATTCATTGAAAAGTTCGGCCTCGTCGCTACTGTATCTGCAGTAGATGGATACGCCGATTGGATGAGTAATCGCGGTTCTCGAGGAGACGGATGGCGACCGAAGACGCAGACTCGCGGCAGCTCCCCCGTCGGGGGGACGGCGCGGTCGAGCCGGGCGCATGCCCGGTGCCCCCTCGCGCGGTCGTGAGCGCGCCAAGTGATCCGGCCGAGGACGACGGCGACGAGGACGAGGACGAGGAGCAGCCTCGCCAGCAGCTCTCGTTGCTGAGAGTGCTGCTCGCCCTCGCGCTGGTCGCCGGCATCGCCATCGGGAGCGCCGCGTGGATCCGCGGTGCCGTGGCGACGGCGGGCGGGAAGGTCTCCCCCTCGTGGTTCGCGCCCTACGTCGACGCGACGCTGACGCCGACGTACCAGTTCCAGGACCCGGCCTACGAGCCCGCCCGGCAGGTCGTGCTCGGCTTCATCGTCTCCCAGCCCGGCTCGGCCTGCACGCCGTCCTGGGGCGGCGCCTACTCGCTCGACCAGGCCGCGCAGGCGTTGAACCTCGACCGGCGCATCGCGGAGCTGCGCGCCGAGGGCGGGGGGGTGATCGTCTCGTTCGGGGGCCAGGCCAACACCGAGCTGGCCGTCGACTGCACGGACACGAAGAAGCTCACCGCGGCCTACGCCTCGGTCATCGAGCGGTACCACCTCACGACCATCGACCTCGACATCGAGGGCGCCGCCTCCTCCAACTGGGGATCGATCGAGCGCCGGGCGGTCGCCATCAAGGCGCTCCAGAGCCAGGTCCATGCCGAGCACGGCCACCTGGCGGTCTGGCTGACGCTCCCGGTCGCGCCGAACGGCATGCAAGCCGACGCCATCTCGGTCATCGACGCCATGCTGCACGAAGGCGTCGACGTCGCCGGGGTCAACGCGATGACCATGGACTTCGGGGTCAGCGAGGCGGACATGATCGGGCCCGTCGAGCAGGCGCTCACCGACACGCACCGCCAGCTGTCGGCGATCTTCCCCCGCTACGGGATCCAGCTGAGCTCGAAGGACGTGTGGAACAAGATCGGCGCCACGGTGATGATCGGCCAGAACGACAGCGCCGGTGAGCAGTTCACGGTGGCCGACGCCTCACAACTGGAGAGCTTCGCCGCGTCGAACTCCATGGCGCGCCTGTCGATGTGGTCGCTCAACCGGGACGCCCGGTGCGGCACCTCCTACGCGGAGATCGGCGTGCACGCCAACACGTGCAGCGGCGTCGCCGAGGACAGCCTGCAGTTCGCGCACATCTTCGGAAAGCTCCAGGGGACGGCCGCCGCCGCCGCCGGCACGGTGACGCCCCAAGCCGTGAAGACCGTCACCGCCGACAACCCGGCGACGAGTCCCTACCCCATCTGGCAGCCGGCAGACCCCTACGAGACCGGCTACAAGGTGGTGCGCTTCGGCAGCGTCTACCAGGCGAAATGGTACAACGAGGGGCAGGACCCCGCCATCCAGACGCAGTACCCCTGGCAGACGCCTTGGCTTCTGATCGGTCCGGTGCTACCGGGCGACCACGCGCCGACGACGACCACGCTCGCGCCCGGGATGTACCCCGCCTGGTCACCGAAGAGCGCCTACACCCCGGGGACGAAGGTGCTGTTCGACGGCGAGCCCTACCAGGCCAAGTGGTACAACCAGGCCACGTCTCCCGCCGCCGAGCCGACCGATCCGTCAGGCTCGCCCTGGAAGCCGCTGTTCTCGATCCCCGGCGAGCCCTCGAACCCGTAGGCCTTCGGAGCCTGCGTAGGGAGATCCCGAGAGGTCAGACCCGGGTGAGTCGATCGCTGTCGGCGACGGCGAGACGCACCTCGCCCATCGTCCGGGCGAGCTCTGACGGGGTCGTCAGCCTGCGGCCGCTCAGGACGGTGAGCAGTTGCTCCACCGGCACGGCCACGGCCGGGTCGATGTCGTGCGCATGTCCCCAGATGGCGAGCAGCGGGTTGATCACGCGACTTGCCGAGATCACACGGCTGTCCTGGGAGTTGATGTCGTCGAGGAAGCTCTCGATCGCCTGCTCAAGCACCTGGACATCCTCCGTCATTGCCTTTCGATCCTCTCTCGTGACCGCTGCATCAGTGGTCGCATCCATAATCAACGTCTCCGTCGCCTCTGCTGTTCCACCGATCTCGGTCGGCCTCGAAGTACTTACGGACGCGCTTCCCGATCTCTAGAGTCCCGAACCTCTACAAGGATACGACGCGGTCACACGGTCAGATCTCGACAACGGTGTCGTTCGGCCACAGCGACCACCATCCACTGGTGAAACGGACGTGGGGGGACACTGCTCGACCACCACCCCGGCGTCCGGCAGCGGTGCGGTCCTGCTGTTACGCCGCCGCCGACGTCCGGACGAGGCTCCGGTCCCTTAACCACCAGGTGATTCCGTCCGTTAGGAAGCCCAGAGCACGGAGCATGCAATGACCCGCAACCCCTAGCGGGCATCGGGCCCTAACAAAGGACGGAACTCGGTGAGCGATCGAGTCGATTGGGCGGGTGGCGCAGCCTCGGGCGCGCGACACGCAGAAGCACGCTGACCGATGGATCGCCGCGACCTCGACCGGGTCCTCGCCACGCTGGCCGAGATGCAAGGCTCCGACCTGCACGTGAAGGTCGGCTCGCCACCGCGCGTGCGGGTCAACGGCCGTCTCGTCCGGCTCGACGGCGAGCCCGTCGTCGAGGCTGCCGACGTGGCGGCGATCGCCGAAGAGATCATGCAACCCCGTACCTGGGAAGCCTTCGAGCGCGACTTCGAGGCCGACTTCGCCTACTCCGTCGGGGGACTCGGGCGCTTTCGCGTCAACGCCTTCCGCCAGCGCGGATCGATCGGCTTGGTGCTGCGTCACGTCCACATCACCGCCTGGTCGCTCGAGGATCTCGGCCTGCCCGACGCCGTCCAGCGGCTCGCCGACGAGCAGCGCGGCATCGTTCTCGTCACCGGCCCCACCGGCTGCGGTAAGACGACCACGCTCGCCGCGATGATCGACCACATCAACAGCACACGCGAATGCCACATCGTCACGATCGAAGACCCCATCGAAGTACTGCACCGCGACAAGCTGGCCTCGATCAACCAACGCGAAGTGGGGTTCGACACAGTGAGCTTCTCGGCTGCCCTACGGGGGGCGCTGCGCGAGGATCCCGACGTCATCCTCGTTGGCGAGATGCGCGACCAGGAGACGGTCTCCACGGCACTGATCGCCGCGGAGACCGGGCATCTCGTCCTCTCCACTCTGCACACCGGTGATTCGGTCGAGACGATCAACCGCATCATCGGGCTCTACCCGCCCGAACAGCAGCAGCAGGCCCGCGTCTCCCTCGCGGGCGTCCTGCGCGGCACGATCTGCCAGCGCTTGGTGCCAGAGGCGTCCGGCAAAGGCCGGACCCCTGCCCTCGAGATCATGATCGTGAACGGCCGGATCGCCCAGTGCATCGCCAATCGCGATCAGACCGCCGACATCGCCGACATCGTGAGCGACGGGGAGTTCTACGGTATGCAGACGTTCGCCCAGTCCCTGGCGAACCTGGTCCGCGAAGGTCGGATCACCATGGAGGCCGCGATGGCCGCCACGGCAACCCCGCAGGATCTGCGCATCATGCTCCAGCGCGAAGGAATGACGCACTCGGTCCTGCACTAGTGCATCCTCGCGTTAATGACAGTGATGTGCTTTGCTGGAGCCATGAGACTCGAGCCCTTGAAGCTCCGGCGTGGTGATCGGTCGCGCCTGGAGGCCATCACGCGGTCGGGGACGGTCGAGGCGCGCACCGCCAAGCGGGCGCGCATCGTCTTGTTGGCGGCCGACGGCTGGTCGAACCGGGACATCGCCGACACGGTCGACATGCACTACAACCAGGTGGGCATCTGGCGGAAGCGCTACAGCGAGCTGGGCTTGGCCGGTCTCGAGGACGAGGAACGCCCGGGACGACCCCACGTCTATGGCCATGACGACGTGCTGTTGCTGGTGAAGCTCGTGACGGAGCCGCCGCCGGACAACGCCTCGCGCTGGACGATGGAGGCCCTCGCTGGCGCGATGGCGGCCCACGGCGTGGCGATGTCGGCGTCCCAGGCCTGGCGCATCTGCCGGGCGCTCGACTTGAAGCCCTGGCAGGTCGAGAGCTGGATGACGAGCCACGATCCCAACTTCTGGGAGAAGGCCTCCGACGTCTGCGGGCTCTACCTCGATCCCCCGACCAACGCCGTGGTCTGGAGCGTCGACGAGAAGTCGGGCATGCAGGCGAAGTCGCGCGTCAACCCCACCAGGCCGGCTATCCCGGGCACCCCCGTGCGCCGGGAGTTCGAGTACAAGCGCAACGGAACCGCCGTGTTATTCGCCGCCCTCGACGTCCATGACGGCGGGGTTGCCGGATGGGTCACCGACTCGACGAGGTCGGAGAACTTCGTCGACTTCCTCGCCGATCTCGTGCGGCTCACGCCTGCGGGACTCGACCTGCACTGCATCGCCGACAACCTCTCGGCCCACAAGACCGACGCGGTCGCCACCTTCTTGGCCGGGCATCCCCACGTGCACATCCATTACACGCCCACCCACGCGAGCTGGCTGAACCAGGTGGAGCTGTTCTTCTCGATCTTGGAGCGCAGGCTGTTGCGACGAGGCGAGTTCGCCTCGATCGACGAGCTGGCCGAGCGGGTCATCACCTTCATCAAGGACTACAACCGACGAGCGGCGCCGTTCCGATGGACCTACGACGGCCGCCCGCTACAGGTCGCGTAAGTCACAATGACTTACGCGGTGGAGCACTAGGCGCCGTCGTTCGCTCGTTCACGCACCCGCAAGAGACCGGGCGCGGCAGTTCACGATCGCCTCATGACGCCAAGCTGACTGCGGACCGGCGGACCGCCGCCGTTGCAGGAGATGTCGCGACCTGGCATCTAGCTGCCTGAGCGTGACCACGCGACCGCTGACCGTGAACTTGCAGGTCACGTCACAGAAATTCGGTCAGTAACCCTCAACTTCTCGCTCAAGCGCGCCGTGAGTTCGAACGACCGGCTGTCGGTCGCGACTTAAGGAGGAGATGTGCGCAAGTACCTCGAGCGGCGTCTCGAGCAGACTTCCAAGGAGGGTGACGAGGGCTTCACGCTGATCGAGCTCCTCGTCGTCCTGCTGATCATCGGGATCCTGCTCGGAATCGCCATCCCGACCTACCTGTCCCTGACGGGTACCGCGAACACCAGGGCGGCAGAGTCGAACCTGCAGACCGCGCTCACGGGCGCGAAGGCGTTCTACGTACAGAACACCCAGAGCTACAGCTCGCTGACAGCGACCTCGCTGAGCAGCACCGGTCTGACGTTCGCTTCGAGCAGCACCGCCAGCACAGCCGCCGGCAACGTCAGCTACGACGTTACCCAGGACAGCGGCAATGCGATCGTCATGGCCGCGCTCTCCAGCACGGGCAGCAAGTGCTACGCGGTCGTGGACCTGGAGGCCAACGGTGGGGCCATCGGCACCTCGAATATCGCAGCGACCAGCTCGCCGGGCACCTACTACGGCGTGGTCTCGACCGGAGCCTGCAGCGCGGCAAATGCGGAGACCACCAACGTCACCTACAACCAGTCCCAGACCACCGCGGGCTGGTAAGGAGTCTCACCGGCCTCACCTGATGAGGCATCTCAGCACGTGCCCCCGGATGGTCTCAGCTCGAGTCCGCCGGGGGCACGGTCGCGCCTGGACGCCTCTTCGTTCATCGCAGCCAGAACTGGGCGATGTCGGCTCCGAACAGCACCGCGAGGATCGTGCCGGCAGCGAGGAACGGTCCGAACGGCAATCGGCTCCGGCGATCCGCCCGTCGCGCGAGCAGTGCGGCGACGCCGATTAGACCACCTACGACGAAGCTAACCATGAAACCGACGAGCGCGATCCGCAGGCCGAGAAAGCCGAGAAACAGACCGCAGAGCCCCGACAGCCGGACGTCGCCGAGACCGATCGCCCCTGGCTTGGCGAGGAAGAGCAGCAAGAAGGCCACGGTCGCGATAGCTCCGGCGAGCGCCGCATCGGCGAGCCGCGACCAGGCGTGCAGTTCTCCCGCGGCGAGCACCAGGAGTGGCGCTCCGAGGAGCGCCGTCGCATAGAGGATGGCGGTGGGCAGGCGCATCCGCTCGAGGTCGATGGCCGTCAGAGCAACGAGCGAAGCCACGAGCACGCACAGGGCCGGCAGCTCCCAGAGGGAGCCGATCCGGGCGGCGACGGCGCAGAAGAGCCCGGCGGTCACGAGCTCGAGTAACGGATAGCGCAATGGAATCCGTGCCGCGCAGTTCCGGCAGCGCCCGCGCCGCAGGGCATAGGAGAGCACCGGGATGTTGTCGATCGGTCGAATCGGCTGCCCACAGCTCGGGCACGAGGACCCCGGGGTGACGATCGAGGCTCCCTCGGGAACCCGGTGGACGACGACGCTCAGGAACGAGCCGACCGGCAGCCCGGCAATCCCGCTCACCGCGACGACGAAGGGCGTCACCCTGAGCCTCGCTTCTGCCACCGTCCGTGGCGAAACCTGCTCATCGTCGCACGTCGGGGAAGCGCCCGGCGCGGATTTCCCCGTCGATCTGTCGCTTGCCCCTCGATCTCACAAGCACATAGGTCGTTAGATCCACAGCGAAAGAGCTGAGCTTCAGCATGAGCGAGATGCCGATGCAACACAACTGGGAGTCGAGCGGCGAGGCCTCTACGGCGGCGCACGGGAACGCGGCCCGATGACCCTCGGTCACCACGGTCGAGGCGACGACGTGCAGAACGGGGTGGCGGGGCGAGCCTCGGTCCTCGAGGCGACCCGCACCGAGGATCTCTCGGCGGCCCGCTCGCTCGCGTTCTCGCTCGGCTTCGAGTTCGTGGACCTGAACGAAGTCGACCTCACGCCCTCCGTGAAGACGATCATCCCCGACCAGCTCGCCCGGCGCGAGCACGTTCTCCCGCTTGGCGTCCGCCGTGGGCGCCCGACGATCGCCGTCGGCGTGCCGACCGACTTCAGGACCCTCGAGAACATCCGCGCCGCCATCGGCGAGGAGTTCGACATGTTCGCCGCGTCGCGTGCGCAAGTCGACCGCTACGTCGAACGGATCTACGGCCAGTCGGCGGCCACCGAAGCGCCCTCCTCCACGGAGGACTCGCCGGTGGCACGGGACAGTCGTCACGCCAGCCTCGAGTCGATCCTGGTCTCTTCCGGTCTGTTGACGCGCGAGCAGGCAGATGCGGCGCTCCGTCAGCAGGCTGCGTCCGGGCGATCCCTGCGCGACGTCGTTGCCGGCCTCGGGCTCATCGGCGAGCACGAGCTCCTCGGCGCACTCGCGCAGGAGGCCGGATTCGAGCTCGTCGATCTCAACAAGTGGGCGGTCGAGCCGCATGCGGCCGAACTGCTCCCGGAGTCGATCGCCCGGCGCCACCACGTGCTGGGCATCGGCTTCAAGGGCGAACACCCTGTCGTCGCGATCTCCGACCCATCGAACGTCGTGGCCCTCGACGACGTCCACGCGCTGCTCGGACGCGACATCGAGATCGTGGTGTGCCTGAGGAGCCAGATCGACGAGTGCATCCTCCGAACGTACCGCCACAACGCGGAGGCGGACATCGCTGCCACCAGTGCGGCGCTCAACACCGCAGCTGGCGACGCGACACCGATCGCCGACCTCAACGACCTGCACGTCGTCGTCGAGGACGCGCCGATCGTTCAGTTCGTCAACCTCATCCTTCGCCAGGCGCTCAACGAACGAGCATCGGACGTCCACGTCGAACCCACCGCCGGCAACCTGCAGGTCCGATTTCGCATCGACGGTGTGCTCCATCACGTAACGACGGTACCCAAAGCCATCCAGGGCGGGGTGACCACCCGGCTCAAGGTCATGGCGAACCTGGACATCGCGGAGCATCGTGTGCCGCAGGACGGCCGTGTCTCGATCTCAGCCGGCAACCACGACATCGACATGCGGGTCGCGACCCTGCCAACGGTGAACGGGGAGAAGGTGGTGCTCCGCGTGCTCGACCGTTCTACGGCTCCGCTCGACCTGGACAAGCTCGGTTTCGACCCAGACGTCCTGGCACGTTACGCGAGCGCCTACCGCAAGCCCTCCGGCACGATCCTCGTGACGGGACCCACCGGCTCCGGCAAGTCGACCACTCTCTACGCGACATTGAACAAGCTGAACTCGCCCGAACGCAACCTGATCACCGTCGAAGATCCGGCCGAGTACCAGCTCGAGGGCATCAACCAGGTCCAGGTGAACCCCAAGGCTGGCCTGAACTTTGCCAATGCGCTGCGCGCGATTCTGCGATCCGACCCGGACGTGCTCCTGATCGGCGAGATCCGAGACCGCGAGACGGCGACGATCGCGGTCGAGGCCGCCCTCACCGGCCACCTGGTGCTCTCGTGCCTGCACACCAACGCCGCCGCGAGCACGCCGATGCGACTGATCGAGATGGGCGTCGAGCCGTTCCTCGTCTGCTCCTCCCTCGACTGCGTGCTCGCGCAGCGCCTCGCCCGGATCCTCTGCCCGAACTGCTCGGAGGCGTACCAGCCGTCGCTGAACGAGCTCAGAGCCGCCGGATGGCACGAGGGAATCGCTGCCGAGGGCGAGCAGTTGCGCTTTCGGCGACCCGTGGGTTGCCAGGCGTGCGGTCGGACCGGCTACCGGGGACGCGTCGCCGTCCAGGAAGTGATGCTCCTCAGCGAGAGCATCGAACGAGCCGTCCTCGCCCGGGCCCACACCGACGAGGTCCAACGAGTCGCGGTCGCGGAGGGCATGCGCCCCTTGCGATTCGATGGGCTCCGCAAGGCAGCAATGGGCGTCACAAGTCTCGAAGAGATCGTGAGGGTCATCACATGAGTCTGGTCGTTCATTCCGTCTCGAAGTGGGCGCGCGCGTTGATGGACCTGCTCGTCGCCAGCGGGGCGCTCGCCGTCGACGAGGCTCAGCAGGCGCTGTCCGAGTCGATCGAGTCGGGCACGTCCGTCGTCGTCCTCCTCGCGAACAGCGGATCGGTCGACTCGGCAACTTCTCTCCGCTACCTGGCCGGAATCTCGGGTCTCAGCCCCGTCGACCTGACCACGTCCCCCCCGGAAGCTGCGGCCCTCCACGCTATGCCAATCATGCTCTGCCGCCAGTACGGCGCCATCGGCTACCGGCTGGACGACGGCCAGCTGATCATCGCCTGCACCGAGCCGCTCGATGACGACGACGTCCGGTCGGTGACGGCTGGGCTAGGAGGTCCGGTCAGTCACTGCGTACTCGCCGACGCCCGACTGATCGCGCAAGCGATCGACGAGCTGGCACCTCGAGGTGCTGAGGGAGCGGTCGGTGCGGGTTCCAGCGGAGCGACCCGGGACTCCGGGCGGCCCAACAGGACAGCGCGGCTCGGAGCCAGGTCGCTCGGCGGCGAGATACCGACACTCGACCAGCTGCTCACGATCGCGGTCGACGAAGGCGCCTCGGACCTCCACCTGTCGGCGCAGTTCCCCCCGGCGATCCGAGTTGACGGCGCCATCCGGCCGATCGCCGCGCTCCGACCGCTCGAGTCGTCGGAGCTTCGCGACATGGTGTTCGGAGCGCTGCCGAACGTCCAACGGGAGCGCTTCGAGGCCACGCGCGAGCTGGACACGGCGTACTCGCTGCCGGGTGTCGGACGATTCCGGGTGAGCGTATTCCAGCAGCGGGGCAACGTCGGGGCCGTGCTCCGGATGATCCCGGACTCGATCCCGCCATTCGACAGCTTGGGGCTTCCCGAGGTGCTGGCGACGTTCGCGCAGCTCCGCCGGGGACTCGTCCTCGTGACCGGGCCGACGGGCTCGGGCAAGTCGACCACCCTCGCATCGATCGTCGACATCATCAACCGCACCAAGCCGGTGCACATCATGACGGTCGAGGACCCGATCGAGTTCGTCCACGCGCACGGAACGGCGATCGTCAACCAACGAGAGGTCGGGCTCGACACGAAGTCATTCGCCGACTCGCTGCGTCATGTCCTGCGACAAGACCCCGACGTGATCCTGGTGGGCGAGATGCGGGACCTGGAGACCATCTCGACTGCACTGACCGCCGCCGAGACCGGCCACCTGGTCTTCTCGACGCTCCACACCCAGGATGCGCCCCAGACGATCGACCGGATCATCGACGTATTCCCGAACTCCCAGCAGGCTCAGATACGTATACAGCTCGCCAGCGCGCTCGAAGCCGTCGTCACCCAGCAGCTCGTTCTCGGGCGCTCCGGCACGGGCCGCGTGCCGGTCACCGAGGTCATGATCTGCACGCCTGGCGTCAAGAACCTCATCCGTACGGCGAAGACGCACCAGCTGTACTCGCTGATCCAGACCGGTGGCGACATCGGGATGCAGACGATGGATCAGGGCCTCGCCAAGGCGGTCGCGGCCGGCCTGATCGCCGAGAGTGTCGCGTTCGACCGCTCGCACGATCCTAACGAGCTGCGTGACTACCTGAAGTCCGGTGGATCCGACTGGAGAAGCTCATAGCCATGGCATCGACGACGTTCGACTACAAGGTTCGTGACCGTGCCGGCAAGCTGATCCGCGGACAGCTCGAAGGCGAGAACCAGGCGCTCGTGGCGAGACGCCTCCGCGAGATGGGCTTCGTGCCGGTCGACATCTCACGCGGGTCGAGCCTGGCGCTCAACCGCGAGATCCACATCCCGGGCCTCACCGACCGCGTGAAGCTGAAGGACGTCGCGATGGCTAGCCGCCAGCTCGCGACGATGGTCTCCTCAGGCCTCACTCTCGTCCGCTCGTTGAGCGTGCTCGTGGAGCAGATCGAGTCCAAGCCGCTCCGGGCGGCGGTCACCGAGGTTCGCACCGAGGTCGAGCGGGGTTCATCGCTCTCCGTCGCGGCTCGCGCGGCACCCGAAGATCTTCGGCCCGCTGTTCGTGTCGATGATCCAGGCAGGCGAGGTCAGCGGGCAGCTCGACGAGGTGCTCACGAAGCTGGCGACCTCCACGGAGAAGCAGGTGGCGCTTCGCGCGAAGGTCCGCTCTGCGATGACGTACCCGCTGATCATGGTGCTCGTCGTCATCGCCGTCGTCGTGACGATGATGATCGTCGTCGTTCCGACCTTCAAGCGCCTCTACTCCCAGTTCCACGGCAAGCTGCCCTTGCCGACCAGGCTCGTGATCGAGGTTTCGAACCTCCTCGCGAGCATCTGGATGCTCCCCGTGGTCGGGGGGATCGTGTTGTCGATCATCGGCATCAGACGCTGGATCGCCACCGAGACCGGCCGACGTGTCTGGGACACCGTGAAGCTGCGCCCTCCGGTCTTCGGTCCGCTCTCGCACAAGGTCGCGCTCGAACGCTTCGCCAGCACCCTCGCCTCGCTGCTGACGGCGGGCGTCGGGATCATCGAAGCGCTCGACCTGGCCGCCGAGAACGCCGGCAACCGCCTGGTCGCCGACGCGGCGCGATTCGCCCAGGCAGGGGTGCGGGAGGGACGTTCCCTCGGGTCCGCGCTCAGGGAGTGCAGCGTGATCCCGACCATGTTCACCCAGATGGTGGAGACCGGTGAGGAGTCGGGAGCGGTGGGCGAGATGCTCGACAAGGTCGCCACCTTCTACGGCAACGAGATCGAGTCGACCGTCAGCAGCCTCACGTCCGTGCTCGAGCCCCTGATCATCGTCTTCATGGGCAGCGTCATCGGGACGATCGTCGTGAGCCTCTACCTGCCGATGTTCAAGTACATCACCCTCGTGAACAACGCCAAGTAGCGCCCGGCATCAACACAACGGAGAAGAGAAGGAGGACCACGTGACACGGCGCACAGGCATCGAAGTCAGCACGACCGCAGTTCGCATCGCGGTGGTGGTCGCCGGCGAGCCGCGCCCGAAGCTCCTCGCCTTCGCACAGGCCCAGCTCCCTTACGGCGCCGTCGCCGACGGCGGGGTCGTCGATCGCGACGCCGTCCGACGCGCGATCGCCGAGTGTTTGAAGCAGGTCAAGCTGCCACGCCGCTCCTTCGCCAAGGCGGAGGCGTGGCTGAGCGTTGCCGGGTTGCGCGCGATCACCCGCGAGATCGAGATGCCCGAGGTGCCCGACGCCGAGCTCGACGCCGCGGTGCGGCTTCAGTCACTCGACATCCTCCCGTTCCCGGTGGACGAGGCCCTCCTCTCGGCCCGTCGTCTCGCCGGAGGCGCCGCGGCGTCCGGCGAGTCCCGGGTGCTGCTCGCCGCGGCGCACCGAGACCTCGTCGAGCCGTTCGTCGAGCTGATCGAAGAAGCCGGCATCCAGGTTGCGGGCGTGGATCTCGCGTCCTCGGCGCTCGTGCGATCCTTCGTGGATCCGCGGGCTGCGGAGAGCGGCGCGGAAGCGATCGTATCCATCGGCGCCGAACTCACCACCGTCGTCGTACACGAGAACGGCGAGCCGAGCTTCGTGCGGACGATCTCCGGTGGAGGGGCTTCGGTCACACGCGCCATCGCCCGCGCGCTCGACATCCCATTCGCGGAGGCGGAGCGCCTGAAGCTGGAGCTCCCGACCACCGCGGACCAGCTGGCCCGCGTCCGCCCGGAAGTGACCGCTGCCGCCCGCGACGGTGTCGTCGATCTCCTGAACGACATCCGGAGCTCCGTCGAGTACTACTCGATGCTGCTCAGACGATCCGAGGTGCGGAGGGTGATCCTCACCGGCGGCGGGGCCCAGCTCCCAGGACTGCTCCAGGGTCTGCAACAGCAGATGCGGATCCCCGTCGAGCCCGGACACTGCTTCGAACGCATCCACGCCGGCGTGCTCCGCGAGCGCGCGGCCGCGTTGGACCCGGTGGCGGCAGTGGCGGTCGGGATGGCGCTCAACGAGTCCACGGGCCACAAGCGGATCGACCTCCTGCCGCCCGAGATCCTCACCAGACGGCGGCTCCGGCGGGTCGAACGGTCGATCCTCGCCGGCGCGGCAGCCGTCACGGTCATCCTCGCCGGAGTGGGCGCGCTGCGCTTCGTGCAGGTCCGCTCGGCGGAGCACGACGCCGCGTCGCTGCAGGCCTCGATCGCGACCTTGCAGCGCGACATCCCGAAGTACAACGAGGTCGCACGTCAGCATCAGACGATCCTCGCCGATGAGGACCTCGCAGTGCCGATCGTCAGTCACGAGGTGAACTGGCCGGCGGTCCTGGAGGCCCTGCGCGCCCATACCCCCGCGTCGGTGAGCGCCAGCGGCTTCTCCGGCACGGCCACGGCGCCCGCGGTGACGAGCACGTCGGTGGTGACCGGTGCACAGACATCAGGCAGCTCGGCGGAGATCGGCACGGTGACCCTGAACCTCGCGGGCAACGGCTACCCCTCGTTCCAGCAGTGGTTCAACGCGATGGTCGGCTCCGGCGCCTTCCAGATCGTGCAGTACTCGGGCGTCTCGAGCACGAGCAGCACCGTCCACTTCACCACCGAACTCGGCATCACCGGTGCGATCCGGACGAACCGGCTCTACGTCTTCAAGGAGGCAAAGTCGTGACGCTCTCCCGACAGCTGTTCACGCGCCCGATCGTCCTCGCCTCGCTCTTCGGTGTCGTGGCGCTGGCAGCTGGGTGGTGGTTCGCATGGATGTCCCCGCAGAGCGCGAAGCTCGCCTCGGTGCGCGAGCAGCAGGTGCAGGCCGAGGCGAGCCGGAGTGCATTGCTCTTCCGCCTTGAGGAGTTGCAGCAGGACGCGAAGCAGGCCACAGCAGCGACCGCCTACCTGTCGCGCTTCGATCGGGCGATCGCCGCCTACCCGGACGCTCCGGGCCTCGTCGTTCAGGTCTACGACCTCGCGACGCGCGACAACGTCAAACTGCTCAACATCACGGACAACTCCTTGATCGCTGACGGGGGCTATTCGACGATTCCTGTCTCGATCGACGTCTCCGGTGGGCACGACGACGTGCTCGCCTTCGTCAAGGGGCTCTACTCGATCCCGCGCCTGCTGACGATCCAGACGCTCAGCCTCTCCGGAGCGGGGAACGTGAATCAGTCGAGCAGCGTCAGCACGACGGCGACCATCTCGGCCACGGCCTACACCCTCCAGGTCGAGAAGACGCCCGCACGCAACGGCTGATGGCGCGAAGTCGACCCCGGAGAGACTGATGGTCCCCCAACCGACATCCGCCCCCGCGCGCCGTTCCTTCTGCGCCAAAGGAGGACTCGGCCCAGCGCGGCTTCGGCTTCGGCGGCCTCGTCACGTCGGCGCGGACGAGGGATTCGGTCTCATCGAGGCCGTGGTTGCCCTCTTCTTGCTCGCCATCGTCATGGTCCCGGTGACCCGGCTCGCGATCACCTCGACCGGCGTCTCGAACTCCATGCACCTGCGTCTCGAGGCAGCAGACCTCGCGTCCCAGAAGCTCGCGTACATCGCCTACAACGCGGAGCAGGGCCAGCAGTGGACCGAAGGCGTCACCACCGACGTCGAAAGCGCCGGCAGTGATCAGTTCAACGTCGCCGCCGATGTCGAGCCCGTCAACGCGTCCACACTGTGCAGCGCCGGTGGGACACCACAGGCCTGGTCCGCCCAGGCGACCGTCAGCTGGGGCAGCGGCAACGCTGCAGCGCAGGTGGCGGCGGGCAACTTCATCGAACAGAGCACCATCATCCCGGCGCCACAGTCACAGGGGACGGGCAACGGCAACGGCGAGGTCGCCATCCCCGTGTACCAGCCGTCTGGCTCGCTCGAGACCGCACAGCCGGTGAGCGTCACCCTGACGGGAACATGCACCGGAACGTCCTGTCCGGCGCAGCCGTACCCGAGTGGCCCGCCGTATTCCACCAAGACCGTGAGCACCGGGACCTCGGGTTGTGCCGTCTTTTCGAACCTGTATGCAGGATCGGGGTGGACGTATGCGGCCGCGGTGACGAACAGCAACGGGTACGTCGATCCCTCCGAGCACTCGACGACCGGCGCAGGTGCGACGGCGCCGACGCTTGCAGCCACGCTGACGGCGACCTCGGGCACGGTCTCGACTCCTGCCGGCGGCGCAGGCTTCACCCTCGCGCCCGGAGCGACGGTACAGGTCCAGTTCCAGATGACCAACTTCTCCGGCGTCACCGGCTCTCCGCCGTCGGCACCGGCCGCTGTGCTGCCGATCACCGTCAACTCCAACAGTCCCGGCCTCAGCTGTCCCACGAGCGGATGCACCCTCGGAGACGGGGTGTCGACGTTCAACGGACAGCAGTCGGCGCAGCTGTTCCCCGTGAGTGTCGCGAGCGGCTACAACTACTTCGGTTGGGCTGGCGGATCCTGGGCGAACCCCTCCCAGTCAGGAGCGGCGACGACGCCGTTCAACTCGGCGTCCGGCGCCGTGCAGTTCCCGGTCTACCCGTTGACGTTCAGCGTGAAGCTGAAGGCGGGGGTCACGACGGTCAGCCTCATCGCGACGCCAGTCGGTGCGTCCACCTCCCTCAATCTCAACCCTGCGACCGGCTCTTCGACCGCCACGAGCACGACCGGCCTGCCGGTCGGCCAGTACCAGATCACGGCGACGCCGTCACTCACGTCGACCGAGTTCGTATGG
The DNA here is from genome assembly GCA_963765505.1 of uncultured Actinomycetota bacterium. GTDB lineage: Bacteria > Actinomycetota > Acidimicrobiia > Acidimicrobiales > Bog-793 > DATKQY01. Next base: position 77,990 of record CAVXWO010000013.1, read on the forward strand.
GTGACGCCTGCCGGCGTCTGTGCGGCGACAACCGCGGCTGGCACGGAGTCCGCAAGCAGCGCAAGCCAACCCTGCACCAACCCCTCGACCGCTGCCATCTCCGTAAGCCTCTAATGGCCTCCCCTCACCCTCGCTCCGTCAGGCGGCCGGGTTCCCGAGCGCGAAGGCGCGCCCCGTGGCGCGTGCGCGGAGACGACGGTTTCGGATTGGTGGAGCTGATCGTGACCCTCCTGGTCTTCTCGATCGTGATCCCGATCGCCTTTGGAGCGATCCGCAACCTCGTTCAGCAGAGCACGAACATCCACGATCTCGTTGACAGCATGCAGCAGGACCAGGTGGCCGGCCAGACGCTCCTCCAGTACCTGCACACCGTGTACAGCGTCTCGTCGTCCTCGACGTCGAGCAGCCTGAACGCCAACCTGGAGGCCGGCTACAGCACCGCGGCCGCCACGCCTCAGATCGCGACGCTCTCCGCCACGTGCTCGCCTACCGCGACGAGCGGCGTCGGTCAGCTCGTGGTGACCCTGACGCCGTTCGGCGGGAGCTCGACCTCCCAGGACACCTACTACGTCGAGATTCCCCAGTCGGCGCCCGCCGGTACCTGCCCGATCTTCCAGTTCGGCTATGTCCAACACGGACAGGCCGGCTCCCCCGTGCGGTGGGCCGCGACACCGAGCGCAACAGTCCCGACGGTCGCCCTCGAGATCACTGCGACCTTCCTTCCGGGCCCACGGATACCACCCGAAGGAGCCGCCGCGGAGCCGAGCACCCTCCAGACAGAGATCTATCTCCAGAATGCCTCGGCGACGCCCGCGCCCAGCACCACGACGACCGTGAGCGCCTCCGCGTCGCCGGCCACGGACTATCCGGTGACGCTCACCTCGAGCGTCCTCCCGAGCCCGGACGGCGGAGCGATGAGCTTCAGCGTGACCCAGCCGGACGGCACCTCGGTCTCCTGTCCCTCGTCGGCTCTGAGCAGTGGAACTGCGACCTGTACGTTCACCCCCCTGGAGACAGGGTCCTACACGGTCTCAGCGCAGTACTCGGGTGACCAGAGCTTCAACCAGTCCTCGACTACGACGACGCTCAACGTCGCGTACGACACGAGCACGAGCCTCCCGCTCTCCTCGTCGCCCCCGGCGTCCACCACCACGAAATCAGGGACGTTCATCAACGTCAGCGCGACCGTCGCGGGCGCAGTGCCAGCCACCTACGCGCAACCGCCTGCGCCGGGTGGGACTGTCGTGTTCACCATCATCGCCACGAGCAAGCGGGGGTCCCAGTCGACGGTGACGCCCGTCGTCTGCGCCGCCGGGGTCGGGGTATCCGGGGGCGTGGCCACCTGTCCGAACGTCCCGATCACCCCGAACGCCGGGAACACCTACACCGCGACGGCGACGTTCACCCCGTCGAGTGGCACCTACTACGGCTCGACGTCGGCCTCTTCCACGTGGAGCTACTAATGAGCAATGTCCGCCTCTTCGAATCGGCTGCCCGCCTCCGCCGCGTCGCGCGCAACCGGCTCCGGCGCCTGTCCGGGCCGCGCGACGACGCCGGTGCGGCGCTGATCATCGTCACGCTGCTGATCGCCGTGCTGGCGAGCGTGGCGCCGCTCATCGTGAGTCAGATCGCCGGGAACACCGGCCTGCTCATCGCTACGACCGACCAGCATGCCGCCCTCGAGGCCGCCGACGCAGGCGTGCAGTGGTACGAGAACAACCTGAACACGAACCCGTACTACTACGAGAGCCCGGGGAGCGATCCCGCGATCGGGACCAACGGACCCAACAGCGGCTGGTGCACGTCCACCACCCCCGGCTGCGGGCTGCCGGCCAGCACGCCAGCCGAGGGCTTCCACTACACGCCCAACCCGTTGCCTCTGTACTCGACCACCGGCGCGAGCGCGGGTGAGCTGCTCCTCACCGTGACGGGTCGGGCGGGCGTGCCCGGCAACTACGCGTACGCCACGGTCCAGGCCAGCTTCAGACGTTCCTCGATCCTCGGCAATACCTATTTCTCGAACTACGAGCTGCTCGACCCGAGCGTCATCCAATCCTACGTCGACGACGCAGGGATCAAGGGCATCGATCCGAACCTCGTGAGCACCGCCGCCGGCTACATGGTCACCGTCAACGGGGCAGCGACCTCCGTCCAGAAGGCCACCGTGACCGCCGGCGGGACACCAGGCGTTTCGCTGTGGACCGCCATGTGCGACTACTACACGTACCAGCCGAACACGTTCATCGACTCCCTCGGCTCGGTGCCGACGAACAACGCCAGTTACCCCGACTACTCCTCCTCGTACCCGTACTACGGCCCGTTCTTCGGCCTCTACGGGTGGTCATCGAGTAGCCAGAGCGCGCCGAGCTCGTTCCAGTTCACCCAGGGCTCACAGACGGTGATCGTGCAGAACTCGCAGACCGTCTGCGGTTCGGAGTTCGAGTTCATCAACGGCGACACCTTCAGCGGCCCGGTCTACACGCAGGATCAGCTGCACATCTGCGGCAGTCCGGCCTTCGAAGGTCAACCGGTCTCGCTGACATCGGGGGCGCAGTCGAACGAGGTGTACGCCTACAACGTCCCGGGCTCGGTGACGGTGAACGGCACCAACTCCGGTACGGGCAAGACTTATCCGAGCAGCTCGAATCCGGGATACGCGCCCGGCGGGGTGATCGGTGACTCGTCGTGCACGAACAGCCCGACCTATTCCTCGGGCGGCAACGGCGGTCCCGTGCTGAACGGCGACGAAGCGATGCCCCAGACCAACTCCCAGCTCATGGCGAGTGCCGGCTGCATCTACTCGGGCCCGACGATGATCGAGCTCGTCACCTCGTCGGGGGGTACCACCACGATGAACGTGTGGAGCCCGCTGTCGACGACCACCAGCGGCACCATCTCGGCCTGCGGCGGTGGCAGCTTCTCGTCAGCATCCCCCTGGGTCACGGGGATCTCGCTTCCCACCAACGGCGTCGTCTACGTCACCGGAAGCACAGGATCCGCGAGCGTCAGCGTGCCCGACTGCGTCGACGCCAACGCCGTCAGCACCAACTCGGGCAGCACCGAGAGCAACGGCGACTTGACCTGCAAGGCGGGAACGGCGTTCGTCGAAGGCGAGCTCTCCGGCCAGCTGACGATCGCCGCGGCCAACAACATCGTCGTCACCAGGGACGTCACCTATCACTGCGTGGACGGGACCGGGGGAGCGAGCACGACGAACCCGGCGAGCGTCCCGGCGTGCGCGAACACCAACCCGCCGGACGTCCTCGGCCTCGACGCCGGCAACGACGTGATCGTCTCGCGGCCGAACACCGGGAGCAACCCGACCTACTGCACCAATGACGGCACCGGCACCGTCGGCACGTCGAGCAGCGCGCTCACAGCCGCGATCTCGCCGACCTGCGAGATCCAGAACCCAATCATCGACGCTGCGGTGATCGCCACCCAGGGCTCCTTCGGCGACCAGAGCTACAACCTCGGTCAGTCCGACGGCAGCATCTACCTGAACGGCGCCGACGTCAGCAACTACCGGGGACCGTTCGGGACGTTCGGAAGCTGCGGCGGCCCGAACGGTGTGTGCTCGGGCTACAACAAGGTCTTCTCCTTCGACAGCCGCCTCGCGTACCTCACGCCACCAGGGCTCCTCAACATCTCCGACGCCACCTGGCAGGAGGTGAACTCGACGAGCTGCGGCGACATCAACACGCAGAGCTCGGTGAGCTGCCCCGCGCTGCCCTGAGGCAGACCCGAAACGAGCGCAAGCTCAGGCGGGGATCGGTCCGAACCTGCCCGCCCGGGTAGTCCGGGATCGCCCGCTCGGTCTCCTGAGCTGCGTTCATCACGAACGGCCCGAAGGCGACGACCGGCTCGTGCATCGGGGCCGCCGCATGGGCAACAAGATGGCTGCAGCTGTGGCTCAACATGCCCGCCTCGAAGAAGATGGTCGAGCCCCGCTACCAGGGTTTCTCGCGCCTCGACGGCGCCAGTGCTACCACGAAGGGGCTGGCGGCGCGGTCGCCCGGCGTGAAGACGCGGCGGTGATCGCCCACCTGACGGGTCGCCTTCTTCGCCGTGACGTCGACGCCCGGTCGATCACGCGTTCCGCATGCCGCGGTGGTGCCACCGTGGGGTCGACTGTCCCTCGTCCACGCTTCCTCCTCGTCCGACCAGGGACCCAGGCCCAGCGCGACGGACCGCCCGTCGTCTGGTCCCTTCTCGAGGATCGGGTCGCCACGCCGACCCCGACCGTCTCCCACCGGTCCCGTCGAGGCCGCCGATGCGGTCGGATCCCCGGCGTCCCTCGACGACGCGCAGCTCATCCCCCCATCGCCCGGCGTCGAGGGAGGTCGTTGCTACGGTCTGGTCCACGATGGCACGGCGACGGAACCCGAGCAGCGCAGCCGGCGCGTCGGCCGACGACCGCTTCGTCCGCACGACGTCGTGGCGCGGCCTGCGCCCCCACGATGCAATCCATGTCCGCGGCAAGCCCGGTCAGCAGCGCAAGTGGGAGTTCCTGGCATTCGTGCAGAACACCCTGACCGGTGAGTGCTTCATCGAGGTGGTCGGGGGCAAGCTCGAGCGCAATGGCCACTACCAGCGCAATGTCCGGATGTTCCCGCCCGAGCGCTGCTCCCTGCCGCCCCGGCGGTCGCGTCGGAGCGTGCCCGGCGACGACTCGGTCCAGCTGAGCTTCGACGGCTCGTGACCGACGGACGCGCGCTCGATACGATCCCGTCGGCGTCGGAGCGTCCGGCGTGTTGACCAGGGAGGATCCGTGAGCGTTCTCGTCGTGCTCAGCACCCAGGCGCAGCCCGACCGTGTCGAAGACCTGAAGGCCCTCTTCCGGGAGATCCTGCCCGACACGCGTTCCTTCGACGGCTGCGAGGGCGTCACCGTCTACCAGGACCAGGACGACCCGGCGCGGATCATCCTCCTCGAGACCTGGGAGAGCCGCCCGAAGTTCGAGGCGTACGGCGCCTGGCGCGCCGAGCGGGGCGACGCCGGACGGATGGGCGAGCTGGTCGCCGCCCCGCCGCTGTTCCAGTTCCACGACATCGTCGACGCGTAGCACCCTGCCGGACTTCGACAACCTCCTCGGCGCGCCGACGAGCCCGGAGCGCGGGACCTGTGGCGCACGCTGAGCGCACCGTGACGATCGGCCGGCCGATCGGGGAGGTGTTCGACTTCCTGGCGGACGGCACGAACAACCCGAAGTGGCGCCACGCCGTGCTCGACGTGACGCTCGCCGCCGGCGAGGGCGCGACCGCCGTCTACGCCCAGGGCGTCCGGGGCCCGGGCGGTCGGCGCCTCGCGGGCGACTACCGGGTCGACGGCTTCGAACGCCCGCACCGCCTGACAGTCGAGGTGACCGCGGGGCCGGTCAGGCCGACCATCGGTTTCGAGCTCCACGAACTGGCACCGGCGAGCACGAGCGTGCGGTGCACGGTGGACCTCAGGCCCCGCGGGCTCCTCGGCCGGCTGACCGACGGCGCGGTCGGCAGGGGCATGGAAGAGGAGGTGGCGCACCTCGAGGATCTGAAGGCGTACCTCGAGGAGGCGTCCTCGTAGGCCCTCGTCGCGCCGGAGCGTTCGGGGGAGCGCCCGAGCGGGCAGAATCGCTGCTGCAACCACTGTCGATAGGAAGGTCACCCGGCATGAAGCTCCACAACTTCCCGTCACGCCTCGCCGCTGGTGCGTTCATCCTCAACGCAGGGCTCGGCAAGCTCTCCGCAGAGCCGGAGACGGCAGGGGGCCTGCACGGCATGGCGACGGGGACGTACCCGTTCCTCAGCTCGATCCCCGCCAGCCGCTTCGTGCGCATCCTGGCGATCAGCGAGATCGCGCTCGGCTCGGCACTGCTGCTGCCCCTGGTGCCCGACCGCAAGGCCGGATTCGGCCTGACGGTGTTCGCCGCCAGCCTGCTCGGCCTCTACTTCCGCACCCCGGGGATGCGTCAGGAAGGCACCGTCCGGCCCACCCAGCAGGGGACGCCGATCGCCAAGGACGTCTGGCTGCTCGGCATCGGGCTATCCCTCCTGCTCGACCGGGCCCGCGCCAAGTCGACCGACGCCGAGTGAACCCGACGGCGCGCCCACCCGGGCGCGCGGAGCCCTCCTCCACTCCCGCGCGCCCGCACCGCGGCGGCAGCGTCGCCACCAGGTGCGCAAATGCCGGGGGCGTGCGACGATGTCGTAGCAACCCGGCTGCAAGGAGGCAGAGATGGGCCTGATGGACAAGGTGAAGGCGCAAGCGACACAGCTCGCCGACAAGGCACAGGAGGCTGGCAAGACCGGTCAAGCGAAGATCGAGGCGGTCCAAGCACGGCGGCGCGCCGACGCGCTCTTGGAGGAGCTCGGCAAGATCACCTACCATGCCCGCACCGGCACCAGCTCGCCGGCCGACGAGGCGAGGAGCAGTGAGATCGTCGACCAGCTCCGCCAGTACGAGGCGGAGCATGGATCGCTTTCCGACACCGAGGGGACCGACAGCGTGACGACCGTCTCGAGCTCCGCTCCGGCGACGACCTTCGTCCCATCGCCGGGCCCCGCAGCTGCTCCTGAGGCCGCGGCCACCCCCGCGCCCGCCTCGACACCGGCACCCGCCGGCGGCGACGCGCAGGGCATCCCGAAGCCGACGTTCGGCTCCAGCGAGCTCTGAGGGCCGGAGCGGTCTCACCGGCACCGGCCCTCGCGATCCCTGCGGGGAGCCGGCGCCGGCCGTCGTGGTCCGGATCGTTCCGATCACCCTGTCCCAGCAGGTTGACGTGCACTTACGCGCTGGAGGTCATGACGGCGCACTTGTCGCAATGATCTCGGCCCGGCATCGAGGCGGGCCGTCAGAGTCGACACGGGGGTCCGATGGCTGACGTCGTTGCAGACATTGCGGTCCAGGCGCCGCCGGCGCCGAGCGTGACCGGGACGAAGTCCGGGTCCATCATCCCGCTGAGCGGGCTCTGGATCGTCGGTGGCGTCCTGGTGCCCTGATCGCCTCCATCGCCGGCAACAGGCAGTGGGCGCTCGACTTCTTCCACGTGGCCGGCGGCGGCTTGTGGACGGGAATCGACCTGTTCGTCGGGTTCATCATCGGGCCGATCATCGGGCACCTGGACATCCCGGCCCGCATGGCCTTCATGCGCCGGTTCATGCCGAAGATGCTGCTGATCATGCCGACGCTCGTGGTCACGACGCTCACGTCCGGATGGCAGCTCGCGCGGCGGCTCGGCAACCTCACGGTGCCCTACCCCCAGCACTGGTGGATCGTGGCGTCGTTCATCGTCGTCGGCGTCATGGCGATCATCGCCTACGTGGTGCTCGAGCCGGCGAACATCAGCGTGCTGCTGGAGCTGCGCAAGCCCGAGCCGAACGGGCTGCTGATCGGGCGTCTGATGCGACGGTTCATCTACACGGCAGGGATCACCGGGGTGATGCAGGTCGCAACGCTCATCATCATGACCAAGCTGGCGACGTGGTGAGCGCCCCGGCCGGTTACACCGGAGACACGACTCGCTCACCGATCATCGCGCTGGCGGTCGGCGCCATCGTCACCGCCTTCGTGTCGGTCGGCTACATCGCCGCCTACATGCCGCGCAACGCCTCCCTCGCCGTGCCGATCGCGCTGCTCGCCGCTTCCGCAGTGATGTCGCTCGGCGCGATCGTGCTCCTCACCCGCCTGCGAAGCTTCGCCTGGCGCCTCTTCTTCAACGTCGCACGCTGGGTGCTGGCCCTGACCTTCGTGTTCGCCGCCATGGCCGAGTACGTGTTCGCCTATGACAACACCCGGGGCACGCCGCTCGTGATCCTCACCATCGTGCTCATCCTGGCCGCCGTCAACATCCCGGTCGTCCTGGGCTTCTCGGTGGCGCGCCATGAGCGCGTCGCCAGCTGAGCGGAACGTTGCGCCAGCACCGCGCGCCTGACCGCGGGCCACGGCCGGGCCGAGGAGGGTCTCGGGGTTCCGCGTCCGGCCTCGGAGCGGCGGCCTCAGGTCGAGACGTCGCGCGATGACCGCTGATCGCTCCGGCGCCCGGGACCGTCCGCCGGCTCGCCTGACGCGCCCGGTACGCGATCCTCGTAGGCGCGGAGGTAGCGCTCGAACGCCTCGTCGGCTCCCCGGCGGTCGCCGGTCGCGAGCAGGTCGAGGAGCAGGCCCCAGACGACCGCCACACCGAGGCGCGCCTCGACCCTGGCCTCCTGGCGGCCCATGCCACGCCGGATCCCGTACTCGGTCATCGGCTCGAGCCACGAGTCGACGATCCCCTCCAGCAGCCCGGTCGTCCCACGGCGGCCCTGTAGCGCCTGCCCGTAGAGCTCGAAGAAGAGCCGCTCGCGAGGCCAGAGCGCCGGGTCGGAGATCCGGCGCCAGGACGCCCGCGCGGCGTCGACCGGGGACACCTCCGCTCCCGCCGCGCTCGCGGCGAAGAACCGGCGTTGGGCCTCCTCGCTCGCCTGCACGATCGCGACGAGCAAGCCCTCCTTCGAGCCGAAGTGGTAGATGAGCATGCGATGGCTGGTGCCGATCGCGGCGCCGAGCTCGCGCAGGCTGAGGTCACCCACCCCGTGGCTGGCGACGTAGTCCACCGCGGCCGCGAGAAGCCGTTCACGGGGGTGTGCGGGCGCCACGAGTGCTGAACCGTACCAGACGGTACACGTACCATTCGGTACAGACCGTTCGTGCGGGAGGCGCCGAATGGCGAGTCAGCGGATATCAGTGACTGCCTGGCCGACGGCGGCCCCCGACGTCGTCTACCACCTGCTGTGCTCCGGCGCGATCTGGCCAGCCTGGTCGCCGATCGGCTCATGCGAGCTGGAGCGTCCGGGCAGTAACGGGGGCGAGAGCATCGGCGCGGTACGGCTCTTGCGGACAGGTCTCGTCCGGAGCCACGAGGAGATCGTCGCTCTCGACCAGGACCGGCTGTTCGGCTATGCCCTCCTCCACGGGATGCCGCTGCGCGACTACCGGGCGGCCATCGAGCTCGGCGAGGATCGCGGCGGCACCACCGTGCGCTGGCCGTCGTCCTTCTCCGCGGCGATCCCAGGGACCGGCTGGTTCTACCGTTGGTTCCTCCACCGCTTCATCAAGCGCTGTGCCGATGGGCTCGCCGTGTTCGCGGCGAGCCCGAGTGCCGCCGACCCTCCGGAGCGCAGCTGAGAGAGCGCACCGCGGGTCGCAGAGGGCGCGCGCCGGGGTGACCCCTCCCCGATAGGGCCAGTGGCGGCGATGCCCAGCCGGCGACGCGCGTGGACTTGTGGCACTAGCTCAGCGGCCTCGCCGGACCCAGACTGTTGGTGCAGTTCGCATGATCAAATACACGCGCAGCGGGCCGTGACGTCGACCACTTCACCGGCCGAGCGAAATGGAGGCTGACATGTACGAGCGCATCTTGATCGCACTCGACGGTTCGGAGCATTCGCGGCGGGCGCTCGAGGACGCAAAGGAGCTGGCCACGCTGGCGAAGAGCCAGGTCCGCGTGCTGCACGTTCGCGAGGAGTACTTCATCGGCAGAGCGGGACTGGTGCCCACCGAGGCCCACCAGGCAGCGACCAAGCTGGTGGACGACGCCGTCGCCGCGCTCAGCGAGGTCGGTATCGCGGCGACCGGCACCGTGCGCGCCTCGCTCGCTGGGCGGGTCGCCGCAGAGATCCTCGAGGAGGCCGAGAGCTGGGGCGCATCCTTGATCGTCATGGGCTCTCGCGGGTTCACCGATCTGGCCGGCCTGCTCCTCGGGAGCACCGCCCACAAGGTCCTCCACCTTGGAAAGAATCCTGTGCTGATCGTCCGCTGACCGACCGGCTGGAGACCGGGGCCGGCTCAACGTAGCCTGGTGGGGTGAGCCGAGCCATCGCTGCGTCCGACACCACCGATGGCGGCACGCGGCGGGTGGTGTCGCGCTCCATGAACCCGGCAGACGTCTCGATGCGCCGCCTGCTCTTCATCCCCGATGATGCGCAGCGCGTGCGCGAGAAGGACGTGCACCGCATCTTCAGCACGTCGATCCTCCTCTCCGCGCTGCGCTGCCTGCTCACCTACGTCCTGCTGCCGGTTCTCACGCCCGTGCTCGGCGTCGCTGCGGGTGTGGGGCCTGCGGTGGGCCTTCCGCTCGCGGTCGTCGCCCTGGTGTTCGACGTGATGGGGATCCGACGCTTCTGGCTCGCCGATCACCGGCTCCGCTGGAGCGTGACCGGCATCTACCTCGCCGTGATGGCGCTGGTGGTCGCCCTCATGGTCGTCGACATCCATCAGCTCACCCGGTAGCGTGCCGGCGCGTCACCGCCGGTCCGGACCCGGCTCGGCGCCCAGCAGATGCCGCATAAAGGTCTCCGGCGCGAGCAGGAAGGACCGCCACTCCTCGACGACGCCGAGGTCCCCCCAGCTCGCGGCGACGATGCCCTCGGCCGTCAGCTGGAAGATCTCGGCACCGGGGAGCGCCGTGAGCAGCGGCGAGTGCGTCGCGCATACCACCTGAGCCCCCTCCGCGGCGAGGCGGTCGAGGACGATCACCAGCTGTAGCGTCGAGGTGAAGGACAGCCCCGACTCCGGCTCGTCGAGCAGGTAGAGGCCCGAGTCGACGAATCTCCCGTCGAACACTTGGAGGAACGACTCCCCGTGGCTCTTCTTGTCCAGGTCGTCGCCGTAGCCGGGCAGGCCGTTCATGAACTCGAGGACGCCGAGCGCGGTCTCTGCCCGCAGGAAGAACCCCCGCCCGCGGCGCCCTCGCTCGGCGCGCTGCTCCTCCGACATCTCCAGGCGGAGCACGGTGCCGAGCCGGCTCCGGGGAAGCGGGGAAGCGTACCGGCGTCCGGCGTGGCCGCCACGGACATCGACCCCGTAGGCCTCTGCCATCGCCTCGATGAGCGTCGACTTGCCCGCGCCGTTCGGCCCGACGAGGAACGTCACAGGTCTGCTGAAGCGGAGTCCATCGCGCACGACGTGTGCGACGGCAGGGATCGTGAAGGGCCAGCCGCGGTCAGCTAGCTCCGGCAGGACCCTGATCGCCGTGACGTACACGTGGGGGATGTTGGCCGGCCGGTGTGACACCTCGGCGTGACCGGCAAGGCGACGCGCCACCCTCTGGTGCTGACGTCCACGGTGGCGTCAGCTCGCGTGGTCAATCGGTAGCTGCTCCCTGGCCGAGGGCTACCTCATCGATCCGCTCCTGGTAGAGGCCGACGACGTTGCCTCCCGGGTCGCGAAAGCGCGCGGTGACCTCCGGCGCGTCGGCACCGATCGCCTGGACGAGCTCCCCTCCGTGGGCGAGGACGTCCTCGATGGTGGAAGCGACGTCGTCGACCATGACGTAGACGAGCACGCCGGGCTCGCCAGACGGCGGACGGCCCGTCGCCCACGTGCCGCTCACCTCGCCGGTCGTGTCGTCGAAGGCGAGCTTGCCGTCGCCCCGCTCTCTTATCCGCCAACCGAAGACCTGTTCGTAGAAGTCGGCCGACTCGCGTGCGGATTTCGGAGGAATTCGTACACCGGTTTCGGTCGATTCCGTACACCTGTTTCGGCGTTTTCGTACACCTGGTGAAGGGGCTGTCGCAGCCATTGGCGTGACGTAGGCCATCTCGTAACGCTCCACGGACCGACGTGTTCGAGGAGTGAACGTGCCAAGACCCCGCGTCCCCATGCGCAAGATCCGCGACGTCATCCGTCTCGCCCTCGGCGAGGGGCTCTCGCTCCGCCAGGTCGGGCTCTCCCTCGAGCTCCCGTTCACCACCGTCGGTGACCACGTCCGGCGCGCCATCGCGGCCGGGCTGTCCTGGCCGTTGCCCGAGGACCTCTCCGACCACGACCTCGAGCAGCTGCTGTTCCCGCCGCCGGCGCCCTCCAACGTCACCCGGCCGATGCCGGACTTCGCCTATGTGCACCGGGAGCTGCGGCGCAAGGGGGTGACGCTCGAGCTTCTCTGGATCGAATACCGCGAGCAGCACCCCGACGGCTATGGCTACACCCAGTTCGTCCACCACTACCGCGCTTTCAAAGGCCACGTGGACGTCGTCATGCGTCAGGTGCACCGCGCCGGGGAGAAGCTCTTCGTCGACTTTCCCGGCATGAAGATCCCGATCCATGACCGCAGGTCCGGCGAGGTCGTCCTCCATGCCGAGCTGTTCGTCGCGGTGGCCGGTGCGTCGAGCTACCTGTTCGCGGAGGCACTTCCCTCCCAGGAGCTGATGCACTGGGTGAGCGCCCATGTGCACGCCTTCGAGGCGATGGGGGGCTGCCACGAGATCGTGGTCTGCGACAACCTCCGCTCGGGGATCACCCGGCCGCACCGCTACGAGCCCGACGTGAACGCCACCTATCAGGAGATGGCCGCCCACTACGGGGTCGCCGTCATCCCGACGCGCACCTACAAGCCCCGTGACAAGGCCAAGGTCGAGGCGGGGGTGCTGCTCGCGGAGCGCTGGATCATCGCCCGGCTGCGCCATCGCCGCTTCACCTCCCTCGCCGAGGCGAACGCAGCGATCCGCCAGTGCGTCGCTTTGATCAACGCCCGCCCGTTCAAGAAGATGGAGGGCTCGAGAGCCGAGCTGTTCGAAAAGCTCGACCGCCCGGCGCTCAAGCCCCTTCCCCCCACCCGCTACGAGTTCGCGACCTGGAAGCACGCCAAGGTCAACATCGACTACCACGTCGAGCTCGACCGGCACTACTACTCCGTGCCCCACCAGCTCGTCGGCAAGGTCGTCGATCTGCGCTGCACCGCCTCGGTGCTCGAGGTCCTCTTCAGCGCGAAGCGCGTCGCCTCGTGGCCGCGCTCAACGGATCGCGGTGGCTTCTCGACCGACCCCGCGCACATGCCCGAGTCGCACCGCCGCTACGCGAAGTGGACGCCGAGCCGCATCGTCGCCTGGGCGAAGGCGACCGGGCCCTCGACCGCGGCGCTCGTCGAGGAGATCCTCGCCTCGCGACCCCATCCCGAGCAGGGCTTCCGCTCCGCCCTCGGGATCATCCGCCTCGGCGAGCGCCACGGCGCCTCCCGCGTCGAGGCGGCCTGTGCCCGGGCGCTGCATCTGCGCTCCTACTCCTACCGCAGCGTCGCCTCGATCCTCGATCACCGCCTCGACGAGCAGCCGCTGCCCGAGTCCCGTCCGCTTCCTCCCCATCCCCGGCACCGCAACGTGCGCGGGGCGAACTACTACGCCTGAGAGAAAGGAAGATCATGCTGACGAGCACCACCATCGAGGGGCTGAGGACCCTCCGCCTGCACGCGATGGCCCAGGGCGTCGCCGACCAGCGCGAGCAGCTCGACTACGCCGAGCTCTCCTTCGAGGAGCGGCTCGGGCTGCTCGTCGACCGCGAGCTCCTCGCCCGGGACAACCGACGTCTCCAGCGCCTGTTGAAGACCGCGAAGCTGAGGCTCCCCGCCGCGATCGAGGAGCTCGACTACTCCCGGCCACGCGGTCTCGACCGCCACGTAATCTTGCAGCTCGGCGAGTCGCACTGGGTGAAGGAGCGCCAGGTCGTGCTCATCGTCGGGCCGACCGGCGTCGGGAAAACCTTCCTCGCCTGCGCACTCGCCCAGGCCGCGATCCGCCACGGCCACTCCGCGCTCTATCTCCGCGCACCGCGCATGTTCGACGAGCTCGCGATCGCACGCGCCGACGGCCGCCTCGCCCGGCTGATGGCGAGCTGGGCGCGCATCGATGTCCTGCTCGTCGACGACTTCCTCATCCGACCGCTGAGCACGGATCAGGCCGCGGACCTGCTCGAGATCGTCGAGGACCGCGCGCAACAACGCGCGACGATCCTCACGAGCCAGCTGCCGGTCGCCAACTGGCACGAGGCCCTCGGCGACCCCACCATCGCGGACGCCGTCTTGGACCGACTGCTCGAGCGCGCCAACCGTCTCGAGCTCGTCGGCGACTCGATGCGGCGAAGCGATGCCCCCACCAAGTCCCGCGACACGAAGTGACCACGCCGTGACCGCCACAACGCGCGCGCCGGATTCGACCGCCGCGCGAGATCACCACAGACTGTCGACCAAGCACCGGGAAGGAGGTGAGCTCCGGGGTTAGCCAGATCCGTCGGCCGCTACGCGGCCTCCGACACCTCGCGTTCGAAAACTCCGATCTGGGTGTACGGAATCTCCGAAATGCGCAGACTCGCGGACATCGACGGCGGGAAGCTCCAGGTAGCACACCTTGCCGTTCGTCAGTGTGGGAGGCATGCCACCTCCTCCCGTCGTCGACGTCGACTCTGTATCGCGCCGCCCACTGCTCGCAGTCAAGCGGGGCCTCAGCCGGCGCGTCGAGTCCGTCCCGGCCGCCCGTGCCCCGCGTGGACGATCCATCCGTCTGTCGGGTCTTCGCGTGCCAGTTGTGCCCAGGCCACGTCCGCTGGCGCCGCGACGTCGTCTCGGCGGTGGCGTGCCTGCCCGGCTCGTCGTCACTCGCCCGAGCCAGGGATCCGGGATCATCGGGGCCGCGGCTCGGGGCGGCGCCGGATCGCAACCGCAACTTCTCGATCGACTCGCGCAACTGCGGATCGCGACGGTAGATGAACTCCTGCTGGGCGAGGCGGACGAGGCCGGAGACGACGAAGTAGATGTTCACCCCGGCCGGGATCGAGATGTAGATCACCGCGAAGACCAGCGGCACGATCTTCAGCGACTGCTCGACCTCGGATTGGCCCGCGCGACGGCCGAATTTCGCGTGTTCAGCAGCTTCGTCTGCAGGTACTGGAGCGCGACGGCGCCGACAACCACCACGAGGTAGGGGATCCTCCCCGGCCACGACAGCCCGGCGGTCCTCGCGGTGTCGGCGAGGTCGATGCCGAACGCGGGGAGCAGGCCATGGTGGGGGGCGACGATGCTCGCGTAGAGGCGGCTCACATGGCTCACGTACAGGGGCTGGAGGGTGAGCTTGGCGCGGATGACCATCTCGTGGGTGAGGCCGCGGATCGTCCCGTAGAGGATCCAGAAGATCGGGAGCTGGAGCAGCGTGGGCAGGCAGCCGGCGGCCGGGCTGATGCCCTGCTCCTTGTACAGCGCCGACGTCTCCTTGTTGAGCTGCTGGCGCTGCTCCCGGCGCTCGGCGGTCGTCATGTCCGCCTTCGCCCTGTACCTGCTCTGCAACGACGCCAGCTCGGGCGCGAGGAGCTGCAGCCGCGTCATCGAGCGGGTGCCGCGCCGCGTGATCGGGAATGCGACGATCATCACCGCGATCGTGAGCAGCGCGATCGCGACGGCGTAGTTGGGGATCAGGCTGTAGAACTCGGCGAGCAGCCATGCGAACGCCCAGAACAGCGGGTGGACGAGGTCGCTGAAGGGGTCGGTGAAGGAAGCGAGCAAGGGATTCTCCTGTCTGTCTCGGGCTGTCGAGGTGAGCTGCCGGCCCGAAGGACCGGCAGCCGCTCAACGCCGGGGCTTGGAGAGGAGAATCTGCCGGGCGGTTGCGTCCGCCCGTGGGCTCGTAGCGTGCCCAGACCAGGGGTTGGACGTCGCGACGATGGCGCGTGCACACGCCACGCCCGAACCCGTCGAGAGCGCTCGCGACGAGACGACGGCCGCAACCGCCACCGAGACGACGGCGAGCACGAGGATGAGTTGCGCGGCATCCGGATGGGCAACCAGCGCGGCGACCCCCAGGGCGCCGCACCCCTCCAGGATCAGCCGCCGGAGCACCTAGGAAGACTACGTCCGTCTCGCGTGGCGTTCAGCGTCGGCGCTCCCGAACGGCGACCGCTCCCGGTCCCCACGGTGATCTCGTAGCGCCGCGCTCCCCTCCGGCTGCGTGGCCTCCCACGGAGAAGAGTCTCGAAGATACTGAAGGAGCGAGGGATTCCTCACTGCCGGGCAAGGGGGCGCATCATGCATCCACCCACGTTCTGCACCAGGCGACTTATCGGCATCGCCGTGGGCGCCTGCGTCGCGGCGTTGGCACCTGCGACAGCGCTGGCAGCCGCGGCATCCCTGCCTGCACCCGCCGCGGTCGCGACGAGCGCGCCGAGGTGCACGACAGCCGGGCTCGTCGTCTGGCTCGACACCCAAGGCAACGGAGCGGCAGGAAGCATCTACTACGACCTCGAGCTCACCAATCTGTCGGGCCGTGCGTGCACCCTCCTCGGCTATCCGGGAGTCTCCGCGGTCAACCTCGGCGGCCACCAGCTCGGCAGCGCGGCCTCGCGGGACAGCGTCCGCAAGCCGCGGGTGGTCACGATCGCCAGCGACGCCACGGCGGTCGCAGTGCTGCAGATCGTCGACGCGGACAACTTCCCGAGCGCTGTCTGCCGCCCGACGACCGCCGCGGGCCTGCGCGTCTACCCGCCCAACCAGACCGCCTCAAAGGTCGTCCCGTATCCCTTCCTCGCGTGCTCACGTCCGGGACCCGTCTATCTGAGCGTGCAAGCAGTGCGCTAACCACGTCCGGAGGACCGAACGACGTCGTCACAGGTGAGCGCTGCTGGCCGCGCCCGGCAACGAGCCCGATCAGCCGCTCGCGCTTCACCGCCGGACTCGCCGACGGGGCTCCGACGACGCGCACTCGGGGCGAGGGAGCGATCCCCGACTGCGAGCCCGACGTGGAACTCCGCACCATCTCGAGACGCCGTCCGCCCCGATCACCAACACCAACATGTGGCGTACACGAACCGGATAACCTCCGCCGTGTGGTGACCTGGGATGACGACGACCTTGTTGCCAATGGACTCCCGGTCCCGGAGCCGGACTTCAGAGCCCTGTTCGAAGCGGCGCCGGGCTGCTTCCTCGTGCTGGATCCCGAGCTTCGGATCGTTGCGGTGAGCGACGCGTATCTCTCGGCGACCATGACCGAGCGCGCTGCGATTCTCGGCCGTGATCTCTTCGAGGTCTTCCCGGACAACCCTGCCGATCCCTCCGCGAGTGGCGTCGCCAACTTGAGCGCCTCCCTGACCCGGGTGGTGCGAGACCGAGCGGCCGACACGATGGCCGTCCAGCACTACGACATCCGTCGACCGGCCGAGCAGGGCGGCGGCTTCGAGATGCGGTACTGGAGTCCGGTCAACTCGCCGGTGCTCGACCCCTCCGGCGAGCTGATCTACATCATCCATCGGGTCGAGGACGTCACCGACCGCGTGCGCGCCGAGGAGGAGCTGGAGACCGTCCGGGTCGAACAGGAGATCCTGGCCGAACGGGATCGGATCGCCCGCGACCTGCATGACCTCGTCATTCAGCGGCTCTTCGTCAATGGGATGAGCCTGCAAAGTGCCCTCAACCTTGCCCGCTCCCCCGAGCTCGCACGCAGGATCGCCGACGTCATCGACGACCTCGATGCCACCGTCATCGAGATCCGCTCGGCGATCTTCGCCTTGGGTCGCGGTTCCCGGCACGACGCTGGACTCCGGGCACGCCTGCTCGAGGTGACGGAGAAGGCGGCGGAGGCTCTCGGCTTCCAGCCCCGCACGCACTTCGAAGGTCCCATCGACGCGACGGTCTCCGAGATCGTCGCCGAGCACCTGCTAGCTGTGGCGAGAGAAGCGCTTTCCAACGTCGCCCGCCACGCCGGCGCGTCCCGAGTCGAGGTCGCCGCCCGCGCGGGGGCGGACGTCGTCCTCGAGGTGACCGACAACGGACGCGGCATCGGCGACGCCATGCGGGCGAGCGGTCTTGCCAACATGGCGGACCGGGCCACCGCCCTCGGTGGAACATTCGTGGTGACGAGCAGGGACGGAATTGGTACGCGCCTTGAATGGCGCGTACCGTCACAGACGTCCGAGCCTCTCCCCGAGATGCCAAGCTGACGGGATGGGGGTACTCGACCGTCTCAACCTCGCCCAGCGCGTCGTTGTCATCGTCGGGCTCGGCGCCGTGCTCGGCTTCCTCGGCGACTACGTCACGAGTCTCAACAGCTTCACGGGGTGGACCGGCTACGCGCCGCTCTCCAGCTCCCTGCTCCGCGTGCCGGGCAGCTTCCAGCCGTGGGAGCAGCTGCTGGTCTGGTTGGCGCTCGTCGCGGTGTGGGTCGCCGCGTCGCTATTCGTCCTGCACGGCCTCCCGCGTCGCGGAGCTGGGCACGGTACTGGTGAGCGTCGCTCGGTCGACGCCTCCCGAGATCCCGATGACGATCGGTCCGCCACGACGTGAGGCGCCTACAGCACACGTGATGCACCCGCGGGTCCGTGCTCGCTAGGCATGCGCTGTCCGCTCTTTGATCTCGCCCAATGCTGCCAGCCCAGCTCGCAGGCCGGCCAGCTCGGCGGGCGAGAGCATCTCGGCCAGCTCGGCGTCGACTGCCTCGATCCCGGCGCGGACTGCTGCGGCAGCGGCACGGCCCCGATCGGTGAGCTCGATCGTCATCCGGCGACGGTCCTGCGCGTTGACTTCCCGCGTCAGGTACCCGCGTAGCACCAGAACGTCGATCAGCTGACTCGCCGCTTGCTTGGTGACCCCGAGCCCGCGAATCATCTGGACCGCCGACCCACCGTGTTTGGCCATCCCTCCCAGCACGAAGGGCCCATTTCGGGGGAGGTCATCGAACCCTCCCGCTTCGAGGTGCGCGTCGATGACCTGCGCGAAGCTGCCACGTGCCACGCGCAACAGTGCGGGGATCGCGACCTCGTCGTCGGCGGGTGGTGACGGCATGGCAGGACTATATGCGGCGGTTCCTTGACAGTCCATGATCTTGACCGTCAACCGAGCGTCTCACCGCCGCGGTAGGCGTCCGCGCAACCTCCCGGCCGCCGAGGGCACTGGCCGACCTGCCCGCTGCGCTCGCGCTGCACGACGGCGAGGGCACGCAGCTTCACCGTCTCCAAACACGACGAAGAGTTCGTCACGGCGCGATCGGCTGGCGCGACGAGCAGCTGCGGACGAGCTATCGGCAGCACCGCCCGATGGCCGAGGGCTCGATCTCCTGGCGCGCCGCGAAGGCGAACCGGCGCCTTGGCTATCGGGGAGTCGAGCGCAACGAGGGCGCGTCGCGACGCTCACCCTGCGCAGGCTCGTCGTGCTCGGGCTCACGAGACGTCACGGCACCCGGGAACTCGCCGGCACGTAATGGGCCCTCGGGAGTGACAAAGAGGGACGTCTATCTGGCCAAAGGCCAATCTGCGGGGCCGCTTTTCACCCTCAAACACGGCTCTTCGATCCGGTCATCGTCCCGAGGACCCAAATCAACGCTACGCCACCATCCGGTCAGATTGAAAGGGCTTTTCCAAACCCGCGTCGGACCATCTTCGATCTTCACTCGCGTGTCGGGCGCCGTTCGGACACGGTCACCTTACGGCTTGGGAGCGAGGTCAGATCGAGGCGTCGACGCCGTCACGGCACAGGCGTCCGCGCAGCACAACTGAGGCGCGATCGCCTCGCGGCACCAGTGCCGACTCGGTGCGACGTGCGGACGCGACCCGGAACTGCCGGGGTCGCCGCTCCGCTCGACACCACTGCGGATCGGGCACCCCGTTACGCCCAGCCCAGCTCCTTCAGCCGCTTGTCGTCGATACCGAAGTGATGGGCGACCTCGTGGATTACCGTCCTTCGTACCAGCTCGACGACATCGTGCCCGGTCTCGCAGCGTACGCAGATCGCGGCCATGTAGATCGTGATGCGATCTGGCGTCGCCGCCGAGTAGTGGGCGCCCCGCCTCGTGAGCGGGACCCCCTCGTAGAGACCCAACAGCCGCCCGGGCGGGCTGAGGTCGTCGACGACGACGGCGACATTGTCCATCGCCGTCCCGAGCTCCGCGGGTATGCCGTCGAGTGCGCTGGCCACCAGCTCCTCGAACCGCTCGACCGCCATCGTGACCACACCTGAGATCATGCCAAGGTCTGCCGGCGAGCCACCGCGCGACCCCACGTCGGTTTGGAGCTCGATGGCCCTTCTCGACGGGTGCCGAACACGCGCCGGCCGGTGCGTGCTCCGCGTCGAGGGGGTCGTCCTCGCGGTGGACGGCCGTGCAGCGTACGCAAGAGCCGCCGGTCGAACGAGCGACAGCTCCTCGCGTGCGTCTCGGCGGCGTCCACGCGTCCGGGCGACGGTGACAGAATCCCGAGCGTGAAGCGCATCGGCCTGCTCGGCGGTATGAGCTGGGAGTCCTCGATCGAGTACGAACGCATCATCAACGAGACGGTGCGAGAGCGGCTCGGCGGCGCGCACTCCGCCGACCTGATCCTCCGCTCCTACGACTTTGCCGACATCGAGGCGCTGCAGGCCGGCGGAGGTTGGGAGGCGGCCGGGGAGCTGCTCGCCGACGGCGCAGCGATGCTCGAAACGCTCGGCGCCCAGATGATCGTGCTTTGCACCAACACCATGCACATCGTCGCCGACGCGATCATCTCAGCGGTCACGGTGCCCTTCCTCCATATCGCCGACGCGACTGCCGCTGCGGTGAAGCAGGCGGGCGTCCGGAAGGTCGCGTTGCTCGGCACGCGCTACACGATGGAGCAACCCTTCTACCGGGACCGACTCGCCTCCCGGCACGGCCTCGACGTTCGGGTGCCGGGCGAGGACGAGCGCCAGGTCATCCACGATGTCATCTACGGCGAGCTCGTGAATGGGATCGTCCACGACGCCTCCCGCCGTCGCTACCTCGAGATCATCGACCGGATGGTCGCGGATGGGGCGGAGGGCGTGATTGCCGGGTGCACCGAGATCGAGCTCCTCGTCCCACCCGCGGGGTCGCGGTGCCGTACTTCCCGACCACCCGACTGCATGCGAGCGCTGCTGCCGAATGGGCGCTCGGCGCAGCGCCGAGCGCGCCGGGAGCCCGCCGGTACCGGCTGGCGCGCGAGCGGCGCAGACCGGGACGTACACACTGACGCGCGTCGGCGGCGGTCGGTCGGGGGGGCTCACGTGCTGTCGGGGACGGTCTCCACGCTCACGAACTCCGCAAGAAGCCGCTCCTCTGCCATGGCGCGACGACTCCGCCCGGCCGACCCGCCCGCCGCCGGCCGCGACGGCGCGAGACGTCCGCCGTATGGTGCCGTAAGGGCCGAAGGGCACGGAGCGGGGTGCGGAGCGGCGGGGGGGCGAGCCGGCCTCGTCACCGGTTCCCCGAGGAGGCGATCGGAAGCGGCCCTCGCCGTTCGATCGAGGAGGTTCGACCGATGTGCCGGAGCATCACGACGCTGCGTGGCCTGCAGCCGCCCGCGACGCCAGAGGAGATCGAGGACGCCGCGCGGCAGTACGTGCGGAAGGTGAGCGGCACGCGAACGGCGCCGAAGGGATCAGACGCGGCCTTCGAGCTCGCCGTGCTGCGCATCGCCGAGGTGACGACAGAGCTCATTCGCGCCCTGCCAGCGCGCCGGCGCCCACCACCGAGTAGTCCTCCGTCTCGACGCATCGGCGCGACGAGCTGATCCACCAGCGGAGGTCCCCGCGCACGGGGGCGACGCGCCTTGCGCTGCTCGAGAGGACGTTCGTTTCCCGCCGTCGACGAAGCGGCGACGACTTGGCGGGCGACGGCGGCGCCGGGCGCCGCGGGTCGCCTGATGACCGTCGCCAGCGGCGCTCCGGCGCGGCGTACCAGCACACGACCGTCGGTGTCCGGGGGAGGCCGGAGAAGCCGCAGCGCGTCGTCGGCATCGTCGAGCGAGGTGTCGAGCGTCTCACCGGCCGGCACCTGGAGCGCAACGGAGCGACACGCCGAACCGGTGCTTCGCGCCTCATGCCGCGCGAACCGAGGTCGCCCGGGTCATGCTCCATGTCCGGAGGGCCACGGCCGTTATCCACTAGTACCCTCTCGCGCACCTCGATCTCGTCGCTGTCCCTGCCGGTGGCGGACGGCTCGGTTGCCTGAGCCAGTGCACCCCGGCGAGAGCGCCCGTCGGCCAGCACACGGAGGAAGCGGTCTCGATGTCCGCCACATCAGCCCAACCGAGTGATCGCCAGTCGGCACTCATTCGCGCGTACCAGCTGATCCACGACATCCAGGCGGCGATCCCGGGCGCAGCGACGGAGCTCTCGGCGCTCGAGGCGCACGCCGAACGCCACCGCTGGGGCGAGGTGGTGAGAGCCGGACTGTTCGGCCGGGCCGTGGGCGCCTGGTTCACGCGAGAAGGGAACACCTCGGCAGCAGTGACGGCCCTCATTGAGCGGAGCACGCAGGACGACGACTCCGTGATGCTCGCGCTCGGCCTGGCAATGCGCTCTGACCAGAGCTTCTCGGGAGACGACTCGACGGGCGCCACCTCTCGCGACGAGGACCTGGCAAGGGCCGTCGTCCTGCTCGAGCAGGCCAACGGCGGCCCGCTCGAGCGGATCAGCGCCCACACCGCCTGCGGGAATGCCCTCTACAACCGCGGGCTCGTCGAGTTGTGCGACGAGCAGTACGCGGCGGCCCTCGAGGTCGGAACGTCGCAGCCGCCCGGCACCCTGGACTTCCTGCTCGCGCCGATCATGTTCAATCGCGCCGAGATCCAGGTCGCCTGGGCAAGCATGCTCTTCCAGCTCGGCGACGGGATCGGCGTGGCGGAGCGCTCGCGATCCTGGAACGCCTTGTCGGCTGCTGCCGCGTCCTTCGCCATGGCCGACGCCTGGCGGGTCGAGCTGACCGCTCTCGGGCTCCTGCTCGGCGCGATCGCCGGCGAGGACACCGCTGTCGAAGCACGCCGGCTGCTCGACGAGCCGATGACGAAGCAGCCGGACGAGCCGCGATCTGCGGGCCACCTGAAGCTGGCGATCGCGCTGAGCGATGCGGGCGCGGGCCGGCCCCAGGCGGCGAGCGCCGCCGAGGCGGCGGTGGCGTCGATCGACGCGAACCTCTACCCGCAGCTGTACGACCTGGCCCTCTACCTTGCCGCCGAGGCCGAAGCGGGAACCGGCCTCGGAGCCGGCCTGCGCTACGGCCGGCGCCAGCTCTCGGAGCACTGGGCGCGCCGGCTCGCGTCGCTCGGCGCCATGCAGTCACGCGTCCAGGCCGAGCGGCTGTCGACCGAGCGTGAGCTGCTGAGCAAGCACGCTCGCCTCGACGATCTGACCGGCATCGGCAACCGCCGGGCGCTCGAGCAGTACCTGACGGAGCTGGAACGCCTCGACGTCGCCAGCATCGCCCTCATCCTGCTCGACGTCGACGCCTTCAAGGAGGTGAACGACGGTCACGGTCACCTGGCGGGCGATGCCGTGCTCGTCGGCATCGCGCGGGCGCTGGAGCGCAGCATCCGTCCTTGTGATCTCGCGGTACGCCTCGGTGGCGACGAGTTCGCGGTCGTGCTGGCCGATGTCGACCTCGATGCAGCCTTCGAGCGTGCCGCAGCGTTCCTGGCGCTGATCGACGAGCAGCACTTCGAGGAAGCGAGCCCCGGCCTGGTCGTCGCGCTCAGCGCCGGCGTGGCCACCGGCGCGCCCGCGCGCATGGCCGAACTGCGAGCCGAAGCCGACGCGGCCCTCTATCGAGCGAAGGCCGGCGGCGGCCGTCGCGTGCTCCGGAGCCGGGTCGCGCGGGCGGTCGCCTAGCCCGAGCTCGCGCCGGCGCGACGCGCCGGGGAGCCGCCGGCCCGTGATCCGCTCCCGCGGGCTCTCCAACTGACACCGTGGGGCTCCGGGAGAACGATCGGTCACCGGCCCTCGGGAGGGTCCCTGTCGCCGGTCGCACCGTCAGCTCACTCGTCGGCCGGCTCGGTGGCGACGTGGGCGGCCTTCGCGGTGAGGTAGTTGCGCTCGCGCAGGTTCGTGGTGCGGGCGGCCACCGCACGGAACTCGACGACGGCCTCCTCGGTGTCGCCGGCCAGCTCGAGGAGGTGGGCGCGGACCGAGTGGACGCGGTGGTGGTCGCCGAGCCGATCACTGACACCTTCGAGGAGCGCGAGGCCGGTGCTCGGCCCGTCGGCCATGGCGGCGGCGACGGCCCGGCTCAGTGCAACCATCGGATTGCCGGTCATGCGCTCGAGCAGGCCGTAGAGGGAAAGAATCTCCGACTAGTCGGTGTCAGCGTAGCGGCCAGCCTGGTCGTGGAGGGCGGCGATGGCCGCCTGCAACTGGTACTCGCCCACCTGCCCCCGGCGCAGGGCCGCGGTGACCAGGCCCAAGCCCTCCGCGATGAGGCTCCGGTTCCAGAGGGTGCGGTCCTGCTCGGCGAGGGGGACCGGCTCGCCGTCGGCTCGCGTGCGAGCTGGGCGTCGGGCGTCGGGCGTCGGTGAGCAGCATGAGGACGAGCAGGCCGGCCACCTCGGGGTCCCCCGGCAGCGCAGCGTGCACGCTCCGGGCGAGTCGGATGGCCTCGCCCGAGAGGTCGGCACGGGCCATGTCGGGGCCGGAGCTGCTGGCGTAGCCCTCGTTGAGCAGCAGATACAGCACGTGGCGCACCGAACGCAGGCGTCCGGCGCGCCCGTCGGGCGGCGGGAGCGTGAACGGCTCGCCCGACGCCTCGACCTTGGCCTTGGCCCGGCTGATGCGCTGGGCCATGGTCGCCTCGGGTGCGAGGAACGCCGAGGCGATCTCGCGCGTGGTGAGGCCGCCGACCGCCCGGAGGGTGAGCGGGATGGCCGACACCGGCCTGAGCGACGGGTGGCAACACATGAGCATCAGGATCAGCGTGTCGTCGTGCCCCGAAGCCGGGTCGGGCCGGCGCAGCGACCACGAGGCGGCCAGATCCTCCCGGCGGCGCCGGCCGTCGTCGCGGCGGTGCTGGTCTGCCATGCGGCGTGAAGCCACTCGGATGAGCCATGCGACCGGTTCGTCGGGCTGCCCCTCGATGGGCCACGTGGTGGTGGCAGCGAGGAGCGCCTCCTGCACGGCGTCCTCGGCGTCGGCGAAGTCGCCGTAGCGGCGGACGAGAGCACCGAGGACCGGCGGCGTCAGCTCGCGCAGCAGGCCCTCGATGCTCGCGGCGGTTGTCACACCTCGGGGTCCGGGGCGCTCAACACTTCGCGCACCTCGATGGGCTGGCGGATCGGCACCCCGTTCGGCCCGGGCGCCGCCGAGACCTGGGCAGCGATCTCGATGGCCCGCTCGGGCGTCTCGACGTCCACCAGCCGGTAGCCGGCGAGCAGCTCCTTCGCCTCGGGGAACGGGCCGTCGGTGATTACCGGAGCGCTCGCTCCGTCCGACACCACGAACTTGGCGCGCTCGGGCCCGGCGAGCCCCTGGGCGTCGACCAGCTCGCCGCGCTCGGTGAGCTCTTGGTTCAACGCCTGCTGGAACTCGATGTGAGCCCTGACGTCCGCCGGAGTCCACTCAGTCATGGGCGACCAGTCCGACTCGACCCGTCCGTAGTTCTGCAGCAGCATGAATCGCATCGCTCCATCCTTCCTGGTCAGGCGGCGCTCTGTGGCCGCGCTCACCCAGTTGTCGCAGCGGCGAGCGGATTCTCGACATCGCGCGGCGAGCGGCCGCGGACCGGCGCCGGTGCCGCCGGCTCCTGTCGTGCGGGACCTCCTCTCCGGGGGGCATCGAAGGCTCGGAAGGTGCTTGCCGTGCGGCACGAGCGGAGCGGGTGCGCATCCGCGATCGGCGACGACCGGAGGGCCCTGCTCCCGGTGCGCTCCGCGAACAGTACGTCCGCCGCCAGTTGATTCCCTGCGCAACGCTGGATCGGCTCGGCGGGCCGGGGTCGCCCGAGCTCGCGTGCTCGCGGCGAACCCCCCCGAGCGGCCTCACGGCCGCACTGCGCCCTTTGCTGGACCCCGTGTTCGTTCTGGCTGTCGACGGCGTCAGAACCTTCACCCGGCTGCGACCACCCACGGGTGCGGATCGGCCGGATGCTCCGAGACCGCCCCACAGCACCGAACGGCCAACTCCTGGGACCCGTTCGCTAGGTTGTCGACCCAGCCGCACCCGCGCCCCGGCTCGGAAGCGAGCGTCATCGCCCTTCGACGCAGGCAGGCGATCCGCTAGCGTCCACTCGTGCCCACCGAGGTCGACGGTCTCGCCGACACCCTCCTCGCCGCTGTGACCGCGCAAGACCCGGTGTGGGCCTCGCTTCTGGGGTTGCCGGGCGGAGACGACCGACTCGCCGACGTGAGCGCAGCAGCCGAGCGCGACGTGGCGCGCCGCTACGAGCAGATTGCCACGCGCGCGCCAAGACCTCGCCGCGCGGTTGGCCCGCGAGGGAGCTCAGCTCGACGAAACTGAGATCCAGACGCTCGACTTCGTGCGCCTCGCCGCCGCCAACTTCGCCTCAGGGGCGAGCGTCCCGCTCGCCGAGTTCACCGTCACCGACTTCCAAGCCGCGCCGCTCGCCGGACTCCTCATGCTCCTGCCGCAGTCGCCGCTGGACACCGCGAGTCGCTCCGACGGCTACCTCGCGCGCCTGGCGGCCTTGCCGCGCTTTCTCGAGCAGGCGACCGAGCGGCACCTCGAGGGGATTGCCGCCGGCCGGTTGCCGGTGGCCCGCTTGGCACGTTCGGCCATCGACCAGCTGGACGAGGTGATCGCCGACCGCTCCCTGAGCGGCCTCCGGCGGCAAGCCCCAGACGCCAAGAACGATGGTTTCGTCGCCGCGCAGGACCGGATCATCGAGGAGTCGGTGCTGCCAGCACTAGTGCTCCCGCGCGTAAGTCATTGTGACTTACGCGACCTGTAGCGGGCGGCCGTCGTAGGTCCATCGGAACGGCGCCGCTCGTCGGTTGTAGTCCTTGATGAAGGCGATGACCCGCTCGACCAGCTCGTCGATCGAGGCGAACTCGCCTCGTCGCAACAGCCTGCGCTCCAAGATCGAGAAGAATGCCCACCTGGTTGTAGTGCATGTCGACCGTGTCGGCGATGTCCCGGTTCGACCAGCCGTCGGCCGCCAACACGACGATCGCGCGCCCGCTTGGCGGTGCGCGCCTCGACCGTCCCCGACCGCGTGATGGCCTCCAGGCGCGACCGATCACCACGCCGGAGCTTCAAGGGCTCGAGTCTCATGGCTCCAGCAAAGCACATCACTGTCATTAACGCGAGGATGCACTAGTGCTCCCACGCGTAAGTCATTGTGACTTACGCGACCTGTAGCGGGCGGCCGTCGTAGGTCCATCGGAACGGCGCCGCTCGTCGGTTGTAGTCCTTGATGAAGGTGATGACCCGCTCGGCCAGCTCGTCGATCGAGGCGAACTCGCCTCGTCGCAACAGCCTGCGCTCCAAGATCGAGAAGAACAGCTCCACCTGGTTCAGCCAGCTCGCGTGGGTGGGCGTGTAATGGATGTGCACGTGGGGATGCCCGGCCAAGAAGGTGGCGACCGCGTCGGTCTTGTGGGCCGAGAGGTTGTCGGCGATGCAGTGCAGGTCGAGTCCCGCAGGCGTGAGCCGCACGAGATCGGCGAGGAAGTCGACGAAGTTCTCCGACCTCGTCGAGTCGGTGACCCATCCGGCAACCCCGCCGTCATGGACGTCGAGGGCGGCGAATAACACGGCGGTTCCGTTGCGCTTGTACTCGAACTCCCGGCGCACGGGGGTGCCCGGGATAGCCGGCCTGGTGGGGTTGACGCGCGACTTCGCCTGCATGCCCGACTTCTCGTCGACGCTCCAGACCACGGCGTTGGTCGGGGGATCGAGGTAGAGCCCGCAGACGTCGGAGGCCTTCTCCCAGAAGTTGGGATCGTGGCTCGTCATCCAGCTCTCGACCTGCCAGGGCTTCAAGTCGAGCGCCCGGCAGATGCGCCAGGCCTGGGACGCCGACATCGCCACGCCGTGGGCCGCCATCGCGCCAGCGAGGGCCTCCATCGTCCAGCGCGAGGCGTTGTCCGGCGGCGGCTCCGTCACGAGCTTCACCAGCAACAGCACGTCGTCATGGCCATAGACGTGGGGTCGTCCCGGGCGTTCCTCGTCCTCGAGACCGGCCAAGCCCAGCTCGCTGTAGCGCTTCCGCCAGATGCCCACCTGGTTGTAGTGCATGTCGACCGTGTCGGCGATGTCCCGGTTCGACCAGCCGTCGGCCGCCAACAAGACGATGCGCGCCCGCTTGGCGGTGCGCGCCTCGACCGTCCCCGACCGCGTGATGGCCTCCAGGCGCGACCGATCACCACGCCGGAGCTTCAAGGGCTCGAGTCTCATGGCTCCAGCAAAGCACATCACTGTCATTAACGCGAGGATGCACTAGGTCGCTACCGCAGCCGGCTCGCGGCAGACATCCTTCCGCAGGGCCGAGATGACGAGCATCCGGGGCTTTGCTGGCTGCCAGACGGCGCCGCGATGTACGGACGGCTCACGCGTCTGCACACCTCGACGGACCGGTCCGCCGAGGAGCTACATGCAACCGGACTCGCGCTAGTCGAGCAGTTGGACGCGGAGTACACGACCGTCGGGACGCGACTGTGGGGCACGAGCGACGTTGCCGAGATCCGCCGGCGGCTGCGCGACGACCCAGAGCTTCGCTACGAGAGCGGCGAAGAGATCCTCGCCGAGGCGTCTGCGGCGGTGCTGCGCGCCGAGCGCGAAGCGCCCGGGTGGTTCGTGACGGTGCCCGAGACGCCCTGCGCCGTCGAACCGGTCCCCGAGGCGCTCGCGTCAGGCTCGCCTCCTGCGTACTACCTCCCGGGCGCCGTGGACGGTTCGAGGAAGGGCACGTTCTTCGTCAACACCTCGCAACCGGGAGCGCGTTACCGACACCTCGCCGAGGCCGTCGCCTTCCACGAAGCCGTGCCGGGCCATCACTTCCAGCTCACCATCGCCCAGGGCCAGACGGGCCTTCCCCTGGCCCGTCGGGTGATCCACGACACCGCCGCCGCCGAGGGCTGGGGGCTGTACGCCGAGCGCCTCGCCGACGAGATGGGGCTCTACACCGGCGACCTGACGCGCCTCGGCATGCTGAGCACGGACTCGTGGCGGGCGGCGCGCCTCGTGATCGATACCGGGTTGCACGCCCTCGGCTGGTCACGGCAGACCGCCGTGGACTGGATGCGGGACCACACGCCGCTTGCACTCCTCGAGATCGACACGGAGGTCGACCGCTACATCGCGTACCCGGCGCAGGCGCTGTCCTACATGGTCGGGCGGCTCGAGCTCGAAGCGTGCCGGCTCAGTGCGTCGGACCGCGCCTCCGTGGGCGCTTCGATCTGCGTGCCTTCCACAACCTTGTCCTCCGCGTCGGTCCAGTTCCGCTGCCGGCCCTCACCGCGGCCGTCGGTCGCTGGGCCGGATCGCCTGGTTCTGCGCCTGAGTAGGAGGCGCAGACCTCCCTGTCGCGCACCGACGTGGCGGGTCCGGGTTCGGCGTCCCGGCGCGAGCCCGCGCATGCAGTTGCCGTCGAGGTTCCGCCGCTCCGCCCCTGATCGGCTATCGCTGCACACCGAACCGCGATCTTCGCGGCCCGAGCCGGCGGCAAACCCGACCGGTCCTCGTTGCCGGAACAGCCGACGTGAAGATCAAGCATCATGTCGACGTGGGTACCGCCTTGGACTTTGCTGCAGTCACTCGCGCTCTCGAAACGGCAGGCTGCGTCGCTGCCGACGAGGAGGCAGAAGAACTCGTCCAAACGGCTCATGGTGACAACGGGGAGCTCAGGCGGATGCTGGCGCGTCGCCTGACCGGCGAACCCCTCGCCTGGATTACCGGTAGGGCGAACTTCTGCGGCTTGGACGTCGCCATCGAGCCCGGCGTGTACGTTCCCCGGTGGCAGTCAGAGCCCCTCGCCCTCATGGCCGCTCGGCTGTTGCCGCCCACGGGGCTTGGCGTAGACCTTTGTACGGGAGCCGGGGCCATCGCCATGGTCATGCGGTCGGCATGTCCCGAGGCTCGGATCGTGGCCACCGAGATCGACCCCCTAGCCGCGAACTGCGCCCGCCGCAATGGGCTGGTCGTCTACGAGGGCGACCTCGATGAGCCCTTGCCTGCCGAACTTGCGTCACGGGTCGATGTCATGACCGGCGTGCTTCCCTACGTCCCACACGGCTCCTTCCACTTCTTGCCCCGAGACGTGCAGCGATTTGAGCCGCGCAGGGCGCTGGACGGGGGCGAGGGAGGGGTTGAGAAGATATCCACGGTGGTTCGGAGAAGTCCCCGTTGGATCAGGAGTGGCGGATGGCTGCTGCTCGAGATTGGTAACGACCAGGTCGCCGCGGTGAGCGCGATGCTGGCCGGGTCTGGCTACAGCGATATCGACGTGCTGGAGGACGACGACGGGGATCCCCGCGGAGTGTGCGGACGACTGGACCCGTAGTCGGCGGCCCCTGGCAGCATCCGAAGCGATTCGCGAGCGAAACCGGCGCCCGACCGCGGCCCGCCCGGCCGGAGAAGCATCTCCACGGCCGTGCCGGATCGGAGTGACGGGCGGTCGGGCCTGTTCGAGCAAGCCGGGCCAATCACCCTTCCTCTGAGACGGGACGTGCCGGTTTCAATGTGCTGCTGGAAGAGCTTGGCCGACGACGTCCGAAGGAGCCTCGTCACTTCGAGCCAGGCCGAACATCCCAGTGCTGCCGACGCTATTCAGAACCAGCAGCGCAGCGGCGGGTGTCGCTCGCCAGCGACATGGGACCACCCTGAGCTGAACTTCGCCAGCAACATGGGACCACCTCGTCGCCAGTCATGGGACCACCCGGTATCCACCAGCAGCGGTGCTGCTGCCGGTGGACTTGCCGCCACACCGACCAGCAGATCGGGAAGGCGGCGATGGCGTTCCGGGAGGTCCACGTGCACGAGATCCGAGAAGTCCTACGCGTCTGGCTGCGAGGCGAGAGCCTGCGCTCGGTCGAGCGGCTCGCCGCACTCGACCGCAAGACCGTCCGCCGCTACGTCGCCGCGGCCGAGGAGGCCGGGCTCGATCGCTCAGGCGGTGAGAGCCAGCTCACCGACGAGCTGATTGCCCGGGTCTGCGAGTCGGTCCGCCCGCACCGCGGTGACGGCCATGGGTCGGCCTGGGCACTCGTCGTCGCCCACCACGACGAGGTCAAGGGCCTCGTCGAGGACAGCCTCACCGTCCGGAAGATCCATGAGCTGCTCGCGCGCCGCGGCATCGTCGTTCCCGAGCGGACGCTGCACCGCTACGTGCTTCAAGTCCTTGGTCACGGGCGCAGCGCGCGCATGACGACCGTCCGGGTCGCCGACGGTGAGCCGGGGGCAGAGTGCCAGGTCGACTTCGGCAAGATGGGCCTGCTCTTCGACCCTGAGACCGATCGTCGCCGCGTCGTCCAGGCGCTCATCTTCACCGCCTGCTACTCGAGGCACTGCTTCGTCTTCCTGAGCTTTACCCAGACCACAGAGGCGGTGATCGCTGGCTTCGAGGCGGCCTGGGCCTTCTTCGGTGGGGTCTTCAAGGTTGTCATCCCCGACAACATGGCAACGATCATCGACAAGGCGAACCCGACGGACCCTCGCTTCAACCAAGCCTTCATCGAGTACGCGCAGAGTCGTGGCTTCCTCGTCGACGCCGCCCGGGTCCGCCGGCCACAGGACAAGCCCCGGGTCGAGCGGACCGTGCCCTTCGTGCGAGGAAGCTTCTTCGCCGGTGAGCACTTCGTCGACCTCGCCGACGCGCAGCGTCGGGCCGAGACCTGGTGCACGACCCGCGCTGGGCTGCGCATCCACGGCACGACCCAGTGTCGCCCGGCCGAGCTGTTCGCCCTCGAGGAAGCGCCGCGGCTGCTCGAGGCTCCAGTGTTTCCCTACGACCTGCCGCACTACGCGAGCCCGAAGGTGCACCGGGACCACCACATCGAGGTGCAAAAGGCGCTCTACTCCGTCCCGGGGCATCTGATCGGGCATCGCGTCGAGGTTCGCTCGGACCAGAAGCTCGTCCGGGTGTTCTTCCGTGGCGAGCTCGTGAAGGTGCATCCCCGGAGCTCACCCGGCGGCCGGGTGACCGACCCGGCCGACCTGCCGGCGGAGAAGACGACGTACGCGATGCGCGACCTCGAGCACCTGAAGCACTTGGCCTCCTCGGCAGGTCCGGCGGTCGGCGCGTACGCTGCGGCGCTGCTCGAGCACCCACTTCCCTGGACCAAGATGCGCCAGGTCTACGCGCTCCTTGGCCTCGTGAAGAAGTGGGGAGCGACCCGAGTCGAGCAAGCGTGTGCCCGCGCCCTCGAGGCCGAGGCGGTGAGCGTCGGGCTCATCACCCGGATGCTCGAGCGAGGTGCCGAGGCCGACCAGCCGGTGGCACCACCGCTGCCCTTCTCAGCGGCATCAGGGCGATTCGCCCGCGACGCGCAGCATTTCCGCACAACACAGCGACAACACGAGGATGCGAGTGACGCGAACGGCGGCGTCGCATGAGCGCGCCCGCCCCGTCGGTCTCGCCCGAGCTCTCCTCGCTGCTTCGCCGCGTGAAGCTCGGCCAGCTCCTCGACAGCCTCCCCGAACGGCTCGCCCTCGCGCGCGCCCGGGACCTCGGCCACGCCGAGTTCCTCGAGCTCGTGCTTTCCGACGAAGTCACGCGCCGCGACGCCACCTCGGCCGAACGGCGCGCGAAGGCCGCCGGGCTCGATCCGGCCATGCGCCTCGAGCTGTTCGACAATGACACCAAGATCACCTACGACCGCTCGGTCCTCGACGAGCTCTTCTCGCTCCGCTTCATCGAGGCCGGGCACAACGCGCTTGTGATGGGACCGGTCGGCGTCGGCAAGACCTTCCTCGCGACCGCGCTCGGGCACGCCGCGATCCGTCGGCACTACAGCGTGCACTTCGAGCGAGCAGACGTGCTGCTCAAGCGGCTGAAGGCTTCGCGGCTCGACAACAGTCACGACGTCGAGCTCCGCAAGCTGCTCCGCGTCGATCTGCTGATCTTGGACGATTTTTGCCTGCAGCCAATGGATGGCGCCGACACAGCGGACATCTACGAGGTCATCGTCGAGCGCCACCGCAACGCGGCCACGGTGACGACCTCGAACCGGGAGCCCGTCGAGTGGCTCGGGCTCATGGCCGACGGCCTGCTCGCCCAGTCCGCGATCGACCGCCTGCAGTCAGCTGCCTACGAGCTCGTGCTCGACGGGGAGTCCTACCGGCACCGGCAGCGACCGGCTCTGACCGCCACGTCTGACAGCCCGGTGGCGGCACGGCGCGGCCGGCGTGCTTGACCGCGGCTGAACCGCCGGTCATCATCACAGCGCCGCGCTGATCGACCCCGGACCCGGTCCCATGTGACTGGCGACGAGCCGGTCCCATCAAGCTGGCGAGCGACAGCGGATGCTCGGAGACATTGTCATTGGTCTGGGGCACCCGAGGAGGGCGGCTCGCCGGGCATTCGGGGGCGCGCGGTTCAGTACGTCTAATCAGTCAGGAAAGAGCACGCCGAGCCGTCGATCTCCGTGGCTTCGAGGGTTCGCCGGACCCCTCCAGAGTGACGCAGATCGGGCGATCGATTTGCATTCGCGATCGGCTCGGCCAGACACAGCACGGAGGCCTACGGGCGATCAGCACACGGCAACACACGCCTTCAGCCGGAGGTCATTGCGCTTTGGCCTCCGGCGTCGGCGCAACCCGGCCCTGCGCTCAGGAGAACGAGTAGTTGGGGATTCCTGTGCCGGACACGACTGGCAGGACGTTCATCGATGACTGGTGGGGACAGACCTGCAACGGAAAGTGCTCGACCTCATCCTTTTCACCCGCCGGCTTGGGAAGGGTCTGGCCGGGCGGGACGACCCGCAGCCCTGCCGCCGCAACGCCCTGGCGGCCGCACACCGCGCCCGTGTCTACGACCCCCAGGACTGCATGTGAGGTCGCGCCAGGCAAGAGCGTGACCGTGCTCGGGACGCCCCGGTGCGATGCAGACTTACCTATCTGGAGGCCGTTCTGAGCGACGGCCCATACGCTGGGGTAGCCGTGCAACGTGCATGCCTGGAGCCCGACGTTGCTGAACTCCAGCTCGTAGTAGGTAGTGCCGGCGGAGCCGACGCCCTCAACCGCCGCCCAGACGTCAGTGCTGGTGGCGCGACAACTCGCTACCGCCGCGGCCGCGACAGCCGACGCACCCGACACTGCCGATGCGGCGAATGTGACCGTGGAGAGCAGAATGGCCGCGCAGGCCAGAGCTACACCGGCAGCGAACCGCCGACAAGGACCCGCTGTCAGTTTCATGGTGCAGCCTCCCTCATCTGGGTGGCTGGCGATCCTCCGCCATAACGCGACATATAAGAATCCAGCCGCGCGCGGACCCTAAAACAGGGTCTTTCGACCATTCTGGCAGCGGCGTCGGACTCGCCCCCACCACGCTCGCCGTAATGCACGACGCATGCTTCACCGGCGACGGGGCCACGGCGCTGTTCGCACTGACTGACGAATACGAAGCCCGCCTCGCCGCCGACTCCCAGCCCACGCCACGGATTAGCCCTGACAGCTGACACCATTTGGCTGTCAGTCACCTTGTGTCCCCCGAAGGCCGGATCGGGGAGGTATGACCTGAAGTTGTGGATCGCCCACTCGCCCGGAGACGCGGCGTACCTTCCTCGTTGAGATCAGAACGAGCAGCCGGCGTTGACGCGCCGGCGAGGAAGGAACGCCAGTGCTGAGCGTAGTGAACGACGAGACCGCCGTGGCGGACGGCCGGTCGATGCTGGACGAGATCTGCCGGGAGGGCGCGAAGCAGATGCTCGCCGCGGCGTTGGAGGCCGAGGTGGACGCGTACCGCGCCGAGCTCACGGCCGAGCGCGACGAGAACGGGCGTCGGCTGGTCACACGCAACGGTCACGCCCGGGCGCGCAAGGTCCAAACGGTGGCCGGTGCGGTGGAGATCACCGCGCCGCGGGTCGACGACCGCCGTGTCGACCCCGAGACGGGGAAGAAGCAGCAGTTCAAGTCCTCGATCGTCCCGCCGTGGTGTCGGCGCAGCCCGAAGGTCACCGAGGTGCTCCCGCTGCTCTACCTCCACGGACTGTCGACCGGCGACTTCGCGCCCGCCCTCGAGGGCTTCTTCGGCTCAGCGGCCGGCCTGTCGGCCTCGGTCATCACCCGGCTGAGCACCTCCTGGCAGGCCGAGCACCGCGCCTTCATGGATCGCTCGCTCGCGGATCGGGACTACGTCTACGTCTGGGCAGACGGGGTCCACTTCAACGTGCGCTTGGAGGAGGAGCGGCTCTGCTGCCTCGTCATCGTCGGCGTGCGCCTCGACGGCAAGAAGGAGCTCGTCGCGATCGCGGACGGCTACCGGGAGTCGAACCGAGTCCTGGGCGGCGCTGCTGCGCGATCTCCGCCACCGGGGCATGCGAGCCCCCGTGCTCGCCGTCGGCGACGGTGCGCTCGGGTTCTGGGCGGCGCTGCGCGACGTCTTCCCCGAGACCCGCGAGCAGAGATGTTGGGTGCACAAGTCAGCAAATACCCTTGACGCGCTGCCGAAGTCGATCCAGCCCCTCGCGAAGAAGATGCTGGCCGAGATCCGCGACGCCGAGGATGCCGACCACGCCCGGACGGCCGCGAAGGCCTTCGACGCCGAGTTCCGGGCCAAGTGGCCGAAGGCGGCCGACAAGATCCGCGACGACCTCGACCAGCTCCTCTGCTTCTACGACTTCCCCGCCGAGCACTGGCTCCACCTGAAGACCTCCAACCCGATCGAGTCGACCTTCTCGACGGTGCGCCTTCGAACCAAGGTGACGAAGGGCCCGGGCTCGAGGGCGGCCGGGCTCGCGATGGCCTTCAAGCTCATCGAGGCCGCCCAGGACCGCTGGCGCTACGTCAACGGCGCCCATCTCGTCGCGCTCGTGCGCGCCGGCGCGAAGTTCCGAAAGGGGGTGTTGGTCGAGAGCGAGCTGCAGGAAGAGGAGGTCGCCGCGTGATCAGCGGGTCGGGCCGATCCACAACTCTTGACTATTCCTCCGGATCGGGTCCGGGGGTGCACAGAACGCTGGGAATCAGCGGGCCGGCGGTTGCGACCTACTCGGCGCTCGGCGCACGGCGCACGGCGCACGGCGCACGGCGCTTTGAGGAGTAACCCACAACGCGCGCGCGAAGGCGCGCTAAGGACTCGCTCGAATGTGCCGCTTGGGCCACTCACCGGTGCGTGACCCCGCCGGCGATCAGGGACGCTCTGGCGCGAGGATCGGTCTCGACCTCTCCGGGGAGATGCCGATGGGCCTGTATGACCACCTAGCCGAACGCGGCGATCAGCGATGGTCAGATACCTTGGTGGCGTTCGCAGCAGAGATTCACAAGCTGGCTGGCGATCTAGGGGAAGCAGCTAAGACAACGCCCGAACACAGCAGCCTTTACAACCACCTGGCCTTCGCCCTCGACATACGGATCCCCCCAGAGCTACCCGGCACTTACTCGTAGCGAATTCCAGCCGCGCGGTATCGACCCGGCGGTCAGGGGCGCTCAAGTCCACCTCCCGGCGGAGCGTTCTGGAGCGCGTGCCACCGAGTGATTCGGCACTGCCGACTGTCATCTCGTCACGTAGAGTTCCGACTAGAACGTGATCCGCTAAACCATGAGCGGGAGGTCAGCCAATGCCGAGCCAATACCGGGATCGCTGGATTGAATGCACGCCTGATGCGATCGAGATTCGCGGTTACTACTTCCCGTGGGGCACGAAACGCATTCCCTACAGCTCGATCCGGTCGATCCGGCGCGTTGACATGGGGGTCTTCACTGGGAAGGGACGGATCTGGGGAACGGCGAACCCACGCTACTGGGCCAGTTTGGATCCGCTACGGCCGACGAAGAAGGTCGGCCTCATTCTCGATCTCGGCCGATTCGTTCGGCCCTTCATTACCCCTGACGATCCCGATACCGTCGAAGCCGTCGTTCGGGATCACGCCAACCTCGGTCCGGCCGCCGAAAGTGGCGGGGGCGGCGTCATCATCTGACAGCTTCGGGACCACAAGCATCGACGACGCTTAAGCAGCACGGCGCGAAGAACCCACGTCGTCCGCATGCCCACTAGTAGCAGATGCCTCTGGGTGATCGATGCGGGGCGCGACAGAACGACACCTCGCCGCTGGGCGACACCTCCCAGACCGCAGCCGATTCGACGTTCGACGCCTCCACGGGTAGCCCGTATGCGCGACAGTGGTCATCGCACCAAGGTATGCGTCTGGCAACGTGCGCCTGGCGATCGCTCGAAGTCAACGACGCACGCAACCACACCGCGATGCCTCGACGATTCCTCTTTTGGTCTGAGGGTTGACCGCCTACACAGAGAGCCAAGCCGTCCCACCACACGGGACCCGTCTCCAGTACCGCGATCACGGATATGGTGACATCCAGTCAATCGGGAGGGTGGAGGCGAGCAGGAGGCCAAAGTGGTCGGTGGCGCAGCAGACGGAGGGTCGCCTGAAGCAAACGCAAATGTCGACGAGCGACCCGACGACGAGAAATCGAAGGACGCGCAAGAACCGTTCGATCTAGCTCACGCCCTCCCGGGCGCGGTATTGACGGTCTTCGTCGGGGCCACGGCCTTTCTCGGGCTGAAGACGACTGAGGTAGACGACATCCTCCGGAATCAGGCCGTGATTCCGTCGCTAGTAGCGCTTCTCCTTCTGGCCTCCGTGATCGTGTCCATCCTGAGCATGACGGACCGCTACGGCAAGATCACAGTGCGCGCGGCGGTCGCTGCTATCTCAGCGATACTGGGACTTGGATCACTCCTCATCTGGATTACCCCTGTTCCATTCACCACCTCCGGCGATCAGCGCTTCGTCAGCCTCGTTGCCGGCCTCGCACTGCTCGCCGCCGCGCTCCTCCTCGCGCTACTGGCGCTTCGGACTTGGCTGAAGAAATCCCACACCGCCCAATCCGGCCAAACCAAGTCCCGGGAGCCTCCAGAGTCCTCAAAGATCGCAGCCCTCCTAAAAGAAGAGGTGGGGCGCCCCAATATTTTGCTGGTTCTCGCGGTGATGCTGGCCGCAAATGCCGTCTACGGTGCGATGCGCCTCGAGGCGATCAGTCAGGTCAGTGCTCCGTACGCGCAAGTGGGAGCCAAGATCCAGGTATCGGGCAGTCTCGGCACGCTGACACTCGAGATCGCCGGTTCAAAGCTACGGAATGGAGATCGGATCGGCGCCACGGTCTTCGGACTGCCCTGGCGGGGCGTCCCGCTGACGACGATGTGCCAGAGCAGCCAGGCGCAAGCCATCGCGAGGCAGCAGCCGGCTTACCCGTGCCTCGATGATCCATGTCTCAGGTATTTCCATTGCATCCAATTGGACGGCATGAACGTCGAGGCGAACGCGGACGGAACGGCGGATGAGACGTTCTCCGTGCCCTTCTCGGCATCGTCGTATCAACACTTGAGGATCATCGCCGAGGTCTGCCAACGCATGGGCTTAGGGCAGACATGCACCTACACCAACCCGAAGAGCAAACAGTTCACCGGACAGGAGACGCGCGTGGATCTGTCCATTCCGCGGCCACCGCCGCCGTCCTAAGCGGGGTCCGGCTAGAGCCCGTCGAGCGGAGGACGCTGACTGCCAAGCCACTTATGGGCCTGGTGGCCCAGCCAAGCACCGAACCCTGCGCCGACAGCCACGCCGAGGGGCCCGCCCACGAGGCCGATCAGCCCGCCTATGGCGCCACCGATCGCTGCACCGGCACCAGCAACCTTGTCGTCCTTACTTTTGTCAGCCATGTTGGCCCTTTCAGATAATGCCCCATAGCGGCCTTCGGAAGGAGGCCCCGCTGTCGCCTGACCCGAGTCACCCCGCGACCACCGGCCGCTACTGTGCGGAGCAGCGGAGGACCGCTAGAGCTTCTTGGGTTACCCGCGTGGCGGTGATCTCCGACAGCTGTCATTCGCCGACCGTGCCGCTGCAATTCCCACCGTAGCCTCGCCACATGTCTCCTTCCGTTATCGTCACCGTGCGCTTGTCGACGTCGACGTCGAGTTGGAGGTAGGGATGGCGGTCCTAGCGCGGCGTACCGGAGATCTAGCCACTGAGTGACATCCAAAGGGTTAGCCGTTGGATTTGGTTCTGGCTTATGGATTGCATGGGTTGTTTGTTCTACGGGCTGGATGTCGCGTGCAATGACCACACCGGCCCGGTTTCGGCAGGGCGATCGGCGCTCGTCTGTGTGCGGGCTCACCGTTTGCGGTCCTCGCTGGCCATGGCCATTCTCAGCGGCGGGCGAGGCGGCGTCCGCTCTCGGTGCTGGGCGGCGTGTAGTTCTGCTCGAAGTGGTGGTAGAGGGTTGACTCGTCCGCCTGAGATAGCTCCTCGCCATGCATCTCGATCTCGGGCGCAGACCGAACCTGCTCCTTTGTCACTGTGACCTGTAGGTCATCGGGACCGATCTGAATTCCGCGCAGCGGTACAAAGGTCAAGTGGCGGCCGATGAAGCCTTCCTTGACAGTGGCGAACTGCGGCTCGTCGGTCTCGATGTCGACATAGACGTCTTGCAGCTTTCCGATCTTCTCGCCGTGGCAATCGATGAGCATCTTGCCGTGCCATTCGGCGACACTCCACTTGGCCTGGCCCTGATCATCGGTCATGGAAGGCCTCCTCGTCTCAGGTTCAGTGTCCTGGATCGGTTCAGCTTGCAGCGCGGATCCCGGAGAGGGTGGCCGAACCCCGGCGCTAAACCATTGAACCCGTCGTGGCGGGGGCTTGTCGACCCTCGGTCGCCGTAGATCTGGTCGGCGCGCTGATCGTCGAACCGGACCCCCTGCCGATCCGCAACATGATGCGCGCGAGTCCGGCGCTCCAGCGTTATCCCAGAACTCCGCTCGTCGCCCTGGCGCCCCGGTGGAGCTGGCTGGTGAGGCTACGACGTCGTCGCATCAGGATTCACTTGCCCTTTCCGTATTCGGCAGAGCCGCGGCCCAGCTCGAAGCGGCGTTCTCGAGACGGGTTAATGCTGCCTCTCGTCGGCCGTGTTCGGCGTCTACCTCCTTCACCAGATTCATCACCCCGTCGAGAGTGGCACCGACGCCCTCGTCCGAAGCATCGAGTTCGATGGGCGCGCCCACCACTGCGACGTGGTGACCGCTCGAGCATTCCTCAAAGCCACGACCGTCACTCTCGGCCATGGCCTTAAAGATCTCCCACCACGCCCTGCTCGGTGAGTCGTCGAGTTCCAGCAATACAACGAGCCGTTCCGTCTCTCTTCTGAAGGTGGGCTCCGCTCCGCTGACGATCGTCGGCATCTTGCACCCCTCACGCGCTCTTCCGCCGCAGGATACGCCGCGCCCGCTCCGGGGCACTTCACGGTGAGCGGCCTCATCTCTGTGGGCGGTCTCAGAGGAGCGTACCCAACCTGTTGGGGCTGCTACTTGCTCAGTCCGAACGCCTTGAGGCGAGCGACAACACAGCGCCCATCAACGCGCACGCCGCCGCGGCGATGGCCCACCAGCCAAGGGTCGTGTACCCAACGCCCTGCTCCAGTTCGATGCCGAAGACAAGGGCACAGATACACGCGGCGAAGAGGAGCGGGACTGTGACCGCCTGCACTGCTACCGCGGTGCTGTGGTGCCACGGCGGCCCCGGCAGCCGACTCGAGCCGGCCCACCTGGCGCCGGAGGCGAGAGAAGCGGGGCTTCGTATCATCGGCATCGACCGGCCCGGCTATGGCCTGTCGACACCGCAGCCGGGCCGCACGATCGCCGGCTGGGTGCCCGAGGCACTCGCCATCTCCGACCACCTCGGCATCGAACAGTTCGTCACAGTGGGCACTTCGACCGGTGGCGCATTCGCGTTGGCCGTCGCTGCACTAGCCCCTGAGCGTGTGCTGGCCGTTGTCGCCTGCTGCTCGATGACCGATATGCACGGACCCGAGGGCAGGTCCACTATGAGCCAGCCCCACACTCATGCCGTTTGGGACGGGCTCAACCGTGTCGCGTCTCTGGCTGCTGCGATCGAGGCGCACGGTGAGGGCGGCGGCAAGGTGCGCGGAGGCGGCATGGTGGGGGCGCTCACTCCGTCAGACCTCGCGCTATTCCGTGACCCCGGGTTGATGAAGGACGCGACGGCGGCATTTCCCGCCAAGTTCGCCCAGGGTCTCGACGGCTACACCGAGGATCGTCTGGCTGACGGTCCGGGCTCGGTCACCTGCGATTTCGCATCTATCCAGTTCCAGTCACTGTCCTCCACGGGGGAAGCGACCGCATGGTCGACGTCATCCACACCCATCACACCGCTGAACTCGTCCCGAACGCGGAACTGGTCGCTTTCGATAACCCCCGTGCAGGCGACGAGCTCTGGAGCCGTCTCGCGGATCCTAAAAAGCGCTAACGCGATCCTCGCTGACGGATACGCGTGCAGTCGGATGGCTCGCCCGGTGTACCGAGCGCGCGTCCCATGAGGTGCATGAGGGGACTTGCGCCACGGTGACCCCGACCGCCGGCTCCGCGGCGCGTCGAGATGACATTTTGGAACGGAATCGGCTTCTGACCCGAGGCTAACCGCTGATCAATCCATCGGGTGTGCGTTGTGCCTGGTCCGGCACGGGGACCGATCGCGCCCGATCGACGGTGCGGTGTGACAACGGTTGGCCTGTAGCGGTCACGCACGGTGGCGTCGACTGGTCGGTGCCTCCCGGCCAGTCGCAGTGACCGCCACGCCCCCTGCGGATTCTTCGCTGGGCTGAGCCGCAAGCCCATCGCGGGGGTCGCCGAGTGCGGTTGCAGTCAGCCCGCCGAGGGCAATGGCTCGCCTGCTGATTGACGCCTACTCGTTCTCGTCATCCCACACCTCGTTCCGTGCTGCGACGCGCTCCCGCCAGTTCCCTGCGTCCTCCCGGGTGCGGTACGGGCCCATTCGATCCATGTGACCGCACTCGTCGCGCGTTTCGACCTTCTTGTGCTTGAAGCAGTAGTACCACTCGCCCTGTGCGTCGCCGAGGTGCCGCGATTCGTCGCTCATGCCCACCCAATCTATGGCTCCCGGTGCGGTGGTTCCGGCAGTCTCACACCTACCGGCTCGCCGTCAGCGGAAACCGGACCGTCTATGCCGACGACCACTGATCGTCGACGGATCCGGGTCGGGTCACGCCAAGACACCTAGCTGCCATAGGTGATTCAACTTCGCCGGCGAACACGCGCCGGATCTTTGGGCATATCGACATTTCCCCCGCGTACCCGGAGAGCGACCAGACCGTGTCCCCGAATGTTACGCCGAGAGTGCCTCTGAACGCCGGCTCCGCGGCGCACCGGAGGGGACTTTCTGGCGCGCAGTCGGCTTGTCACCTGGCGCCGACCGCTGAGCGTGGATCGCCGACTCGGTGCGGCTCTGCCAACCTGTCCGCCCAGAGCGGTGTCCGACGTTATGTACGGCCGGAGCAGATGACAGCGCCCACCCGGTACCGGCGGCTCTGGGATAGTCAGACGTGCTCATGGCCTCATTCAGCTGACGCGTGAGCCTGGGGAGCGTGACGGTGGTCAAAGGTGATCCCCGCGGATCGGGGCCGGTACTTCGGATCGCCGGGCTCTACCAGCGGTTCGGTGACCTGGTGACCGTCGACGCCCTCGATGCTGCTCGCCACCGTCACACCCCGCTCATCTCGAGGTCCCGGTAACGTCGCGCGATGCAGCCCGTCATCGAGGTGCGCGACCTGCGCAAGTCCTATGGTGACGTCGAGCGGCTCCACGGGATCAGCTTCATCGTCTACGCCGGGCAGATCTTCGGTTTCCTCGGGACCAACGGCGCGGGCAAGACGACAACCATCGAGATCCTCGAGGGCTACCGTCCCCCTAACTCGGGCGAGGTCTCGGTGCTCGGCACCGACCCCGCCCGGGGCGATCGGGCCTGGCGCAACCGCATCGGGCTCGTGCTGCAGGAGTCCGAGCTCGACCCCGTCTACACCGTGCGCGAGACGGTGCGCATGTTCGCCCGGTACTTCGAGGCGCCGACCTCCGTCGACCGCACCATCGGCGCGGGCTGGTCTGTCGGACAAGGCCGATGAGCGCATCGGTCGTCTTTCGGGAGGCCAGAAGCGCAGGGTCGACGTGGCCCTCGGACTGGTCGGGGATCCCGAGGTCCTCTTCTTGGACGAGCCGACCACGGGACTCGACCCGGCAGCAAGGCGCGAGATGTGGACGATGATCGAGGGCCTGCGCGACGCGGGCAAGACAGTGTTCCTCACCACTCACTACATGGACGAGGCGCAGCACCTCGCCGACCACATCGTCATCCTGCGGGCCGGCTCGATCGCCGCCGAAGGAAGCCCTGACGAGCTGAGCCACAGCTTGGGGACCGCCTCGGATGTCTCGTTCGTGCTACCGCCTGGGGTGGCGCCGGAGCAACTCGGTGCGGCGATCGGGGCGAGCATGGTGGTCGACGCAGGAATGGTGCACTTCCGCACCGACACGGTGCAGCGTGACCTCACCACGCTCCTCGGCTGGGCCC
This sequence comes from uncultured Actinomycetota bacterium, assembly GCA_963765505.1. Taxonomy (GTDB): domain Bacteria; phylum Actinomycetota; class Acidimicrobiia; order Acidimicrobiales; family Bog-793; genus DATKQY01. The sequence goes on from CAVXWO010000013.1 coordinate 121,010, forward strand.
AACGTGAGCATGTCGATCTTTCCCATCTACAGGTGGCCCAACCCACCCTCGATGACGTCTTCGTGCAGCTGGCGGCGTCGGGCGAGGATGTCGGGAGTGGTGCGGGGTCGGTGCCCGATGAGTGACGTCGCGCTGGCTGCGTCCCAAACCCGCTATTCGCTGGTCGGGTTCCTCCGCAACCCGCGTGCCCTCGTCTTCACCGTCATCATGCCGTTGTTCCTGCTCCTCATCTTGAACACCATCTTCCACGGCTTGACGAGGTTCATCGGCGCGAGAACCGCTGCGATCTACTACACGCCAGCGATCGTCTCCTACCAGATGATGCTGGCCGGCTTCAGCTCGCTGAACCAGGCGATCGTCACCGATCGGGAGGCGGGGCTGCTCAAGCGCTTCCGCGGCACGCCGATGCCCAGTTGGATCTACCTCACCGCCGAGATCGCCCGGACCCTCGCGGTGGTCGTCTGCACCGTGACGGTGCTGGTGCTCGTCGGCGCCCTCTTCTACAAGGTCACAGTCTCGGCGGACACCGTGGTCGGCTTGGCCGTCTACACGGTGGTCGGCACGGCGACCATGTGCTCCTTGGGCCTGGCGGCGAACCGTGTGTGCCCGACCACCGACGCGGCGTCGGTGTTCGGGACGTTCGCCACGCTGATCCTGGCGTTCATCTCGGGCGTGTTCGTTCCGGTGTCCCTCATGCCTGCCTGGCTGATCGACATCGGCCGGGTGTTCCCCCTCGAGCACCTGGCAGGGGGGCTGAGGACCGCCTTTACGGCTTCGGAGTCGACCGGCATCACCGCGGAGAACGTCGGGGTGCTGGCGCTCTGGGGCATCGTCGGAATCGTGGTGGCGATCCGCACCTTCCAGTGGGAACCGGTGAGTCGTCGCTGAGCGGCGTCCGGGGTGGTTGGTCGGTCTTCGCTCTCGGCAGTCCCTGGCCAGGTCCCGACGCAGGAAGCGCCAGAGCGCGACTGCCACCACCGCCAAGCGCATCCCGGCGGTCTGGTCGCTTGACGAGTAGACGCCTACTCGCTGTGGATGTTCCGGCTCCCTCGCTCGCGCGCCGAATACCTCATCTGCATTGACCCAGTTCAGCATCGACACCGGTGTCCAGATCTGCTTCTGCGACCCGAAGAGCCCCTGGCAACGAGAACACCAACGGACTGCTCCGTCAGTACCTGCCGAGGTCGGCCGACCTCTCCCAGTGCACCCAGCGAGAGCTCGACGCCGTCGCCCGCTCGCTCAACACGCGGCCTCGACAGACCCTTGGCTGGATGACACCATCACAGGCGTTCGCCAATGCCGTTGCGTTGACCGCTTGAGGCCGCCGGGTGTCTCCGACGTGTTCGGGGCGGGCTGTGATCGCGTTCGACCAGTCCGCCGATTCGGCTTACCGAACAAGCTGACCGCGAAAGAACTTGGCTCGCAGCAGGCCGCTCAGCCGATTATCTGCGGAGGTACCGACTGCCAGTCTCACGCCTTGGTCCCTCGGAGACCCCGGCTGCGCTCCGGTTCTCAGTTTGTTGTGCACCGTCTCAGTTTGTCGTGCGCTCCTCACAAGCGGCGTTAGACGTGCGCGATGTTCGCGAAGCGGGCGTAGTTACCGACGAAGGCGAGCTGGACGATCCCCGTCGGGCCATTACGGTGCTTGGCAATGATGATCTCGGCGGCACCCCGGTCTGTCGACTCCTGGTTGTACACCTCGTCGCGGTAGATGAACATCACGACGTCGGCATCCTGCTCGATGGCCCCGGATTCACGGAGGTCCGCCAGCATCGGCCGCTTGTCGGCGCGGCTCTCGAGCGAGCGCGACAACTGGCTCAGGGCGACGACGGGGATCTCGAGCTCACGAGCGAGGATCTTCAGGCCTCGGCTGATCTCGGAGATCTCGACCTGGCGGTTCTCGGCCCCGTGGCGACCGGTCATGAGCTGGAGGTAGTCGACGACGACCATGCCGAGCCCCTCCCTGCTCTTCATCCGCCGGGCCTTGGCCCTGATGTCCATCACCGTGACGTTCGGGTTGTCGTCGATGTGGAGCGGGGCGTTGCCGAGCCGGCCGATGGCGTGGCTGATCTTCGGCCAGTCGCCCTCCAGGAGCCGCCCATTGCGCATGCGGGAAGCGTCCACCCTGGCCTCGGCGCAGAGCACGCGTTGGGCGATCTCCAGGTGGCTCATCTCAAGGGAGAAGAACAGCACGGGCGTCCCGAGGATCGCGGCGTTCGCGGCGATGCCGAGCGCGAAGGCCGTCTTGCCCATCGACGGCCGGGCACCCACAACGACGAGGTTGGAGGGTTGCAGGCCGGCGAGGTGCTCGTCGAGATCGTGGAAACCGCTCGGCACGCCCGTGATCGTCTCGCCACGCCCGTAGAGCTCCTCCAGGCGGTCGAGGCTGCGGCTGAGCAGCTCCTGGAGCGGCGAGATCGTGTCGGCGGAACGGCGCTGGGCCACGTCGAAGACCATCGCCTCGGCCCGGTCCACGGCTTCCGTGACGTCGTCGGGGAGACCGTAGCCGATCTCTGCGATCTCGTGCGCAACGCCGATCAGGCGCCGGAGGAGAGCGTGCTCCTCCACGATCCTGCCGTAGCGGCTAGCGCTCGAGATGGACGGGGTGTTCGACTGCAAGGAGACGAGGGCGGCCGCGCCCCCGTCTCCTCGAGGACGCCCGCCCGCCGCAGCTCCTCGGCGACGGTGACGGCGTCAGCGGGCTCACCGCGGCTGTAAAGGGCGGTGATCGCCGAGAAGATGTGCGCGTGCGACGGCTTGTAGAAGTCCTCCGCCACGCACCGCTCGACGGCCACGGCGATGGCATCACGCGAGAGCAGCATCGCCCCGAGCAGCGACTCCTCCGCTTCGAGGTTGTGCGGGGGGATACGACCGGGCGAGGACGGGCTCGGCGCCGGTCGGACCCGTCGTCGGGACTCGTCAAGAGGCTGCAGCATGGCGGACCTCACAGTGCACCTTCCCGGCTGTTGGCAACTAGCCCTCTTGCGAGTGGATTTCCCCCCTCCGGCTGTGCATTTCCGGGGGACGACAGCCACCGACCTGTGGGTGGCGGAGCGAGCCGCGAACAACCGGCAGGTCGGGAGTGGTGCACACCGCCGGAGAGTACGGCGGGGGTGTATCAGCCACTAGTGGCAACCGGAAGGCACAAGATCGCGCGAGGTGCAAGCGACCGGTGCTCCCGGCAGCCGGGAGCCGCGACTCAGCTCGCGACGACGTCGACGGTCAGGCGGAACTCGACGTCGGGATGGAGCCGGACGCCGACCTCGTGGCTGCCGAGCGACTTGATCGGCTCGTGGGCGAGAAGCTTGTGGCGGTCCAGCACGACGCCCGCCTGCTGCTCGACGGCGGCGACGATGTCGCTCGGCGTCACCGACCCGAACAGACGCCCCTCGCGACCGGCCTTGGCGGGCACGGTGATAACGAGCGGGACGAGGCGCTGCGCGACCGTCTCGGCCGCCTCCCGGTCCTTGGCGTCGCGGAGGTCCCTCGCACGGCGCATCGACGCCGCCTGCTGGGTGACGCCGTCGTTCGCGACGATGGCGCGTCCCGAGGGGATCAGGAAGTTGCGGGCGTGACCGTCGGCGACGTGGACGATGTCGCCGCGCTTGCCGATGCCGTTGACGTCCTCGCGGAGTACGACCTTCACTCCGCACCTCCGGCGAGATCCTCGTCGACACCCTCCGCGAGCACCGCGATGAGCTCCTCCGCCTGCTCGGGCCCGACGACGAGCGTGGCGTCGCTCGGGGGCGGCGGGGGCGGCGAACCCGGCCGGGGCGGCGCGCCGCCGCCCGAGCGGGGTCCGCGACCCATGCCTCGGCCCCCGGGCCGCTCGCTGGTCGTCCGCTGGGTGTACGGCAGGAGCGCCAGCTCCCGCGACGTCTTGATGGCGACCGCCACATCACGCTGGTGCTGCGCGCAGTTGCCCGAGACACGGCGGGCACGGATCTTGCCGCGGTCCGACATGAACTTACGGAGCAGGTTGACGTCCTTGTAGTCGACGTAGTCGATCTGGTCCTTGCAGAAGATGCAGACCTTCTTCTTCGTACGCCGGCCGGTGTCCTTCGGGGCGCGCCTGCTGGAGCGCTCGCGATCGTTGTTCCTGGCCATCTAGAAAGGCTCCTCGTCCTCAGTCGCATACGCCGGCTCGGGTGCCGGCGCCGGGCGTGCAGCCCGGGGGGCGGCTGGGCCGCCTCCCTCGCCCGACGGTCCGCGCCGCTCGTTCTTCACGACCTGCGCGGTCGCCCAGCGCAGGCTCGGGCCGAGCTCGTCGGCGATCACCTCGACGCGCGAGCGCTTGTCGCCGTCCGGCGTCTCCCAGCTCCGCTGCTCCAGCCGGCCCGTGACAATCACCCGCGAGCCGCGGGTCAGGCTCTCGCTCACGTTCTCGGCCATCTCGCGCCAGCAGACCACGTCGAAGAAGGACGTCGCCTCCTCCCACTCCTGGGTCTGGCGGTTCTGCCAGCGCCGGTTGACCGCGAGCCCGAAGGACGCGGTGGCCTGGCCGTTCGGCGTGAAGCGCAGCTCAGGATCGCGCGTGACGTTCCCGACGAGCGTGACCGTATTCCCGTTCGACATCTGCTGTTCTCCGTTCGCTACTGGCCCGCCGGGGCCGCGTCCGCGACAGGCGCGGGCACGGGCGCCGGAGCGGGCGCGTTCGAGCGCCTGCGTCCAGCGACGTGCTCGGGCTGGCGGATGACCCGATGGCGGAGCACCTCGTCAGAGAGGGCGAGCATCCGGTCGACCTCGGCCACGACCTCCGGCTCGGCAACCACCTCGATGAAGACGTAGAAGCCCTCGGTGCGGTGTTTGAGCTCGTAGGCGAACGTCCGCCGACCCCAGCGGTCGACGTGGCCCGGCGTCCCACCGTGGGAACGCACGTGCTCGACGACCCGGTCGGTGATCTCGCGGGTGACGCTCTCTTCAAGGCTGGCGTCGAAGATGACGACGATTTCGTATGGCCGCAAGGCGGCGCACCTCCTCCGGACCCGGCGCGCCTGGCGCTCGGGGCCCCGGAGCGACCGGGGCAGGGGCGTGTGTGACCGACGCATGTTAGCCGACGCCAACGATCGGGCCTGCGGGTGGAGCTCCACGGCGGCATCGTGGCGCGCCGCTGTATCACCGGACCCTGCGCGCTTGGTCCGCCGTGCCGGCTGGCCGGCCCGTGCGAGGCTCAGCGGGGCTGGTCGAGAGCCGTGCGCAGCTCCTCCGAGGCGTGGTACGTCTCGGCATCAGCGGGGAAGGCGCCGGAGCGCACGTCCGCGGCGTACGCCGCGACCGCCTGGCGGGCCGCGCCCGCCAGGTCGGCGTAGCGCCGGGCGAAGCGCGGCGAGGGTCGCGCCGACAGGCCCAGCAGGTCGTGGAGGACGAGCACCTGCCCGTCGCAGGCAGGGCCGGCCCCGATCCCGATCGTCGGCACGTCCACGACCTCGCTGACGCGCGCCGCGACCAGGTCCGGCACGCCCTCGAGGACGATCGCGAAGCACCCGGCGGCGGCGAGCGCCTTCGCGTCGAGCTCGAGCTCCGCCGCCGTCTCGGCCGTGCGCGCCTGCACCCGCAGGCCTCCCATGGCGTGCACCGACTGCGGAGTGAGGCCGAGGTGTCCCATCACCGGGATCTCGGCGTCGAGCAGCGCGTGGACGACCGGCAGGCGCCGGCGCCCGCCCTCGAGCTTCACCGCCTCGGCTCCGGCACGCACCAGGACCGCGGCGTTGCGGAGCGAGTCGGCCGCGTCGACGTGGTAGCTCATCCAGGGCAGGTCGGCAACGACAAGCGCTCGCGGCCGAGCACGGGCGACGGCCGCGACGTGGTGCGCCATCTGTTCCACGCCGACCTGGAGCGTGTCCTCCAGCCCGAGCACGTTGTCGGCGACGGAGTCGCCGACAAGGATCATGTCGACCCCGGCCTCGTCGACCACCCGGGCGAAGGGCGTGTCGTACGCCGTCACCATCACGACTGCACCGGCGCCGTCCCGGCGCTTTCGCGCCGCTATCGCGGGTGCGGTGACCTTCTCTGCCATCTCGGCACCTCCCACCGTCCAGCGCCACGTGGCTGCCAGCGGCACCCGAAGGCTAGCCCCGCGCCAACGGGCGGCGGGCTCGGTGAACCGCGCCCTGCCCACGTGGCCAGCGCGCCCGGCGGAGGAGCCGGCGAAGCGGAGGTGGGTGAATCAGCTCCCCGAGCGGCGACGGGCCGTCGGAGCGGTGAACATCCGCACGAGATGGTTCCACGAGCACTCCGTGCAGACCTCGACGACGTAGAACGCGACGTCGTCCCGGCCGCGCGACAGGGCCCGGACCTCATTGGGCGAAGCGACCGCCCGGCCGCTCGGCGGCAGGCGCGGCCCGAAGGCGAACGAGACGTGGACGAGCTCGGACTCCTCGCAGATCGGGCAGTTGATCTCCGTGGCCTTGCCGAGGTTGCGCGCGACCCGGAGCAGTTCGGACTGCGCGTCGCAAACGTCGAGCCGGGAAAGCCGCCCGCGCCGGTACTCGCGCACGACGGAGTCCCGTGCCAGGCGGTACTCGACCTGGCCGAGGCCCGTGACCGCAGGTCTGCCTGCCGAGAAAAGTGGTCCGCTCGCCACGGCGTCAGGCTACCCGAGCCACCGGGCGCGTCCGCCCACAGCTTCGGCTGACCGACCGCCCGGAACTTCACAACATCGACATATCGAGTCGATACATCGAGCTGCTATCCTGTCAGCATGCTCGAACTGGCGCTGCTCGGACTGCTGAAGGAAGGGCCGATGCACGGCTACGACCTTCGCAAGCAGCTGCGCGAGGATTTCGGGCCGCTCTCGAACCTGTCGTTCGGCTCGCTCTACCCGGCGCTGGCCCGCCTGGAGGCCTCGGGCGCGGTGCGCGCCCTCACGCCTGCCGGCGCCCAACACGGCCGCGGAGCTGCGACCGGTGCGCCGGCACTCCCGCTCACGGGCTCGCTCGGCGGCGAGCGCGCCGCCCTGGTCGCGAGGCGCGCGACGGCCAAGGCCGCGGCCGCCCTTGGCGGCCACGGGACCCGTGCACGCAAGGTCTACGAGATCACGACGCGGGGCGAGGAGCTGTTCGAGCAGCTGCTGCAGGAGCCCGACGGCGCAGGTGAGGACGCTCGAGCCTTCTCGCTGCGCCTCTCCTTCGCCCGCCACCTGAGCCCGCAGGCCCGCGTCCGCCTCCTCGAGCGGCGCCGGATGCAGCTGACGGACAGGCTCCAGCGCGGCGAAGCGCTCCCTGGCTGCGCCGACGCGTCCGCTCGACGTCTACGAGCGCTCGCTCGCCGAGCACTCCCAGGAGACCGTGGAGAGCGACCTCTCCTGGATCGAGCGCCTGCTCGCCGCGGAGATCGCGGCGGCGCGCGACGAGGAGCCAGTTGCGGCGAGACCCGGCCCGGGCACCGGGGAGACGCCGGGAGCTGCGGGAACGGCAGGGCTGGGCACGACAGAAGGGCGTCACGGCGGCGGGGGGCATGCCCCCCGGGTCCGCACGGGCGCGGCCAGCGTTGCTGGCGGGACGGAGGGAAGATCCGGGCAATGACACGTTCGAACAAGATCAAGGTCGCCATCGCCGGCGTCGGCAACTGCGCCTGCTCCCTCCTCCAGGGGGTCGAGTACTACCGCAACGCCGACCCGAGCGAGTCGGTGCCGGGCCTGATGCACATCACGCTCGGCGGGTATCACGTCGGCGATGTCGACTTCGTGGCGGCGTTCGACGTCGACGCCGAGAAGGTCGGGCTCGACCTCGGCAAGGCGATCTTCGCCGGTCACAACAACACGATCCGCTTCGCCGAGGTGCCGAACCTCGGGGTCACCGTGGAGCGCGGGCCGACGCTCGACGGCCTCGGCCAGTACTACCGCGAGGTCGTGGAGGAGTCCCCGGCGCCGCCGGTCGACGTCGCCGAGGTGCTGCGCTCGACCGGCGCCGAGGTGCTCGTCGCCTACTTGCCGGTCGGCTCGGAGCAGGCGCAGAAGCACTACGCCGCCGCCGCGCTCGAGGCCGGCGTCGCGTTCGTGAACGCCATACCGGTCTTCATCGCGAGCGACCCGGAGTGGGCCGAGCGCTTCCGCTCGGCGGGCGTGCCGATCATCGGCGACGACATCAAGAGCCAGGTCGGAGCGACCATCGTCCACCGCGTCCTCGCGCGCCTGTTCGAGGACCGCGGCACCGTGCTCGACCGGACCTACCAGCTGAACGTCGGCGGGAACATGGACTTCCGCAACATGCTCGAGCGCTCACGGCTCGAGTCGAAGAAGATCTCGAAGACCCAAGCCGTCACGAGCCAGATCGACCGCGGGATCGCCGCCGAGTCCGTCCATATCGGCCCGTCCGACCACGTCGCCTGGCTCGAGGACCGCAAGTGGGCCTACATCCGTCTGGAGGGCAGGAACTTCGGCGACGTGCCCCTGAACATCGAGCTCAAGCTCGAGGTCTGGGACTCGCCGAACTCCGCAGGGGTGATCATCGACGCCGTTCGCTGCGCGCGAATCGGCCTCGATCGCGGCCTCGGCGGCCCGCTGGTCGGCCCCTCGGCCTACTTCATGAAGTCGCCGCCCGAGCAGTACCACGACGAGGAGGCCCACCGCATGATCGAGGAGTTCGCCGCCGGGAGCTGAGCCGCCCCGCTCAGCGCAGCGCCTGCTGCTCCTCCCACCACCGGTCGAGGCGGCGCCGCGCCTCCTCTTCGCCGAGAGGGCCCTCCTCGAGCCGGGTCTCCAGCAGGAACGCCAGCGCGTGCCCGACGTCGGGCCCGGGCGGGATCTTCAACTGCGCCATCACTTGGTCGCCGTCGAGCTCGGGCCGGATGGCGTGGAGCGCTTCGCGCTCGCGAAGCTCCGCGAGGCGCTCCTCCAGCTCGTCCATCCTGCGCTCGAGCTCGCGCGCCTTCTCCTGGTTGCGCGTCGTGCAGTCGGCCCGGGTGAGCTCGTTCAGCCGGTCGAGCAGGTCGCCGGCGTCGCGCGGCGTACCGACGCAGCGCCGAGTCGGTCCAGCCCATGCGGTAGGTGTGGAACCGCAGGTGGAGCTCGACGAGCCGAGCCACCTGGTCGATGTCGGCGGCCGAGTACCTGAGCGCCTCCATCCGCGCCCTCGCCATGCGCGCCCCGACGACGTCGTGGTGGTGGAACGAGACCCCGCTCGGGCCGTAGGCACGCGTCCGCGGCTTGCCGACGTCGTGGAAGAGCGCGGCGAGCCGGAGGATGCGGTCCGGGCGCGTCTTCGCGACGACGGCGATCGTGTGCGCCAGCACGTCCTTGTGCCGCTGGATCGGGTCCTGCTCGAGCGCCAGCGCCGGGAGCTCGGGCAGGAAGAGCTCGGCGAGACCGGTGCGCACGACGAACCACAATCCGGCCTCGGGCGAGGGGAGCACGATCAGCTTGTCGAGCTCGTCACGGATCCGCTCCGCAGAGACGATCGAGAGCCGCTCGCGCATCGTCGTGATCGCCGCGACCAGCGCCGGGTCCGGCTCGAGGTCGTAGCCGGCGAGGAACGCGCGGCGCGCAGCATGCGCAGGGGGTCGTCGGAGAACGACTCCTTCGGGTCGAGCGGGGTCCGCAGCCGCTTGGCGGCGAGATCGCCCAGGCCGTCAAATGGATCGACGAGCTCGAGGTCGGGGAGGACGAGGGCCATCGCGTTCACGGTGAAGTCGCGGCGCGACAAGTCGCCCTCGATGTCGTCGCCGAAGACGACCTCGGGCTTTCGCGAGTTCGGGTCGTAGGCCTCGGCCCGGTGCGTCGTTATCTCGTGGCGGCGCCCGTCGTGCAGACAGCCGATCGTCCCGAAGCGCTTGCCCTGGAGCCACACGGCGTCGGCCCAGCCCGCCACGAGCGCTTCGATCTCGTCGGGACGAGCGTCGGTGGTGAAGTCGACGTCGGCGTCGGGCCCGAAGGCCGACGCACCACCGGGCCGCCCGGCGATGGCGTCGCGCACCGTCCCGCCGACGAGGTAGATGCGCTTGCCCGCGGACACGAAACGCTGGACTAGCTCCGCGGTCTCCTCGACGATCGGGCGGATCCGCTCGAGGACCATGGCCCGGAAGGGTAGCGGGGGCTCAGACGCCGGTGAACCGCTCGTGGAGCGCGTGGGCTGCCGCGACGACCGCGGCGGGCATGCCGTCGGCCGACGTGCCGGCGATGCCGTCCGCTCCGCCCGAGGTCACCGGCTCGGATCGGCGCTTCACCCCGACGAGCGCCGCGAGGGTCGCGCCCACCGACGCAGCAAGTGCGTCGAGGTCGTAGCCGCCCTCCAGGAACAGGACGCGCCTTCCCGGCGGCGCGAGGCGCATCGCCCGCTCCGTCAGGTCGAAGAAGTCGCCGGCCGACAGCCCGAGATCGGTGAGCGGATCGGCGCGGTGCGCGTCGTAGCCGGCCGACACCAACAGCCAGCTCGGCGAGAACGTCTCGGAAGCGGGGATGAGCACCTCGTCGAACGCGAGCCGGTAGGCGTCGCCCTCCGTCCCCGCCGGGAAGGGCAGGTTCACGGTCGTGCCTTCGCCGGCGCCCTCGCCCACCTCCCCGATGCGACCGGTGCCGGGATAGAAGGGGTACTGGTGCAGCGAGACGTACAGCACCTCGGGCCGGTCGTAGAAGGCGGCCTGGGTGCCGTTTCCGTGGTGGGCGTCCCAGTCGAGGATGAGCACCCGTTCGCCGCGCGCCACGAGCGCTGCTGCAGTGACGGCGACATTGTTGAACAGGCAGAAGCCCATCGAGCGCGCCGCGAGGGCGTGGTGCCCGGGCGGCCGGACTGCCAGGAACGCCGCCGACGCCTCGCCCCGCTCGAGCCGCTCCACGGCGTCCACACCAGCTCCTGCAGCCCGGAGCGCCGCCTCGTAGGACTCGTGCACCACGGCAGTGTCCGGATCGAGGTCGCCGCCGCCCGCGAGGCACCGCTCCTCGACCCACGACACGTAGCCAGGGTCGTGCACCCGGCTGAGCTCCTCGCGCGTGGCGCGACGGGGCGCGAACTCGATGATCGCCTCCCCGAGCCGGGCCTCTTCCAGGCCGCGGCGCACGGCGTCGAGGCGCTCGGGCGCCTCGGGGTGGCCCGGCCCGGGCTCGTGCGCCTCGCACGCCCCGTGGTAGCCGAGCAGGACCGTCATCGGGAGACGACCGTAGCCGCACTCCAATGATCTGGCACCGCGCCAGTAGGCTCCCTGCGACCGCGAGCCGATCGGAGGACCTGGCCGCACGTGGCGCTGTTCCGGCGAGGATCACCCGTCGCGCCGACGAGACGGCGGCGCGACCGGACAATCGACCGCGCGCCCGCTCGGTCGGTGGCGCTCGTGCTTGCGCTCGCCGCTGCGCTGGCGCCAGCGCTCGGCATCGCGCGCGGCGCCGCAGCCACGCCGCTGAGCGCCGCGCCTGGCGCCGGGAGCGGCTCGAACACCCTCGTCCTCGGCTCGCAGACCTCGTGGGTGCAGGGACCGAGCGGGATGACGCTCCAGCTGAAGGTGGGCTCCCCGCTGCCGGCGTCCCGCCTCGGCATCCGGATCGTCCTGTACTCACGCCTCGGCAACCGCGGCGACTTCGAGCTCTCCCTCACCGGCCAGGAGCCCTCGACCGAGCTGCCGATCGACGCTCCGCAACAGACCATCCCGCTCACCGCGCTCGTCCGCGGGGGCCGCATCGTGCTCCACCTGCCGGTCACGACGGGGTCCGCCGCGGGATCGACCTCGACCACCTCGCCCCTGCTCGGGCTCGACTGCAGCGCCGGCAACTGCAACGGGGTCTACCCGCTCGAGGTCGTCCTCTGGGACCGGCTCGACAACGTTCAGCTCGCATCGCTGACGACGCATCTCATCTACGCGACGCCGCTCCGGGCGGGCGGCGCCAAGCTCGGCGTCGGTCTCGTGCTCCCGATCGGCGCCGCGCCCACGCTCAAGGCCGACGGCAGCTCGGCGCTGACCAAGTCCGACCTCACGGTCATCGCCTCGGTCGTGCGACAGCTCGCCGACAATCCCCGGGCCGCCCTGAGCCTCGACCTGTACCCCCAGGTGCTCCTCGGCCTCGAACGCACCCCCGGGAACCGGGCGAGATCGGTCCTGAACAGCCTCGTCGGCCTGCTGCGGTCCCAGGCTGCGCTCGGGGGCCTGGCGAGCCGCCAGCTCCTCTCGGCGCCGTTCGCCGACGTCGACGTGCAGTCCCTCGTGGCCGCCGGGCTCGGCGGGGACCTCGCCTCCCAGCTGAGCGCCGGCACCCGCACGCTTGCCGCCGTGATCGGCAAGACGCCGAGCGCCGCGCCGTTCGTCTCGTCCGCGGCCCTCGGACCTGACACGCTCGCGCTGCTCCGCCACGACGGCATCCAGCAGCTGGTCGTACCGCCCTCGAGCGTCTCGCCACCGGTCGCCCCCGTCCACACCGCGACCACCCCCTTCTACCTCACTGCCGGGGCGTCGGGCTCGAGTGGCGCGACGGGCACGGACACCACCAGCAGCACCGGCACCGGCGGCGCCGGCACCGGCGGCGCCGGCACCGGCGGCGACACGGCGACCACCGCCACGACCTCGTTCGGCGCAGGGGGGACGACCTCGACGGCCGCCGGCACCGCGTCGACCGGGGCGACGGCGCCCACGACGGGGACGGCGTCGAGTGCCACCGCCGCGGGCAGCCCGGTGGCCTTCGTCGGCGACCCGGTGCTCGCCCGCCATTTCGATGCCACGACCGCCGATCCCGTGCTCGCGGCGCACCAGTTCCTCGCCGAGCTGGCGACGATCTACTTCGACGACCCCTCGTGGGCCGACCGCGGTGTCGTCGTCGCGCCGGGCACGGACGGCCAGGACGCCCTCTTCCTGGCCAACGTGCTGAGCGGCCTCGAGTCCAGCCCGATCCTCGCCCCGTCGACCCTCGGATCGCTGTTCTCGACCATTGCTCCCGGCGCGAACGGATCACCCGAGGTCGAGACGGTCTCACCGCCCCACGGCGCCACGGGCTCCCTGCCGAAGGCTTCGATCGTCGCCGCACGCCGGACCCTCCGCACGATCGCCTCCATCGTCCCCGACGACCGCAGCCTGCTCGGCAAGGTGAGCGACTCGATCCTCGAGGCCGAGTCGGCGCAGCCCAAGCAGGGCGACGCCCGGCGATTCGCCGGCGCGGCGAGCCGGGCGCTCGCCAAAATCGCCGGCTCGCTCGGGATCTCCGGTACGAAGACGTTCACGCTCACCTCCGCGACCGGCCGCATCCCGATCACCGTCCTCTCGGCCGCCTCGGCGCGGGACCCCGTCTACGTGGTGCTCCAGCTGCGTAGCGCCGAGCTCACCTTCCCGGCACCGGGCCATGGGACGTACCCGCTGAAGCTGACCGCGAAGGACTTCCAGCAGGACGTGTCGGTCAGCGCGCGGACGTCGGGGGAGTCCCGGCTCGACATCTCCCTCGTCGCGCCCGTCGGCGGCCAGGTGCTCGTGGGCGACGTCTTCGAGGTCCAGTCGAGAGCGGTGTCGGGCCTCGCCATCGCGCTGAGCGTCGGGGCGCTCCTCGTGCTCGGCGCGTGGTGGTTCCGCTCGTACGGCAGGCACCGGCGCCGGGTCGCGCGCGAGCGCGCCGAGCGGGCGGCGCGCCAGCTCGCCGAGCATCCCGCGGCCGGCGCGCCCAGCGCCCCCGCGTGAGGCCGCCCCGCTACCCGCCCACCGCCCCGGCGCGAGTAGCGGCGCGACGGGGGCGCAGCTCCGAGCTCAACCGCGCCTCGCTCGGCACCGCGGCGGGCACGCTCCTGTCCCGGGTGACCGGCCTCTTGCGGCTGGTCGTCGTCGCCAGCGCGCTCGGCGGCGGCCACCTCGCCGACGCCTTCAACCTGGCGAACAACACGCCGAACATCGTCCACGACCTCGTCCTCGGCGGGATCCTCGCCGCGACCTTCGTCCCGGTCTTCGTGGAGCGCCTGGCGACGCGCCGTGAAGCCGAGGCGCTGGAGTCGATCTCCGCCGTCGTGACCGTCTCGACGGTCCTGCTCCTCGTCGCGACCGTCGTCTTCGTCCTGGCGGCGCCGGGGATCATCGACCTGTACACCCTCGGATCGGCCACCGCAGCCGAGCACGCCGTCGCCGTCGAGCTGCTCCGGTTCTTCGCACCGCAGCTCTTCTTCTACGGCGTGATCAGCCTCATCTCGGCGGTGCTCGCGACGCGCGACCGCTTCGTGGTCGTCGGCATCGTCCCGGTGCTCAACAACGTCGTCGGTATCGTCGTCCTGGCACTGTTCGCCGCCTTCGCGCACTCGACGAGCCTGGCCGACCTCCAGCGCCACCAGGGGCTCATCATGCTGCTCGGGGTCGGGACGACGCTCGGCGTCGCGGTCCAGGCGCTGGCGCTGGTACCCGCCCTGCTGCGCTCGGGGATCCGTCTCCGCTTCGCTTGGCGGCCCCGCGACCCGGCGATCCGCATGATCCTCTCGCTCTCCGGGTGGACGTTCGGGTTCGTCCTCGCGAACCAGCTGGCCGTCTTCGTCGTGCTTGCGCTCGCCTTCCACATCGGTGCCGGAGCGGTCAGCGCGTACACCTACGCCTACACCTTCTTCCAGCTGCCCTTCGGGGTGATCGCCGTCTCGATCGTGAACGTCGTCACCCCCCAGCTCGCACGGGCCCACGCCCTCGAGCGGCCCCGCGTGCTCGGCGAGCGCTTCGGCACGGGGATCCGCCAGATCCTGGCCCTGGTGCTCCCCGCGACGGTGGGCTACCTCCTCCTCGCCCGCCCCATCGTCACGCTGCTCCTCCAGCACCACGCCGAGACGGTCACCGACGCGCACCTGACCGCCTCGGTGCTGGCGCTGTTCTCGCTCGGCCTGCCCGGGTTCTGCGTGTACTTCCTCGCGGTCCGGGCGTTCCAGTCGATGCAGGACACGCGGACGGCATTCGTCCTCTACGTGCTCGAGAACGGGACGAACATCTTGTTGGCGTTCGTCCTCTACCGCCCGCTCGGCGTGCGGGGCCTCGCGCTCTCCTACTCGGCCGCCTACACGGTGGCGGCGATCGCCGCCGTGATGGTGCTCCGCGAGCGCCTCGGGACGATCGGCGGCCGGCCCGTCCTCACCGCCTCGTTGCGCTCGGTCCTGCTCAGCCTGGTGATGGCGTTCGCGGTGGCCCTCGTCTCGGCACTCGTCGGCTCGGGCGGCGGAGTCGGCGGCTGGGTGCGCCTCATCGTCGAGGTGCTCGCCGGCGTCCTCGTCTACCTCGGGGGCGCGGGCGTAGCGGCATCGATCACGGCCTGGCAGACTTCCCGCCGGCACAGGCGCCGTGAGCGGCGACACTCCAGGGGGTTAGGTGTCCGGGATTCGGGTCGTCACTGACAGCGCGAGCGATCTGCCCGCCGATATCGCCACGCGGTACTCGGTCGTCACCGTGCCCCTCGACGTCCGCCTCGGCGACCTCGGCCCGGAGGAGACCCGCAAGCTGTCTCCTGCCGAGTTCTGGCAGACTTGCGCCAATACTGACGCGCTCCCCGAGACGTCGGCGCCCTCTCCCGGTGCGTTCAGGGACGCCTTCGCCCAGGCCCGCGAGGACGGCTGCGACGGCGTGGTCTGTGTGACCATCTCCTCGGACCTGTCCGCCACCTACCAGGCCGCCTGCGCCGGGGCTGCCGAGGTCGCCCGCGACATCCCGGTCGAGGTGATCGACTCCCGCTCGGCGACGATGGGCGAGGGGCTCCTCGTCATCGAGGCCGCCGAGCGGGCGGCGTCGGGATCCACGCTCAAGGAGGTCGCCGCCGACGTACGCGCCGCGGTGCACGCTGTTCGCGTGTTCGGGTCGCTCGACACCCTCGACAACCTGCGCCGCGGCGGACGGATCGGCTCCGCCCAGGCGTTCGTCGGCTCACTGCTGTCGATCAAGCCGGTCATCGAGCTTCGCGACGGTGTCGTCGAGGGCGAGTCACGCCAGCGCACCCGCGGCCGCTCGCTGCGCTACCTGGCGCAGAAGGTCGCGGAGGCGGGACCGCTCCGACGCCTCGCCGTCGTCCACGCCGCCGCGAGCGACATCGACGAGTTCCTGTCGGTCCTCGCCGAGGTGCACCCTGCGGACGACGTGATCGTCGGCTACGTCGGTCCGGTGATCGGCGCGCACACCGGTGTCGGGACGGTCGGCGTCTGCTTGCTCCGCTCGTGAGCCGCCACGCAGCACCGGTCCCGCAGACTGCCCTAACCTCGTGACCATGGCGGCGACCGACGAGGGACCGGGCGCGGCGAGGACTGGGCGGGGCGTGCCGCGGCACTCGTCGAGTCGTTCGTCGAGGCGGTGCGCGACCGGTCGGTGCGCCCGATCATCTTCGCCCTGCGCGTGCTGCTCGTCGGGCTCGTCACCGGCGCTCTCGCCACCGTCCTCGTCGTGGTGACGGCCGTGGGCATCGTCCGCCTGCTCACCGACCTCGTCTTCGCCGGGCGCGTCTGGGCCAGCTACCTCCTGCTCGGGGGAATCTTCGCCGCGGCGGGGGCGTTCTTTTTGCGGCGGAGCGCGCGCGTGCGAGGAGGAGCGATGTCGGCACCTGAGATCCCAGGGCGGCCCGGGAGCGACGCGAGCGGGGTCGAGCGCGAGGTCATCATCCTCGGGTCCGGCCCGGCGGGTCTCACCGCTGCGATCTACACGGCCCGGGCCGACCTGCACCCGCTCGTCCTCGAGGGTGAGCCCTCGTCAACGAGCGACCAGCCGGGCGGCCAGCTGATGCTGACGACCGAGGTCGAGAACTACCCGGGCTTCGTCGACGGGGTGATGGGGCCCGAGCTGATGACGTCCTTCCGCGCCCAGGCGGCCCGCTTCGGCGCCGAGATCAGGACCGAGAAGGCGACCCGCGTCGACCTGACCAGGTCACCCATCGCCGTCTGGACGGGCGACCCGGACGCGACGGAGCCGACCTACACGACGACCTCGCTCATCGTGGCGACCGGGGCCCGGTCCTTGATGCTCGGGGTGCCGGGAGAGGCGCGCCTGCTCGGACACGGTGTCTCGACCTGCGCGACCTGCGACGGCTTCTTCTTCCGTGGCCAGCCGATCGCCGTGGTCGGTGGCGGCGACTCCGCGCTCGAGGAGGCGATCTTCCTCTCGAGGTTCGCCTCGTCCGTGCTCGTCATCCACCGCCGCAAGGAGCTGCGCGCCTCGAAGATCATGCAGGACCGGGCGATGTCGAATCCGAAGATCTCCTTCCTCTGGGACTCGGTGGTCACCGATGTGCTCGGCGAGGACAAGCTCGCGGGCGTCCGGGTCAGCGACGTGATCACCGGCGCGACCAGCGAGGTCGCGCTCGACGGCTGCTTCGTCGCCATCGGACACGCCCCGAACACCCAGCTGTTCGCGGGCCAGCTCGACATGGACGAGAACGGCTACCTCGTCACGCGGGACGGCACGCACACGAACGTCCCGGGCGTCTTCGCCTGCGGCGACGTCCAGGACCACGTCTACCGTCAGGCGATGACGGCGGCCGGATCGGGCTGCATGGCTGCCCTCGACGTCGAGCGCTACCTGGAGTCGCTGGGCGAGGTATGAGCGAGCTGGTGCGCCACGCCGGCGCCCCGGACCACGGCTCGACCGGCGGGCACCTCCGTCCCGGTGCCGGAATGGCGCGACCCGGACGGGTGTTTGACAGGTGAAGGTTCTCGCCAGGGTGCGAGAAGGACGTCCGCCCGAGGGGGCGGCACGAAGGAGGAGCCTCCGGTGGGCGACACGACGATCAAGGTGACGGACGACACGTTCGACGAGCAGGTGGGCCTGGCGGACTCCGCCGTCCTGGTCGACTTCTGGGCGGAATGGTGCGGCCCGTGCAAGATGATCGCGCCGATCCTCGACGAGATCGCCTCGGAGAAGCAGGGCAGCCTCAAGATCGCGAAGGTCAACGTCGACGACAACATGAAGACGGCGCAGCGCTTCGAGGTCATGAGCATCCCGACGCTGATCCTCTTCAAGAACGGTGCGCCGGCCCTGCGCTTGGTCGGGGCCCGTTCGAAGTCTGCGCTCCTTGCCGAGATCGACCAGCACCTGTAAGCGCTCGTACGCCTAAGCGCTCGTACGCCGGCTCCGCCGGGGCGGGTCGCGGCGACGGGGGTGCCGTGCCGGGGAGTGGTCGTCGGCGCTTCACGGCGGAGGGCGCCAGGGTCACGGGCGTGGCGAGGATGCGGGGCGGCGCCCCTAGCATGATCCAGATGCGCGACACGACCCACCCGGCCGATGGAGCGGTGCTGCCGCTCGGGCCGGGAGACACGGGCGACGCCGTGCTCGACCTCCAGCAGCGGCTCGCCGCGCTCCAGTTGGTATCCGATGACGCCCCCGGCGAGTACGGCGAGCACACGGCGCGCGCCGTCGGCGAGCTCCAGGCTCGCCGCGGCCTGCCGGCCAATGGCCTCTGCGACCGCCACACCTGGTCCGCGCTGGTCGAGGCCGGCTACCGCCTCGGCGACCGGCCCCTGTACCGGCGCGAGCCGATGATGCGTGGCGACGACGTCGCCGAGCTGCAGCGCCGTCTCAGCACCCTCGGATTCGACCCCGGCCGGATCGACGGCATCTTCGGGGACCAGACCCGCACGGTCGTCACCGAGTTCCAGCGCAACGTGGCGCTCACGCCCGACGGGCTCTGCGGCTCGCGCACGCTCGCCGAGCTCCTCCGGGTCACCCGGCGCGAGGGCGACGCCGACCTGGTCACGCCGCTTCGCGAGCGCCTGCGGCTCGCCGGGGAGGGTTCCGGCAGCCTCCAGGGCCGCCGCATCGCCGTTACCGAGGGCGGAGGCTTCGCCGCCGCAGCGGCCGCGGTCTGCCGGGCCCTCGGCGATACGGGTGCCACGGCGCTCGCCTTCCACCACCCTGACCCGTCACACCAGGCGGCGGAGGCGAACGCGGCGGAGGTCGACTGCGTCGTCAGCCTCCGCCTCGAGCCCGGCGACTCGACCTGCTCGACCGCCTTCTACAGCGGCTTCCGCTACGAGTCGGTGGCGAGCCGCAACCTCGCCGAGCTCATCCAGGCGCAGCTGCCGGGCGCGCTCGGCCTCGACGACGGCGGGGTCCGCGGCATGTCGCTACCGATCCTGCGCGAGACCCAGATGCCGGCGATCGACGTCCAGCTCGGGTCGCCCGCGCTGGTCGTCCAGCGCACCGCGGCGCTCGCCCACGTCATCGTCATATGCCTGGCCAGCTGGATCGACGCCAGCCGGAAATGAAGCGTCGTCCACAACCTGTGCATGAGGTTGTGGATCAACGTTCACCTTCGGGTTAGCCCGGCACACCGCCCGCCGGCCAGGCGCCGGAGCTCGATCGGGTCATGGCGCCATGTTCTCCCTGTTGAAGGGCACTATTGCCGTGGCGCGTGCGAGCAACCTTCCCCGGCGCGAGGTGCCCCGGCGGCCACGGCCCGCATCCTCACGCTCACCTTCAGGTCGAGATCCGGTCCCGGCCAGGATCCGCTCAGTAGGGGTGCTCGCCGATCATCACGCGATAGATGCGCTCCAGATCTTCCAGCGTGGCGAACTCCACGAGCACCCGACCGCGCTTGGCGCGCATCTCCACCTTGACCCGGGTGTTGAGATGGGTCGCCAGCAGCTCCTCCAGCTCGAGAACGCCCGGTGGGCGGAGCCCCGGTGGCCGTGGCGCGGCGCCGGCAGGAGCGTCGGTCGCTGCGTCTGCGACGGTTCCCGCGGCAGTCGCGGCTCCTGCCTCGGGCTCGGGCGCGCCGTTCGTCCCGACCCGGACGAGCTCCTCCAGCGCGCGTACCGACAGGCCACCCTGGACCGCCTCCGCGGCGAGTTGCTCCTGCAGCTCCCGGTCCGGCGTCCCGAGCAGGGCGCGGGCGTGCCCGGCGGTGAGCTTCTGGTCTCGGACGAGCCGCTGGACCGCCGGCGGCAGCTGGAAAAGGCGCAACGCGTTGGTCACGGCCACCCGACTGCGCCCGACGCGCTTCGCGACGTCGTCGTGGGTGAGGTTGAAGTCCTCGATCAGCTGCTGGTAGGCGGCCGCCTCGTCGAGCGCGTTCAGGTCCTCACGGTGGAGGTTCTCGACCAGGGCCTGCTCGAGGCTGGAGACGTCGCTCGCTACCTGGACGAGCGCCGGGATCGTCTGCATGCCGACGCGCCGGGCCGCACGCCAGCGCCGTTCGCCGGCGATGAGCTCGTACTGACCGTCGTCGACCTCTCGGACGAGCACCGGCTGGAGGAGCCCCACCGCCTTGATCGAGTCGACGAGCGAGGAGAGGGCCTCCTCGTCGAACTGCTTGCGCGGCTGGTACTGGTTCGGCCTGATGCTCGAGATCGGAACCTCTCGCAGGGGGGAGTGCGCCGCGTGGACGATCTCCGTCGGGATGAGCGCCCCGAGGCCGCGTCCGAGGCCGCTACGCCGCGCCACCCGCCACCTCCTTGGCCAGCTCGCGGTAGGCGATGGCCCCGCGAGACGTCGGGTCGTGAACGGTCACTGGCTCGCCGAACGACGGTGCCTCGGAGATGCGCACCGAGCGGGGCACGACCGTCCTGCAGACGGCGTCGCCGAAGTGGGTCCGCACCTCGTTGACCACCTGGTCGGCGAGCTTGGTCCGGGCGTCGTACATGGTGAGGACAATCGTCGTGACCTCCAGTTCCGGGTTCAGCTGCCCCCGGACCAGTTCGACGTTCCGGAGCAGCTGGCCGAGACCTTCCAGGGCGTAGTACTCGCACTGGATCGGCACCAGGACCTCTGTCGCCGCGGCGAGGCCGTTGACCGTGATGAGGCCGAGCGACGGCGGGCAGTCGATCAGCACGTACTCGAAGTCGTCCCGCACCAGCTCGATCGCCTTGCGCAGCCGCAGCTCCCGACTGAACGCGGGGACAAGCTCGATCTCCGCGCCGGCGAGATCGATCGTCGCCGGCGCCAGGAACAGGTTCTTCAGGTGCGTCGGCTCGATGCAATCTTCCAGGGGCACGTCGTGGAGGAGCACGTCGTAGATCGACGTGTCGAAGTTACGGGCCTCGATGCCGAGGCCGGTGGTCGCATTCCCCTGCGGGTCCAGGTCGATGATCAGCACCCGATAGCCCAGCTCGGCGAGCGAGGCACCCAGGTTGACCGTGGTCGTCGTCTTTCCGACGCCGCCTTTCTGGTTGGCGACGGCAAAAGTCCTGGGCAGGAGGCGCGTTCCACCGCGGACGACACCGCGGGCGGCCGGCTCGCTGAGCTCCGGCCTCGGGCTGATGTGGACGTCCCCCGCGCCCTCGTTAGTGGGCGTCAACGCGCTGCCGCCTCGCCATCTCCGCGCTCCCTCCGCTTCGCCGATGCACACGCCCGCAGAGCCGCGACTGTTTCACGTGAAACATCGTCCTCGGCGCCCCTCGGCACGGCTCGCCACATGACCCGCAGCTCGTGCTGCACGTCCTTGCCGGCGACCCGAGCAGCATACTCTCGGACCACCCTGCGGCGAGAGGGCCAATTCACGGTCAAGCGACGGGCGCGGACCTGGCTCGGTGTCAGAACAGGGGCCGTTTCCCTGGGATCCCGACACGGCGCGGGTAGCGTTCCGGACAAGGAGTCACCTGCTCCAACAGCGCGAACGACCACGGCAACGCCAGCGTCCGCCTCGGCGCGAGACCCACCAGCAGGCATCCGGCCGCCGGCCACCTTTCGGCGTCCCCCGAGCCGTCGGCCGGCGGCTCCGAGACGACCAGCCAGCCGCCCGGGCGCAGGAAGGGCGCGGCGCACTCTGCCGTCACGCCTGGTCGCCCAAAGCCCCGGGCGACGACGAGATCGAACTGCCCTCGGAAGTGCACGTCGCGCCCGGCCTCCTCGGCACGTGCGGCGACCACCCGCACGCGGTGCGCCCAACCGAGCTCGTCGACGAAACGTGAGAGCAGCTGCGCCCGTTGGGTCCGCCCATCGAGCAGGGTCACCGTTGCCCTGGTCATCCGCTGTGCGACAACGAGGCCGGGAAGCCCGCCACCGGTGCCGAGGTCCAGCACGGTGCCGTCTTCGGGGATGAGCCCTGCTGCAGCCTCGACGAACGCGGCGGCGTGCGCCACATGCTCCTCGACCGGCGCAGGTCCGATCGCGCCGATCTCCTGGGCCTGGGCAAAGAGGGCGAGGAGCCGCTCGTCGCCACCGTGGAGATCGCCGCCGCCCGTCATCGCGAGCTGGCCGGCCGCTGCCAGGACGAGGTCTCAGCCCGCACGACAGCGATCGCCGCGTCTCGGGTGTGCGGCTCGGGAAGACGCATACCCGGCCCGCGCGGCCAGATGTCGCTCGCCACCGGGCCGCGCGGTCGGGTCAGGCGTCGGGCGCCCCGGCCTCCGCCGCAACCGCCTCAGCGGGACCGGCGGAAGCCGTCCCCGCCGACGGCCGGATCACGACGTACCGGCTCGGCTCGACACCTTCGGAGGTGGTCTCGACACCAGGGATGTCGTTCACGGTGTCGTGGACGATCTTGCGGTCGGCGGGCGACATCGGCTCGAGCGCCTCCGGGACGCCGCTCTCGAGCACCTCGGCGGCGAGGCGACGGACGAAGCTCTCGAGCGCTGCCGCGCGCTTCGCCCGGAAGCCGCCGACGTCCACGACGACCCGGGCACCGTGCTCGTCGCCGCGGCGCTGGACCACGGTGCGCGTGAGCTCCTGGAGCGAGTCGAGCGTCGAACCTCGTGGCCCGATGAGGAGACCGAGGTCCTCGCCGGTCACCTCCACGATGATGTGCTCGTCCTCGACGCGCACGTCGGTCGTGGCCTCGTAGCCGAAGCGCTCGACGACGCCACGGACGAACGCACCTACAAGCTCAGCCTGCTGCTCGATGCTCATCTCGTCCTCCTCGTTCCTCGGTGCGCCTGTCGGCGCCCCCTCACGGCCGCCGCGTCCTCGGCGTCCACCGCGCCGGCGCCGATTGGCCCCTTGCGCCGCGGCCGGCCCGCCCGCGCCTGACCCGTCCAACCGCTCGCCCCCCGCCCCCTCGACGGCGGCGGCAATGGCAGGCTGCTCAGCTTCGCCGCCTGGAGACGGTCCTGTCCGCTTCGCCCCGGAGACGCGGGAGCGGTTCCTCGCCGGCTGCCCGGCGCGTCGCTCACGATCCTGGCCGGTTCCGCGCGGCTCCCGGCTGTCCTCACGTCCTTGCCCGCCCGATCGCTGTTCGCGGCTGCGGCGCCCTCGCTGCGGCCGCTTCGGGCGGGGTGCAGAAGGCCGCACCCGGGCGCGGATACGGGCGTCGGTCCGGCCGATCCCGAACACCCCGGCGCGGGGCTCGACCAGCACGTGCACCTCGGCGTCCTGCTCGTCCACTCCGAGCTGGTCGAGCGCCGATTCCAACGCGTCGGCGACCGTCCGGCCGGTTGTCTCAACCCACTCCACCGTTACCGAGGCCTCCGCCGCCGCTTGCCCTGGGCGCGCGGCTGCGCCTTCGGCGCCGGTGCCGATCCGTTCTGTGCCCCGTTCGACGACGAGCGGCCGTTGCGGGCGCCCGGCGTACCGGAGCGTTGGCTGCCCGAGCGCTGCGGGCTTCGCCTGGCTTGGCCCGGCTTCGCTGCTCCACCGCCCCCGCCGGCCGCACGTCCGGGCGCCCCGTTGCCGCCGGCGGGGCGCGCTGCCTTGGTGGAGCCACCGCTCACGTCGCCGTCGCCCTGGAACGCCGGCGCGGGGAGCAGGCGACCGAGCACACCCTTCGGCCGCCGCTCGCGTTCGATCGCGAGCTTGGCCTCGACGACCTTCGGGTCCTGCTTCGTACGAGTGCGCAGGTGCTCCATCGAAGCGAGGATCTGCGGGTCGCGCTTGTACATGAACTCCTGTTGGCCGATGCGGAAGAGGCTGGAGATGATGAAGTAGACATTCACGCCGGCGGGGATGCTGATGTAGATCACCGCGAAGATCAGCGGCATGATCTTCTGCATCTGCTGCATCTGCGGGTTCGCCTGCGCCGCAGCGGGGTTACGGCCGCTGAGCTGCTTCATCTGCACGTACTGCAGGGCGATCGCGACGAGGATCATCACCAGCAACGGGATCCTCGCGGCGAAGGAGAGGCCGCTCGTGCGCACCGAGTCGGCGAGGTTCAGCCCGAACGCGTCGAGGTGGGGCTGAAGCTGGCCTGCGTTCTGCGCCACGATGTCGTGGTACATGCGGGTGTTGTGGTTGATGTACAGCGGCTGGAGCCTCGGATGGGTCGGTGAGGCGCCGGCGACGCCCTTCGTCACCTGGTGGGTCAGGCCCCGGATGGTGTCGTAGAGGATGATGAACGCCGGGAACTGGAGGAACATCGGCACACAGCCGCCGGTCGGGCTGACGCCGTTCTCCTTGTACAGCGCCATCATCTCTTCGTTGAGCTTCTGGCGCATTTCCGTGCGCTCGACGGCGGTCGCGCCGGGCGGCGCCTTGTAGCGCGCCTGAAGCTTCTTCATCTCCGGGGCGAGGATCTGCATCTTCATCATCGACCGCGTGCCCTTGCGGGTGATCGGGAAGACGACGATCATCACCGTGAGCGTGAGCAGCATGATCGCCACGGCGTAGTTCGGGATCCAGCTGTAGAAGAGGGCCAGCAGCCAGGCGAACGCGATGAAGAGCGGGTGAACGATCTTTCCTAGAGATGACGCGAGCAGCACGGGAGGGGCCTCTCAGCTCGGTACGGGGTCGTAGCCGCGTCCGCCGAGCGGATGGCAGCGGGAGATACGGCGGAGCATGAGCCAGCTCCCGCGCAGGGCCCCGTGGGTGGCGATGGCCTCCGCCGCATACTGCGAGCACGAGGGTACGAATCGGCAGGGAGAAGGCCGCCCGGCTCGGGCGGCCTGGTAGGACCGGATGCCCCAGAGCAGTGCCCGGCGGCTGGCAGCCTCGAGGACGCTCATCTCGTCGCTCCGCTCGCTCGTCGCATCGTGTCGCTCACCCGTTCTTTCAGCTCATCGAAGGCTAGGCCGCGGACGCCGGGACCGACACCGATGAGGTAGGCGCCGCTGGCGAGCTCGTCCGCCATGCCTGCCGCGATCGCACGGAGGCGACGACGGCACCGGTTCCGGACGACGGCACCGCCGACCTTCCGACTGACGGAGTACGCGACGAGCACCTCACCTGGCGCGTCCTCCTTCGGCAAGAATCGTACCGCCACGGGACCACTCGAGGCGCGGCGGTCGCTCCGTGCGAGCTGCTGGAACGTCCTCCGGCCCTGGACGGTGCCCAACCGGCCGCTCAAGCCGACAAGCGCACCCGACCGCGCCGGCGGCGCGCCTTCAGGATCGCTCTGCCAGCTCGGGTCGACATGCGATGGCGGAAGCCGTGCCGCTTGGCGCGCTTCCTGTTGTTCGGCTGGAACGTCCGCTTCATCCTGCCCCTTTAAGAAAGACCCCAGATGGTAGCGCGGCCTGCCGCTCGATCGCGCCGGGGGTGGCCTGTGGGCCCTGGGCGGCCGTACAGAGCGCGCTGTAGGATGCGGACCTCCAAGGATCCTCCCGCAGTCCACAGATGTGGACCCTCCTGTGGAGAACTTCCTGACCGGAGGGCTCGGACTGTTGATCGACGCTCAGCAACTGTGGGACAGCTGCGCAGCGGCGATCCGTTCCCAGGTTTCCGACGCGACGTGGAGAACGTGGTTCGCGGGCATCTCGCCCATCGCCGTGGTCAACGGCACACTCGTCCTCGGCGTTCCAAACTCCCTGGTAAAGGAGCGTCTGGAGAGCCGCTTCGCCGGCATGATGCGTGACGCCGTGGCAGAAGCCGCCGGGACCGACCTGCCACTCCGCCTCGACGTGACGACCGAGCTCGCGCCGGGCGAGGACGTCGAGGCGGTCCTCGGCGAGGCGGCCGGGAACGGCGATGCTCCGAGCGCTCCGATCTCCACAGGCCAGGCGCGGATCGGCGTTCCCGACGGCTTCGGCAGCGCTGTGGAAGGGCCGAGCAGCCGGCACACCTTCGACGACTTCGTCATCGGCCCGTCGAACCGCTTCGCCCACGCCGCAGCGCTCTCCGTCGCCGAGTCGCCGGCTCGCGCCTACAACCCGCTGTTCATCATCGGCGCCGTCGGCCTCGGCAAGACCCACCTCCTCCAGGCGATCCGGAACTACGTCACCGAGAACTTCGCCCGGCTCCACGTGCGCTACGTCTCGACCGAGACCTTCATGAACGAGTTCGTGGAGGCGATCCGGAACAACACCACCGGGGCCTTCAAGCGACGCTACCGGGAGTGTGACGTGCTGCTCATCGATGACATCCAGTTCCTGGAGGGCAAAGAGTCCCTCCAGGAGGAGTTCTTCCACACGTTCAACTCCCTCCACGAAGCCTCGAAGCAGGTCGTGCTCACCTCCGACCGCCCCCCAGGCTCGATCGCCACTCTCGAGAGCCGGCTGCGCAGCCGATTCCTATCGGGCCTCATCGCCGACATCCAGCCCCCCGAGCTGGAGACGCGCATCGCCATCCTCCGCACCAAAGCCGAGCACGAGCGCTCGGTCGTCGACGACGACGTCCTCGAGTTCATCGCGTCGAACATCAAGGACAACATCCGTGAGCTCGAAGGTGCCTTGATCAGGGTCACCGCGTACGCCAGCCTCACCCGTCAGCCGCTCACACGCGAGCTTGCCGAGACCGTGCTCGCCGACCTCGTCGCCGGCCGTCAGCCGCGGCGCATCACCGCCCAGCAGATCCTGACGACCACCGCGGACCACTTCGGCTTCGCGGTCGAAGAGCTCTGCGGCCCAAGCCGACGGCGGCCGCTCGTCATGGCGCGCCAGATCAGCATGTACGTCTTCCGGGAGCTCACCGACTTTTCGTACCCGGCGATCGCCCGCGAGTTCGGCGGGCGGGACCACACGACGGTGATCCATGCCGTCGAGAAGATCGCCGCCTTGATGAAGGAGCGTCGCCAGGTCTACGAGCAGGTCACCGAGCTCCTCGTCCGGGTCCGCAATGGCGAGTGACCGCTGCTCGCGCGACCGCCCGGCGCCTCGGTATGGGCAGTGGACGGCTCCGTGGACGTCGCTGTGGACCGCCCGTCACGACCGGTGGACGACCGGTGGGGCATCCACAGCACGCCGGTGGTGCCCGCCCGCGGCCTGTGCACCACTGTGGACGACCTCCGGCATCTGTCGACCAGTCTGAGCTGGGCCGGAACGCCGTCGTCCACAATCCACAGCACCTACTGCTACTACCGCTTTCATCAGCATCCAATGAGAAGAAGGGAGTGCACGAACAGTGAAGCTCCGTACGGAACGGGACGGTCTGCTCGAAGCACTCGTGACTGCCGGCCGCGCATCGGGTCCCCGCGGCACAGGTGGGACGGGTTCGCCGAGCATCCAGCTTGCGCTCCGCGGGAACGACCTCGAAGTCACCGGCTCTGATGCCGATCTCGTCATCGAGGTGCGCTTGAACGTCGTCGGCGAGTCTGATGGCGTCGTGCTCGTGCCGTCGCGCCTGGTCGTGGACATCGTCCGGGCGCTCGAGCCCGGTGTCGTGACCCTGGTCGGCGACGACGAGGAGGTACGCATCACCTCGGGCCGCGCCGAGTTCGTCGTGCGCGTCCCCGTCGGGGCCGAGATCACCCGCCTCGCCCCGCCCGAGAGCGAGGGCATCGCACTCCCCGCCGTGCGCTTCGCGGAGGGGCTCCGCCAGGTCGTCCGGGCGGCGCTCACCGATGACACGCGGGCTCCGCAGCTGACAGGAGTCCTGATGGTCGCGACCGAGACCGGCCTGCGGCTCGTCGCGACGGACTCCTACCGCCTAGCCTTTCGTGACCTCGAGGGGATCAGCGCGCTCGACCCCGGGTCGCAGGTGCTCGTCCCGGCCCGCGCGCTGGCGGAGATCCAGCGCCTGGTCGGCGGCGGCGAGGGTGAGGGTGAGGAGGACACCTTGGTGTTCCGCCACACCGAGCTCGACGCCGTGTTCGATCTCGGTGCCGTGCGCTTGACGACCCGGCTGCTGAAAGGACCCTTTCCCGACTACGAGCGGCTGTTGCCGCCCTCGTACCCGTACGCGCTGACGGTCGGGCGCGAGGAGCTCGCCGCGGCCGTCCGCCGGGTGCGCCTGATGGTGCGCGACGCCAAGGACGCGACGACCCCGGTCCGGGTCACGTTCAACCCCGAGGGCGCGGAGCTCACGGTGCTCACCGCAGAGAGCGGCCGTGCCGTCGAGCGCGTGGACGGCCGGTTCTCCGGCGAGGAGCTTGTGGTGGCGTTCAACCCCAACTACCTGCTCGACGGGATCGAGGCCGTGCGCTCCGACACCATCTTCTTGGAGGTGATCGACTCCTCGAAGCCGGCCACGGTGCGGGGCGAGGGCGAGAGCGACTACTGCTACCTGCTCATGCCGGTGAGAGTCTCCTGACCAACGTCGTCCACCTGGAGGTTCGCGACTTCCGGAACCTCGCCGACGCCGAGTTCGACCCACCGGCCGGGGCGCTCACGGTCGTCACCGGCGAGAACGGAGCGGGCAAGACGAGCCTGCTCGAGGCGATCGGCTACGCCTCGACGCTCCGCTCGTTCCGCGGGAGCCCGCGCGAGGCGCTGGTCAGGACCGGCTGTGGCCGGGCGATCGTCCGGATCGAGGTCGAAGAGGCCGGCCGGCGCTCGCTTGTGGAGATCGAGATCGCCCCGGCCCGCCGAGACCAGGTCTTCTGCAACCGCCAGCGCGTCGGGCGCTCCCAGGATCTCCTGGAGACCCTCCGGGTGACGGTGTTCACCCCCGACGATCTGATGCTCGTGAAGGGCGGACCGCAGGAGCGGCGGGACTTCCTCGACGACGTTCTCGTCTCCGCCCGCCCGGCGCTCGCCCCGGCCCGCCAGGCCGTCGAGCGCGTCCTTCGGCAACGCAACTCGCTGCTGCGCCAGGCGGGCGGCAGGGCGAGCGCCGACGTCACGGCGACGCTCGACGTCTGGGACGCGCAGCTCGTCACCGCCGGCGCCGAGCTCGTCGCGGCGCGGCGAGGCGCTCGTCGACGAGCTCAGCCCGGTCGCGGCCTCGGCATTCGGTCGCCTGACCCGCCTCGGCGACCCGCTGACGCTGGAGTACCGCCGCTCCTTCGCCGACGACCTGGCCGTCGCGCTCGTGAAGTCCCGCGACGAGGACCTCCGCCGGGGGGTCACCACGGCAGGCCCGCACCGCGACGAGCTCGGCGTGTCCGTCGGAGGCCTCGACGCCAGGACGAGGCTGTCCCAGGGCCGCCAGCGCAGCGCCACACTCGCCCTGCGCCTGGCTGCTCACGAGGTCGTCACGGCCCATGCACGATCTCGACCCGTGCTGCTCCTCGACGACGCGTTCTCCGAGCTCGACCCGGCGACCACCGAGGCATTGCTCAGCGAGCTCCCCGCCGGCCAGGCGATCCTCACGACCGCCGGGCCCCTGCCAACCGGCGCGCACCCCGCGAGGACGCTGCGGCTCGACCACGGGACGCTCAGCGGGTGAGCGGGGACCTCCCGCCGCGCCCCGGCTCCCGCCGCCCGTTGCGACCGACCCCCCCGCTCGAGCGAACGCTCGGCAGCTCGTTGGAGGAGTACCTGACGAGCCAGGGCTATGGCCAGGCTCGCCTGTTCGCCGCGATCAGCGGCTGCTGGGCGGAGGTCGTCGGGGCTGAGGTCGCCGCGCACGTCACGCCGAGAGCGCTTCGGGAGGGACGGCTGCTCGTCTCCGTGGACCATCCCGCGTGGGGCACGGAGCTCGCCTTCCTCGCCGAGGAGATCCTCTCCGGCCTGGCCGAACGGCTCGGCGAGGGCGTCGCCGAGCGGCTCGAGATCACCGTTCTGTCGTGACCTGGCGGTAGACTGGGGGCGTTGCCTCGCCGGCTCGACAACCGCCCGTCTCGGTCGCGCCGGCCGCACATGTCCGCCGCAGCCGAGGAGGCGCGCCCGTGGTGAAGGATCCCGACGAGCCGGAATCCCGCGACCCCGAAGCGCCCATGACGAGGGATTCCGAAGACACAGAGATGCAGCAAGAAGCGACACCGCCAGCCCCGCCCCCGGCATCGTACGAGGCCGGCGACATCACCGTGCTCGAGGGTCTCGAGCCGGTGCGGATGCGTCCGGGCATGTTCATCGGCTCGACGGGTTCGAGCGGCCTCCACCATCTCATCTGGGAGGTTGTGGACAACTCCATCGATGAGGCGATGCAGGGCTTCTGCACCCAGATCGACGTGACGCTGCTCGCCGAAGGCGGCGTGCGGGTGACGGACAACGGCCGGGGCATCCCGGTCGACCCGCATCCGAGCGACCCCTCGAAGACCGCCGCGGAGATCGTGCTGACCGTGCTGCATGCCGGTGGCAAGTTCGGCGGCTCGGGCTATAAGGTCTCCGGGGGGCTGCACGGCGTCGGCGTCTCGGTCGTGAACGCGCTCTCCGCCCGCCTCGACCTGGAGATCGACCGTGGCGGCAAACGCCACCGGATGAGCTTCGAGAAGGGGGGCCAGCCGACGGGGCCGCTCACGGTCGTCGGGAGCTCCCCACGCGGGCGCACCGGAACGACGGTGACGTTCTGGCCGGATGCGACCGTCTTCGAGGAGACGGAGTTCCGCGCGCAGACGGTGCTCGAGCGCCTCCAGATGATGGCCTTCTTGAACCGCGGGCTCGAGATCCGCTTCCACGACGAGCGGCCCGGTCACGAGCTCGAGGAGACCTTCCGCTACACCGGCGGCATCGTCGACTTCGTGAGGCACCTGAACGCGTCGAAGGAGGCGCTGTTCCGCAAGGTCGCCTACTTCGAGCAGTCCGAGAGCGACCAGGAGGTCGAGGTCGCCCTCCAGTGGAACACCGGCTACTACGAGGGCATCCACTCCTTTGCGAACGGCATCGCCACCACCGAAGGTGGCATGCACGAGGAGGGGTTCAAGAAGGCGCTGACCAACGTGGTCAACCGCTACGCGAAGGGGCGCAACCTCCTGAAGGATGAGGACGCCAACCTGCTCGGCGAGGACATCCGGGAGGGACTGACCGCGATCATCTCCGTGCGGCTTCGCGACCCACAGTTCGAGGGTCAGACGAAGGCGAAGCTCGGCAACGTGTCGATGCGCTCGCTCGTCGAACGCGCCACGAACCAGAAGCTCGCCGAATGGCTGGAGGAGAACCCGCGCGAGGCCAACCAGGTCGTGCAGAAGGCGCTCCTCGCGCAGCGTGCCCGGGTCGCGGCCCGCCACGCCCGGGATCTGACCCGACGCAAGTCCGCGCTCGACGGGGCCGGGCTGCCCGGCAAGCTCGTCGACTGCTCGTCGCGTAACCCGAGGGACTCGGAGATCTTCATCGTCGAGGGCAACTCGGCGGCCGGGTCGGCCAAGCGCGGCCGCGACCCACGGACCCAGGCGATCCTGCCGATCCGGGGGAAGATCCTCAACGTCGAGAAGGCCCGTGTGGACAAGATGCTGAAGAACGCCGAGATCCAGGCGCTCATCCTGGCGATCGGCGCGGGAATCGGGGACGACTTCGACGTGGAGAAGGTCCGCTACCACAAGGTCATCATCCTCGCCGACGCCGACGTCGACGGCTCCCACATCCGGACGCTCTTGCTCACTATGTTCCTACGGCAGATGAAGCCGCTCATCGAGGCGGGTCTCGTCTACGTCGCCCAGCCCCCGCTGTACTCGACGCTCGTCGGGAACCGGAAGGTCTACCTGAAGGACGACGCCGCGCGCGTCCGCTTCCTCGCCGAGAACCCGAACCACAAGCACGAGTTCCAGCGATTGAAGGGCCTCGGTGAGATGGACTGGGACGAGCTGCGTGACACCACCATGGACTCGTCACTGCGCTCGTTGCTGCAGGTCAACATGGAGGAGGCCGCGCTGGCCGACGAGGCCTGCTCCATCCTGATGGGCGACGACGTCGAGATGCGCCAGCGGTTCATCCAGTCGAACGCGAAGGACGTCCGTTTCCTCGACATCTGAGGCGGCCGGACGCCAAGGCCGGCCGCGCCCCGACCGCGGGCGTGGCAGCGGGAGCCCGGCAGGTGATCGTGCTGTCACACGATCCTGAACTGAACACCGAAGACAAGCATGGGAGGCATGCCACCATATGGCACCTGACGTGACGCCGCCGGGCGACGGGGGGGACGAGGCGCTCGGCGGCGCCGTCGAGCCGATCGAGATCCAGGAGGAGATGGAGCGCTCCTTCTTGGAGTACGCCATGTCCGTCATCGTGGCGCGGGCCCTCCCCGACGTCCGGGACGGCCTGAAGCCGGTCCACCGGCGGATCCTCTACAGCATGTGGGACACGGGCCGGCGTCCGGACCGCCCGCACGTGAAGTGCGCGACGGTCGTCGGCGACGTCATGGCCCGCTTCCATCCCCATGGCGACACGGCGATCTACGACGCCCTCGCCCGGATGGTGCAGGACTTCAGCCTCCGGTATCCGTTGATCGACGGGCACGGCAAGTTCGGCTCGCCGAGCCCGAACGACGGGCCGGCGGCCATGCGCTACACGGAGAGCCGCCTCGCTCCGATCGCCCTCAGCCTCCTCGAGGGGATCGACGAGGAGACCGTCGACTTCGTCCCGAACTACTCCGGAGCGGACGAGGAGCCGGTCGTCCTGCCGGCGCGATTCCCGAACCTGCTCGTCAACGGCTGGCAGGGCATCGCGGTCGGCATGGCCACCAACATCCCGCCGCACAACCTCGGCGAGGTGATCGACGCCACCCGGCATCTGATCGACAACCCGGACGCCAGCCCGGACGACCTGATGCAGTTCGTGAAGGGTCCGGACTTCCCGACATCGGCGCTGATCCTCGGCCGCTCGGGGATCCTCGACATGTACCGCACCGGACGCGGCTCGGTCCAGCTGCGCGCGGTCGCCGAGATCGAGGAGACGCGAGGGGGCGGCGCCCAGATCGTCGTCACAGAGATCCCGTACCAGACCTCCGTCGAGACGATCGTGAAGCAGATCGCCGAAGCCGCCGAGCGCGGCGATGTCTCCGGCGTCTCCGACGCGCAGGACTACTCGGCGGGGCGTGACACGCGACTCGTCATCACCTTGAAGCGCGACGCAAACGCCAACGTCGTGCTCAACAACCTCTACAAGCACACCCCGCTGCAGACGAGCTTCGGCGTGCACATGCTCGCGCTCGTCGACGGCGTGCCCCGCCTGCTGAACCTGGTCCAGGCGCTCGCCGCGTACGTCGCCCACCAGGTCGAGGTCGTCACGCGGCGTACCGAGTTCCGGCTGCGCAAGGCGCAGGCCAGGGCGCACATCGTCGAAGGTCTGCTGAGGGCGATCGACATGATCGACCAGGTCATCGCGACGATCCGCGCCTCGGACGACCGGCCGGCCGCGAAGACGGCCCTCATGGCGGAGCCGTTCTAGTTCAGCGAGGAGCAGGCGACGCACATCCTCGACATGACCCTCGGGCGGCTCACCCGGCTCGGTCGCTCCGAGCTGGAGGAGGAGATGGCGCAGCTGCGCACGACGATCGCCGAGCTCGAGGCGATCCTCGGTGACCCCGCGCGCCTTCGGGCCGTGATCTCGGACGAGCTCGCCGAGGTGCGCGAGAAGTTCGCCAACGAGCGCCGGACTCGGATCGTCCACGACCCGGGCGACCTCGGCGACGAGGACCTCATTGAGGACGAGGCGATCGTCGTCACGCTGACCCGGGCCGGCTACATCAAGGCCGTGGCGGCGGACGCCTTCCGCACGCAGTCCCGCGGCGGCCGCGGCGTCCAGGGGGCGCGCCTCAAGGAGGAGGACCTCGTCGACGAGGTCGTCCACACGACCGCGCTCGCGTACATCCTGCTCTTTTCGAACCGGGGCAAGGTCTACCGCCTCCGGGCCCACGAGATCCCCCTGAAGGAGCGGACGGCACGGGGGACGCCGATCGTCAACCTCATCTCACTCGAGCCGAACGAGCGGATCCAGGCGATCGTCGAGCACGCGCGAGTTCGACCCCGACCGGTACCTGCTCTTCGCGACCCGTTCGGGCCAGGTGAAGAAGACGCCGTTCAGCGAGTACGACAAGTCGCGCCGGGAGGGCTTCATCGCCATCAACCTGCACGAGGGCGACGAGCTGGTCCGTGTGCTCGCGACGGGCGGCTCGGACGACATCTTCATGGTCAGCCGCAATGGCATGACGATCCGCTTCTCGGAGGGCGACGTCAGGCCGATGGGGCGGAGCGCCGCAGGTGTCCGCGGCATGCGGCTGCGCCCGGGAGACAAGGTCGTCTCCTGCGACGTCGGCCGGGACGACGCCGACCTGGTGATCGTCACCGACGCCGGTTACGGCAAGCGCACCAAGTTGGAGCACTTCAGCGTCCAGGGCCGGGGCGGTCAGGGCGTGCGGGGCATCCGGCTCACCCAGCGGCGCGGCTACGTCGTGGCGGCGCTGATGGCGAGCCTCGAGGACGAGCTCATCGTCGTGGCCACGGGCGGTGTCGTGATCCGCATCCCCGTGCGCGAGATCACCGCCCAGGGCCGAGACGCCACCGGCGTGCGGGTGATGAACCTGGACGAGGGCCAGAGCGTCGCCGCCGTCGCGCTGCTCACCAGCACCGAGGAGGACTGACCGGAGACGTCCGGGCACGCTAGGTCGCGCCTGCCGGGCGTTCAGGATCCGACGGGAGGCGAAGGCGCCAGTGCCGGTGGTATAGCTTGAACGTCTCGCCGGGGCTATAGCTCAGTCGGTTAGAGCGCAGCACTGATAATGCTGAGGTCGCTGGTTCGATTCCAGCTAGCCCCACCGCAAATGTCCAGCCCAGGGCGCTCCGATACTCGGTTGCCTCGGTCAGCAGCGCCCAGTTGTGCGCGCAACGTGCGCGAAGCGCCCCACCTGTTCACTCCGCCCAGCGCACCCAGATCGACGGCGTGGCGCAACAGCGCCACCGCGGGTCTCATGCCGGCAGCTGCGACGATCACCAGAAGCTGCTGTACCACATCCCTTGGGCGCGCTCCCGGACGTGCGCGGACCATGGTGGCTTGAGCTGACTTCGCCGGCGCACACTGGCTAGATGAGAGGCGGCGCCTCTCCGCGCGACTCAGCGCGCGGCACCTGGCGCTCCTCACCGCTTGCTAGGGCCGCGAGTCGAGTCGTACCGAGCTCACCGAGGACGGCCTCGACTGTCCCGAGACCCAGGCCGACGGCGAGGGCGATCACCGTTCCGACGGTCACGTCCGCCGTGCCCCGCGAGGCAATTTTTCGCACTGCACCGATGGAGACCCGCGAGCGACGCGCAATCTCGCGCAGCGAAATGCCGTCCTCGACAAACTCCGCGAGCCGAGTCGCCACGGCGTCTCGAGCCAGTTCGTTCAAGCGAGCCACGTAGCGCACGTCGACCGAGGCATCGACGAGCTGAGCAACGGTGCGAGGCACCCCGTTCATTGTGTCGAATTACAAAGCTGCAGTTCAACCGGCAGTCGCGCGTATAATCGCGCGGCAGGCAGGAGGGGAGGTGTATCAGATGACCACCACACCAACGACCGTAGGGCCCGACCAAGATCTAGTCCCCCAGGGGGTTGTAACGACCGGGTAAAAGGCACTACCTGGCTGAGTGGGCTGATGGCAAAGACCCCCTGCAAGGCACTGATAATGCTGAAGTCGCTGGTTCGATTCCAGCTAGCCCCGCCAGATCAGAGCTACGAAGCGCGCTGGCCCCCGCGACTGGCACACCCCACCTGCTTCGACTGTGCGGACCCATTCAGGGCCGTGGATTGTCTAGGCGGAGCCGATCTTCCGCAGGTAGATCGTTTCGGGTGGGGCGGTGAAGAACGGTCCCATGATTGACCGCCACTCGGCGAGTGCCGGTGACTCCGCGAAGCGACGGTGATGCTCGACGCTCTCCCATTCAACGAGGAGAACGAGCCGACCCGGCTCCTCCAGGCACTCAAATAGCGTCACCGAGTGGCAACCGTCGCCGCCTCTGATGATGTGCTTTCCGCGTTCGAACGCGCCAGACACGGTGTCCAGATCGCTGTCCGGGATCAACTGAGATCGATCCGTGCGCACAAATCATGCTCCTGCGCTCCTCTTCCTTGGTTGTGTGTTCGACGCCCTCTGTCTCCCTTGTGTCGCTCAGGGTGCTACCGACGAGCCATCTCCCGCTCGGCGATGGCCGAGCGTCACGCCTGGCGGAGGTGCCAGATCAGGGTTCAGGCCACCCTCCTCGCAGGTGGCCATCTCGCGCGGGATCACTGTTCGGTGGCGCGGGCCAGCACCGCCGTCTCGCCGCGGCGGGGTCAGCCGCTCGCCGCGATAGCGCCGCCTGGCAGCCAGTTCCCGGTCTGCGAGATGTTCCTCTGGTGGCGGAGGCGGGAAATTGATTAGTCTGCTCAACCGTGCTTCCTCCGGACCACGGTCCGACTGCTGGCAGGCGCGCGGCCGAACGATGTGGCCCCATCAGAAATGGCGGGTTCAGGTTCAGCATCTCGCGCCGTGGGCTACATGCGCGCCGACTCGTTGGCGTGTTGACCCTGACGCTGAGCGCGGTCGGACCGACAGTCGCGCTGGTGTCGGCGTCTCCTAGTGCGGCGGCCGCGGGCGCCAGCTCGGACAAGTCGACGATCAGTCAGCTCGAGCAGCGCATCGCGAGGGAGGGCGCGCTGGCTCAGGCCCTCGTCACCCGTTACGACCAGGCCGAAGGCCGGATGGTCATGATCCAGCGTCACATCGTCCGGGACCGCGCCGCTCTTGGGAACGACCACCGTGCGCAGGCCAAAGCGGCGGTCCGGCTACGCCGCGTGGCGATCGACGCGTACATCAACGCTATGTCCGGCAGCTCGACAACATTCACCGGCTCCGCCAACGCCACGACGCTGCCCGAGCGCGAGGTCTACTTGGGCGTAGCGGGCGGGAGCCTGGACACCGCGATGACCACCTTGCAGGTGGACCAGCACCGCACGACGGTGACCCAGATCGCCTTGCGCACCGAGCAGGCCGAGACCGCGGCCACGCTCCGCCAACTCACGGTGGCACGCCAGGCGGCCCAGGCCGCGACCGCGGCCGACGAGGCGACGCTCGGCCACGTGAGCGCCAACCTCCTGGCCCTGGTGACCGCCGCCAACGAGCGGCGCCAGGCGGCCCAGGAGCAAGCATCCGAACAAGCGCTCGCCTCGACGCCGCCGCAGCCCAGCACCGCGGCTGCTCCGGCTCCCGCGCCACAGCCTGCGCCTGGCGGCTACGCCAACCCGTTGAGATCGATCGGCGGCCTCTCGCCCGAGCGGATCGACCAGGGCGTCGACTACAACGGCTTCGGCCCCATCTACGCCGTCGGTGACGGGGTGGTGCTCAGCACCGTGAACGGCGGCTGGCCGGGCGGCACCTACATCACCTATCGGCTCACCGACGGGCCCACGGCCGGCCTCGTCGTCTATGCCGCCGAGGACATCAACCCCACGGTGCAGATCGGCGAGAACGTGACGCCGAACACGGTCATCGGCCAGCTGTACGATGGGCCGACCGGCATCGAGACCGGGTGGGCGGACGGTGGCCTCGGAGACACCATGGCGGCCGCCGACGGCCAGTTCAACGGGTCGAACTCGACGGCCTTCGGCTACAACTTCTCGCAGCTGCTCGTGTCCCTCGGAGCTCCGGGAGGGATCCCGAGCAATCCGCCGCCGGGAGGGCTCCCGGCCGGATGGCCGCAATGGTGAGCCGCTGGGAGCTCCTCGCTCCGCGGTTCAGCCCGTCCGAAGCCGCCCTGCACTGCGTTCCTAGCCTCGTCACACCCCCGCCCGGCTCTGCCGGCCGGTTGCGGCGATGTCAGGTCTCGCTCCCTGGCGTGCGACGGGCTCGCGCGACAACCGGCACCGAGTCCTTTCGGCCTTCGGCGCTCGAGAGCGCAGTGGAACGAAGGGCACGAGTCCGGCCCCTCCCGCCAACCTCTTGCCGGTAGCGTTTCGCCCGTGCCCGACGAGCCGCCATTGCTCAGCCGGCGTGACCTCCGCCGGCTCCGTCGGCAACGGGGAGACGCCCGGGCCCTCTTCTGGTTCATCGGCGCGGCACTCGTCGTGACGGCGGTGCAGTGGGGCGTCTTCAACCACGACCTCGCCCTCGGGATCGCCCTCGCCTTCGGCGCTGTGGTCCTCCTCCGGCTGTGGACGTATGCACTCGAACGCATGGACTATTTGGTCACGGACCAACGCGTACCTGCGCCGACCTTTGGTCGCCTGGGACGAGCGATCGCCATGTTGCGAGCTTGGCGATCGCAGCGCTGAGAGGCTGGGAATTGCGGCGCAACGAGGTCAGGAGCGCCTACACACGACGGGCGGACGTTCTGCGCTCGTTGTGACTGCATGAGATCGCGCTGATTGCCGCCGTGCGGCCCGTTCGGCGCGGCGACCACCGACGGCCGAGCTCAGTTGCACCGTCTGCAGACGCCGCGTAACTCATGGGTACTTTCCCAGCCCGATCAGCAGTATCGGCGCGGCGCCCCGA
This sequence comes from uncultured Actinomycetota bacterium, assembly GCA_963765505.1. Classification (GTDB taxonomy): domain Bacteria; phylum Actinomycetota; class Acidimicrobiia; order Acidimicrobiales; family Bog-793; genus DATKQY01. Next base: position 159,182 of record CAVXWO010000013.1, read on the forward strand.
CCGATGTCACACAATTGCCACGGTTCGCCCGAGGACGAGTGGGTCGGTGGCGAGAAGCAGAGTGCCGCCTTTCCTTCCCTCCCCTGGCGCTGCCCAAGATCACCTGCAACGGTTTTCGGAGAACTCGGGCACGGCAGTACCCTCATGAGCCCCGTGCGGCACGCTAGGTTCGGCATATGGGAGGTGGCGAGCCCAGCGTTCGGACGCTGTACGTCCTTCGGCATGCGAAGTCGACCTGGAACCAGCTTGAGCTCGCCGACCACGAGCGACCGCTCGCCCCCCGGGGTCGGCGAGCCGCGCGCGCCCTGGCTGGACGCATGGAGCGCCTTGGGATCTCGCCGAAAGTCGTGCTTTGCTCGACGGCGACCCGCGCCCGGGAGACGCTCGAGGCGCTTGCGCCCGCCCTCGCAGCGGGGGTCCAGGTGTGCCTGGAGGACGACCTCTACGCCGCGGGCGTCGAGGAGCTGCTGATCCGGCTGCACCGCCTACCCGACAGCGAGACGGCGGTGCTGCTCGTCGGCCACAACCCCGGGCTGCAGGATCTGGTGCTCGAGCTCTGCGGCGACGGCGACCCGGACGAGCTGGACCGGTTGCGCGAGAAGTTCCCGACCTGCGCGCTCGCCACGCTCACGGTCGAGAACTGCTCCTGGGCGGAGCTGACTGCCGGCTCCGCGGTCCTGCGATCGCTGCTGGTTCCCGGGTAGGCGCGCGACAATCCCGCCGGGCGCGCCTCGGTAGGCTCGACGTCATCGGCGATCCGGGGAGCCCGACATGATTGACCGTTCCCTGCGGCTCACCCTCGCCGTCGTCGTGGTGGCCCTCGCGGCCGCGCCGATGGCTGGCGTCCGCCTCGCCGATGCCAGCGCCGCCTCGTTGCGCAGTCGAGCCGAGGCGCGCCAAGGAGCCGCAGTCGGTCGCGGCGCGGCGCCCGCGGCGGCGGGGCGGAGCGCTCCGCGGGCGCCCGCCGCGCTCCCGTACGTCGCGGTGTCCGGGAACCACCTGGTCGACGCCGCCGGCCACGTGATCCGGCTCCTCGGCGTCGACCGGTCCGGGACGGAGTTCGCCTGCGTCCAGGGGCTCGGCAACCTGTACGGGCCGTCCTCGGCGGCGTCGGTCCGCGCCATGGCGAGCTGGCACATCGACGCCGTTCGGGTGCCGCTGAACGAGGACTGCTGGCTCGGCATCAACGGCGTCCCGGCGCGTTACTCAGGTGCGGCCTACCGGCGCTCGGTCGCCCGCTACGTGCGGACCATCCAGTCCATCGGCCTCGTCGTCGTGCTCGACCTGCACTGGAACGCGCCCGGTCGCGAGCGGTCCACCGGTCAGCAGGTGATGGCCGACGCCGACCACTCGCCCACGTTCTGGCGGTCCGTGGCGGCCTACTTCAGAGCCGACCACGGGTTGGTGTTCGACCTGTACAACGAGCCGCACGACATCTCGTGGCCGTGCTGGCTCCACGGCTGCGTGACGGGCGCGGGCTGGCGGACGGCGGGCATGCAGAGCCTCGTCGACGCCGTCCGCTCGGCCGGCGCGACCCAGCCGCTGATGGTGGGGGGGCTCGAGTGGGCGGGCTCGCTGGCGGGCTGGCTCCGCTACGAGCCGCGTGACCCGTTACACCAGCTCGTCGCGAGCGTCCACTCCTACAACTTCGGTGGCTGCGTCACCGCGGCGTGCTGGAACGCGAACGTCCTGCGCGTCGCGCGCCACGTCCCGATTGTCACGGGAGAGCTCGGGGAGAACGACTGCGCCGACGGCTACATCGACCGCTACATGTCCTGGGCGGACGCCCACGGCATCTCGTACCTCGGCTGGGCCTGGGACGCCGGCACGAGCTGCAGCGGGTTCCCGAGCCTCGTCTCCAGCTGGTCCGGCACGCCGACCGCCTATGGCATCGGCCTCAAGGCGCACCTCGCCGCCCTGGCGGGGTAGGAAGGCCTATCGCGGCGTCCGGTCAGCCGCGCGATGTTCACGGCGTTGACCCGCACGGGCTGCATCGTCACGACGACTCTCGACTCGCCGGGCCGGTCGTGCGCGCGCAGGTCCGCCTGGTACTTCGAGCCGACCCGGTCGGCGAAGGCGTAGTCGTCGTCCGGCTCGACCAGCGCGTCCCCACGGAGCTCGAGGTAGCGGTAGGGCTGCGCGAGATCGAGGATGAACAGGTTGCATGCCGGGTTGCGCAGGAGGTTCTTCGTCTTCTGGCGCGAGGTGTTGAGCGAGATGCGGACGGCCTCGCCCTCGGCGAGGAACCACACCTCCGACAGCTGCGGGCGGCCGTCCGGGCCGATGGTCGCGAGTGTGGCGACCTCGGCGTCGAGCAGGTCGCGGTGCGACTCGGGGATCGAGGACATGGGGCGCTCCTTCTCCGTCTTCGGTCAGTCGTGGTGTCGTGGTCGTGCTGTCGGACCGCTCGCCCGGCGGTGGGCCCGGCGAAGCTCGTCACCGGCCTGGCCGTGGGGCGGGACGTCGAGCTACCGGCCGCCCGCGTGCCGGTACGCAGATCGGGCAGCGGGAACCATCAGGCAGAGCGTAGGTGGAGCGCCGCGCCCCCCGCCCCCGTACGACGCGAACCGCCGCCGAAGCGCGTTCGCCGGTACGCCCGCCGCGCCCGCGAAGGCCTGACCGAAGGTGGCACCTGGCCGGCGATTGTGCAGACCGGAAGGCGTCGCGCGGCCATTCGGCACGTGCCATGCTGATCGGGCCCTGCACCGGCCCCTGGGCTGCTCGGCCCGGCGGGTGCGCTGGCGCCCAGGTCGTGGTGGGCCTTCGGGGCGCGGTCGCAACGGGTCAGCACGGGAGGGGAACGGAGATGTCACCGGTCGCACGCGTGGAGAACGTCGGAAGCTTGCTCAGGCCCTCCGCGCTGCTGGAGGCGCGCCGGGAGGCGGCGGATGGGACGATCGCGCCCGAGGAGCTGCGAACGCTCGAGGACGAGGCCGTGCTGCGGGCGATCGACCTGCAAGGGCGCGCCGGCCTCGACGTGATGACCGACGGTGAGCTCCGCCGGGGCGCCTGGGCGCAGATGCCCGAGGTGCTCACCGGCTTCGAGGTCCGCGAGACCGGGCCAGGACTCGTCTGGCACGACGCAGCCGGAGCGGTGAGCGGCGCGGGGGTGCCGCGGTTCCCGACGGTCGTCGGGCCGGTCCGGGTCGACGGGCGGACGAGCCTGGAGGACGACTACGCGTTCCTCGCCGCCCACGCGAGGACCCGCACGAAGTTCTGCCTCGCGGCGCCGAGCTACCACCGGCGCTACTGGAGCGACCAGTACTCCACGCATGCCTACGACAGCTGCGAGCGGTACCTCGAGGATGTCCGCGACGCCCAGCGCCAGATCGTGGAGCGCCTGGTCGCACTCGGCTGCGACTACATCCAGCTCGACGCGCCGAACTACGGCTCCCTCTGCGACCGCGAGAACCGGGAGCGCATGGCCGCGCAGGGCCATGACCTCGACGCGGAACTCGAGTTCGACGCGGCCCTCGACAACTCGCTCGTCGCGGGTCTCCCGGGAGTCACCGGCGCCCTGCACATCTGCCGCGGCAACGGTCCGGGGGGCCTGTGGCACTCGAGCGGTGGCTACGGCGTGATCTCCCCTTCGCTCTTCCCCCGCCTCGAGTTCGACACCCTCCTGCTCGAGTACGACACCGACCGCGCCGGGGACTTCGGCCCGCTGCGCGACGTGCGCGAGGGCACCGTCGTGGTGCTGGGGCTCCTCACGACGAAGTCGCCTGCGCTGGAGGAGGAGCACGACGTCGAGCGCAGGGTCAGGGAGGCCGCCTCCGTGAAGCCGCTGGCCGAGCTGGCGCTCAGCGCCCAGTGCGGCTTCGCCTCCGTGGCGGCGGGCAATCCGCTGAGCGTAGCGGACGAGGAGGCGAAGCTCGGTCTCGTGGGCCGCCTGGCCCGCAAGGTGTGGGGCCCGGCGTCCTGAGCACGCCGGTGTCCTCGCCACGCCGGGCCGGCCCGGTCAGCCGGCGATCTTGGTCGCGCGCGCCATGACGTCCTTCGCGACGGAGTTGGCCCAGGACGAGGAGAAGGGCTGCGTGAGGTTCACGAACGTCAGCGCGATCTCGGCGCGGCCCTCGGCGTAGTAGTAGATGTCCTCGTAGAGCTTCCCGGGGATGTTGCCGCCGGTCAGCGTGAAACGGAGGTGCACGCCGCCACTGCCGTTGCCGAGGTGGGGCAGCGGCTGCACGGCGACGCTTGCCTTCACCTTGCCGCCGGACTGCGCGGCGGTCACCGCCGCCATCAGTGTCTTCAGGCACGACTGCACCTTCGGGTTGGCGAACGCCGACAGGTCGGCGAGCACCTGCTTGGCGGACGAGAGGAAGACGACCTCAGAGTTCACGCTCGGCAGTCCCGTGATCGAGCCCTTGAGGCCGAACACCTTCGAGGTGACGTCGGCGGTGGCGTCGCCCCCCGGCTTGCCCACCGTGCCGAACGGGTCGGCGCTGACCTTGGCGCCTGCCTTCTTCATGCAGCTCACGGCCGTCTTGCCGAGCGGCACTGCCGAGGGAGGCGCCTGCGAGCTCGACCACTTCGCCGACTTCGGCAGGTCCGAGCTCTTGACGTTGATCTGGGTCGCCTTCGTCGAATCGGACCCGCCCGATCCGTGGGGCCGTGCAGCGGCTCCGGCAGCGGTGGCGGAGGCCGCGCCGGCGACGAGCGCGAGCGCCGAAGCGACCAGAACGAAGCGACGCAGCGAGGACCGAATTGTCATCATGTGGGCTCCTCCGGTGAGTACACGCTTCTCCTGAGGACCCTACCCGGTGAGCAGGGAATCCACCGCGTTCCAGGTGCGCCTCACGGCCGCCCGGGAGCGCGGCCGCGACGTGTGGCACGAGGGCGCGGTGTTAGCATGATTGTGTGGAATGCCCCATGTGCGGTGACCTGATGAGCCCGCTCGAGTTTCTCGACCGCCGCGAACCTCGACCTCGGCTGCTCGTGCGACGTCGTTCCGATCAGCAGCACGTCGTCGTCCTGGGAGTGCGCCACCTGTGGCGAGTTCCAGGTGACGCGCGCCTAGGGCTGACGGCGCTCTCCAGCTCGACCGGATCCTCGTTCCCCGTTCCCTGCCCGTCAGGGGGTGTCTGTGGCCCCGACGCGGACGAGGACCTTCATCGACTGCTCAGGGTGCTCCGCGACGAACGCGAGGGCCTCGGCCGTCCGCTCGAGCGGGAACTGCTGGGTGATGAGGGGTCCGAGCGTGTCCCTCGCACCGGAGACGAGACGGATCGCCGCGGCGAAGTCGTCGCGGTCGCAGCAGCTCGTGCCGAGGATGTCGAGCTCCTTGTGGGCGGGCAGCCCGTAGGGGAAGCTGACCTCCCGGTCGGTGAGCCCGACGACCACGACCCGCCCACCGTGGGTCACCACGTCAAGCGCCTGGCGGAACGCCCCCGGCACCGCGGTGGTGTCGAGCACCACCTCGGGGCCCGATCCTTCGGACCACTCCGACAGGAGCTCCGCCGTCGGCGAGGAGAAGGGGTCGACCACCAGGTCGGCGACGGCAGCCGGCCCGATCGTGCGCCGGTTGGCGAGCGGCTCGACCACGGCGACGATCGCCCCGGCCGCCTTCGCAGCGAGGCAGACGGCCTGGCCGATCGGCCCGGCGCCGTAGACGACGACGTGCTCGCCGGGGGCGACCCTGCCGCGGCGCACGGCGTGCACCGCGACCGAGACCGGCTCTACGAACGCGGTCAGCTCCGCGGCCAGGTCACCCGTGGGGAACACGTGGCTGCGCGGCACGACAAGGCGGTCGGCGAGGCCGCCGTCGACGTGCACGCCGAGCACCTGCAGCCGGCTGCAGACGTTCGGGCGTCCCGTCGTGCACGGGTAGCACTCGCCGCAGGCGAACACGGGCATGACGGCGACGCGCTCACCGACGTCGAGCCCCTCACCGGCGCCGGCGAACGCCTCGACGATGCAGGAGAGCTCGTGCCCTTGGATCCTCGGGTAGAGGCTGCCGCCTGAGGGCTTGGCCCCGAGGTCGCCGTGGAAGAGGTGGACGTCCGAGCCGCACAGCCCGACGGCCTCCGGCCGGAGCAGCACCGCGGAGTCGCGGTCGAGCACCGGTGCGGGCAGCTCCACCGCTTCCATCCGCCCCGGCTCACGGGTGAGGACGGCCCGCATCGTGATCGGCACCGCCGGCCCGCTCCTCAGCCCGGGTAGGCGATCAGGGTGCCGCCATCGACGGGGATGACCGCGCCGGTGATGAAGCTCGACGCCCGGGACGCGAGGAGCAGGGCCACGCCTTTCAGCTCGCTCGTGTCGCCCATCCGCCCGAGGGGGACGGTGCGGGCCCAGACCGAGTCGTCGATCGGCTTCCAGCCCTCGGCGCCGACCGCCGAGCCGATGTTCGTGTGGAACGGCCCCGGGGCGATGGCGTTGACGCGGATGCCGTGCGGGGCGAGCTCCAGGGCGGCCTGGCGGACGATGTTGATCACCGCGGCCTTGCTCGCCGCGTAGGAGTAGCCGACGAGCGGGTCGGCGCGCAGGCCCGCCGTCGAGGCCGTCGCCACGATCCGCCCCGACTGCTGCGCCTTCATCGGGACCGACGCGGCCTGGATCGTCGAGAAGACGCCTTCCAGGTTGACGGCGAGGACACGCCGCCACCGATCCGGGTCCGTCCCCGCCAGCTGCCCGCCGTTCTCGCGGAGGCCCGGCGCCAGCGAGATGCCCGCGTTGGCGAACGCGGCGTCCAGCCCACCCCAGTTGTCGACGGCCTCGGCGACGGCGGCCTGCACCTGCTCGGGCTCGGTCACGTCCGTCGTCACGACGCGCACCTCGCCCGGCAGTTCGGCGAAGCGCTTCGCGACGATCTCCAGGCCCTCACGGTCGCGGTCGGCTGCGACGACCCGGGCGCCACACTCGACCATCGCCTCGGCGATGGCGAGGCCGATCCCGCTCGCCGCACCGGTGACGAGCACTCGGCTGCCCCGCACCCCGAGGATCCGCTCGACGGCCGCGGCCGTCACGCTCTCTGTGCTCACGGGCGCATCCCCCCTGTTCGACTGGGTCCCGACCGGGCCGCGGACGACCCGGTCGCCGGCCCTCCGGGCCGTGGCGGCGACGCTACCGTCGCGCTCCTGGATGGTCAACAGTCCTGGCGACGATCGCGGCGATTCCGCCGCCTGCGATGATGCAGGGCGCCCGGGGCCGGAGGGGCGGAGCGAGTTTCGGGGCGCCGTAGCCTCGCGGGCGTGACCGACGACCAACGCTTCACGCTCCGCTTCGAGGACCCCTTCGTCGCGCCGCCGGAGGCGCGTGACGTAGCACGCCGGCTGAGGGGCCATCTCGCCCACCCGGTGACGGTGTGGACGGCGGGCGGCTCCGACGACCCGGCCGGTCTCACGGTCTCGTCGCTGCTCGTCGCCGAAGGCGAGCCGGCCCGCGTCCTCGGTCTCGTCGGGACCCACACCGACCTGCTCGAGGCCGTGCGGCACACCGGAGCCTTCGTCGTGCACGTGCTCGAGGAGGCCGACGAGCGTCTCGCCGGGCGGTTCGCCGGCGCCTATCCGGGCGACCCGTTCGAGGGGCTCGACCTCGCGTGGAGCGAGTGGGGCCCCCGCCTCGCCGGCGCGCGCTCGGTCGCCTCGTGCCGGTTGGAGGGCGTCGAGCGCGTCGGCTACCAGCAGCTCGTCCGCGGTGTGATCGAGCAGGTGACGATCGGGGAGGACCGGCTCCCCCTCGTCCACCAGCTGGGCCGCTACCGGGCGCTGCGGCCCGAGCGCTGAGGTCACGGGCACGCGCGGAGCGCTGGCGCGCGGCCGTAGGGTGGACCGCGTCCGGCATCCTGCGGCGACCTCGCGAGCGGCGGTCGCAGCGGGTGAGCGCCTCGCCGGGAGGCGCGGGAGAGCTACGGAGGAACCGTCATGAGCGAGCAGGTCGTGGGCAAGCCCGTCTCGCAGAGCGGGGTCTTCTCCATTGGCGAACGGGTGGTGCACCGGCTCGGCTACGGCGCGATGCGCATCACCGGGCCGGGCATCTGGGGCCCGCCGGCCGACCGCGACGAGGCGATCCGGGTGCTGCGCCGCGCCGTCGAGCTCGGGGTGAACTTCATCGACACGGCCGACTCGTACGGGCCGTACGTCAGCGAGGAGCTGATCCGCGAGGCGCTCCACCCGTACCCGCCGGAGCTCGTCATCGCGACGAAGGCCGGCCTGCTGCGGACGGGCCCGGACGAGTGGTACCCCCTCGGCCGCCCGGAGTACCTCCGCCAGGAGGCCGAGATGAGCCTGCGCCGGCTCGGCGTCGAGCGGCTCGACCTGTTCCAGCTGCACCGGGTGGACCCGACGGTGCCCGCCGCCGAGCAGTTCGGCCTCCTGAAGGAGCTTCGCGACGAGGGCAAGGTCGCCGAGGTCGGCCTCTCGGAAGTGTCGGTTCCCGAGGTCGAGGCGGCGCGCGCGATCGTGCCGGTCGCCACGGTCCAGAACCTCTACAACCTCGCCACCCGCCGGTCCGAGGCCGTCCTCGACCATTGCGCAGCGCGAACGCATCGGCTTCATCCCGTGGTTCCCGATCGCGGCAGGGGATCTGGCCCGGCCGGGTGGGCCGCTCGATCTCGTCGCCAAGGAGAGCGGCGCCACGCCGAGCCAGGTCGCCCTGGCGTGGCTGCTGCAGCGCTCACCGGTCATGCTGCCGATCCCCGGCACCTCCACCGTCGAGCATCTGGAGGAGAACTGCGCCGCGGCGGCGCTCAAGCTGACCGCCGAGCAGTTCCGAGATCTGGAGCGTGCCGTCGAGCCCGGGTGAGCACGGCCGGCAGGCCACCTCGATCAGCTCTGGTGCGGCGCCACCTTCACGGCGGTGCCGTAGGCGCAGATCTCGGTCCACACCCCGCCCATCTCGGAGGTGTCGAAGCGCATCGCCACGACCGCGTTGCCGCCCTTTGCGGCGGCGGCGTCGGCGAGGCGCTCGATGACCTCCTGGCGGCTCTGCTCCAGGTTCCTCGTCATGCCGCGGAGCTCGCCGCCGATGATCGACTTGAAGCCGGCGCCCATTTGCGAGAACGCGTTGCGCGACCGGACCGTCAGGCCGAAGACCTCGCCCAGCACCTCGACGATGTCGTAGCCGGGAAGCTCGTTCGTCGTCGCGATGAGCATGTGGCGACTCCCTCCCGCTGGTTGGGCCCGCGAGGACGTGGCGGGCGCGTGCGCAGCGTAGCGAGCGCCGCCTCGAGCGGCCGCTGGGCACGGGCGCGCCCGGGCGCTTCGACGGCGCACCGGCGCCGGCTCAGCCGGCCGGCTTGGTCCCCCTGACGACGGCCGCCTCGTTGACGACCGGAAGGGCCTGGACGTCGACGAGGCCGGCGCCCTCGAACATCGCGACCCAGGCGGCCATCGAGACCGGCCGTTCCTGGAAGCGCAGCAGGTAGCGGCCGGCGTTCTTGGCGATCCGCCACCAGCCGGCCGGCCCCTTGCGGAGCATCAGGGCGAGCTTGGAGGAGATGATCTCCCGGTCACGCGAGTCGCCGCCGCGGCCGAACATCATGTCGCCGATGACCAGCCGGCCACCGGGTCGCAGCCAGCGCGCGGCGCTGCGGACGGCCACCGCCTTGTCGGGGTCCCGGAGGTGGTGCAGGGCGTAGTTCGACACGACGAGGTCGACCGAGCCGGCCGGGATGTCCAGGTGCTCGATCGGCACGGCGCGCCCCTCGACGTTGCCGACGCCCGCCTGGCGGGCGTTCGCGTCGAGCAGGTCAATCATCGCCTGGCTGACGTCGACGGCGAGCACCGAGCCGGCGAGCGGCGCGATCCTCAAGGTGAGCTGCCCGGAGCCGCAGCCGAGGTCGACGACGCGGGCTCCCGCCGTCGGGGCGGCCTCCGCCAGCACCCGCTCCACGACCTTCACGAGCCCGGGGTTGTTGCCCGCGCCGTGGTCCCAGGACGCGGCCCGCCGCGTCCAGAAGCGCTGCTGGCGGGCGATGTTGGCGTCGCTCCCGGCGGGCGCCGCCGCGCGGCCGTCGTTCACCTCGTCCTTCTTTCCCGCAGCGCGCCGGCCGCGTCGTCCCGGTTGCACGGGGCCGGCCAGCCCCCGCGCTCAGCCCGCCGATGTGACGAAGGTGTAGGTGTAGGCCACCTTCGGCGCCGTGATCTTCCCGAGCACCGTCGAGCCCGAGCGGATGGTGATGCTCGAGGCCTGGGCGGCAAGGCTCACGCTCGAGCTGCCGCTGACATTGACGAGCTTCGGGCTCTGGCTCGGCAGCAGCGTCTGCTCGATGAGGTAGGTGGCGGCGCTCGCCGGCGACTTGATCTTCGTCCAGCAGGCCTGGAAGAGCGTGAGCTCGATCGTGTAGGAGCTGGCGGGCACGCTGTAGGTGGCGCCCGTCGCGCTCACGGCGACGCGCCGGAACCCCGAGGTCGTGGCGAGCGTGCTGCTGCTGCTGCTGCTCGGCGCCGCCGGTCCGGCCGCCGCCGGTGAGCTGGTGTTGCGGAGGAACGAGAGCCACGTCGGGTGGAAGTGCTCTACCGCCAGCCCCACCGCGCCGAGGACGACGAGGAAGAAGAGGAACCACACGAAGAGGCGGAGCAGGAACGGCGCCGGCAGCCGGCGCGACGAGCCGGGGTACCAGATCGTGCCGTCCGGCAGGAGGACGCCGTAGGAGTGGTGCTCGGTCGTGCCGCTCGGCAGGACCGGGATCTCGGCCGTCACCTCCGTCGACCCGACGGTGTCCAGCCGCGTCACCGCGGTCGGCGCGGTCGCCTGGGATCGGGCCCGCGGCGGCGTGCCGCCGGTCGCCGCGGCGGGTCTGTCTCCCGTCCCGGTATCGCCTCCCCGCACGTTCATTCCCGCTCCCCGGGCTGCAAGGCTCGCTCGCCCGTAGCCGCGACGGTACCGCGGGCCGGACCGCCGAAGGCGCCGATCACGCGGCCGGCTCCTTCGGCACCCATGCCGCTCCCACGACGCCGCGGCCGGTGTGGACCTGCATCGCGATGCTAAAGCCGCTCACGAAGTCGACCCCGCCGAGCAGCTCCTCGAGCCGCGCCGCCAGCTTCGGGGCACCGGCGTGGAAGACCGTCGAGCGCTCCACCCCCGCCGAGCCGCTCGCCACGAACGCGTCGCGGATCGTCTGCAGCGTCTCCTCGGCGGTGGCTGCCGCACCGAGCGGCTCGATGGCGCCGGCGCGCATCCTGAAGACGCTGCGCGTGCCGGAGAGCTCGGAGGCCTGCAGCACCTCCTCGGGCACCGGGCCGCTCCTGCGGATGGGCTCGAGCGTCGCCAGCGACGCGACCAGCTCGACCCGGCGCGAAGCGTCCTCGATGGCGCGCACCACCGCGGCGAGGTCCGCACCGCCGGCCGCCGCCTCGGCGCCAGCCAGCACGACGAGCGCCTGGCCCGCGGCCGCGGTCCACCGCGTCGATCGCCACGGCGGGCACGCCGGCGAGCTCCGAGGCGACCGCGGCGTTGCGGAACATCGACGCGAACTCGATCGCCGGCGTGACGAGCACGGCGCCGTCCGAGCCGGGCGCCTCGATGGCTGCCAGGTACTCTGTGACGAACGGGTGGTTCGCCGCGCTGAGCTCAGCCTGCTCGACGGACTCGGGGAGGCGCCAAGTGGAGTCGTCGTCCGGCCCTTCGGCCGGGCTGTCCTCGGAGAGGTGCGAGCTGATCGGGAGCACGCGGATATCGAACCGGTCGACGAGCTCGCCAGGCAGGCACGTGCTGGAGTCGGTGATGACGACGACCCGGCCCACAGAGGGCACGTTACCTTTCTCCCTGGCTCCCTCCCGCGGGGGGGCGCGGTTCGCACCCGCTGCGTCTCCGTCGTGACCGCCAACCCGCTCCCCGGGCAGTTCACGATGTCCGAGCTCGTCGAGCGCACCGGTGTTGCCGCCGCCACCGTCCGCTACTACCTGGCGGCGAAGCTGCTGCCCCCACCGGTGAAGGTGGCTGCCAACCGCTTCCTCTACGACGAGCGCCACGTCGAGCTCGTGCGCCTCGTGCGTCTGCTGCGCGAGCGGCGGGGCCTGTCCCTCGAGGCCATCGGCCGGCTCCTTCCCGAGCTCCTCCCCGATCTGCTCGGCCAGCCGCCCGGCGGCGTGTTCCGGCCCGAGATGTGGGGCCAGCTGCTCGCCGCGCACACCCAGGCGGTGAGCGGCCCGTCGGCCGGTGAGCGGCTGCTCGAGGCCGGGCTCGGCGCGTTCGCACGCGGCGGCTACGCCGAGGTGACCATCGACGACGTCTGCCGCAGCGCCGGGATCGCCAAGGGCTCCTTCTACCGCCACTACGCGTCCAAGGAGGAGCTCTTCTTCGCGGCTGCGGCGGTCGTCGGGACGAGGACGGCCGCCGCCTTCGCCGAGCACGCGGGGGACGGCCCGCTCGACCTCGACCCGGCGGTCGCGCTGCTCGCCGACGTGCTCGCCCCCCACGTGGCGATCGTCCTCGACCTCGCGTCGCTCGCCGCCCGGCGCCGGGCCGGGCACGGGCGGGTGCTCGGAGCGGTCGTATTGCAGGTCCGTGACAGTGTCCGCGCGAAGCTCGGCGTGCCCGGGGAGTCGAACGTCGACGACGTCCTGCGGCGTGCGCTCGTCGAGGCAGTCCGTCTCGCCGCCGAGGAGCCCGCGGCACTCCCGGGCATCGCTGAGCTGCAAGTTCACGACAGCGCTTCCTGATCCCCGGCGATTTGGGCGCCGGCCCCGGCTCGTGCAGGCTCCCCGCGCCGGCCCACCCGGTCCCCGTCCGGCGCCGTCACCTGCTTCGTTGACGCCCTGGGTGAGGTCTGGGAGGATGGGTGCGAACAGCACGTGTGACCGGTTGGTCATCGGCACTTCGTGTAGGCGCCGCCCGGCGGTGCCGCTGGATGGTCCGGTCAGCAGAGCGAGTCTCCCGGGGCTCTGACGGGATCCCCGGGCCGCCCCTTCCCTGGGCGTCCCTCTGCTACCTGACGACGACGAGTGAACGAGGAGGGACGGCGTGATCGAGCGGGACGTGTCCGAGGTGTCGACCTACCCCCTCCTTTCCGCCATCTCCTCGCCGGCCGACGTGAAGCGCCTCGACGAGGCGGGCTGCGTCGCGCTCGCGAAGGAGTGCCGGGCCTTCATCGTCGAAGCGGTGCACCGGACCGGGGGCCACCTCGGCTCGAACCTCGGCGCGGTCGAGGTGACGATCGCGCTCCATCGCGTCTTCAACTCACCCGCCGACGTGCTGCTGTTCGACACCGGCCACCAGGCCTACGTCCACAAGCTGCTGACGGGGCGAGCGGAGGGCTTCGCCGGGCTGCGCCAGGCCGGCGGGCTGTCGGGCTACCCGAACCGGGCGGAGTCCCCGCACGACTGGATCGAGAACTCCCACGCCTCGACGGCGCTGTCCTACGCGCACGGCATCGCGACGGCCTTCGCCCGCCAGGGCGAGGACGCCCGGCGCGTCGTCGCCCTCGTCGGCGACGGGGCCCTCACCGGCGGGATGGCCTACGAGGCGCTGAACAACCTCGGCCACGCCGAGGCCCGGGTGCTCGTCGTGCTGAACGACAACGGCCGCAGCTACGCCCCGACGGTCTCCAAGCTCTCCGAGTCCCTCACCCAGCTCAGGCTGAACCCCTCGTATGGGGCGCTGAAGTCCAAGGTTGCCCACGCCCTGAGCGAGCTGCCCGGTGTCGGGCAGCTGGCGGGCCAGTCGATGCGCAGCGTCGTCGCGGCCCTCCGTGAGCTCGTCGAGCCGCACGTGTTCTTCGAGGCCCTCGGCATCCGCTACCTCGGCCCGATCGACGGCCACGACGTCGCCGCCCTCGAAGGCGCCCTCGAGAAGGCCGCCCGCTTCCCCGGCCCGGTCGTGCTCCACGTGCTCACGCGAAAGGGCAAGGGCTACGGCCCGGCCGAGGCCGACGAGGTCCAGTGCCTGCACGACCTGAAGGCCCAGGCGAACCTGGCGGCGCCGGGGAGCGTGTCGGACCACGGGGCGGTGAACCCCGGGCCGCGCTCGCTGTCGGCGAGCTACACCGAGGCGTTCTCGAAGGCCCTGCTGGCCGAGGCCCACAAGGACCCCCGCGTCGTCGCCGTCACCGCGGCGATGCCCGGCCCGACGGGCCTGCTGGCCCTCGAGGCCCGGGCCCCCGAGCGGGTGATCGACGTCGGCATCGCCGAGAGCCACGCCATGACCGCGGCCTGCGGGATGGCGCTCGCCGGGCTGAAGCCCGTCGTCGCCATCTACTCGACGTTCCTCTCGCGCTGTTTCGACCAGGAGAACCTCGACGTCGGCCTGCACCGTGCGCCGGTCGTGATCTGCGCGGACCGCGCCGGGATCACCGGCGACGACGGGCCGAGCCACCACGGCCTGCTCGACATGGTGCTCGGCCTGTCGATCCCCGACCTCGCCGTGTTCGCCCCGGCAGAGCCGGCCGAGCTCGCCCCGATGCTCGAGGCCGCCCTCGGCCTTGATGCCCCGGCCCTCATCCGCTACCCGAAGACCCCCGGCCCCGAGCGCCTCGGTGCGGCGGGCGAGGGGCTCCGGGCCCGGGTGCTTCGCGACGGGGCGGGCGAGGTCCTCCTCGTCGGGATCGGCAAGTGCGCGAAGGCCTGCCTCGAGGCCGCCGAGGCCCTCGCCGCAGACGGGATCGACGCGACGGTGATCGACCCCCGGGTGATCCGGCCCCTCGACCCCTCCCTCGTCTCCTGGGCGGCGCGCGCCCGCCTCGTCGTCACCGCCGAGGACGGCCTCGTCCACGGCGGCGCGGGCCAGTTCGTCGCCCGCGCGATCGACGAGCGCGCCGTGGCGCGGGGCGAGCTCGGGCCGCTCGTGGCGAACCTCGGCGTGCCGACCGCCTACCTCCCCCACGCCAAGCCCGACGCCATCTTGGCGAGCCTCGGCCTCGACGGCGAGGGCATCGCCCGGGCGGTGCGCCAGGGCCTCGAGCGCCTCGAGCAGGCCGGGCGCGAGCCCCACCGGCTCCGCCGGGCCGTCACCGCGGGCCGCGGCTCGCCGGAGCGCGCCGACACCGAGACCGCCGAGCGGGTCGGTGGCGCCGGGAACGGCCGGTTCGCCGTCGGCTCTCGCAGGAGGCTCGCCAGGTGACGACCCGAGCGGCCGAGCGGGAGGAGCCCGGAACAGCGACCGGCACGGCCGGCGCGGACCCGCGGGCTCCTCTGGCCCAGCCGGTGGGCGCCATCCCTTCCGGCGAGGCACCCACCGAGCCGGCGCTCGCCGCTGCGAACGTCATGGCGAAGGCCGATGCCGAGAACTTCACGGTGGCCTCCCGCCTGCTGCCGAGGGCCGAGCGCGAGCACCTGCTCGCGGTCTACGGCTTCGCTCGCTTCGTGGACGACGTCGGCGATCTCGCCGAGGGCGACCGCTGCGCGCAGCTCGACTGGGTGGAGGCCGAGCTCGACCGGGCTCTCGCGGGTGAGGCCACGCATCCGGTGTTCCGCCGGCTCGGCGCGACGATCAGCGCCGTCGGCATCGGGCGGCAGCCCTTCGCCGACCTCGTGGCGGCGAACCGCCAGGACCAGGTCGTCAGCCGCTACGCGACGTACGAGGAGCTCGAGGCGTACTGCCGGCTCTCCGCCGACCCGGTGGGGCACCTGGTGCTCGCCGTCTTCGGCCGTACCGATCCGCTCGCGGTCGAGCTCTCCGATCGGGTCTGCACCGGGCTGCAGCTCGTCGAGCACTGGCAGGACGTCGCCGAGGACTTCGCGGCCGGGCGCGTCTACCTGCCGCAGGAGGACCTGTCCCGCTTCGGCGTCGACGAGTCGGTCATCGCCTCGGGCGCCGCGACCCCGGCCTTCCGCCGGCTGATGAGCTTCGAGTGCGGCAGGGCGGCGCGGCTGATCCGGTCCGGCGCACCGCTCGTCGGCCTGCTCTCGGGCCGAGCGCGCCTCGCCGTGGCAGGGTTCGTCGGCGGGGGCCTCGCCCAGCTCGCCGCCGTCGAGGCCGTCGGTTTCGACGTGCTCGCGCACCGGCCGAAGGCCGCGAATGGCTCGGTCGCCGCCCACAGCCTCGGCGTCCTGCTCGGGCGCTTCGGGGGTCGTCGATGATCGACGTCGATGTCGAGGCCGCCTACGCCCGCTGCGAGGAGATCACCGGGTCCGAGGCGCGCAACTTCGCCTACGGCATCCGGCTGCTGCCCCCGGCGAAGCGTCAGGCCATGTCGGCGCTGTACGCGTTCGCCCGTCGCGTCGACGACATCGGCGACGGGGCCGCGCCGGCGGGCGAGAAGCTCGCCTCGCTGGCCGGGGTGCGCCGGGACCTGGACGCGCTCGCGGCCGGGCAGCACTCCGGGGACGATCCGGTGCTCGTCGCCCTGGCGGACGCCCTCGCCCGCTACCCGATACCGCTCGAGGCGCTCGGGGAGCTGGTGACCGGCTGCGAGATGGACTGCCGGCAGCAGCGCTACGAGAGCTTCGACGACCTCGCCGTGTACTGCCGCTGCGTCGCCGGCTCGATCGGCCGCCTCTCGCTCGGGGTGTTCGGCAGCGACCGCCCGGAGATCGCTCCCGCCCTCGCCGACACGCTCGGGATCGCCCTGCAGATCACCAACATCCTGCGGGACGTCGTGGAGGACCGCCAGGTGATGGGGCGCGTCTACCTGCCGCTCGAGGACCTGCGCCGCTTCGGCTGCGAGGAGGACGCGAGCGGGCCGCAGGACCGGCTCGCCGAGCTGGTGTGCTTCGAGGCGGGGCGAGCCAAGGAGCGCTACGCCGAAGGCCTCCAGCTCCTCGACCTCCTCGACCACCGCTCGAGGGCGTGCGTGGCCGCGATGGCCGGGATCTACCGCCGCCTCCTCGCCCGGATCGAGCGCGACCCCCTCGTCGTCCTCGATCGCCGGGTCTCCCTCCCGGCGTGGGAGAAGGCCTGGGTCGCGGCGCGCAGCCTGGCGGGAGCGGGCGTATGAGGCAGATCGGCACCCCCCACGTCGTCGTCGTCGGCGGCGGCCTCGCCGGGCTCAGCGCGGCGGTCGCCTGCGCCGACGGCGGGGCGCGCGTGACCCTGTTCGAGGGACGGCCACGCTTCGGCGGAGCGACCTGGTCGTTCGAGCGCCGGGGCCTGGCGTTCGACAACGGCCAGCACGTCTACCTGCGCTGCTGCACGGCCTACCGCCGCTTCCTCGAGCGCCTCGGCACGGCCGAGCTGGCGCCGCTCCAAGCGCGGCTCGCGATCCCCGTCCTCAGCCCCTCCGGCAACCCCGGCGCCGAGCCCGAGGTGGCCTGGATCCGGCGGAGCTCGCTGCCCTCGCCGCTGCACCTCACGGCGTCGCTGCTCGCCTACCGCCACCTGAGCCTCGCGGACCGGGCGCGGATCGGTCGCGCCGCCCTGGCGCTGCGCCGCCTGCGCCTCGGCGACCCCGCGCTCGACACCGAGACCTTCGGCGCCTTCCTGGCCCGCCACGGCCAGTCCTCCGACGCCATCGAGCTGCTGTGGGACCTCATCGCCCTGCCGACGGTGAACGTGCACGCCGCCGAGGCCTCCCTCGCCCTGGCGGCGAAGGTCTTCCAGACAGGGCTGCTCACCGAGCCCGACGCTGCCGACGTCGGCTGGGCGCGGGTCCCGCTCAGCAGGCTCCACGTCGACCCTGCGGTGGCGCTGCTGGAGCGGCTCGGCGCCACGGTGCACCGCCGTGCCCGGGTCTCGGCGGTGGAGGCCTCGCCGGAGCCGGTCGGGGAGTCGCCGGCCGTCCTCGTCGACGGCGAGCGCGTCCAGGCTGACGCCGTCATCCTCGCCGTCCCGCACGAGGAGGCCGCCGAGCTGCTCCCGGGCGGCGGGCGCGTCGACCCGGAGGCGCTCAAGGGTCTCGGGAGCTCGCCGATCATCGACGTGCACGTCGTCTACGACCGCAAGGTCACCGACCACGAGATCGCTGCGGCGGTCCACTCGCCGGTGCAGTTCGTGTTCGACCGGACCGGGGCGGCCGGCATGGACCCGACCGACGGCCAGTGCCTGGCGGTGTCGGTCTCCGGCGCCGACGCCGAGCACGGCGAGCGCCCCGAGACGCTGATCGACCGGTACACGGCGGCGCTGGCGGAGCTCTTCCCGGCCGCGCGCGAGGCGAAGGTGATCGACGCCGTGGTCTCGCGCGAGCACGCCGCGACCTTCCGGGGCGTGCCGGGCACGGCCCGCCTCCGGCCCGGACCCGCGACGGGGTTCACCGGGCTCTACCTGGCCGGCTCGTGGACCGACACGGGTTGGCCTGCCACGATGGAAGGTGCGGTGCGCAGCGGCGTCGTCGCGTCGTCCTGTGCGCTCAGCGCCGTCAGTTCCCCCCGAGCTGTACGCAAACTGCCCGAGGAGGTGGTGGCGTGATCCCGACACGGAGCGTCCCGGAGGTGCTCAGCCGCGCGCGCAGTCTCGTCGCGCCGGCCCTGCGCGCCGCCGTCGACCGGCTCTCGCCCGAGCTCCGGCCGATCGCCGAGTACCACCTCGGTTGGGCGGACGCGCAGGGCCGCCCCTCCGGCGGCGACGGCGGCAAGGGCGTGCGCCCGGCCCTCGCCGTGCTCTCGGCCGAGGCGGTCGCGGCGGAGGGGATCGTCGGGGTCCCCGGCGGTGTGGCGGTCGAGCTCGTCCACAACTTCTCGCTGATCCACGACGATGTCATCGACGAGGACGCCGAGCGCCGGCACCGGCCGACGGTCTGGGCCCTGTTCGGCGTCGGCCGCGCCGTCATCGTGGGCGACGCCCTGCTCGCCCTCGCGCAGCAGGTCGTGCTCGACCCGGCGCTCGTGGTCCGGTTGCCGCGGGCCGACGGGCGCGCCCTCAACGGCGAGGGCGCGGCCGCCGCGGTCGCCGACGCGACCGCGGCGATGATCGCCGGGCAGGCGCTCGACATGGCGTTCGAGTCGGTCCCGGTCGTCGACGTCGAGGGCTGCCTCGCGATGGAGGCGGGCAAGACCGGCGCGCTGCTCGGCTGCGCGAGCTCGATCGGCGCCGTCCTCGCCGGGGCGCCGGGCGAAACCGTCGCGGCGCTGAGCCGCTTCGGCGTCGAGCTCGGGCTCGCGTTCCAGGCCGTCGACGACCTGCTCGGGATCTGGGGTGACCCGGCGGCGACGGGAAAGCCGGCCTGGAGCGACCTGCGCCAGCACAAGAAGACGCTCCCGGTCGCTGCGGCGCTCGCCGCCGGCGGGCCGCGCCGGAGGAGCTGTGCGCGCTGCTCGGGCGCGAGCACCTGGAAGAGGCCCAGGTGGCGCGCGCCGCGAGGCTGGTGGAGGAGGGTGGCGGTCGCACCGCGACGCTCGAGGAGGCGGAGCGCCGGCTCACCTCCGCGCTGGCGGCGCTCGACGCCGTGGCGCTCGCCGAGCGGGCGCGCGAGGAGCTCGTCGAGGTGGCGCGCTTCGTGGTGGACCGGGAGTTCTGACCACGTGACCGACGAGCGGGCCGCCCCCGTCACGCCCGCCGTGCCGCCGGCCGAGGTCTCGGTCGGCGCCGGCGCGTTCGGCGCGCGCCCGGGACCACCTGCTCGGCCTGCAGACGCCCGGGGGCTGGTGGAAGGGCGACCTCGAGACGAACGTCACGATGGACGCAGAGGACCTCCTGCTGCGGGAGTTCCTCGGCGTGCGCTCCGAGGAGGACACCGCGGCGTCCGCCGCGTGGATCCGCTCGAACCAGCGCTCCGACGGAACCTGGGCGAACTACTACGGCGGCCCGGGCGACCTGTCGACGACCATCGAGGCCTACGTCGCGCTGCGGCTCGCAGGCGACGCGCCCGAGGCCGCGCACATGGAGAAGGCGGCGGCCTTCGTGGTCGAGCAGGGTGGGCTCGAGCGGTCCCGGGTGTTCACCCGGATCTGGCTGGCGCTGTTCGGGCTGTGGCCGTGGGACGACCTGCCGGCGCTGCCGCCGGAGCTGATCTTCCTGCCGTCGCGGATGCCCTTCAACGTCTACGACTTCGCGTGCTGGGCCCGCCAGACGGTCGTCGCGCTGACCATCGTCGCCGCCCAGCGGCCCGTCCGCCCGATCCCGTTCGGGATCGAGGAGCTGCGGACCGGCGACCGGCCGCCCCGGGCGGAGCCGTCGCTCAGGGACTGGAAGGGCCGCTTCACGCTGCTCGACCAGTGGCTGCACCGCTACGAGCGCCTCGCCCGGCGCCGCGTCGTCCGCTCGACGGTGCGCGCCGCTGCGCTCGCCGCGGCGGAGCGCTGGGTGGTGCGCCGCCAGGAGGCCGACGGCGGGTGGGGCGGGATCCAGCCGCCGTGGGTCTACTCGATCATGGCGCTGCACCTGCGCGGCTACGCCCTCGACCACCCGGTGCTCGCCAAGGCGCTCGAAGGGCTCGAGGGCTTCACGATCCGCCGGGACGGCCAGCGGTGGCTCGAGGCGTGCCAGTCGCCGGTATGGGACACGGCGCTCGCGACGATCGCGCTCGCGGATGCCGGCGTGCCGCCCGAGCACCGGTCGATGGTACGTGCCGGGGACTGGCTGGTCGGCGAGGAGATCCGCGTGCCGGGCGACTGGGCGGTGCGCCGGCCCGGGCTCACGCCGGCCGGCTGGGCCTTCGAGTTCGCCAACGACGGCTACCCCGACATCGACGACACCGCCGAGGTCGTGCTGGCCCTGCGGCGCGTCGCAGCGAGCGATCCCGCGGCAGCCGAGTCCGCCATCGAGCGCGCCGTGCGCTGGACCGAGGGCATGGCGTCGTCGAACGGCGCGTGGGGCGCGTTCGACGCCGACAACACGCGAGAGCTCCTCTACGAGCTGCCCTTCTGCGACTTCGGCGCCGTCATCGACCCGCCGAGCGCGGACGTCACCGCCCACGTCGTCGAGATGCTCGCGCAGGAGCCGAACGCCGACCCCGAGCGGTGGCGGCGGGGCGCGGCCTGGCTGCGGGACGAGCAGGAGGACGACGGCGCCTGGTACGGGCGCTGGGGCGTCAACTACGTCTACGGCGTCGGCGCCGCGGTGCCGGCCCTCCTCGCGGCCGGCGCCACGCCCGACGACCCCGCGATCCGCCGGGCGGTGGCCTTCCTGGAGGCGCACCAGAACGAGGACGGGGGCTGGGGCGAGGACATCCGCTCCTACGACGACCCGGCGCTTCGGGCCTCGGGGGCCTCCACGGCCTCGCAGACGGCCTGGGCCCTGCTCGCGCTCGTCGGTGCCGGCGAGGCCGGCGGCCCCGCGGCGCGCCGCGGCGTGGCCTGGCTCGCCGCCACCCAGCGCGAGGACGGGAGCTGGGACGAGCCGTGGTACACCGGGACCGGCTTCCCGGGGGACTTCTACATCAACTACCACCTCTACCGGCTGGTCTTCCCCGTCACGGCGCTCGGTCGCTGGTGCCGGGCGCTCGGGGCCCTGCCACCGCCCCCGGCGACCGGCACGGGCCGGCGGGCCCGGCGCGCCAGGAAGGCGGACCAGTGATGCGGGCGGGATCGGCATGACGCCGGCCACCGCCGTCCAGCCGCTGTTCCTCGCGCCGTTGCGCATCGAGCTGCTGGCGCTCCGCCGCGGTGCGCCGGGCGTCGAGATCCGGCGGATCGGCATGGGCCCTGCCGCGGCGACGGCGGCGCGCGCCAGCCTCGAGGCCACGTTGGCCAACGGGCGGCCTCTCGCCCTCCTCGGCTTCGGCGGCGCGCTCACCGACGACCTGCGGCCGGGCGACCTTGTCGTCGCCAGCACGCTCGGCGCCGTCGGCTCGGACGACACGTTCCTGCTTCCCGACGCCCGCGAGGTGGCGAAGCTGCTGGAGCTGGCCGCGCCGGGCGTCTCGGTGCGGCACGCCCCGGTGGTGTGCTCGTCGCGGGTGCTGCGCGGCGACGAGGCCAGGGCGCAGGCTGCATCCCGCGGCGCCGTCGCCGTCGAGATGGAGTCGTTGTGGTGCGCGCCGCTCGCGCGCCGGCACCCGTTCGTCGTCGTGCGCGCCATCGTCGACGTGCCGGGTCGAGAGTTCGTCTCAGCCGCAACCCCGGTTGCGGCGTGGCGTGCCTTTTGTGCGCTCGCCAGCGCCGCACGCGCCCTCGCGCACTGGACCCCCGCTACCGTGAACGACAACCCCCTCATGGAGGTCGGTGATACCTGATGTCCATCCCCATCCGTCAGAACCTGCGCATGTCCGCGTACCTGATGCGCAAGAAGCTGACTCGCACCGAGAAGTACCCGCTGATCGTCGAGCTCGAGCCGCTCTTCGTCTGCAACCTGGCCTGCCCGGGCTGCGGCAAGATCCAGTACCCGACGGAGATCCTGCGCAAGCGCCTGACGCCCGACGAGGCGTTCGCGGCCATCGAGGAGTCCGGCGCGCCGATGGTCTCGATCGCCGGCGGCGAGCCGCTGCTCCACCCCCAGATCGAGGAGATCGTGGAGGGGCTGATCAAGCGGAAGCGCTTCGTCTACCTCTGCACGAACGCCGTGCTGTTGAAGCGGAAGATGGATCGCTTCAAGCCCTCGGCCTACTTCTCCTTCGTCGTCCACCTCGACGGGCTGGAGGAGCGCCACGACGAGGCGGTCGACCGCAAGGGCGTCTTCCAAGAGGCCGTGGACGCGATCCGCGAGGCGAAGAAGCGCGGCTTCAGGGTCACGACGAACTCGACCTTCTTCACGAACGACTCGCCGAAGACCGTCCGGGACGTGCTCAACTTCCTGAACGACGACCTGAAGGTCGACGCGATGATGATCTCGCCGGCCTATGCCTACGAGAAGGCGCCCGACCAGGACCACTTCCTCGGTGTCACCCAGACCCGCGAGCTGTTCAAGGAAGCGTTCGCCGACGGGCACCGGAAGAAGTGGCGGCTGAACCACACGCCGCTGTTCCTCGACTTCCTCGAGGGCAAGCAGGACTACCAGTGCACCGCGTGGGGCATCCCGAGCTACTCGATCTTCGGGTGGCAGCGTCCGTGCTACCTCATGAGCGACGGGTACGCGAAGACGTACAAGGAGCTCATCGAGACGACCGAGTGGGAGAAGTACGGCAGGGGCCGCGACCCGCGCTGCGACAACTGCATGGCGCACTGCGGCTACGAGCCGACCGCCGTGCTCGCCACGACGAAGTCGCTGCGGGAGTCGCTGCGCGCGGCGGTCGGGACGCACTGAGCCCGGCCGGCGCGCCGGTCACCTCGCGCGCCGCAGCTTGAACACCGGGTGGTCGGGCGCGATCCGGCGCAGCTCCTCGTCGGGCGCGTCGGGCCCGACCCCCGAGAAGAAGACGCCGACCTCGAACTTCCAGCGCTTCAGGTAGGCGCGCAGCAGCGCCGGCTTGGCGTCGTCGGCGAGCTCCTCGGCCGAGAACGCCTCGACGCGACGACCGATGCGCAGCTCCCCGTTCCCCGAGGCCCGCAGGTTGCGGACCCACTGGGTCTGCCCACGGGGCGCGACGAGGTAGCGCTCGCCCTCGTAGACCATGAGATTGACCGGCGTCGCCCGCCACTCGCCGCTGCGCCTGCCGCGGACCCGGAGCTCGCGCGCGCCGAGGACGCCGACGCCGAGCCGGACGAACGACCTCATGAGACCGTTGAAGACATGACGGGTTGCCGCCGATCGCGGAACTTCCTCACCCCTGATCAACGAAATTCCCCACCCTCGAGCACCGAGATGGACAGCACCATCCACCGGGTTGAGGTGGACCCCTTCGAGACTGGCGGTTCCTACGCCAACCAGTCCGAAGGGGTCCACCCGTCATGCTCACACAAGGGGAAGACGTGGAAGCAGCTGCACTGCACAACCGGGGCTGGACGATCTCCGCGATCGCCCGGCACCTCGGTCATGACCGAAAGACGATCCGCGCGTATGTGAACGGGACGCGGGCTCCCGGACAGCGCGCCCGAAGCTCACCCGACCCGCTCGAGCTCGTCGAGCACTACGTCACGCTCCGCCTCGGGGATGATCCGCACTTGTGGGCGACGACGCTCTATGACGAGGTCGTCCCCCTCGGCTACGCACTCAGCTACCCGAGCTTCGTCCGCCAGATCCGGGCGAAGAAGCTGCGTCCGCACTGTGACCCGTGCCACGCGGTGAAGGGCCGGGACACGATCGAGATCGACCACCCGGCCGGCGAGGAGATCCAATGGGACTGGTTCGAGCGCCGTCGCGCCCCGTGGGGATCGACGATGTACGTGCTGTCGGGAACCTTGCCGCACTCGGGACGGATCCGCGGCGTGCTCGCCGAACGGCTCGACCAGCCGCATCTCATCGAGGCGATGGACGCGGTCATGCGCCGCCTTGGCGGGACGGCGCGGATCTGGCGCACCGACCGGCTCGCCACGGTGATCGTGCCGGGAAGTCGTGAGGTCCAGGCGAGCTTCGCCCCGGTTGCGAAGCACTACGGCGCGATCGTCGAGCCCTGTCCGCCGCGGCGTGGGAACCGCAAGGGCTCGGTCGAGTCCTCGGTCCGCTATGTCTCGGGACGGTGGTGGCGAACGACGAGGGCGGCCGACCCCGAGCAGGCCCAACTCGAGCTCGACCGGTTCCTCGCGACGACCGGCGACGCCCGAGAGCGTCGACGAGAGGGGACCCGCACCACCGTCGGCGTGCTCGGCGACGCCGAGCCGCTCCTTTCACTTCCCGTCGCCGGCTATCCCGCAACGCTCGTCGTTACCCGTGTCGTCGGAGACAACGCGACCGTCGCCTTTCGGGGCAACCGCTACGCGACGCCACCGGGACTGTCGGGAACGATCGTCGAGGTCCATCACCGCCTCTCGAGTGCCGCGATCGAACTGCGCAGCCTCGGCGGCCGAGTGATCGCGACCCACCGTCTCGCGCATCGCGGTGCCGGTCAGCTCGTGCGCAGTCCCGACCAGCACCGGGCACTCGAGCACGCCGTGCTCGCGGCGTTCTCGTGCGCGTCGCCGTGTGACACCAAAGCCAATCGGCCACCAAGTGCCGCCGCGCTGCATGAAGCGGCGCGCCTGCTCGGTGCGGTCGGGCGCGATGTCACTGTTGATCTTTCGGGGCTGTGTAACCAAAAAAACGGGGCCACCCACCGACCACCTTCGGTGGTCGGGTCCGAGGGTGAGCCCTGTGGCTGACGTGGAGTACGTCGGGCCGTTCGGTGACTGGCGCGTGGTGGTTGACGGCTGGACAGTCCCATACCTGACGGTCGTTCCATGCAACGGCAATCGGATTGATCTATCGCTTGATAACCGTTTCGGCCTCGTGCTTGACGGAGCTGACGCGGAGCGGGTCGTGCCGTTCATTGCGGACGCGATTGCTATAGCGCTGGGCTTCACGTGCCACCCGCGTAGCGACTGGGATGGACCGAAACAGCGGCATCCGATGTCGCGGCTGCGACCCCTCTATTTCGAAAGCGAGGGGTCGCAGTCTTGACGCGACAGCTAAGGGCAAACGCTGAGGTTATCGAGATTGTTGTCCTTCACCGCGTCCGAGTGGGAACGGATCGTCTGGACCGTGCAGCCGGGTTCCTTGCAGGTGTCCTTGAGAACGCTTGCCCGCTTCCCGGTAGAAGGACTCTCCGTGTAGAAGCTGTCGCCGCTGTCGATCATGCTTCGCACGGTTGCCGTGATCATGGTTCGAGTCGGAACCCCCGGACTGGTGCCGACTCCGACGCTGTCGATGTGCCGATGCGGATGTGTGGTTCGCACACAGACAATCCGATATGTCGCCATGATTTCCCCTCTCCCCAACGCCCGGATGGGCACGCGCGAAGAATAGGCACATCGCTTGGCGAGGCGCTGAGACTTGTTGAGACAGACGAGATCGCTAGGCTGATCTCATGCCGCCTAAGCCCAACCCCAACCTGGACGAGCGGTTCAGCCTACCCGAAGACACGGACCCTGACGACGTGCTGCGACGACTCATGGGGGTCGCTGAGGACGACGGGGAAGAGGACGTGTCTGCGGAGTCTGAAGACACGGAGGACGCCGACTCGTAGGCTTCCGGCGTGTCAGAGACCCCGCGTTTCAACATCAGCGAGACAGCAAGGCAGCGCGGCAAGGCAGAGGCCCGTCGGTGGGCGTCGTCCCGATGGGGCATCACGTTGCTCGCTGGGGCGTTCGCGATCGCTGGCGGACTCGTCGGTTTACTTCTCGCGAGTCTCGGTCATCCTGCGAACGTTGCCAAGCACGTCGCATCTGATCAGTGGCCAGCGACGCTCGCAGTGATTACATCCGTTTTTGCAGGTGCCGCGGCCATCTGGTTCGTGTTCTTCATCGTTAGCCTCTGGAAAACTGACAGAGCGCCGCTGCAACAGCGGGATGAGGCGCGGCAGCGTCTAGAACTTCTTAAATTGGCATCCGAGCAAATCGAAGTTACACCCGTATCGACCCGTTGTAGGCTAGGGGTGAATGGCCGATTCACAATTCTGTGTGAAATTCAGAACAGCGGTCGCACAGCACAATTCGCAGTGACAATCGAAGCGGTAGATGATTCCGAGCAACCGCTGGGTGATCCATATATTCATCTGGAGTGGTGGGATAGGCCAAATGTCATCGTTGAAGAGATTCCGGCGGTCGAGCATCGGGAGATCGTCGTAGGAATTGCGACGATGGAGCCGGGTCGTTTTGCTTTTTACTCAATGTCACCGAACGGGACTCACCGCGATCCCCCGTGCCTAGCTGTCTTAGACCATGTGACCGTATGGATACGTGTCTCAGCTAGAAATCTGACAGAAAAGAGCTATTCGCGGAAGATCGGAATCCAAATAAGTTGGCCACAGGGAGCTGACGAACCGACCGCCAGTTTGGCTCCAGACCCCATAGATGCCGAACTCCGGTTAAGTACCCCGTCGTTTAGTGCGTTGCTGGATTTCTAATGCGTTCAAGCTGCCGTGACTCGCTTGTAGCTGAGCCGACCCTCCATCTGGCCGATGACCGTGCGCATCCGGCCGTAGTCGCTCATCTTGCAGGTGTAGTACCGGAAGTCGAACTCGCCAAGGTAGCGATGCAAGTGCTTCACGGTGACGTGGTGGTGCGTCCCGTCCAGGCTCCGCTTGAACTGGGCGAAGTACCCCTCAGCCATGTTCGTGCTCGCGCTGTTGCGGACGTACTGGCCAGCCGAGTGGTTGACCGACTGGTGCACGGCGAACTCCTGCCCGAGTGCGATGTACCAGCTCCCCTCGTCGGTCCAGAGACGACTACCGGCCATGTTGACGTTCTCGGCCATGAACTTGCGGATCGTGGCGCCAGTCACGCTCACCATGACCTTGGATCGAACCTCGCCGGTAACCTCGTTGACGAGCGAGAGAACGGGCGTCTTGTCGGACACACCCTGGCCGCCGACGCCGCGCTTGTGGCCGTGTCGGTTAGCGGGCTTGCCGCCGATGTACGTCTCGTCGGCCACGATGGTGCCCGTCATGGAGTAGATAAGCGACTTCTGATTGCTCATGGCCTGGCGGATGCGGTGGAGCATGTGCCAGGCGGTGCGGGGAGCAACGCCGTACTTCCGCTCAACCTCGCGGGCAGCGATCCCGTTCTTTGCCGAGATCATGTCGAAGATGACGAGCAGCCACGTCCGAACCGGCACCTTCGTCGCGTGCATCATCGTCCCGGTGATGACGGAGAATTGCTTGCGGCACTCCGAGCACTTCCACACGCGCCGCTCGCTCATCGAACCGCTAGCCGTCTTGCGGCTGATGCCGTTCGCGGGAGGGATGAGTCGCACGGTCGTGGAGCCGCAATGCGCGCACTCGGGCGTGTCGCCCCACCGCAGAGTTTCGAGGTGGCGATAGGCGTCGGCCTCGGTGACAATCTCCCTGCTCAGCGAGGCAATCGTTACCCGTTGCTTCATGGCCCCATTGTCGCAAAGGGGTGTATCAGTCACGGACTAAAATACATCGATGCAATTTGGCGGAAGGACGACCGATGACTGAAGGCGTTGAGGTACTCGGGAGGGTGCGGTCCAATCGCTTCCTCATCGACCAAACCCGCCAACAACTTGCAGACCAGCTCGCTCGATTCGAGAGCTTCCGCTCCAAATCGTTTGCATCGCTCGCGGTATCGGGCACCATCGCTGCGTTCTTCGGCGGTCGGCTACCGGCCGCGTCTGGCACCCTTCGGACGATTCAAATCGCCTCGCTTGCCACGACCGCGGGTTTGGCGATTCTGCTCGTATTGCCCCGCAGGTTCTCTCATGGGATCGGACCCAAGGGGTATTACGAATGGCTCGCTGGCGAATCGGAGGATGACGCCATCACCGAGGCGCACCTACTCGATTCGACGGCTAGAGACGTTGTGGATTCGTGGCAGAGGAATGAGGGGCGTCTAGGGTGCGCGGCCCTTCTCTTCTTTGCTCAGTGCGTCGCCCTTGGCGTGCAGGTCGTGACGTGGCTGTTCATCCTGCACGAAGTGCACTAGTGCTCCCGCGCGTAAGTCATTGTGACTTACGCGACCTGTAGCGGGCGGCCGTCGTAGGTCCATCGGAACGGCGCCGCTCGTCGGTTGTAGTCCTTGATGAAGGCGATGACCCGCTCGACCAGCTCGTCGATCGAGGCGAACTCGCCTCGTCGCAACAGCCTGCGCTCCAAGATCGAGAAGAATGCCCACCTGGTTGTAGTGCATGTCGACCGTGTCGGCGATGTCCCGGTTCGACCAGCCGTCGGCCGCCAACACGACGATGCGCGCCCGCTTGGCGGTGCGCGCCTCGACCGTCCCCGACCGCGTGATGGCCTCCAGGCGCGACCGATCACCACGCCGGAGCTTCAAGGGCTCGAGTCTCATGGCTCCAGCAAAGCACATCACTGTCATTAACGCGAGGATGCACTAGCGCCGTGGTCTCCGTGGCCACCACCCCCTCCAGCCCTCACCCGTGTCGGGGGGTGGCCCGCTCGGTCCCTGGCCCGGGGGATGCGTTGGCGATGGCGGCGGAGGAGGGGGTGGCGATGGCGGCTCCGGTTGCGGACTCTGCTCAGACATGGCGTTCTCCCTCCCGGACCCGAAGGCTACGCCGCGCAGAGAAGCGTTATCCACAGGGCCTCCCGTTTTTTATCGCACACATCCCCGATCTTTCCCACTATGCCGAGCTCGCCGGAGCGACGAGATGAGCGAGGCCTCGATCTACCAGCAGCTGCGCGGCCATCTCGCCTACCTGCGCCTTGCCGCCGCGGCTGAGGCGTTGCCGGGTGAGCTCGAACGTGCGGCTCGTGACGGACTTGGCCACTCGGCCTTCTTGGAGCGGTTGTTGGCCCTCGAAGTCACCGCCACCGATCAGCGTCGGCGCGCGACCCTCGAACGCTTCGCATCGCTGCCCTCGCCGTGGCGGCTCGCGGACTTCGACTTCGACGCGCAACCGAGCATCGACCGCTCCCTCGTGAACGAGCTCGCGACGCTCTCGTTCCTCGAGGACGCGACCAATGTGTTGTTCATCGGGCCACCGGGGGTCGGAAAGACGATGCTCGCCGTCGCGCTCGCCCGGTGTTCGATCGATGCCGGTTACCGGACCTACTACACGACGGCTGCGGATCTCGCGGCGAGGTGCCACCGCGCCGCGCTCGAGGGGCGGTGGGCGACGACGATGCGGTTCTTCGCGAACCCGAGGCTGCTCGTCATCGACGAGGTCGGCTACCTGCCGCTCGCGTCAGAGGCTGCTGCGGCGCTGTTCCAGGTGATCACGACGAGGTACTTGAAGAGCTCGACGATACTCACGACCAATCTCGGCATCGCCTCGTGGGGCAAGATCTTCGACGATCCGATGGTCGCCGCCGCGATGCTCGACCGATTGCTCCATCGCAGCGTCGTCTTCCACATCGACGGCGAGAGCTACCGCATGCGCGCCCATCAGGCCCGCTCGAACGAACTACGTCAGGGGGTGGTCGCGACCTCAGCGAAGTAGTCTCGGCGTCACTCCATCTCGGCGGTCAAGTGGGGAGATTCGCTGATCGAGAGTGGGGAGTTTCAAAGATCCGCGGCAGGGTGAACCATCCGGGCTCCAGGTACCGCTGTTCGGGGCGCTCGTTCTCGGGCATCTCGTTCCCTTTCTGTTCCCGGCCGACGCTGCGCCTCGCGCACCGGCTCGCCGGCCGGAGGTCCGACCGCTCGCTGCGGTCCGGGGGCTTCCCATCGAGAGCACTGCTCTCGTCCGTGATCACCATTCCAGAAACGCCGCCGACTGTCAAGAGCAGTGCTCTGAACAGTGCTCGGTGCTCTGATGCTGTGGCAGACTGGACCCATGAGCGCCGGTCGGAGCGCGCGTGAGCGGGTACGCGCCGAGCTCACCCGCGAGATCAAGGAGGCCGCCCGCCGCCAGCTGGCCGCCGAGGGGGCGCCGCACCTCTCCCTTCGGGCGGTGGCGCGCGAGCTCGGCATGGTGTCCTCGGCGCTCTACCGGTACTTCCCGAGCCGGGACGACCTGTTGACGGCGCTGATCATCGACGCCTACGAGGCGCTCGGCCAGGCCGCGGAAGCCGCCGCGGCGTCGTCGGAGGGCGACGATCTCCTGGAGCGCTGGCGAGCGGTGTGCCGCTCGATCCGCCAATGGGCCGTCGAGCATCCGCACGAGTACGCCCTCGTGTACGGCTCACCGATTCCCGGCTACCGGGCGCCGGCCGACACGGTCGTGCCAGCGGCGAGGGCGGTCAGCGTCCTGCTCGGCCTGCTGGGCGCGGCGTGGGCGGAGGGCCGGGTCGCACCGCCGGCCGACGCCCCGCCGCTCCGGGCCGAGGTCGCGGGCGAGATGGAGCGGCTCGCGGCGGAGATCCTGCCGGGGGTCGACGCGGCGACGGCCTTCCGGATGCTGGTCGCCTGGACGCAGTTGCTCGGGATGGTGAGCTTCGAGCTGTTCGGGCACTCCGTCGGGGCGATCGAACGCACCGACCTCGCGTTCGACGCCGCCGTGGACGCGATGGCCCGCTATGTCGGCCTGGTGCCGCGCGGGGAGGGCGGCGTGGCCGGCCGCACGCGACGGCGAGGCGGGAGGGCGGCCCCGACGGGGGTCGGGAGCCGCCCGAACGGCGCGGGGTAGGCTTTTCCGGGCGGGGCTGTAGCTCAGCTGGTTAGAGCGACTGGTTTGCAACCAGTAGGTCACGGGTTCGAATCCCGTCAGCTCCACCGTGACGAGCAGGACCCGCTTGCCGTCGCCGATCGGGCCGCCAAGGATGACGAAGCCGTCGTCGACGAGTCCGTCCATGAACACCGCGTGCTCGTCCCAGGAGCGCTGCTTCCGGATCTGGCGCGCGGCGTCCCAGTTCGGGCCGTGGACCATCGTCAGCGCGAAAAGCGCCATGTCGTGAGCGTAAGCCGGTCAACTCGTCGAGGGCACCGGGCGCCACGGCGGGGCGCCTCGTCGCGCCCTCGGCATCAGCTGCGGACGCCGGCTACCTCTGCAGCCGACACCCGGTCGTCGTAGCGCTGGATCTCGGTGATGCGGCCGTCACGGACGAGGTGGACGCGGAACAGCGCCCGGCCGCCCGGCCGCTCGGATCCCCTCGCCCAGCTCCGTGATGTGCCCATCCGCCCCATTCGCCAACAGGCGCGAGAACATCGCGACGACGTCGGCACGTGTGCTGCACTTCTGCGGGATGACCGTCGTTGCCCGAGCGCGCGTCGTCGGCGAGCTACGAGGAGAAGCCGTCAGGTCCCGGGTCGAGTACGCGCGCCGCAGCCGCCCGGCGACAGCATCTGCGTCACCGAAGTCCTGCGTCACCGACGCAGGCTTCCACCGGGACGGGTCGGTTGGCCCTCCATCGGGACGGCTCGGTTGGTGCGGCGGCGGCCGGGGACGGCGTGCGGATGACCTAAGGCACTGTCGGCGCCGGCGGGTAGATGTCAGCGTATGGGCAGCTGGGCGGCGTGAGCCGGGTAAGGAGGTGCCAGTGATGGGCACCGTGGTGATCGTGGTGGGGGTGCTCGACGCGCTCGCGGCGGGCTGGGCCTCCGGTGACTGACGCCGGCGTGACGCCGCTCAGCGAAGTCAGTCCGGCGCCGATCTCCCCTGCCGGTCACGACCTGGCGGAGCATCTGCCCGCCGCCGGGCACTCGCTCGTGCTGCGCACGAGCGACTGCGTCATCGAGGCGTGGGGGCCCGACGCTGCGGCGTGCATCAGCGAGGCGCTCGCGGCGCTGGTCGAGGAGTTCGCAGAGGTGCTGGACGCGCCGTCTGAACCGCGTGCTCCCGCTGGCCGCGGATCCGGGCGGCGCCGAGGACGCGCTGGTCGCGCTGCTCGAGGACGTGATCTACACCGTCGACGTCTTCTCGGTCGTGCCGGTCCGCTTCCATCTCGCGCTCGTCCGAGGGGGGCGCCGTCGCCGGGGACATGGAGGTCGTACCCGTCGACCAGGTGGTGCTCGTCGGGCCGATGCCGAAGGCGGTCTCGTACCACGAGCTCGCGATGTCCGCAGGCCTGGACGGCTGGCGGTGTCACGTGCTGATCGAGGTGTGACCGACCGACCGAGCCGCGGCGCCCCAGCCGGTGCGGTGGGCGCAGGCACGACGGGAGGGCCCGATGCCGATCGCCGACCTTGTCCCCTGGCGGGTGGCCGGGCGGGGGGAGACACTTGAGCTGGAAGGAGGCGTTCATGTTCCGTGACCGCCTGGATGCGGGTCGGCGTCTAGCCGCCAAGCTGGAGCATCTCGAAGGCGAGGACCTGGTGGTCCTCGGGCTGCCGAGAGGCGGTGTGCCCGTCGCCTTCGAGGTGGCGCAGGCGCTCGGGGCGCCGCTCGACGTCATCGTCGTGCGCAAGCTCGGGGTGCCGTTCCAGCCCGAGCTGGCCATGGGGGCGATCGGCGAGGACGGCGTCCTCGTCCTGCAGCGCGAACGTGGTCCGGATGGCCGGTATCGGCGAGCGCGAGCTGGCAGCCGTGGAGCGCCGGGAGCGGGCCGAGCTCGAGCGCAGGGCCGGGCGATTCCGCGGCGGGCGCCCGCGGCCGTCCCTGGAGGGGCGCCCCGCGGTGGTGGTCGACGACGGCATCGCCACCGGCTCGACCGCACGGGCGGCCTGTCAGGTCGCCCGAGCGCAGGGCGCCGCGCGCGTCGTGCTGGCGGTGCCGGTCGCACCCCGATCGTCCGTCGCCGAGCTCTCCGACGCCGCCGACGAGCTCGTGGTCCTCGAGTGCCCAGAACCGTTCTTCGCCGTCGGCGAGTGGTACGAGGACTTCTCTCAGACCTCCGACGACGAGGTCGTCGCCCTCCTGAGTCGGGCAGCCGCGTAGGAAGGCCAGGATGTGGTGGTGGGCGCGATCGTGTCGCCCGGCGAGTGCTGGTCGGTCGTGGCGCTCGCAGCAGTCGTGTGCGCCGCGATCTGCGCGGGCGCCCGTAGATGGCCGGGTGGGTGGCGGGAGGTGGTCGCCCGGGTGATCGGAGTTGCGTTCGCGGCCGACCGGTCGCATATACGGTCGGGCTGATCGTGGCCCGGACGTGGTTGCCGGTGACCTCGCTGGCGTTCGCGCTCTGCAACGTCGGGGTGCTCGTGGCAGCCGTCGTGTGCTGGTGGCAGGTGTCGCTGCTCGTCGGCCTGACCTACTTCTGTGGCCTCGCCGGCACCTTGCAGGCGGTGATCACCCCGGACCCGAACGTCGGCTTCCCTCATCTGGTCTTTCGAGTACCTGGTGGGCCATCTCGGGATCGTGCTCGCCGCGGTGTTCCTGGTGGTCGGGTTGCGGCTCGCGCCGCGGCCAGGGGCCGTCGTGAGGGTGTTCGCCGTCACGGCGGTGTACACGGCCGTCGTCGGGCTCGTCGACGGGCTGACCGGGGCCAACTACATGTTCCTGCGCCGTCCGCCGGGCGAGTGGACGGTGCTCCGCCTCCTCGGGCCGTGGCCGTGGTACGTGCTGAGCGCGGCCGGGGTGGCCCTCGCGTTGCTGGTCCGGCTCGACCTCCCCTTCTGGGCCTCGAGGCACCGGGGACGTCGGGAGGCGCCAAGGTAGAGTGCCCGGCATGACCGCGTACGCCGTCAAGACCCCGCCACAGCACGGCGAGTGGCGCGACTTCCTCGACGTGTGGCGTGCCGTCGACCAGATCGACCTCTTCGAGTCGGCGTGGACGATGGACCACTTCTACCCGCTCACGCCGCCGATGGAGGGCACCCACCTCGAGAGCTGGACGATGCTCGCCGCGCTCGCCCAGGCCACCACCCGCCTACGTCTCGGGGCGATGGTGAACGGGATGCACTTCCGCCACCCCGCCGTCACGGCGAACATGGCGGTGACCCTCGACCACATCTCGAACGGGCGCCTGGAGCTCGGACTCGGCGCCGGCTGGTTCTTCCCCGAGGCCGAGGCCTACGGGATCCCGCTCGGCACGCCGAAGCAGCGCTCGGACCGCTTCGAGGAGGGCGTCGAGGTGATCGTGCGCCTGCTGACCCAGGAGACGACGACATTCAGCGGTGAGTACTACCGGCTCGTCGACGCGCGTTGCGAGCCGAAGGCGCTGCAACGTCCGAGGCCGCCGATCGTGATCGGCGGCAGGGGCCCGAAACGCACGCTGCGCACCGTGGCCCGCTGGGCCGACCAGTGGGACATGACCTTCCCACAGTCCCCGGCGGAGTGGAGCGCGCTCGACGAGGTGCTCGTCGAGCACTGCGCGGCGATCGGCCGCGATCCGGCGGAGATCCGTCGCTCGGTCCACGTGAGCTGGCCGGCCGACGCCGATCCGGGCGTGCTGTCCGAGGGCGCCCAGCCCTACTTCGCGGCGGGCGTGGACCTCGTGATCTTCTCGATGCGTGGCCCCTACCGCGCCGAGCTCGTCGAGCCGCTGGCCGAGGCGCTGGCCGCCGTCCGGCCGGCGCCGTAGGGAGGCCGGCTCAGGCGGCCCGCTCCATCACCATCAACCCCGACGCCGTGTTCGAGATCGGGATGTGGTAGCGGGACCACACCTTGCGGGCGGGACCCGGCAGCGTGGCGCGAGCCACGAGCCACATCAGCAGCTCGACCCCCTGGGTGCCGGTCAGCGCCACGAGCTCTCTCGACGAGTACTGCGTCGCCCACTCGGGGTCCTCGATCAGGCTGTCCATGAAGCGCAGGTCGAACTCCTTGTTGATGAACCCGGCACGCTTCCCGTCGAGCTGGTGCGACAGCCCCCCAGTGCCGAGCACCACCACGTTCAGGTCCTCTTCGTAGGACTCGATGGCGCGTCCGATCGCCTCGCCGAGCTTGTAGCAGCGCGAGGCGCTCGGCAGGGGGAACTGGACGGTGTTGACGCAGACCGGCACGATGCGCACCGGGCACGGTCCGGTGCCCGGCCAGAGGAGGGCCATCGGCACCGTGACGGCGTGGTCGACCAGCATCTCCTGGCAGGTGGTGAGGTCGAACTCCTCGGCGACGAGCGACTCGATCAGGTGCCATGAGAGCGCGGCGTCGCCCGGCAGCGGTGGCGCGACCGGGATGCCCCACCCCTCGTCGGCGCTTCGGTACTCGTCGGCCGCTCCGACGGCGAACGTGGGCATCTTGTCGAGGAAGAAGTTGAGACCGTGGTCGTTGTAGACGACCACGACGACGTCGGGCCGCTTGGCCGCCAGCCACTCACGCGCCGGCGGGAAGCCCTCGAAGAACGGTCGCCAGTACGGGTCCTCCTGCACGCCGTCGGCGATGGCCCGGCCGATGGCGGGCACGTGTGACGTGGTGATGGCTCCTGCGATGCGCGCCACGGGTCACCTCCCTGCTGCGCGAAGCTTGTCCTGGAACTGCTCCTTCGTCATCCCGGTCTGCTGGGCGCCGATGTCCTGCATGTCCAGCCCGAAGATGCCTGCGAACTTCGCCAGGTAGTAGGCGTTCCCGCCGGCGGCGATCAGCTCCAGCACGTCTCGGTGGCGGATCGCCTCCCGCTGCTCGGCATCGAGGCCGTAGCGGGCGCAGTAGGCGTCCTCGTCGCGCAGGAACGCCTCGCGGTTGGCGGCCTCGTTGAACGAGTAGCACATCTTGTTGAGCGCGTAGCCCCGTCGTGCCTGGCGCCCGTCGAAGATCGTCGTACCGGCGATCTCGCTCTCGTGCTGTACCGCCTCGTGCTCCACTGCGGTCATCTCGGTCTCCTCCCCCGCCCTGAGGACGGCCACGCACCCGTCGGGCTCGCCAACGACTGCTCCACGACGGCGCGTCGCCCCGTGCGCGCTCAGAGCTTGATGCGACCCCCGAGAGGGCGGTAGGGCCGTAGGTACCACTCCTGCGCACTCGGGACGGGCACGTCCGGCGCCGGACGGGTCCGCGTGCGCCCGGGCCCAGCCCCTCCCCCGGAGCGGCCGGGACCGGTCCGCCGTCGCACGCGGAGGGCGGCGCCGTCGGGCCGGGTGGAGCGGTCAGACGAGGTGGAGCGGGCGGTGCTGGGAGCTCGGGTGCGCCCGCATGCACTCCTCGCGTGTCGTGCCGCGGCGTCCCGCCCCGTCTGGCGCCGGGACCCGGTGGGCGCCGTCGCGGCCCAGCTCGAAGCGGTGGATCACGACGCCGCGCTGCTCGCGCGGCGGTTCGCGGTGTTGTGTCGGCCGCCCTTGCTCGTGCATCGCCCACCTCCGGATCGGGTGCGTGATGCCATAGACGCACGGGAAGGGCCGCCGCGACCAGGGCCCTTGCTCCACTCTTGTCGGGACCTTCGTCCCGAACGGCGAGCGCGGAGGAGCGGTCAGCTCCTCCGGGCTGCTGCCGGAGGCACCGGCGCCGGCACCGGGACCGGCACCCGCGTGCGCCGCGGTCGAGCCCGGGGCGCCGGGGGCGGCCTGTGCGCGGGGGTGGTCCTCCTGGTCGCGGGGGCGTCTCGCGACCGGGAGCACGGGGCGCGCCCTGGTGGCGCGTGGCCAGCAGGGCGGCCACCTTCGACGCGTCGACGGCCTCGGAGAAGTGGAACCCCTGCCCGTAGCGGCAGTGGACGCTGCGGAGGAACTCCAGCTGCCCGTCGTTCTCGATGCCCTCGGCGACCATCGCCAGGCCGAGCGTGTTGCCGAGCTCGACGATGCTGCGCGCGAGCGCGGCGCACTCGAGGTTCGTGTCGACGCCCTCGACGAAGGAGCGGTCGATCTTCAGCGCGTCGATCGGGAACTGGCGCAGGTAGCCGAGCGAGGAGTAGCCGGTCCCGAAGTCGTCGACCGCGAGGTCGACGCCGAGGCGCTTCAGGTCGCGGAGCCGCACGACGAACGTCTCGTTGCGCTCGAGGAACGTGCCCTCGGTGATCTCCAGCGTGAGCGCCGCAGGGGCCAGCCCGTCGCGCCACGAGCACCGAGCGGACGGACGCGACGATGCCCGGATCGTGGAGCTGGTGGACCGACAGATTGACATGGATCCGCAGGTCCGGGCGCTCGCTGCCGCCAGCCGGCGAGCTTCCTGCAGGCCTCCTCCAGCACCCAGCGCCCGATGCCGTCGATCACCCCGATCTCCTCGGCGAGGGGGATGAACCTGTCGGGGCTGATCCTGCCGTGCACCGGGTGGTCCCAGCGCAGCCAGGGCCTCGAGTCCGGTGACCTCGCCCGTGTCCAATCGCACGACGGGCTGGTACTGGACGGAGAGCTCGTGGCGGGCGACCGCGCGCTGGAGGTCCGCCTCGAGCTCGAGACGGTTGCGCACGGCCAGGTACATGCCCGGCTCGAACAGCGCCCAGCCGCCGCGGCCGTCCTTCTTGGCCCGGTACATCGCCAGGTCGGCGTTGCGCAGGAGGTCGGGCGCCTCGCTCGGCGCGCTCCCGGCGAACGCGATCCCGATGCTCGCACCGACGAGGACCCGGTAGCCCTGGACGGAGAACGGGTCCCGGAGCCGCTCGATGATCTCCTGGGCCGTTTCGGTCGCCGCCTGCAGCGTGCCGTCCTGCTCGAGGAGCACGGCGAACTCGTCGCCGCCGAAGCGGGCCACGACGGCGGAGCTCCGCAGGCACGGCCGAGAGCCGCCGGGCGACGGCCCGGAGCAGGTCGTCCCCGGCGGCGTGGCCGAGGCTGTCGTTGACCGCCTTGAACCGGTCGAGGTCGAGGAACAGGACGGCGACCTCGACCCCTCCGGGGCGGCCGAGCCGAGCGCCTGCTCGACCCGGTCGAGGAAGAGGGCCCGGTTCGGCAGGCCGGTCAGCGGGTCGTGGAAGGCCTCGTTCACCGCCGCCACCGTCCGCGCGGTCGGTGAGCGCCATGCTGGCGTGCTCGGCGAAGGTGACGAGCAGCCGGTCGTCGTGGCTGTCGGCGTCGGCGGGCTCGGAGGTCTCCGCGACGAGGGCGCCGGAGATCGAGCCGCCGACGTGCACGGTCGCCGCGACGAAGCGGCCAGAGCGCAGCACCTCGGCGTCGCGCGATCCCCGCCTGCCCTGGGCGGCCATCGCGGCCCGCGCGACGTCGAAGGCGGCGTCGCGCTCGGGCGCGCTCGGGCGGCGCGCCGTCGACGCGGTGATCGGCCGCAAGGGCTCGAGGTCGTTGCGCAGGAACAGCCACGCCGCCCGTGCCCCGAGCAGGCTGGCGGCCCCGGCGGTGACGGTGTCCAGGATCTCGGGGAGCGGTGCACGGTGGGAGATCGAGCGCTGCAGGGTGAGCAGCGTCTCGAGGAGCAGCTGGCGCTCCTGCAGCGAGGTCACCGAGCGCAGGCGCTCCTCGGCGAGCTGCTCCTGCGCCACCCGCAGGTCGCGCTCCGCGGCGAGGATCCGCAGCGTCCGCAGGCTGAGGCCGAGGACCCGGCCCATGCCGGCCAGCAGGTTGCGCTCTTCGGCACCGAAGGTGTCCGTCAGCCGCCCGACGAGGAGCCGGTCGGCGTCGCCGAGGACCTCGGCCACCGCGAGGTGGCAGGGGCCGATGCCCGGCAGCACCGCCTCGGAGGTGCCGAGCGTCGCAGCGAGGAGCTCGGGTCCGGGGACGGTGCCCGTCCCGAAGCCGACCGCCGCGGCGACGGCGCCGTCGACGATGACCGCGCCGAGCTCGGCGCCGATCGTCTCCGATGCCAGCTCCGCCGCCCGGAGCAGGGCGCTGTGCTCGTCCTGGTCCTCGCTGACCGCGGCGAGGAACTCGACGAGCTGGTGGACCGACCAGCTCCCGAGCATGTCAGCCCAATGCCATCACGACGAACGTCTCGTTGTGCACGCCGCTGCTGCCGCGGCTGCCGCGCGATCTCGCCGTAGGTGAAGAAGCCGGCGACGTCGACGTCGCCGAGCGACGAGCGGATGGCGGCCACCTCCTTCTCGACGAGCTCGTCGCCGAGGATCAGCCGCCGCCCGACGCAGTCGAACACGAGCGCGCCCACCACCGGTCCGCCGCCGAGCAGGTCGAGGGCGTCCGAGCACGCCCCCGCCGCTGCCTCGACGACGGAGACCTCGTCGCCCTCCATGAGCCAGACGAGCGCGCCGCGGGGGACGTCGGCGGTGCAGATCAGCGAGCGGGTCGCGTAGTCGACCTCGCCGGGGACGCGGATGTCCTCTCCGTTCAGCCGCTGGAGCCCGAGGGGGTGGAGTAGGGCGAACCGGTTGTGGGCGAGCGGGTCGTGGAAGGTCTCGGCGGGAGCGCCGAGGCGTCCGAGGTAGACGTCGAGCGCCGGCTCGTCGTCCAGCTGGGAGATGACCGTGCCGTCGCTCGCCGAGACGACCATGGGCTCACCGACCTTTCGCCAGCCGTGGCGCATGCTCACCGCGATCGGGAAGTCCGAGCCGACCGCGATGCCGACGACGGCGTCGCTCAGCACGGCGTCGCCCGCGATCTGCCGGGTCCCGGCCATCGACAGGTCGTCGCCGGCCGCGCCGCCGACCACCGGCACGGTGGCGCCGGTGACGGAGTAGGCGCCGCGGACGATCTCCTCCTGGCGGGGGACGAAACCCGGGGTGAACAGGAGAAGGACGCGGTTCGGCCGGTCGATCGCGGCGAGGCACGACGCCGCCGTGGCGCCCGCCTCGCGCTGGCGGGTCGAGGCGTCCAGCCCGACCGCCACCTCGGCGCTCAGCCCCTCGCCGCCGAGCGCGGCGACGACCACGCTGCCCCGCCCGCCGCCGGCTTGGGAGAGCTCGCCGGCCGTCGTGCAGCCGGCGAGCGTCGTCCCGGCTCCCAGGTCGACGCGCACCGCCGCGACGAGAGCCTCGAGCTCGTGCGCGATCGACGCGAACACCAGCACCAGGCGCGGCTCGCGCCCGGCCGTCGCCGCCGCAAGCGCCGCTCGCCCCGCGCTCGCCGAGTCGGGCGCGAAGCTGTGCCCGACGCCGACCCACCGCGCGCCCGTTCCGCCGTCTGCCCGCTTCACCGCGTAGCTAACGGCAGCCGCCGTCCCGGCGTGTACCCCGAATCCGGAGCCGGGCGGGCGCGCCCGGGCGACGAGTTGCTGGCTGCGCCCCCGCCGGGGCCCTAGCCTCGGTCTCTTGGAGGACGGGCCGAACCGTCCCCGGACAGATGGGGGGCGGCGGTGTTCGAGAGGATCGTGGTCGCCATCGACTGGTCCGACTGCTCCAAGCGGGCGTTGGCGCTGGCGAAGGAGGTGGCCAAGATGTCCTCCGGCGAGCTCCGGCTCGTGCACGTCCACGAGATGGAGCGCCTGATCCCCTCCGGCTCGGGGCCGCTCACCGCCGCGGTGCGCGGCGCCGCCAGCGAGCAGCTCGAGGAGCAGCACAAGCGGATGGAGGCGTCGCTCGCTGAGCTCGCTGCGGCGGGGATCCGGGCGAGCGGCATCGTGCGCCCCGCCCTGTTCGGCCACGTCGCCCCCGAGATCCTCAAGGAGGCCACCGAGTCCCATTCCTCGCTCGTCGTGGTCGGGACGCGGGGGCTCAGCGCGCTGGAGGGGATCCTCCTCGGAAGCACGGCGCAGAAGCTGCTGCACCTGGCGGAGGTGCCGATCCTGATCGCGCCCTGACCCGGTCGGGTGGTGGCGGCCGGGGCCTCGCCGGCCCGGCCGGGGCGAGCTCGCCGCGGGCCCGCGGTGGCGGGCACGGTGCTGCCGGCGATGGGGCGGCTCGTGCTAGGGCTCGGCGATGACGTCGACGACGACGGCGTAGGGGCCGCCGGAGGAGTTCTTCGGGATCTCGAGCAGCACACGGCTGCCCACCGGCATGCCGACCAGGGCGTCGAGGGCGCTCGGCTGGCTGGGAACGCCGACGTACTCGGCCGTCGGGCCGCCCTGGGTCCAGGAGGACTGGAGGATCTTGCCCGAGTAGTTCGCGGCAACGATCTGCAGCACGAGCAGGCCGGCGACGACCTTCGGCCCGTTGCCCTTGTCGAGAAGGATCGTCTTCTGCGCCGTGGGCTTCGTGGCGCTCTTCGCCACGCTGATCGTGGGCCGGCCGCCGAGCGGCCCGCCGACGTGCACCCCGTCGGTCGTCGGGGACT
This sequence comes from uncultured Actinomycetota bacterium, assembly GCA_963765505.1. Taxonomy (GTDB): domain Bacteria; phylum Actinomycetota; class Acidimicrobiia; order Acidimicrobiales; family Bog-793; genus DATKQY01. The sequence continues at coordinate 200,149 of CAVXWO010000013.1, forward strand.
GGGGCTTCGCGTGCGGGTCACCGCCGGCGGTCGGCTTGTAGGTGCCGACGATGTCGACGACGAACACCAAGGTGGCGTTGCCCGGGATGCCCGCCGAGGAGTTGCCCTTCTTGCCGTAGCCGTCCGAGGGCGGGATGACGAGCAGCACCCGGCTGCCGACGCGCGTGCCCGGCAGGGTCTTGTTCCAGCCGGCGATCAGCCCCTTCACGCCGATGTCGAACGGGGCGAGCTGACCGCGCGAGTACGAGCTGTCGAAGACCTTCCCCCGCCACAGCTGGCCGAGGTAGTTGACGACGAGCAGGTTGCCCTTCGCGACGGTCGCCCCGGTGCCTTCGTGGAGCGTCTTGCTGATGAGCGACGAGGGCGGCGCCGTCTTCGGGAACGTGATCGTCGGGCTCTTGCCGAACGACCCGGAGACCGTCGGGAGGGCCGGAGCAGTGCTGGCGCCGGCGACTGGCACGACGGCGCCGACGGCGAGCAGAAGGGGGAGGAGCAAGAGGGCGAGCGCGCGACGCAAGGGAACCTCGAAGGGGGTGTGGGGGACCGGCAAAGCCTACCCGCGGTGGCCACGCGACCCTCCGCGCTGGCACTGCGTGCCTCGCCTCAGCGGGGAGCAGCGGGCTCGCAGCACCGGCGGGAGCTTCTCCGCCGGCGCCTCGATCTCTGCGAGGGGCGTGAGGGCGGTGACGAACAGCTCCGTCCTGTCCTCCAGCACGAGGGTCGTGCTCGTGCCGTCGCTGCCGATCGGCGACGAGTACGCGGCGGCGCCGAGACCGGCGACGGTCTTCGTCGGCTCGGCGCGCGAGGTGCGCCCGCTACGGCCGGACGCGAAGGTCGTCGCCGACAGCCCCGCTCGGGAAGGCCACGAGGGCCTCTCGGGGAGCCAGCCTCCGGCTGCGGGCGGACGCTGCACCCTCCGGCTCGCCGAGTGCTCCCGCCCGTGTGCTCATCGTCCGGTCCTCTCTGCCGCGGCCGTGGACGACGCGTCGGCCGCCGTGGCGCGCCCGACCGCGTGGCGCCCGTGCCGGCGGAGCGGCGCCGGCGAGGAGAGCAGAGGCAGCGTCCGTGCGAGATCCCGGTGCTGCCTCTCCCCGCGCAGGCACGGAGCGGCCGGCGGCACACGTCCGCGACCGCCCCGTGCACAGCGCCGGGCTTCGGGTCCGAGCCCCTACTCGTCGAGCGCCATCGAGACGACCGGCGCCCGCAGGTGCGAGGCCGCCGCCGAGCCGAAGAAGTGCGCATCGCCGTGGTTGTAGACGTTCCCGCGCGTGGTGAGCAGGTAGTAGCCGCCGCCGTCAGGCGCCGGCGCGAACGCCACGATCGGGTTCTTCGCCCTTCGTGCGGTGGAGGAGCCGAAGAAGCCGGCGTCGCCGAAGTGGAACACGTTCCCGAGCGACGTCACGAGCCAGTAGCCCTTCCCGTCGGGGCTGGCGGCCATCGCCACGACGGGCCGGCGCTTCGCGCCGACCGACAGCGAGGAGAGCGACTGCGCCTCGCCGAAGCCGTACACGGCACCGGAGCGCGTCGCCAGCCAGTAGCCCTTCCCGCCCGGGGTCGTCGCGAACGCGCTCACCGCCGAGGCGAGGCGCCGGTGGGCGGTCGAGCCGAAGAAGCCGGCGTCGCCGAAGTTGTAGACGCTCCCCCGTGCGGTGACCAGCCAGTAGCCCTTCCCGTCGGGGGTCGCGGCGATCGCGACGTACGGGGAGCGACCCGGGTGGCGGCCCGGTGAGCCGAAGAAGGTCGCGTCGCCGTGCGGGTAGACGTTGCCGCGGCTGGTGAGCAGCCAGTAGCCGAAGTTGTCGAACGTGGGGGCGACCCCGACGATCTGAGCGCCTCGGATCGAGCGGGACCTCGTGCTGAAGAGCCCGGCGGCGCCGAAGCTCCGCACCTGGCCCGTGGAGGTGACGGCCCAGTAGCCGCGCACCGTCGGGAAGCCGACGACGAGCGTGACCGCCTGCACCGCCCTCGTCCCCACGCCGTTCGAGGCGACGAGCTGGATCGCGTAGTGCCCGGTGGTGCCCTTCAGGGGCGTGCCGGAGATCGTCGCCGTCCCCCCGCCGTCGTAGGTGAAGGCGACCCCTGTGGGCAACGCCCCGATCTCGGCGATGTTCGGGGCCGGCGATCCGCTCGCGGTCGCCGTCAGGGTCGAGGCGCTCCCGGCGGTGAGGGTGAAGGACGCTCCGCTCGTGAAGACGGGCGGAATGCCCGCGAAGTACAGCGACGCGGTGGCGACCGGCACGAGCGCGGAGCCCGCGCCGGTGTCGCCGCCGGCGACGAGCAGCTCGCCGCCCGGCAGGAGCGTCGCCGTCGCGCCCGAGGCGGCGACCGGGAGCGGCCTGGCGGCGTGCCAGCGCCCGCTGGCGGGGTCGTAGGCGACCACCGAGGTGGTCGGTGCGCCGGTGTCGCCGCCGGCGACGACCACCTCGCCGCTCGGCACGAGTGTGGCCGTCGCTCCGTAGCGGGCGCCCGGCATTGTGCCGGTCGGCCTCCACACCCGCGCGGCCGGGTCGTAGACCAGCGCGCTCGACAGCGGCCGGCCGTCGAGGCCGCCGGCGAGGAGCACCCGCCCGTTCGGCAGCAGCGTCGCCGTCGCCCGCGAGCGCGCCGAGAGGAGACCGCCGGTCGCCGCCCACGTGCCGCTCGAGGGGTTGTACAGCTCGGCGGTCGCGGTCGGCGTGCCGCTGGCGCTGTCCGCGCCGCCGGCCACCAGCGCCTGGCCGTTGCCGAGCAGCGTCGCCGTGGCGAGCGCGCGGGGCACCCGCATCGACCCGGTCGGGAGCCACTGCCGGCTCGACGGGTTGAACAGCTCGGCGACGGCGGTCGGGGCGCCCGCGGCGTCCACCGCGCCGCCGGCGACGAGCACGTTCCCGTCGGGAAGCAGCGTGGCCGTCGCTCCCTTGCGCGGCACCGGCATGTTCGCGACCGGCGTCCAGGCGCCGCTCGACGGGTTGTAGAGCTCGGCCGACGCGGTCGGGCTCGCCCCCGACCCCGCGGCGCCGCCGGCGAGGAGGACCTCGCCGTCGCCGAGTGCCGTCGCCGTCGCCCCGACCCGGGGCGTTCCCATCGACCCGGTCGCCGACCAAGTGCCGGAGGAGGGCGCGTACAGCTCGGCCGACGCGGTCGCCGTCCCCGTCGCCGCCACGACGCCACCGGCGACCAGCACGTCGCCGTCGGCGAGCACCGTCGCTGTGGCGCCGGCACGGGGCGAGCGCATCGAGCCGGTCGGGCTCCATGTGCCGACCGCCGCCTTCTGCGCGCCCGCGACGCCGGCCGCGGTGGTGACGGTCGCCGCGATCAGCGCCCCGGCCGCCAGCGCTCCCACGCCCCGTCTCGCGATGCCGGCCCGCTCCCGGCGCTGCCTGGCACCGGTGACCTGAGAACGCCTCGTCACGATCCTCACCCCCCGCTCCTCACGCACTGCTAACAGGATCTTCCAAATCGCATAACAATCGGCATATTTATGCCAATATTGCGGTCGTGTTACGTCTGCCCGCGGCGTGCAGCGCCCAAACCTCGGCCTGCGTGCCGCCCGCAAGTGCCGACGCCGCTGCGGCGAGGCGCCGCGCCGCCGAGCTCGGGGGCGGCCTCGCCTGCCCGTAGGCTCCCCGGCGTGTCGGCGCGCAAGTACTACGCGCTTCTGCGCCGCCCGCACGTCGCCTGGCTCCTCGCCTCGTCGCTCGTCGGCCGGCTTCCCGCCGGGATGATGAGCCTCGCCCTGATCCTGCGGGTCACCGACTCGGGCGGGTCGTACGCGCGTGCCGGCCTCGTCTCCGGCGCCTACGTCGCGGGCGTCGCCGTGTCCGGCCCGATGCTCGGCCGCGCCGCGGAGCGGTTCGGCCGCCGGGTGGTGCTGACGATGGCGGCGGTCGCCGCCGGCACGGCCACGGCCGGGCTCGCGGCCGTGCCAGCGGGCGGGGTGGCGCTGCCGCTCGCGCTCGCCTTCGTGACGGGATGCTGCACGCCGCCGCTCTCCGCGTCGGCGCGGGCGCTGTGGAGCGAGCTGCTCGGCGAGGAGGACCGGGCGGTGATGTACTCGGCCGAGGCGACGTTGCAAGAGCTCGTCTTCATCCTCGGCCCGGTGGCGGTCGCCCTGGTGGCAGGGCTCGCGGGCCCGACCGCCGCCCTCCTCGTCACCGGGGCGCTCGGCACCGCCGGGACGCTGGCGTTCGCCGCCATCGCGGTCGTCGACGGGCGCGCCGAGCCGGCAGCCCGTCGTCGGACGCGTGTCGTGGCCCATCCCGAGCTCGGCCCGCTCCTCATGAACGGGCTGCTCGTCATCGCCGGGTGCGGCGTCGTCGAGGTGTCCGTCGTCGCCTTCGTGAGCGGGCACCGCGCCTCGGCGTCGAGCGGACTCCTCCTCGCGATCTGGAGCGCCGGGTCGTTGGTCGGGGGCGCGTCGTTCGGGACCCTGGCGCACCGCTGGCCGCTCTGGCCGCTCGCCGCCGCGGTCGGGATCGGGTTCCTGCTGCCGGCCGCCGCGCCGGGGCGCCTCGAGCTCGGCGTGCTGCTCGTCCTCGCTGGCGCGGCGCTCGCCCCCTGCATCGGGCGCCTCTACGGCCGTCTCGGCGAGGTGAGCCCGCCGGGCTCGGCGACCGAGGTCTTCGGCTGGCTGACCGGGGCCTTCACCGCCGGCGCGCGCGTCGGCTTCCTCACCGCCGCGGGGCTCGGCCTCGCGGCCGCCGCCGTCGTGGCACCGTGGCCGGCGCTCGCCAGCCGGTCGCGCTCGGCGGGCCGGGCGGCCGGGACAGGCGCCGCCGAGGGGCCGTGATCGCCGCAGGAGGCCTGGGCGAGCCGCCCCGAGCCGCCCCGGGAACGGTCCCTCAGGGCTGGACGGCGCCTCCGGAGGTGACCACGTGCGACCCGTCGCAGACGGACGTGTCGAGCGGCGAGGCACCGTTCGGCGCGACGATCTCCCACGTCTGACCCGCCAGCGGCCGTATCCCGCCGCTGCTCACCCACGCGGAGCCCGACGCCCGGGTCACCCCGGTCGTGACCTCGACGACCGCCGGCCCGTGGCCCCTCACGTACCGGACGACGGCGAAACGTGCCGGCGAGGTGAGGACGTGCAGATGGCCGAGCGTCGCCGTCGGGCCGGGGAGCGCCCGGGCGATCACGACGACGCGCGCCCGGGCGAGGATCTCCGCCCGGGTGCGTTCGGCGCAGACGGTACCGGCGGCCGCCGACGGCGCGGCCGAAGCCGTCGGCGGCGCGCTCGTCGCGCCCGAGATGCTCGAGGCACCGGCGGCGGTCCTGGTGGTGGCGCCGGAGCTGGCCTGTCGCGGTGCCGAGGGCTTCGCGACCGCGCCGTAGGACGTGTTGTGGGGCCGCTGTGCGAGCGGGACCGCCGAGCCGAGCGACAGCCCGAGCCCGAGGGCGATGCCTCCCGCGCCGAGCGCAGCGGGGATGCCGCCCCAGACGATGCGCCGCCGCCGGCGACTGCGGGCGAGCGTGCGCTCCGTGATCCGGCGCGGCAGGTCGGGCGGGACCGGCAGCGCTTCGGCGTGGCGGTGGAGCGCCCGCGGCGAGCTCCCCCTCCAGTCCGGGTCGCTCAGGCATCGGAGCGCTCCTCCACGGCACCGCGCAGGGTCTCGAGCGCCCGTGCGGCACGCGACTTCACCGTGCCGACCGGCACGCCGAGCACTGCGGCCGTCTCCACCTCCGACAGGTCCTCGAGGAAGCGCAGCGCCACGACCGCCCGCTGCGCGACGGGGAGTGACGCCAGCGCCGCGGCGAGCACGTCACGGTCCTCGACGCGGCGGGCCTCGCGCTCGCTGTCAGGGGCGACGCGCCGGCGCAGCTCCTCGCGGCGGATGACGAAGCGGTGTCGTCCCCAGCTTCTCGCCCCGTTGACGACGGCGCGGCGCAGGTACGCCAGGGGGTCGTCGATTCCGCCGCGGGCGATCTTCGGCCAGCAGCGCGCGTAGGCCTCGGCAACGAGGTCCTCCGCCTCGGAGGCGTCGTTGCAGACCACGTAGGCGAGCCGCACCAGACGGAGGTGGTGGAGCCTCACCAGCTCCTCCAAGCGGACGTCCACCACGCGCACATCCTCGCCGACGTGGACGAGGGAGGCCGACCACGGTGCGAGGGCCGACGTCACCGGGCCGCCCGAGCGTCCGGCGTGGCGCCGGGCGCGGTCCGGACGGAAGGGGTGGCGGCGGCGACCAGCGCCCCGTCGAGCGGCTGCGGGCCCACACGGGCCGTCGTGAAGACCTCGGCGATGAGCCGCCACAGCTCCGGCGTGCGGATCGCCCAGCGGGTCGGGCCGAGCCCGGTCACCGGCTCGCAGCCGCCCGTCTGGACCGTGACCGGCGGGAACGTCAGCCGTCCGGTCGAGAACCACAACGTGTACGCCGGACCGATGAACATCGGGCAGGCCACCGCTCCCGGCAGCGAGGTCGGGAGGCGGCACAGCACCCGGGCCAGGCCGTGCACCGAGCGCGGCCTTCGTGACGGTCACGGTCACCGCGCCCGCGGGCACGGAATCCGGGGAGGCCGCGACCGGCAGCAGGGACCGGCGGGCGCGGAGCCGGTCCGTGCGCGAGGGCGCGACGCACAGGGCCGGATGGCCGGAGCCGGCGGACCCCCGCTCGGCCGGCCACCCCCCGGTGGCGCCGCCGCTCACGGACGCGCTCACCGCGTCGGCCGGGCCCGGCCCGAGCGCGGCGACGCCCGCCGTCGCGAGGAACGTGGCGGTGGCGAGGACGGCCAGCGGCCGGAGCCGGCGCCGAGCCGACGGGACAGCGCCGTTGCCGCACGCGCCGCTACGCGCCGCACGCCCCATGGCCATCGACCTCCACGCTCCGCGGCTGCCGCGCCGCTCCCGTCCCCCTACTGACGCCCGGGCGGGCCCTCGGGTTCCGCCGGGTGGCGTGAGGGTCAGCCGGGGCGCCCGGCCAGGACGTCGACGCGGACGTACTCCTGGTCGTACGAGCCATCGGGGCGGCGGGCCTCCATCAGCAGGCGCTCGATCGAGCGATCCCGGAACTCCTCGGCGGCCGCGGCGTCGAGGCCCGGCGCGTAGGCGATGAGCACCTGGCTGGCGAGCCAGCCGACGAAGGCGCCGGCGTCGGGGATCGGCCGGCGCTGCCGGACGAGGCGGACGAAGCCGTCCGACAGCGAGAGCCCGGCCTCGAGGAGCTGCATTCGGACGGTCTCGGCGTCGGGGAAGTACCAGGGGCTCACGGCACCGCCGAGCCGGCTCGACTCTTCGTCGAGGACCTGCCTCGCCGCACCGATCTGCCCTTCGCCGCCGAACTCGGCGCGCAGCACCCCTCCGGGGCGAAGCACGTCCCGGATCCCGGCATAGACGGCTGGGTGGTCGTGGGACGGGACCCAGTGGAGCACCGCCGTCGAGACGACGAGGTCGAAGGGCGGTCCGACGCGCGCCGGCCGTCTCCCAGCGAGAGGTCGCCGAGCCCGGCCAGGCGCTCGGCCCGCCACTCGGCGAAGGCGAGGTTCGGGGTCGCAGCGTGATTGGCCGTGGCGGCCGCGACCAGCGACGGCGCGGCGTCGACGCCGAGGACCCAACCCCCGGGCACCAGGGCGGCGATGCGGGCCGTGAGGTCGCCGACGCCGCTGCCGACGTCGAGGACGTGCCAGCCGGGCTCGATGCGCAGCGGCGCGAGCACGTGGTCGTCGAAGGCGCGATGGTGCCCGGTGTTCGCGCCGTACGTGTCGGCGTCCCAGGTCACTGCTCCCGCCATCCACCCATCGTCGCGTCGCGCGCCGCCCGCGGTCGAGTTCAATAGGGGCCGTGGGCCGCCTCGATGCCGTCGACCTCTCCAAACGCCTCTCCAGGACCGAGTCCGAAGAGCGGATCGTCGCGCTGCAGCGGCGCCTGCTCCACCTGCGCCTCGTCTGCGGGGGCCTGGTCGACGGTGGACGGCTCGGGCCACCGCTGTGCGTCGTGTTCGAGGGCTGGGACGCTGCGGGCAAGGGTGGTGCGATCAAGCGGCTGGTCGCGCGCCTCGACCCCCGCCATGTGCGTGTCGGCGAGTACGCCGCGCCGACTCCCGACGAGGGGCGTCATCATTTCCTGCTCCGCTTCGCCGCCAACGTCCCGGGCTGGGGCGGGATGGCCGTCTACGACCGCTCGTGGTACGGGCGGGTGCTCGTGGAGCGGGTGGAGGGGCTCGCCAGCGAGGCCGAGTGGCGGCGTGCCTACGACGAGATCGTCTCGTTCGAGCGCGGCCTGGTGGAGGAGGGCGTCAGCCTCGTGAAGTTCTGGCTCCACATCTCGCCCGAGGAGCAGGAGCGGCGGTTCCTGTCGCGCCAGAACGATCCGTTGCGGCGGTGGAAGCTCACCGACGACGACTGGCGCAACCGCGAGAAGCGCCCCGCGTACGAGGTCGCGGCCGAGGAGATGTTCGAGCGCACCGACCACCGCCAGGCGCGCTGGGACATCGTCGCCGCGGAGAACAAGCCGTATGCGCGGGTGAAGATCCTCCGTACCGTGGTGGAGCGGATGGAGGACGGCATGCGGCGCTGGGGCATCGAGCCGCCGCCGTCGACCGGCGCCGACTTCGACGTCTCCCGCTGACCGCCCGCCTTGTGTGCCGGCCGGCCCCTTGCCACGGGACCCCCGGGGTGGCGCGCGGAGCCCCGCCGGGCGGGACGGTACGGTGCCTGCCGTGCTCGGGTGCTCGCACAACGGGGAAGTCGGGCGCCGGCCCGCGAGGATCGTGATCTGGCGAGCGCGGCAAGAACCACCGGCGTCTCGGCCAGCCAGGGCGCGCCCCGGGCGGGACCGGTCGGCGCTGCTGCTCGTCGCGCTCGCGCTCGCCGGGGTGCTCGCGGCGACACCGGCGGGCCCTCAGCCGCGCCTTCGCGTCGACCCTCGTGTTCGCCGCTCCCGGTGGGACGAGCGGCGGATGCGCGAGCGCGACGTCCCCGTGCGACCTGCAGTCCGCGATCGACGGCGCCGTCTCGGCGGCGGGCGACAACACGGTGGTGCTCGCGCCCGGGACGTACTCCGGCTCGTTCCAGGTCCCCGCCGGCGCGGCGAGCAGCCTCACCCTCGAAGGGCCGACCTCGGCGCCCGGGGCGACGGTCGACGGCGGCTCGTCGGGCAGCAGCCTGGACGTGGCGGCCTCTGCTCCGCCGACGACCGTCGAGCGCCTCAGCCTCGTGGGAGGCCAGGCAGGCGCGAGCACGGGAGGCAACGGCGGCGGGCTCTACGACGCCGGCGCGGCGGTGACGGTGCTCGACTCGGCGATCGCCTCCAACCAGGCGGTCGACGGCGGCGGCGTCTACGTCGCGAGCGGCACCGTGAAGGTCGAGGGATCGACGATCTTCGGCAACACCGCGACGGCCGACGGCGGCGGCGTCTACGTCGCGAGCGCCTCGTCGATGACGCTGGAGGGCTCGACCATCGCGAAGAACGTCGAACCCACGGGCGGCGCGGCGGTCCGCTCGCTCACGACCTCGACCGTCCTCGCGGCGGACGTCCTTGCAGAGAACGCGATCGCGTCGTGTGGAGGAGTGGCCGACGGCGGGAACGACTTCGCCGACGACCCGAGCTGCCCCAGCGCCAGATCGGTGAGCGACGCTGCGCTCTTCGCAACCGGGACCCCGTCCCTCGCCGCCGTCGGCGGACCGACCGAGACCGTGGCGACGGCGACCACCGGCGACCCCGCCTACAACAGCGTCCCCGTCACCACCACCAGCCTGGCCGTGACGGGGCCGGACTACTGCTCGCTCACGGACCAGCGAGGCGTGCCGCGCAGCCAGCCGGCCGGCGCGGGCAGCTGCAGCGCGGGGGCCTACCAGTTCGCCGCCCCGGTGATCACCTCGGTCTCGCCCACCCGCGGCCCTTCGGGGACGAGCGTCACGCTGACGGGCAGCGGGCTCACCCTCACCACGTCGGTGACGGTGAGCGGCCACGCCGTGCCGTTCACCGTCTCCGGCGACTCGTCGGTGGTGCTGACCGTCCTGGACGACGTCGCGACAGGAGCCGGCAAGATCTCCGTGCAGAACGCCGACAGCGCCCTCTACCCGTCGGCCGTCGCCACGGCCTCGTTCACGGTGCTCGCGGACCTCTCCATCCTCACCGCCGGCCTTCCCTCGACCGAGGTCGGCGTCGCCTACGCCTACCACCTCGCCGTGACGGGAGGGGCGGGCCAGTACAGCTGGAGCGTCGGCCCGAACGGCCTGCCTGCCGGCTTCTCGCTCTCGAACGGCGGGGCGCTGACGGGCTCAGCACGTCACGCCGGGCAGCAGACGGTCTCGGTGAGCGTGACCGACCGGGACAAGGTCAGCGCGACCGCCAACCTCTCCATGCAGGTCGACCCCGGTCCGAACATCACGACGTCGCGCCTGCCTCCGGGGCGGGTCGGCAGCCCGTACTCGGTGAGGCTTGGGGTGTCGGGCGGCACGCCTCCGTACGCGTGGTCGATCGGCGGCGGCCCGATTCCCGGCGGGTTCCTCCTCTCGTCGCAAGGCACGTTCGGCGGCCGGCCCGGCACGAGCGGCACGACGCGGGTGTCCGTGCAGGTCACCGACTCGGCTGGCTCGAGCACGACCCGCACGCTGTCGGTCACCGTCCGCCCGCTCCCGCCGCCGCCCGAGGGCTACGCCGTCGCGACCGCCTCCGGGCGGCTCTTCGGCTTCGGCTCGGCCAAGTCCCTGCGCTCGCCGGCAGTGCCGGGAGGGGCGGGCCGTTCCGTCGCCGTCGCGTCGACGCCGACCGGGACGGGCTACTGGGTGCTCACCTCCACGGGGCGCGTCTACGGCTTCGGCGGAGCGCGCTCGTTCGGCTCGGTGGGCAGGAGCCACCTGCAGGGCCGTCCGGTGGGCATCGCAGCGCTGCCGACCGGGAAGGGCTACTGGGTCCTCACCTCCACGGGCCGTGTCTACGGCTTCGGCCGGGCGCGGGCCCTCGGCACGCCGAAGCAGCGCCGCATCAAAGGCCGCGCCGCCGCCATCGCTGCGCTGCCGACCGGGACCGGCTACTGGGTCGTCACGGCGGCGGGCCGCGTCTACGGCTTCGGCAGGGCCCACGACTACGGCTCGGTCAAGGGCGACCGCCCGCCGGGACCCATCACCGGGATCGCCTCGGCGCCGACGGGGACCGGGTACTGGCTGGTCGCGTCGACGGGCCGCGTCTACGGCTTCGGTGCGGCACCCCGGCTCGGGAACCTGCGGCGCCAAACGGCCGCCCAGGCGGTGACCGGGATCGCGCCGGCGCCGGTCGGCAGCGGCTACTGGCTCGTCACGTCGGCCGAGAGGATCGAGGCCTTCGGCTCCGCGCGCTCGCTCGGGACACCACCGCCATCGGCCGGCCGGGCCTCGGGAATCGCGGGCGTGGGCTGACCGGCGGGAGCGAGCGCGGCGCCCGCCGGGACGCGGGGCGCCTCCCGGTACGATCGCCGGGATCCCGGTGACGCCGCGCCGATCTGGCGCGCGCGCCGGCACCGGAGGAGCGAGCCGGACGAGTGAGAAGGAGCGTGATGGGCGAGCCTGCCGACCACACCCACGTCGTGAGCAACGGGAAGGCCGAGCTCACGCTGGAGGACCTCGCGATGCTTCAGCCGAGCCTGGCGAGGTTCATGCTGGAGATCGGCGAGCGGTTCTGGAAGTGCTACCACGCCGCCAAGGCACAGAACCGCAGGCTCGCGCGCTACCAGCTCTCCGAGGGGACCAAGCTGCTGAAGCAGTCCGTCGTCGTGCGCCCGAAGTACGCCGAGGACATGGCGCGCTTCATCGAGGAGGACCTCGGCCGGCTCCGGGCCACGATCGAGGCGGAGGACTGGGAGCACTTCGACGAGGTGTTCGACGCGATGACCGCCTCCGTCAACCGGCTCCACGACGTCTACGACCACGGCTTCCTCGTCTGGCAGGTTCCCGAGCAGCCGCCGGGCGACCTGGTGCTGGCGCCGCAGGAGGAGTGAGCCAGGGCAGTACCGGCGCGCGCCTTGCCGGCGCCCCGGCCCATCAGGGCATCGGGCGCCGGGCCTCCAGCTCCTCCACGGCCTCGTCGGGCACCGCGAGGTCGCCGGCGCCGGTCCCGACGCTGAGGTCGGGCTTGTAGCTCCCGTGGAAGTCCGACCCGCCGGTCGGCACCAGCCCGTGCCGGCGCGCCAGATCGACCAGCCGGGCGCACGTCGGCGCGTCGTAGCGGCCGTAGTGGCACTCCAGGCCGGCGAGCCCCGCCTCGGCGAGCTCGGCGAGGGTCCGGTCGAGCTCGTCCTCGTCCAGTCCCAGCGAGAGCGGGTGGGCGACGGTGGCGAGGGCGCCCGAGCCGCCGGCCCGCTCGATGATGTCGCGGACGTCGACCCGGGCCTTGCTCACGTAGCCGGGGGTGCCCTTGGCGAGGTAACGGTCGAAGGCGTCCTGGATCGACGTCGCGGCACCCTTGCGCACGAGCACCCCGGCGAAGTGGGGCCGGCCGACGCCCTTGCCGCCCGCCTCACCCAGGACCTCTTCGTAGGAGAGCGGCAGCCCGAGGAGGGCCAGGCGTTCCGCCATGGAGCGGTTGCGCACCTCGCGGTCGGCCCGCAGCCGTTCGAGCTCCTCTTGGAGCGGTCCCGCTCCGGGCTCGATGAAGTAGCACAGCACGTGCATCGATCCCGGTGAGAACGAGCAGGATACCTCGCATCCGGGGAGGAGGCGGATGCCGAGCTCGGCGGCGCGCGCGGCTGCTCGCGCGAGTCCGCCGAGTTCGTCGTGGTCGGTCAGCGCCACCGTGCCGAGGCCGGCGGCGACGGCGAGCTCGACGATGCGCTCGGGGCTCTCGGACCCGTCCGAGAACGTCGAGTGGGTGTGGAGGTCGATCACGCCGCCAGGGTAACCGCGGCCCTCCCTGCGTCCCGGTAGGGCTGCCGGGCGCGGGGCCGCCGGCGCCCGGTCGTGATCCCGCCTCCCGACCAGGGCGTTCTCGAGCAGCGACCGGATCGTCGTCGACGGATGGCAGAATGGATCAGGTGAGAGAGGCGTGCGGCGTCTTCGGTGTCTACGCGCCCGGGATCGACGTCGCGAAGCTCGTCTTCGACGGACTGTTCGCTCTGCAGCACCGCGGCCAGGAGGCCGCCGGGATGGCCGTGAGCGACGGCGAGACGATCACCGTCGTGCGGGACCTGGGCCTCGTCACCTCCGTCTTCGACGCCCGCACCCTCGCGTCGCTCCAGGGCGACCTCGGACTCGGCCACGTGCGCTACTCGACGAGCGGTCCGAGCAACTGGGCCAACGCCCAGCCCGTCTACCGCGGCGACGGCCGGGCCGGCTTCGCGCTCGGCCACAACGGGAACCTCACGAACGTCTCCAAGCTCGAGGCCGAGGCCGGGATGCTCCCGGGGATCCTCACCTCGGACAGCGAGCTCGTCGCCGAGCTGCTGGCCCGTGAGTTCCCGCCCGAGGGCACCGAAGCCGACGCCGACTTCGAACAGGGGCTGTCCGCGGTGCTGCCGCGCCTCGAAGGGGCGTTCTCCCTCGGCGTGATCGACATGACGCGTCTCGTCGCCGTCCGGGACCCGAACGGCTTCCGGCCCCTCTGCCTCGGACAGTTGCCGCCCGCCACCGAGGGCGAGCCCGGTGGCTGGGTGATCGCGTCGGAGAGCCCGGCGCTCGACGTCGTGGGCGCGAGCTTCGTGCGCGAGCTCGAGCCCGGCGAGATGGTCGTCATCGACGCCGACGGCCCGCGCTCGCTCTTCCCCTTCGACAAGGAGCGCATCGATCCGCGGCTGTGCATCTTCGAGTTCGTCTACTTCGCCCGGCCCGACACCCGCCTCTACGGCAGGGAGGTCCACGCAGCGCGCCGCAGGATGGGTGAGCAGCTCGCCGAGGAGGCGCCCGCCGACGCCGACCTCGTCATCGGCGTGCCGGACTCCGGCGTTCCGGCCGCCGAGGGCTTCGCCGCCCGGAGCGGGATCACCTTCGGCCACGGCCTCGTGAAGAACCGTTACATCGGCCGCACCTTCATCGCCCCGACCCAGCAGGACCGCATCGACGGCGTCCGGCGCAAGCTGAACCCACTCCGCGAGAGCATCGCCGGGCGGCGCCTCATCGTCGTGGACGACTCGATCGTGCGGGGGACGACGACAGCGCCAGATGGTGAAGCTGCTGCGCGAGGCGGGGGCGGCGGAGATCCACCTACGGATCTCGTCGCCGCCGTTCCGCTGGCCGTGCTTCTACGGGATCGACACGCCGGTGCGCGAGGAGCTGCTGGCGGCGCGGATGGAGGTCGGCGAGATCGCCGGCCACCTCGGCGCCGACTCGGTGGCGTACCTGTCCCTCGAAGGGCTGCAGTCAGCGATCGGCGTCCCGGACGCCGGCTTCTGCTCGGCCTGCCTTACCGGCAAGTATCCCGCTCCGATCGCCGATCCCTGCCCGCACTGACGTCCGCCGCGGCGCTCCCGCTCGCGCCGAGGCTCCCGATCCCGGGCAACGGACCGTCTCGATCGTAGGCATCAGATTTAAAGATAATCGCCATCGAAACAGGCTGTTGGACAGATACACCCACGTCGGGAACAGTAGAGGTGATGCAGCTGTCGCTGCAGGTGACGCAGAGCTGACGACTGACTGGGAGAGAAGAGTGCCGATGATGGGAGAGATCGAACCGACGTCAGAGGTGAACTGGTACGTGTCGCGTCGTGTCGAGATCGGCAGCGACGACCCCGGATCGCTCCGCATCCCCGAACGCTTCGAGACCGAAGATGGCGTCCAAGTCGAGGTCGGCGAGTCACTCGACTACTTCCCCTACGGAGATCCGTACCGGACCTACGGCGCCGTCCTCACGGTCCCTGGGGTGTTCGCGACGAAGTTCCCGGTGGAGATCGACATCCTGCCCTTCTCGGACGGACTCGTCGAGCTGGGTCTTCGGCCGGCGGCGCGGCTGCCGCGCTTCCCGATCGGCCCGCGACGCTACTTCCGGACCGCATGGTCGGTGCTGGACTCTGTTCGCCGGGAGCTTCGACGAGGCCAAGCGGTCTGGCGGCTCTGTCGGCCAGGCGGCCTGACGCCGGACCCGCTCTGGCGGGCGCCGGTCAGCGTCACGGCGGGGTCGCCGCTTGACGGTACGGGCTGAATGCCCTGACGGTACGGGCTGAATGCGCAGTGCGGGAGGCCGGTGCCCGAGGGCGCCGGCCCTTCTCGCGTCCTCGGGGCTCAGCGCACGTGCGCGAGTGCGGATCCGCACCTCGAGCAGTAGACGACGACGACGTCGAGCGGTCCCGAGCCCTCGGTTGCGGGGCCGCCGGCACCCCCGGCGGCCGGGGCATCCTGCTGGCTCGACGCTGCGGACGTCCCCGCCGCCGGATCGACCGATCCCGTCGCGTCGGCGGGCACGGCACCCGCCGGCCAGGCGCGGCAGCGAAGCGAGCCGCAGACGCCCCTCGAGCGGGGCCGAGCAGCTCGGGCAGCGCGGTGCCACCGCGGCGGTCGGCCCGGCGGTCTCGCGGCTCTGGTAGCCGGAGAGGAGCTGGATCACCTGCTGGCGGACGCGCGGGCAGGTCGGCACCGAGGCTCCGGAGGACCTGCGCGGCGACGCCGTTGCCCTCGCGGACGAGGCCGAGGACCAGGTGCTCGGTTCCGATGTAGTTGTGACCGAGCTGGAGCGCCTCGCGAAGCGACAGCTCCAGCACCTTCTTCGCGCGGGGCGTGAACGGGGGCGAGCCCGTCGGGGCCGAGCCGGCGGGGCCGATGGTCTCTTCGACCTTCTCCCGCACCGCCTCGAGCGAGATGCCGAGGGACTCGAGCGCCTTCGCTCCGAGCCCCTCGCCCTCGTGGAGCAGGCCCAAGAGGATGTGCTCGGTGCCGATGAAGCCGTGACCCAGGAGTCGCGCCTCTTCCTGCGCGTAGGTGAGCACCTTGCGTGCCCTCTCGGTGAATCGCTCGAACACCGTCGCTACCCTACGGCCGGCGAGGCCGGCACGCGCGAGCGGGGCGGTATCGGCGCCCACGGGGCACCGGACGACATGGAACCGCTTCTCGGGCTCTCGGGACGCGACGGGGCCGCCGCTCGCGTCGCCCGACCCGCCTCCTCGGAGTCCGCACGGTGGTCCGGCCGTCTGCGCCCGTGGCCCGTTCCGCCGTCCTTATGGCAGCGTGAGCGCCCCGAATGCTCGTGCTGGCACGGGAAGAGGCGCGCCGGCTGGCGCCGCTCGCATGCCGGGCGGGCTCCCGGTCCCTTTCGGCTCCCGACTCCCCGGGTGCGCCGCGACCTCCGCCTGAGACCGTCAGGTGGACCAGAGCCGCCCCTGGCCGGGCTCGTCGGGGCGCAGCTGGTGGTAGCCGGGGATCCGGTCGGGTGGCGTGTCCACGTAGACCTTGGCCTCGGGAGCCTGGGAGAACTTGCCGTGGCTCCAGCGAATCTCCACATGGCCCTGCACCGGCTCCTCGGCGCCGCTACTACGGTCGAGCACGGTCGCCTCCCAGTTCACCTGGGGCTGACCGGTCATGGCCGCGCCGACCGTGAGCGAGCGGAGGCCGAATGCTTGGCGCCAGTCCCAGGGCGTGCCGACGCGCAGGGTCATGCGCTCGACGCCGTTCACGCCGAGCAGGAAGTACGGCGCGTTGCCGATCCGCAGCAGTCGCCAGAGCATCCGCTCGGGGTCGGCCGCGACGAGCCGGGCGCGCCACCGCTCGGCCGAGCGCTCGCTCACGACCCGGCACAGCTCCCGGTACTCGGCGTGCGCCGAGTCGGGGTACCGGCGGCCGGGAAGGGCTTCCCGGAGCGCCCGCCGGTCCTCGGCGCTGAGCTCGGTCGCAAGTTCCGGCAGCGTCGGGAGGCCGGACGCCTCCCGGCACGCGGCGTAGAGGGCCTGGTACGCCTCCGGCGCCGTGCTCTCGTACCAGTCGCCGCGTTCCCAGGCGCCGCTCGTCGCGAGCAGCCCGTCGAACAACCGGGCCGGCGACGGGCTTGAGATGTTCTCGGAGCGGTACTTGCAGCTGACCAGGTAGACGTGGTCGATGCGCAGGTCGATCGGCGCGACCTCGTCGCCTGGCGGCCTGCGACCGCCGGTCCACTCGACGATGCGCGGGATCCGTCCGCGCAGCCCGTCGGCCGCCTCCAGGAAGGCCCGCCCGTTCGCGAACGCCACCGTGAAGGCCGGGGCGAAGCGCCCGGACCCGTGGAGCTCGCTCAGCCGGTCCCAGGCCGGCCCGTCGACCCGGAGCGCGGCCGGACGCGCCGCCAGCGCCTCGGCGACCCCCGGATACGCCAGGGTCCCGAGCGCCGTGCCGAGCTCGGTGACCGTCGTGAGGTCATTGGGCATCGGGCTCCGGATCCTGGAAGACCGGGGTGAGGGGGAGCTCCAGGGCGAGCCGCTCGGAGTCGAGGGCGGACACGGTCCACACCGGCTCGTCGCTGAAGATGTTGAGCCGGCGGTTGGTCGCCTCCATCCAGGCGAGGAGCGCCTCGTGCCACTGCTCGTGCAGGAGGGCCTCCCGGACGGCGCTCAGCCGGCTGGCGGCGACGGTCTCGGGGCGGAGCTGCGCGACGAGGTGGAGCGCGAGCACCCTGGTGAACACCTCCGCGTCGCTCGCGACGTAGAGGGCCTTGTCGGCCTCGGGGTCGAGGGCGTACGCCACCCGGGGCCGCGCGTAGGGCAGGGCCGGGTCGTAGACGCTCATCGCGGCGCGGCGCGACCTCGGCCGTAGGTGCGCAGCCGTGCGAGATCCTCGGGCGCGCGCAGGTCGACGACGTCGAACAGGGGCTTCTTCCGCGGGTCGGGCCCGGTCACCGCGTGGAGCGCACGCCCGCCGGCACTGTTACGCGCGGGCTTGTCGGTCGTCATCAGGACGTAGCGGGCCTCGTTGCCGACGTGCTGGAGGACCGCAGCCTTGCCGAGCGCCTTCCACAGGGTCTCGGACCGGCGCAGGCCTGCCGGGGTGGTGGTGAAGGCGCCGTAGACGTCGAACAGCCACTGGCGCCCGATGCGGTCGACCGCCACGAAGTCGACCTCGATGCCCGCTTCCAGCCGCTTGTTTTCCGCCGTGACCTCGAAGTCGGCTCCGTCGTCGCCGCCGGCCTCGAGCGCCCACTTCGCCAGCTCGCGGGCGCGCCGGCCCTCTCGCAGCGCTGCGCGCCTGGAAGTCCTCCGCCGGGTCGACGGGGGCGGGGACCGCGGGCAGGGCGGGCCTCCGCACGGCCATCTTGGCCAGCCGCTCCCGTTCCGCCTCGACTCGGGCGGTGGCGGCTGCAACGTAGCCCCGGTCGGTGTCGAAGCCGAGGAATCGCCGGTCCGTGCGGAGCGCCGCGATCGCCGTCGTTCCCGAACCCATGAAGGGGTCGACGACGAGGTCGTCTCGGTACGTGTAGAGCTCGATCAGGCGCTGGGGGAGCTCGACGGGGAACGGGGCCGGGTGGTTGACCCGGTTGGCGCTCTCCGGTGCCATCTCCCAGACGTCGGTGGTCGCCTCCAGGAACTCGTCGCGGTAGATCGACGCCTCGGACGGGTAGCCGCCCTGGAGGCGGGTGCGAGGATCGAGGGCCCGGTCGAAGCGGCCCTTCGAGGCGACGATCACCCGCTCGGTGAGGTCGCGCAGCACCGGGTCTCCGGGCTTCTGATAGGTGCCCCAGGCACAGTTGCCCGCCGCGCCCCTTGCCTTTTGCCAGACGATCTCCCCGCGCAGCAGCAGCCCGAGGTCCTCGAAGACGTCGATCACGTCTCGCGACAAGGAGCGGTAGGGCTTGCGGCCGAGATTGGCGACGTTCACCGCGATCCGCCCCCCCGCTTCGAGCGCGTCGACGCACCGCGCGAACACTCCGTGGAGCATGCCGAGGTACGCCTCGTAGCTGGCTGGGACGTGCCCCTGCCCGATCGCCGTCTCGTACTCCTTGCCCGAGAAGTAGGGCGGAGAAGTGACGACGAGCGCGACGGAGCTCGGAGCGAGCACCTCGGGATGCTGGCGGACATCACCGTGGACCACGGCGTCGACCAGCGGGCGCTCGCTCGGATGCGTCACGTCGTCGGCGTCCGAGATCACCGGCGCTTTGAAGCGCCGGTAGAACTCGGCCGAGTCGTGGTTCTCCCGACGACCGACGCCGAAGCGGGACGTGGTCGTAGCGCGCCGACGCTGGTTCACCGGCCCAGACTACGCGGGGGCCGTGACGGTTCCGCGGAGCCCCCTGGTGGGGGCGAGCCGCGTGCGCCTACGCGCTGACGGCGTCGAGGGCGAGCGTACCCCGCTGGCCCGGGCCGTTCTCGACCTCGAGGCCGATGTAGCGCAGTCCGCCGCTCAATGCGGGCACTGTCCAGGTGATGGTGGTCCAGCCGCCGCGTTTCAGGGCGATCGTCGTCGAGAGGTGGGACTTCCAGGCTCCGTCCTCGGCGTAGGGCTGCACCGCCAGCGACATACTCGCCGGTTCGTAGACGTGGTAAGTCACACGGGAGCCGGTGCCGACGCCCGGAAGGTGCGGCGAGGCGATTCCGGGGTTCCCGGCACCGGTGAGCGTGATGGCGAGGGAGTGGGTCCCGCTGTAGGCGACTGTCGCCGTGTTGGCGATCGTCGCCGGTCCGTAGTCCACCCGCCAGCCGTCGGTGCCGCCGTTCTCGAAGTTGAACGAGGCGGTACCGGACGTCGATGTGCTGCGAACGGGCTTGCGCGCCGGCCGCTTCTTCACGGGCTTCTTCGTCACGGGCTTCTTCGTCACCGGCCTCTTCGTGACGGGCTTCGTGGCCGCCGTGGTGGGCGTCGCGCCGGTGCTCGTGGTCCCCCCGCTGAACACGGCGATCGGTGCGGCCGACGCCGTGTTGCCGAGCGGAGCGAGGCCGTAGGCGTCCTCGATCGTGCGCAGCAATGACGCGTGGGTGTAGCTGGTGGCGTACTTGCCGGGGACGACGTTCGACCCGGCCAGGATCGTGGCGACCTGGTTGTTGTTCGCGTTGTCGTCCGCCTCGTCCCAGGTGAGGATGAACAAGCTGTCGTTCCGCTTCGCCCATTGGACGTAGGGATCGATATGGGCGCGCAGCCAGGCGTCGCCTTGGGGCGGGCTGGCGTCGTGCATGTCGTCGATGAGGTTGGGGATGACGAAGGAGACCGCGGGGAGTTGGCTGTAGTTGCTCGGGAAGCTACTGAAGGGGAGGCTCACCGAGCCCGGGACGTTGCTGAAGTTGGTCCAAGGAGCGTGGCGACGGGCGTATTCGCCCGTCGCGCAGCCCTTGTAGCCCGCAGCGGGCTGTCCCTCCGCGTACGCCGCGAACGACAGCTTCGCCGCGGCGAGCTCCGTGTAGAGGTTGGCCGCGTGGTAGGTCAGCGGGCAGTCGTCGCCCGTCTCGCCCTGCGTCGAGCCCGAGAACAGCTCGAGGTAGTTGGGCTCCGACGGGTGGCCGATGGAGTGGTAGTTGGTCAGGAGGGCGTTGGCGTTCGCCAGCGAGTTGATGTAGGGGGCCTGCGAGCTGCCGATGATCTGGTTGTAACCGTAGGTCTCCATGATCACGATGACCGTGTGTGCCGGTCGCCAGATTCCCGATGCCGACGCGCGGCTCGGCAGCGGGAAGCCGCTGAGCAGGCCGGCCGCGACGAGCAGCGCCGCCGACAAGCACGCGGCGGCCGCGGCAAGCTTCTTGGGCATACCCCTCCTCAGGCGGCTTTCGCGGCTGCAGCCCCGGCGTGGCGCCGATCGTGGCGGAGCGCTCACAAGTCCTGGAGCCGGGCGGCAGCCGTCGCGCGCCGGATGGCTTCGCGTGAACTAGATGGAGGGTCACTGTACCGTCCTGTCCCGGCCGGGCAAGGTCGCGGCCCGAGGAGACATGAAATCTTCACGTGCGGCGCCATAGGACCACGCGTTTGCCGACGTCGTCATGCCGATCGACCCATCGGGGCTGGGCGCCGGCGCCAGCGGATGCCGACGGCGCGCGTACCGTGGTCGCGGCGTCGGTGCTTGACGCACTCACGCCGGCGGTCAGCGCCGGCCGGGCGCGATATTCCCCGACATGGTGCTGCCCGCCCACCACATCGGGCGGTGGCCCCACCCCGGCCGAGCGTCAGCCGAACCGGGTGATCAGTCGTTCGCGGTCGAACAGCCGGTTGACGGCACGCCAGAGGAAGCGGTCGACGACGGCGAGGACCAGGGCGGCGTAGACGAACAACGTGACGGTCGGGGCCACGACCTGGTTGGTGACCAGGGCGACACCGACCAGTACCGGCACGAGGGCGAGAGCCGAGAACTGCTGGGCGACGCGGATGTCGTTGGAGCGCACCGAGATCACCATGCCCACCAGGATCGCTAGCACCGAGAGTGCGGGCGTGACCAGCAGCTGGGCGACGAGCCAGTGGACTGACCAGATCTCGCGCGCCACGGGAGGCGAGGCGAAGAGACGCACGACCAGCGTGTAGGCCCCGTAGAGCATCCAGGCGATGCTGATCGCTGGCGCGATGGCCGCAAGCGCTTTGCCCAGCAGGAGCTCGCGATCGGTGACCGTGGTGGTGAGGAGCGGCTCCAACGTGCCCTGCTCGCGCTCGCCGATTATCGAGTAAGCGGCGATCGTCGTGGGGATCATCACGGGCACCACGAGGAACAGGAGCATCGCCGTGCCGACGACCGCGACGATCTCATGGTGGGGGGCGGCCGCCGACAGGGGCAGCGTGCTGGCAAGTGGCAGCGCCAGGAACACCAGGGGCATCACCATCGCGGTGAGCAGGATCATCTTGTTGCGCCGGTACTCCTTGAACTCCTTGTGGACGACCGCGCGCACCCGGGCGTTCACTGCCGCTCCTCGATGATCTGCAGGTAGACGTCCTCCAACGAGTGCTTCTCCTCGGCGATCCGCATGACGTCGGCGCCCGCTGCCACGAGTGCACGGGTGACCGCCGGGATCACCGGCTCGCCGATCACCTTGAGCTCGTAGTGGCTCCCGTCCGCGCGCCAGGCGCTGACTCCGGGCACGGAGGAGAAGACAGCGGCCGCATCCGGGAGGGGTGACGCCAGCCGGATCTCGACGGCCTGCCCGAACAGCTCCGCGCTCAGCTCGTCGGGACGTCCGATCATGCGAAGGCGTCGGGAGAAGATGGCCACGCGGTCGCAGATGCGAGCGGCCTCCTCCAGGCGATGGGTCGTGAGGAACACGGTGACCGCGCGGGCCCGCAGCCCCTCGATGAGCTCGCGCACGTCCTTGCTCGCCTCGGGGTCGAGCCCGGACGTCGGCTCGTCGAGGAAGAGGACCTCCGGCTCGCCGAGCAGGGTGCGGGCGAGCGCGGCCCGCTGGCGGAGCCCCTTGGACAGGCTCCCGGCGAGCGCGCCGCGACGGTCCGCGAGCCCGACGACCTCGAGCACCTCGGCGATGCGACGCTCGCATCTGGGCGCCGCGAGACCCTGGAGCCTTGCGAAGAAGGTGAGGTTGTCCTCGACAGACAATCGCAGGTACAGCCCGGGGTTCTCCGGCATCACCGCGATCCTGCGCCGGATCTCGACTGCATGTGCGGCGTCGAGTGGCACCCCGGCGATCTCTGCAGTGCCCGACGTCGGAGAGAGAAGCGTCGCGAGCACCCGCACCGTGGTTGTCTTCCCGGCGCCGTTCGGGCCGAGGAAGCCGAACACCTCCCCCCGGTCGACGTCGAGTGTCAGGCCGTCGACAGCGACGAGGTCGCCGAAGCGCTTCGTCAGCTGACGCACCCGCACGGCGGGCGCCGTTCCTGGTGAGCCGCGCCCGCGGCCGCTCGTGTCGCCAGCCACCACGGCGGTCGACATCTCCTCATGTTCGCCTCGCGCCCTCCGGCGTCGCCAGTGGCGGAGGTCCCGGCCGCGGTGGCGGTCACGGCGTCCCGCCGCCAGCCGGCCTGGTCGACCCTCGCGGGCGCTGATCGCTTAAGTCCGCTGTCGAGCCCGACGTTGGCAGAACGTGTCAGTCGGGACAGAGCTCTGGCGCGGACGCGCATCCTCTTTCGACAGGCCCACGGAATCCCTCGAGGAAGTGATCGCCTCGGGCACGCTGCGCAGCGTGTACCAGCCGATCGTCGATCTCGACTCGATGCAAACCGTGGCGTTCGAGGCCCTCGCCCGGGGTCCGGCAGGATCCGTCTTCGAGTCTCCGGCGGTGCTGTTCGACGCTGCGCGCTGCCAGGGCAGCACCACCGAGCTCGACTGGTCCTGCCGTGTCGCCGCGCTCGAGGGGGCGCTCGACGTGGGCCTCGACGAGCGGACGGGGCTGTTCGTGAACGTCGAGCCCCAGACCTTCGGGCTGCCGCCGCCTGCACGCTACGCCGAGGTCGAGCGGCGGGCGACCGGCAGGCTGCGGATCGTGCTCGAGATCACCGAGCGCTCGCTGACGGCCCGGCCCGCGGACATCCTTGACGCCGTCGCGGCGGCGAGACAGCGGCGATGGGGCATCGCGCTCGACGACGTCGGGGCAGACCCGCGCTCCCTCGCCCTGCTGCCGTTCGTTGCGCCCGACGTCATCAAGCTCGACCTGAGCCTGGTGCAGGGCCGGCCTGATGCCGAGATGGCCGAGACCATGACGGCGGTGGCGGCGCATGCCGAGCGGTTCGGCGCATGGGTGCTCGCCGAGGGCATCGAGACCGAGGCGCACCTCGCGCGGGCCCGGGCGTTCGGCGCGCGACTCGGGCAGGGTTTCCTCTTCGGGCGACCCTCCGCCCTCCCGCCGGTCACCGGCGGCCCCGGCTGCGCGACCATTCTGGCGGTGGACCGTCGCCTGTGGAGGAGGTCACGCCGTTCGCGACGGTCGCCGCCAAGCTGCCCACCCGGCAGTCCACCAAGGGCCTGCTCGTCGAGATGTCGAAGCACCTGGAGGCCCAGGCGGCGCGGCTGTCGAGCCCGGGGATCGTCCTCGCGGCATTCCAGGACGCCGAGCACTTCACAACGTCCACCGCCCGCCGCTACCAGGAGCTCGCCTCCAGGTGCTCGCTCGTCGCGGCGATCGGGGTCGGGCTCGGTTCCGACCCGGCTCCGGGGGTGCGCGGCGACCACATCGGACCGGACGATCTCCTCGTGGACGAGTGATCGATCGCCGTGGTCGGCGCGCGACTACGCGGCGGCACTCGTCGCCCGCGACCTCGGCGACCACGGGCCGGAGGCGGCGAGGCGGTTCGACTACGCGCTTACCCATGACCGCGGCCTCGCCATCGCGGCGGCGGCATCCCTGATGCGCCGCGTGCTGCCCGCGAGCGTCCTGGACACTGGTCACTAGCCGACTGCGTTCGCCGGAATGCCTGCCGGGCGGCCGAGCGCCGGCTCAGCGCGTACCCGCAGGCTCCTGTGCACGGCGGGCGACGATGTTCAGGCGCACGTAGTCGATCAGCGACTCGGGCATCGCTGCCGCCACCTGTTCCGCGAACCCACGGCGGCGCTCTGGTGGGAGCGTTGCCAGGTGCTCGCGCAGGCACACGGTCTCGAGGAAGTCGGCGAGCGTTGTGCTGGTCGGGAAGGGCGTGGGCTCCGGGTGGGACCACGTCTGGATGTCGACGAAGCCCGCCAGCTCCAGGCGCCGCTGCGTGTCCTCCGGCGACGAGTACTCCCACGTCCCCGCGCGTTCGACCCCGAGCGATCTCACCGCCCGGATCACGCCCTCGATGTTCCCTTGGCCGCCGCATTGCGCCACGAGCTGGCCAGCGGGGCGCAGCACCCGCGCGAGGTTCTTGAAGAGGCGGTCGTGATCCGTCACCCAGTGGAACGTGGCCGTCGAGAACACCGCGTCCACCGGAGCGTCGCCGGCGAGGTCGTCGGGGCCGAGCTCGAGCAGGTCGGCTCGGACGAAGCGGACCCGGCCCGCCGCCGAGAGGCGGACCCGGGCCTGATCGAGCATCGACTCCGACGCGTCGAGCGCGACGACGCGGCCTCGCGCCAGACGCGCGAGGAGCTCCTCGGTCACCCGCCCGCTGCCGCAGCCGGCGTCCAGCACCGTCTCGTCGCCGCTCAGCTCGAGCCGGTCGAGGACGGCCCGGCCCCAGCGCGCCTGCGGGTCCGACAGCCGGTCGTAGCGAGCCCCGTCCCACTCGGCGGTGGTGCGATCGGCCATGTCGCCACGCTAACGGCACCCGATCAGTCGCCGAGACTGAGAGAGGCCCGCCTCGGAGCGCACCCGGTCTTTGCGCAGGTACCCTGCCGTCATGACGCTCGGGACCATCTCGCTCTCGTTCGGCCGGAGGACGCCAGCGTCCGCCGTTGGCGACCTCGTCGCCGCGCTCGGGACGAGGCGATGACCCCGAGCGGCAAGGAGCGCTCCGTCGAGGCCGACGTCATCGCCAACACCCAGCTGGTGCTGGCGGAGCGAGAGGCACGTGATCGCGGGTGGTGGGAGCGCGAGGCGGACTACTTCCATCCCGACAGCGTCGTCAGCGTCTCGTGGTTCCACGGCAGCGGCAAGGAGTTCGTGGCGGCGTCGAAGGAGTTGTCCACCGGATCGATCGGGGACGCGACGAAGCACCGGCTCGCACCACCGGTCGTCCACGCCGGCACCGACCGGGCTGTCGTGACGATGGGG
The DNA here is from genome assembly GCA_963765505.1 of uncultured Actinomycetota bacterium. Taxonomy (GTDB): domain Bacteria; phylum Actinomycetota; class Acidimicrobiia; order Acidimicrobiales; family Bog-793; genus DATKQY01. The sequence goes on from CAVXWO010000013.1 coordinate 225,522, forward strand.
GCGGTGCTCGCCTCCCGCGCGCTCGTGGGAGGGGTCGAGCTCGATCTCGCCGGCAGCGTCCGGTTCCTGTACCGCACCGAACGGCGCGAGGGGCGGTGGAGGATCGTGAGCCTCGACTGCATCTACGAGCGCGACACGCTCACCCCCGCTATTCCTGGCGTGCAGCTCGTGATCGACGACGCGGAGCTCGCTGCGTTCCGGCCGAGCTACCGCATGCTCGCCTGGTCGTTCACCAGGCGCGGGATCGCCGTTCGGGACGACCTGCCGGGTGACGACCGACCCGAAGGGGTGAAGGCCCTGTACGCCAACCACTTCGCCTGGGCCGGACTCGACATCCCCTGCTGACCGCGTGCAGCGGCCGAGTGCTTCGGGGAGAGCGAGGTGACGGGGGTGCGGACCCTCACGCTCGCCGGCGGGGCGTCGATTCCCGTGCTCGGGCTCGGGACGTGGCCCATGAGCGATGACGAGGCCGAGACTTCGGTGGCCCGGGCAATCGCGCTCGGCTACCGGCTCTTCGACACTGCGTACCAGTACGGCAACGAGATCGGTGTCGGCAGGGGCGTGCGGGTGGGCGGGCTGCCGCGCAAGCAGGTGTTCGTCACCACGAAGCTCAACGGCGAGTGGCACGGCGTCGACGGGGCGCGAGAAGCGCTGCACGCCTCGCTCGACCGGCTCGGCTTCGACTACGTGGACCTGTACCTCATCCATTGGCCGATGCCACGCCAAGACCGGTACGTGCAGGCCTGGGAAAGCCTGCTCAAGCTGAGGGAGGAGGGGCTCGCGAGAGCCGTCGGCGTCTCGAACTTCAAACCGGCGCACATTGACCGCCTGCTGGAGGCGACCGGCATCGCCCCGGAGGTCAACCAGGTCGAGCTGAACCCGACCGTGACCCGGGCAGCACTTCGCGCCTACGACGCCGGGCGAGGCATCGCCACCCAGTCGTGGAGCCCCCTCGGCCAGGGAGGAGCGCTGCTCGCGCATCCCGAGGTGGCACGGCTCGCGGCCCGTCACGACAAGACGCCGGCCCAGATCGTGCTGCGCTGGCACATGGAACTCGGCCTCGCCGCCGTCCCGAAGTCCTCGTCACCGGAGCGGATGGCCGCCAACATCGCGATCTTCGACTTCCGGCTCACCGGCGACGAGGTCGCCGCCCTGTCCAGCCTCGATCGGGGCGAGTCGGCGGCGGTCGACTCGGACGTGGTCGGGCACTGACGGGCCGCACGCTGCCGCGCGCCGGGCGCCGGGCGCCGGGCGCCTGCTAGGTCCTCTCCCCGAAGCGGGCCCTCCTGCCATGCTGTCGACTTGGACATCGCCGAGGTGCACGTCGCCGGAGCCGTGACGCTCGTCGGTGTCGCCGGTGCCGTCGTGAGCCTCGCCGTGCTCCACGTGCTCCCGACCGGCCTGTCGCCGGTGCGCAACGCGGTGAGCCAGTACGGGATCACCCGGATTGGAAATGAAGAAATGAGGACTTCATCCGAGCGGCTCCCTTTGAGAGGCGGTCGCGAGCGTAGGATCGGGCCGCCGGAGCGAGCGTCCCGCTTCGTTATGCCAGCCACAGGTCCGCGTCCCGCGCCGGTGGGCGGCTCCAGGAGGAGAGGCCATGATCGCAGCGAGCTTCGGTGTTGGTCAGGTGGCGTACTCGATCTTCTGGTTCGCCCTGTTCGTCATCGAGATCTGGTTGATGATCTCGATCTTCATCGACGTCTTTCGCAGCCACGACCTGAAGGGCTGGGCGAAGGCAGCCTGGGTCGTTCTCGTGCTGGTCCTCCCGATCATCGGGATCATCGCCTACCTCATCTTCCGCGGAGACAAGATGCGCGCCCACCAGATCCAGGCTCGCGACCAGCCGTTCGGCACTAAGGCCGGTCCCGGTCGGTCCGAGGTCGAGGAACTGTCCCAGCTCGCAGAGCTGAGGCGAGAGGGAGTGATCTCCGAGGACGAGTTCCAGCACCTGAAGTCCCGCGTGATGCGTCGAACCTCCGACACCGGTGAGGATGACGGCGAGAAGGTGGCCTGATCGTCTTCAGAGGGGCGTAGTCTCCGCCTCTTTGCTAACGACGTCGCGGTGATTCCTGGCCATCGAACCCCCCGGCGCGCCGTCGGCCAAGTGCTTCGCCCAATGCGGCAGTTATCACTCGGTGCCGGATGCGGGCGACACGTTCTTCGCCGTCACCGCGCAGTATTCAACCGGCGTCGACAATGGCGGACTCGCAGCCTCTCGCAGCGCTCTCGGGGACCACACGACAGCTGACTTTCGGCGCCGAGGCCGCGCATCCCGCCACAGCTCATGCAAACGACGGAGGCGGTCCTGCCGAACCTTGGGTAGCTTCCGGAAAGCCAGGCCGTGACGAACGGTCACTGGAGGCAGCGTGTGCGTAAATCCATTCGCCCCATCGTCCTCCCGGGTGCAGCCGTCGCCTTGACGGCCAGCGGAGCGGAGACTGCCGTCGGCGCGACCAGCCGTGCGGAGACGCCGACTCACATTGGCGTCCGCGTCGATGCGTCGGGCTCGCTCGTCGTAGCTCAACGTGTCAAGTGCGGTACCGGCTTGCGCCGCGCATCCCTGCCACTCTCCACAGTGAAGGGGTCGCGTGGCCCGCGAGGAACGCGGGGCGTGCCGTCGCTGTGGCCGCTGAGCCTCGCCTGTCTGCCTACTCTCGGCGGCTCCTGGTTGATCACGCAACCGCTTAGCGGGCTGGTCTGGCAGGTCCGGCGATGCGGGGCTGGAAGGGTCGCCTGATGTGGTGGAGCTGGCCCCTGGTGGTGGTAGTCAGCAGCATCATTATCATCGTCGCGCTCGCCTGCCTCTGGTACTCCCTGGCCGGGATCCGTTCGGCGGCCACCTGGGCGTGGCAGCGATCAGCACGAGGTGAGCACAGGAAGCGGCCGCACCGGGCGCGAGCATGAGCGAGCTGGTCGATCGGGTTAAGTCGTCCGTGCGACGTACGTACGGGCCATCGCGACGAAGGAGTCTCGATGACGACGCCCGTCTCGTCGCGATCCTCCCCGCCAGGCAGCCCCGAACCGTTGGTGGTCGATCCCTCGACGAGAAGGACGGTGCCGTCGGCATGCGCCGGTAGCCCCAGCATCAGGCAGGCAAGCATCGCAGCTGGTCACTCAGGAGATGCCGTCGAAGGAGCGAGCATCAGCCTCGGCCGCGCCACTGCACCGGCCCGATCTGCGGCACTCTCAGCCTAGACAATTGGCGCTCAGCTTAAACATCTGCTGCGCTCGACCGCTTGTCGACAGCGGCAGGACGCGATTTTGGAGGATAGCTCGGTCCGGAGTCCGGAAATCGATCAGCTCGCAGTCACCTGCTGTCCGCCCTTTTGTTCCGCACCGCCGCCGTTCGTCACAGCCGGCCCGGGGAGCATCCCGCGCAGCCCGTTGAGCAGGCCGCTCAGCTCCATCGGGACGATGAACTTCGTCGAGGGTGAGGCGCCGACCTGCTTCAGGGTCTCCAGGTACTGGAGCAGCATCGTGTTCCCGTCGAGGCCACGCGCGACCTGGAGGATGGCATCGAGCGCCGCGGAGAAGCCCTGCGCCCGCAGGAGCGTGGCCTGGCGCTCGCCCTCGGCGGCGAGCACGGCGGCCTTCTGCTTGCCCTCGGCGATGGTGATCGCCGCCTGGCGCTCGCCCTCGGAGCCGATGATCGCCGCCGCCTTCGAGCCCTCGGCCTCGGTGACCTGGGCACGCCTCGTCCGCTCGGCGGACATCTGACGCGTCATCGCCTCGAGGACTCCCGGTGGGGGATTGACCTCGCGGACCTCCACGTTCGTCACCTTCACGCCCCAGCGCTCGGTGACCTCGTCGAGCCGGACGCGCAGCGAGGCGTTCATGTCCTCGCGCTTGGAGAGCACGTCGTCGAGGGGCATGTCGCCGACGACGCTGCGCAGCGTCGTCGCTGCGACGTTCAGTGCGGCGCCGGCGAAGTTCTGCACCGCGAGGACGGACATGGAGGGGTCGACGACCTTGTAGAAGATGATGAAGTCGATCGAGATCGGCGCGTTGTCGCCCGTGATCGCAGTCTGGTGGGGGACCTCCAGGTACTGCTCGCGCAGGTCGACCCAGCTGACACGGTCGATCACCGGGTTCACCAGAACCAGCCCCGGGCCCTTCGTCGCGATGGCCCGGCCCAGACGGAACAGCACGATCCGCTGGTACTCCTTGACGATCTTGACGGCGAGGCCCACGCCGATCAACGCGGCCAGCACCACCACGCCGACAACGATTCCGATGATCATCACGGACCTGCCCTTCGCTTGGTTGATGTGTCGCCGTTTCGCTCGTCGTCGGCCCGAGCATCGTCACCGGTCACGAGCGGATCGGCATGCGCAGGTACGACGTCCTCGCCCCACACCTCGAGGCGCACCCCGCCGGCACGCAGGACCTGCACGTGTGCACCGGCGGGAAGGTTCCCGCTCATCGAGGTGGCCGACCAGGTCTCGCCGTGGACGCGGACGAGACCGTCGGGCGAAAGCGCGGTCTCGGCGACTCCGCTCTCGCCTTCGATGCGAGTCGGCTGGATCGTGGGGGCCTGGTGCAGCGCCTGCAGGCCCTTCCACGCCGCGACTCCGACTCCGGCCGAGACCGCGAGATCGGCGCCGAAGAGCACCCACAACACGGGAGCGGACTGTCCGACGAATGCCATGATGAGCAGCCAGATCGCCGCGACGATCCCGATCGCCCCCGCGGCGGCGTGACTGTGCGGGCCGGTGTGAAATCCGATCAGCGACGCGAGCAGGACGATTCCGAGCAGCACGCCAGCTATCGCCCACATGGCGCCTCCCCTCCTCAGGTGCTCTTCTTCCTGCAGATCGTCGACCGTCGGCCCGCGTCACGACAGGGTCGTAGGTCCCTTTCATCGGCGGTGGGCGCCGGAGGCGATAGCCAGCGCCGACACGCCCCCAGGCGGCGCGCGGCTGAGCGTGCAGCGTGATGATCCGCTAGACCGGGCGATCCTAAGGGCAGCTCTCGGCTGACACCGGCCGTCCATGGCGCGTGGGTGGTCGCAGTCCCGCACCACGTCGACCTCCGGCGATCGGCTCGGGTGTGCGGTGGTGACCGTTTCCCGTCCCGGTCAGGTCGTATGGTGGGTCCCGGAGGTGGCCGCTATGTCATCAAGCATCGAGCCGTCCCGAAAGGCATCGCTCAAGCGGCGCCTCGTACCCAGCGCCGTGGTCTTCGTGGTCGCCGCGGTCGGCATCTACGCGACGGTCTGGTTGACGCTTGGCCTATTGCGGCACGTCGTCATGCCGATCATCGCAGTCGTTGTTGCCGGGTATTTGGCAGTACAGGTCTACCGAAGGACGGGTCGCGCCGGATGAGGCCAGAAGGATGCGCCTTATGATGCCAAAGGCGCACAATCTCCACCACCGTCGTTCCCTTGCCCACAGCGAGCTGATCATCAGCGGCCTCTCCCGCCTGGCCGACAGCTTGTCGATTGGCTGACGGCGCTCTGCAACACCTGCGTCACGTCCGGGTCAAGACCCGCGCCACCGAGCCGTACCTACCACCACGAGTCAGCCTCTAGGACTGCGCTGAGCAACTGGAGTCCTGGACAGTCATCACCGCGGCAATCACGTCCGCCGGCACCGAGGGACGGCCCCTCCCGGTCGGGAACAGGTCCTCGAACATCTCGTCGGCGAAGAGCTCACGGCGGTGCTCGGCCAGGAAGGCGGCCACCGAGCCCTCCCCGAGGAGGTGCCCGCACACCGCCGCCGCGTCGAGGAACTCCTGGTCCGGTCGAGACGATCCCTGCATGGAACCAGTTTCACCGGTCCGCTGCGAGATCGCGAATCGAGGCACTACCACGGAGTGCTCGCGCGGTTCTACCCGCCTTGCCGGTCCTGTGAGCGTCGTCGCTCCGCCAGACTGGGGAGTCTCTGGCTCGCGACCGGTGCCTGAGAGACTGCGGGGATTGAGCCGCTTGAACAGCCGAAGGCCGGGAGAGTCGTAATTGACCGGCTCGTCGGCTTGCCGCCGTTTCGAGCCACGCCCGGAACGTCTCCGGCGCGGAGCACTGCAGCAGGCACAAGCTCGGCTCGAATCCGAAGAGGCCGTATGGCACTACCGGGCGGCGGCGAGGGGAGCGATGATCTGCAGGTGACGTAACACTGCGAGGAGGGCAGACCCATGTTCGTGGTCATACTGGTGCCATTACTGATCCTCCTTGCCGTGGTTGTGTTCGTGGGCATTCCGCTGCTGCCGGTCGCAGTGATCGCTGCTGTCGCTCTCGCGGTGGTCCACGTCGTCCGGCGTCATCACGCCAACCAAGCCCTTCATTCTCATTCGCACTGAACTTCGGCGCCGGTGGTCACGACCCAGACCCAGCCGTCCGGTGGAACTTTGTGGCTGTGAGGATGAGTGGGGCCTGATAGTGGCAAGGAGGTCCCAGTTGGGCCGTGCAGCGTTGAGCAGCGCCCCAACTCGGAAGTGTCCAGAACGCCCTGAACCCGAAGGCTGCTCTCTTGACATGCTCCCTCACGCCCCGCTCATCCGCGAGGAGCTGGTACTGAGGGTGGGGCAGCTGCCGTCGAAGCGGGACCTCACGTCGGATTGATCAGCGCATACCTAGGTGGTGACAGAGAGGTCGCTTGCGCAGTACTTGCACTTGGAGGCAGCCACCGGGAGGTCGGCTGACAAGCAGTTCGGGCAGGTCTTTGTCGGTTGCGGGTCACCGAAGACCGTCGTACCCCGCCTCTGCATGTACGCCCGGTACGGCACCACGATCGCGAAGTAGATGACTGCCATGAAGACGATGAAGTAGACGATCGCCGAGACGAAGGCGCCCAAGTCGATTCGTTGCCCATTGATCGTCCAGCCAAGTCCCTTACCAGCTGATCCACCGCCACCGGCCGCGTTGACGAGTGGGGTGATGACGTTGTCGGTGAAGGCCTTTATCAGAGTGCTGAAGGCCAGGGCAACAACCAAGCCGACCGCGATGACGATCAGTTGGCCTTGCATCAGGAAATTCTTGAAGCCTTTGAGCATCGTGCCCTCCTCTAACCACTCGGTGTCATCGGGTTAGTCCAACAATCCCGCCGGACCCGCGGAGATGCCACGACTGCCAGGAGCATTGCCTGGGCGGGTCACGCACTACGCGTGCGCCGTTCCTTGATGCTCGAAGGTCATTGCGCGCCGTAGAGCCGCGGCCCGAAGTTCCTCAGGGATCTCGACAGGGCCGCCAAGGCTGTTGGAGTTGATACCCGCCTGAGCGGCTTCCTCGACGATTCCGCCGATCAGGATGGCCAGCTCAGGGGAGCGGTGGAAGACCAGCACCCCATGGTTGGCGAGCAGTACTGCTGGAACGCCCGGAGCGATCGAAGCCCGGATGTTCGCCACCGCCTGGTCGGATCCGCGGGGTCCGTAGTTGGCAACCGGCACCCCATCCGGCAGTCCGAACATCGCCAAGGCTTCGACCCAACACCCGATGGGACGGTGCGCCACGGCGTAGGCGGTGGCGTACGGCGAATGCGTGTGCAGGACACAGCCGACCTCGGGTTGGTCCGCATACATGGCCGTGTGCATCGCGACGACGGCCCCCTGGATGGGCGGCAGGTCACCTTCCAACAGCCTTCCGTCCAACCCCACCCGCACGACAGAGGACGACGGGTGGTTCCGGAGTGACGGGCCAGCAGTGAAGTACATCTCGGCCGCCCCCGGGACGCGGAGGCTCACGTTGCCGTGTCCGTTCGCGGAGATCGCCCCACTGGCCACCACCCGTTGCGCGACATCGACCACCTGGTCGACCAGGTCCTTGTCCACGACACCTCCAAGCCTCGCCGGTCGAGCTCGATCCGATACACGATGCTAACTTCGCCCGTTTACCGGCGCCGGTGAAAGTCCGGCGAGAGACCTCTTCCAATCGGCACGAGCACCCGAAGCCGACCTGACGTTCGGGGTGACATGAGGTGGCGCGGCAGGAACCGCACGTGGACTCTTGCAGCAACGAGAGGAGAACTCAGTGGCTGCATACCTGATCTATGCGCGCAGCGACATCACCAACGAGGAGAAGTCGCGGCAATACAGCGAACTCGCCGTGCCCCAGATCCGCCAGTTCGGTGGTGAGGTCGTCGCAGCGCGCGGGACAGTCCGCGTGCTCGAAGGCGAGTGGCAGCCGAAGTCGGTCACCATCTTGAAGTTCGAGAGCACAGAGGCGCTGATGACCTGGTACGAGTCACCTGAGTATGCGCCCTTAAAGCAAATGCGGTTGGAAAGCAATATCGGGGACATGATCATCGTCGAAGGAATGTGAGACCGTTACGCGGCCGGCGACCGAGGACGGTCCCAATCGCCTCATGGTGACCGCCGGAGTGTTGTTGTCGCGCCCTGGAGGACCAGCGGCCGCGCGGCACCGAGTCGCGAAGGGATGGTCGCCAACATGCTGGACCGAGCAACACAGGCGCCCCGCTACGATAATCGATGTCCTCACTCGCCCCACGAATCGGCGAATGGGCATTCCCCGGTCACGTCAGCTGGAGCATGCTTCTCAAGTTCCTGAGTGAGCCGTCGGACTCTGATCTCGTCGAGGCAATGCATGACGAATGAGGACGATGGGTACCTCTAGCGGCAGCGGCAGCGGCAGCGGCAGCGGCTCCGCTCCGGCGCCGGTTCGTAATGGCGTTACTCACGAGCTGAACTCTCCGCATCACGCGTCTCGACTTTGTCCGAGGCGATTACCGCTGCGGGTGCTCGACGTCCGCGGGCGGCAGGTCCTGCACCTCCTGTTTCGTGATGTTGAGCCGGATACCGTCTGTGACCCCGGTCACGGCTCCGATCGGTATTGCCACTTCCTTGCGTCCCCACAGGTGACCCTCTTGGAGGAGAACATGGGTGACGTGGTGATTGCGAGGGTCGATGACGAGTCCTTGGACTCGGCCGATCTCACCGTCGGTGGCATGGACGGGCGCGCCGCGGCGCACGACCACCTCGCCCAAGGGGACGGTGTCATAGGTGATGGGCTGCGGTACGTGTCCCATGCCGAGGACGTTTCTCCCCCCCATCATTCCCACACCGAGGCCGTAATAGGGCCACAAGAGCGCCTCTTCCGGTTCGTAGCCCTCATAGTCACTGCTTCCCGGCAGAAACTGCGTCTCTTCGGCGAACTCGAGCTCCTCGAACTCCGCCACGGTGCAGCGGAGCCGGATGTCGCCGGTTGTCGCGTCGATGAGGTCCAGAGGAACGAGGCGACCGAGTTCCCTGCCGGTGCTTCGGTTCGATCACGAGATGGGTGAGCGCCCGAGCGACCGGGTCAATGACGACGCGGCTCACCTCGCCACAGACCCCATCGGTACAGCTCGCCTCGGCCCCAATCGTGAACTGTGTCATCTCTGCCATCTCACCCGCCTCGCCTCGCTGGACCCTAGGGTGCCAACGCTGACCCTGCCAGCGTCCCCGCCGCTCGCAGGGCCGGGAGTTCCACAACGTGGCCCCACGCCTTCCGCGATCGGCGGGACGGTTGGGTGCGCTCCGGTCCCATCGTCTCGGTGGTGGCCAGTCGTCTCGACCGCCTGCTCCTCGGCGGCCGCTCCCAGCAAGACGAACGCGCCGATGAGGACGAGCCACAGGTCGATAACGAGCCCGGCGATGATCATCACCACGGCGAACACACGGGCCACGCGGACCGCCAGCCGTGTGGCGGTTCGCCGGTCACGGTGGCGAGCCAATGCCGCGTGAAGCACCCTGCCGCCGTCCATTGGAAGAGCGGGCAGGAGGTTGAAGCCACCCAAAAGCACGTTCAGCCATGCGAGCCTGGCGAACCACGACCCTGCGAACAGCGTCGGAGGCCACAAGCGGACGTCGGCCACCAGGCCGCCGACTACGGCGACGATCGCCAGGCCGAGGCTCGTAAGCGGCCCGACGAGGGCGATCGGCAACTCGTCCTTAGCCGCTTCGGGCATCCTGGCTAGTTGGGAGATGCCACCGATCGGCGTGAGCAGGATGTCCTCCACGACCGCGCCATGGCGACGAGCGACGACGCAGTGAGCCATCTCGTGGACGAGCACTGAACCGAAGACCGCCACAATCCACAACAAGCCAGCTGCTACCGCCGCCACACCAGTACCTGAGTTCGCCCACGCTACGAGTAGAACCAGCACAAAGAAGGTCCAGTGGAGCCGGAGCTCGACGCCCACGATACGACCGACTCGCAACGAGCTGCCCGTGTTTCGTTGCTGCGTCATGAGCTACTGCCTCATTGTGCGGCCACACTCAGCATGCGCCCGCGGCCACGATGCCCACCAAGGCCCAACGACCTGAGCCCAAGGAACTCCTTCATAGATGTGACAAACTGCGTCCAGGGGCGAGAACTTTGCCCCTCGAGGATGCACCGAACTCCGGTGATCACCAATATGCGTTTCGGGGGTAGCGAGCGCCGACAACTGTGCTGAGGGATACCCTACCTTCAGGCTCTGGTTACGCCGGTCGCGCCTGCTCGGCGGTCGCCTCCTGCGTCAGGGAACGGCCACCTACGCGAATCTCAGTGATCGGGGCCGGTGCGATCAGCTCCTCGTAGCGATCGGCCCGTCTCCCCGCCGCCTCGGCAACGCCTCGCTCGAACCGCGCCGCTCGGCGCAACGCGTCATCCAGCTCCTCCTCGCTTCGAAGAATGTGGAGGACCGAGCACGGCTGCTCCGGGGCGCCGGTGGCGGTGACTTCGGCGCGCCGACGCCCCCGGATCACCGAGAGCCCAAGGACAACCAGCAGAACGGCACCACCGAGAAGAAGAAATAGAGCAATAACCATCTCGGCCCTCCCTCCACTCTGACCCGCCAGGCGACCGGGTCGAAGGACCGAAGCTCCTAACGAGCTACCTCATCAGTGTGAGGGTGCCGGTGACGACGCGACAGAGGCGAACGTCCCGAAGGAGCGGGACGGATCGATGACTGCTAACGCTGACACGTTCCGCTTGGCAGCGCGTCGGCTGCCTGCCCGTGGCCGTCCGCCTCGCTCGGTACACGACGGGCGAGCGACGAGCTGTGGCGCTGTCAGCGGGCTGGTCGCGCCGATCGGGCGCCGGCGTGTCGGCACGCCCGTCGGCGCTCATTGGGGCCGCCTCGACGCTTCCCATCCACTGGCATGGCCCGGCGACGTCGGGGCGCGAGGCGTTCGCGGCCTCGAAGACCACGAGCACCAACCGCTGGACCTCGGTAAGGGGCCGTGGGTGGCGGCGAGGCGCAAGACCTTTGCCGCCAGGTACCAGCGCGGCTCGCGCCACTTGTCTCCGTCGGGCACAATGCGGTCATGAAGCGTGTCGGCGGTGCCGCCGCAGTCCTCCCGCTCCTCATGGTGGCCATGGCTGGGTTCGGGTTGCATGCGCCGTCGCGAACTGGAGCGCGTGGGCCACTACCGCGCGCTCGGGCAGGACGGCAGCGCGCCGCACGCACGGCTCGAGGGCCGTCGTCGTGCCCGCTGCCCGCCAGTGGGCCCCTATCTGCGGCCCCGGGCATTCCCGGCGGCGGCAAGACAGTCGCACTCACCTTCGATGACGGTCCGGGACCGAGCACGCCTGCGATCCTCGCGATCCTCGAGTCCTTCGGCGTGCCCGCGACGTTCTTCAACATCGGCGTGAACGAAACGGAGTGGCCCGACGACGTTCGTGCCGAAGCGGCGGCCGGCTTCTTGATCGGCGATCACACATGGGACCACCCGGACATGACGACGCTGCCGGCTGCGACCCAGGCGGCCGAGCTGGACGAGGTGATCCATGAGCAGCAATCACTGGTGGGCTCCTCGCCCTGCGTCTTCCGCCCGCCCTACGGCGACTATGACGCGAGCACCTTGTCGTTGGCGCGCGCGCGCGCCACCTGGCGGTGTGGCTGTGGGATGTCGACACGGAGGACTGGGAGGCCGAGGGTTCCGCGTCCTCGTACTGGGTGGACCGCATCATCTCCCTTGCCGAGTTCGAGGGCGGCGCGCTCAGCCATCCGGTCGTGCTGATGCACAACCAGTCGATCCCGATGCCAGCGACGGTGGCCGCACTGCCGACCGTGATCCGGTACTTCCAAAGCCACGGGTACAGCTTCGTCGACCTGCTTGGCCGGAGCGGGCCGCCGATGTCCTGTGGGAGCACACTTGACGGGGAATCCGGAACGGTCGTCGAGCCCGGAGGGCGGCTTGGCCCGGGCACGTCGGTCGCATCGCCGGGCGGCCAGTTCCGCCTCGTCATGCAGCGAGACGGCAACCTCGTCATGCGGACTTCGACTGGCCGAGTGCTGTGGGCGAGTGGGACCGGAGGCAACCCAGGCGCCTTCGCATTGATGCAGGGAGACGGCAACTTCGTCATCTACACGGCGAGTGACCGGCCGGTGTGGACAAGCGATAGCGAGGATCATGCTGGCGCATCGCTCGCGGTGCAATCGGATGGAGATGTGGTCGTCGAGGGCTCAGCTGAGCCTCTCTGGTGCGCCGGATCGAAAGACACCGAACTGCTCGCTGGCGAGCGCCTCCAGCCAGGGTGGTATCTCGAGTCTCCGACCTGGCTGTCGCGCCTCGTCATGCAGCGAGACGGCAACCTCGTGCTCTATTCGATCGGCGGTCGGGTGCTGTGGGCGAGCGGGACCCAGGGCAACCCGGACGCCTATGCGGTCATGCAGGCAGACGGTGACTTTGTCGTGTACAGCCAACTCGGACGGGCAGTCTGGTCCTCCGGGACGGGGCGACACCCCGGCGCCCGGCTCATGCTGACCGGCTCGGGTCAGGGGGTCGTCACTTCGTCGACAGGGGCCGTGATCTGGTCGAGCTGACGAGCGAACTGCGCGGCACGCGCGACCGCGAGGAACCGAAGCGGGATGGCCAGCGCTCGGTCATTCCGATCAGACTCCCCGTCGCGGGTTGCACGGTAGCGAGAGTCCTCATGAGCGAGGCGCTGCCCTCTACGGCGTCAGGGCGCCGACAGAACGACGTGTCGAACCAAATGAGGCGTCGAACCGGTAGGGGGCACGGCAGCACAGCGCCATCCTGGGTGCCTGCCTTGGACGTCCTGCCAGCGATCAGGTATGGGCGGCGGGGTGGAGACCATCCTGAGCAGCGCTTCGCGACCTTGAAGGAGCTCCACGAGCTTGCGGAGGCGGTCCCGCATCGATATCGAGCCCTCGTGCTCCCGCGGACTTCGGGGGCGTGACCAGGGCGAGCTGCTCGCGCTCCGCCGACGCGATCCTCGAGCTCGCACGAGCGGTCGCCACTGTCCGCGTGAAGCGCCTCCGCCTTGCCTCAGGCGAGATGATCGAGGAGGGCTGAAGAGCGCCGCTTGGCGGCGCTCGGTCGCTCTGCCGCGTCCGCTTGTCGCGAAGATCGACCGCCACGTCGATGCTTCGTCGACGCACTGCCCGACGCCGGCGTCTGCACCACCACCGAGGGCGAGCCGATCGAGCGGAACGGCGTCCGTGGCCGCGTGTGGCCTGCATCGATCCGGGCGGCGGGGATGACCGGCTTCGACCTCCATGACCTTCGCCGCAGGGCCGGGATGCTTGCAGCCCGAACAAGTGCCACCACGGAGCAGCTGATGGCCCAGCTCGGCCACGCGAGTCCGAATGCGGCGGTCGTCCTTCAGCGCGCTGGGCCGACCGGGACCGGCGCGTCGCGGATGGCCTAATGGCGATGGCGATTGAGGCAGAGCCGTCGTCTTGGATTCCGATGACGACGAAGTGCGTGCGCCCCGCTGTTGGCGCAGTCGGACGGGAAGCGGGCTGTGGTCGGGGCATGGTTCGGCACGAAATCGATCCGGCTGGACGAGCCCGAGCGTCCGGCAGGCCCACGACCTGCGCTTATGGTGGTGGTCGGGACCGGCGTCGATCCGGTGACCTCGCGCTTTTCAGGCGCGCTCAGAGCAATTCTGGCTCCATCGGCGTGAGCTGACGAATGGTCAGTTGGCCCTGGTAGAGATCCATTTTCTCGCCGCAGACGATTGTCCGCTGCAACCCCTGATTTACCGTCCCGTGCCACTCGCTGTGGCACGCTCGTGGCACGACGCATCGACCGTCAATTCGGCGACCTCTCGCGGAGACGCCATTGGGGCCACCACTGACCGTGGCGACGGTCTGGTCTTCGCGGCGCTCCGAGGCCGCCCTCCGGGATGCCGCCTCCCTGGGGGCATGACCGGCAGCAAGGACGCCCGGGCCAGCGCCGCAGCGGAGTGTTATGGGACGCGCGTTCTGTACAGCGGACCTGCAAGGGGACAGCTCGCGGAGCCGTCGTTCGGCGCCGCCGAGCGCCGGGACGTCGTTGGTCTTCCGGGCGCTGATCTGTTCGCGACGGCCCCGGAACGGCGCATTGGAGATTCCCTCGACGGGCACTTCGTTTGCTTCGTCCCGACCCAGTTCAGCGGTCCCGGCATTCCTCGAAACCGCGTCAGCCGTCTTTGAGCCAACTTCTGCCGACATCGACGCGCGGATGAAGGTCTAACGAGAGAGAACTGCACCGTCGTTGTATTCTCCAACTATGGCTTCGAAGGCGAGCGACCGCAGAAGAAGGAAGGCGAAGGCGCGTCGCAACCGAGGAGTTCCTATAACGGCCGAGCTCCTGCCGGAGCTTCCCGGTCCGTTGCGTCGCCTCTTCGACGCCGCAGAACGACTGAGGTCGTACCTCGTCGCTTCGTCGGGTGATCCGGTGGGTGCCGCGGATCAGGCGCTCGCGGACGTCTGCGCGGCAGCGAAGGAGATCGCGGAGTTGGCTGCTCCATACGACGCGTGGGACGTCCTGGAGGCGGTCCGGCTGATGGAGACGCCATTTGATCCCGAATCATACAAGGAGACCGAGGACACCCACAGTGCTGCCGTGATCGAGATTGCGGGCTTGATCCTCTCGTCGAGGCCGCATCGCGGCGGTACTGCACCCGACGAGGACGGGCATCGGGCGCGAGCGGACCACGTAATCGACGACGTCCTGCGACTGGCCCGGAGCGCGCTCGAGATCGGATCGATGGTCCCCCTGTTGCGAATCTCGGCAGCGGGTGACGTCGCAAGCTCACTGCAGCGCGGCGCAGTGCTGCGGGAGATATTCGTGCGTTCGCTGTCGTACGTGCACATGGAGGAAGACGCGCTCGGTGGCCTGTTCGGCGATGCGGCCATCGAATCCATCTGTCGCGCCGCAGCGGGCTGCACCGTGGACGATGTTCGTTCGGTCTTCAACGCGATGACGGAACTTCACGATCACGCGTGGTCGGAGCGGTTCGAGGCAATTCGGCAGTTCGGCGACAACTCGCTCAGCGAATACGAGAAGTACCGAGAAGACCCTGCCAACTATGAGCTCTCTGCTGAGAGGAACGACCAGATCGTCGGCTTCTGGACTGCGGCGTGGGCCGATTTCGGCGATGCTGCGACCTTCTCGCCGTTGCAGATCGCGAAGAAGGCTGGATTGGACCCTCCCGTCGTCGACAGCGTCCTGAAGCTGTTCAGCCTCCCGTTCGCGAACCGCGACCCTGTAGAACCCGTCCGAGACTTCTTCGAAGGTCGCTCCCCGTTCCGTACCCGTCCGATCCTGCGCGACGGTGACGACTTCGCGGTCATTCATGGCTCGGTCCTCGTGTCATCGATCCGACCGCGAATGGAGGAGGCGATCAAAAGCAGCTCGGGATGGGAGGCGTACCAGAAGCACCGCGGAGGCTACGTCGAGGACACCGCCCTCGACCTACTGGAGGCGATCTTCCCCGGCGTCTCTGCACACAGGTCGCTGAAGTATTTCGTTCCCGATCCGCAAAAGTCCGCTACTGAACTTACGCCAACGCAGTACACGAAGCTCGTGGAAGGAGACGGGCTACTGATTGTCGACGACGTCGCGATCGTCTTGGAGGCCAAGTCCGGGGCCTTGACCGAAACTGCGAGGTCAGGCGATGTGACCCGGCTCACCGGCGACTTGAAGAAGATCGTGGCGGATGCCGCGGACCAGGCTCAGCGAACTCGTGACCGGATAGAGATCGACGGAGGACTCCGACTCCGTGATGAGAGCTGGCTGGATCTCTCGCACATTCGGGAGATTCATTCGATTGCAGTGAGCCTCGAGGACCTGTCCGGAATCGCGACGGTCACCTCTGAGCTCGTAGGAGCCGGCATCCTGACGAGCGTGCACTTGCCGTGGACCGTTTCGCTTCTCGACCTGCGGGTCATCAGCGAGCTGGTCGAACGGCCAGCCGAGTTTCTTCTGTACCTGCGCAGACGGAACGACCCCAATGTCACGCGCCTCTATCACGCGATCGACGAGCTCGACTTTTTCCTCGAGTTCTACGCGAAGGGTCTGTACGTCCAGCCTGATCCCCAACAGATCAGGGAGGAGCTGCCGCAATTCGGCGAGCCTCGGGTTGGCACTGTAAGGCGATTCGAGCGCCAGCGACTGGAGCTTCTCTCGAGCCGCACGGACCGGCTGGACGCGTGGTACTTCTACCGCCTCGGGATACGTGAGACGCCCGCCGAGAAGCCCAGATTCCACCCGGACCCCGATCTGGCGCTGATCGTCGATCGGCTTGCGGAGGCGAAGGCGCCGGGCTGGCTTAGGGTGGGAGCAACGCTGCTCGACAGATCGAGCCAGACGCAGCGTGATCTCGGCCGCTACCCGCGCCAGCTGGCGGCTCTGACGCGCGGGGACGGATCGTCACACGATGTGACCGCCATCGGAGGAGCGCGGGCTGAAGAGAGTCACGTGTTTACGTTTTCGACATTCGGACGCCACGAGACGATCGAAGACGCACTCAGACGCATCCGCGGGTACGTGACGATGAAGAAGCATCAAGCGGGGGTCGCGTTCGCGATGGGCATGCTGTTCGACCCGCGCGATCCGGTCGCCCCTATCGGGACCGTCTACCTCAATGATCCACCTGGAGAGGACACAGAGCTCGACCGACTCATCGGCGAGAGCGGGCTCAGGCCCCTTTCGGAGATGACCCGCCAGCGGATGCCGCAGCCCGGGAAGCCGGGGCGGGTCACCCCGAAGAAGCGTCGGGCGTAGGGCTACGGCGACTCCAGGGTCGGCGTGACCTCCGGTCAGTCCGGACACTAACAAGGGTGCCACCTATCGCCGGGACGCGAACGCACCGAACGCCAGCGTTCACATGGCCTGTCACGCGCGCCGAATCGGCGATCTCGCGTAACCGGCCACTGGGCGCCGGTGTCCATACCGACGCCCAGATCGGCGGGTCAGCGCGCCGCGCCGACGATGTAGGTGGAGACGATGTTCGTGGCGTGGCGATCGAGGGATTCCCGAGCGCACTCGGGGGCCGAGGCGAGCGAGCCCCTGATGGATGAGACGCCCACCGTAGATACAGCGCAGCGGCCATCGAGCAATCTGTCCCGCGCCGCCACCTCGCCGGGTGACTGAGCCCACCCGCGAGATCGCCGACTCGGCGCTCACAGCCATCGGCCCGCCGGCCGTCGTTCTGTACTCGCCCCGAGCGGGGCTGTCAGGGACCTCGGCACTTACTGGCTGTCGCCGCGTGGCGGAGTGCCGTCCGGCGACGCGCAGCTGACGAGAACGAACACCGCCTCGTAGATTTCAGGTATGACAGACACCGACATCGAGCTAGTCCTCATCACGGGAGCGGGCGCCAGTAGAGCCTTCGCCGCTCGAGGTGAGTTCCCTCTAATGGGTGACTGGGCGAAGGCCGTTCTCAAGAAGCTCACCGACAAGGGCGCATCTTCAGGTCACCGCCAACTCATCAACCTCGATGGCGCCAACGGCCAACCTCTGAGCGGTCCGGAATTCGAGGCTCGACTCGGTGACTTCTTGCGTCGAGCAATTGCGTTCGACTCGGTGGAATCCTTCATCAAGCCAAGCAACGAGCTCTTCGATCAACCGCAGGGGATTCGAAACACCTATGAACAGTCCGGGCGTCTGTTGATCGAACAGTGGTACTCGGTGACTAAACAGGGCATCGACGCCATTCGCGAGTGGCTAAATGAGGTCCTTTACGAGCTCTTCGGCTCGCCCGGTGTGAACACGTTCACCGTCCCGCAGGCATACGACTCGCTCCTGCAGGCGCTCGGAGTCACCCAAGCGTCTCCAATGGTCCTTGCCACGACCAACTACGACCGGGTTGGCGAGACGGCGCTCTCTGAGCTCAACCGACTTGTTGACTGGGGTAGAGCTCCACAGCTCCAGCAGTCGCAGGACGCCCCACTTGAAGTAGCCAACCTCCTTGGTGGGCTTCCACGCTTCACGCCGGTGCTTCATCTCCACGGTCGGCTTGGGTGGTTCGCCAAGGACGGCCGACTCGTCGACATGCAGGTTGACCAGTACGCGCCGCATTGGGGGACGCCGATTGTCATGTGGCCCGACGATCAGAAGAACGCCTTGTCGTACTCGATCCCTGCGATCAACGAACTCTGGACGCAGTTCGAGCTCGCGTTGTCACACGCCCGAAAGGTCGTCGTGGTTGGCCACTCACTCCACGATCCCTACCTCGTCCAGGCTCTTCAGAAGGTCGACATGCGGCGCCTCGCTATCACGTTCTACGATGCCGAGGAGCCAGGCGACGGCGGCGCTCTCCAGACGGTCCAGCAGAACCTTCCGGGCGCGACCTCCATCCCCATGATGTTCGCGGAACATCCGGGCGGACTTGACGACCTTGCCAGGTGGTCTGGATCTCTCGACCGCAGCTGAAATTACAACAGGGGACACAGGGATCCCACGGCGGGACAATACGGGCTCTTCGCGCTCACCCACGGCTGAACGCGAAGAGCACCAAATCGACGGATCCGGTCGCTCCGGCCCAGACGGTTAGCGAACGTGCGCGGGCATGGGGCTGGTCACCCGGGTCGCCAGGCGCACACGTACGTGCCGATCTGGCGCGCGGCCCTGCTGTTGACGGCCGGGATCTCGTCCGTCGGGGGTTCCGCTTCGCGAACTCGTCGCTCGCCCGCCGAAGCTGCCCTCGACGTTGACTGTCCGAGATCTCTTCGACAACGAACGGGGCTGCCTATCCTCGAGACACGCATCCGTCGAGGACTGTTCGGCTGCTCGGTACGCCAGCGGCCAAGGGGGCACCTACGACAACCGTGTCCAAAGCGAGACAATTCGGTGCTTCGGGTAGATCGCGATGATCGCACTGTCCATCGAGAAGCCGTTGCCGCCGTCGGCGTCCGCGTACAGCGGTGATCCGCTCACGCGGGACGCAGCGATGAAGGCGGGAAGGAACGTGCCGTGGTAATCGGGCACGGTGCCGCCCGAGAATCCCTGGAAGGCCGAGATCCCATCACCATCAGCTTGGTAGATCGCGTTCTGCCACTCCCCGAACACCACGCCGTCCGGCCCGATGGTCAGGGGAGCGGGCTTGCCGTTCGCCCCTCGGAACGGGCTGATGAAGCGCGCGTGGCCGGTCCTCGTGAGCTCGTAGAGGTTGAAGCCGATACCACTGGCACTGATGTAGAGGTCGCCGGCGCCGTCGGCGGCCACGTTCCCGAAGTCGAGTCCGCCGACCGGCACTCCCCGCAAGCCGTGGAACTGCGCGGCGCGAGCGACGGGCTCGAGCTTGTCGCCGACGAGGCGCTCTAACGCGTTGTCGGTCACCACGTCGAGCGTCCCATGCGGGCCGAACCCGAGACCGGCCACGGCGACCTGCGCGACCGTCGTGACCGCTCCGTTTGGCGAAACCGCCTGCAGGGCGCTCGCCTCCCCCAGATAGATCGTGCCGTTGGCTACAGCGACCGCACTCTGGATCTCATGCGAAGCGCGAGCGACGGCCTCCAAGTGCCGACCGCTCAGCTTGTAGAGCTGCGAGCCACTCGCGACGTAGAGCGTGCCGCTCCTGGTTACCGCGAGAGGCCCAGGGGCTCCGAAGTCCGCTGGCACGCTCAGAGAGGCGGCCGAAGCAGTGATCGTCTGCACAAACGGTGCGATGGCCAAGACGACTGCCGCGAGCGCGGAACGACGGAGAATCACACCTCGGACGATAGGCGTCGGCAGCAAGCAACGCGAGCATCTCAGATCGCCGGGTCGCGGGCGCACAGAATGACGGCCTTAACCCGCTTACCCGGGCACGCATACTCGGCGATCGCCGCTCAGCGATCGGCCCCGGCTGACGCGCAAGCTCCGCGCCAGAACGTCGCCCCCGATTCGCCGCGGACCCGGCGATCGGTGACACCCTAGAGATCACGGGGTCGTCGGTATTGGGACACCGGGCCGGGAGATCGGGCGCAGTTCTGGGCCAGCGGCATCCGATCCGTGGCTACGAGAGACCTGAGAGACTTATCGTGATGACGGAAGTCGACCCTGACGATGATTCCCGCAGACGGTGGGTCCTCAGGTGGTACCGCTACGACCCCGACCGGCATGAGCGCCGCCATACCGTAATTGCCGCATACGACAAGAAGCGGGAGTTCTTCAGACACTTCAACACGTTGAGCACAGAGCTTGATCGACTCAAAGAGGCTGGGGAGGCAGAGCAGGTCGAGCACATCAGTGGAGTCGAGAAGAATGCGGGCACAGATGCAAAGGCGCGGGAGCAGCGCGAAAGGCTCCACGACATCCGGCGGAGGGCGGCCCGAGAAAAGAGAGACAACGCCGCGAGTGAGTCGCAGCCGTCCGCACGGACCCGGCGTTCTGGGACAAGGTTCAGATGGCCCCCTCGCCGCCTCCCACGCGCGAAGCTGGGCACCGTGGCCCAGCCAACTCCTGATGACTTCATTTGGGCGCACGTCGGCTTCGAACTCGAACAGCTTCTGATCGGTGCGACCCACTGGGCTGCATGGCCGAGCCGAGCCGCTGATCTTCCTCCTGATATTCGGGGCATGTCCGAGTACGCCGTCTACGTCCACGCTCGTTGTCTCTATGAATTGTTCGCCTGGAAGCCAGATCAGTACATCCAGAAGGTCCGGAGTCTCATCGGCTTCACGGCACAGTTCGAGTCTCCGCTCTATAGGGAAGAGGTATTCCGCGCTCTCCACGAGAAGGCGGTTCATATTTCAGTTGAACGTCCTTTTGAACACCGCGGTATTCCCTACGACGACTTGACGAACCAAATGGTTGAGATCGCAAGCGACATCCTTCAACTGTGGGAGATGTTCGCCAAGAGTCCAGATATGACTCCGTACGCTGAGCTGATCGGGCAGCGTCGTGCGGACGCAATCGCCCGCGCTGCCAAGGTCGCCGAGTGGTACAGGATCGATCCGCTCTTCGCGTGATGCGCACTCACCCGGCGTTATAGGGGATAGCTCCGAGCCGCTGAGGGCGCCTGAGCGTCTCAGGAATCAGGGTCAAACCCCGCCTCGATCAGACGCCGCCGTGCTTCAGCCATCGCTTCGCCGAATGTCTCGTAGAACTCGAGCGGCGGCGGGCCGGCGAGCTCACCCCCGACCGTGAACGGCCCCTCGGCGTGTCCCGAGATAACCGCTTGTATCGGCCCACCCTGGTCGCTGTGGCGGTAGACGTAGTTCTCGGTCCCGTGCCACTCCCAAGGCATAGCGAGAAACGCTAGACCACATGACGACGCTCTCCCGCGGAACGATCCCGATTGCGCCGAGCCCATCAGTTCTGATTTCAGATTCGGGTTCTCCCGATCCAGTGGGTCGAATCCGTCCCCGAGGTGCCGAAGTGCCTCACTGACCCGGCGATCGGGGGCATCCTCCACGGCGATTCGGGCGGAGCGACGAGGCGTCTTCGTCGGGTCGAAAAACTTGCAATGTTCAGTCTTGCAATGTTCAGTCCTTGTTTTGACCGAGGTCCCAAGCATCACGCATTACCTGGTAGTCGAGGATTTTGGGAGGGCCAAATGGCCGATCCCGCCATGCAAGCCAGATCAACGGGGAGTCAACGAAGTCGAAGTCGCCTTCGACGATCGGCATCCATCTTGTTTGATCCACAATTTGACCGAAGTTGTCTTCGCTTTCATCGATGACCGGTTCGACCCCTGGTGCGCTGAAGAGATGCCTTCTTGAATGGCACTGCATCGTCGATTCCGTCATTTGTTGCACGTCGTGACAACAGATGGGACAAAGTGCCCATGTGGTCACGTCTTTCGAGAGCGGACGAAGACGCGCGAGGACCTGAGCTTTGTCACCATCGTCGTGCGGTCCTGGATGGCCGGTCCGAGCGAGAATCGACATTCTGATGAGATCCAGCGTGTGCGGAAAGACGAAGGTGGCTTCCAGCTCGCCCGATGGATTGAAGCGTCGCATCGGCAGTGGAAAGTCAGCAGGGCGATATGTCAGTCGAATTCCTTTAGAAGGTCCGGTGCCGGAGTCGTAGTCGGCACCGCCAACCTGGACTACGTCGTCAAAGTGCATTGACATAATGGTCTTCGGCTTCGGGGACACGCTCCAAATCAAGCGACTGGTGGTGACCAACAAAAAGGCGGGCAGGAATTCATCGGGCATCACCTCATAGAGAGCGTTGCATTCGTGCTTCACGCCCTCGCCCGATTCGAGCTCAGCGAGGGCAAGGGGCTTGGTGAGGTTCGTGAGCGCTAATGCCAGTACATCTTCTTCGGGAACTCCAGAATCGAAAATGCGCTGGCATTCAAGGTTCCACTCCATCTCGTTGCGAGCGTCTTCTTCGCGCCAGCGCTGGTCCATTTCAGCGATTGCGTGACGAATCATCTTCTTTCGTCGCATTGCCCAATCGCCTCCACGTTTTCCCTAGTGGGTCTACTCAGCCGAGGCGGTCTCGCCACGCCTCTAACGAGGCATTGATCCGGCGTTGACGGACGCTCTTCGGCGCGGGCGGACAAGTTAGCTAGCCGTGTCGTCAAGGGGGCATATGCAACCTTGCGGTCGTGATGGGCACGGCCCGAACAGGCGAGTTGCGCGATCAAAGTGCAAGTGTCCACACTCATTGCACGGACCTATCCCCTCGATTCCTTCTGTCGGGCGCCCATATGCACGATCGATGACTTTCGACTGTTCAATCACTCTCGCCAGGTAGGCAGGGTCGCTTCTTCGCCGCTCAGCCTCCGCCTGCAAGTTTGCAAATTCATGCACCTGCTCAGCTCGGGAGCTAAACCTTGCGTTCCATTGCCGTCGCTTGAACACAAGCGCTCAGCGTAGTTGCCTGCCTGTCTGCGGGCGCTTCGCGCAGGCACCGACTGTTTGCCGTATCTCCTAAGTGCCGTTCATGGACGGTTGCGAATGGCGCATCACGCCGAGCATCGAGACGTCAAGGAGTGAGGGTCGGTCCTCCCGGTCCAGCAGTCGGTGGAAGCGGCTGCGGGGCCCCGACGTAGCCGGCGTGGTCCCGTTCCACGCTCCACTCCTCCTCGACGGTCCGCTGTCCTTGCCGGCGGGTCCTCGATCCCGCGACGGCCACGTTCCCTCCCTCCTCCGAGGACGTCCAACTCTCCCGGGTGGACTCCCGTTCGGCGATGAGCGTCCGGTACTCGTGTTCGGTCTCCGACAAGCGGGCCTCGAGCTCGTTCACCCAGCCGACCTCGCTCGGGTGATCGTTCAGCCAGCGTGCGCGTCGATCCTGGTCGACGGCGAGCGCATCGAGCTCGCCCCGTGCCTCATGCGCCTTGCTGACGCCGTAGCGGGCGTGGTGGAGCTCGTTCCAGGTGCGCGTACTCGAGCGATGCTCCTTCTCGGCCCGCTTGACGGCGATCTCGGCGAGGCGGAGCCGCTCTTCGGCCGCTTCGACGTCGGCGCGCCCGACCAGCGCGGCAATCTCGGTGCTCCGGTCCGGGCCGGCGAGCGTGTCGATGCGGCGGCGCGCTTCGTAGACGAGGTCGCGGAGCAGGCTCCGGTCCTCGAGCCTCGCGAGCGAGGCGCGCAGCACGTCGTGGGCGGAGCGATCCGCACCCTGGTGACGGAGGATCGATGCGAGCACCTCGAGCGGCGGGGTCTCGTGCGCGAACTCGTGCTCGTCCTGGCGCTGCTCGGTGACGACGAGCACGCGGTTCTCCTCGCGCCCGTGCGTCATCGCGACGTAGAGCTGTGGTCTCGTCGTCTGGGCGTCGACGAGGACGATGGCGCGCCTCGTCGTCGCTCCCTGCGCCTTGTGGATCGTGAGGCCGTAGCCGAGGGCGACGTGGTGCGAGACGTAGCTCGGGGGGAGGACCATCGACGAGTTGCGATCGAGGGCGCGGCCGTCGAGCGACACGACCGTGAGGCTCCCGTCCTCGCCGCGTCCGGTGACAGCGAAGCGCTCGCCGTTGCGGACGAAGTTGCCGTCCTCGTTCAGGACCCGGCGGTCGTTCCTGAGCGTCACGATCTCGTCGCCGATCCCGACGGCGCCCGAGGCGATTGAGACGCTCGCCGGCTCGACCTCGCCCCTTCCGACCCGGTCGGCCTGGCAGCGCCGTGCGAGCTCGTCGGCCGTCGCGTTGTCGCCCGCCATGAGGAGCACCGGTGAGCCCTCGTCGTGCGCCGCCCGCCAGGTCGAGAACGCCACGTCGAGCATCTCCTCCCTGCTCCCGGACTCGACCCTCCCGTGGCGCTGGTACACCGCGAGGATCGACGGGTCGCCCGCCCGGAGGCGGAGCGAGGCGGCCGCCTCCCAGGCATGGGCGAAGCGCCGCACCGTCTCGAGCTCGGGACCCGGGTGATCGTGGACGAGGGTCCGGAAGACGCCGCCCGGGCCGACCGCCCCGAGCTGGTCCGGGTCACCGACCAAGACGAGCTTCGCCCTGGCGTCGACGACCGCAGCGACGAGCTTCGCCAGGTCGTCGGTGCGGGCCATCGCCGCCTCGTCGAGGACGACGACGCTTCGCTCGTCGAGCTGAGCGCCATTGCCTTCGCGAGCGTGCTCGAGGAGGAACTTCGCCAGCGTCTCGCTCGAAAGCCCGGCCGACTCGGCGAGCACGCCGGCCGCCATCGCCGAGGGGGCGAGACCGATCGGGCGGTAGCCGGCGCGTTCCCAGGCGGCACGTGCCGCCTCGAGCGAGCGGGACTTCCCGGCTCCCGCCGGTCCGACGAGACAGACGATCTGGTCACCTCCCGCCACGAGCGCGCGCACTGCCCGCTCCTGGTCGTCCCCGAGCCCGGAGCGTCGCAGCGCCTTGTCGAGCGGCCGATCAGCGACGACCGCGACCCCGGCGTCACGTCCCTGCTCGGCCGCCTCGAGCACGAAGGCCTCCCGGCCGAGGGTGCCTTTCGTCGAAAAGCGCGTCGCGGAGTGGCGCTCGATCACCGCCATCGCGTCGCGCCGGCGAAGCGCCTCGGGAGGTGTCGCGGGAAGTGGTGCGGCGAGGGAGGCCACCTCGGGATGGCGGAGCAGCCGGTCGGCGAGTCGCTCGACGCGCT
Organism: uncultured Actinomycetota bacterium; assembly: GCA_963765505.1. GTDB lineage: Bacteria > Actinomycetota > Acidimicrobiia > Acidimicrobiales > Bog-793 > DATKQY01. The sequence goes on from CAVXWO010000013.1 coordinate 250,679, forward strand.
GGCGGACCTCGGCCGCGCGCTCCCCGGTGACGAGGGTGCTGAGCACCTCGACCGCCTCGGCTCGGGTCCAGGTGGCCGCGCTGTCCTCGAGGCGGGCGATCGCGGCGCGGAGCAGCACCGGAGCGCTGAGCGTCGGCGTCGTCCTCCCGCCACGTCGCACGTCGCCGATCCAGCGCTCGGGCGAGAAGCCCCACGCCCCCGCCTCGGTCCTCCACTTCGCGCGGAGCTCGGAGGTCGGGATCTCCGCGCCGGCCTTCGGAGCCCGGGTGCGGTAGGCGGCGACCTGGAAGCAGGCGGCGCGGTCGTTGGCGCCGAGGCTGCGACCGTGCGCCGCCTCCTTCTCCGCGATCAGCTGACGCGCCAGCTCCTCGACCTCGCGCCGTCTCGTCGACCAGTGCACGACCAGCGCCTCGGGGACGCCTTCGACCTCGGCGATCCCCTTCTCGTCGACCTCGGTCCAGCTGACACCGAGCTTTCTCGTGAGCTCGGCGCGAAGGGCGGACTTGTAGAGCATCCCCGCGGCGCGCTGGTGCGCGAAGAGCTCCCGGGCGTCGATCGCGAGCCATGCGCCGTCCTCCGCGTGGACCTTGTTGGAGATCAGCACATGGGTGTGGAGCTGGGGGTCGGCCGCGCGCGAGGTGCGGTGGGTGAACGAGGCGGCGACGAAGCCCTCGGTGTCGACCTGGTGCACGCCGCCCCGGCCGCGTCGGGTGAAGGCGGCGTGGTCCTCGAGGAACCCGAACGCCTCCTCCACCGCGACCCGGTGCGCCGCCAGCACCGCGGCGTGCTCGACATCGGAGCCGAGGGCCCAGAGCACCGAGACTGACTTCGGCGGCGAGAACGTCACCGCGAACCCTGCGACCCGGTGGGGGTCCTTCTCGGAAAAGCCCCGTCCGAGCGGGCGGCCGTCGCGCGGATCGACCCCCTTGCCGAAGAGCCGCTCGAGGGCCTCGGTCGTGACCTCCTCACCGGCGAGCCCGAGCGCTCCCGCGCCCCGACCGAGGAAGCGACCGGGCAGCTCGGCCTCGCGGTAGTAGTCCTCGCGCCCGTCGGCCACCTCGGAGGCGTAGTAGCTCCACGAGGAGGGCGCGATCTTCACGAGGCTCATCACGGGAGGCGCACCTCCCGTCGCCAGGGGCGCACCACGGGTGCAGACGTGTCGAACACCGGGCTAGTAAGCCAGTAGATGACTGGGAAGTAAAGGGATATCTGCGAAGCGGTACGTGGCGGTAAGTAGTGGCCAACGACTGCAAGAGCCGTCGAGGGGGTAATGAGGCCTCGCGGTTGGAGTGTTCAGGACGAGCAAGAGCGACGTCATCGATGTCGAAACGAGCGAGCTTCCAAGCTCGACGGAGGAGTGTCGGCCGTGAGACGCGCGGTGAGCGTCGTCGACGACTTGTGCATCAATGACGCTCGGACCCGTCCGCCACCGGGCCGGTGTCAAGGGCGCGACGCGGCCTTGGCGAACCCTTGACGGCGGCCTGCCGGACCCATCGCACGCCACGCTCGTTCAGGACCTGGCCCCGTCCAGGTCCTGGTTGCCCAAGGGCGACACCTCCGCGCGGGCCAGCTGCTTGGCACGTCCGACGATCGCTGCGCCCCTCTGGTCACGCTGGGTCGAGAGATCCAGAGGAGATTTTCGCCAACTGCCCGACTCGCGCCCCCTTACTCCACCGAGTAGGCACTGAGTGAGGAGAGTGGGCAGTGACGGACAAGACAGGACAGTTGCGGTTCCCCCAGCTTGTCGACATCGAGACGCTCAGCCGGCACCTCGGCGTTGGCGAGCGGCACATCCGACGCCTCGTCGCCGAACGGCGGATCCCCTATGTGAAGTGGGGCCATCTCGTCCGCTTCGACCTCGAGGAGGTTCTGGAGTGGCTCGAGGCGGCCAGGCGGCCGGCGAGAGGACGTGCCTGATCGGGCGGAGCGCGCGAGGACAATCGTCAAGCCCTCCGCCTACCCTGGGGAGTGCTCGGTCGAGAGCTTCATGCTGTTAGGCCTCATCGACCGGTTGAGGTCCTACGAGAGCGGACGGGAGGGCTGCTCATGGCCGGTCGTCGACAGTTCGGCGCCGTGAGACGACTGCCCTCGGGCAGGTGGCAAGCTCGCTACCGGGGCGCCGACGGCGAACTCGTCTCTGGACCGCAAACCTTCGTTACGAAGTCCGAAGCGGCCCGGTGGCTTGCGACGGTCGAGACTGACCGAGCGCGAGGTCTGTGGGTCGATCCGCGCGGAGGTCGTACGCGTCTCGAGCAGTACGCGCGGTCGTGGCTTCGGACCCGCGTGCGAATCAGCGCACGAACCCGCGAGATCTACGAAGCACAGCTGGAGCACCACATCCTCCCAATGATCACCGAGGACGTACCTGCCCTCGCGGGCGTCGCCTTGGCGGACCTGACGCCCGACCTCATTCGGCTCTGGTACGCGGCCCTCGCGTCTCAGCGGAGCCCTTCCACTGCAGCAAAGGCGTATACGCGCTTACGGCAGATTCTTGGTCAGGCGGTCAACGACGATCGGATCGCCAAGAATCCGTGCCGTATTGACGGTGGTGGCGCCGAGCGTCACCCCGAGCAGCGCTTTGCCTCGCTCGCGGAGCTGTACGCGCTCGCAGACGCAGTGCCCGAGCGTTACCGAGCGATGGTGCTGATGGCTGGCCTGGCGGGACTGCGTCAGGGCGAGCTCTTTGCCCTGCAGTGGCGTGACCTCGATCTCGGGAGTGCGACGGTCACGGTTCGGCGCAAGCGGCTCCGGCTGGCCTCTGGGGAGGTGATCGAGGACGATCCGAAGAGCGAAGCGGGGCGCCGAGTCGTGGCGCTGCCTGTCCAGCTCGTGACGGAGCTCAAGGCCCACCAGCGGCGTTACGCGCAGGTGGGGGCTAACGGGTACGTGTTCATCGGACCGGGCGGCCTTCCGCTCGAGCGGAGCAATTTCAGGATGCGGGTGTGGAAGCCGGCCACTGAGACGGTCGGGCTGGCTGGTCTGCGTTTTCACGACTTGCGCCATACGGCTGGGACGTTGGCCGCAAGGACGGGCGCGACGACGAAGGAGCTGATGGCTCGGCTCGGACATGCGAGCCCTCAGGCGGCGATGGTCTATCAGCATGCGGCGGCGGATCGGGATCGGTTGATTGCCGACGGCCTTGACGCGATGGCGGCAGATGCCGGCCTTGCGCCGGTGATACCGATCGCTCGGCTTGAAGGCTCACCTTCGGGTGAGGCCCGCTCAGGCGGCTCTGCCTGAGCGGGCTGAGGCAGTCGACGTCGGGCTTCGTCAGACGTCGAGTATGCGGAAGGGGATACCGAGAGCGTCACTCGCCGCTCTGAGGAGTGGTCCCTCCACGACGACGGCGATGCCAGCGTCGAGCACGCTTGCGGCGGCGACGGCCTCGGCAGCGAGCAAGTTGAGACGGCCTTGCGGATCGAGGATGCGCACGACGGGTACAAGCCTGCGCAGGCTGAGCACGCCGATCCACAAAGGCAGCGCATCGAGGAAAGCGTGGACCTGACGCTGGCGCCCGAGCGGCAGCTGGGCAAGTCGACCGGACAATGCACCGGCAGCTCTACCTGGCTGGACGACGCGACCGAGTCGGAAGTACCACGCGCCCGTGGTGTAGAGGGTTTCGCCTTCGAGCTCGGGCGGTGGTGAGCCTGAGAGGACGGCCAAGAGCAGAGCGTCGTCGATGACGACGGTCATCTCCTCGTGGCCTTACTGGTCGGCGAGTTCGGGGTCCTGGCGGCCGATCTCCAACGTGGCGTCGGCGTACCCGCCATTGCGGATGAAGCCCAGGAGGAGCTCTCGGTCCTCCGGCTCGAGCGCTGGCGCCCATCCGCGCGGACGGGTTGCGTGAATGAGCTCACCGGCGCGGTCCGCTTCGGAGCGGACCCGAGCGAGCACCATGTCAAGCTCGTCGTGCGAAGCAGCGTGGGCCGACGTCATCTCTCGACGGTACCGCGTCCGGGAGCTCGGAGAGGCTGAAGCGACTTCGATCGAGCGCCGAGGAGTCGACACTGGTCGCTCGCTCCGCGCCACGGACGGTGGCAAGGGAGAGGGGACCCTTGCCACCGCGAACGACCGGCACTGGCCGCTAGTGACCGTGATGTCCCGTCTCGTTGTGGCACGTTTGTGGCACGACGACGAGTCCGACGGCTGCTCGTCTGGAAGTGCAGGACGCTGACCAGGACTTATCTGGTGGTCGGGACCGGCGTCGATCCGGTGACCTCGCGCTTTTCAGGCGCGCGCTCTGCCAACTGAGCTACCCGACCATGCCGGCTCTCGCCAGCAGACCAAGTCTGCACCACAACCGCACCTCGCGGAAGTGGCCGACTTGGCCGTTTGGCGGACCTGACGGGATTTGAACCCGCGACCTCCGGCTTGACAGGCCGGCGTGCACTCCGAGCTGCACCACAGGTCCCTGCGCGCCCACGCCCTTTCGGAACGCATGGGATTGCTCCGGATGCTGTGACCGGCTGGCCGATCACCGCTCCGCAGCATGCCCTGAGATAGTAGGCGAAGCCGCGGCCCCCCACCGACGGGGCAGTGAAGGAACCGATGCCTCGACGGCCGGTCGTGCCGCCCTGGCACGTGGTGGCGGGCTCAGCTCGGCGAGCTGCACGACGTTGGCGCCGGACCCGAGACGTAGACGAGCTCGCCGTTGGCGGTGATCGCGAGACCGGAGCGCCAGAGGTTCGGTGTGCCGAGCGTGGATCTTCCAGACGGAGGGGTGGGACGGGCTGAGCTCCGCGCTGCGGGGGCGGACCCTCGTCGAGCTCGCGCCGCGCCGGGCCGCGGACACCGCTCGTGCCGTCGCCGCGGGGGTCGTGACGTGACCGTCGACGCGGTCCCGACGCGGACGCCCGTGCGACGCCGGCTCCTCGCGGCGTACGCCTGCGGGGCGTTGGCCGCCGGAAGCGGCGTCGGCCTGCTCGCCACGTCGGGCTGGCTGATCACGAGGGCATCGCAGCGGCCTCCGGTGCTCTCGCTCAGCATCGCCATCGGCGCCGTGCAGGCGTTCGCCCTGGCGCGCGGGCTCGCCCGCTACGGTGAGCGCCTGGCGGTGCACGACGTGGCCCTCTCGGGCCTCGGCCAGATGAGGCTGCGCCTCTACGACGTCCTCGAGCCGCTCGTTCCGGGCGGCCTCGGGCGCGCGACCACCGGGTCGATGCTGAGCGCCTTCGTGGCCGATACCGAGGCGGTCGCCACCGCCGCCGCCCGGCGCCTCATCGCCTCGGTCGATCTCGCCGCGAGCGCGTCGCTCGGCGTGGGCCTCGCCATGCTGATCGACCGGCGCGTGGCGGTCGTTCTCGCCGCCGGGGTCGCCGCGGCCACCGTCCTCGCGCTCGCCGTCTCGCGGCTCGACGCCCGCGCGGCGGGGCGGGAGGCGGCCGTTCGCGCCGAGGTGGCCGATGCGGTCGTCGAGGCAGCGGGGAGCGCCGCCGAGCTCGCCGCGTACGGCCGCGCCGATCTGGTCGCAGGGCGCCTCGACGAGCTCGCCCGCCGCTCGCGCTCGATCGCCCTGCGGCGCTCGCTCGCGAGCGGCCTCGGCCGCGCCGTCGCGGTCTGCGCCGGGGCCGCCACGCTCGTCGCCGTCGCGGTGACCGGTCTTTCCGAGCACGATGTCCATCGGCTGAGCGGTGTCGCGCTGGCGGTGGTGGTATTCGACGCCCTGGCCGTGCTCGAGGCCTGCGGGGCGCTGCCGGACGCCCTTGCCGGGGCACAGGCGGGTCGCGCCGCCGCGGCGCGCCTCGACGAGCTCGCCGCCCTCGATCCGCCGACGGTCGAGCCCCCGGTGCTGTCTCCGGCGCCCTCCCGCCCGGCCGGCGCGGCGCTCGAGTCCGCCACGGTGCGCGCCCGGGACGGGTCCACCCTGCTCGACCAGGTCGACCTTCAGATCCCCCCGCCCGGCACGTCGCGCTCGTCGGACCGAGCGGAGCCGGGAAGACGACCGGCATCCACGCGCTGTTGCACTTCGTCGCCTGCGACCCCGGACGCGCCCTCCTCGGCGGGCGGGACGTCGCCACGCTCGGACGCAGCACCCTGGCCGCAACGTTGGGCTGGGTCCCGGAGGATCCGCACGTCTTCGCCGATTCGCTCGAGGCGAACCTGGCGCTCGCCGACCCGGACGCCGGGCCGGACCGCATCGTCGCGGTGCTGCGCCGGGTCGGGCTCGGCGACTGGCTCGACGCGCTCCCTGAAGGTCTCGCGACGAGGATCGGCATCGGAGGCCGGCCATTGAGCGCCGGTGAGCGCCAGCGCGTGGCGCTCGCCCGGGCGCTGCTCGCCGACCCCGACGTCCTGCTCCTCGACGAGCCGACGGCGCACCTCGACCCCGAGACGGCGGCGGGCATGCTGTCCGAGCTGTTCGATGCGGCGGCCGGGCGGGCAGTACTGGCCGTGGCGCACGACGAGGCCGTGCGCGGCCACGTCGACGAGGTGGTCGCCGTCGAAGGAGGGCGCGTCGTCGCTCGCGAGCTGCTCGCCCGGCCGGGTGGCGCCGCCCGCTGAGCACGCCCGGCCGCCCAGACGGCCGCTGTGCCTGCGGGGGCGGGCGAGATGGGCTCGCGCGAGACCCGGCCAGGGCCGGTCAGCGCAACGGGACGGCGAGGTCGCAGAGCAGGTTCTCGGGCGCGACCTTCCCCTCGCCGGCCATGAGGATCTGGCGCAGGGCTCCCGCGGGCTGACGCTGGTGCTCGGTCACCCAGTCGGTCAGGGCGTTCCACGCGGGAAGCATCGCCGGCCAGCCGATCTCCTCCGGCGCCAGCCGGACGTAGGCCTCGTCGTGCTCCGGCTCGACGAGGAGCTGCGCGTCGCGCACGTGCTCGACGACGCTGTCGGGCGTGGCGAGGTCCACCGGGCGGCACACCTCCATCGGACCGTCGCTGTCGGCGCTGACCTCGCCGTAGAACACGAGGAACGGTGCACCGGCGATCCCTTCGATGCCGGGCGCGGCGGCACGAAGGCGCGAGAAGGCGTCATGGAAGAACTCGTCGGCCCCTTCGGCGTGCACGTGGCGGTTGATGGTGAGGAGCTTGCGTTCGGGAATGGTGCGGATCTGGATGTCGTACATGGGCTGTTCTCCGATGAGTCGTGCCCGGAGGTAGGCGACCAGCGCGCGCCGGTCGGCCGTCGTCGCCTCCACCTCGCCCCAGTAGTCCGCGATGGCGCGGGCCGCGTCGGCCGCCTCCATCTTCAGCACCGCGGCGATGAGGACCAGGGGCATGTCGAGGCGCCGGAGAAGCCCGACGAGCCGGGCGGTCTCGACCTGGGCGTCCGCGTACAGCCGGTAGCCGGAGCTCGGGTCCACCCGAGCCGGGACCACGAGGCCGAGCTCGTCGTAGAGGCGCAGCGCCTTGGCCGACAGGCGTGTTCTCTCGGCGAACTCCCCAATGGTGATGAGTGTCACGTCTCGCCTCCGGGGCCAGACGATGTGCCCGGCAGAACCGATGGTGGAGCCTCCCCCAGGGGCAAGGTCAAGCGGGGGAGCCGGTCCGGCGCCCCGCTACGGTCCGACAGCTGACGCACCGTTCCCGCCGGCTGCTCGGCGGAGACCGTGGCGGTCCCCGGCGATCCGGAGAGGGTGCCACGCCTCAGCGACGCGGCGGCCGCAGCGGGCCCCTCTGTCCCGATTGGGCCGAGCACGCTGCGCAGCGCCGGGTCTCGGGCAGCGCGGCGAGCCGCTCCGGCGGGATCGCCAGCCCGCACTCCTCGCAGGCGCGCAGCCCGCCGGCGTCCGGCTGTTCGAGCGCGGCGTCGAGCTCCGACAGTCGCGAGCGCGCGTGATCGAGCAGCGCGCTGCACGCGTGCGCGCTCGAAGCCGACCGTCGACCCCTCGGCGTCGTGCTCGTCGTCGGGCGGGTTCGTCGAGACGCTTTCGAAGATGGCGCCGAGCTCCTCGCTGAGCTCGGCGACCTGGCGTGCCACCCGCTCCCGCTCGGCTCGAGCGGCCTCGAGGACGCCCAGTTCGTCGTCTGTGCCAGATCCCACACGCCAAGGCTATTGAGCACGATCAGCCGCGCGCTCGTATCGCGCGCTCAGCCTCGACGCCGCGTGGCAACGGAGCGGGCTGTACGCGCACGAGCCCGTCACGACGCTCGTAGCCGCCGCGGAGCCTCCGGCGCTGTCGATGGACCGTCGGCGGTCGTCGAGAGGGAGGTCGAGCCCACGCACGCCTCGGTGTGGCTCAGGAAGCGGCAAGCCGGTCGATCGCCTGCGGGAGGTTCTGGGGTCGTCGCCAGCGTTGAACAGAAGGCCCCCGCCGCCGTGCCCCTGCTGACCGACCAACGGCGCGCTGCGTGCCCAAGTTGGCGAGCGGCATCGGGAGCGCGTTCTTCGGCGATGACGGCGCCCGGAGCGGCGCACTCGCCGTAGGGGCTCCGCGAGACCAGCACGTCCGGACCGGCAGCTAACGACGCGCCGTCGAGCGTCGCCCCGGTTCCGCAGCCGCGTCCGAGAGCTGTCACCCACCTACCGGCGCCGAGCCGAAACCACCCCGCGGGACCGCACGCCGTGGACCGCTTGCACGTCGCATGTACACAGCGGCAGTCCCGTGCTTCAAACCGCCACGCTCGGCGCTGGACTCGCGTTTTGCGAGCACCCCCAACGGGATTCGAACCCGTGTTTCCGCCTTGAAAGGGCGATACGGGGGGTGTCTTCAAATGGAGACAACTGCAAAAGTCCAGCTAGAGGAGGGTTCTCTCTGTCCACCGCTGACCGCTAATGACCCCTGCTGCGCGCACGATCGCGCACGGATCGCGCACGACTGAAACGGGGCGTGTATCCGTGAGACGTCATGAGCACTGCCGGTCGATGTAGGGCATCTGCCAATCTGATCGACCCCCCGCTCGTGATGGGACCGCGGTCCGGGGTTCTGGGGCACCCGTAATCCCGCTCTCCGATGGACTGCGGGCGTGCGTCAACTCGCCAGCAACTGCTGAACTCGTTGGTGCGAGATTCCGAGGAGATCGGCCGCGTCGCGGCGGCTGAGGCCCATCTCGGCAAGGCGTCTTGCCGCCTCGATCGTCGCTTCCTGTGCCTTGGATCCAGCGCGTTCGGCGTCATGGCGCGCCTGGGACACCCTGCTTGCGAGGAGCGCGACGTCGCGCGGCAGCTCTGGCGTGATGACGAGCTCCTCAGGTGAGCGATCAAGCCACGCGGCAAGTGCCTCTCGAATGCGCGCGTCCGCTTGGCGAATTGTGCGGCCGTAGGTATGACAGTTCTCAAGATCCTTGATATGGACGAGCCACACGTTGTCTTCTGCGTCATGTTCGAATACAGCGACGAAGTTCTTCGCTCGCGTCACGGCAACCATCCCTTTCCGAGGCAGGGCTCCAAGGATCGCTCGATCGCCCTGCGAGTTCCGGCTGGAAGATCCTCACCGCGGTGAGCGGGCACGACCGTCTGACAGCCACCAGGACAACGAACGATGACGTGGGATCCTCGTTGCCGGATCTGACGACAGCCAAGCCGCTGGACCACCCGCAGGACCTCCCGACCGGTCATAAGTGTCTAGTATACTAGACGATATAGTCCGAGAGAACCGTCCTCCCCGGCGTCGGGGATAGTCGGGGGGCCTCCCGAGCAGTCGCCGCCCATTGAAAGTCGCTCAGCCGGTCGGCAAAGCGCGTGAAGGGTTCAAGCCCCGCGTCCGTAGCGAAGACCTCGAGCTTCCATCGCGCGGGCGACGCACCCTTCGGCTTCCCGCTCATCCGGGGACCTTCGCACGGAACACCTTCCGTGGCCGGCCCCGCTCGGCCCGCTCGGAGAACGAGTCGACGAACCCGTTCCGCTCGAGCTTGCCCAGGACCTGTACGGCCCGCTCGCGGGTCCACCCGAGCCGGCCGAGGAGCCTCTGGTCCGAGGCGCTGACCGGTCCGAGCGCGACGAGCTCCGCGAACGCCATGGCCTCGGGCCGGCCGAGTGCCGCGACCCTTGCCTCGGCGTCGGCCCAGCGGCGGACCGTCGCGTCGCGGTCCTCGGAGTCGGCCAACGTCGCCGCACGGCGCAGCAGCTCGCGCGGGGTGCGCGGTCGGGCCGACACGAGGGCGTCGACCGTCGCGGGGTCGAACTCCGTCGCGCGACGGGCCAGGAGACGGCGCCCGTCGTCGGGCGACAGGTCCTCCAGCCGCACGACGCGCTCGAAGAAGGCGTCCGCCGGCGGCATCAGGTACACGTCCTCGTCGTTCGCGCTGCCCGCGACGACCCAGGTGAACGGCAGCTGCCAGAGGCGGTCGCGGAGCCGGCCGAAGACGGTGTGGACGACCGCGGGCGGCGGCTCGTCGCACACCACCACGCGCTGCGCGTCGCCGGCCAGGGCGGCGAGGCGGTCGAGTGCGTCGAGCGGCCCGGCGACCTCGTCGGGGCGGCTCCAAAGCAGACGGTTCAGGTTCGCCTGCGACACGGGCTCTTCGTCTCGTGGCGCGAACCGGCCCGCCAGCAGGCCGATGAACGCCTGGGCGTCCCCGATGAGCCTGCCGTCGACGGCGACGACCTCGACCCCCGACCGCTCGAGGTCCCCGGCGACCTGGTTGAGCAGCGTCGACTTCCCGCTGCCGCGCCCGCCGAGGAGCAGCACGTTCGTCCGTCGGTGGACGAGCCGGAGCAGCTCGTCGTGGACGGGCAGGTGCAGGTAGAAGGGTCGGTCGGTCCTCGTGCCGAGCAGTGGTCTGCCGCCGAGCTCCATCGCTTCCGAATCTTACAGTAAGAATCGGAAGACATGCGGCGTCCGGAGGAAGCGACTTCCCCGACGACTACGAACTCGGAGCCGGTCCGCCGTCGTCGACGACGCCGGCAGCTTCGCAGGGGCCTCCACGTCGCCCTCGACAGTACCGTCCGCGCCTCGCCAGCTCCGCTGCCGAGGCGTCGTGGACTGCGGTCTCGTCGATCACCGCCAGCAGGCGCCGGGCGAACTCCTTGACTCCAGCAGGCGTGAGGGTGTCGAGCCAACTCTCACCCCGGTCCTGGCGTGCTTGACCCGGGTCCATGACGACGGTCTACCCGACCGTTGCCCACGGGGCGTTTCGCGCCCGTCGAGTCGATTCGAGGCTCGAGCCCTGGACGGCATCGTCCACACGAACGACGGACGTTACGCCGCGCCCTCCCACTGCTCCCGATGGCAGGGGCTGCACCGGCGGAATTGCGGCGGACAGCGCCTACCGCAGGACACGCACCGGCCGTGGCCGGAGCGGCGGGCCGCGCCGTGGGCGAGGAGCTCGTCGATGCGGGCGGCGGGCGGGGTTCGGGCTCCGCGGAGCAGAAACAGCCGCCTAGTCCGGTGTCCCCTCGCCGGGGCCGTCCTCGCCGGGCCGCGTGACCACGGTCCTCTCGCGATCCGGGTCGGCACCGAGCTGCCGTCGGCCGAGGTCCGTCAGGCGATAGGCGCGGTTCGGGGAGTGGACGCTCGCGGTCGTCGCTTCGATTAGCCCGGCCCGCTCCGCAGCCGAGAAGGTGGCGCGAAGCGCGCGATCCGCGAGTCCGATGCTCGCATCGCGAGGACGAAGTTCCCCCGTCGGCGAGGCGGCGACGGCACGCAGCAGTGCCGCGACGCTCTCGCGTCGTCGGCTCGAGATGCGCGCCGCCGGCTCGGGAGCTGCTTTGCGGACCGGACGTCGCTTCTGCGCCGGTTCGGCAGGGGCAGCGAGCTCCCAAGTAACGCGGTCGAAGCGGGGCCTCGACACGAGCACCTTCGCCTCGACGAGCTCGTCGAGCATGGCGGTGACGTGTTCGGGCAGCGACGGCGCCAGAAGCCGCGCCGTCAGCACGGCGTCCAAGGAGACCTCGTGCAGCAGGCTCGATGGGTCCTGGTCGCGAACCTCCTGGAGCCTCGACAGGAACGAGACGATGCGCAGGGCGTTCGGCAGCTTCGCCAGTCGAGGCCGCCGTGCGGCAACGGCCTTGTCGTCGAGGCGTCCTCGGAGCGCGAACGCCGTGAACTGCGCGGGCCGCACGACGAGCAGCAACGGCGCGGTGTTCGCTTGCCTGCACAGGCGGTCGGAGCGGGCGATCCCGGACGCCTGCGCCTCGACGAGCCGCGCGCCGGCAGGCGTGGTGACTCGTCCGCAGAGCCGGACAAGGGTGTAGTTGCGGGGAGTCGACAGTGGCGTCAGACCGAGCTGGCGCGGATCGAGGCCCGGGTGCAGACCGCCGGGGCTGATCACCGCGACCGTGTCGTCGGTGAGCCGGACGCTGATGGACGTCGCCTCGGTCGCCTGGCTCAGGCTCCGGTGCATGAGTGCGTTCGATAGCGCCTCACGCAGCGCCTCGCGAGGAAAATCCAGCTCGTCGAACAGGTTCCCGTCCCGTGCGACCTGCACGGTGCCCATCTCTTTGTCCAGCCAGCCGAGCACGCCGTCGAGGAGCTCGCCTACCGTTCCCTCGACATGAGCGCCCCGTTGGCGCGCGTCCGACGGGTCTCCGGCTCGCGGCTCTCGCAAGCAGCTCACCCGGGCGAGCGGGCTCAGGGTTTGCGGGTGCTCGCCCAGGGCGAGCCAGCCGCCCAACGTGGCCTGTCCGCCGTCGTTGACCACGCCCGCCCTGCGGAGCTCGAGGTCCCGGTCGGGTCCGTCCGCGCCGAAGACCGTCTCGACCGCCGCCGGCGACAACCGTGCGTCGTCGGGCGCCGACCGTCGGCTGAAATCGTTCGGGCTGCGAGCCGCCAGGATGTCGTCCACCTCTGCGGGCTGGAGTTGGACGTCGCCGTCGCCGACCCGGATGAAGGATGTCTGGTGAACGGTCCCATGCTCGGGGAAGTGACAGGGCTGCGCGGTCCTCGGCACCGCCGCGACCTGGGCCACGACTACAACGCCGTCCGGGTGCACCACGGTGTCGATGGCGGGCCGCAGGGGCGGCTCGGCACGCGAGCACAGCGCTTGTAGCTCCGCTGCCATGCGCCCGGGGTCGGCCACGCCGCTGACAGCGAACCCACTCTGTTCGTCGACTCCGAGAAGAACGACGCCGCCACCGTCGTTGGCGAACGCTGACAGCGTCTTCCAGAGGTCTTGCGGGAGCTGGTTGCGGGCGCGCTTGGCCTCGACCCACTGGTGGTCCGATCGGACGATCCGGAGTTGGGCGAGCAGTTCGTCGAGCTCTTCGGCAGTCTGGATCAGCACGCCCCGCCTCCTCGAGCCGGCCGTGCGAACTCTGCACGATCCGGCAAGGTGCAGAGTAACCCGACGTGCAGAGTCGGGCGGAAGCAGTGCAGAGTTCGGTCGTCGTCGCTGGCCCGGGGGGCGCGGAAGGCGCAGCTCCCGACAGAGGCCCATGCCACGCGACCGGACGGTGCAGAGTCCGGCGCTGGTGCAGGCCGCAGAGTAGAACGTGCAGAGTCTCGGCGCCGCCGAACCACCGCGCCGGGTCCACCCCGTCCCAGCGAGGCGGCCGCGCCTGGCGGCACGGGCTGTGCGGGCGACGCCCCGGCCGACCCCCCCGTTCTGGTGCGGCGCGGCGCCTGGAACCCCCGGGTCTCCGGTACGTGGCGAGCGCGCGTCGCCGTGTGCCCGCCGGTCGTGCTCATGGCTGACGCCGACTCGTCGCGACGTCGAGCACGCGCGCGGTGGCCGCGCCGATGCCGCCCGCCGGGGCGGCGTGTCGCGCGCCGTGGCCGGGCCCCGTGGCCGCGCGTCAGCGGCCCGGCGCGGACGTCACCCCCCCGGTGGCGTTGGCGCGCTGCGCAGCCCGGCGGCGGGCCGCGGGCGGCGGGCGGCGCCGTCGTGGGCGCCGTCGTGGTCGGCGCCATACCCGCCGAGCTCGACATGATCGCCTTGCTCGTCGGCGTCGTCGTCGGCCTCATGTTCGTGCCGGTCGTCGTGCACATGCCGCCGTCGTTCCTCGTGGTGGCGATCGTGCTCATCGTCGGCCTGCCGATCGTCCGCCTCTTCATCCCGCAGTTCGCCTTCCTCTTCGTCTCCCTGATCGTCTTCTTGATCGTGTCGATCGTCGTCGTGCTGAGCCTGCTGATCGTCCGGCCGCTCCGCCTACCCTTTGTCCCCGTGGAGTTCCGCTGCGCCGGGTGCGCGTGCGTCGCCGAGCGCGGCGTCCGGGTCGTCGTCTGCGGCGACCCGACCTGCTGCTGCAGCGACCTCCCTACCGCCGACCGCGCGGTACAGGCCGGCGACGGCGCACCCACGTCCCTGCCGGGAGGCTGACCACTGCGGCCTCCTCGTACGTGACGGGGGCGAGGTCGGGCCGCGACGCCGCGGCTCGCGTGACAGGACTCAGCTGAGCTCTACAAAGCGCTCAATCTCCCACGATCGCGCGGATGATGCCCTGCCACTGCTCATTTCTCCACAAGCGGAAGATGGTCAGCGACGAGATCACCCCTACATCAAGCGATCCGACGAACTCGGGTCGAGCGTACGGGGCGGCGGCTCGCTCGCCCGGCGGTAGGTTGCGCTGATAGTTGACGACCAAGACGCCCGCTTCTATTGGACGGGTGTCCAATTCCGGCCAGGTACGAAGGTGCCGTCTCAGGTCGTCGACCAGCGACTCGCTGGGCATCCCGGTCGCCGACTTCGCCTCGAGCAACAAGTGTCGACCGTCGATCTCTACCAGGAGATCTGCCGATTCGCTCGGATGCGTCGCATCGAGGTCTTCAACATCGAAGCCCGCAAGCTCGAGGATTTCCTTGACCGCAATGACCAGCTTCCGTCCAAACCCGTAGAGGAGGCCGTGCCGGATGGCGTCGCCAGACTCGCGCGCTGCCTGGAGGGCTTGTTCGAGGGTCGCTCTTCTCTCCGCCGCGTCTTCCTCAAATCTCTGCAGCGCCTGGCGAGCTTCGAGCTCCGAACTCGTCAAGAGATCGTCATCGACGAGGTGCGCCTGCCGGGCTCGTCGGAGGGCGCCAGGAACGTAGGCGGGCAGCGCCCGCTCAACGAGCCATGCCACGATCATGGGCCACCTAGAGACGGGCGGAATGAGGAACCACCTGACCGGATAGTCCTTCAGCAACAGTTGGGCCGCGACGGTCTCTCCAACCGATGTTCGGAGGATCGGAGTGAAGTCCGCTCGAGCCTCCACGTCAGAGTCAGCAGGAAACTCGATCGCCCACCAGCGCTGGGGCGAGTCGTTGAGGAGCCGCAATCCCAGATCCCTTTGGCTCTCGTCGAGCTCATCGGCGAGTTGCGGGCGTACTCCCTCGGGCAGCTGACGTCCGAGAACGGTGAACCCGAAATCGTCGACCGGTACCTGGTCGGCGATCGTGGAGTGCCCAGAGCCCAGCGTGGAGAGTAGGAGGGCCTGCTCTCCACGTCCGCGTGCGCCTGCTACGAGCCGCCAGATCTGCTCGCCGCCGGCCCCGTAGTCGGCTCCGGGCTCGATCGCCGCGACGCAGTCGCTCGTGTCCCGATCTACCCATCGCGGCTCGATGCCTAGCGACGCCCAAGGGAACGCGTCCTCGCACAGAGCGGGCCGCGGCGACGGGCCGGAGTTGGCCAAGGCCGCCATCCGCGCGATCCGGCCCATGGCCTCCATTTCAGCCATCCAAGCGGGACCACGGAATCCGATATGCACGGGGATCAACCGGGCGTCGTGAGTATCTGACGGCGTCATCCCGATCCCAGAGGAACGAACGTCACGCCGTGGCGCCCGAAGCGGTCCGGCTCGGCGGCGATCGCACGGTAGTTGGCGCGCGTGAACTGGAGCGTCGTGTCCTGGTCGCCGTGGCGCTTGCCGAGCGCCGCGCAGACGGCGGAAAGGCCCTCGCGGGAGAAGACCAACATCGACCTGGCGTCGAGATCCTCGACGACCAGGAGCGCGTAGCGGTCGCAGCCGGGACGGAAGTCCACGAGGTGCTCGTTCACCCAGGTGTCGCCGGAGTTTGCCAGGTAGCGCACCTGGACCGTCTCGCCGTCGTCGGTCACGAGGTCGTAGCCCTTCTGGACGCGGCTGGTCGCGAGCTTTCCACCCAGCACGGCGTGAGCGAGCCGCTCGGCGAACTCGGCGAGCGGGTCGCGGTTCGACCGATCGCAACCGAGCGCCTCGAGGAACCGCCGCCGGGCCGTCCGGTACGCGCCGAGCGCCTCGACGAGTTCGGTCCGGTCCGTCATCGCCGGTCCGACCCGAGCGAGCGGGCCGTGAACCGGACGCGCGCCGCGTTCAGGTCGACCGAGGCCACCTCGCGACCCGCATCCAGCCAGGCCCTGGCCTGGACGTGGCGGCCGATCGACCGTTCGTTGCCCCACCACGGACGGTGCGTCCGTGCTGAGCGGGGCAACGGTCCGACGACGCGCTCGATCTCGGCGAAGGTCATCTCGACGGGACCGTCGGCCGCGTCGTCGAGGTGGTCGTGGAGCGCGTCGTACTTGGCCACGGCGGCCAGCTTGCCAGGGGCTTGTCGCACCCGCTCGGGAGCCGAGCGCGTCGCGACGAGCCCGCTCTCTGTCGGCACATCCCATTCCAACTGGAGGTCGATCCCGGCACGACAATCGCGAGACGATGGAGCCCGTGATCGGAGAGCTGCACGAGCTCCTCTCCAGGGGCATCTCGCTAGCCGGCGACGTCAGGCGCACCCGCTCCTGGGACGCGCCGGCTGCCGGCAGCCCGGCGGCGACAGAGATCGCCGCCGAGGAGAGCCATCCCGATCGGCCGATGGGCTCGTGGCCGTGGCTTTCGGGACCGATGGTCGCCCGGTGGGCGCTCCACGTGGCGACGACGGAGGTCGAGGGGTTCGCGGCCGTCCTCGACGTCGGGACGCCTTACGCCGCCGACGTGCTCTGCCGGGCCATCCTGGAGAGCACCTCGCTCGTCTGGTGGCTTCTCGAGCCGGACATCGGGGCACAACGGCGCCTCGCCCGAGCGCTCGCCTACCGGTTGCGCAGCGCCATCGAAGCGGAGCGCGCCGTCGAGCACCTCGGCCTCGCCGACGACGAGGACCGCTCAGGGTACGGCGAACGGCGGGCGGAGGTCATCGGCGCAATCGAAGAGCTCGGCCTCGAGTACCGCGCCGTGCGGGGCGGGCGGCCGATCACGGTCGGGGGAGAGACGCTGCCCGGCTACTCGGCGCGCGTCTCGGCGCTCGTCCGCGCCGTGTGGCCACAAGCAGGGCTTCCCTACGCGCTCCTCTCGCAGGTCGGCCACGGGGAGCTGGTCGGCCTCGCGCGGGGGTCGCTCGAGACCGGCACGGCCGAGCCGGGCCGGGCCCCCTCGCCCTCGGACCGGTTCTGGATCTGGCACGACAGCTACCTGGTCCTCGGCTCGCTCGCACTCGCCGCGCACAGGGCTGCCTTCTTCCTCGGCCTGGACGAGGAGACCGATTTGCTGTCCGCATGGATGACGGAGTGCCAGGACGCACTCGGAGGGCTGCGGCCGACCGAAGAGAGCGCCGCAGTGGCCGATACCGACGGCAGTCAGGGCGAGCCGACCCTCGATACTCGACGCCTCAAGCCCCTGTAGCGCCCCAGGACCGTGCTGCGTACGTTGGCCCCATGCCCTCCGTGACCGTGGACATCCCCGCCGAGCTCGGCGAGCTCCACGACGGCCCCACGCAGCGCGGCGATGCGCTCGGCACGCTGCTCGACGAGGTCGGACCGGCGGCCCGGGGCGAGACGCCGACGCCGGACCGGGAGCGTCTCGGCGAGTGGCTGGCGATGCTCCGGCAGGTCGCCGGGCTGCGGGACGGGCCGGACTGAGCGAGCGCGGCGGACCGGACCCAAGGTATGTGCACAGTCAGCTCCGATCGCCGAGTTGGTACGCGGTTCACATGGCCAACGCTGAAAGCGCATGTCGTCCGCGTCACTGGCCCGGCGGTCTCTTCGATCGGAACCGCTGAGCCCACAGGGGGAGCCCGGCCCGCTGCGTCGTTGGCCTCCCAATCTCGGCTCGTGGCACGCCAGAACGACATCCACCTCCGGCGCGGCGACGTGTCGAGGCCCGTACCGAGTCGGCGATCGTGTTTGCGCACCGCACCGTCGATCCGTGTGGCCTTTGCTCCAAGCGCGACGTGAGCGTTGTCCACTCCGATGAGATGATCTGCATCTTGATGGTCTTCGCGGCCACAAGGTCCAACGACCCTGGTTGCAGGCCCAGCATTGATGGACATTGGTCTTATGGAAGCATCACAAAATGACTGGCTCGGGGGCCGTCAATTCGACGTGGACAGGTACCTGCAGGGCGCCACGCTCGAAGAAACCGTCGCCACAGGGGTCTACTGCCTGGTCACTGGAAAACGGCGAGACTCTAACGTCTACTTCGTGCAGTCGGGCGAAACCTGGGTTTTGGTCGACACCGGGTGGCGGGGCCGGGCCGAGCTGATCAGGAGCGCAGCGGAGACCCTGTTCGGGGTCGGCGCCCGGCCACGAGCGATCGTGCTGACGCACGTGCACCCGGACCACGCTGGCTCCGCTTCCGAACTGGCCCACATGTGGGACGTCACCGTGTACGTGCACCCCGACGAACTGCCATTGCCCCCCTCTGGCCGCATCATCGGCGCCTTGGCCCGTGTCGAGCGGAGCTGGATGTTCCCCTCCGGGCAGGACGGGCTGAGCCCTATCGACCCGAACGTAGGCGTTCCCGGCCTACCGGACTGGCAGGTCATCCCCACGCCCGGCCACACCCCTGGCCACCTGGCGCTGTTTCGGGAGGGAGACCGTGCCCTCATCCCGGGCGACGCCGTCCTAACCGTCAACCTCAATTCGCTTGGCGACGCCCTGTCGCAAAGGCACACCCTCGGCGGGCCACCGCGCTTTGCCACTTGGAACTGGCGAGCAGCGACCGAGTCTGTGTCTGAACTGGCCCGGCTGGAGCCGAGCGTGTTGGCGCCGGGCCACGGAAGACCGATGGCCGGCCCGGTGCTTGCTCCCGCGTTGAGGGCTCTGGGCGAGCAACTCAACAACCCTGCCAGCGCTGGCAGCGCGAACTCATCCGCGGGCCACAAGCTGACGGAGTGGATCCTCAACTTCTTCGACTACAGCCGCCGGGCCCGCTAACGGCGCCACGGTGTTCCCGCACCGTGGCGCTCTTGACTGCGAACGGCGTCAGGAGGCCTGGCGGCGCTCGACGACGCCTCGGAGGCAGTCACTCCGCGTCAGGCGCTCCCCTCAGGCGCGGGCCCGCTCCAGTTCGCCCTCGACCAAGGCCCCGGTCAGGCCCTCGACGAGGAAGCTCTCGGGCGACGCCGCGATGCGGGCCCCGTGGTGGGCGAGGTGCCGGCGGATGGACTTCGACGCTCGACCAGTGAACGCCGGCAATCCCTGGAGCCGAGTATCGAAAGCGGCGCCGGCGACCTCCAGTCGGCCGAGCGATGCGAGCCATTCGCGCACTCCCAACCCGCTGACCGCGCCCCGTACCAGCTCAACCTCGCCCTCCGGCTTCCTCGCCCGCTTCCCGGCCATCTTCCGAGTACTCGGCCTGGACATCCCGTGGGCGTGTGTGGGACCGCCCACCACCACGAGATCCGCGCTGTCGAGGATGTGCGCATCGGCCGAAGTGACCGGCACCACCGAGACATCTGCGCAATCGGCCAGCCCCTCGGCGATGGCCTCGGTCACTTTCTTGGTACTCCCGAACATCGATTCGTAGACGATGACTGCTCGCATGACAGCACCTCCTGCTCCCATGCCTCCAAGTACAGGGTTTGCCCAACTTCGCCCCCGGGGTAGGGCCGAAAGACCGCTCGTCCGCTTCTCAACCACCTTTGGTCGCTGGCCCGACGGGGCGAGGCGGCCGATGATGGTGACCGCCCTGTACGTGCGCTTGCGAGCGGTCAGCCCCTCCCGGCAATGACGCCTTAGATCGCAAGGTATCGCGCTCGCTCTCCGCGTTCGCGGCGTGCCCATAACAACGAGAGCTGTTTTCAACGCGTCTTAGCGAACCGGCGCCCAGATTCGGCGATCACGCGCACCCGATCCGAGGAGCCCGACCCAACGGTCGCGAGCGCAGAACGCTCCGGTCGATCTGTACGCCTGTTCGGTGCTGTGGAGGCGCCTCCCGGGCTGCGTGGTGGCGAGCGAATAGCCGTCGATACGGGCGGCGACCGACCCAAGATTCCGCGGCGTTCGGGGCGTGCATTCTGGCGATGATCAGTTTGGAGTTTGCCGCGACCGAGACGACGTGCGGCCCTCGCGATGCTCTCGGCGCCCATCGCGAGCATCGCCAGTCATGGACTGTCGCGGCGTTGCTCTCGCTCACGTAACGCTCGGAGGGACCGTCGCGTTCTGTCGGTGGACTTGTCGAGTCGCTTTTCCTGGCGTGTGAGGGTGGCCAGGCGCCTTTGGGATTGCTGGACGCGACGTGAGTCAGTGGGACGACCCGAAGAGGCGTCTGCTTCCATCGAGCGGACTTCGGCGCCCAGCTCGCCAATCCTTCGATCTCGCCGTTCAGCCAGTTGATCCAAGTCTTCTTCGAAGGGGGTCGGCTCGCGATCTCCCACTGCAATTGCCCAGAACAGGGTGACAGTTGGAAGCGCGATGACAGCCGGCAGGACGAGGTCCTGGGCTGCCTCGCTAACAGTTCGGCGGTCCAATGCAATGAGCCCTGCCACCTCCGCCGCCCAACCAAGGACGGTCACAGCAGGTAAGAGTGCAGTGAGGAGGAGCAACAGCCCCCTGAAGATCCAGTGCATCCGCTCCCGGAACGACTCAAAGCGTCGAAGCTTCCTGTACCGGTAGAGCGCGACCATGCGCCCCATGACTGGCGAGCGCGCCGCGCGTAACTCGACCGCCAGCGTGATGAAGAAGATGGGTATGACCGTCACCGACGCCGTGTAGAAGGCACTGTTGAACGGTTGCTGCGCCGCAACCAACAACGCTCCGAGCATCGCTTATCGCTCGCCGGCCAGCTGGTCCTCGAGCTCGATGATTCGACGGATCCCGATCATCGGTATTCCCTCCTCAGCGAGCAGGGCAGCGCGAGCGAGGCGAGCGACGTCGTCTCGCGAGTAACGGCGCTGACGACCAGTGCTGCGCTGCGGGGTGATCAAGCCCTCGGCGTCGTAGCGACGAACAATCTGGACGTCGATGCCGAGCAGATCGGCCACGACCCCGACGGTGAACAGTGCGTGCGCCGGGTCGTCGAGCATCTCCTGCCAGTCGCGATTCACAATCACAGTTTACTGGTAGTCCAGACAACAGCATTTCTTTACCCAGTAGACAAGCTTTGCCTGACATCTTGGAGTCAGTTCCGCCGCGCGAGAGACGCACGACCCCCACGGCGCTGGGCCATGGGGGTCGTGCTCGTCGTGCAATCTCGCTCAAGCGGCGATGCGCTCGCCGAGGTGTTGGCCCGCTCGTTGATGCGTCTCACGGCGGGTGAGCCTCGAGAGACCGGCGAGTCCGGCCGCGATCATGCCGGCGCCGACGGCCGCCACGAACCACCTCCAGCCGGAGAGGCTCCAGCCGAGCGCGTGGTCGATCGAGTACCGCCCGGGTCCGCTCAACGCGACCGCCGCTGCGCTAACCGCGAGCACCAGCGGGTACTCGAAACCTCCGCTTTCGGCGAAGAAGCCGTGACGGAGATGGACGCAGCAGATCGCCGCCAGCATCATGCCGACGATGCCCGCCACGCCGAGCGGCGTGAGCAGCCCCATCGCGAGCAGCAGTCCTCCTCCGAGCTCGGCCAGTCCGGCGAGGACGGCGAAACGGCGACCAGGCCGAAATCCCATCTGCTCGAAGGCTTCGCCCGTGCCAGTGACCCCGTGGCCGCCGAAGCGGCGCGTCAGCTTCTGGACGCCGTGCGACGCGACGGTGAGCCCGACGACGAGGCGGATGAGCAACAGTCCGACAGCCATCTCGAATCACCTCCTTCCAGCACGATGACAAGTGAGCTTGTCAAGCGACGTTCGGATCAGGCCGCCGCCGAGCCGACGCCGATCGCCTCGTGTTTTCCCGACCCCACCTCGATCCGGCGGGCCTTCGAGCCTTCCGCGACCGGGATGGTCACGTGGAGGACGCCGTTCTCATACGAGGCCTCGACGCGGTCTGGGTCGAGGTTCTCGCCGAGGAAGAGCTGGCGGGTGAAGCGTCCCTGCGGCCGCTCCGAGGCGATGACCTCCTCGCCCTCGTTCGGAGTGCGCTGCCGCACGGCCTTCACCGTCAGCACGTTCTGCTCGACGGTCATCTCGATGCCCGAAGGATCGACGCCGGGAAGGTCGAAGTCGACCTCGACGGCCTCGCCGTGACGGTAGGCGTCCATCGGCATGGCCGAGGGTCGAGTCCACGACACCGGCCACTCGATCAAGCGCTCGAGCTCACGGAAGGGATCGAACTGCAACACGGACATGACGTACACCTCCTTGCGGTGCCTTGCTTAGCTATGTCGCCAATTATAACGTTCCTCTCGCAGACATTCATTCCTCGAGCGACCGCGGGGGCGGCGGCCATGGGGACCACTCGTCCCTCCGGCCGCTGCCCACAGGAATCAGTCGATCGGGCCCTCGCCGAGGCGGACCGAGACCGTCTCCGTGCCGCTTCCGATGCTGAGCGACACCGAGACCGTCTGGCCAGGCTTGTGGGCGCCGATCACCTTGGAGAGCGCGCTCGTCGTGGCGGTCGCGTGCCCATCGACCGCGGTGATCACGTCGCCGCTCTCGATCCCAGCGTGCGCCGCTGCGCTGTTCGGGTCGACCGCGGCGACAACCACGCCCGGGGTGCCGTTCGGCGTCGTGGCGACCGGACCGAAGCCGAAGCCGAAGCCGAACGGGTTGCCGAAGGAGTTGATCGCGCTGTTGGCCTCGGAGCTGTCGACGACTTCGACGCCGAGGAAGGCCGGACGCCCGAAGACAAGGCCCGGCAGGTCCTTGTGCATGGCGATCTCGTCAGCGATTCGGACAACCGTGTTGGCCGGGATCGCGAAGCCGAGGCTCGCGCCGCCGGTTCCCGAGGAAGCCGCTGCAGTGTCCATCCCGATCACCTCTCCTGCTGCGTCGCCGAGCGGGCCGCCGGAGTTGCCGGGGGCGATCGGGGCGTCGGTCTGGAGGAGCCGGTGGAGGGTTTCCTCGTTCGAGCCGGTCTCATCGGCCGCGGTGATCGTCCGTCCTGTCGCCGAGATGATGCCCTGCGTCACCGTCGGGCTCCCGCCGAGTCCGAGCGCGTTGCCGATCGCGACGACGGGGTCCCCGACGGCGATCGAGGAGGAGTTCCCGAAGCGCACGGTCGGGAGGTCGCTCACCCCGCTCACCCGAAGCACCGCGACGTCTGCCGACGGGTCGGTGCCGACGAGCGTCGCGACGTGGGTGCCGTGGCCGGCGATCGCCACGCGCACGGTGTCGGCGCCTTGCACGACATGATTGTTCGTGACGATCTCGCCGCTTGGGCTCAGGATCATGCCCGTTCCGGCGGCCTGGCCGCCGCCCTCGAGCGCATCGATGCTCATGGTGATGTTGACGACCGCTGGGTCGATCTCCGCGGCGACTTGCGGCGTGTCGATGGACGCCGACAGCCGGGTAATTGGCGCCGCAGGGGCTCCGTGAGCCGATCCGCCGCTCAGCGAAGCAGGAGTCCCGCCGCCAAGCGCCGCAGCAACGCCGGCACCGAGACCGCCGCTCGCAAGGCAGAGCGCCGCGACGATCACAGCGAGCTTGGCGCGGCGTCGAGGCGCACCGAGGGTTTCCTTCGCGGCCTCCTTCGTTCCCGTGTTGTGGGGTGTGAACTGCATCATTCCGCCTCCTTCGTCGAGGTGACGATCGGGCCGAATGCCCGCTCTCCTTTCTGTCAGGGGAGGTCGGGAATCGCGTCCCCGGCTTCCATTTGAGGAAGATGCCACCGGGGTCTCAATCTATTCTGGGAAGTGTCTGAGACTATTCTGTGACTACCGGCGATCCTGGTTCATCCAGCGATGGAGAAGCGCGCCTAGCGGTGCTGTCTTTCGCATTACAGAGACGGCATCGTTTGTCAACGCCGGTCGAAAACTGACCCCTTTCCACCGGTCGAAAACTGACCCCCCCCAGGGCCACCGACCGCGCTGCGTAGCTATTCGACGAGCGGCGTCACCTCCTCGAACCCTCGAAGGCGATGCATGTGCTCAGGCGTCGTCGTCACTCGGCACCCTCCCGAGATCCCGGCCCTTCAGCCGGTAGCTGTCGCCTTTCAAGTTGATGACCTCGGCGTGGTGCACCAGGCGGTCGATCATCGCGGCGGCCACGGTGTCGTCGCCGAAGACCTCGCCCCAGCGGCTGAAGGCCTTGTTCGAGCTCACGATCATGCTGGCGCGCTCGTAGCGGGAGCTCACCAGCTGGAAGAACAGGTTGGCGGCCTCGCCCTGGAACGGGATGTAGCCGACCTCATCGATGATGACGAGCGGGAAGCGGCCGAGACGTCGCAGCTCCTCTTGGAGCTTGCCGGCGTCGTGCGCGGCACCGAGTCGGTCCACCCACTCCGCCGCCGTGGCGAAAGCGACCCGGTGTCCGGCCAGACACGCCCTGATGCCGAGCGCGATCGACAGGTGGCTCTTGCCGGTGCCTGGCGGGCCGAGGAACACGGCGTTGGAGCGCGCCTCGATGAAGTCGAGGGCGCCGAGGTGGGCGACGACGTCCTTTCGCACGCTGCGCTGGTGGTCGAAGTCGAAGTCCTCGAGGGTCTTTCGGGCCGGGAAGCGCGCGAGGGAGATGCGGGCCTCGCCGCCGTGGGACTGGCGGGAGGACACCTCGCGCTCGAGACAGGCGGCGAGGAAGTCCTCGTGGCTCCAGGCATCTGCCCGGGCGCGCTCTGCGAGGCGCTCGACCCCGGCGAGCAGCGAGGGGGCCTTCAGCTCCCGGCACAGGTAGGCGAGGTCCCGGGCGCTGCTCACGCCGCACCCGTGGCCCGGTCGTAGATCGCGAGGCTGCGGACCTCGACCTCGTCGTTCGAGGGCTTCGGGATACCAGCGAGTGCACGGGCTTTCTCCCGGGCCCGGTCATGGACCGGGTCCGTGACGGTGACGTGTCTCGCGAGCACCCGCTCGTGGCGGGCCACCACTTCTCTGCCGAGGGTGACGGTGACCTCGGCGTCGTCGACCTTGACGTGCACGCGTCGACCGACGGCCTTGGGGTGCACCGAGTAGTCGTTGGTCTGGTGGCGCACCCAGTGATCGGCCGGGAGCCGCAGGTCGTGGTGCGCGTCCATGTCGGGAAGGACCGGCGGGAGCGCGGTCATCGCGGCGAGGTCCTCGTCGATGCGCTCCGAGGGCCGGCACCGAAGCCCTGAGTGGACCCGCAGGTTGGCCCTCGCCTCCAGCCAGTCGCTGAGCTGGGTGTTGAAGTCGTCGCGGTCGGCGAAGCGCCGCCCGGGCATGAAGCTCGTCTCGAGATAGCCGTTGGTCCGTTCCACGACGCCCTTGCGCTCGGGGTGGCCCTTCGCGAGCACGATCGAGCCCATGCCCAAGGTTCCTTTCAGGCGCAGGTAGCTCTCGGTGTAGATCAAGCGCTTGCCGCGTCTGACCGAGATCGCGGGCTCGCCGTCATAGACACCCATCTTCGGCACCTTGCCGAGCTCGACGAGCAGGTCGAGATGCCCGCCGAGCACGTCGGCGGACTCCTTCGAGCCGATCATGCGCGGCGAGAGTCCAGCGCGAGTAGCAGGGCACGCCGACGAGCACCGGCAGCACGGCGGTCTGGCCGTGGCCGACGGGAATCTCGTAGTCGGGGAACCACAGGTCCCACTGGCACAGCTCGCCCGGCTTGTACTCGGTGCGCCCGAAGGCTTGCGGCACCTGATAGGCCGGGCGGAGCTCGGCGACGCGCTCACGAAGCACGGTGATCCCACGCGTCCAGCCGATGCGCTCGGCCACGACCGTCGCCGGCATGTCCGGCGTCACCGCCAAGAGCCGCCGGATCGCCGGCTCGAAGGCGTCCACCGCGGAGCCGCGACCCTCACGCTCGTACTTCGGTGCGTCCTCGGCGCGAAGTGCCGTCCGCACGGTGTTGCGCGCCACGCCGAGCCTGCGGACGATCGCCTTGATGCTCATCCCCTCGGCCCGGTGCAGCCGTCTGATCTCTGCCCATTCCTCCACGTCGATCACATTCCTTCTCCCGGTCGGGCCGCTGTCGGCGGACCAGGATCGAGTCCAAGCCACTGAAAGCGGTGGATCCCCGGGAGAGGGGGTCAGTTTTCAACCGGCGATAGGGGGTCAGTATTCAGGCGGCGGCGACATCGTTCCCGACCCGTCGCTCTGTATCGTGGGACCGCTCCGCCCAGCAACTGGGGCTGCCGCTCGAGATTGGGCGATCTGAGTGGCCAGAGTAGCCAGCCAAACCGCGGGTCCCACGCCGTGATCATGGAGCTTTGCGCCCGTACTTGGTGAGGCTCAGGCAAATGGTCTGATCGGGAAGACGGTTGGGCTGATGAGGTAGGGCGGCGGGTCGATGCGGGCGGGATTGTCGGCCAGGGCTGCCTCCAGCTCTCCGAGCTCCTCAGGGCTGAGCCAGAGCGTGCCCTTGCGCTACCCGACGCAGTCGGGAGCGATGCTCGTCACTTCAAGCTCCGCGTCCCGACGCGGACGGGTTCCGGGATCCATGTCCACTGCACATGTGCTCGGCTGGGCGCTATTCCCCTCGGCGGTGTTGGCCCGCCTCGGGCCGTTCGCCGGCGCCGATAGTGCGCTCGAAAGAGCCGACTCAGGTCGATACTTCGATGACAGAGGCGCGCCAGAACGTTCAGCCGATTGAGTGCTGAGACCGGCGCTGACGCAGCCCGATTCGACGATCCGCGCTCAGCGGCTGGCGCCGGGTGACAAGCTGGCTGCGCGCCAGAATCCTCCCCCCGATACGCCTTGGAGCCGGCGGTCGGGGACGCGCTGCCAGCGCAGATCGGGGACACTCAGCGGCGGGATTATGGGCCCTTCGTCGTCTACTGCACCTGCAGAAGTAGACCATCCAGCGGAATGATCTGAACGCCGGTATCGCCGACTGCCCTCTCGATCACACTCACTGGCTCACTCGTCATCAGGATGATCTGGCCTGTCTGGCTCGCGGCTAGCGCCAGGAACTCGCTGAAGCTCTCGACTTTCTGCTGACCCGGCTCGTCCATCATCAGGAGACCGGGGTGGGGGCCTCCGATCGTTTGCGAGACACGCATTAGCGACAGGGCGTACGACCACCTGAGTCGGATCACGTCGCTTGCCGACGCCTGGAAACCAACATCGTCGTATCCAACCACCCCCGGCTTGCCGGTCACGGGCAGCACGACCTCATCGACCGGGAAGCTGGTCACACCTACGGCGCTGAGATTCTGCCTGAAGAGCGCCGTCCAGGATTCGAGGCGTCCCTGTTCCTCAGCGGTCAGGTCAGTTGATCCAAGCCCGGCTCGGGCTGCCAGCACGGCACGCAGATCTCCAGCGATCCCCTGTCTGTCAAGCTGAAGTGAGACAGCTGCAGTAGCAGTTCATCCCTCAGGGCGAGATCGGATCCACGTGACCCCATGACCTTGTCCACCTCGACGATGGAGCGCGCCCATGATGACGTCATGGACGGCGAGCCGACGCTTCCCGAACGACCGCAGCGGCGCCACTTCACCGCTGCCTACAAGCTCGCCATCCTCGAGCAGTACGACGCGTGCAGCGGCAACGGCGACAAGGGCGCCCTCTTGCGACGAGAAGGTCTCTACTCGAGCCACGTGACCGAGTGGCGCCGTGCGCGCGACATCGGGGCACTCGGCGGCCTCGAGACGAAGCCGAGGAAGGACCGGCCGGCTCCTCAGCGTGACGCGCTCGCCCGGGCGACCCGTCGAGCCGAGCGCGCCGAGGCCAAGCTCGCGAAGGCCCAGCAGGTCATCGAGATCCAGGGAAAAGTCTCCGTGCTCTTGGAGCAGCTGCTGGCCGAGAGCACGACGGACGACAAGCAGTCGAGATCATGAACGACGCGTTCTGTGCGCTCGAGCCGCTCGTCGGGACGAGGGCCGCCTGCACGGCGCTCGGCCGCTCCCGGGCGACGCACTACCGGCGTTGTCGGGGGCCGCGCCTCGGTCCACCGGCACCCCGGCCGACACCACCGAACGCGCTTGTCGCCTCCGAGCGCGACGCGGTGCTCGCCGTACTGCACGGCCGCTTCGTCGACGCCGCCCCAGCTCAGGCCTGGGCGACGATGCTCGACGAGGGCACCTACCTCGCCTCGGAGTCGACGATGTACCGCCTGCTCCGATCGGTCGGCGAGAACGGTGAGCGCCGCCGCCAGGCCACCCATCCGGCCCGCACCATCCCCGAGCTCGTCGCCGACGAGCCGAACCGCGGTCTGGTCCTACGACGTGACCAAGCTCAAAGGTCCACGTCGCGGCGTGCACTACGACCTGTTCGTCATGCTCGACATCTTCAGCCGCTACTGCCCGGGCTGGATGGTCGTCGACCAGGAGGACGCGGAGGTCGCGAAGGCCTGGCTCGCGGAGGTGACGACCTCCCAGCACATCGCACCGCACCGCCTCACCATCCACGCCGATCGGGGCAGCTCGATGACGTCCAAGCCCGTCGCGGCGCTGCTCTCGGACCTGAAGATCGGGCGGACCCACAGCCGTCCGCACGTGAGCAACGACAACCCCTATAGCGAAGCCGGGTTCAAGACCCTCAAGTACTGCCCGGCCTTCCCCGAGCGCTTCGGCTCACGCGAGGACGCCGTCGTGTTCTGCGAGAGGTTCTTCGTGCACTACAACCACGTGCATCGTCATTCGGGCATCGGGCTGCACACGCCCGCCTCGGTCCACTACGGGAGCGCGAAGGCCATCCAGAGCCAGCGAGGCGTCGTCCTCGATGCCGCCTACGCAGCTCACCCCGAGCGGTTCTTCAACAAGGCCCCGACGCCGCCAACGCTCCCCGACGTCGCGTGGATCAACAAGCCACGCGAAGACGAGGATGCACCGAAGACACCCTGATTCGTTGTCTCAAAGAGCTTGACAGGTTCCGATCGCTGCCAGCCGCTCTGTACCCTGCAGAATCTCGATACCGAGGTTCTGGAGGTCTGCCCGGCGGTTCTCCTCCACCAGGCGCCGCTGCAGATCTGCCACGGACGGGATGTTGTCGGGCGTCACGAGGTCTGCTCTGATCGCCTTCGTCTCTCGGCGCAGCTCGTCAGCCTCACGTTCGAAGCCAGTGCGTACGAGCACTTGGTCATTGGCAGCCCGTTCCGCGTCCTCCTGGAGGGCTCGCAGAGTTCGAGCCTGCTCCGTAAGCAGATCAAGGGATTTCTGGTAGTCGAGCGTGGCCAGATCGGGCTGATGCTCCAGGCCATCAAGGGACTGCTGACAGGTCGGGCAATCATGGTGCCCGAACGTTGCCACGGCAACTGGCGAGCCAAGACCGACCAGCACGCTCAGCTGCTCGTACCGACGCCTCTCCTCGTCTACGGCCGCTAGCCGAGTGCGCAGTGAGCCCAGCTGCGTGTGGATCAGGTCGAGCGTCTCCTCGACGGCTGAGAGCTGCCCAGACAGCTCCCGCATACGCTCCGTAGCCGCATCGAGGCGTGCCTTCAGCTCCTCCTCATTCGGGCGCTCGGGAGTGGGCTCTGGTGAGGTTAGGTCAGCTTCAGGCAACGGCCGAGCAACTACGGTCTCGATCGGTACCCAGTTGGAGCCTTCGAGCATTTCAGCTCGTATCCCGATCTCAAACGGTGCTGTCCTCGGATCAGCGTGACGCCGAAACTTGCCCCAGTCGTCGGGCCCGACAATCCGGGCGCCTCGAAGCGTGGCGCTGCTGTTCAGCGCTCCCATCATGACCTCGAACTGACGCCGTAGGTCGGCCTCGCGGTCGATAAGCCGTTGTAGGTCTGTCGCCCGCTGCACCAGCTCCAGGCCTAAGTAGAACTCGACACCACGTTGCAAGGGGTCGCGCACCTGCAGGTACGTCGGTATCCGAGGGAGGATGCCTGACCAGCCAGCCTTCTGCTCGATCGCCAGAAAGGGGAAGAGAATCTCTAGGTAGAGCGGCACTTCCTTGTTGTTGAAGGCCGGCACGATGGGCAGCTGCCAGCCCATGAACTCGGCCAGCAGTCGGTGGAAGCCGGACCCTTCGACTGCAGCACCGCCGCGTCTGACGAAGTAGTCGTGTCTCGATCCTTCCGATGCCTGCGCAGTGATGGCTGCCTCTGACCACGTCGCAACGAGCTGGTCGTTCGTGCCGCCGGCTACGTCACGTTGGGCGGTGAGAATCTGGCCCACACCGTTCTCGATCTCGACGGCCACCGATGACCGGCTCACGCGGTGGGACTGGCCTCCGAGCGTGATCTCCTCTGTCAGTGCTCGCGTCAGAAGGCCATGGTCGTGGCTCGGACCGTACATGCCGTCTAGGCCAAGCCCGTAGATGAGGGACTGGAAGAGCAGCGACTTCCCGACGCTATTTGGTCCCGAGACGATGACGAGACCCTGACCAAAGTCGGTCCTGTACTGCGTCACGAGCCCGTCGACTGTCTCGACGTCGATCTTCACCGCTCGGAACCTCATCATGCTGCGAGCGCCCCCAATGTCTTTTCTAGCCGCGACTCGGTGAGCGGCCCAAGGCTCGCCAGGTAGGCCTTCTCAACCGTCAGCACGTCGTCTCGGGCGTTCAGCTCCTGGACCAAGGCTTTGCCCGTTTCGGTCAGAGCGACTTTCTTCGAGGACACCACGTCGACGAGGTTCAGGCCTCGCGCCAACGTGATCGTGATGTTTAGTTCCGGGTCGATACGGACCGTCGCCCGGTCCATCGGTCGAGCCCCAGACAGCCAGACCTTGAGCAGCTCCCGCGTGCCATCCGTCTCCAGCGACCAGTTGAGCAGGTGCAGGTGATCAAGCCGAGCCCGCTGGCTGTGGCACTTCGACAGGATCAGACAGAGCACTGCGGTGCGCCACTGCACCCGATGACGCACGGAGATCAAGACGGGACTGTTGCTGAAGCGCACCCGAGCATCGATGACCGGCTTGACCGGGCTCACGCGGACTCCTCGAAGTCCAACGGGCACTGCTCCAACCAGTCCGTGATGCACTTATCGGCGAAGAACTCAGCGTTCTCCTCGCTCAGGTAAGGGTCGCGTCTGAACCGCTCGACCAGGCTCGTCCGAACGTCCGGTAGTACTCAGCCGCTGGCTGAGCCGATGCAGCCGCGAAGATCATCTCAGCCCGAGCTGCATCCATCATCGAGTCGTAGTGGCTGGCCACATCCGGAGCCCGACCCCGAATCCGGTCTAGCACCACATTGCCCCCCAGCTGGCGCTCCAAGAGTAGGGCTCGGTGGGTTCGGCGGCGTGCATCGTCCTTGAGGCCAGCAAGCTTTGCCAGCTTGCCGTCCATGGTCTCGATCTGCGGGCTAGTCACAGCACCGAAGTCAGCGCCGATTACCTCATAGTCAGGAGGGGCCGTCAGGAAGCTGCCGTATGCCTCTGTTTGCGTAATAAAGGCATGCGCTCTGAGATAGGTCTCAGTGCTGTGAATCTGGACCTTGAAGCCCGGCTCGATGAACTCCAGGCCCCACGTGAGGACCTCCGGCGCCTTGGTATTGCAATGCTCGATGACACTTGCCGATTTATGCACTGGGCTCAATAGCACCCACGTGTGTAGTTTGACCGTTCCGAGGATTGCGGCCAGTTTCTCCCGGTTGGTATCGAGCTTCTTCAGGTCTCAGTGATCTTGCCCTTCTGTAGCACCGCGCGCTTGCTCGGGGCTAGTGGCTCACCTTCTGGGGCGTAGCATTGGTACCCAATCCCGTCGACCGTGAAGGCATCCAGCCCTCGGTCGCCCTGGTCATCGTCCGGGACCGGGACGACCTTGTCCACTCCGAAGTGGTGACAGAGCATGGCGACCGCGTGAGTTTCCCACTCGTCAGGGTCCCACGAGAACGCTGCCACGACGTGGAGTTTTGCAGACGTGAACCGTTCGTTGTTAGACCGCCTGAGATGCCATGAGAAGCGGTCGCCGCCAGTCGGGCGCATCACGCGGAGTCCATCGAACAGGTGTACGGGGTATCGGCTTTAACGCACCAAGCCCAAGAAGTGGGGGTTTCAGAACTGGATACGGCGGCTCGGACCACGACATCTTGAGGTGAGGTTCACTCAAACCGATACCCCGTACAGGTGTTCGCCATACCGGGGATATGGACGGGTCAACGCTTCTCGGGACCACGGAGGAAGTGTGTCAGAAAGTGGGTCCTGAACAGGGGCGATCGTTGCCAACGATGTTCTGGGCGCCGACCTCGACTTGCACGCAGAATGACGTCGTCAAGGCTCAACTCAACGGCCGGGGGCCGGCGCCGGCCCGGCGCTCGGGGTGGTGTGCTCGGGGCCCACAGGCCGCCCCAGAACGCGCGACGCACTCGCCGCTCTCGGGCATCCATAAGGTGCCGTTCATGGGCGCTCGCGAATGGCGCATCACGCCGAGCATCGAGATGTCAAGGAGTGAGGGTCGGTCCTCCCGGTCCAGCAGTCGGTGGAAGCGGCTGCGGGGCCTCGACGTAGCCGGCGAGGTTCCGTTCCACGCTCCACTCCTCCTCGACGGTCCGCTGTCCTTGCCGGCCGGTCCTCGATCCCGCAGTGGCCACGTTCTCCTCCTCCTCCGAAGACGTCCAACTCTCCCGGGTGCACTCCCGTTCGGCGATGAGCGATCGGTAGGAGTCCTCGCTCTCCGACAAGCGGGCCTCGAGCTCGGTTACCCAGGCGGCCTCGCTCGGGTGTTCCTCGATCCACGCCGCGCGTCGATCCTGGTCGACGGTGAGCGCATCGAGCTCGCCTCGTGCCTCATGCACCTTTCCGACGCCGTAGCGGGCGTGGTGGAGCTCGTTCCAGGTTCGCGTGCTCGAGCGGTGCTCCTTCTCGGCCCGCTTGACGGCGATCTCGGCGAGGCGGAGCCGCTCCTCGGCCGCTTCGACGTCGGCGCGCCCGGTCAGCGCGGCGATCTCGGCGCTTCGGTCCGGGCCGGCGAGCTCGTCGACGCGGCGCTGGGCTTCGTGGACGAGGTCGCGGAGCAGGGTCCGGTCCTCCAGCCTCGCGAGCGAGGCGCGCAGCACGTCGTGGGCGGAGCGGTCCGCGCCCTGGTGGCGGAGGATTGATTCGAGCACCTCGAGCGGCGGGGTCTCGCGCGCGAGCTCGTGCTCGTCCTTGCGCTGCTCGGTGACGACGAGCACGCGGTTCTCCTCGCGCCCGCGCGTCATCGCGACGTAGAGCTGTGGTCGCGTCGTCTGCTCGTCGACGAGGACGAGCGCGCGCCTCGTCGTCGCGCCCTGCGCCTTGTGGATCGTGAGGGCATAGCCGAGAGCGACATCGTGTGCGACGTAGCTCGGCGGGAGGACCATCGAAGCGTTGCGATCGAGGGCGCGGCCGTCAAGCGAGATGACCGTGAGGCTCCCGTCCGCGCCACGCGCGGTGACGGCGAAGCGCTCGCCGTTGCGGACGAACTCGCCCGCATCGCTTCGGACCCGCCGGTCGTTCCGGAGCGTCACGATCTCGTCGCCGATCCCGACCGCGCCCGAGGCGATCGCGACGCTCGCCCGCTCGACCTCGCCCTTCGCGACCCGGTCGGCCTGGCAGCGCCGTGCGAGCTCGTCGGCGGTCGCGTTGTCGCCCGCCATCAGCAGCACCGCTGAGCCCTCGTCGCGCGCCGCTCGCCAGGTCGAGAACGCCTGATCGAGCATCTCCTCGCGGCTCCCGGACTCGACCCTCCCGTGGCGCTCGTACACCGCGAGGATCGACGGGTCGCCCGCCCGCAGGCGGAGCGAGGCGGCCGCCTCCCAGGCGTGGGCGAAGCGCCGCACCGTCTCGAGCTCGGGACCCGGGTGATCGCGGACGAGGGTCCGGAAGACCCCGCCCGGGCCGACCGCCCCGAGCTGGTCCGGGTCACCGACCAAGACGAGCTTCGCCCTGGCGTCGGCGACCGCGCCGACGAGGGTCGCCAGATCGTCGGTGCGGGCCATCGCCGCCTCGTCGAGGATCACGATGCTTCGCTCGTCGAGCTGAGTCGCGTGACTGCCGCGCCCGAGCTCGAGGAGGAACTTCGCCAGCGTCTCGCTCGACAGCCCCGCCGACTCGGCGAGCACCCCGGCCGCCATCGCCGAGGGGGCGAGGCCGATCGGTCGGTAGCCGGCGCGCTCCCAGGCAAGGCGTGCCGCCTCGAGCGAGCGCGACTTTCCCGCACCCGCCGGTCCGACGAGACAGACGAGCTGGTCGCCTCCTGAGACGAGCCCGCGCACTGCCCGCTCCTGGTCCTCGCCGAGGCCCGCCCGGCGCAGCGCCTTGTCGAGCGGACGACCCGAGACGACCGCGATCCCGGCGTCGCGACCCTGCTCCGCCGCCTCGAAGACGAAGGCCTCCCGGCCGAGCGTGCCTTTCGTCGAAAAGCGCGTCGCCCCGTGGCGCTCGATCACCGCCATCTGATCGCGCCGGCGAAGCGCCTCGGGAGGTGTCGCGGGAAGTGGTGCGGCGAGCGAGGCCACCTCGGGATGGCGGAGCAGCTGGTCGGCGAGTCGCTCGACGCGCTCGGCGGACCTCGGCCGCGCGCTCCCCGGTGACGAGGGTGCTGAGCACCTCGACCGCCTCGGCGCGCGTCCAGGTCGCGGCGCTGTCCTCGAGACGGCCGATCGCGGCGCGCAGCAGCTCTGGAGCGCTGAGCGTCGGCGTCGTCCTCCCGCCGCGTCGTACGTCACGGGTCCAACGCTCGGGCGAGAAGCCCCACGCCTCGGCCTCGGTCCTCCACCTGGCGCGGAGCTCGATGGTCAGGATCTCGGCGCCGGCCTTCGGGGCGCGGGTGCGGTAGGCGGCGACCTGGAAGCAGGCGGCGCGGTCGTTGGCGGAGAGGCTGCGTCCCCGAGCCGCCTCCTTCTCGGCGATCAGCTGACGCGCCAGCTCCTCGACCTCGCGCCGTCTCGTCGACCAGTGCGCGACCAGCGCCTCGGGGACGCCTTCGACCTCGGCGATCCCCTTCTCGTCGACCTCGGTCCAGGCGACCCCGAGCTTTCTCGTGAGCTCGGCACGAAGGGCGGACTTGTAGAGCATCCCCGCCGCACGCTGGTGCGCGAAGAGCTCCCGGGCGTCGATCGCCAGCCACGCGCCGTCCTCCGCGCGCACCTTGTTGGCGATCAGCACGTGGGTGTGGAGCTGGGGGTCCGCGGCGCGGCGAAGTGCGGTGGGTGAACGAGGCGGCGACAAAGCCCTCGGTGTCGACCTGGTGCACGCCGTTTCTGCCGCGTCGGGTGAAGGCGGCGTGGTCCTCGAGGAACCCGAACGCCTCCTCCACCGCGACCCGGTGCGCCTCCAGCACGGCGTGGCGCTCGACCTCGGAGCCGAGGGCCCAGAGCACCGAGACCGACTTCGGCGGCGAGAACGTCACCGCGAAGCCTGCGACCCGGCGAGGGTCCTTCTCGGCAAAGCCCCGCCCGAGCGAGCGGCCGTCGCGCGGATCCGCGCCGTGGCCGAAGAGCCGCTCGAGGGCCTCGGTCGTCACCGCCTCGCCGGCGAGCCCGAGCGCTCCCGCGCCCCGGCCGAGGAAGCGACCGGGGACCTCGGCCTCGCGGTAGTAGTCCTCGCGCCCGTCGGCCACCTCGGAGGCGTAGTAGCTCCAGGAGGAGGGCGAGATCTTCACGAGGCTCATCACGGGAGGCGCACCTCCCGACGAAAGGGGCGCACCACGGGTGCAGACGTGTCGAACACAGAGCACTTATGCCAGTAGATGATTGGGAAGTAAAGGGATATCTGCGAAGCGGTACGTGGTGGTAAGTAGTGGCAACTGATGGAACGGATCACCGAAGGGGCTGCGACGTCTCGCGGTTGGAGCTCAGGACACGTGATGGCTTACGTCATGGGACGCGATGCGAGCGAGGCTCGAGAGCTCGATGGGAGCGTCTGGGCGTGGAACGCGCAACGCGCTCTCGATGACGTGCGTGCCGAGGCTGTGCCCCGTCCCGCCCGCCGCGGGGCCGGTGTCAAGGGCGAAGCGGCCGTGGCGGACCCTTGAGGCCGGCCTGCCGGACCCATCGCACGCCATCCTGAGTCAGGACCTGGCCCCGCCCAGGTCGTGGTTGCCCGCGGGCGCCCCAGCTCGCCCCCGCTTACATCGCGCACCCACAGTCGATGCTTGCCGAGTGCGTGGCGGCGACCCGGCGCGAGTTATCCACAGAAGCTTTTCGCCAACTGCCCCACGCACGCCCCCATTCCTCTAGTGAGCGGTACTGACGGAGGAGTGTGGGCAATGGCGGAAACAACGGGACAGCTTCGATTCCCAGAGCTCGTCGACATCGAGACGGTCGCGCGCCTGCTCGGCGTCGGCGAGCGGTACGTGCGCCGTCTGGTCGCGGAGCGCCAGATCGAGGTCGTGAAGGTCGGCCACTACGTGCGCTTCGACCTTGATGTGGTCCGCGAGTGGGTGGACAAGCGGAGACGGCCAGGCGCGTCGTAGTGCTTGTGTGGGGATTCGAACAGCTTGATGGGAGGATGACCCGTGACCGCTCGGATCCTCGGAGGAGTGCGAGATGAGTAAGCGCCACTTCGGTTCAGTCCGCCGTCTGCCTTCTGGCCGCTATCAGGCAAGCTATTGGCATGAGGGAATGCGCCAGACCGCTAACCAAACCTTCGCGACCAAGGGGGACGCGTTGGCGCATCTCGCGACCATCGAGACCGACCTCCGGCGCGGAGCGTGGATTGATCCGGCTGGCGGCAGGGTGACGTTTGCCGTATGGGCAAAGAAGTGGCTTGATGGGCGAGCTGACCTTCGGCCGGTTACCAAGGCGAAGTATCAGCACATGCTCGACCGGCACGTCGTGCCGGTTCTCGGGCACGTGGAGCTCAGCAAGCTCACCCCTTCTGCGGTACCGCGTGGTACATGGACATGCGAGGGCGGTTCGTGACGACCGGCGACGACGCCTACCGGATGGTCCGGGCCATCCTCAACACAGCCGTCACCGACGGCCTGATTGCCCGGAATCCTTGTCAAGTCAGGGGTGCTGGTCAGGCTCGATCGGCGGAGCGGCCGGTCGCGACGGTCGCCGAGCTGGCGGCAGCGGTCGAAGCCGTTCCTGATTGTTACCGACTTGCCATCCTCTTGCCGGCGTGGTGCCAGCTACGGCGCGGCGAAGTCCTCGGGTTGCAGCGGCGGGACGTCGACCTGATGCACGGCACCATTCGGGTCGAGCGGTCCGTGGTACGACCGATGGACGGCATGACCGTGATCGGGCCACCGAAGACGAGCGCAGGCGCCCGCACGCTCACGGTTCCTTCCAACGTTCTGCCAGTCCTACGGGAGCATCTCCGGCGGTACGTCGAGCCTCAGCCGCAAGCGTGGTTGTTCACCAACGAGAGCGGCGGCCCGATGATCCCCGTGACGCTCAATCGGATATGGCAGCGAGCCCGGAAAGTGATCGGACGGACCGACCTGCACTACCACGACCTTCGGCACACCGGGCTCACTTGGGCCGCGGCGTCCGGCGCGTCGGTGGCCGAGCTGATGCGTCGCGGCGGCCACGCCAATCCGGCAGCAGCGCTCCGCTATCAGCACGCGACCGAGGACCGGGACCGGGCGATCGCTGATGCTCTCGCTGAGTTGGCAACCGGCCAGGTCGTCCGTTTCGGGAGCCAGCCACGGAGGGTCACGTCCAGGAATGCCAAGTCCCAGAGCAGATCGCGCACGTAGCGCGCACGGAGCGATGGCGCGGGTTCTGAAAGCCTGACAAATATCGCCGATGAGCTGGGAAGATGACGTGCACCCCCAACGGGATTCGAACCCGTGTTTCCGCCTTGAAAGGGCGGCGTCCTCGGCCGCTGGACGATGGGGGCCAGGATCTGCTCGGGGCGGCAGAGAGGCTACCAGCCGCTCCGTGAACCCCGACCGGCGCCGCAGTGGCCGCGCCACGCCGGCGAGCCGTGCGAGTCCGCTTCCCGGCGCCTACGCCGCGGCGGCTAGCGAAGGCTCAGCCTCTCGCGCCCGGTTCCCCGGGGCCGAGGGCCCAACCGGTGCCGTCCGGGGTGTCGCGGAGCTCGACGTCGAGCGCCGCGAGGCGATCGCGCACCGCGTCGGCCTCGTCGTAGCGTCGCCCGTCGCGCGCCTTGGCCCGCAGCTCGATGAGCATCTCCACGAAGGGCCCGACCACCTCGCCGGGCTCACGCAGACCGCCGGCCGCGAGGTGGCCCAGCTCGACGACCATGGAACGCAGGCTCGCCCTGGCGCGGTCCATCTCGTCTTCCTGGGGGATGTCCGTCGACCACGCGACGATCTCTTCCTCGAGGTGGAGGATCGCTGCGACGGCGGCCTCGGCGTCGCGGGCGGCGACCGCCGCGGCGAAGTCCTCTTCGGCCACGCGCACGATGTCGAGGAGGGGAGACGTCGCGAGCGGCTGGCCGGGAACGAAGCGGTGTCCGGCGTCCGGCGCGGCGCTCGGGCCCGCCCCGGCACGTTCCCGGCCACCCTGGCCGATATCGCCTCCTGCGCCGTCCGAGCGTCCTCCCGCCCGCAGCGCGAAGGCCGCCTCCACGAGGGCACCGATCGGCATCGTCTCGCCCGAGGCGAACGTCGTCGAGCGGCCACGACGGCGGACCGTCACGACGCCGACGCCCCCAACGGTCGCCGTCTGCGCGTCCAGGTCGAGCACGACGGCGGTGTGCTCGTCCACCCCGAGGACGAAGCAGTCGTCGGGCAGCTGCTCCTCCATCGCCACCAGCCGGCGCTCGCCGAGGTAGCAGAACCGGGTGTCGTGCGTGCCGCCCTCCGCGTTGTTGTAGTGGGGGACGACGGCGACTCTCAGACCTGCCGCGGCCATGACGTCCAGACCGTCGAGCCAGTGCGGCTCGTCGCCGACCTTGTAGATCTCGTAGACGGGGACGGTGAACGCCCCGAGCGTGAGGGCCGCCGCGCTGGCGAAGGTGACCGCCCCGCCGTGGGTGAGCTTCTCGCGCAGCAGCTGTGGCACGACGCTTCCCCGCCACTTGCGCAGCGCGAAGGTCGGGCTGCCCGGTCCTGAGAAGACGTAGCGCGCGCCGCGAATCGCCGACGTCAGCCGCTCCTTCGCGAACGGATCGTCGGTCGGGAGCGGCCCCGGCTCCTCGGCGTGGTCCCCGCCGGTCGTGCCGGCGACCTCCAAGGTCGTCTGGAGGCTCTCGCGAAAGTAGGCGGCCGCACGCGACGCCAGCTCCCGGGCGTTCTCCTGGAAGCCGAACGGCGTGTCGAGCAGCACCGCGGGCACCGGCGGCGGCCCCAGCCGGCCGAGCACCGAGCGGTGCACCTTCACCATCGTCGGGGCGAGCTCGCCCGAGCCCATCAGCACCGCGAGGCGCGCCAGTGGGGACGACGGTGCCGCGCTCACGGCTCGCCGGGCAGCGGCGTCCCGTCCCAGCGGAGGCCGCCCGGCGGCTCCCCCCACGGGTCCTCCGGCGCCTCGTCGTCGGCGCCCGGTGCCGCGGGCGGGAGCACTCCCGCGAGCGCGTCCACCACCTCGTTCTCCAGGTAGGAGAGGTAGCTGTAGCAGACCCACTCGGCGTAGCGCGGGTCGCGCTCGTCGAGGTCGGGCATCGTCTCGGTCACACCGAGGGAGGAGCCGATGACGAGGCGCAGGTCGTTCAGCGCGGCGAGCCACGCCTCGAGCTCCTCGCTCGTCAGGCGGGTCGCGTCGGCGGTGCGCAGGAGTAGCGCGAGCGACTCCCGGTGGTGGGTCACCAACTCCGAGCGCACGAGCCCCACGTAGGCGGCCTCCGCCGCCTCGTCCCGCAGGTAGGCGGGCGGGAACAGCCGCCGCAGCGGATCCTGGATGCCTGGCACCTCCGGGCCGCCGGCGTCGGCACTGGCCGCGCGGGTGCGATCGCGCGGCCTCGCCACCTCGGCGGCATCCTCGGCGCCCGAGGCGGCGGGATCGGTGGCCGTGGCCAGCAGCTCGTCGAGCTGGCGCGGGAGGTGGGAGAGCAGCGCCCGCTCCTCGGGCGGCAGGCGGACCTCGAAGCCGCCGCGAGCACTGGGTCGGATCCGTCGACGTGGCCGTGGGCTCATCCGGACTGCTCCATCGTGGCCCACAGCCCGTGGCGGTGCAGCCGGGCGACGTCCAGCTCGGCCCGCTCGCGCGGTCCGGAAGTCACGACGGCCCGCCCCCGGTGGTGGACATCGAGCATGAGCTTGGTCGCCTTCTCCCGGGAGTAGCCGAAGAGCTTCTGGAAGACGTAGGTCACGTAGCTCATCAGGTTGATCGGGTCGTTCCAGACGATCACGAGCCACGGCCGGTCGGGCCGCATCGCATCGTCGGTGCCCGGCGCGTCCCGGATCTCGGGGTCGGCCTCCACCGGCGCGGCTCCGCCGGCGCCGGTCGCGCCAACCGTTCTCGAGGTGCTCACCGTCGTTCTCATCGGGGGTGGTCGCTCCCGGTCGGGGTCTCGCGCCTACGCGGGAGCGCTGGCGACGCCCGAGTGCGCTGCTGCGCCGATCGCCGCTTCGTCGGCCGCTGCGGTGACGGCCGGCGCCGCCACCACTGCTGCCGGGTGGCGGTGGAGGCCGAGGTAGAAGGCGAGGATCGCGCACCACACGGAGGTCGCTCCTGCCAGGTGCAGCTCGACGACGAACGCGTTGTCGTGCAGGAAGTATTGGGTGTAGCCGAGCGCCCCCTGCAGCGCCAGCACCTCCAGCACGGTCCGGGCCCGCCGCTGGACGGCGGCGGGCGCCTTCGCGTGGTGGAGCGCGAACAGCGTCGCGAGCGTGGCGCCGATCAGGAAGAGCGCGATGTCGGAGTGGAACTCCGCGATCTCCTGGAAGGCGATCGGCACCCGCTTCGCCCCCGGGCCGCCCGCATGGGGGCCGGCGCCGGTGACGATCGTCCCGACACAGACGAGGACGGTGACCGTCCCGAGCAGGATGCGTGCGAGCCAGATGAGGTCGGTGCCGACGACGGGCTCTGCCGACGTGTCGTCGTGGGTCGCACGGTGGAGGAGCACGATCGCGTCGGCGAGGACGGCCAGGGTCAGGATGAAGTGCAGGGCGACGAAGTAGGGGTTGAGCTTCGTGAGGACCACGATGCCGCCGAGGACGATCTGGGCCAGGAGGCCGACGATCAGACCCGAGGCGAGCCCGACGAGATCGCGCCGTCGGGGAGTTCGGCGCAGCGCCGCGCCAAACGCCACGATCGACACGATGGTGACCGCGACGGAGACCATCCGGTTCGAGAACTCGACGAGTGGATGGAACGAGACCGATGGGGTGATGCTGGCGTGCGAGCACGTCGGCCAGTCGAGGCAGCCGAGGCCCGAGCCGGTCAGGCGCACCGCGCCTCCGGTCACGACGAGCAGCGCATAGCAGGCGACGGACACGATCGCGATTCGGCGGAACGTGAGGGCGCTCACCTGCGGCAGATGCGCCGAACGCGCCCTTCGGCGGAATGCGGACGGGCTCATGCTGGACGGGCGCACCAGACGACCATGCTAGGAGTGGCGATCGGACCCGGCCATTCGCCTCGTGGCCACACGGCCCGGCGCATCGCGGGCCCGAGGCCCGCCTCCGCCGTGCGGGGCGCGCTCACTCGAAACGGAACGTCCGCGCCGCGGCCAGGGGCGCGGCCACCACCCACGCGGCGAGGACGATCCACGCCTCGGCGGGCGCTGCGGCCCCGCTCCCGAGGGCGGGGTGGAGCACGTCCGTCAGCCCCGCGGCCGGCAGGACGGCGCGGCGGCAGCGAGGCCGCCGAGCTTGCCGAGCGGGAACACGACGCCGCCGACCAGCAGCAGGACGACGTACAGCCCGTTCGCCACCGCGA
The DNA here is from genome assembly GCA_963765505.1 of uncultured Actinomycetota bacterium. GTDB lineage: Bacteria > Actinomycetota > Acidimicrobiia > Acidimicrobiales > Bog-793 > DATKQY01. The sequence goes on from CAVXWO010000013.1 coordinate 292,226, forward strand.
GCGTGACCTCGGCGCGCAGCGCACCTGCCATGAGCAGGCCGAGGCCGGCGAAGGCGACGGTGGCGAGCAGCTCGGCGCCGATCCCGGCGGCGGCGCCTGCGTGGGGACGCCAGCCGAGGCCGAAGGCCACCGCGACGATCACGGCGGCCTGGACGATCTCGACGCTGACGACGGCCAGGATCTTCGCCGTGACGAGCGCCGGCCTGCCGAGCGGTGTCGTGCCGAGCCGCTTCAGGACCCCGTAGCTGCGCTCGAAGCCCGTGGCGATGCCGAGGCTCACCATCGCGGTGGACATCACGGCGAGGGCGAGGATCCCCGGGGCGAGGAAGTCGACCCGGTCGGCGCGTCCCGGTGGGCAGCACCGGGACGAGGCAGAAGAAGACCAGTAGCGCCATCGGGATCCCGAAGGTGACGAGGAGCTGTCTCGCCGCTGCTCGAGCGTCATCCGGATCTCCTCGAGGGTCTGGGCCCTGAGGGCCCGCCATCTCACCGGCGCGCCCCGGCCGGCGACCGGGCACGCCGTCGTCCGTGGCGCCGGCGCGCTCCGGGTCGGCCCCGGAGGTCTCGGAGCCGGCGGCGTCGCGCTCGCGGAGCCGCGGTGAGGCGGAGGAACACGTCCTCCAGGCGTTGGCCCGCCCGCAGGTCGGAGATGGACAGGTCGCGCTCGGCCAGCAGCGCGGTGAGCCGAGCCACCGCGGCCGGCGTCGGGGCCGTGTCGACGCGGTACTCGCCAGGTCGCTCCTCGGTCACCGCCACGCCGAGCGCGGCGCCGACGGCGCCAACGTCGATGCCCGCCGGCGCGGCGAAGCGGATCTCCTCGCCGCTCGCGACGAGATCGGCGGGGCGGCCGGCCGCGAGCGACCTGCCCGTGGTCGATGATGACGAGCCGGTCGGCGAGACGCTCGGCCTCGCCGAGCTCGTGGGTGGTGAGAGGACGCAGACGCCCTCGTCGCGCAGGCGGCCACGACGTCGCGGACGACGATGCGGCCGGCGGGGTCGATGCCCGCCGTCGGCTCGTCGAGGAAGGCCACCTCGCGGCCGGCCTACCGAGCGCGAGCGCGAGCGCCAGGCGCTGGCGCTCGCCACCGGAGAGCCGCTTTGCCGGGGTACGGGCGACGTCTTCGAGGCCGACCAGGCGGAGCAGTTCACCCGGGTCGCGTGGGTCGTCGTAGTAGGAGGCGAAGAGCCTGAGCGCTCGAGCGGCGCCCATCATCGGGTAGGTGCCGCCACCCTGGAGCATCACGCCGATGAGCGGCGTGACGGACGCCCGGTCGCGTCGGGGATCGTGGCCGAGGACGCGGACGTGGCCGGCGTCGGGGACGCGGTAGCCCTCCAGCGTCTCGACCGTGGTCGTCTTGCCGGCGCCGTTCGGGCCGAGCAGGCCGAGGACCTCGCCAGGCTCGGCGCTGAACGAGACGCCGTCGACGGCGACCGTCCGGCCGTAGCGGACGACGAGCTCTTCGACTTCGATGGCCGGCACCGCCGCCGAGGTTAACGGCTCGGCACTGCGGCCTTCGGCGGCCGGACGGGGCCCGCCGACAGGGAGCTCAGCGATTGCGGGGGGCCTCCAACCGGTAGCCGAGCCCCCGGATCGTGGTGATCAGCTCCGGTCTCGAGGGGTCGCGCTCGATGCGCGAGCGGAGCCGCTTGATGTGGACGTCGAGGGTCTTCGTGTCGCCCACGTAGTCGAGACCCCAGACCCGGTCGATGAGGGTGTCGCGCGTCACGACCCTCCCGGCGTTCGTGAGGAGCTGTTCGAGCAGCTCGAACTCCTTCAGCGGGAGCCGGACCTCATGGCCGCGCACCACGCACTCGTGGCGGTCCGGGTCGAGGCGCACCTCCCCGACCTCCAGCACGTTCGACGGGGGCTGGGTCTTCGGCAGCGGGGGCAAGGTGGCGTCAGGCGTGGGGCCGGGCGGGACGAGCCCGGTGCTGTCCGAGGACCGCTCGCCGCGCGGCGTCCTACGCAGGACGGCCCGCATGCGCGAGACGAGCTCGCGCAGGCGGTAGGGCTTGGCGACGTAGTCGTCAGCGCCCACCTCGAGGCCGACGACGGTGTCGATCTCGGTCGACTTCGCCGTCACCATGATGATCGGCACGTTCGAGCGCGACCGGATCGACCGGCACACGTCGAGACCGGAGATCTTCGGCAGCATCACGTCGAGGAGCACGAGGTCGAACGACTGTGCCTCGAAGCGGCTGAGCGCCTCCACGCCGTCACGGGCCACGGTGACTGCGAATCCCTCCCGCTCGAGGCCGACGACGAGCGCGTCGACGAAGGACTCCTCGTCCTCCGCCAGCAGCACGGCCACGGGGCCCTCGTCCCGTCCGGCCCCGTCGCGGGGTTCGATCGCCCCGGGCTCGACGCTCACGCGTCGGGCCTGCCCTGGACGGGCAGGCGCAGCGTGAACGTTGCGCCTTCGCCCTCGCGCGAGTCGACCTGCACGGTGCCGTGGTGGTTCTGAGCGACGTGGCGGACGATGGCGAGGCCGAGCCCGGTGCCACCGGTCGAGCGGCTCCGGCCGTGGTCGACCCGGTAGAAGCGCTCGAAGACCCGCTCGAGATCGCGCGCCGGGATGCCGATCCCCTTGTCGCTGACGGAGATGAGCACGTCGTCGCCCTCGGTCCAGCCACGGCACTCGACGACGCCGCCCTCGTAGGAGAACTTCACGGCGTTCTCGAGCAGGTTGTAGACGGCCGACGTGAGCTGGCGCCGATCGCCCAGGACCGCCACCGGCGGCGACGGCTCGTCGAGCGTGAGATCGACGTTGCGCTGGTCGGCAGCCGCGCGGACGCGCTCCGCGGCCTCGGCCATCACGAGGTTGACGAGGACGGGCTCGCGCGGCGGCGACTCCTCGCTCTCGATGCGCGTCAGGTCGAGCAGGTCGTCGATGATCCTCGAGATGCGGAACGCCTCGGTGTGGATTCGCTGGGCGAGCCGCTGGGACACGGCCGGCTCCGTCTCGGCGAGGAGCGTCTCCGCGAGCAGGCCGAGAGCCCCCATCGGAGTCTTCAGCTCGTGGCTGACGTTCGCGACGAAGTCGCGGCGGACCTCCTCGAGCCTCCGCCGCTCGGAGACGTCTTCGATCACGGCGATCACGCCGAGCGCCCGCTGGCCGTTGTCGATGCTCTGCGTGCGCACGTTCAACGTCCGGCGCGGCGGGCCGTAGAGCTCGAGCGTCCGCTCTTCCGACGCCCCCGGCGCCGTCGCCGCGAGCAGCTCGTCGACGGCCTGGGCGGCGAGCGCGTCCCCGTGGCGGCTGCCCATCAGCGTGATGGCTCGCGCGTTCCTGAAGACCGGCTCGCCGTGCTCGTCACAGACGAGCACGGCCTGGGGGAGGGTGTCGAGCGCTCGTCGGAGGCGGATGGCGTCTGCGCTCGACTCGGCGACGGCCTCGGCGGCCCGGTCCGTCGCCCGCTCCACGAAGTTCAAGGACTCTTCCAGGTTGTGCGGCTCGACGACCTCCGCCTCGGCGCCCAGCCGGGTGCCGAGCGCCAGCAGACGCTGGCGTAGGCCGCGCACCCCGCGCCGGCCCCCGCGCAGGTAGGCGAGGACGATGACGACGATCACCACGACCGCCGCGATGATGATGTCGAGGGCCGATACGCCGATTGCGGCTGTCACGGGCGTTCCCGTGCGGGCTGCACGGCTCCAGCATGGCAGCTCCCGGGGGGGCGGTCGCTCGTCTCCGGCGCCCCGGCGAGGCTCAGCACGAGATCCATTGAAATCGCACGAACGTGCGTCTAGGGTGGGCGATTCCCCGGATGACACACCAGGGTAGGTCGGGCACCGTAATGGTTTGGGCGGACTTCGGATCGCTCTTAGGCTTAGAGACATGCGCCGAAGGCAACCCGCCAAGAAGGAACAGCGCGACCACGTATTCCTCAGACAGACCGCTCGGATCGTCGGCGGTCGCGTATACGCAATCGTGACGGCTGCTCTCAGCATTTTGGCCATTGTGGAGGCGATCCACAGTCATGGAAGCGTCTATCAGTGGCTCATCGCCGCTCTCGTCCTCGTGGCTGTCATGGCTGCGGTGGAACTGGACGAACTCCACCGAAGACAGAAGAAGATCAACCACTTAGAAGCGCATGAGTTCGATCCGCGGGCCGTGACGCCCGAGCATGCATCCGCCGTCAAGGCCATGTTGTCGAGATGTGTTCCTAGTCAAATATCAATATCGCTCTCTGATGAAGAGAGAGACATTGTCTGCGGCCATTTCCCCGAGACCTACGAGCTGATCACCTCGATGGAGGCTGCGAATACTCAATGGCGTTCCGATCGCGCGGCCCTGATGGATGTCGCTAGAGCTATCGCCCCAAATGGGGCAGGGTGGAACTCGACTGATGAGTTCTGCGCCGTCATCGACGCGTACGTAACGGCTGGCGAGCAACTTGAGGAAGGCATTGGATCGGGCAGATTGCCTGTATCCATCACAATGAATGGGGACCTTGGCATGATGGCCATTGAGGGACTGGAGCACATCAGGCACCCTATTTTCCGGGCAAGCGATGATCAGGCCGACGCTATGAAGGACGAGTTGCAAAGCTGGCTCGCGAAATTTCAGCAAGATGCCGCATTCGACCGGGTTCGAGCCTCGCGCCAACGAAAATTCAACCAAGCGCGCGTACTCAACGGGGCCATTTCAAGTATTCAATCGCAACCAACCGTGAGCGTTCGGCGCACCGGGTGCTCGCATTGTTAGCAACCTGCGCGTTCTGCTTGCCGTGGATCGGCCCCACCGCGTTCGGTTCACGTTCCGGAGTCCGGTCCCTACCGGGGCACGTCGGGCACGTCGGGGAAGATTCAGGGAGAGTCCGGCCCCCATCGGTCCTGGTCATGCCACGTTGGCATGAGGTTTGGACTACGGGTGGCTACGCTTGCCGTAGGTCGGACTGCGGATACCGCCCGCAGTCGGGGACTCGACCTGGGGAGATCAGGGGCATGACCAGGACCAGTAAGGTCCGGTCGAAGGCCGAACGGCCAACGCCGGAACAGCGCCACGAGAGCGTTTCCCTGCGCCCTCACTCATTCGAAGAGGTCATTCGGCGCGTCTTCACTCCGAAGGCGCCCCCAAAGAAGCAGGAGGAGGTCGATGGTGGCGATGCTCCACGAGAGCAGCGTCGGTGACATGACCGACGACATGCAGCAACGGGTAGCGATGGGCCTTAACGAAATGCTGAAGGAACTTGGCTACCCTCCCTCCGCCATCAGCGGATGGTGGAACACGGTCCCGCTCGCCGAGCTGGGCGGTCGAACCGCTACACAAGCCTGGGTTCAGGGCGACCAAGACGCCGTGAGAGACCTGATCGTAAATCTTCGCGAGCAGTCGATGAAGGCCGCTAGAAACTTGTAAGTTACCAGCCACGTCGCCGGCGGGGGGTATCCTTCGCGCCGTGGCAATCAAGAACGCGGCAGAGTGGCGTAAGTGGGAAGCATCTAATAGACCACCCGACCCACTGAGATGGGCTATGGAGTGGTGGCTAAAGAATCTGGCGGCTGAGCCGAACCAGGCTCCCAGCTGGGAGATTGAGGGGCGCTGCGAGCCGGGGGTCCGCGAAGAACGTATGGCGGTGATCCCCGGAACGGACGGTATTTGGGTCCGTTATTTGATCGAATGGGTCCGGAGTAATGACCCGGAAGCGGACCCCGTCGCCGTGTCTTTCCTAGAATTCTCCTAGAAGCGAGTCCCGGCTAGCTGGGCGAGCAGCATCTCCATCCGAGCCGAGTCGCTGATCTTGCAGGTGGAGTAGCGGAAGTCGAATTCGCCCAGGTAGGCGGGAAGGTGGCGCTTGCTCACGTGGTGGTGAGTGCCGCTGATCGACCGCTTGAGCTGGCTGAAGTAGCCCTCAGCGCGGTTCGTGCTCACGGCATCGCGGACGTATTCGCCGCGCTCATGAGCGACGGACTGGTGCGACAGGAACTCGCGGCCCACCGGGAGGTAGGCGGATGCGGCGTCCGTGTGTAGGTGACTCTGGCCCATCTCGACGTTGGCGGCGATCACTTTGCGGAGCGTGTGACCGCTCACGTCGCGGACGACCTTGGAGCGGACCTCGCCCGTGTCGGCGTTGACGAGGGAGAGGACCGGGGACTTGTCGGTGCGCACCCGCGAGTGCCCTGGCTTCAACAGCTCTGGCTCGATCGGCTTCCGATGCTGGTTTTTGGGATCACCACCGACCCACGTTTCGTCACTGATGATGGTGCCCACCATCGGGTCCGCGTAGTCGAGCTGCATAGCCTCACGGACACGCTGGAGCAGCGACCATGCCGTATCGGTGTGCAGGCCGTACCGGCGTTCAATCTCGTAAGCAGCGACCCCGTTCTTTGCGCTGACCATCTCGAAAATCACGAGGACGATGATCCGCACCGAAACCTTCGTCCCGTGGAAAACGGTGCCAGTGAGCACGGAGAACTGCTTGCGGCACGCCTTCTCGCTGCACTTCCAGAGACGGCGCTGTGAGACAGCGCCCGTCCTCGTCCTGCGCCCGCCTGGGGCCTTCGGGGTGAGGAAGTAGTGCTCGGCGGTGCTCCCGCAGTGCGGGCACACGGGACGGCCCTGCCAGATCATCTCTTCGAGGAACCGGTACGCCGATGCTTCGTCCGGCACCCGATCCATCAGCTGCAGGTAGGTCATCCCCATGCAGCAATTATCTCAGGAGGGTGTGTCATCCGGGGAATCGCCCTAGGGTGATCGCGGCGCCGGGACGCATCCCCGGCGGCACCTCTCGGGGCCCGGTCACGTCACGGCGGCCGCAGCGCCCCCTCTCGCGAAACCCGACGGGCCGCCACGCGGGCGGCCCGGGACCACGGAGGTACGAGGTGTCGATGCTCCACGTCGCTCTTGGCGCGCGTCTCGCCAGCGGGCTCATCACGCTCAATCCCGACAGCTCCGCCCTGCCCGGCGGCTCAGCGCTGCAGACGCTCGCGAACGGCATCGGCTGGTGGGGCCTCCTCGCGTCGCTGGTCGGACTGGTCGTCGGCGCGGCGACGTGGGCGCTCGGCTCCCACACGAACAACTATCAGCACGCATCCACCGGCCGTCGTGCCGTGCTGGTGTCCGGCGCGGCCTGCCTGATCATCGGGGCGGCGCCGCCGCTGCTCAACTTCCTGTTCAGCCTCGGCGGGAAGGCCTGAGGTGCGGTGGACGCCGCCCTCGTCCTCGGCGGCGGTGCCGGCCTCGGCGACCGCCCGGCAGCGTCCAGCATGATCGTGGCCGGCGTGCCGGTTGCCACCACCGGCCTCGCCCAGGCGCTCTTGGAGGCGCTGACGAAGTGGGTCGTCGCCGGTGCGGCCAGCTTCGTCTCGGCGCTCGGCAGCGTCCTGCAGGCGACGACGCAGCCCGATCTCGGCGCCGGCTTCCAGCACGAGCTCGGCGTCGTGGCCGAGATCGGGGCCCTGCTCGCGCTGCCATTCCTCGTGCTCGCCGCGATCCACGCCGTGGTGCGCCAGGACCTCGGCCTGCTCCTGAGGGCGGTGCTAGTCCGGTTGCCGCTCGCCGTCCTGCTCGGCGCTGGCGCGGCCCAGCTCGTCGAGCTTGCGCTCGCCGCGACCGACGAGCTCTCCTCCTCCCTCGCCGGTGCGAACGGCGCGCCGGCGTCGACGCTCGTCGCCCACCTCGTCACGGTCCTCGCGGGGAGCGGGCCCGGCGCGGCGCCGCTCGCGGGTTTCGCCGGGCTGCTCATCGCGGGGCTGGCGGCGGTCGTCGCGCTCGTCCTCTGGCTCGAGCTCGTCGTCCGTTCCGCGGCCGTCGCGGTCGCGACGCTCTTCCTCCCGATCGCGCTCGCCGGGCTCGTCTGGCCGGCGAGCGCGCACTGGGCGCGACGCCTCGGCGAGACGATCGCCGCGCTGGTGCTCTCCAAGCTCGTCGTCGTCGGGGTGCTCACGCTCGCCGCCAGCACGCTCGTGGATCAAGGCGGAATCTCCGACATGGTCGAGGGCGTGGCCCTCCTGCTGCTCGCGACGTTCTCGCCCTTCGCCCTGTTCCGGCTGATCCCGATGGTGGAGGCGGGCGCGGTCGGCCAGTTGGAGGGCGCTGCCCGTCTCGGCGGGCGCGTCGCCAGGGCCGCGGCGTCGAACGCCGCCGGGCTCGCGCTCGGGCTGACCGCCGGGGAGGCCGGAGCCGGCACGACGGTCGGCGCCGGGGCGCCGACCGTCGTCGACGACGTCGGACCCGCGACCGGTGTGGCGCGCGACTCGCCCGACGTCCTGGCCGACGCCGGGCGGATCGCCACCGAGATGGCGGCACACGACGGCGTCGGCCGCGGCGCCGCTCCGGCGGACGGGACCGACGATGGCCGACGCTGAGACGAGGGCCCGCTTCCGCTTCGGGCCACGCGACCGCCGTGGGCTGGTCGCCGGCGTGCGCACGGGCCAGCTCGCCGTCGTGGCGGCCTCCCTCGTGTGCGCCGTCGGTCTCGCCCGGGGCGTGCACGGCCCCTCGGCCGGTGTCGCCGCGACCGGCGCGGCCCTCGCCGGGACCGGCGCGGCCTGCTGGCCTGTTCGCGGCCGGACCCTGGAGCAGTGGCTCCCCGTCGTGCTCCGCTTCCTCGCGGCCCGACCGGCGAGACGGAGCGCCGCGCCGCCCGACGCGCGCCGGGCGCCGTCCAGCAGGCGACCCCCGCAGCTCCTGTCGCGTCTCGAGGTCGTCGAGGCCAGGGCCGCCGCCGGCCGGCCGATCGGCGCCGTGCACGACACCCGGCTGGGGACGCTCACCGCGGTGTGCTCCCTCGGTGGGGAGTCGTTCGCGCTCCTCGCCGAGGAGGAGCGGACGCGGCGGGTGGGTACCTGGGCGGCGGTGCTCGCGTCGGTTGCCCGCGAGCGCGCGGCGGTGCACCGCTTGCAGTGGGTGTCGCGCACGCTTCCCGACCCTCGCGAGCGGATGCGCCGAGGCGCTGCCGGGCGCTCCCAGGCGGCCGCCGGCGTCGTCGCGGCCGGGCACTCCTCCGCCGGCTCCGACGCGGCGGGGCACGGCAGCGAGAACGGGCTCCGAGGCGAGGACGCGGCGCACGGCGGCGATGCGATGGCCGCCGCAGCCCGCTCGTACGCGACCTTGGTGCGCCTCGAGGCCGAGCGCGCGCTCCGTAACGAGCTGCTGCTCGCGCTGACGGTCCGCGTGCGCAGCGCCGCGGGCCGGCGGCGCCGGGCTCACCGAAGCGGCCGCCGTGCTCGCCGACGAGGTCGCCATGCTGGAGCGCCGGTGTCGTGAGGCAGGCCTCCCCGTCGACGGCGTGCTCTCCCCCGTGGGGCTGCGCGCGGCGTTGCGGCGGGGCCTGGAGGCGCGGGTCGCGCACCGACCCGGGCTCGGACCGCCCGTGGCCGGGGGTCCTGGAGGAGCACTGGGCATCGGCGCGGACCGACGGGACCTGGCACGCGACGTTCTGGATCGCCGAATGGCCGCGCACCGACGTCGGCAGCGACTTCCTCCTGCCGCTCCTCGTCGGCTGCTCCGAGCGCAGGAGCGTCTCCGTGGTCATGGCCCCGCTCGCGCCGCTGCGAGCCGTGCGCGCCGCCGAGCACGCCCGGACCTCGACCGTCGCCGACGCCGAGCTGCGCCGCCGGCACGGCTTCGCGGTGACGGCGCGGGCCCGCCACGAGCATGACGCCGTCGTCCGGCGCGAGTCCGAGCTGGCCGAAGGGCACGCCGGCTACCGCTTCTCCGGCTACCTGACGGTGAGTGCGCCGAGCCAGGCCGAGCTCGAACGCGCCTGTGGACGCGTCGAGCAGGCCGCGGCGCTGGCCCGGCTCGAGCTGCTCCGGCTCTACGGGAGCCAGGCCGAGGCGCTCTGCTGCACCCTGCCGGTCGGGCGGGGATGCGCATGAGGCTTCCCGCGCACGAGGCGACGACCGCGCAGCTCGGGGCGCTGTACCCCTTCGTGACGAGCCGCACGCTGCCGGCCTCTGGGGTGCTGGTGGGCCGCGACGTGTTCGGCGGCGCGTTCGTCCACGATCCCTTCGAGCTCTACGCCGCGGGCGTCCTGACGAACCCGAACGTCCTCGTCCTCGGGCAGATCGGGCGCGGCAAGAGCGCGCTGGTCAAGACCTACCTCTACCGCCAGGCCGCGTTCGGTCGGCGGGTCGTGGTCCTCGATCCCAAGGGTGAGTACGGCCCGCTGGCACGGGCGCTCGGCGTCGAGCCGATCCTGCTCGAGCCGGGCGGCGCGGTCCGGCTCAACCCGCTGGACGCGCCCCGGGCCGGCGGCCCGGGCGCCGCCGAGGAGACGTCCCGGCGCCGGCTCGCACTGCTCTCGGCGCTCGCCTCGGCATGCCTCGACCGGGCGCTCCGTCCCGTCGAGCACACGGCGCTCGAGCTCGCGCTCGCCGGCGCGACCACGGGTGCGCGTCCCCCGACGCTCCCAGAGGTCGTCCAGGCGCTGCTCTCCCCGACGGCCACCTCGACGATCGCCGTGGCGAGCGATGTCGCCACCTTGCGGGCCGAGGCGCGCGACGTGGCGCTCGAGCTGCGCCGCCTCGTCCACGGCGAGCTACGGGGGATGTTCGACGGACCCACCACGCCCGGCGTCGACCTGCACGGCCGCGCGGTCGTCCTCGATCTCTCCGCCGTCTACCACTCGCCCGCGCTCGGCGCCCTGGTGACCTGCGCTGCAGCTGCGCTCGAGGCCAGCTGGCGCGCCGGCACCGGCGAGCGGACGCTCCTCGTCGTCGACGAGGCCTGGGCGGTGCTCGCCAACCTCGGCGTCGCCCGTTTCCTCCAGTCCTCCTGGAAGCTGGCGCGAGCCCACGGTGTGGCGAACGTCGCCGTCCTGCACCGCGTCTCGGACCTCGCCAGCGCCGGCGGAGCCGGCAGTGTCGGGGCGCGCATCGCCGAAGGGCTGCTCGCCGACTCCGAGACGCTCGTCTGCTACGCGCAGGGTGCCGGCGAGGTTCCCGCGGCGTCAGCGGCGCTCGGCCTCGGCGAGGCCGAGTCCCGGCTCCTCCCCCGCCTCGGGCGTGGCGTCGCGCTGTGGCGGGTCGCAGGACGGTCCTTCCTCGTCGAGCACCGCATCGCACCCGGCGAGCGCGCCCTCGTCGACACCGACGCCCGCCTCGTCCCGGTCCCGTGACGCCTCGGCGCGGCCCCGGCACGCCGGTACGGGGGCGGCTGGCACCCCGCGGCTCGCCACCGGGCGTGCCCCTCCGCGGGGGGGCGGGGGCCCCCGCCGCCCCCGGGCGGGCGGAGCTGCCGGCGTGCCTTGCCGTGATCGCCGCCGGGGTGCTCGCGCTGGCCTGCTGGGCGACGGCCGGGATCGACGGCGTGCTCGGTGGACACGGGTGGCGAGACGTCCCGCTCCGCGCCGCCCCCACGCTGGTGCTCCGCCTCCTGGTCGATCCCTCCTCACCGGGTCGTGCCTTCCCCCCGGCGCTTCGTGCCGGTCTGCCCGGCGCAGCGGGTTGGTGGGCGACCGTCGCGACGCTGCTCGCCTCGGTGACGGCGGGCGTCGTCGGCGCGACCGTGGCGGCCCGGCGGGTGCACCGGCGGCGACCCGGGCGGGGCCCGGCGCCGCGCCGCACCGCCACCGGCGCCACTTGGGCCGCGCCCTCCGAGCTCCGGCCGCTCGCGGTGCGGTCCGCCGGGTCGGGTCGCCTCGTCCTCGGCCGGGCGGGTCGGCGACTGGTCGCCGCCGAGCGGGGCCACTCCCTCCTCGTCGTCGGCCCGAGCCAGTCAGGCAAGACGACCGGCCTCGTGATCCCCGCCATCCTCGAGTGGGAGGGACCGGTGCTCGCGACGAGCGTGAAGACCGACCTCGTGCGCGACACGCTGGGGTGGCGCCGCCGGGTCGGCACGAGCCTCGTCTACGACCCGGTCGGGGTGTCCGGCCTCCCGAGCGCCGGCTGGTCGCCGCTCGCGGCGTCGGCCAGCTGGGCCGGTGCACGTCGCGGTCGCGGCCGCCCTCTGCTCGGTGGCCCGGGCCGGCGGGGGCGGCCTGGACGACGCGGCGTTCTGGTACTCGACGGCGGAGAAGCTTCTCGCCCCCCTCCTCTTCGCAGCGTCGAGCTCCGGCGGAACGATGCCCAACGTTGTCCGCTGGGTCGACACCGAAGAGGTGGACGAGGTCCTGTTCGCGCTGGAGTTCGCCGGGGTCCCCGAGGCGGTCCGCGCCGCGGAGGCGAGCTTCGGGCGCGAGGACCGCCAGCGCAGCTCCGTCTACACGACCGCCGAGACGGTGCTGGCGGCGTTCGCGGATCCGTCGGTGGCCGCGACCACCGAGCGTCACGAGCTGGACCCGGCACTGCTCCTCGACGGCGGGCGCCACACCTTCTTCCTGGTGGCCCCGTCGCACGAGCAAGAGCGGCTGCAGACCGTGTTCGTCGCGATCCTGCGCAGCGTCGTGGAGGCGGCCTTCGAGGCGGCGTCGCGCGCCGACCGTGCGCTCGACCCGCCGCTGCTCGTGGTGCTCGACGAGGCGGCCAACGTCGCGCCCCTCGCTGGACTCGACGCCCTGGCGGCGACGGCCTCCTCGCACGGGGTCCAGGTCGTCACCGTCTGGCAGGACCTCGCCCAGGTCAAGGGCGCCGCTACGGCGCGCGCTGGGCCACCGTCGTGAACAACCACCGGGCGAAGCTCGTCTGCTCGGGCGTCGCCGATCCCGCGACCCTCGAGCACGTCAGCCGGCTCGTCGGCGACGAAGACCATGTCGTGGACTCGACGACGGTCGACGAGCAGGGCGCCACGACGCGCACCACCAGCCTCACGACGCGCCGGCTCCTGCCCGGGGACATGCTGCGGCGGCCGGCGCCGGGCGAGGCGGTGCTCCTCTACGGCCACCTCCCGCCGGTGCATCTCGCGCTGCGGCCCTTCTTCGCCGATCGCGCCCTCCGCCGGCGCACGTCGGGCGGACCCAGCGGGTGCCGCCGCCGCGAGGCGCTCTGGGGGGCGCGCCTGGCGCTGCTCAGCGCGTGGCGCGGTCGACGGCGGGAGCGAGCACGGCCCCGGCCACCGCTGCGCCGACGGTGAGGCCGAGGACGAGCCACCGGGTGCGTCGAGGGAGCTCGCCGAAGCCGAGGAGCGTCGCCGCGGTGTCTCCGGCGTCGGCGAGGGCCCCGGCCTCGACCCACCCGCGAAGGGGGGCGTCGTAGCGGGCCGCCATCACGGCGCCGAGGCCGAGTGCCAGATCGCGCCCGCCGATGGTCCGCGCGAACAGTCGCACGGCGGGGCGCTTCGCCTCGTCCGACCCGACCCACGGCGCCGCCGGGACGGTCGGCACAGCGAGCGCCGTGATACCGATGAGCGCGCGCAGCGCCCCGAGCCCGATGGCCAGGCGGCGTGCCCGAGGCGGGTCGAGCAGGCAGCCGCGGCCGCGCAGCGCCGTCGTTAGCGCCCGGGCCCTGCACCTCACGGGAGCGCCGAGCCGCTGTTGGGGGCGAGCGTCGGAGCGCCCGCGGCCGAGGAGCTCGCGGCCGGAACCGGCGAGCCGTCGGCCATGGCCCCGCCGACGACGGCCTCCGCGGCTGCCACCGCGTCAGCGCCGCCGGCGACCGTGCCGAGCAGGGCGTGCTCGCCCGAGACCTCGTCGAGGGCGCGCCCCGCCGGCTCGGGGAGCAGCAGGGTGAACAGCAGCCCGAAGCCCGCCGCGCCGGCCGACACGAGGAGCGAGCCGCGCAGGCCGAGGTGGGCGATGAGGACCGGAACGGCGAATACGCCGATGCACGCTCCTGCCTTCGCGACGCCCGCGGACGTGCCGTGCGCGGTCGTCCTCGCACCGGTCGGGAAGAGCTCGCTCGGCAGGACGAACGTCGTCGTGTTCGGGCCGAACTCGGCGAAGAAGTAGCTGATCCCGTAGCAGAGCAGGAACGGCACGACGCTTGACGCGATGCCCGGCACGGCGCCGGCCACGAGGTAGGCGCCCCCCATGACCGTGAAGCCGATCAGCTGCAGGCGCTTGTGCCCGATGCGGTCCATCGTGGTGAAGGCGAGGATGTAGCCGGGCAACGCGGCGACGACGAACACGATCAGGGTCCAGGCGAGCTTCGCCAGCAGGCTGGAGCTCGGGTCGACCGCGTGGAGCACGATCGGCGTCGAGATCGTGTTGCCGTAGTAGGCGTAGTCGAAGGCGAACCACGACCCCGCCGTCCCGAGCAGGACGAGGAGCAGGCGGGGATGGCGGGCCATGTCGCCGAGGGTCATCTGCACCCGCGCGCCCGCGTCCGAACGCCGCCCGGTGGCCGCGGTCGCACCGTTGCCTGAGGCGACCGACGGCTGGGTGGCGATCCCGGCGGCGGCGTCGGCGGCGTCCTTGGCCCCCTGCACCCGCTCAGCGAAGCGCGGGGACTGAGGGATGCGCCGGCGGAAGTAGACGGCTGCACCGGCCGGGAGGGCGCCGAGGCCGAGCATCAGGCGCCAGGCGGTGTCGACGCCCGAGCCCGCTGCGAGCAGCGTCATGCCGACGATCGGCCCGACGACCAGGCCGAGCGCCTGCATCGAGAAGAGGAGGCTCACGAGGCGGCCGCGGCTGTGGCGGTTCGAGAACTCGCTCATCAGCACGGCGCTCACCGGGTAGTCGCCCCCGATGCCGAAGCCGAGGACCAGCCGGGAGGCGATGAGCACCCCGAGGTTCGGCGAGAACGCCGAGGCGACGGCCCCGAGCACCATGACCACCGCGACGAAGCGGTAGACGCGCCGGCGTCCGACGATGTCGGCAACGCGGCCGAGCACGATCGCGCCGAGGAACGCCGAGAAGAGCGTGGAGCTCCCGACGAGGCTCACGTCGGGCGTGGAGAGGTGCCACTCTCCCTTCAGGAGAGCGGTCGCCGTCCCGATGATGAACAGGTCGTAGGAGTCGGTGAAGAAGCCCAGGCCCGACGCGATGAGCGCCCGCAGATGGAACGCCCCGAGCGGGGTCTCGTCCAGGACCTCGGCGACTGCCGAGGTCCTGACCAGCGCCGGAGGAGCCGGCCGCTTGCCGTCCTGCATCGTCGGGTGCGGGAGGCCGTCGCGCATCGTCGACGTCGAGCCTGCCGGCCGTTGGTGACTGCGAGGCAACGCGTAGGTGAACGGAAGATGACCTGCGCCGCGAATCCTTGGTGCGAACCGGCGACCTGCCGTCGCCGGCCGCTCAGCCCTCCTGCTCGGACGTCGGTCGGGACGACCTGGAGGGCACGCGCCGGGCGATGTTGACCGCGTGGTCGCCGAAGCGCTCGTAGAAGCGACCGATCAGGACGAGCTCGATGATCACCGGGAGCGACATCTTCCCGCCGACCAGCTCGGCGGTGAACGTGACCAGCAGCTCGTCCATCTCGTCGTCGTGCTCGTCGAGCCGGTCTGCGACGTCGGGCGCCCGGTCGCCGAAGGCGTCCGCGGCGATCCGCCACATTTCGGAGGCGACCTCGCCCATCCGCTCGACGAGCCCGCGGGCGCGCGCCGACATGTCGGCCACGATGCCCTGGGTCGCGCGCCGCGCGACGTGCTCGGCGAGGTCGCCGCTGCGCTCGAGCTCGGGGAGCAGGCGCAGCACCGTGATCAGGTAGCGCAGGCGCTGGGGGGAGTCCGCACCCTCGATGATCTGGTCCAGGACCAATCGCTCCAGCTCGCGGTAGAGGGCGTCGATCGTCTCGTCCCGCTCGACCAGCGACTTCGCCGCCTCCCGGTCGCCCGTGAGGAGCGCGTGGGTCGCGCCGGCGATGGCGTCTCCGACCATGGCGAAGAGTCGGTTCATCTGCCGGTCGATCTTGGCGACGATGGCGGCGATCGTCGGCATCGGGACGGGATCAACGACCACGTTCGATCGTACCCCGCGAACCGGGGTCGTGAACGGTGAGCAGGCGATTCAGGCCGGGACGTGCGCGCTCCCGGAAGGTTTCACCAACGCGTCACCGGCAGGTCGCGAACCGTTCCCTTGCGGTTCAGGTCGCACCGTTACGGTGCTGTTGCATATGGATCCCACCGTCGGCACGAGGGAGCAAGCGATGACGACCCTTGTCCCGGGTCGTGCACCTGAGGGGGCTCCTCGCCACGACGACGTCGTGATGACGTCGCGCGACCTCACGCTCGGCTTCGGTGACGCCACGATCATGCGAGACATCACCGTCGACTTCCCCCGCGGGACGGTCACGGCCCTGATCGGACCGTCGGGGTCGGGCAAGACGACGTTCCTCCGCTCGCTCAACCGGCTGAACAACAAGGTCCAAGGGTTCTGGAAGCGGGGGTCGATCTCGCTCTGCGGCCAGGAGATCCACGGCCATGACGTCGACCCGCTGGTGCTCCGGCGACGGGTCGGCATGGTCTTCCAGCGGCCGAACCCGTTCCCGATGTCCATCATGGACAACATCGTCGCCGGGGTCCGCGCACACCGCATGGCCAAGCGCGCGGATTTCCGGGACATCGCCGAGACCCGCCTGGCCGAGGTCGGCCTGTGGAGCCACGTCGCCGACCGGCTGAACGACTCGCCCTTCCGGCTCTCCGGCGGTCAGCAGCAGCTGCTCTGCCTCGCCAGGGCGCTCGCGGTCGAGCCGGAGGTGCTGCTGCTCGACGAACCGACCTCCTCGCTCGACCCGCGCTCGACCGAGGCGGTCGAGGAGCTGGTGCGCCGCCTGACGCCGGCGCTGACGGTGATCATCGTCACGCACAACCTCGCCCAGGCGAAGCGCCTCTCCGACAACACGATCTTCTTCTACCAGGGCCGCCTCGTCGAGACCGGCCCGACCGCCCAGCTGTTCGACCGGCCCCAGCGTCCCGAGACCGCCCGGTACGTCGGTGGGGAAGCCGACCCCGTCGGTACGCACTGACGGTTCCAAGCCGTTCCGGCCGTACCCGTGACGGACGGGTCCGGACGGACGCAACTGCCCCCCAGACCCGGACCGCCCGATCGACGGGCATTCGAAAGGAGCACCTGTCCACATGGATGCACGAGACCTTGCCAACGAGATGACCGTGTCGCAGCGCGGTCGTCGCTCTTGGCGCGGCCGGACCACCGGCGCGGCAGCGGTCGCGCTCGCCGGCGCGCTCGCCCTCGGAGCGGCATCCGCGCCGATCGCCGCAGCCTCGACCCACCACAGCTCCAACAGCAAGAACAAGAAGAAGACCGTGAACCCCCTAGCTGCGCCCGAGAAGCAGCTCAGCTCGCTCGAGGCCAACCCGGGCGGCGGAAGCCTCACCGAGACCGGCTCGTCGCTCTTCTACCCGCTCCTCAGCACGTGGGCCCAGAGCTACCACGGCGCCTCGGTCCAGACCGCCTCGACGGGCTCGGGTACCGGGCAGTCAGAGGCGCTCAACGGGACGGTCAACATCGGCGCCTCCGACGCCTACCTGCCGCTCAGCGACCCGCCGAACCTGCTCGACATCCCCATCGTCGTCTCCGCGCAGCAGGTCGACTACAACATCCCGGGCCTCGCCAAGGGCGTCCACCTGAAGCTCACGCCGAAGATCCTGAACGCCATCTACACCGGGCAGATCACGACGTGGAACGATCCCGCGATCACGAGCGTCAACAAGGGCGTCTCGATCCCGAACGTGAAGATCGTGCCGCTGCGGCGCTCGGACAGCAGCGGTGACACCTTCCTGTTCAGCTCGTACCTGTACAACGCGCTCGGCAGCTCGAGCTTCGTGACCAACGGCCCGAACACGGTGGTCTCGTGGCCGAACGTGTCGGGAGAGCTCGGGGAGAAGGGCAACTCGGGCATGCTGGCGACCTGCGAGACGACGGCCGGCTGCGTCGCCTACATCGGGATCAGCTACCTGCGTAGCGCGCTCAAGAACGGCCTTGGCGACGCCCAGCTGCTGAACGGCAAGGGCAACTACGTCCTGCCGACACCGCAGAACATCCTTAGCGAGGTCGCGAGCTACCAGCACATCCCCTCGACCGGCGCCGTCAACCTCGAGTTCTCGAAGACGGCGAAGTTCGGCTACCCCATTGTCAACTTCGAGTACGCCATCGTGAACGCCAACCAGTCGAGCTCGACGACCGCCACGGCGATCAAGGCCTTCCTCGCCTGGGGAATGGATCCGCGTCATGGCGCGGCGGCGAGCTTCTTGGCGCCGGTCAACTTCCAGCCGTTGGCGGCCAACGCCATGTCGGTGGCGGTCAGCCTCCTGAACAAGATCCAGTAGCACTCGCAGAGCAAGGGAGCTTGCCCGTGGACGACGAGCAGAGCCCCGCAGCGCGCGCGGGCCGGTGACCGGGGCGGAGGCGCCCCGGTCACCGGCATCACCGCTCGAGGACGCTCCGGGGGCGGGCGGAACGCTGGCCGCCGACTCTCGGGCACGGGCGCGCTGGCAAGCCGTCTCGCACCGGTCGCTCCAGTGGGGCACCGGGCTCACCTCGGTGATCCCGTTGGCGGCACTCGCCGCGATGCTGGTCATCCTGCTCGTCGAGGCGATCCCGGCGATCCGCTACAACGGCTGGTACTTCCTCACCGGGAGCACCTGGTCGTACGGGAACTCCTACGGCGGCATCCTCCACACCGGCGGCGTCGCGCACCCGGCCGGTGCGCGGTACGGGGCCTGGCCCCAGATCGCCGGGACGCTCGAGTCCTCGGCGATCGCCATCATCGTCGGCCTGCCGATCGCCGTCGGCGCGGCGATCCTCCTCGTGGAGAAGGCACCCCGGCGCGTGGCGGCGGCGATCGGGCTCTGCATCGAGATCCTCGCCGGCGTGCCGAGCGTGGTCATCGGGCTGTGGGGGCTCTTCGTCTTCGGCCCTTGGCTCGCGCGTCACCTCTACCCTGTGCTGGCGCACATGCCCAACGTGCCCATCCTGAACATCTTCCGCGGCCCCTACGGCCCCGAGGGGTTGCTCGCCGGTGGCCTCGTGCTTGCGGCGATGATCATCCCGATCATCGCCGCGACCACCCGGGACCTGCTGCGCCAGGTCCCGGAGACGACGAAGGAAGGGGCCGAGGCGCTCGGGATGACGAGCGCCGAGGTGTTCCTGACGGTCCAGTGGCGGTGGGTCCGCGGCGGCCTCGTCGGGGCAGCGGTCCTCGGCCTCGGGCGGGCGCTCGGCGAGACCATCGCCATCGCCCTCGTCAGCGGCAGCAACCTGCATCTCGCCAGCAACATCTACGGGACGATGACGACCATCGCGGCGACGATCGTCGGCCAGCTCGATGCGGCCCAGTCCGACCCGAGCGGCCTGGCGGTGAAGACGCTCGCCGAGGGCGCCCTGGTGCTGCTGGTGATCACCCTGGTCGTCAACGTCGTGGCGCGCCTCATCGTGCGGCGCTCGGCGCGCGGGGCGAGCCTCCCGGTCGGGGCCGGCTTCTGATGGCCGTCGCCTCGGGGACCCTTTCCGCCACCGCCGACGGCGCCCCCGGCATCCGGCGCGACGCCGCGATCTCGCCGCTGCGCCGGCTCCGCAACGGGGCATGGTGGGGGGTCTGCGGCCTCGCGATGGCGCTTCTGATCGCGCCCGTCGTCTGGATCGTGGAGTACGTGGTCCGGGGTGCCGCCTCCGTCTGGCACTGGAGCATCTTCACCCTCGATTCGACGGGGGTCGGCGGCGGCCTGCGCAACGCGATCGTCGGCACCCTGTGGCTCACGCTCGGCGTGGGGGTCCTCACGAGCCTCATCGGGATCGGCTCGGGGATCTTCCTCGCCGAGTTCGCCGGCCGGAGCGTGTTCTCGACGCTGCTGCGCAGCGCGACGGAGGTGCTCTCGGGCATCCCGTCGATCGTCTTCGGCTACTGCGGCTATCTCGCGCTGGTCGTCGGCCTGCATTGGGGCTTCTCGGCCCTGCCGGCGATGATCGTGCTCGCACTGCTCGTCGTGCCCTACGTGGCGAAATCGACCGAGCTGGCGCTCAACCAGGTGCCGCTGGCCTACCGCGAGGGCGGCGAGGCGCTCGGCATGTCGAAGGCCCTCGTGCTCCGGCGCCTCGTGATGCGCTCGGCGATCCCCGGCATCCTCACCGGCCTGATCATCGCCCTCGCGATCTCCATCGGCGAGACCGCGCCGCTGATCTACACCGCGGGGTTCTCGAACAGCCTGCCGAAGCTCGATCTGCTGCACAACCAGGTCGGGTACCTGACCTACGCCTCGTGGACCTTCTACGACCAGCCGAGCGCAGCAGTGCAGGCGCTGGCGAAGGAGGCGGGGCTCCTCCTCGTGTTCCTCGTGGTCGTCTTCATCCTGTCGTCGCGGCTCATCGTGCGGATGACCCAGCGGTACTCGCCCAACCGCGTCGGCGGCGGCGGCCGGCGGTCCGCCGCGCCGAGCGGCGCGATCGGCGCTGCGGGTCGACAATCTCGGCCCGGTGTCGGTCTCGCCGACCACCGCCAGCCAGGACGGCATCGCGCGACACTGAGGCGGAGCGCGGGTGTGCAGCGGCGCGACGTCGCCTCGGGCACGCCTCAGTACGAGGCGAGGGACCGGGCGGCCTCCACGACGTCGACCACCTGGGGGAGCGTCGCCCGTTCGAGGGTGGGCTCGTAGGCGACCCAGGTATCGGCGGCCGCGACCCGGCGCACCGGCGCGTCGAGGTCGGCGAAACACTCGTCGGCGACGAACGCGGCGATCTCCGCGCCGAACCCGCTCGTCAGGACGTCCTCGTGGACGACGAGGAGGCGGGACGTGCGCGCCACCGAGGCGGCCACGGCCTCCTTGTCCCACGGCGCCAGCGTCCGCAGGTCGATCACCTCGCACTCGATCCCCTCGCTGGCCAGCTGCTCGGCCGCGAGCAGCGAGCGCTGGACCGTCGCGCCCCAGGTCACGATGGTGAGGTCCTCGCCCGGACGCACGGTTGCCGCCACGCCGAAGGGGAGGACGAAGTCCGTGCCGGGGAAGGGGTCCATGGCGTAGCGCTGGCGGAGCAGGTGCTTGTGCTCGAGGAACAGGACCGGGTCCTCGTAGCAGAAGGCGGCACGCAGGAGCCCGGCGACGTCCCTCGCCCGCGAGGGGAAGGCGACGAGCAGGCCAGGGATGTGGGTAAAGATCGACTCGCCGCACTGGGAGTGCCAGATCGCGCCGCCCGCCAGGTAGCCGCCGATCGGGCAGCGGAGCACCAACGGCGCCGTGAACGTGCTCTTCGAGCGCCACCGCATGGTCGCGGCCTCCGAGCGGAGCTGCTGCATGGCCGGCCAGATGTAGTCGAAGAACTGGATCTCGGGCGCCGGGCGCAGCCCGCGCAGCGCCTGGCCCACCGCCCGACCGACGATGTTCGCCTCGGCGAGGGGCGTGTTGAAGCAGCGATCTGCGCCGAAGGCCCTCTGGAGCCCGAGCGTCGTGCCGAACACGCCGCCCATCCCGTCGCGCTCCTCCAGCACCTCGGCGGTCCCGTCCGCGACGTCCTCGCCGAAGACCCGCACCCGTTCGTCGGCGGCCATCAGCTCGTGGAGGGTCCGGCGGATCGCCTCGCCGAAGTGCACCGGCTCGCCGCCGGCCTCGCTGGTCTCGGGCGGGAGGGGCAGGCGGACGCGCGCGAGACGACGTGCTCCCTCACGGTCGCCGGGTCCGGCCGCGCGGCGTCGACGGCCTTTGCCGACGCCTCGGCCGCCAGGTCGTGCGCCTCCGTCCTCATCGCGGCGGCGTCGTCCTCGCTGAGAACGCCCGCCTCGACGAGCTCACGCTCCAGCCGCCGCAGCGGGTCGCGTGCGCGCTCGGCGTCGATGTCGGCCGCCAGGCGGTACCGCGCCTGGGTGTCGGAGGAGGAATGGGAGTAGGGGCGGGTGACGGTCGCGTGCAGGAGCGCAGGGCCTCGCCCGGCCCGCACGCCCGCGACGGCGGCTGCGCCCGCGGCCCGGCTGGCGAAGTAGTCGCAGCCGTCGAGCTTGGTGACCGAGATGCCGGGGAACCCGCTGACGAGGTCGGAGATCGGCGCCGGGGACTGGTCGCGCGAGGGCACCGAGATCGCGAACCCGTTGTCGGCGACGAGGTAGAGCAGCGGAAGGCGCAGCTGGCAGGCCGTGTTGAGGCTCTCCCAGAACTCGCCCTCCGACGTGGCGCCCTCCCCGATGGAGACGTAGGTGATCTCGTCCTCGTGGACCGAGACGCCGGGCAGCGAGCGCGCCGCTGGCGTAGCGGGTCGCCTCGGCGCAGCCGACCGCCGGCAGGCACTGGCTCCCGGTGGGGCTGGACTGGCTGAAGACGTTGAGCTCCCGGTAGCCCCAGTGCGAGGGCATCTGGCGTCCGCCGGAGGCGGCGTCCTCCGAGGACCCGACGGAGGAGAGGAGGATCTCGTAGGGCGTGACGCCGAGCGCGAGGATGAGCGGGAGGTCCCGGTAGTAGGGGAAGAACCAGTCGTAGCCGGGCCGAAGCGAGCGGGCCAGCCCGAGCAGCAGCGACTCATGGCCGGCGCCGGCGATGTGGAAGTACGAGCGCCCCTGCTTGTGCAAGATGAGCTGGCGGTCGTCGAGCGCGCGCGAGATGCAGGCGAGGCGGAGGTCGGCGCGCAGCTCGTCGACGGGGACCCCCCGGTAGGTCGGAGCGGCCGTCTCCGGCGACTGGTCCTCGCCGCTGGCGGCCCGGCCCTGACCGGCGGCTCCCGTGGTGACCGTCACCCCCCGACCCCGGCGTGGACCACCGTGGCGCGGCGCGGCTGAGTGGGCCGTGCTCAGCACCGGTCGGGCTCCCGCGGCATCCGCCTACCTTACTGACACCGAACTGTTGCGAGACGAGTCGGCAGCCGGGGTCCCGGGACCGCGCCGATCGACGTAGACTCGGCTATAGAGCAGCGGAAGGGAGGGCCTGTGCCCACAGGTGTGCTCGCAGAGATTCTCGGGGCGGACGGCCTAATCGTCATCGCGGTCATCGTGATCGTCCTCCTCTTCGGGGGGTCCCAGCTCCCCAAGCTGGCGCGTGGCCTCGGCAGCGCCTCACACGAGTTCAAGAAGGGCATGGAGGAGGGCGACCCCAGCAAGGGGGGGACCGACTCCACGACGCCCGACACCAAGACGCCCGACGCCAAGACGCCCGACCAGGCGGCTGGCTCGACGAAGGACCCGAGCGGCAGCTGAGCAGCGCTCGCCGCTGACCAGCTCGCACCGGTGCCTTCGACGCGCAAGGAGCGGGTCAGCGCGCGCCGTCGTGTGCGCTTCCTCGCCCACGAGATCGCCGAGTACGTGCTGGCGGCCGCCCTGCTGGCGGTCGGGATCCACACATCTGGTGCCACCCAGCTCACCCTCGTCGCCGTCGGCGCGGTGCTGCTCTTGCTCAATCTGGTGACGGCGGGGACGCTCGGAGCGTTCTCCGTGCTGGGCCGCCGCGCCCATCACGCCGGCGACGTGCTCGTCATCGTCGCTCTCGTGCTCTCGCCCCTCGTCGCGTACCGGCATCTTCATGTGCTCGGCGTCGTGGTCGCCGAGGCGGTCGCGCTCGTGCTGATCCGGATCGAGCGGACCACCGCCTACGTCGACGTGCCGCGGCCGGTTCGCGAGGCGAGTGACCAGGCGTCGCCGGGGGGCGGGACGGGCACGGCGCCACCGGTGGGGAGCAGGAGGAACGGTGACGTGTCGAGCGCCGTCAACGCGACGGCGGCGTTGGCCGGCGCCCTGATGCCCGTGGCCGGACGTGCCGCAGGCCGGGCGGCGAAGACGGGGGCGCATCGCCTCGGCCTCATCACCGGGGCTGGTCGGCGTGTTGCGAGGGAGCGGGCCGCGGCCCGCCGGGCTGGCAGCGGAGGCGCCGCCGGCTGAGCCGGCCGTCCCAGTTGGCTCGCTTCTCCAAGTGCTCGCTAATGTCGCAGCCGTGACCGCCGGAGCGTCCCGCCGATCGCCGCTCGCGCGGATTCTTGGCGGCCCAGGTTCGTCGCGCACCCGGCTCCGCAGGGCGGCCGTCCCGGTGTTGCTGCTCGGCGGCGCCCTGGTGCTCGGCGGCTGCCAGGCACCGACCTTTGGGGCCTTCCGAGGCTCCACCGCCCAGGGCAAGGACGAGTTCAAGCTCTGGGTCGGGATGGTCATCACCGGTCTGGTCGTGGCGGTGATCGTCTGGGGGCTGATCTTCTGGACGATCGTCCGCTACCGCCGCCGGCATTCGGACCAGATCCCGCGCCAGTTCCACTCGAACCCGATCCTCGAGGTCATCTACACGATGATCCCGGTCCTGATCGTGGGGGTGATCTTCTACTTCACCGTCGTCACCGAGAACGAGATCGACGCCGTGTCGACCCACCCGACGGAGATCGTGCACGTGCTCGCCTACCGGTGGGGGTGGCAGTTCACCTACGACAGCGGCAACGGGAAGAGCCAGGGCGTGACGATCCGTACCGCCGCCGAGCCGACGCTGCTCGCGCAGCCGGCGACCTCGGACCACTACCCCCAGCTGGTGCTGCCGTCCAACTCGACGGTGCGGATCGTGCTCGACTCGGCCAACGTCGTCCACGGCTTCTACGTTCCGGCCTTCAACTTCAGCCGTTACGCGCAGCCGGGCGTCACCAACGTCTTCGACTTCACGACGACCTCGAACGGGGTGTTCAACGGCCAGTGCACCCAGTACTGCGGCCTGTACCACTCCGAGATGCTGTTCAGCGTTCGGGTCGAGAGCCCGAGCAGCTTCTCGAACTGGATGAGCGCCCAGCAGGCCTCCCAAGCGCAGGCAGGAGCGACCTCATGACGGTTCTCGCAGAGCGACCACCAGCAGTCGGTCGGCCGGAGGAGCCGGAGCACGAGCACGGTCCGACCGGGCTCCTCAAGTGGATCACCTCGACCGATCACAAGGTGATCGGCATGAGCTACATGATCACCTCGCTCGTGTTCTTCTGCCTCGCCGGGATCATGGCCGTCATCATGCGGACGCAACTCACGTCGCCCGACAACACGATCGTGTCCCAGCACACGTTCAACGAGCTGTTCACGATGCACGGCAGCCTGATGCTCTACCTCTTCGCCGGCCCGTTCGCCTTCGGCGGCCTGGCGAACTACATCGTCCCGCTCCAGGTCGGCGCCCCCGACATGGCCTTCCCCCGCCTGAACGCCCTCTCGTACTGGCTCTACCTGATGGGCGGCGTGACGATGGTGAGCGGCTTCCTCACCGTCGGCGGCGCCGCGGACTTCGGCTGGGTGGCGTACGCGCCGCTCTCCAACGCGATCAACTCGCCTGGCTCCGGCTCCGACATGTGGATCGTCGCCCTGCTCCTCACGGGGTTCTCGGCGATCTTCACCGGGGTGAACATCGTGGCGACGGTGTTCTATCTACGCGCGCCGGGCATGACGATGTTCCGGGTCCCGATCTTCACGTGGAACATGGTCGTGACCGGGATCCTCATCCTGATCGCCTTCCCGGTGCTCACCGCGGCGCTGATCCTGCTGTGGTGCGACCGACATATCGGCTCGCACATCTATTCGGTCGCAGGTGGGGGCGTCCCGGTGCTGTGGCAGAACCTCTTCTGGTTCTTCGGCCATCCCGAGGTCTACATCCTCGCCCTGCCCTACTTCGGGATGGTGACCGAGGTCCTGCCGGTCTTCTCCCGCAAGCCGGTCTTCGGCTACCGGGGCATGATCTTCGCCACCATCTCGATCGGGGCGCTGTCGACGGCGGTCTGGGCGCACCACATGTTCACGACGGGCGTCGTGCTGCTGCCCTTCTTCAGCCTGATGTCCTACCTGATCGCCGTGCCGACGGGCATCAAGTTCTTCAACTGGATCGGCACGATGTGGCGGGGCTCGATCAGCTTCACGACCCCGATGCTGTTCGCGATCGGCTTCCTCGTCGTCTTCTTGTTCGGCGGGGTCACCGGGATCTTCCTCGCCTCGCCACCGGTCGACTTCGCGACCCACGACACGTACTTCGTCGTCGCCCACTTCCACGAGGTGCTGTTCGGCTCGGCGGTCTTCGGCGGCTTCGCCGGCCTGTACTACTGGTACCCGAAGATGACCGGCCGCATGGTGCGGGAGAGCCTCGGCAAGGCGAGCTTCTGGTTCATGTTCGTCGGCTTCTGGGTGACGTTCATGCCCCAGTACCTGCTGGGGCTGCACGGCATGCCGCGGCGCATCGCCGAGTACCCCTCGACCTACGGGTGGACCGGCCTGAACCGGATCTCCACCGTCGGCGCGTACCTGCTGTTCATCTCGGTCGCGATCATCCTGGTGAACTTCTACGTCTCGTGGCGCAGGCCGGTGCCGGCGACCGCCAACCCGTGGGATGCCCACACCCTCGAGTGGGCGGCCTCCTCGCCACCGGTCCACCACAACTTCACCTGGCTCCCACCCGTGCGCTCCGAGCGGCCGGTCTGGGACTTCAACCATCCCGACCACCTCTCGGTCGACCACCACCAGGAGCACGGCCGGCGCGAGCTCGTCGGCGCCGGTGTCGCCGCCGGCGGTGCCCCGCCTTCGGGCGAGGACTGGCCGGACGGGAGCGACTCGTGAAGGTCGAGGCGAAGTTCCTCCTGTTCCTCGCCGCGTTCGGCGCGGTCGTCGCCCTGCTGTTCTGGGCGGTCGGCCTGGCGCCCAACTACCGGACGATCACCGGCGGCGGCACGATCATGCTCGTGGCGGTCGGCCTGCTCGGCCTGCTGCCCGGCGGCTACTACCTCTGGTGGTCCCGGCGCATGACGCCGAGGGCCGAGGACGACCCCGAGGCGACCCCCGAGCAGGGCGCCGGGGTGGTCGGCACCTTCCCGAGCACCAGCATCTGGCCGTTCGTCCTCGGGGTGGCGGCCGCGCTCGTCGGTCTCGCGCTGGTCTTCGGCTTCTGGACGGCGACCGTCGGCCTCACGCTCGCCATCTCGGCGATCATCGGCGTGGTGGTGGAGAGCCGCCGCGGCGGCATCCACTGAGCACCCCGGCTCCCGAGCACCTGACCGACAAATCCCCGGCAGCGCCGCCCGCTGCGTTCACTCGCCCCGCTTGCGGCCGAGCCCTCGGGTGAATCGGACGACGAAGACCGCCAGCACGACGATGAGCGCGACGAACACGCCGAACACCGCGTAACCGGCGACCGAGGCGAGCACGGCTCAGGCGCCCCTGCGGAGCCGCACCAGGCCCTCTTGGGCGATGCTGGCGACGAGCCGGCCGTCCTGGCTGTAGAGCGCGCCGTGGGCGAGCCCCCGGGCCCCGTAGGCCGTCGGGCTGTGCTGGTCGTACAGGAGCCACTCGTCCGCCCGGAACGGACGGTGGAACCACATGCAGTGGTCGAGGCTGGCCCCGACGACCGAGTCGCTCCACGGCGTGATCCCGTGGCGCTGCAGGATTGTGTCGACGAGGGTCAGGTCCGACGCGAAGGTGGCGATCGCGGCGTGGAGCAGCGGGTCGTCCGCGACCGGCGAGTCCGTCCGGAGCCAGAGCTGCTCGCGGCGCTGGTCGGCGTCGCTGCGCTCCCACGGCGGCTCGCTCACGAAGCGGATGTCGAGACCCTTCGGGTAGCGGAAGTTCCCCTGGGGGACCTCGTCGTCCGGAGCGAGCAGGTCGGCGAGCTCGGGCAGCTCGTTCGGTCCCGGCGTCGCCGGCATCTCGTCCTGGTGCTCCAGCCCCTGCTCCTCCAGGTGGAACGAGCACTGGAGGTTGAAGATCGCCCGGCCGTGCTGGATCGCCACGACTCGGCGGGTCGTGAAGGACCGCCCGTCGCGGATGCGGTCGACCTCGTAGAGGATCGGCAGCGTCGGGTCGCCCGGGCGGAGGAAGTACGAGTGCAGCGAGTGGACGCGACCCTGCTCGACGGTCCGCCCGGCGGCCACCAGCGCCTGGGCGGCCACCTGGCCGCCGAAGACCCGCTGGCGCCGGTCGTCCGGGCTCGTCCCGCGGAAGATGTTGACCTCGATCGTCTCGAGGTCCAAGAGCCGCGAGCAGCGCGCCAATGCCTTCGGCCACGTCACGACGGTACACTCGGCGTCGGTGCCATCACGAACCCCGTCCCTGATGGAACGGGGTCGGAGCCTGGTGAGGACGGACGCATTCTCCCGGCTGTGGCGCTATGCGAGCGTCTCGGTGATCACGACGCTGCTGGCCCAGGGCCTCCTGTACCTCTTCTACCGCGTCGTCGGGATCAAGTCGGCGGCGGAGAGCAACCTGCTCGCGACGGCGATCACCACCGTTCCCGCGTACTACCTGAACCGCACCTGGGCGTGGGGCAAGCGCGGCAAGTCCCACCTGTGGCGCGAGGTCGTCCCGTTCTGGACGATCGCCATCTCGAGCATCGTGCTCTCGACGGTCGTCGTGCGCCTCGCCGCCCACACGACGGCACACGTCCATTCGCGCTCACTGCAGACCCTCGCGGTCCAGGGCGCCAGCTTCCTCACCTACGGCGTGATCTGGGTCGGGAAGTTCATGCTCTTCAACAAGGTGCTCTTCAAGCCGCCGCCCCCCGTCGCCGCCCCGGTGACCGGCGACCTGCCCGCCGAAGCGGGCTGAGTCCGCCGGCGAGCGCCGCGGCGGACGGTCGGATCGCTCCTCGCTCCCCGCCGGGGCGGCGGAGCCGATAACCTGGTGTCCCGTGCCTGCGCCGACGATATCCCTAGTGGATCGCGGCCGCGAGCTCGTGAGGACGCCGGGCTTCTCGAAGCTCTGGCGCTACGCGAGCGTCTCGGTCATCACGACGATCCTCTCGCTCAGCCTGCTCTACGTCTTCTACCGGGTGGTCGACGTCGGCTCGGCGATGGTGGCGAACGTCATCGCCACGGTGATCACCACCATCCCCTCCTACTACCTGAACCGCACCTGGGCCTGGGGCAAGTCCGGCAAGTCGCACCTGTGGCGGGAGGTCGTGCCCTTCTGGGTCATCGCCGCCCTGAGCCTCGTCGTGTCGACCGTCGCCGTCGGGGCGGCCGCCCACGAGGCGCACCACCTGAGCGCCTCGCACCACGTGCAGACGCTGCTGGTCGAGCTGGCCAACCTCGTCACCTACGGCGTCATGTGGATCGGCAAGTTCGTCCTCTTCAACCGGATCCTGTTCAAGAAGCCGGCGCCCATCGCGAGCCCGGCCGAGATGTCCGGGCTCGGCGCGGCGGGGGCGACGGCCTCGGCCTCGACGTTCGAGGGCGAGCTGGACGAGCTCACCTCCGTGGACCTGCCGATCGAGGCCGGCTGAACCACGCGGGCTCCGCCCGGCCCCGGATCCCGCCGGCGCCGCATCCCCCTCCGCCCGCCGAACGCCGCCGCCCGACCGGCGAGCAGCGCCAGGAGCGCGAGGACCAGCACCGGTAGGTCGCCGAAGCGCTCGTAGAGGGTCGCGCCTCGCCGCAGCGGCACCACCACGCGGCAGCAGCGCCGGGACGCCGAGCCGAGTCCTCGCGAGCACGTCGCCCCGCTGGTCGATCTCGGCCGTGAAGCCGGTGGTGGCGGCCTGGAGCAGGTCGCGCCCTTCGCCCACGGCCTGGAGGCGCGAGGCGGCCAGCTCCTGGCTGGGGACCTGGCTCGTGGCGTACGAGGCCGTGTTCGTCGGGACGACCATGAGCTCCGCCCCGGCGCGCACCCCGGCGCGGCCGCGCTCGGCGAAGAAGGTCTCGTAGGAGACCAGCACGGCGAAGCGCCCCGCGGGCGTGGCGATCATCCCGCTGCCGTGCCCCCTGACGGCGTCGCGGGGCACGTCGGCGAGGTCGAACAGGTGCGACAGGAGCGAGCGGAACGGGACGTACTCGCCGAACGGGACCGGATGGACCTTCTCGAAGGTGGCCACGACGTGGCCGGTGGGGCCCCAGGCGACGATCTCGTTGCGGAACCGCGTCGCCCCGACAGGCTCCGTCACACCGGCGAGGAGCGTCGCGCCGAGGCGGTGCGCGAGCGCCCCGAGGAGCGCGTCGACCGGCGAGGCCGCGAGCGGAGCGCCGAGGCGGACGACGTCCTCCGGCCACAGCACGACGTCGAGCGGTCCCGAGAGGCGGCGCGACTCGTCCAGGGAGGCAGCGAAGACCGTGCTGGCCGGCACCTCGAGCTGGTCGAGCCCGCGCCGGCCCCCGCCCTGGACGAGCGCGGCGCGCACGTGGCCGACCGGAGAACCGCCGTCGGGCGCGAACGTCGCCGCTCCCGCGCCCGCCGCCACGAGGACCAGCGCGCAGCCCCCGGCGAGCGCCCCGCCGAGGTGGCGCTCGGCGAGCCCCGACGCCAGCGCGCCGACGCCGGCCCCGGCGAGGAAGACCCCGGCGGCGACGAGCAGGGGGCCACCCGCTCGGGCCAGGGCGAGCAGCGGCCCGCCGGCCTGACCGAGCGCGGCGCCGCCGAGCGGCATGCCGCCGAGGGGCCAGGAGTCCCGCACCCACTCGGCCAGCGTCAGCGCCCCGGCGAGCGCCAGGAGCCTGCCGCGACCCGGCGGCACGACGGCGCAGGCGAGCGCGGTGAACACCGCCTGCACGGCGACGAGCCCGACGTAGCCCGCCGCCGTGAACGCCAGCGCCCAGGTGCACCCGACGGCGAACTGCGCGATCCCGGCGACGAGCCCGATGAGCGCCCGAGACCGCGGGCCGCGCCCCGCGAGCAGCACCGCGAGGAGGCCCACCCCGGCGGGACCGAGGGGCCAGATGCCGAAGGGCGGCACGGACGCGGCGACGAGCGCCCCGGCCGCCAGCGCGAGCCCGGCCCTCGGAAGGGTCCCTCTGGCGATGTTGCGTCCGGGCATGGCGCGCCCGGCGTGCAAGCGGGCGCGCCCGGTCACTGCTCCAGCGCGGCCGCGATGGTGGCCGCGGCGCGCTCGCCGCTCGCGACGCAGGCGGGGATGCCGATGCCGCCGTAGGCGGCGCCCGCCAGCGCCAGCCCGGGATGCGCCCGGACAGCTCGCCGATCCTCGCCACCCGGGCGAGGTGGCCGCTCACGTACTGGGGGAACGCTCGCGGCCAGCGGGTCACGACGGTGGCGAGCGGGAGGTCGCCGATGCCGAGGATCTCGCGCAGGTCCGAGCGGACCCGGGCGACGAGCGCCTCGTCGTGGAGCCCCGCTGCCCGGTCGTCCCCGTGCCGGCCGGCGGAGGCGCGGATCACGACCTGGCCGGCCGGCGCCGAGCCGGGCCACTTCGTCGAGGTGAAGGTCGCCGCCGTGACCAGGTGCCGGGCGCTTCGCGGCACGAGGACGCCGTTGCCTGGCAGCACCGAGGCGCTGCCCCGGTCCTCGCCACGGGCGCCGGCCGCCCCCGCCAGGGCGGCGAGCTGCTCCGACAGCGCCGGCGGGACCGCGGACTCCGGCCAGGCAAGGCCGACGGTGGCGACGCTCGCGTAGGGGATCGCCTCGCACTCGCGCCCGAGCTCGGGGGCGACCTCCGCGAAGGAGCCCGGCGGCGCCGTAGGCCGGCAGGGCGAGGACGACGGCTTCGCCGTCGAATGCCCGTCCCCCGGCGTGGACACGCCACGCGCCCTCGCCCAGGCAGGCCAGATGCTCGGCGGCGACCGCGGTGACGATCTCGACGCCCTCGCCCTCGCAGGCCGCCACGAGCCGCTCGACCAGGCGCCCGAGCCCGCCGCGCAACCCGAAGAAGAGGGGGTCGGCCTGCCCGGTGCCATCTGCCGGCGCCGCCGGCCGGGCGGTTCCGGCCGCGTCGGCCGGGTTCGCCGGCGCCTGGCCCGCCGGAACGGCGCGCAATGCCGCGCATCAGGCTGTGGCGGCCGGCCACGCGCTCGGCGAGCTGCGGCGCGGCCGCGGCGAAGGAGAGCGCCCGGACGTCGCTCGCGTTGATCCCACCGAGCAGCGGGTCGACGAGGGCGTCGAGGACGGCGGCGCCGAGACGGCCGCCGACCACCTCGGCGACGGTCGGATCGGCGGTGCCGGCGGCGGCGAGCTCGACCAGGCCGTCGGGAGCGGCGAGGCCGGGTAGGACGAGGTCGGCCGCGGCGCGCAGCACCGCCGACCTCGCGACGATGCCCGAACGCCACAGCGCGGCGAGGTCGGTCGGGACGCCGAGGGCGAGACCCGCCGGCAGCGGGCGGAGCCGGCCGCGGGCGAAGACCGCCGCCGAGCCCGTCGCGGGTGGCGTGAGCGCGTCGCCCAGGCCGAGCTGACGGCAGAGCTGCGCGGCGGCGTTGTTCCGGGTGATGAACGCGTCCGGTCCGAGGTCGAGCGGCCGCCCGAGGAGCTCACCGGTCTTGAGCTTGCCGCCCGGGTGCGCCCCGGCCTCGAGCAGCACGACGTCGCAGCGCCGGGCGAGGGCCCTCGCCGCGACGAGCCCGGCGACGCCGCCGCCGACGACGACAACCCGTGCACGTCCGGTCACTCAGCCCCCCGCTGCCTGCCGGCCCTCCCGGTCGGTGAGGTCGCGGTGTCGGCCGCCAGCACCCGGCGGGCGAGCGCGGCGGCGACGCGTGGCTCGTCGTTCAGCGAGTCCGTGCGGGCAAAGGCGAGGCCCAGTCCCTCGGCGACCCGACGCGCCTCGATGTCGAGGTCGTAGAGGACCTCCAGGTGGTCGGAGATGAAGCCCGCCGGGCAGACGACGACCGCCTCCACCCCCTCGGCCCGCAGCACCGGCAGCAGCGCGAGCACGTCCGGGCCGATCCACGGCTCGGGGGTGCGGCCGGCGCTCTGCCACCCGACCCGGTACGCCGAGATGCCGAGCCGGCCGGCGACGAGGCGGGCCGTCTCCGCCAGCTCTTCGGGGTAGCGGTCGCCCATCGTCAGGATCCGCTCGGGCAGGCTGTGGGCGGTGAACAGCACCTCGAGGCGCCCGGGTGCGGCCTGGCCGAGCGATGCGACGGCAGCGTGCACCCGCTCGGCCAGCACCTGGACCAGCACCGGGTCGTCGTGCCAGCGCTCGACGAACGCGCAGGTCATGCCGTGGCGCTCCGCCCGATCCCTCGCGCGAGCGACGTACTCGCCGACGCTGAGGACCGAGTAGTGCGGTGCCAGCACCAGGCCGACGAGGTGTCCGACGCCGTCACGGGCCAACTCGTCGACGGCGTCCTCGATCTTCGGCTTCGAGTGCTTGGCGCCGTAGACGGTGCGGAAGCGGCCCGGAGCGAGCTTCTCGAGCGCCGCGCCGATGGCGGCCACCTGGGCGGCCGTCCGCTCGCCCAGGGGGGAGACGCCGCCGATCGCGTTGTAGCGGCGCTCCAGGTCGGCGAGCTGCTCCTCGCTCGGCGCCCGCCCCCTGCGCACGTCGGTGTAGAAGGAAGCCACCTCGTCGGGACCTGTCGGTGTCCCGTAGGCCATGACGAGGACGCCGGTCCTCACGGGCGGGCCTCGCCCGCCGCGGCGGGACGCCCGAGTGCCGTCTCGGCGTGGACGAGCTCGACGAGCCGGGCGAGCACGTCCGGGTCCGTCTCGGGGAGAACGCCGTGGCCGAGGTTGAACACGTAGCCCGTGGTACCGCCTTCGGCGAGCACCCGCCGGGCCTCCGATGCCGCGACATCGAAGCCGGCGAGGCAGATCGCCGGGTCGAGGTTGCCCTGGAGGGCGCGCCCCGGGCCGACGCGGGCCCGTGCGCTGCGTCAGGGGGACCCGCCAGTCCACGCCGACGACGTCGGCACCCGCGGCGCCCATCAGGTCGAGCAGCTCCCCCGTGCCGACGCCGAAGTGGATGCGTGGGACGCCGAGTTCCGCGAGGCCCTCCAGCACCGTGCGCGAGGCCGGCGAGCGCGAAGCGCTCGTAGTCGCGGCGGCTGAGCGCGCCGGCCCAGCTGTCGAAGAGCTGCACGGCGCTGGCCCCCGCCTCCACCTGGGAGCGCAGCGACGCGAGCGCGATCCCGGCGAGCGCGTCCATCAGGGAGAACCAGGTCGCGGGGTCCCCGTGCATGAGCGACTTCGTCCGGGCGAAGTTCTTCGACGGACCGCCCTCGACGAGGTAGCTCGCCACGGTGAACGGCGCTCCGGCGAAGCCGATCAGGGGGACATCGAGCTCGGCGACGAGCCGCCGCACCGTCTCGATCACGTACGGCGTGTCCAGCTCCGGCTGGAGCGGGCGAAGACGCTCTAGGTCGGCGGGCGAGCCGAATGGCTCGGCGACGACCGGGCCGACGCCCGGGGACGATCTCGAGACCGACGCCGATGGCCGCGACGGGCACGACGATGTCGGAGAAGAGGATCGCGGCGTCGACGCCGTAACGCCGCACCGGCTGCAGCGTGATCTCGGCGGCGAGCTCGGGATCGCGGACCGCCTCGAGGATGCTGGCCGTCCCGCGCAGCCGTCGGTACTCGGGCAGCGACCTGCCCGCCTGGCGCATGAACCACACCGGCACCTGCTCGACGGGCTGGCACCGGCAGGCCCGCAGGAAGGGCGAGTCGGCGAGCGGCACGGGACGACCCTACAGCGGGAGGGTGCCGAAGACGGAGCCCCTGCCGGCCCCGCCGAACTCGTTTGGTGCGCCCGGGCAGGTGTCGACTATGAAATACATCCGTGACTGAGGTGACGGCGATCGGGGCGCCGCTGCCCGCGGGAGGGCCGGCACAGGTCAAGCGGCCACAGCTCCTCGCTGTCGGCGTGATGATCTGGCTTGGCTCGGAGTTCATGTTCTTCAGCGGGCTCTTCGCGGCCTTCTTCACGATCCGCGCCAATGCTCCGCACTGGCCTCCCGCCGGGACGAAGCTCGACACGATCCAGGCGGCGATCTTCACCGTCGTCCTGCTCGCCTCCAGCCCGACGATGCAGTTCGGGGTCTGGGCGGAGGAGCGCGGCGAACGCGGCAAAGCCCGCGCATGGATCGTGACGAGCTTCCTGCTCGGCGCAGCGTTCCTCGCCAACCAGATGTACGAGTGGAAGACGCTGCCGTTCCGGCCGCGTACCAACGCCTACGGCTCGCTCTTCTACATCATGTCCGGGCTGCACGGTCTCCACGTGCTCCTCGGCCTGGTCGCCATGCTTGCTCTGCTCGGCAGGATGAAGGGTCCACGGGGCGACGCCGGCGAGACACCGGTCTTCCAGGCGGTCAGCTACTACTGGCACTTCGTCGACATCGTGTGGATAGGGCTGTTCAGCGCCCTGTTCCTGCTCTCATAGCCGTGATCCGTCGACTCCTCGTCCCCTCGGGCCTCGTCGTGCTTGCCGTCGCACTCGGCCTGCTGGCCTTCGCGCCGGGCCGCCAGCAGACCGGCTCCGGTGCCGCGACCGGCCTGGCCAGCGCGGTCCTCGCCGACACGACGTCGTCGAGTACCTCTGCGCAGCTGGCGCTCGGAAAGATGCTCTTCGACCAGACCTGCTCGAGCTGCCACGGCCCCGACGCCCAGGGCAGTGCCCTCGCCCCGAACCTGCATCGCGTCGGCGCGGCGACCGTCGACCTGTGGGTGTCGAGCGGCTGGATGCCGCTCGCCAACCCGACGAGCGAGCCGATCCGCAAGCCGCCGCTGTTCAACCGGGCGCAGACGATCGCCATCGCCGAGTACGTCGCCTCGCTCGGCAGCGGAGGGCCGGGGATCCCGACCGTCGACCTGAAGAACGCGAGCGTCAGCGAGGGCTTCAGCATCTTCGCCCTCAACTGCGCGCCCTGTCACACAGTGACCGGTGCCGGGGACGCCCTCTCGAACGGGCTGACCGCGCCGGCACTGCACGGAGTCACCAAGGTCCAGGTCGCGGAGGCGGTCAGGACCGGGCCGGGGAACATGCCGCGCTTCGCCGCCGGAACGGTCTCGAAGAAGCAGCTCACGGACCTCATCGCCTACGTGACGCGTGACATCGAGCACTCCGACAACCCCGGGGGGCTGGGCCTCGGCGGCGTCGGCCCCGTGGCAGAGGGCTTCATCGGCCTGTTCGTCGGCGTCGGCGCCTGCGTGCTCATCGGGTTCTGGGTCGGGGACCGTACGCAACGTGATGCCGACGAGGGCCACGGCGGCGACGGTGACGGCGGCCACGACGACGGCGACGGTGACGGTGGCCACGATGGCGGCGACGGCGAGCACGCGGAGGAAGCAGTGGAGATCGCCCATGCCTGACGCCCCCGTGACCGACGGCGCGCAACACGGCGACGCAGCATCGAAGCGACACGTCCCGATCGACGCGCCGCAGTTCGACGTCGCGGCGAAGCACCCGGACCGTGCCGCCGCGGCCGTCGCCGCGGCGTTCTTCGTCTCGCTGGTGGCCTTCGTCGGCTTCGGGGCGGCCTACTGGCAGAACGCGAAGAACTACTGGCTCGGGATCACGCTCGGCGTGGGCATGCTGGCCTTCGGCTACGGCCTCGCGGCATGGGGCAAGTACCTCATGCCCCGCGGCCCGTTCGAAGAGCCCCGCCAGCTGATGGAGACGAAGAAGGAGGAGAAGGAACTCCTCATCGCCGACTTCGCCGTGCGGGGCCGCGTCGCCGTGAAGCGGCGCGGGTTCCTCGTGAAGTTCATGGGCGCGGCGGCGGGCGTTTTCGGCATCGTCGCCCTCTTCCCCCTGCTCCGCTCGCTCGGGCCACTACCGGGCAAGAAGCTCTACAAGACGACGTGGAGGAAGGGCTCCTATCTCACGTCGATCGACGGCAAGCGCGTGAAGGTCAGCGATGTCGACGTCGGCGGGATCATGACGGTGTTCCCCGAAAGCGACGTCGGCGGCGCGCTCTCCCAGACGGTGCTCCTCCACGTCCAAGACGGCGGGAGCGTGGTGACGATGAAGGGCCGCGAGAGCTGGGGCCCGCAAGGTTTCGTGGCCTTCTCGAAGGTCTGCACCCACGCCGGCTGCCCTGTCGGGCTCTACGAGGAGCTGACCCAGCAGCTGCTGTGCCCGTGCCACCAGTCGCTGTTCGACATCTACGCGGGCGCAGTCCCCGTCTTCGGTCCCGCGCCGCGGCCGCTCCCGCAGCTGCCCCTCTACATCGACTCCTCCGGTCACATCAGGGCGCAGGCGGGCTATGACGAGCCGATCGGTCCCGGGTTCTGGGAGCGGGGTGGGACGACGTGATCGACAAGCTCTTCGGCTGGGTCGACGACCGCCTGGCCGTCTCGCGCGGCGGCCGCCACCTGCTCAACAAGATCTTCCCCGACCACTGGTCCTTCATGATCGGGGAGATCGCCCTCTACTCCTTCATCGTCCTCGTGCTGACGGGGATCTTCCTCACGCTCTACTTCGTGCCCTCGGCGCACGACGTCGTGTACCAGGGCAGCTACAAGCCCCTACAGGGCCAGACCGTCTCCGAGGCGTACAACTCGACGATCAACATCAGCTTCGCGGTGCGCGGCGGCCTGCTGATCCGCCAGATGCACCACTGGGGGGCGAACATCTTCGTCGGCTCGATCGTCGTGCACATGCTGCGCGTGTTCTTCACCGGCGCCTTCCGCAAGCCGCGCGAGGTGAACTGGATGGTCGGGGCGACCCTGCTCATCCTCGCCATCTTCAACGGCTTCCTCGGCTACTCGCTCCCCGACGACCTCATCTCGGGGACCGGCATCCGGATCTCCTTCTCGATCCTGGAGTCGGTCCCGATCGTCGGCAGCTACCTCGCCTTCTTCCTGTTCGGCGGCGCCTATCCCGGGACGGCGATCATCCCGAGGTTCTTCATCATCCACGTGCTGATCATCCCGCTCGTGATCTTCGGGCTCCTCGGCGCCCACCTCGGCATGCTCGTGCGCCACAAGCACACGCAGTTCCGCGGCCGTGGGGCGCGGGAGGACAACGTCGTCGGCACGCCCATGTGGCCCGGGTTCATCGCCAAGACGACCGGCTTCCTCTTCCTTACCACCGGAGTCACGGCGCTGCTCGGTGCCCTGATCCAGATCAACCCCATCTGGCTCTACGGTCAGTACTACCCGTACAAGGTCAGCTACGCCGTCCAGCCGGACTGGTACATGGGCTGGCTCGACGGGGCGCTCCGTGTCATGCCGAGCTGGGAGATCCATTTCCCCGGGCACATGATCCCGAACGCGTTCTTCCCCGCGATCCTCCTGCCCGGTATCACCTTCACCCTGATCTACATGTGGCCGATGATCGAGGCGAAGCTGACCCGTGACACCTCCGAGCACCACCTGCTCGACCGGCCGCGGGACCGTCCGATGCGCACCGCGCTCGGCGCGGCCGTGTTCGCCTTCTACTTCGTGCTGTTCGGCGCGAGCGCCAACGACGTCCTCGCCAACTACCTGTCCCTCTCGCTCAACTTCGTGCTCTGGACCTTCCGCGTCCTGTGCATCGTCGTGCCCATCATCGTCTTCCCGGTGGCGTACAAGATCTGCAAAGAGCTACAGACGGCGCCGCTCGCCGGAAAGCGCAAGTCGCACAACGTCGTCATGCGCACGGCCGAGGGCGCGTACGTCGCGGTCCCGGTGGAGCAGTACCCCGGGTACCAGGAGGAGGAGCTCGAGCCGGTCGACGTCGATGAGGTCGATCTCGTGTCGGCACTCGCGGCAGACGCCGAGACGAACCCGCCAGGCGTCTACCGGGTTCCTCGCGAGTACCGCTAGGCGCTCCGGGCCTCCTGCCCCGTCCAGCGGCGCGCCGGTGGGTCGGGTCCGGTGTGCAGGAGAGCCGACGGCGCGGGCGCGTCGAGCAGCGCCGAGCGGCGGACCGGGCGGTCGCCGAGGTGCCCAGCTCGTCGGCTGCCATGCGACGCCTCGCGGGACGCCCCATGGGTTCGTTCAGTCGCGCGACACCCGGGACGGTGTCCACGACGTCTCGCGACATCACAAGAGAGCCGGTGGTGGGACTCGAACCCACGACCTGACGATTACAAGTCGCCTGCGCTACCAGCTGCGCCACACCGGCATCGTGCGGGCACGCGGCCCTGTCTCGGGCGGCCGCGCCGCCGCTGGCTACGAGCCTCCCATGTCCCGGCCGGAATCGACCTCGGACGACCTGCCGGCAGGGACGCGCGGTTGGGCACCGTCGCCGCCGAGGATCCGCACGGAGCCCGTCGCCCCGAGGGCCGTCGGGCGTGCCGCCGGCCCAGGGCCCGCGGGACGGTCGCGGTGGACCGTGCCGACGACCACGCCGAGCGGGCTACGCCCTACGATCTCCACCCCCCGACGCAGCAGCGGGACGACGAGGGGGTAGCCGGCGATGACGACGACTGCGCCGAAGCCGAGGCCGGCGAGGACGTCACCCGGGTAGTGGGCGCCGACGTAGACACGCGCGAACGCAAGGAACAGGCCGAGGAGCGTGGCGAGCCCTGCGACCAGCCGGTCGCGCGAGAGCCACAGCCCGGCGATGATCGCACCGGCGACCGTGGCGTGGTCACTCGGCAACGTGAAGTCGTTGGCACGGGGCACCAGCACCTCGACGCCGTGCAGGACGGCGTAGGGCCGGGAGCGCCCGACGATATGGGAGAGCGGCTGGTTGAGACCGAGCGCGACGAGGGTCCCGCCGGCGGTCCACAGCACCACGGCGACGTGCTGGGCGCTGCCGCCGCCGCCGAGCCCGCCCCGAGCCCGCCAGAAGCCCACGACGACCAGGATCGCGAGGAGGAGCACCCCCCCGTACAGGGCATAGAAATGCATGAAGCCGTGCGCCCACGCGGTCTGCCGTGCGAAGTGGTTGACGTCGAGGTACCACTGGGTGTCCAACGGGTTCCGTCCTCGCTGCGCGTCCTGGTGCGAGCCCCACGGCACACAGGTTGTTCTAAGTTAGTAGACGGTCTCGGGCGAGCGGGGCACGCCCTCGGCTAGGCTTACCCACGAGCTACTGCGATTGTGTCATCCGCTGCCGATCGCGTGCCGACCGCCGACATTCGGGTCCGCACGTGCGCGAGTGGACCGAGTTCGCCGGACCGGGCGATCGGCGCGGAAGTCTGGCACGTACGGCTGAAACGAGAGGAAGAGGCTCGATGCGGATCCTGGTACTCGGTGGCGACGGCTACCTCGGCTGGCCGACTGCGCTGCACCTGTCACAGCGGGGTCATGACGTGGGCGTCGTCGACAGTCTCGTGCGGCGCAGCTACGACCACGAGATGGGCGTGGACAGCCTCGTGCCGATCCGCCAGCTGCAGCGGCGGGTCTCGACGTGGAAGGAGGTCTCCGGCCAGACCATCCAGCCGTTCGTCGGCGACCTGACCAACAGCGCGTTCGTCGTCGACACGCTCCGCAGCTTCGAGCCCGACGCGGTGGTCCACTTCGCCGAGCAGCGGAGCGCCCCGTACTCGATGATCGACCGCGAGCATGCCGTCTACACGCAGGTGAACAACGTCGTCGGGACGCTCAACCTCCTCTACGCCATCTCCGACCTGAATCCGGCGATCCACCTGGTGAAGCTCGGGACGATGGGCGAGTACGGCGCGCCGAACATCGACATCGAGGAAGGCTTCATCGAGATCACGCACAAGGGGCGTACGGACGTCCTGCCGTTCCCGAAGCAGCCGAACTCCTTCTACCACCTGTCGAAGGTCCACGACAGCCACAACATCATGTTCGCCTGCCGGATCTGGGGCCTGCGCTCCACCGACTTGAACCAGGGGATCGTCTACGGCCAGCAGACGCCGGAGACGTCCATGCACCCGGACCTGGCGACGCGCTTCGACTACGACGGCGTGTTCGGGACGGTGCTCAACCGCTTCGTGGTGCAGGCTGCCGTCGGCTACCCGCTCACCGTCTACGGCAAGGGCGGCCAGACCCGGGCGATGCTCGAGATCCGCGACACCCTCGCGTGCGTCGAGCTCGCTTGCCTCAACCCGCCGAAGGCGGGCGAGTACCGCGTGTTCAACCAGTTCACCGAGTCCTTCGCCGTCCGCCAGCTCGCCGAGTGGGTGCAGCGCGTCTCCCCGGTCGACGTGACAATCGAGTCGATCCCGAACCCGCGCTCGGAGAGCGAGGAGCACTACTACCACGCCGTGACGACGAAGCTGCCGGAGCTCGGCCTGAAGCCGCACCTGCTGAGCGATGAGCTCGTGGCTTCGCTGGTCTCGCTGGCGCTGAAGCACAAGTCGCGGGTGAACTTCGAGGCGATCCGCCCGACGGTCAACTGGCGCTCAACGAAGTCCGAGGTGAGCGTCGCCGGGGGCTCGCCGGGCGAGTGAGCCCCGGGCCCGCTAGGCGGTCCGCGCCTGCCGGGACCCCCACCCCACCCGGCTACTAGGGTCATCGCCGATGCTGGGCCCCCTTGGACGTTCATCGTCGTCCGCCTCTCGGCGCGGGCGCCGCCGGATCTGGCCCTGGATCGCCCTCGGCCTCCTGCTGGCCCTGGTGGTCGGCGAGGTGACGGATCAGGTCGTGAGCTCGGCGCCCACCGCCACGCGACGCGGAGCGCGTAGCTGGGTCGCGGCCGTCGGCCCGGTCGTCGACGACTCCAACGCGCTCGCCGCGACGCTGAGAACGCTTCGCGGCCAGGGCGCCGGGATGGACCGGGCCTCGTTCGAAGGCCTCCTCCAGCAGCTGAGCGCGGGGAGCGCCGCCGACGCGGACTCGCTCGCGGCGCTCCACGTCGGCGCACCGGACGCGGCCGCCCAATCGGCGCTCACCGCCGTGCTGGCAGGGCGGCGCCGTGCGGTCACCACCCTCATCGGCGGCATCGCGCTCGCCACCTCCGGCCCCGGCTCGACGAACGCGGCGGCCGCCCAGGCGGCGATCGTCGCCGCTGGCGCCGAGCTGCTCCGGGCCGACGCCGCCTACCCGCGCTTCTTGCGGGCGCTGCCGGACGGCAGCGACGCGTCGCGCCTGCCCGCCGCGTCGGTCTGGATCTCGTCCGCGGCGGGCTGGGGATCCCCGGCCGTGGCGAGATGGGCGGCGAGCCTCGCCGCCGCCGCGCAGCTCCGCGAGACGCGCGCCCTGACGCTCCTCGCCGTCTCCCTGCAGCCGCCCGTCGTGCGGATCGAGGGGCTGCCGTCGCCCCCCGCCCCGACCACCACGACCCCGACCGCCACGACCTCGACCACCACGACCTCGCTCCCGACCACCACGACCGCCGGCACGCACCCGACGACGACCTCGTCGACGACGACCTCGTCGACGACGACGACCTCGTCCACGACCACCACGACGCTCCAGCTCCCGCCGCGCCAGTCGGTCTCGCTCGTCCAGGCCACCTCGAAGGTGACGGTCACCGCCGTCGTGGCGAACTCGGGGGACGTCGCCCTCCGCGACGTCATGGTCACCGCGACGCTCGTTCCTCGCGCCTCCTCGTCGGCGCGCGCCCGGCCCGGCACGCCGGCCGCCGGCAGCGCCGCTCGCTCGGCGCGCATCGCCGAGCTCGCCGCCGCCGGCGCCCGCTACGTGGTCGTGCCGTCGCTGAAGGTGCGGACCGGCTCGTCGTACGTGCTGAGCGTCACCGCGTCGGCAGGTGCCGTCCGCTCGAGCGTGGACCAGGTCAGCCTCTGCGTGACGAACAGCCAGGGTTCCTGCCCCTGACCGCCGCGCCCGCTCGGGCGGCTCGGCCTACCTAGCTGGCGCCGTCGGGCCGCTCCAGGGAGCTCGAGCGCTCCCGCCAGGCGTGCTCGGCGCGGGCAACCACCTCGCGCACCGGCAGGCCGCGCATGCGGGCCACGTGCTGGGCGTCGTCGTGCTCGACCTTGGCACGGCCCGGGCTCACCTTCACCCGGACCGGGTAGCCGTCGACCTCCACCTCCTCGACGCGCCGCGAGGCGGCCCAGCGGTCGACGACCGTTGACCGCACGCCGAACGAGCCCGTCTCGGCGGCGAGGACGCGGCGGAGCTGCTCGACGAGGGCGACGTCCGCCAGCACACTCACCACCTGTCCCGGGCGCCCCTTCTTCATCAGCACGGGTGTGACCCAGGCGTCGGCCGCGCCCGCCTCCAGCAGCGCCTGGACGGCGTCTGCGACCTGCTCGCCCGTCGCATCGTCGACGTTGGCCTCGAGCAGCACGAGCGGCTGTCCGACGGGCAGGGTCGACGTCGGCGGGCCGGCGCGCCCCTCACAGCGGGTCCCGACGACGACCTGCGTGCAGTTCGGCAGACCCTCCAGCTCGTTCGCGCCCACGCCGTAGCCGGTGGCCTCGACGGTCATCGCCGGCATCGGGCCGAACTCGACCGCCGTCGCGGCCAGGATGGCGGCACCGGTCGGTGTGGTCAGCTCGGCCTGCACGTCGCGGCCCCACAGCGGCGCGCCCGCGAGGAGCGCCAGCACGGCCGGTGCCGGGTTCGGGAGCATGCCGTGGCGGCTGCGGACCATGCCCGTGCCCGTCGCGACCGGGCTCGAGGCCACCTCGTCGATCGCGAGCAGCTCGAGCGCCGTGGCGGTGCCGACGATGTCGACGATGGTGTCGTGGCCGCCGAGCTCGTGGAAGTGGACCTGCGACGACGGGCGCCGGTGCAGGCGGCCCTCGACCTCGGCGAGGAGGCTGAACGCGGCCACTGACCGTTCGCGGACGAGCCCGGGGAGCCGGGCCTCGTCGAGGATCGCCAGCACGTGCGGGAAGGTGCGGACGACCCCGTCGTCGG
The DNA here is from genome assembly GCA_963765505.1 of uncultured Actinomycetota bacterium. Taxonomy (GTDB): domain Bacteria; phylum Actinomycetota; class Acidimicrobiia; order Acidimicrobiales; family Bog-793; genus DATKQY01. Next base: position 335,220 of record CAVXWO010000013.1, read on the forward strand.
CCACCTCGACGACGATCCGGGTGGCGGCGATGCCGCCGCGCAGCACCGGGACCACGTCGATCGACCAGCCGGCGATCGGGAGCCGCCCGAGCACGGCGCGCACCTCGTCGATGTCGGCGCCAGCGTCGACGAGGCTGGCGAGCGCCATGTCGCCGGCGATCCCGGCGAAGCAGTTGAACCAGGCGACCCGGGTGCCGCTCGCCACCGCCGCGGCCGGCGGGGCACCGCCGGCCTCGCCGGGAGGGCCGGCGGCGCTCAACGCAGGATCCTCGCGACGGCACTCGCCGCCCCGAAGCCGTTGTCGATGCCGACGACCGTCACGCCCGACGCGCAGGAAGCGTGCATGGCCAGCAGCGCCGTCACGCCCGCCAGGCTCGCGCCGTAGCCGACGCTCGTCGGGACCGCCACGAGCGGGGCGGCGGTGAGCCCCCCGACGATGCTCGCCAGCGCGCCCTCCATCCCCGCGACGACGACAACGGCGTCCGCTTCGGCCAGATCGTCGAAGGAGGCGAGCAGGCGGTGCACGCCCGCGACGCCGCAGTCGGCGAGCAGGCGCGGCGAGAAGCCGTACGCCTCGAGCGTCGCCACGCACTCCGCCGCCACGGGCAGGTCGCCCGTGCCGGCGGTCACGACCAGCACCCTGCCCGGGCGCGCCGGGGCGTGGCGCCACGCCACGATGTGCAGCTGCTCGCCGGCGAGCGAGGTCGGGGTCGTGCGGCCGCCGGGCGAGCGCTCGAGCGCCGCGGCGACCTGCAGCTGGTCGGCCCGCGTGAGCAGCACCGGCGCCGAGCCCCCGCTCATCAGCTCGGCGACGATCGCCGCGCACTGCTCGGGGCTCTTCCCGGGCCCATAGACCGCCTCGGGGAGGCCTTGGCGGATCGAGCGATGGTGGTCGACACGGGCGAAGCCGAGATCGGCGAAGGGGAGCCGCCGCAGGCGGGCGACCGCCTCGTCGGGCGAGCGCTCGCCGGAGCGCACCTCCGCGAGGAGCCGTGTGAGATCGTCGTCGTCCATCCGGCTCACTATCCTGCCAGCCATGGCCGCACCCCCCGCTCCGCCATGGCGCATCGCCTACCTCGGGCCGCAGGGGACGTTCAGCGAGGAGGCCCTCCTCTCCCAGCCGGACCTCGCCGAGGCCGAGCTGGTCGCCAGTGCGACGATCGCCGACGCCCTCGCCGCGGCGGCGCGCCGGGAGGTCGACGCGGCGTTCGTCCCGATCGAGAACTCGATCGAGGGGTCGATCAACGCCGCGCTCGACGAGCTGATCTTCGCGACCGACCTCCTCGTGCAGCGCGAGGTCGTGCTCGACGTGCACCTGGACCTGCTGGTGCTGGCCGGGACGACGCTCGCGGACGTGCGCACGGTGCTGTCGTACCCGCCGGCGAGCGCGCAGTGCCGGAACTTCGTCGCCACGAACCTGCCGGGCGCGACCGTCGGCGCCACGAGCTCGACCGCCGACGCGGCGCGCCTCGTCGCCGAGGAGCGCCTGGCGGACACCGCGGCCGTCGCGCCGCCCGTCGCCGCGAAGCTCTACGGGCTCGAGGTGCTGGCGCACGGCATCGAGGACCACCCGGGCAACCAGACGCGCTTCGTCCTCGTCGCCCCCGGCGTCGTGCCGCCGCCGAGCGGCCACGACCGGACGCTGATCGTCTGCTTCCAGCACGCCGACCGTCCTGGCAGCCTGCACCAGATCCTCGGGCAGTTCGCGGCGCGCAGCCTGAACCTGACGCGCATCGAGTCACGGCCGACCAAGCAGGCGCTCGGCGACTACTGCTTCGTGATCGAGATCGAGGGCCACGTGGCCGACGAGGTGCTCGGCGACTGCCTGCGCGAGCTGCACGTCGAGCTCGAGGCGGTCAAGTTCCTCGGCTCGTACCCGGTGCCGGGCGACGCCGCCTCGGAGCAGCGCGCGCGGATCGACGCCGAACGCCGCTCGGCAGACGCCTGGCTCGGCTCGCTGAGGGAGCGGATCGCACCCGACGGCTGAGCCAGGCGCCGCGCCGCCGGGGCGCCGGAAGCTCGGGCGATGCGGGCGGGCGCACCAGGGAGGGATGGCAGAGCGGACGAATGCGACGGTCTTGAAAACCGTTGGGCCACAAGCCCCGGGGGTTCGAATCCCCCTCCCTCCGCAGCTCAACGCATGTACTTTACGGTCGCAACGATTGGCAGTCGCCGTTCATCCCTCAATCATCCCTCAATTTTGAGGGATAGGCTGGTGGGCGATGCAGGGATCGCTGCGCGAGCGCGCACCAGGTGTGTGGGAGGTCCGGGTCCGAAGCGGGCGAGATCCGCTCACCGGTCGCTACCAACAGGTGAGCCGGACCGTCCACGGCGGCAAGCGCGCCGCCGAGGCGCAGCTCGCCCGTCTCGCGACCGAGATCGACAACGGTGCGCACCGCGGCACGAGCGAGTCGGTCGGCTATCTCCTCGACCGGTGGGTCGAGCACCTCGAGATGCTGGGCCGCAGCCCGAGGACGATCGAGGGCTACCGCTCGATCATCCGCGCTCGGCTGCGCCCCGCGCTCGGCTCGGTCGCGCTCCGTCGCCTTCAGCCCGCCGATCTTGACCGCTTCTACCGAGCCCTGGTCATCGACGGGCTCTCCCCCCTCTCGGTGCGCCACTGTCATGCGGCACTTTCGGCGGCGCTCCGTCAGGCGGTGAAGTGGGGGTGGATCGATCGTTCGCCCGCAGAGCGCGCGACCCCGCCGCCGGTCCCGCGCACCGAGGTCGACCCGCCGAGCGTCGCGGAGGTGTCGCAGCTGCTGCGGGAGTTCGAGCGCACCGGCCACGACCTGGCGAGCATGGTCTTCGTCGCTGCGACCACGGGGTGCCGCCGAGGAGAGCTGTGCGCGCTGCGCTGGAGCGACATCGACCTCGACGACGCGGTGCTCGTCGTCTCGCACTCGATCTCCGAGGTCGGCGGGAAGCTCTACGAGAAGGACCCGAAGACGCATCGGGCGCGCCGGCTCTCCCTCGACCCGGCGACGGTCGCGATCCTTCGTCGCCACGCCGCTCGGATGCGCGAGCGCGCCGAGCTCTTCGGCGTCGAGATGGCGGCAGACGCGTTCGTGTGGTCGGGACTGCCGAGCTGTTCGGAGCCGTGGCGTCCGAGTCGCGTGACCGATGCGTTCCGCTCGACGCGCAAGCGGCTCGGCTTGAACCGCGTCGACTTCCACCACCTCCGCCACTTCGCGGCGACGACCCTCGCAGGTGCCGGCGTCGACGTCCGGACGATCGCGGGGCGCCTCGGACATGCCGACCCGGCGATCACGCTCCGCACCTACGCCCACTTCCTCGAAGCGGCCGATCGCCACGCCGCGGAGGTCATGGGCCGCCTCGAGCTCGGCGCTCCGCCCGCACCGTGACGCTGCCGCCTGAGCGTGTCCGGTTCGCGACGTTCGATCCCGCCGGCATCCCGATCGCTCTCAGCGAGGAGCTGGAGCCACATCGCGCAGGGCCATCCCGAGATCGTCGAGATCGAGCCTGAGCTCGCCGGCGCGGTACGTGAGCCCGACGTGCGCCGGGAGCGACGTTCGGCCGGCGAGGTCTGGTGCTAGCGACGTCTCCGAGAGGGCAGCCGCGCGCCCTGGCTGAAGGTCGTCGTACGCTGTGGAGAGGAAGGCAGGCGGATTGTCACCGCGTTCCTTCGAAGGAGAATGCCATGGCTGTGTGCATCGGAGACGTTGTCTTCGATCATGTGGGCTATGAGGAGGGTGCCGATGTGCTCTACCTGCACGTCGGCGACCCAAGCAGCGCAGTGGGCTTCGACGAGTCGCCCGAAGGCCATGCTCTCCGTTTCGACGCGAACGGCCGCTTGGTGGGCGTCACGATCGTCGGTGCTCGCCGCGCGCTCGACAGCGGCGAGCACCTTTTCGTTACCGTCGCCTCGCGGGTCGAGATTGATGCCGATCAAGTCGAGGCCGCGATCAGGGCGACCTGAACTCTGCTCGGTCGCTCTGGCTGCCGGATCGACCGACGTCCCGTAAGAGCGTGCGCCGATAAGGGCAGCACCGAACGCTCAGCACACGGGTGGCCGGTCACGGCCCACTGCTCGACATTCTGGCGCGCAACGGAGCCGGCAGAGGACGGGCCGGGATCCCTCCAACCCGTCTCGCGCCATCACAGACATTATTTGAGCGTGGCCGGCTGAACGGTAGTGGGCTAGTTTCACCAGGCTCAATCGGTAGTGGGCTAGTCCCACCTGGGGAAATCCGATAACGCCTGGTCAGCGACGGCTAAGCCGAGGGGTGCTCATCCTGAAGTTCCACGGCCTCGTGGGCCCGTTCGGTACGCACGGCTCGCGCACGCTTGGCGGCCTTCACCCGCTCGACGGGACTCATCGACTCTGCCCGTGCCCGACCACCGAGGCGACCCCTGGCAGCCGCTTTCGGATCTTTCTGCGGTGCCTCCGACAAACCCGCGGCCTCTTGCACGACTGCGTGCATCCGTTGGTTCATGTCGCCGGGCTTGGGTGACCTCTTCATCGCACCGCCAGGATACCAGCGAGGGTGTTCGGGCGATGTTTCCAGCAGTGATACTTCCGGGGTCTACGCTCGGCTCTGGCGCCCTCGGGTCAGCGTCATTAGGCTCGATCGTTGGTGCCCATTCCAGCGTTCGACTCGCAAGGCGTTCTGCCCGTGGGCAACCTCTTCGGTGAACACGACTCCCTGTTCGTATATCGGGGCCACGACGCGACACTCGCGGAAGTTGAAGACCGGTTCGTAACTCATTATCCGCAGTCCGCAACCCGAGCGAAGCTATTCAGCGAGCTGGAACAGCTAGTCACCGTTGCACAGACTCACTTCTCCCAGTTCAACGTTGGTGTTTCGGGCACATTCGTATCGAATGATGTCGACCCGACAGAGTTGTTTATGTTCATCGAGGTGCTTGGAGCGCAAGTCGATCAACTCAGCGGTCATTCGACCTGGCTCGTCTTCCGCCTATTCGATGACTGCGAATGGACACTTACGGCTGGCGAAGAGGTTTCCGTCACCACAGCACTCGTCAGGTCCTACCCTGAAGATCACTCGGATTACCTATTGTATTCAGCCGAAAGAATGCTACAATTCTATATGGCGTCTTACTTTGATTCCGCCCGCGGTCCGAGCGGCTATCTGGAGGTTTTCATGTTTCCCGAGGGGGTGAATGACACTGTTGAAGAGCGGCCAGCATCTTAGGACAGAACTCGACCTCCGCGTTTCGATCGAGGAACTACGTGCTCGACGTCCTAGTGATACCTGGGACTCCTATGCACGCGAGAAGAACCGAAGAGGTACGGCGCGTACTCAGACACAACTGGATGCTTTGAGTCCAGATTTCGAATGGTTCTTTGATGGACTGGGCGTTTATGGCCACAGGATTGCCATGAGGCGCCTCAGGAATGTGACCGACCCATTGGGGCGTTCTCTACGATGGATTGGTCGGGACCTGATATTTCTTGAGGGAGGCGTAGAGTCCGACTCGCCCATCAGGGACCTTGTTGAACCGCTTGTGTCTGGAATGGGGATTGAGGGATCGTTCGGTATTCGACTGACACGCCCGTTCGCGAGCGAGCAGACATCTCTATTCCAGGATCCGTTGTTTGAGAGAACGGCTGATCGGATTATCAGCATCTTCAATGCGGGGAAGGACGTAGACCATCCGGCTACCGTCCTCAACGCCGTAGCGGGACTGAGACGGCGCTCAATTGCGGGGCTTCGTGATCTGTCGTTGGCCCTAGCAGCCGGGGGGCGGCCGACGCGCGTTCGCTGGCGGCAGGACATCGTTCTGACTCTTGATGCCCGTGAAGCGAGGAATGTGGCCGACGCGATGGCGACCGCTGAGCCAGTCGAGGAAGAGGTACACATCCACGCGACGTTGATTGGTGCGGACCTTCACTCGGGCAGTTTTCATTTGATTGAGAACACCGCGGAAGGTCCAAAGGACTACCGAGGGAAGGCAGAGCCCGCGGCAGTTGCGCGCCTGGACGGACTCGGACTCGGTTCTGAGCTTGACGCGACATTGGTGGCGATCATCCTCGACTCACCAGTGCTTGAGGAACCAAAGGTTTCCTACGCTCTTCGCGAGTTCTCGCCCGTTAACCAGGACTCGCTATTGACCTGAGGTGCTCTAGCTCGACTGATACACCCTCTACGTACAATTCCTATTATGAACAGGTTGAGTACGGCACGTAGGGCGCAGGTGATCGGTTGCCTGGTCGAGGGCATGTCGATGCGAGCGACCACCCGCGTTACTGGCGTCGCCAAGCAAACCGTCACCGACCTGCTCGTAGACATCGGCCAGGCGTGCTCGGAGTATCAGGACTTCGCCCTGCGCAACCTCGACTGCAAGATCATTGAGGCTGACGAGATTTGGGCCTACTGCTACGCGAAGCAAAAGAACGTGCCGGAGGAATACAAGAACACGTTCGGCTACGGCGACGTGTGGACCTGGACCGCTATTGACGCCCAGACCAAGCTCATGCCGTCGTGGCTCGTCGGCGAGCGCACCCTTGCCGACTGCTACACCTTCCTGGCCGACCTCAAGAGCCGGCTCAAGCCCGGTCGCATTCAACTGACGACTGATGGCCTCGGCCACTACGCGGTCGCCGCTGACGCCATCTGGCGCAACTCGGCGGACTTCGCTCAGCTCATCAAGACCTACGGCAACGCGGGATACGCCGACAATGAGCAGCGCTACAGCCCCGCGGTTTGCTCGGGTACCGAGACTCGGATCATGGCGGGTAACCCTGACCCTGCGCACATCTCGACCAGTTACGTCGAGCGGCAGAACCTCACGATGCGCATGGGGATGCGGCGCTACACGCGGCTGACGAATGCCTTCTCGAAGAAGGTTGAGAACCACGCTCACACCGTGAGCCTGCACTTCATGTACTACAACTTCGGGCGGAATCACCAAAGCCTTCGGGTGCGCCGCGAGAACGGCAGCTACGTCCAGCGGACCCCGGCGATGGCTGCTGACGTGGCGAGTTACCAGTGGTCACTCAGCCAAATCGCCGGCCTGTTGGATTGAGCCTGGTGAAACTAGCCCACTACCGGCTGAACGTGCCGGCTAGTCCGGCCGCCATGCGTCGAGCAGTTCGTGAGCCCTCAACCCGAGATCGACTGACACGCCCGAACGAATGCCTGCGGGGCAGACCGCCACAAGCTTGGCCGCTCCGGCCTTCGGGATGGCAGACCTGCCGGCGGCTAAGTCCGCGAGATCGGCGCTGTCGAACTCGTGCCGGTCGCGCCACTTGATCGAGCCGATCGCGACGGGCGAGCGGCGCGAGTCCATCCCGACGAGGTCGATCTCTACGACGCCCTTTCGGTCCCACCATCCTCCGACCTCCTCGATCCCCCGGAACGGGTCGCCGAGATGCCGGCAAAGGCGGGTGACGCCCTCGCGAACGATCGGCTCGATCGCCTTTCCCCGCCAGGTGGGCCACGCCGTGTCGAAGGCGTCGATGGCGAGGTCCGATCGCCCGACCTCGATGCTCCGCTGATGGGGCTCGACGAAGCGGAACCAGAAGCGCAGGTACGAGTCGTCGATGCGGTACCGCTTGAGACGGGCATGCGGGTTCCCCGCCGGAAGGTCGACTGCGAGGATCCTCTTCGTCTTCGACAATAGATCGGTGGCCCGTGTGACCGCCGTCTGCGCAGCCGGACCTCCACCGAGCACGCCGACGATCCGGGAGAACGTCGTGACGCCGATCTCGTCAGCGCCGACGGCGGAGAGCACGACCGAAGCGTTCTCGCTGTCGGACAGCTCAGCGGCTAGGCGGAGCCGAGCCCAGTCGACCAATGACGAACTCGGGGAGCGCAGCGCGTCGCGGACGAACTCCGTCGCCGTTGGGAATCGGCGCACCTGCTCCACCAGGCCGGGGAGGCCGCCGGTGACGAGGCGGGTGTCGAACACCTCCATCGCACCACGATCCGAGCCCAGCGCGTCGGCGGTCTCCGCGGGATCGAAGGGCTCGAGGACGATTCGGCGGTTGATCTTGCCGAACAGGGGCCGGTCGTGAGTGATGAGCTGCTCCATCATCGCCTCGTCGGAGCCGACGAGCACGAGAAGCACCGGAGCCTCTCCGAGCCGACTGTCGAGGCTCGCCTTGAGGAGACCGTCGAGGCCGGGTGCGGTCTCGTTCGCCCAGGGGAATTCGTCGAACACCACCACCGCCGGCTCGTCGCCGACGGCGAAACCGAGCATCGATACGAGCGCCATCCAGTTGAACGACGGGGTCGTCAAGTTGTAGATGTCCCACCCGGCGATGGGTCTCCGAGAGGAGCGGATCGACTCGGCGGCGCGCTCGACCTGGATCGACTCGGCGGTGCCTTTCATCCCAGTCAACGAGGCGTAGCGCACGTCGCTCGTCTCGGCGAAGCGCTCAGTTAGTGTCGACTTCCCAACTTGCCGGCGCCCCTGAACCATGACGACCCACGCTCGCCGGGTCGAGAGCGCGAGATCGAGCTCGTCGCGGAGCTCGCCAAGCTCGCGGGCTCGGCCGTAGAAGTCAGCAGTCATGTACGTATGGTACAGCCATGTACGTTACGTTCGTGCCGGCCCGGTCGTCGTCGTGCGAATCGTCGTCGTGCTCGTCGTGCTCGTCGAGCCGATCGCCATGTGCTCGTATCTCGCGCCGCTGCCGTCGATCGGTCAGGATTCGGTCCCACGCCACAGCGGTAGCCGCTAGCGCACATCGATCGTGACGAGAGAGTGCGTCATTGGAATACGGCTGATGAGCACCATCCACGCGCGCGAGACACCCGAGGCGTAAAGTCCGCGTCCCATGCCTGAGTGGCGCGCTACCCGACCCGTCGACGTTGCTCGACTGAACAGCAGCGTCTTCCTCGCGGTCCTAAGCAAGTACGGGGTCCTCTTTGCGATCGGGGCGCCGATCTACTTCGCGACCGTCGTGATCCTCGGTGAGCGTCGCGCTCCCGAGCTCGGCGTAGGCCACATCCTCGAGGTCGCCGGGCCGCACTTCCTCGCCGGCGTCGTCGGACATCTCCTCTTCGGCTTCGTCGCCGTGGCGTTCACAGTCGCCGTCGCCTCGCTCGTCTGGTGGCGCCACCTCCTCGCGGTCGGTGGGCCGTCCGCGGCGCTCGCCGCCTTTGCCTCTGCCGCCCGTCGGCTGATCGGACGGATCGAGCATCGGGTCGACGCCAGCCTCATCGCTACCCTCGCTCGTCGTGCGCACATGACCGACGTCGTCTCGATCCACAGCCTCCTCGATCAGCTGCTCGCGGCACTCCTCGTCGCGCCTGATGCACCGCCCCTCCGGCTGGCTCTGCCCGCGGACCGCTCGGCCCGCACCGACCAGTCAATCTCGCGGAGGGCCACGTAGCGCCGTAGCGGCGTCGCCACCTCCGCTCAAACAGTGGAGGTGGCCATGCCCCCCGTCTTTCCGTTCGACGGCACCGACCCCGGCGCCGACCCCCGCTCGCGGTGCTCCTGCTGGTGCCACCGTGAGTTCCTCACCGTCCTCGAAGCGGCTCGCGTCGTCTCGATCTCTCGCGCACAGGCCTACGAGCTCGCTGCGGACTACCGGCGCACCGAAGGGCGCGAGGGCCTGCCCGTCGTCGCCTTCGGCCATGCCCTTCGCGTCCCCGTGCCGCGCCTTCGGCAGTGGTCCGGCATGAACGAGCCGACGACACCCTGCAATCGCTGCGGCCACGCGCTCCGAGCTGAGCAGGCGTCATGACGACGACGCCGCACGGCCGCACGAGCCCGCCGGCAGACCACGGGAGGAGTCTGTTCAAGAACAGTCCACACACTGGCACCAAGGTGCGAGGCGTCGCTTCCGGCTTCGCCGGAGGCGACGAGGGCCACTCGTGATGAGCGTCGGCCGGCTCGCGAAGGACCAGGAGACGTACTACCTCTCCGAGGTCATCGAGGGCCGGGAGGACTACTACCTCGACCCCGGCGAGGCTCCCGGTCGCTGGACCGGAAGGCTCGCCGTGGAGCTCGCTCTCGCGGGCGTCGTCGACGGCGACGACCTCCGCGCGGTACTCGCCGGACGCGACCCGAGGACGGGTCTCGCACGCCGGGAGTCGGTCGCGACGCTCCCCGGTTTCGACCTCACGCTCTCCTCGCCGAAGGGCATCTCGGTCGCCTGGGCGCTCGCCGATCGGGACACCGCGGAGCGGATCGTGGCGGCACACGATCGCGGCGTCGACGCGGCGATCGGTTACCTCGAATCGAACGCCAGCCGAGTACGGCGCGGCCATGCGGGGGCTGAGCTCGTCGACGCCGACGGGTTCGTTGCCGCGGGTTTCCGCCATCGCACGAGCCGTGCAGGCGACCCGCAGCTCCACACCCACGTGCTCGTCGCGAACATGAGCCGGGGCCCGGACGGTCGCTGGACGGCGCTCGACTCCCGCTCGCTCTATCGCCACGCTCGCACCGCGGGCTTCGTCTACCAGGCGGTGCTTCGCGACGAGCTTGCCCGCTCGCTCGGCCTCCTCTTCGAGGAGGTCGAGAACGGCCACGCCGACATCGCCGGGGTCCCGAAGGAGCTCCGTCGGCACTTCAGCACGCGACGGCGCGAGATCACGGCTGAGATGGAGCGCCAGGGCGCGACGAGCGCACGCGGCGCGCAGGTCGCGACGCTCGCCACCCGGCAGGCGAAGTCCGAGCGGCTCTCGGAGGCAGAACTTCGCGAGCGATGGGCAGCATCCGCCGCGCCCCTTCGACTTCTCCGTCGAAGAGCTGCCCCGCCTCGTCCGCTCTCCGGTGATCGACGCAGACGACGCCGAGATCGCTGGTCGCCTCACCGAGCACGACGCGACGTTTGCCCGGCGCGACGTCGTGCGTGCCGTCTCGCAGTCGGCGACGCAGGGCGCGACCCTCGACGCGATCGAGGCGCGTTCGGACGAGTTCCTCGCGAGCGAGCAAGCGATCCCGCTCGCCCCCGACCGCTGGACGACACCGGAGATTCTCGCCCTCGAGGAGCGGACCGTCGCGCTCGCGGCGAGCGGGAGCCGGAGTGGGCGCGGCCTCGCGTCCGCGAAAGCCGTCGCTGCCGCGGTGGCCGATCGTCCCTCCCTCGGTGCGGACCAGCGAGTGGCGGTCGAGACGATCACCAGTTCGGGGAGCGCGCTCGACATCGTGATCGGCCCGGCAGGGACGGGCAAGACCTTCCTCCTCGACGCGGCCCGTGATGCGTGGGAGTTCTCCGGCTATCGCGTGATCGGGACGAGCCTCGCGGCGCGTGCGGCTGCCGAGCTGCGATCTGGCTCGGGGATCGAGAGCCAGACGGCGGACCGGCTCCTGCTGCGCATCGACCAGGGCCGCGAGCGCCTCGACGCGCGGACCGTGCTCGTGGTCGATGAGGCCGGGATGCTCGGCACGCGTCGCCTCGCCGCGATCGTCGCGGAGGCATCGGCCAGCGGGGCGAAAGTCGTCCTCGTCGGCGACCCGCGCCAGTTGCCCGAGATCGACGCCGGCGGACTCTTCGCGGGCCTCGCGTCGCGTCGCGGCTTCGTCGAGCTGACGGAGAACCGGCGCCAGCGCGACCCGGTCGAGCGTGAAGTCGCGGCCGAGCTTCGGCGGGGGCTCGTTGTCAACGCGATGGCGCGTCTCGACCGCCACGGCGAGGTGACGACCGCGGAGAACGCGGACCGGCTCCGCGACGGGCTTGTCGGGGAGTGGCATGCGGCTCGCGCACGTGGCGAGGACGTACTGATGATCGCGGGTCGCCGTGCCGCGGTCGCCGACCTGAACGAGCGTGCCCGCGAGCTGCGGCTCGCGAACGGAGAGCTCGGGCCGGAGGTCTTCGCGACGGACGACCGGTGCTTCGCGATCGGCGACGAGGTGCTCGCCAACCGCAACGACTACCGCCTCGGGCTCCTGAACAACGATCGAGGCGTCCTCATCGGTGCCGCGGACGAGACGCTGATTGTCCAGCTCGCGGATGGCCGCGAGGTCGCAGTGCCCTTCTCCTACGTCGAGGACGGCCACCTCACCCATGGCTACGCGACGACAGTCCACAAGGGCCAGGGCGTCACCTGCGACACGGTGCTCGTCCTCGGCGACGACAGCTTCACGAACGAGACCGCGTACACCGCGCTCACCCGTGGGCGGCTCCGCAACGAGCTGTTCTTCGTGGCAACGGTTCGCGAGGAGCACCACGGGCGAGTACCGGAGCAAGACCCGCTTTCCACCTTCACCGACGCCATTGCGCGGAGCGGCGCGAAGACCGCCGCGATCGACACCGAACCACCCGTTCTCGACCTCTAAGGAGTCCTCTCATGAACAACGGCACCAAGCAGTTCATGGAACCAGGGGAGGCGATGCTCATCATCATCCTCGTCCTCTTCGTCTTGAACCTCGGCTTCATCTGGTCGACGGCCGAGCTCGCGATGTGGCTCTTCCACGGCCACTTCTTCCGCGCGACCGATGCCGCAGTCGCGAACGCGGTCATCCACTGGCCGAAGCACTTCAGCGACCCCGCCAGAGCGTGGCCCGCGCCGTTCGACACCGAGCTTCCTGACGCAAAGCAGTACTGGTGCGCGATCCTCCTGGAGGTCGGCGCGCCAAGCGTGCTGTTCCTCGCGGTGATGTTCGGCATCGGCCACGTGCGGTCGGCTCCCCGCGACTCGAAGCGCACGAGTCTCGACCGTCGTACGCGCGCTGGTGTCGTCGCGGAGGGACGGTTCGCGAAGACCCATGAGCTCCGATCCCTTTTCGCGCGGTTGCCGCTGCACGGTCAGTTCCTCCTCGGCAAGGTCGGCTGGCACTACCTCGCGACCGAGCCGCCGTGGACGCTGCATCATCGCGGACGGACCACGGGGACCGGAGCTGTCGCGATCGTCGGGCCGTCACGGAGTGGCAAGACGTTGATGGCGAACGCCGGTATCGCGCGGTGGGACGGGCCGGCGATCCTGCTCTCGCTGAAGACGGACGTGCTCGACGCGACGATCGACGCGCGGAGCGCGCTTGGCGACGTGAAGGTCTTCGACCCTGCGGGCGTCACGGGGATGGAGCGCGCGCGGTGGAGCCCGCTCAGCGGGGCAGTGACGACCGATGGCGCGATGCGCGCGGCGCGTGCCCTCGTCGAGGCCGCGCCGCGCGACGTGGCGGGCGTGAGCGCGGGACAGTTCTGGAACGACATGGCTGAGAGCCTGATCGCGGGACTGATGGCGCTCGCCGCAAACACCGAGGGCCGGACCTTCGCGGATGTGGTGCGCTGGATCGTTTCGGTCGACACGCCGACCGACGGAGCGGCGGGGGAGGTCGCGCCGCTCCTCCGAGCGTTGCGGAGCGACGCCGATCCGCAGAGGAAGGTCGTCGCCGCGTTCGTGGCCCAGACCCTCGAAGGGCTGTGGCGGAACGACCACCGGACGGTGTCGTCGGTCTACACGACGGCGCGCACCGTCGTCTGGCCGTGGGTGAATCCGGTCGTCGCAGCGACCGCGGTGGACACGACGGTGAGTGCCGAGTGGCTCTTGTCTGGAGCGCACTCGCTTTACGTCGCGATCCCGCTCGCCGACCAGGACCGGCTCCGCCCCGTCCTCGGCGGGCTGTTGAACGATCTCGTTGCGCAGGTCTTTGATCGCTTCGTCCGGACGAACCGTCCGATCGATCCGCCGCTTCTCGTCGTGATCGATGAGGCCGCGACGCTCCGACCCGAGCAGCTCGCGTCGTGGGTGGCGACGCTCGCGGGTGCAGGCGTGCAGCTCGTGACGGTCTGGCAATCGCTCAGCCAGATCGACGCCGCTTATGGCAAGCACGGCCAGGCAATCCTCACGAACCACCTCACCAAGGTCTTCCTGCCAGGGATGAGCGACTCGGCTGGTCTTGACTACCTCGGGCGGCTCACCGGCGAGGAGCATTTGCCCTCGTATCTCGGCGGAGGGTGGAACGGCTCCGGAGATCGGGAGACGGTCGCGACGGTGCCGCTCACGCCGCCGACGGTGCTCCGTCAGATGAAGCGGGGCCGGGCGCTGCTGCTGCACGGGACTCTGCCGCCGGCGAGCATCCGCATTCCGTCTCCGAGGTGACCTAAGGGAGCGAGATCACGACGAATTATCGGGACAGGATCCTCCGCCCGAATTGGCAGCACACCTGACCGTCGACGCGAACGTCGACGGTCCAGTTCAGGGGCCTGTCGACGCGACAAGTCGCCATCTCGGTGGGCTGCCCGGGTCATCGCGACTACATCGCTTCGACAGGCGTCAGCGCGTCGTGGTACTCCGCGTTACGCGACCGCACTACGTGGACCCGCCAGTGCTGACCGACATCGCTGCTCGCCAACACCTTGACGGCTTCCTCGTCCTCGCCACCAGGAGACAACACCAATGTGCTGCCGACAGCCGGCGGGGCTGCGTCGGCATCTGGATGAATCTCGATCAGTGCGTGCGTTGGGGCAACTCGAGCGAGGAGAACCCCAATGCGCCTCATGGCGCGGTCCTATCACGAACGATGCTCGTGAGCATTCCACGCCGAGCTTCCTATCGGAGTGCAATACACCGGGCTGGAAGAATCAGTTCATGGTGGATCAGCCGACTGCCTCGACCGAAGAGACCGCTGACCGAGACAATGCCATTCAACCAGGGCGACGACGGCGCGGCGTGGACCCGGCGGATGGGCAGCTGCCGCAACTGCTCTGGCCCAAGTCGCTCGTCGAGCGACCGGAGCGGCCACTCGTGTGCTACCTCGACCTGAACCACTGGATCGGTCTTTCTCGGGCAAACGCGGGTCGCGCCGATGGCGAGCGCTATGTCGAAGCCTTGGCAGCGTGTCGCGCGGCAAAGCGGTCGGGGGCCGCGGTCTTTCCCATATCCGATGCTCACTACGTCGAGATGGCGAAGATTCGTAGCGAATCTCAGCGTGCACACCTTGCTGAGGTGATGTGGGAGCTGTCGGGTTTGACGACGATCCTCAGCCGGCCGTCAATCATGCGAATGGAACTCGACCGGAGCCTCAGCGACCTTGTTGGCCCAACCGATGGGTTGCTAGCACCACTCCCCTTGCTCGGTTTCGGATCGGCATGGGCGTTTGGTCGCGTTGGTTGGCGCCTTCGATCGGACGAGGAAGACCTCACGGACGAACTAGACGGGGACGCGCTGCGCGCTTCCGTCTGCTCACCACCACAGCGGAGCGGCGGATCCTGGCGGGGCCCAAAGACGATGAAATCCCAGCGCTCAAGGAGAAAGGCTGGGATCCCTATGCGGGGTTGCGCGTGGCCGAGCAGCGAGCGCTTGAGGAAGCTGAACAAGCGAAGCGATTTGACGATGGCCCGAAGTGGCGGCGAGGCAGAATCCGGGACGTCATCCTCGCCAGAGAGCTCGTCATTGAGCTGTTTGACATGCTGTTCGACGCACTGACCTGGCGGTCGTTGGGATTCGAATTCCTCGAGGCTGATCGCGACCGTGCGCGGCGTCTGGTCCGATCGATGCCGTCGAGCGAAGTCTCCACCGAACTTAAGCGAGCCGCCCACCGAAACCGCCAGACCAGGTGGAGATCGAACGACATCATCGACATCGATGCCATGAGTCTTGCCGTTCCGTACTGTGACGTTGTTGTGACTGAGCAGCACAGGGCGAATCAGCTTCGATCGGCTCACTTCGACGATCGCATGAATACCGTGATTCTCGATGCGCCGCAGCTGCTGCCTGGCATCCTGGAGTCGGCCTAAGCGCAGAGACGAACCGACCAATCTCGCTTTCCGCACATCCCGAACGTGATTACGCGTCCCAGCCCTCGGCTTGCTCCGTTGCGCTGATCTCGAGGGCCTCGAGCTCGGCGACGAGGTCTCGTAGCTGGCGTCCGGCCTCGATCCGGGGGCGATAGCGCTCGTTCTGCTCGGCGGTGAGCCAGCGGGTGAACCGCTTGTTGGCGCGGGTGTAGCTCCACTGCACGTAGGGCCCGTGGAGGACAGGCGGCTCCGCGTGGCAACGGCAGTTCGCCTTTCCGCAGCGCAGCGAGCGCTCGACGACGCTGCCGGGCAAGACGTGGTCGTTCTGTTCGAGGAAGGCGAGGAGCCGCGCACGCGCTCGGCGAACCCGGCGGTCAGCGCCTTCGCTCATCGGAGCTTCGCCACCCTGAGCATCCACCACCTCATGTCCTGCACTGTATACGGTGTAGGACATGCCCGCAACGAGAGATGGGGGTGGCGAGAGGTTCGAGCTTCGCTCCGAGCTGCTGGGCGCCATGCCGATCGTCAACCACTTCCTGAGGCGTCTCTCGGTGGCCGAGCTCTTCGAGCGCTACGTGCCCCACGAGGATCGCCGCATGAAGCTGGCGCCGGCCGTCGCCCTCGGGGTCGTGGTGCGCAACCTGGTGCTCCACCGAGAGCCCGTCTACGCGCTCGGCGAGTGGGCGGCTCCCTTCAGCCCGTCGGTGCTCGGGCTCGGCCCCGGCGAGGCGTCCCTGCTGAACGACGACCGGGTCGGCAGAGCCCTGCTTCGCTTGTTCGACGCCGATCGCGCGAGCCTCATGACGGCGCTCGTGCTGCGGGCCGTCGCCGAGTTCGAGGTCGACTGCGCCGAGCTGCACAACGACTCGACGTCGGTCACCTTCTCGGGCGCCTACCGCTCGGCGACCGGGGCTGTCCGGGGCGGCAAGGCGACCGCGCCGATCGCCTTCGGCCACAACAAGGACCACCGCGCCGATCTCAAGCAGCTGGTGTGGATCCTCACCGTCTCCGCCGACGGGGCGGTGCCGGTCGCCTACCGCGTCGAGGGCGGCGCCACCAACGACGACACCACCCACGTCCCCACCTGGGACGCCCTCGTCAAGCTGCTCGGGCGGACCGACTTCCTCTACGTGGCCGACACCAAGCTCGCCAACCGTGAGGCGATGGCCCACATCGCCGGACACGGCGGGCGGTTCGTCACCGTGCTCCCCCGGACACGCAAGGAGGACGCCTTCTTCCGGTCCTGGATCCAGGACCACAGCCCCACCTGGGCAGAGGCTGCCCGCCGGCCGTCGCGCCGGCCTGGCGAGGCCGACAACCTCTGGAGGACCACGCCCTCGCCGGTCCCTTCGGCCGAGGGCCACCGCATCGTGTGGGTCCACTCGAGCCTCGAGGCCGCCCTCGACGCCGACTCCCGCCAGTCGCGCATCCAGCGGGCGGTCAGCGCCCTCTCGGATCTCGCCGCTCGGGTGTCCTCGCCGAAGTCACGCTGGCACACGCGCACGGCGGTCGAGGCCGCCGCAGCGCGCGAGATCGCATCGGCGAACGCCGCGCGCTGGGTGAGCGTCGCGGTGCAAGAGCACGAGGAGGAATCCTTTCGCCAGGAGCGCCGGGGGCGGCCAGGAGAGGAGACCCGCTACCGCAGGACCACCCGCACCCGCTTCACGCTCACCTGGAAGGTGGACACCGCGCTCGTCGCCTACGACGCCAAGTCCGACGGTTGCTTCCCGCTCGTCACCAACGACACCGGCCTGAGCGACGCCGAGGTTCTCGCCGCCTACAAGTACCAGCCGCACCTCGAGCGGCGCCATGCACAGCTGAAGGGCGTCCAGCTCGTCGCCCCCGTCTTCTTGAAGGACGTGGCGCGCATCGAGGGACTCTTGTGCTGCCACTTCGTCGCGCTCCTCGTTCAGGCGCTCGTCGAGCGCCAGATCCGACGCGCCATGGCCGCGAGCGGCACCGCATCGATCCCCCTCTACCCCGAAGACCGCGAGTGCGGCGCGCCGTGCGCACCGCGGATCTTCGAGATCTTCAGCGGCCTCGCCCGCCACGAGCTCGTCAGCAACAAACGGATCGTGCAGACCTTCGCTCCCGAGCTGACGCACCTCCAGGCCCAGGTGCTCGATCTCCTCGAGGTGCCACACAGCGCCTACGGCGTCATGTCATGAAATCCACGCCGGGATGTGCGGAAAGCGAGACCAATCGGCCACGTAATCGGTATTTTCTAGTGACCTCGAATGGCGATGACGATGCTCGCGATCGCGACTGCCGCCGACACGACCGCGATCACGAAGGTTCGCCTCTGTAGTCGTATGCCAGCCGCCGCCGCAGCCACGCTCCCGATCGCCTCGAGCGTCTCCGAGAGACGGTCGACCGAACGCCGGAGCCGTTCGGCCCGAGGGCGGTATTCGCCTTGAAACGCGCCGGCAAGCGTGTTGGCGCGAGGGCGGGGGAGCCGCGTAGGTGCCGGCAGGAACCGTGGAAAGTCCACAGCGAAGGGAAAATCGGCCCCAAAGAGGTCATGTAGCTCGTCGGCTGAGACCTCAACGTCGATCGCAACAGTACGAAGAAACTCCTGGAGATCGTCGAGACTGTCCGCGGAGTCGCGTCGCCGCCAGGCGCGCGGCGACGCGTCTCGAGTGAATGCGCTTTGTGCCTCCCATCCCTCAAACAGCGAACGAAGGGCCCACTTGGCTGCGAGCGTGTCCATATCGAAGTCCACGAGCGGGTCCAATCGCACCGCCCCGGGCCCCACTGCTGCGGCTCGTGCCGAACTCCAGTGAGCGAGATGTCGCCGCGATCCCGCGAGGACGAGCGCGTGACGCACCTCGAGGGTCTCGAGTCCTGTCGGGACCATCGCACGGAGCCCGACAGGGTCTGTCGCGATCCAAGTGTCACCCATGACGCCGTCAAGATGTGCGGTGCGTAGCCACTGCGCGTTGGCGGAAAGGTAGTCACCCTGGAGCGGCATCTCGTCGTCGACCAGGAAAAGCTCCGCGGTCGGAACCGCCCCACCGACGAGGCCCGTGCCGAACAGCCCTATCACGCGGCGCCGCAGCCAACGCCGGCCCACCTCGCGAATCCTTCGTTGGTAGTGGAGGACGTCTCGGGCCTTGATCGTCTCGGGAAAGGTCTCTCCGATCGCTCCCCCTCGCTCGCGAACTACTCGGGCGCGCGGCGCAGTTCGCAAGATGCGTTCGAGACCACCTGCTTCCTCGTCGGTGAGTACAAAGCGGGCGACGATCGCCGTAATGGTGCGCGTGACGCTCACCATCTGGAGGCCCACCTCCGAGAACTCCTTCGGAAGGTCTCGTGCCCTCTCCGTTCGCCGAAGTGGACCCTTCGAACCGGTCCGGGTGTAGGTGCCGAGGCCTTGTGTGCCCTCGAACGGAGCACGACCACGAATGTCGATCATCCAGTCGGCGAGGTCTGTCCGCTCGGGACGAATCCTCCGCTTTCGAAGCGATCGCAGAAACGGGTCGACCGTCGAGGGCGTCAACAGTTCCACCATCCAGATACTGGTGAACCGGACGTGCTCATCTGCCGGTGGCGTATGTCGCATGAGGAGCTGATTGCTCGTCTGTTTCGCCCGATGGACGGCGTGCCCATAGTTGTGGGCGTTGAAAGCGGCCCCTTTGATCTTGCGTGTCGCCGATCGATCACCTGGTCGCAACGGCACCATGAGCCGACGGAGTACGCGTCGGGCGACTCTGCCGCGTACGGTGCTCGCATCGTGCGAGGCCCACTCACCGAAACGGTAAGTGGCGTTCACGAGCGCTGTTGACGCCCGCTGCACGAAGAAGGTGATCCGTCCCACTACTCGCCGCAGCTTCTGTCGCGAGGCGCGCTCACTCGAGCTCTACCATCGGCGGTGGCTCGTCGAGGCGTTCCTCGAGCAGGGTGTAGGTCGTGCGGGCGCGTCGCCACTCGAGGTCCCTCCCGCTCGCGCCACGGCCCGTCTCCAGGAGTCCGAGCCGTACGAGCTCCTTGCTCGCGCGTGCCCACGAGTCCGCGGACAGCGCGTACTGGCGCCGCTGCTCGGCGCTGACCGACTGAGTCCGATATCGGCCCTTCCCGTGCGTGAGGTCGATCAAAACGAGGAGCAGTGCCGTCGCGGTTCCGGAGAGCGCGGTGATCCACTGCTGTTGCCAGTATCCGACTCGCAATCCGACATAGGGCATGGTGGGGCGCGCGTAGTCCGACCCGTCCCCAAGCGGATTCCGCAAGACGATGACCGGCGGCATCCCGGGTCGGCGTTGAAGCGCGATGTACCGGTGTTGATCGAGCCACACGAGCGCATCCGCGATCCGGCGGGCCCCATTTCCCTCGGGGTCGGGCAGTCCGAGCATCGTCGCCCAGGAGCGCCCAGCGATGGGTCTGGAGATGTCGAAGGGTGGGTGGGCAGCGAGCAGCGTGATCGAGAGGTAGAGCTTGAGCCTCACTTCGCCACCGTGGCCACCGCGGAGCATCGCTACGAGCGGCGTGACGACCGGCTCGGCGGTCGATGCGCTCGAGGGAGACACATAGGAGCGCGGCTGCCACGCTGAACGGACGAATCCGATTGGGAGCTGAATGCCGGACTTCCGCTTCGATAGCTGAAGGACCCGGTCGAGATAGAGCTTCGAGCCGTCGTTCGGTCCAAGTGTCGCAGCTCTCGCCAAAGTTCTCTACCTTTGCAGCGGTGTGACTCGGGTTGCCGGACGTACGGGTGTGCGGGGGGTGCTCAGTTGACGAAGTGACAGTGCGGCATATGTGGCGGTGGCCTGCGGAAATTGCTCGCCACCGTGGCAGCAGCAATCTCGACGTAATACTGCTGCAACTGCCTCTCGTGCCATGTGCAGAGGCTATCGATCTCTGGCTGCTACCAAAGTCATTATCCGCTACAGAGGTAATCGATGGCTCGTTCACCTGCTCAAATCGTTCGTTATCATCTTTCTTGTCCCGGCACTGCACAACCGGTGCAGATAGCCAGGGCCGCAAGCCCGTCCTTGAAGCCGGAGCGCCCAGCCAGGGCGTCGCGACCGAGGAGGGCGCGCTTGCGCGTTCGTGACTCGCCTGGTCGCGTTCTCGCAGACTTGCTCCTCGCCTGGAGCCGCGCCGGCTCGGTCGTCGATCGGCGTTTCGAGACTCCTACGCAGCGAAGGTCCCGCGGAACCCTTCCGTTGTCGCTCCACCTAACTAGGCTGAGGCCGTGAAGCCTTGGGTCAGGTCGTGACGAATCAAGGCCACGACGCGGCTGCGTCTGCGCTGGGTTACCTCTATCAGTGCCAGTGGCCCCTTGTTGAACTCGTGACCCGTTCGCGATACCAGCCGGACTGCGAAGTCCTGCTCGAGCTGCTGGATGACGTGTCATGGGAGGTCGACGGATCCCCGGTTGAGCTCATCCAGACGAAACACCATCTTGAGGCCAGGGCGAGTCTTAGCGACATGAGCCCGGACGTGTGGCGAACCATTGCGTCTTGGATGGACACCCACCCACCGGGCGACATCGCAGGTCCAACCTTGACTCTTGTTACGACTGACATTGCCGCAGTCGGCACTGCAGCGAGCGCTCTGAGCGGTCCGCAACCCGATTGGCGAGTTGCTTTGCGTCTCCTAGAGGCAGCAGCAGCCGACTCTGCCTCGGTAGAGACTGCTGCCGCCCGCTCCAGATTCTTGGCCCTCGATACTTCTGCACGCGCCGTGTTCGTCGGCAGGATGCGCGTGATGGACGGATCGGCGACGATCGCGGATCTGCCAGACGCTCTTCGAAGAGAACTTCACCTCGTCCTTCCGGTGGGCCATGAGGAGACCTTCATCGAACTCGTGTGGGGGTGGTGGCACCAATGTGTCGTGCACCTACTTCAGCGGGCAAAGCACAGCGTCAGTGGACTTGAGCTTCGGGCGTTCATCGATGATCTCCGGGACAAGTTCACGTCCGACAATCTGCCGACGCTCGTCAACCGTTCGGACTTCGATCTTGAGACGGTGGCCGATTACGAAAACAGTCCCTTCGTTCACCAGCTCGCGTGGATCGAGGCTCCGCCAGCTGTGTTGCAAATGGCGATCCAGAATTACTTTCGCGCCGTGACGCAGAGCGCCAGATGGATCGAGGAGAATCTCGTCGGGTTCGATGAGGTCGAACGATTCGAGGCCGACCTGAAGGACGAGTGGAGCCGGATATTCGCCTGGATCGAGCAGCACCTTCCTCCTGATGCAGACGATTCCGCGAAGATCGAAGCTGGACGCGAGGTTCTGCGCCGGGCCGAGGACATGGTCTGGATACGCATCCGCGAGCGGTACAGCGAGCCCTTCTTCTTTCGGGGGAAGCTCCATCAACTTGCGGACGACAGTTCAATCGGATGGCATCCAGAATTCCGCCAAAAGCTTGACGACTTGTTGCTCGGCTCGCAGCCATGAGTGATTGGCCGGATCGCCCTCGAGTCGAGGCGTGCTTTCTGAATCCAGCGCTCGTCGCAGTGATCCTGGCCCGGTTTGCTGCAGCCTACGAACGCGAGGCGGGCAGACCGGCACCGTGGCCGATGGCGTTCCTCGTACCGCCGATTGTTCTTCACAAGCCCACAAGGATGGAGCTTCCGCGAGACACGAGAACGCACTTGTCGACTTGGGTGACCCGGCATCCGCTGCTTCGCATTGGATTCCCTCGGCGGGCAAGTGCAATGCGGCGATTCGTCGGGGAGGGTTTGAGGCTCGGACTACGCACGGGCGCAGTCGACCTTGAAGGCGGACATCTGCGAAGCGCGGCGATATCCGATTCCCCACAAGACGGAGAGCTCAACGAGCTCATCCGTTCGGCGTCCCTCGTGGGGCGCTGGTTCGCTCACAGGGCACTTATCCCTTCGCGGCAGGTACGCCGTGACCTACGCTTGGGGTCCGTGGGACCGCCCGCGGTGGGCGCGTCAGACGGGAGTGCTGCCGATGCCGCTCAACCTTGCGATGGCCCACTGCGCCGTCAGGGTCATCGGCGATCGGAAGTCGCAAGAGGATCCCCAGATCACCTGTCGCGGACCGATTGGGACCGGATTCGTCGTTGCCGTTCCGGGCGAGGCGCGACCCGAGATCGCCTACCACTACCTCGTCACGGCGGCTCACGTCGTCGTCGGCCAGAACAACGTTGAGGTTCAGTATTGCGACGCCTTCACGGGGGAGTTCTACCCGCCGCTGCCCGCGAACAACTGGGACGCACCGCTGGCCGGCGTAGACGTAGCGATTGCTCCTTCACCACGGCCCGACTACATGAACGTGCTTGCGTTGCCTCTCAACCCTAACGAGGAATGGAATGTCGTTCGGTCCCCCAATCCTGGTATGTCGGTGCTCTACATTGGGTTGCTTGCTCCACTGAATCGGACAATGGTCCGCTCAGGCACAATCGGCGCTCCGAACCAGACGGGCATTAAATTTCAAGGTGGCTGGCAGTACGAAACTCATTTGGTCGATTGCCGCTCATACGGAGGATTTAGCGGCTCCCCGTGCTTTCTAGAGCTCCCGGTGCCAGAGATTGAACCCGATCCGCACCCGCCGTCGTTTCTACCCGAGGGGAAGAAATACGGGCGTATGGGGTGGCACGCCATGTTTGTCGGCATGTTCACGGCTCATCTGACGGATGCACCGCAGGAGGACGACGACACGCCGCACTCGCGTTATGGCGTGGGCTTGATGTTGCCAGCTCATTACATCATCGACGCACTTACCACGGAGGACATCGTGAAAGACCGACGGGAAGCTGACGCTAGAGAGCTCAAAGTCTTCCCGCAAGTGACGCCCGCAGGCATCGAACCTCAAGCGGAGACATTCGGGCCTACCGATATGGAGGATGCGCTTCGCCGTGCGACCCGGATTACGCCCCAGGCTGAATCTGAGCCAGAAGGCTAAGGAACATCGGGAAACCATGCTCGCGACGGTTGTAGCGCCACGCGTACTCGTTCAGGTAGCCCTGGAGCCACTGCGGGGAGACATGGCGATATGTGCCGAGGATGCCGCACTTCACCAGCGACCAGAAGCCTTCGATGGTGTTCGTGTGAACGTCGCCCGACACGTAGATGCGAGCCGAGTGGTTGACCGTTTCGTGGGTGTAGCCCGCCTGGGGGAGACGGTCGTACAGCCGTGCCTCGTCGGTGTAAATGACCGTGGAGGGTTCGACGTGGGCGGAGATCTTGCCCATGATCGCGGTCTGTGGGCGGTTAGGAACGACGCTCGACACAACGCTGCCACCACGCTCGACCATGCCAAAAACGGTCGTCTTGTTGTTTCGCCCCCATGCCTGAGCGGCCTGACGGCGCTCGGTCGAGGTGGGCAAACCGTCCCACTGCGCACGGTCGGACTGGTGGGGCTTCCCGCCAACGTACGTCTCATCGACTTCAACAGTGCCGCTCAACGGGCGATCACCATCTTCGATCATGAGTTCGTTGCGGATCTTCGTAAACATCCTCCAGGCCGTCTTATACGTAACGCCCAGCTCCCTTTCGAGCTGCTTGGCAGAGATGCCCATTCGGGTCGAAGCCATCAGGAAGATGGCGTGGAACCACAGGTGCAGGGACGACGAGGACTTGTGCATGATCGTGTTGGCGGTCGGGTGAATGTGGTGGCCGCACGAGTCGCACGAGTAGGACGGGCGACTCGCCACGCGGTGGAACTTGCGGACCTCTTCGCATTTCGGGCATTGAGCGTGCTGACCATCGGCCGTCGCGTAGTGGCGGCGCCACAGGTAGTCGAGGCACGCGGCGTCGTCGGGGAACTGACGCATGAAGTCCATGATTGTGTAGGTCGCATCGCTGACCTGGGACTTCTTGGGGTTGTTGCGATCCGCTGGGGCCATACAAATAACCTACCACGAGGGGATACCTACTGTCAAGGGATAAGTGCCGCTCACAGTGAGCTGCCGAGCACACCGTTCGTTCTATTCGGTGTGTCTCCTTAGGCTTCGAGATGAAGCTATTGGCAGTTCATCTCTACAACGCGGCCGGGGACGTTCGCGTCATTTCATTCCACGATGGTCTGAATGTCATCACCGGCGACTCCGCGACGGGAAAGAGCGCATTGCTCGACATCGTTGAGTTCTGCTTGGGTCGCAACACGTTGGTGATGCCGGTAGGACCGATCACCGAATCCGTTGTCTGGTACGGCCTGTTGCTCGAGCTACCCACGACCCGCGCCTTTGTCGGGAGGCCAGCCCCTCGAGCGGGGCAGGCCTCGACTTCCCGAGCGATGTTGGAGTTCGGGGCGGACATTGAGACGATTCCCCTCGTGAACCTCCAGCCGAACGCGGATTCGGACACGGTCCGTGAGGAACTGGGGAGGATGATCGGGATCGATGAGAACGTCGGCAATCCAGGAGCAAATGCCCTTCGCGCCCCCCTTGAGGCCAACCTCGGCCACGCCGTCTTCCTGTGTTTGCAGCGCCAAAATGAAATCGCGAACCGCGACCTGCTCTTCCACCGCCAAGGCGAAGAGGGAATCAGCCGCGCGATTCAGGACACCATGCCGTACTTTCTTGGAGCCGTCCCTAGGGACCAAGCAATTCAGCGGCAGCGCCTCACCATCGCCCGTCGGGAGCTGCGCAGTGCAGAGCAGGAGCTACGAAGTGCCGAGGACGCCAATGCCTCGATGGAGGTAACCCTCCGCTCACTGATCACGCAAGCCCTTACGGCTGGATTAATGCAAGTTGATCCTGGTGCTGGAACGGTGGAAGGGCTCGAGGCTCTGCGCGTCGCTGCGAGCTATGCACCTTCGGATGTACCGCGGGACGATGTAGATGCGGCGCAGCTCGCCGTCTATCTCAGACAGCGAGATGAGCTCCGAAGTCAGCTCCGAAGTGCCGGCGAGGAACGGGCACTCCTCGAGAGTCTCGATTCAGACGAAGCGGGATATGAAGCTGTGGTCGGTCAGCAGTTGAGCCGCCTACGAAGTCTTGAACTTCTCGGTGACGATGACGGTGACGCGACGACTTGTCCTGTGTGCGGTTCAAGTCTCCCTGAGGAAGATCCACATATCGCGGAGCTGCGCCAAGCTGCTGCGGACCTGCGGAGCAGAATCGGAGGACTCGATGCACTGCGACCTCGTCGGCGCGAGGCACTCGAGGCAATTTCGTCGCGCACCGAGGAGCTTCGACAGAGCGTCCGGTCTATTGACGATGCAATCCAGTCCTTCCGAGCCGATCAGCGGACGGTCCAGGATGCCCGACAAGCAGCGGCGCAGCAGACATTCCTGCAAGGCCGTATCCAGCAATACCTCGACACGACCGAGCTAGCGGAAGATGATCATCTCTCGCGCTTGCGAGACGCAGTTGAGTTTCGGCGTGGCGAGGTCGCGCGGTTAGAGGCACTGCTCGATCCCGACGAGGAACGAGAGCAGCTCACGACCCGTCTCGGCGTGATCGGTAGCGATATGACCGATTGGGCGCAGCGACTTGGGTTGGAACACAGTGGCGACCGAGTACGACTTGATCTTCGTCGGCTGACCGTTGTCGCGGATACGCCTGAGGGTCCAGCCGCCCTCAACCGGATCGGTAGTGCAGCGAACTGGATCGGCTACCACCTCGTGACACATCTGGCATTGCATAAGTACTTTCGAGAGCAAGCGCGCCCGGTACCGCAGTTCCTGATGCTTGATCAGCCGACTCAGGCGTACTACCCGTCTGATACCACTGAGTGGTCCGGAGAACCGGTGACCGATGTCGACCGAGTCGCCGTTCGAGCCCTCTTCCAGCTCATCAAGGACGTGGTCGATGAGTTAGCTCCTACGCTCCAAGTCGTTGTCTGTGACCACGCATTCCTCGCTGAAGACTGGTTCCAGGAGTCGATCGTCGAGAACTGGAGGGATGGGCGCAAGCTGATCCCAGCCGCGTGGCTCACCGAAGTTGCCGAATAGGCAGGCTTGACGGCCTGTGGCGACCGCTTCGAGAACATGGCCCATGGGGAGCGAGGATTCTGCGGCATCCCGAGTCTGTCCCTAGCGGGAGTTTCCGGGATCTCCCCGAGCCGATCGCTGTTGTCCCTGCTCTGAGGCGGTGCAGGAGCGCTCGGCGCGTATTACCTAAGCGGACGGTGCGAAGGCCTCGAGCTCGAAGAGGCCGAAGAGCCGCTCCTGGGTGGGACTCATCTCCGTGAGCATCCGCCGGGCCCGGGGACGTCCTCCCGTCGAGGGGTAGACGAGCACGGTCTCCTCGATCCGGCCGAGCTCGCAAAGCACGTCGCAGGCACTCATCACGAGCCCCTCCGTGCGGACCTCGCGCACCATGAGGCGCAGCACGCTGAGCGCGAGCACGCAGCAGAACAGGTGCACGGCGATCTTCTGGTCGGTCCAGTGGAACATGGGAGCCACCGCCACGCAATC
This sequence comes from uncultured Actinomycetota bacterium, assembly GCA_963765505.1. GTDB lineage: Bacteria > Actinomycetota > Acidimicrobiia > Acidimicrobiales > Bog-793 > DATKQY01. The sequence goes on from CAVXWO010000013.1 coordinate 362,170, forward strand.
GGGGTGCGCATTTCGGAGATTCCGTACACCCAGATCGGAGTTTTCGAACGCGAGGTGTCGGAGGCCGCGTAGCGGCCGACGGATCTGGCTAACCCCGGAGCTCACCTCCTTCCCGGTGCTTGGTCGACAGTCTGTGGTGATCTCGCGCGGCGGTCGAATCCGGCGCGCGCGTTGTGGCGGTCACGGCGTGGTCACTTCGTGTCGCGGGACTTGGTGGGGGCATCGCTTCGCCGCATCGAGTCGCCGACGAGCTCGAGACGGTTGGCGCGCTCGAGCAGTCGGTCCAAGACGGCGTCCGCGATGGTGGGGTCGCCGAGGGCCTCGTGCCAGTTGGCGACCGGCAGCTGGCTCGTGAGGATCGTCGCGCGTTGTTGCGCGCGGTCCTCGACGATCTCGAGCAGGTCGCGGCCTGATCCGTGCTCAGCGGTCGGATGAGGAAGTCGTCGACGAGCAGGACATCGATGCGCGCCCAGCTCGCCATCAGCCGGGCGAGGCGGCCGTCGGCGCGTGCGATCGCGAGCTCGTCGAACATGCGCGGTGCGCGGAGATAGAGCGCGGAGTGGCCGTGGCGGATCGCGGCCTGGGCGAGTGCGCAGGCGAGGAAGGTTTTCCCGACGCCGGTCGGCCCGACGATGAGCACGACCTGGCGCTCCTTCACCCAGTGCGACTCGCCGAGCTGCAAGATTACGTGGCGGTCGAGACCGCGCGGCCGGGAGTAGTCGAGCTCCTCGATCGCGGCGGGGAGCCTCAGCTTCGCGGTCTTCAACAGGCGCTGGAGACGTCGGTTGTCCCGGGCGAGGAGCTCGCGGTCGACGAGCAGCCCGAGCCGCTCCTCGAAGGAGAGCTCGGCGTAGTCGAGCTGCTCGCGCTGGTCGGCGACGCCCTGGGCCATCGCGTGCAGGCGGAGGGTCCTCAGCCCCTCGATGGTGGTGCTCGTCAGCATGATCTTCCTTTCTCTCAGGCGTAGTAGTTCGCCCCGCGCACGTTGCGGTGCCGGGGATGGGGAGGAAGCGGACGGGACTCGGGCAGCGGCTGCTCGTCGAGGCGGTGATCGAGGATCGAGGCGACGCTGCGGTAGGAGTAGGAGCGCAGATGCAGCGCCCGGGCACAGGCCGCCTCGACGCGGGAGGCGCCGTGGCGCTCGCCGAGGCGGATGATCCCGAGGGCGGAGCGGAAGCCCTGCTCGGGATGGGGTCGCGAGGCGAGGATCTCCTCGACGAGCGCCGCGGTCGAGGGCCCGGTCGCCTTCGCCCAGGCGACGATGCGGCTCGGCGTCCACTTCGCGTAGCGGCGGTGCGACTCGGGCATGTGCGCGGGGTCGGTCGAGAAGCCACCGCGATCCGTTGAGCGCGGCCACGAGGCGACGCGCTTCGCGCTGAAGAGGACCTCGAGCACCGAGGCGGTGCAGCGCAGATCGACGACCTTGCCGACGAGCTGGTGGGGCACGGAGTAGTAGTGCCGGTCGAGCTCGACGTGGTAGTCGATGTTGACCTTGGCGTGCTTCCAGGTCGCGAACTCGTAGCGGGTGGGGGGAAGGGGCTTGAGCGCCGGGCGGTCGAGCTTTTCGAACAGCTCGGCTCTCGAGCCCTCCATCTTCTTGAACGGGCGGGCGTTGATCAAAGCGACGCACTGGCGGATCGCTGCGTTCGCCTCGGCGAGGGAGGTGAAGCGGCGATGGCGCAGCCGGGCGATGATCCAGCGCTCCGCGAGCAGCACCCCCGCCTCGACCTTGGCCTTGTCACGGGGCTTGTAGGTGCGCGTCGGGATGACGGCGACCCCGTAGTGGGCGGCCATCTCCTGATAGGTGGCGTTCACGTCGGGCTCGTAGCGGTGCGGCCGGGTGATCCCCGAGCGGAGGTTGTCGCAGACCACGATCTCGTGGCAGCCCCCCATCGCCTCGAAGGCGTGCACATGGGCGCTCACCCAGTGCATCAGCTCCTGGGAGGGAAGTGCCTCCGCGAACAGGTAGCTCGACGCACCGGCCACCGCGACGAACAGCTCGGCATGGAGGACGACCTCGCCGGACCTGCGGTCATGGATCGGGATCTTCATGCCGGGAAAGTCGACGAAGAGCTTCTCCCCGGCGCGGTGCACCTGACGCATGACGACGTCCACGTGGCCTTTGAAAGCGCGGTAGTGGTGGACGAACTGGGTGTAGCCATAGCCGTCGGGGTGCTGCTCGCGGTATTCGATCCAGAGAAGCTCGAGCGTCACCCCCTTGCGCCGCAGCTCCCGGTGCACATAGGCGAAGTCCGGCATCGGCCGGGTGACGTTGGAGGGCGCCGGCGGCGGGAACAGCAGCTGCTCGAGGTCGTGGTCGGAGAGGTCCTCGGGCAACGGCCAGGACAGCCCGGCCGCGATGGCGCGCCGGACGTGGTCACCGACGGTGGTGAACGGGAGCTCGAGGGAGAGCCCGACCTGGCGGAGCGAGAGCCCCTCGCCGAGGGCGAGACGGATGACGTCGCGGATCTTGCGCATGGGGACGCGGGGTCTTGGCACGTTCACTCCTCGAACACGTCGGTCCGTGGAGCGTTACGAGATGGCCTACGTCACGCCAATGGCTGCGACAGCCCCTTCACCAGGTGTACGAAAACGCCGAAACAGGTGTACGGAATCGACCGAAACCGGTGTACGAATTCCTCCGAAATCCGCAATCGGGGTCCTTCATCTGGCGGAAGCCGTCCTCCACCTGCCACTGGGATCGGTAGGCGAGGATCACCTCGGCAACCGACCACTGGCGCCGGTCGGTGATGAGGATGCGCTTGCCGAAGACCTCGTCCTCGAGCGCCTGGCGGGCCTCGGCATCGATGGTGAAAGAGAGCGAGAAGTCCTTCGGGCCACTCCCGGCGAGCGCGGTGCGAAGCACCCGGGCAACCCAGCGTGGGCGCAAGATCTCGGCAATCTCGGCCTCCACGGCTTCGCGCGGCCTGCGGCTGTGCCCACCGGCGAGTCGCCGGGCGAGATCGGCGAGCTGCGCGGCGGCCTTGGCGAGGGTCTGGTCGAAGCCCCGTGACTGCTTTCGGTGGAACTCGGCGGAGTGGGTGACGACGACGCGCAGACGACGGCCGAGCACCTGCAGCTCGCGCTCGAAGGCGCTCACGCCGGGGAGGGTGGCCTCGTCGACGACGCGGAAGTCGCTGCTTCTCACCGCGAGGAGCTCGGGGTGCTGGTGCGGGGGGACCGAGGCGACGAAGTGCAGACCGAGCTCGTCGAGCAAGCCCAGGTTGGCGGCCGAGTCCATGCCGGCGTCGAAGACGACGGTGAGCTGTGCGGGATCGCTGACGCCGGCGAGCTGGCGAGACAGCTGGGTGATCGCCGTGACGAACTGGGTGACGTCGGGTCGGTTGCCCGGATAGGCATGGGAGGCGATCGGCACCGCCCCGTCCTTGGTCACGACGAGCGAGAGCCCGACGATGCGCAGGTCGTGACGCTTGTTCTTCGCGTGGCCGCGCCGGGCGATCGTGTTGCGGTCGTTCGAGGTGTCGACGTAGGTGGAGACGTTCGTCATGTCGAGCACGAGCCCCTCGGTGGAGAGCGCGAACTCGTCCGCCATCTTCGTCACGACGAGGCGGTGGATCTCCGACAGCGTCTCGTCGTCCAGTGCGTCCATCGCGTCCCAGAACCGGCGATGATCGAGCGCCGATGGGGGCAGCTTGACGAGACGATCGCCGGCCGTCGTCGCCCACCAGTCGCCAAAGGCCAACTTCGAGCACGGCGCCACCACCCGGTTCGCCACCATGAGCTCGACGTAGGTGCCGACCGAGGCCGCAGCGTCCTCTCGCCGGGCACCGACCACCCGATCGACCGCGTCTCTTACCCCGATCCGCCCCAGCACCGACAACGCGGCCGCGAGGTCGCCGAAGCCGAGGTGCCGGGTGCGCTCGGGGAGCACCGTCGCGCCGGCGATCGCCGCTTCGATGTCGGCCGCCTTGCCGAGGTAGCGCTCGGAGACCATCTTCGGCTTGCCGCCGACCCGGGCCATCTCGCGCAGGTAGTAGTAGGTGCTGCCGTTCACCTTCTTTGAGATGATCGAAGCCATGCTTTAGGTAATACACCATCGTGTTCCGCATCGCGAGCTTTTGAGCAGGACAAACGCGCTGGTCACGCGCGATTTTCCGAAGATCCCCCGAGCCGGCCGGCAGTCACCTCACGGCGAGAGCCCGGAAACTCCCGCTAGTTGTCGATTCCGTCGCGCCGCGCTCAGCGCCCTAACCGCATCAAGGGTAGGAAGTGTTCTGTAGCTGGGGAGGGGTGTCCGCTCCGCTCCCGAGGCGGGATCCTTCCTGCACTGCTCTTCCTCGGCTTAGCCGTCGACCTCGCGATCGAGCGCTCTGAGCAACCACAGGACCGGTCGCGCGGACTCCAGCTGGGTCGCGAGTTCATGAGGTCCGAGAAGCGACCACGACCAGCTGCTCACATCGACGACGAGCTGGAGTGCGAGTAGGAGGCCCGCGACGGCGAGAACAAGCCGCCGTGCGGCGCGGACCGTGAGCAGGAGCTCCCGTGGAAGGCCGCTCGTATCCCTCAGCAGGACTCGTGCTCGTGCCATGGGGGCGAGTCTCGCGCGCATCATTTGCTATCGATCTAAAATGATGCAGTGGACACGCGGTCGGACCTCGAAGCGCTGATGCACCGTCGCGTTTCGGATCGCGAATGGACGTACCTCGAGGACTACGGCTTCGTAGGCGAGGTCGAATCAGATGCCGAGTCCGTCTCCTACCTCCGCGACAAACTCCGGGAGGTCAGCGAGGTCGCGGAGTCCGGACGTCGGCCCGCGACGAAACCGGTGGGGGAGTCGCGCACCCCTGAGTTCAGCGGGGCTACCGCATCGGCCAGCCGGTACGACCTAGCGAGGTCGATGGTGATAGCGGCGCTCGCCCGCGAGGACGCGGACGTTCAGGCGTTTCGTAACGAGATACTCGACGATCGGCTCATCACCTGGGACGAGGTTCCGGCCTGGATCGAGGCGAGAGCCTCCGAGAGTCCACAGATCGTTGAGGTCACCGTCGCCGTCGACAAGCCGCCAGCGGTCGCTACGCACTGGACCCCGGACGAGACCCCGCTCCGAGTCCGACGAGTCGGCGCGGAGATGCTCCTCTATTCGCGAAAGACCGAGGACGGGGCCGTTCGTGCGACCATTGCGGTGCACTTCGGCGTCCTACAACGACTGCATCGACTCGCGCTCGACCTGTCGACGTTCTACGGATGGCGAGAGGAGGACGCGGTCGTCTTTGTCCTGGCCGATGTCGTGCCATGGGTTGCGCCCATCCTCGTAACGACGACGACCGATCCCATCTACTTCGGCCGACCATGCGAGTGGACACGCCGCATCAAGCTCGACATCGACCCTGGGGTGCCAGCATCGGAGGTCGCCTCGGTTTACCAGGAAGCGCGTGCTCGCCGCGGGTACGACCAACGTCGGCGACTGAGCAACAAGCATTCCGACATGGCGGCGCTCCGCTCAGAGATGCCACGAGCGCGATGGTCAACGGTTCGCGAGGAGTGGAATCGGAGGAATCCGAAGGAGGCCTACTCTGCGCAGCAGGAGTCCAACTTTCGCCGCGACGTTGCGCGGGCCCAAGCGCAGCTGCTCTATCCAGATCGTTTTCACAATGGGAGGATGTCCCGAGTTCCGTGGAACTTCGGTGGCGGCCCGGTGATGCTCAGGCGGCGTCCTCCTCGTTGTAGTCGACCGGTGTGACACCGCGCTCGGCGTAGGTGTCGAGTGCAGCTCGCAGCGCCGGCAGGTGCATGAAGCCGTTGACCTTGCGGAACTGCTTCGCGGCCTCGGCCATGCCGGCTGCGCACCAGCGCAGCGCCATCTGGCCGTCGCGCCAGCGCTTCACGTTCGCGGAGTGATCGCGGCAGATCTCGATCATCGACTCGATCGCGTTCGTCGAGCGAAGCGTGCGGGCAAGCGTCGGTGGCACCTTCAGGCGCATGACGGTGAGCGTCTCGGTGAGGCCTTCTCGCAGGCTTGCCGCGGCGCCGGGATGCGAACGGGTGAGCTGGCGGGCGATGTCCTCGAGCTCGGCCTCGGCTCGGAGCGCGTCGTCGAGGTGGTAGATCGCGCGGATCTTCGTGCTCACCGTCCGTGCGAGGGACTTCGGCAATTTCGACTCGACGTTCCTGATCTTGTGGAGTTGGCAGCGATGGATCACCGGCTGGTCGAACACGGCCGTCACTGCCGAGGCAAGGGCCTTTGAGCCGTCGATCACGACGAGGATCGGACGGGTCATGTCGAGCCCGCGGTCGCGAAGCCCGACGAGCAGGTCGCGCACGACCGTCGCGTTCTCGGTGTCGCCCTCGACGACGGCGAGCGGGTGCTTGCGCCCGGTGACGTCGATCCCCATCGCGACGACACAGACGTGGTCGGCGAAGTGCACGCCGTCGACCATCAGCGCGACGAGGTCGAGCGTGGACAGGTCCGAGGCGAGCAACTCGCCGAGCGCGTGCTCGGTGGCCTCGACGAAGCGCCGCGACACCGCCGAGCGCGACGTCGAGGTCGCACGCGCCTCGACCTTGCTCCCGACCGGCTCGAGGCCGACCCGGTAGCGGCGGGTCGAGAGCTTCGCGAGCATCTTCTCCATCGCGAGCCGCCCGAGCACCTCGGTGGAGGCGAAGTGCTCGTACGCGGGGACCTCGAGCTCGCGAGAGCGATCGGCGGAACGCACGCGGGGCCGGCGGACCGGCACCCGCCGGCCGCCGAGGCTCACCGAGCCGTCCTCGTGGCCGTGGCGCACGGCTGTCCGCGCCGGGTCGTGGCGGCCTCTCGGCCCGCACAGCGCGGTGACGCTCTCCTCCAAGATCGCGTCCATCACCTGCAGCCCGGTGCCCACCGCGAGGGCGAGCAGGCCCTCACGGAGCTCGTCCGCCAGGTTCGTCATCGCGATCGACACGGCGTCGGGCACCGCCATCGCTGCGGGCGTGCTCGTCGTCTGGTAGTCCTTCTTCACGGTGGTGGTCCCCTGTCTTGATCGGTAGTTCTTGGCGGAACGCCCGATACCTACCAGTTGGCAGGGCTCAGGCGGGGGACCGCCACCTCGTGTGTCCTGAAGGGAAGTGATGATGATGAGGTAGAGATCGTCAGCACGGATCGTGCTGTGCCAGTGATGGAGGTCGGCCCTCCGGGTTCGCCGTGCAGGCGGAGATCCCAAACCGCCGCAGTGTCATGCCGGTCAAGAGCCGGGGTGGGAAGCGACTGCGGAAACGGCCCGCAACCAGCGGGTCGGGTGTGCGACGAGAAGACGAACGTGTGTGAACCACTGCTGACGCATCGAAACAACCCAACGATGGCATCGAAACCGGGGCTGGAGGTGGTCCCCGGGACGAAGGCGCGGCCAGGATGGCGTGCCCTGAGCCAGGCAGCGGCCTGCGTGCTGGCCTGGCGGTGCCCGGTGTATAGGTGGCGTGAGCTCGTTGCAGGCGCTGGCATGGAACAGGAGAACCTGTCGTCCCGATACCGACTCGGCCGTTCACTTGGGCTTGCTCAGCCACCCGGCCGACGAGAGGGAGGACCCCAAGCGGCCAACACCGCAAGGGGCAGAGTACCGATGCGGGGCACAGGGGCGGGCCGGCTCGTAGTAGCGATGAAGGCCTTGTAATGGGGCTGGAGCCAAGGGGCCGGGCAGACCAGGGTCAGTCGGAGGTCAACCCTTCGGGGGAGGAGCCGACGGAGAGACCCAAGCCGAAGGTGAAGTCGTTTGACATCCCCAAACGCCTCGTTGCCGAGGCGTGGGAGAAGGTCCGGGCCAACAACGGGGCTCCGGGCGTGGACGCTGTCAGCATCGCCGAGTTCGCCAGCGACGAGAGGGACAACCTCTACAAACTGTGGAACCGGATGTCCTCGGGAAGCTACATGCCGGGGCCGGTGCGGGCGGTGGAGATACCGAAAGACCATGGGGCAGGGGTCAGGGTCCTCGGGGTGCCGAACACGGCCGACCGGGTGGCCCAGACCGCAGCAGCGATGCTGCTGGAAGAAAAGCTCGAGCCGATCTTCCACCCTGATGTGATGAAGGACCGCGGCGCGGCCCCTGCGTGACGAGTGCGGTGAGTGCGCACCCGAACGCCGGCTGAAAGAGCTCGCGATGGCTCGGCCTGCGAAGTCAAAGAACGAGGGTTCTCCTCGTCGTGGGGAACCGAGTGTTGGCACACTCGGTGCTTCGAAAGGCACACCCCCACGACGAAGGAGAACACCCGTGGAGCAACGTTACGTCGGCATCGACTTCCACCGGCGCCGTTCGGTAATCGTCCACAAGGACGCGGCGGGCACCGTCCTCGAGACGGTCCATCTCGACAACGACCGGGAAGCGTTCGCGCGAGAGCTCGCGAAAGCCGGTGAGCACCCAGAGGTCGTCCTCGAGGCGTGCTACGGGTGGTACTGGCTCGCGGACTTCCTCGAAGAGCTCGGCGCGAACCTCCACCTCGCCCACCCACTCGGCAACAACTGGGGCCACCGCAGAGTGAAGAACGACGAGCGTGATGCCGAGGACCTCGTCGACCTGTTGCGCCTCGGGCGTCTCGCGGAGGCCTACATCGCCCCACCGGAGCTCCGCGAGCTCCGCGAGATCGTCCGCTACAGAGCGAAGCTCGTCGGGCTCCGCTCCGCGCTCAAGTCCCAGGTCCACTCCGTGCTCGCGAAAGAAGGCGTTGCTGTCCCGATGACCGACCTGTTCGGCACCGCGGGCCAGGACCTCTTGAACATCGCTCGGCTCGGTCGCGCCTACGGCATTCGCGTCGAGTCGCTCCGCGACCTCATCTCCGCCTACGACAAAGAGATCGCGATGCTCGAGGGCGAGGTCGACCGCTGGCTCGCGGGCGACAAGGGCTACCTCGCGATCCAGGCCATCCCCGGCGTCGGGCCCGTCCTCGGCGCGGTGTTCTGCGCCGAGATCGGCGACGTGTCGAGGTTCTCCTCGCCGGACAAGCTCGCCTGCTGGGCCGGGCTCACGCCGCGGCACCGCGAGTCCGACGTCCACGTCGTGCGCGGCCCGATCACGAAACAAGGCAGCCGTCTCGTGCGCTGGGCAGCGGTCGAGGCCGCACAGCGGCGAGCCGGGTTCCAAGCCGAGCGCTTCGAACGGATCGCCGAGCGTCGCGACTCGAACAAGATCGCCCGGGTGGCTCTCGCCCGGCACATCCTCACCCTCGTCTACTTCGGCCTGAGGGACGGAGAGATCCGCTGCCTCGCCGAGGCGATCCGGTGAGCTCGGCACCAGCCGGACGCGCGCTTGTTGTCTGTCATGACCCCCGAAAGGCGCGGTCGTTAGTTCCTGATTAAGCCCGTCCGGCTGTTGTCGCATCGCTCCATGTCGCCTCGCACGACGTAGGGATGACTGGCATCCGAGCAGCTCGGCATGTCCCCGCCAGGAGCACGAACCTGGAGGAGCGAAGAGCGTCCTCGCGAAGAGGGAACGCAGCCAAGCCCGCCTCCGGCGGGCGATCCCAATGATCTCCGACGAAGGATGACCGGGTCGTAAAGACCCAGGCTTCGCCCAGATCTTGACGACCCTCTTCCTGCGGAGCACGGGAGGAGGACTTCGTCGCGCCCGGACTATGGAATACCGTGACCGGCTCAGCTCACCGACCAGGAACAAATCGTGTCGCCCTGCGGGCGACGCTCTTGACATTGAGCGCTCCTTCAGGGATGACAGTTACGGCTACCGCCCTGGGCGCTCCGCTCATGATGCTCTGGCCGTGACCCGCAAGCGCTGTTGGCGACAGGACTGGATTTTGGATCTTGACGTCCGGGCCTTTTTCGACAGTGTTTCCCATGATCTGTTGCTCAAAGCGGTCGCTCACCACACCGACGAGCGCTGGGTCCTGCTCTACATCCAACGGTGGCTCAAAGCCCCCATGCAGATGTCTGACGGGACCCTCGTGGCACGAGAGAAGGGAACCCCGCAAGGCTCCCCGATCTCACCGTTGATCGCTAACCTGTTCATGCACTACGCGTTCGACCGGTGGATGGACCGGGAGTTCCCGCGCTGTCCGTTCGAGCGCTACGCGGACGACATTGTTGCTCACTGTGACACCGAGGCACAGGCCCAAAGACTGCGGGCCGCCATCGCCGAACGGCTCGGGACCCTGGGTCTCGAGCTGCACCCCGAGAAGACGAAGATCGTGTACTGCAAAGACACGAAACGCCGAGGAACCCACGAGCACACCAGCTTCGATTTCCTCGGCTACACCTTCCGGGCTCGCCGGGTCCGTGGCCGCAGAGGGTTCTTCGTGAACTTCCTGCCCGCCATGAGCGCCAAGGCGAGAAAGGCGAAAGGCCAACAGATCCGGGCCTGGCACCTCAAACGCCGCAGCGGGACGGGCCTGTCCGGCCTCGCCCAGGACATCAACCCCCAGGTGCGCGGCTGGATCAACTATTACGGGGCCTTCTACCGCTCCGAGTTGGGCTTCCTCGAAGTGCGCATCGACGAGCACCTCGTCCGATGGGCCATGCACAAATTCAAACGGCTGCGAAACAGGCCCGACAAGGCATGGGCCTGGCTGCGAGAGGCCCGAAGGCGGGAGCCGACGCTCTTCGCTCACTGGCATCTCATCATCGCACGCACCACCGGCCGGCCTGTGGGGGCCGGATGACAGGAGACTGTCACGTCCGGTCCTGAGAGAGCGGGAGGGGGAGGCTCCCTCCCGCTACTCACCAAAATCCACGACGGACGGGACAACCTCCTCCATTTCGTCGAGAGCGGCGTCGAGTCGGGCGAGCACGGGCTCGAAGCTGCCCACGAGGGCATCGAGCACCATAAACAGCACCAGCGGAGCGTCGTCTTGATCGTGATCGCGAAGTCGCTGATAGATGTGGTGGGCCTCTCCAAGCGCAGGACATGGCGCGAAATGGACGGTGACCAGGAACGCGGCCGTATACACCACGTGGACCTCGGTGAGTTGACGCTCGCCTTCCATCCCGTACGCGATCGCCCGGATCCCGTTGTGGGACACGGTGAACTCCGAACGCTGACCGGTGGTCGATAAGTGTTGGCCAGAATCGGGGGTGAGCGCCAGCGCGGCGGCAAAGTCCCCAACCCTGGTCGTGGATGCTCCAGTTAGGTCGAGCCAGAAGAACGTCCCAGCATCACGGCGCTGGGCAACTTCGTTCACAGTGGTCACCGGAGTAGATCCGGATGCGTCTAGCAGCTGCGCGCCCAGCATGTCTGCCTCGATGCCAGTCACGAACCCCAACAATCGCATGACGCCGTGGCGGTGTCCATCGTGACCAAGCTGAGACGAGCGCCCGCTTCAGCTAGGCCGTGAACGTTTCGGTCTCCCCATTCCCACCCTCGGCATCTTGTGATTGTCTGCGACGGCCGTCAGGCGCGGTTCCTAACAATCCATCTGGGCGACTCAGGCGGGACCTCTTAGCGAGGTGGGCGGGCGCGTAACGACGGCTCAGGACGTCCACGACCCAGGCGTCGGCAGCGAGACCACGTGCCAGATTGATGCACCCCGCGCTCGATCCCGCCGGTCGATCCCGGACGGGCTCGTCCGCTCTAGTGAACGATCCTCGGCTTCTGCCGAGGAGGGTCCTAGGAGGGATCGGCGAAACTCGCCGGTCCTGGTAGACGGGGTGCAATCACGGGCCCCAGGGTAGGCGTACCCCTAGACAGGGCCGTTCTCATCCTAAGGGGTCGAACCCAGGAGCGCCTTAGCTATAGCTAAGACCACGTCTTCACGGGTTCCTTTTCTCGCGCGCCTCCAGCCAGTCGTCGAAGTCGCGGGCGACGATCCGCTCGTTGTGGACTCCGGCGGCATCCGGAGAGGCCAGCCAGACGATCGGCGGTCCCATGATCGCCGGGTCGAGCAGGTTGGCGCGCAGCTCATCTCGCATCTCGTCGGGAATCATCCCGGTGGCGGTCGCCCCGCCGGGCAGCAGGATGTTGGCGGTGACTGGCGTGTCGGCCAGGTCGGCGGCCATCACCCGGGCCAGGGCCTCCACGGCGGCGCCGGAGGGTCCGTAGGGGATGAAGCCGCGGCGGGTCATCGTCTGCTTGCTCATCGAGATCGTGACCACCCGTCCGCCGCCGGCGCTCAGCATCCGCGGCACCACTGCCCGGGCGACCAGGAACGTCCCGGTCGCCTTGGTCTCCAGCACGTCGCGAAAGCCGGCGAGCGTTACCTCCCAAAATGGCTGCGGCTCGGTCATGAACCGCGGGTTGATAGTCCGCATCCCGATCCCGGCGTTGTTGACCAGTACGTCCAGGCCGCCGTCGAGCATCCCGTAGGCGCTGTCGACCGCCGCCGACACCGATCTGGCGTCCCGGACGTCGAGTTCGACTCCCAGCGCTCCGGCACCCAGCTCCGCGGCGGTGGCCTGCGCCCGTTCCCGGTGCCGGCTGGTCACCGCCACCCGCGCGCCCGCCTGCACGAGCGCTTGCGCCATCGCCCGCCCCAGGCCGCTCGTGCCGCCGGTCACCAGGACGCGGGTGTCGGTCAGCTGGGCCATCGAAGCTCAACCTAGCCTCGAACTCAACGAGCACGATCGCAACGTGCCGGTGTCGATCGGGCAACGATCGCGAGCGCCGACCAGCCTCGAGCCCGGCAACCGCACAGTATCGACTCTCGAAGGAGCGGATAACGTCGCTCCCGAACGACCGTCTGAGTAAAGGCCACGACGGGCCAGAACGACGGTTCGCGAACGGCCCGCTCGGATTGGTTCGTGCCCGAGGCCGTCCCGGCCGCACCGAACACGCGCACCGAATAGTTTCGTATGAGCCGCACTTCGTGTGGCCGGGTGGGCGAGTTGCATTGTTTCACCGGTGATGTTCAGGCGTTGCGACGCACTTTCCGCCTCGGCACCATGGGTCGGCCGAGCTCGTGCTCCTCGAGGATCGTCAGGTACTGGGCGACGACGTTCGGCGTCATGGCCGTGAGCAACGGCAGCTCCTCGGGTTCGTGCTTGGCTGCGAGGAGGCGGACCCGCTCGAAGCCCTCGATGTAGCGATCGACCGACTTCTTCGCGTGATAGGTGCGACTGGCGATCTCGGGGGTGGTCAGGCCCTCGAGATAGAGGCGGATGATGGCGGCCTTGTGGGTGGGCCACGACCCCATGTCGGCAACGTATCCCCGCAGGGGAAGGATCTCGCCCCGTTTGCGAAGGCGGATGACCGTTGCCGAGACGCCGCCGTCGGTGTAGCCGGTGACCAAGGACAGATCGGCTTGGGACAACACGCCGCCTTGGTCGAAGGCCTCGTGGGCCAAGCGACGGACCCGGAGCTCCCGCCGTTCGAGCGCGGGCGCCCCGGCCACGAAGGCGTCGATGTCCTCTTGGGCGACGACGGTGAGGCGGACCGGCACGAGCTTGGTGTGCGCCATCGTCTTGCCCTTGCGGGCCCGCTCGGTGGCGTCCGGGCACCAGTAGATGAGCTGGCCCGGCTCGAGCTCCTCGGGCTTGGCGAAGTAGTCGCGGACCACCGCGCAGATGTCGTCCACGATCGCGGCGGCCACCACCTCGCCTTTGTCGTAGCCGTATTCGTGGAGGAACTTGTAGAGCAACAGGCTCGATAGCGTCCGCTTGGCCAGCCGTCGGCCCATCGCCACCGAGCGCTTCACGGGAGGCGTCATCGTGAGCCCCCCTTTTTCGACCCTCGGGCCACCTCCAACAGATCAGCCAGCCGTGGGGCGGCGGGGAACTCACGACGGGCCCGCTCATAAAGAGCGATGTACTCGCTGATCACCGATGCGGAGCGGCCCGAGGCTGCACGGATCTCGGGGACCGACGCACCCCGGGCATAGAGCGCGGCAATCTGGCGGAAGTCCGCCAGGTAGCGCTTGATGGCCGACTCGGAGTGGCGGGTGCGCAGCTCGATCTCGGTGAACTGCAGGCCCCACAGATAGAGCTGCACGATCTTAGCCTTGTGGCTGACCCCGGGGCCGATGTCGCGGATCTGGCCGCGGGTGGGCACTGCGATCTCTGCTGATCGGCATGCGGCGAGGTCGCGTTTCACCGTGGCCGTCGACGAACAGGTCAGGTAGGCGAGGTCCTCGACGCTCAACAGTCCGTCTTGGAGCTGGGCCTGGCGGGCGAGGCGAGCGAGGCGCTGCTGTCGCATCGCGGACAGTCCTTTGCTGCGAAGCACCTCGTGATCCTCCGGAGTGGCGAGCTCGAGGGTCACCTGCACCTTGCGACAAGCGGCGATCGGCTTTCCCGGTGGCTCGTCGGACGCGACCGCGAGGTAACACAGCTCGCCGGCTTTGAGGGCGATGTCCCCGAACTCGGTGAAATAGCGGGCCATCTGCTCGTAGTGCGCCCGGGCCAGCACCGGGGTGAGGTTGAAGTCCTCACATATCCGAGCGACGATCGCCGACTCGGCGTCTTTGGCTGCGAGTCGGGCAGTTCCGTAGGCATCCATGACCAACCTCCGTGGTCAAATCAGGACCCACGAGAGTACGGCTCATTCGATCCCAGAGTGAACGCCCCCGCCGGCCGACTTCCAGGCCACCGAGCACAGTGACGCCGCAGACGGAAGCCCTGCCCGTTCACGGCGAACGCCGAACCGAGGATCTGTGTGACCAACCGTCGGACGGACCTGTTCCCGCGGCGGGCGACGACCATGACGGATCGCGTTCGATGCGGCAGGCCGCGGCAGGACACCTTGCGGTAGCCGAGATCGACCTTGGTTGAGGCGCGAATGTCCCGACCAGGGGCGCACAGCCGCAGCACAGGGAATGCACAGTGGCACGAACGTGGCACGGCGGCCTGGTGGAGATCGTGCGGGGGAAGGCGAGAGGAGCGGAAAGTGGCCCTGTCAGGACCTTCGCGTGGAGCGGGCGACGGGAATCGAACCCGCGTTCTCAGCTTGGGAAGCTGAGGATGCGTTCGAGCACCCCACTATTCACAGGCAGGTCAATGCCCATTTGTGACCTCCGTCTTACTCGCCTGACGAGACTTGGGCGCGATTTGGGCGCGCGCGGCTTGCGCTCTTCCCATCGATCGGGACGATCTCGGCCGGCTTGATGAGTTCAGTGAGCGCCTCGGCGAGCACGCGATCGCGGTCCTTCGTCGCGTGTTGGTAGCGGAGTGCAGCGTCAGCGGAGGCGTGACCCGCCCGGTGCATCAGCTCGGCCGTTGTCGCGCCTGTCGCCGCCGCGAGGGTGAGCCCGGTATGGCGGAGGTCATGCAGATGAAGGTCCGTCCGGCCAACTGATTCGCGCGCCTTCTTCCACGCCTTCTGGAGGACGCCCGGCGTGAGTGGCACGCCGGTTGTCCCGGTGAACACGAAGGCGCTGGGATCTGCTCCGGTGAACCTGGCCAGGTGATCGTTGATCGAGTCGACGACGTGCGGGGGCACAGCAAGAGTTCGCCGTCCCGCGGGACTCTTCGGCTCCTTCACCAGCGAGCGGCCGTCGCGGGTGAAGGTCCGACTCTGTTCGATGTTCACGGTGGTCTGGAGCCCGTCGATATCGCGCCGACGAAGCCCGAGCAGCTCGCCCCGGCGCAGCTGGCACCACGTCGCGAGGAGCACGATGAGCCGAAATCTCTCCGACATCGCCGCCGCGAGCGCGTCGATCTCGGCGAGCGTAGCGATTGGTCGTTCCCCGGCGCGTTCGGTGCCCCCACCCGTGACCTTGCACGGAGAAGCCAGCAGGAGGCCGTCTGTGACCGCTGTGCGCATGATGCTGGAGAGCAGGCGGTATGCCTTCGCCGCCGTGCTGGGGTGCGCCTGGGCGGCCTTGGCGTGCCACCCTCGTATCTTCGACGGTGCGAGCGCAGCGAGGGTCGAGGACCCAAGCTCGGGGACGATGTGGTCGTCGAGGAGGTAGCGGTAGAGCTCGACGGTACGCACCGCGAGGTCCGGTCGACGAGCGAGCCACTCGGCCGAGTAGTCCCGCAGCGTCACCTTCCCGGCGCGCGGGCCGATCCACGCACCGCGGTGAATGTCGGCCTCGACGATCGACAGGTAGGCGAGCGCGTCCGACTTGGTAGCGAAGGTCTGCGGCGCCGAGTGCAAACGAGCGTCATGCCAGTAGGTCGCCTGCCAGCGTCCGGACGACCGCTTCCGTACTGAGCCGAAGTGTCGCCGTGTCATCGCTCCTCCTCTGTGGCGTGGGCATCGTACAAATCGGATGTGCGCGACGCTCTCCCGCTCGGGACCGCGTCATCGATCCCTTGGCGGCCGCCTCCGATTCTCCACCCACGCCAGGACGACGTCGAGGTCGAAGCGCACGTAGTGGCCGATCTTCACGACCTCGATCTGACGCTCCGCCACGAGTCGCCGCACGTACCGCTCGCCGACGCCGAGCAGGCGGGCCAGCGTCTCGATGTCGATGAGCTGCGGGAACCGCAGCTGTCCTGTCTTGTCCGTCACTGCCCACTCTCCTCATTCAGTGCCTGTTCGGTGGAGTAATGGGGCGCGAGTCGCGCAGTTGGCGAGAATCTCCTTCGGATATCTCGATCCACTGTGACCGGCGGGGCGCGGCGATCGTCGGATGTGCCAGGCAGCTGGCCTGCGCGGAGGTGTCGCCCTTGGGCAACCAGGACCTGGCCGGAGCCAGGTCCTGACTCAGGATGGCGTGCGACGGACTCCGGAGGCCGGTGTCAAGGGTTCGCCACGGCCGCTTCGCGCCCTTGACCCCGGCCCGGCGGCGGCCGGGACGGACCCAGAGCCTCGGCGCGCGCTCTGGCCCATCGCACGGGCCATGCCTGACGCTCCCATCGAGCTCTCGAACCTCGCTCGCATAGCGTCCCATGAAGCCGCCGTCGCTGTCTCGAACCCCCGTTCGCCAGACGTCTCTCCCCCATCGACGGCTCTTGCCACCAGTTGCCACTACTTACCGCCACGTACCGCTTCGCAGATATCCCTTTACTTCCCAAGCATCTACTGGCATAAGTGCTCTGTGTTCGACACGTCTGCACCCGTGGTGCGGCCCCTGCGACGGGAGGTGCGCCTCCCGTGATGAGCCTCGTGAAGATCGCGCCCTCCTCGTGGAGCTACTACGCCTCGGAGGTCGCCGACGGGCGCGAGGACTATTACCGCGAGGCCGAGGTCCCCGGGCGCTTCCTCGGCCGGGGCGCGGGAGCGCTCGGGCTCGCCGGTGAGGAGGTGACGACCGAGGGACTCGAGCGGCTCTTCGGCAAGGGCGCCGATCCACGCGACGGCCGCCCGCTCGGGCGGGGCTTTTCCGAGAAGGACCCCCACCGGGTCGCAGGCTTCGCGGTGACGTTCTCGCCGCCGAAGTCGGTCTCGGTGCTCTGGGCGCTCGGCTCAGACGTCGAGCACCACGCGGTGCTCGAGGCGCACCGGGTCGCGGTGGAGGAGGCGTTCGGGTTCCTCGAGGACCACGCCGCCTTCACTCGACGCGGTCGGGGCGGCGTGCACCAGGTCGACACCGAGGGCTTCGTCGCCGCCTCGTTCACCCATCGCACCTCGCGTGCCGCCGACCCACAGCTCCACACCCATGTGCTCATCGCCAACAAGGTCCGCGGCGGAGGACGGCGCGTGGCTCGCGGTCGACGCCCGGGAGCTCTTCGCGCACCAGCGCGCGGCGGGGATGCTCTACAAGTCCGCCCTTCGTGCCGAGCTCACGAGAAAGCTCGGCGTCGCCTGGGCCGAGGTCGACGAGAAGGGGATCGCCGAGGTCGAAGGCGTCCCCGAGGCGCTGGTCGTGCACTGGTCGACGAGACGGCGCGAGGTCGAGGAGCTGGCGGGCCACCTCATCGCGGAGAAGGAGGCCGCGCGGGGCCACAGCCTCTCCGCCAACGACCGCGCCGCATGCTTCCAGGTCGCCGCCTACCGCACCCGGGCCCCGAAGGCCGGCGCGGAGATCCCGACCGAGGAGCTCCGCGCCAGATGGACAGCCGAGGCCGAGGCGTGGGGCTTCTCGCCCGAGCGCTGGATCGCCGAGGTACGACGTGGCGGGAGGACGACGCCGACGCTGAGCGCTGCGGAGCTGCTGCACGCCGCGATCGCCCGCCTCGAGGACAGCGCGGCGACCTGGACGCGCGCCGAGGCGGTCGAGGTGCTCAGCACCCTCGTCACCGGAGAGCGCGCGGCCGAGGTCCGCCAGCGCGTCGAGCGACTCGCCGACCGGCTGCTCCGCCATCCCGAGGTGGCCTCGCTCGCCGCACCACTTCCCGCGACACCTCCCGAGGCGCTTCGCCGGCGCGACGGCATGGCGGTGATCGAGCGCCACGGGGCGACGCGCTTCACGACGAAAGGCACCCTCGGCGCCGAGGCCTTCGTCTTCGAGGCGGCGGAGCAGGGACGAGACGCCGGGATCGCGGTCGTCTCGGGTCGTCCGCTCGACAAGGCGCTCCGCCGGGCGGGGCTCGGCGAGGACCAGGAGCGGGCAGTGCGCGCGCTCGTGGCGGGAGGCGACCAGCTCGCCTGTCTCGTCGGCCCCGCGGGAGCGGGGAAGTCGCGCTCGCTCGAGGCGGCACGTGCCGCGTGGGAGCGCGCCGGCTACCGTCCGATCGGCCTCGCCCCCTCGGCGATGGCGGCCGGCGTGCTCGCCGAGTCCGCTGGGCTGTCGAGCGAGACGCTGGCGAAGTTCCTCCTCGAGCACGGGCGCGGGAGTCACGCGGCTCAGCTCGACGAGCGAAGCGTCGTCATCTTGGACGAGGCCGCGATGGCCCGCACCGACGACCTGGCGACGCTCGTCGCTGCGGTGATCGAGGCCCGGGCGAAGCTCGTCTTGGTCGGCGATCCGGACCAGCTCGGGGCGGTCGGCCCGGGCGGGGTCTTCCGGACCCTCGTCCGCGATCACCCGGGTCCCGAGCTCGAGACGGTGCGGCGCTTCGCCCACGCCTGGGAGGCGGGCGCCTCGCTTCGCCTCCA
This sequence comes from uncultured Actinomycetota bacterium, assembly GCA_963765505.1. Lineage (GTDB taxonomy): Bacteria > Actinomycetota > Acidimicrobiia > Acidimicrobiales > Bog-793 > DATKQY01. Next base: position 380,955 of record CAVXWO010000013.1, read on the forward strand.
CGCCGGCGACCCGTCGATCCTCGCTGTCTACGAGCGCCACGGCAGGGTCGAGGCCGGAACCAGGGAGGAGATGCTCGACGCGGCCTTCTCGACCTGGCAAGGAGCGCGCGACGAGGGCGCCCCGGTGCTGCTGATGGCCGGGGACAACGCGACCGCCGACGAGCTCGCACGGCGCTGCCAGGCCGACCGTGTCGGAAGAGGCGAGGTCGAGCGGGCGACCGTCGCGATCGCGGCGGGCGCCGTCGGGATCGGCGACGAGATCGTGACGCTCAGAAACGACCGGCGGATCCGAAGCGAGGACGGCGAGTTCGTCCGCAACGGCGAGCGCTTCACGGTCACCGCCGCGGCGAGGACGGGAGCCTCGTCGTCGTCTCGTTCGACGGTCGCTCTTCGGTGATCCTCCCGCCGAGCTACGTCTCGAACCACGTCGCCCTCGGCTACGCGCTCACGATCCACAAGGCCCAGGGAGCGACGACGACTCGCGCGATCGTCCTCGTCGACGAGCAGACGACGAGACCACAGCTCTACGTCGCGATGACGCACGGGCGCGAGGAGAACCGCGTGCTCGTCGTCACCGAGCAGCGCCAGGACGAGCACGAGCTGGCGCGCCAGACCCCGCCGCTCGAGGTGCTCGAATCGATCCTCCGCCACCAGGGCGCGGACCGCTCGGCCCACGACGTGCTGCGCGCCTCGCTCGCGAGGCTCGAGGATCGAAGCCTGCTCCGCGATCTCGTGCATGAAGCCCAACGCCGCGTCGACGAGCTCGCCGGGCCGGACCGGAGCGCCGAGATCGCCGCGCTGACCGGGTGCGCCGACGTCGAAGCAGCAGAGGAGCGGCTCCGGGCCGCCGAGATCGCCGTCAAGCGGGCGGAGAAGGAGCACCGATCGAACACGCGGATCTGGAACGAGCTCCACCACGCCCGCTTCGGCGTGAGCAAGGCGCATGAGGCACGAGGCGAGCTCGATGCGCTCACCGTCTACCAGGATCGGCGCGCGACATGGATCGAGGAGCACCCGGGCGAGGTCGGCTGGGTGAACGAGCTCGAGACCCGCTTATCGGAGAGCGAGGACGCTTACCGATTGCTCATCGCCGAGCAAGAGTCCACCCGGGAGAGTCGGACAGTCCTCGGAGGAGGGAGGGAACGTGGCCACTGCGGGATCGAGGACCGGCCGGCAAGGACAGCGGACCTTCGAGGAGGAGTGGAGCGTGGAACGGAACCACGCCGGCTACGCCGAGGCCCCGCAGACGCTTCCACCGACAGCCGGACCGGGAGGGTCGACCCTCACTCCTTGACGTCTCGATGCTCGGCGTGATGCGCCATTCGCAACCGCCCATGAACGGCACTTCGCGGTCACTCCGTCGGCCGGCGCTGAGCGCGTGTTCTGGGGCAGTCATGCCCGTGCAGATCGCCGACGATGGGCGTCGCCGCGGTCCTCGTGGCAGCCGGGTCGGCTGCCATTCTGTCGCGTCGCCGATCCGCGGTTAGAAGGGATCCGCCAGTAGGCAACACCTCTTCCAGCCTCGTCCTGGTTGGGATGCTGCGTGTTCGCTGAGGCGCGGCTGCGCTCGCACGCGAGCGCCCCCCGGTAATAGGCCTCCGGAGACACGAGAGTGGGCTCGCCATTCCTCGTTCTGAAGGTCGCGCCCAACCAACTGAGGCACAATGCCATCGAAAGTAGCTTCGAGCTCGACGAACCGGAACCTGCGACGATGAAGCTGCCGTCTATCCTCGCCAGCAGGCGTTGAGCGACCATCGGCGAGGAGCAGCCATGTACGGACCCGACATCTTCAGCGAGCCCCGCGGGGATGCCGACACGCTGGGGAACCTCGGGCCGCTCGCCCCCATGGCCCCACCGCTTCCGCCACACCGTCGGCACCGAGCTCGCCGAGGGTGGGGCAAAGATCCAGACGATCATGGCGATCCTCGGACATCGAAGCGCATCAATGTCATTGACCTACGCGCATCTCTCCGATCCGGAGATTCGGCGCCAGTACGACGAAGCGCTGGCCACAGGCGGTCGCATCGCAGGGCCCGCCGCCGAGACGCTGCTGCGTCACGAGCTCGACGAGGAAGCCGTGCACTGGCTGCACACGAACTTCTTGAAGACTGAGCTCGAGCTCGGTCACTGTCTACGTCTGCCCGCCGAAGGACCGTGTGAGTGTGACCTGATCCTCGCATGCCCAAAGTTCGTGACCACAACCGAGTACACGCCGAGGCTCCGTGAGCGCTTGATTCGCGAGGACGAGCTCATTGAGGACGCGGAGCGCCGCGGCTGGGCTCGTGAGGTCGAGCGCCACCAAAGCATGAAGCGTCGCCTGGAACAGATCCTTGTTGACCTGAACGAGCCCGGTCTCCTCGCGTCGTCCTCATAACCGAGCCTGCCGAGGCTGGCGCGGTTGGTCGGTGTGCATCAGGACCGCGCGGGCCTGTCATTCTGTCGCGCCCGGCAGGGGATGGTCAGCCGGCGGCATGCAACGAAATGTGCTCTTACTCATGCTCTCGCGGCGCGGATGGCGATTCGCCCGCTGTGGTGAGGATGTAGCCGACACCGGGAACAGTTTTAAGCAGCAACCCGGATGCGTTACCGATCTTCTGGCGCAGCCGATTGATGTACACGTGGAGATACTGCGACTCTTTCGCATACGGCGTGCCCCAGACGGCGTCGAGGATCATTTGGTGGGTGCAGACCTTCTCCACATGTCGTACGAGAAAGGCCAGGACCTCGAACTCCTTCGGAGTGAGCTTGATCGTGGCGCCGTCAAGGTGCGCTTCACGGAGCATCACGTCGAGTGAGAGCGTGCCGGCAGCGAGCGTTTTCGGTGCTCCCTCGGACTCGGGCTTGCGGTGACGGATGGCCGTGCGGATGCGCGCCTCGAGCTCTGCCATCCCAAAGGGCTTGGTGACATAGTCATCCGCCCCCTCGTCGAGCGCGGCGACCTTGCGATCCTCGGCGTCGTTTGCCGACAGCACGACAATGGGGACCTCGCTCCACTCCCGGATCCTTCTGCACACCACAAGACCGTCCATGTCGGGGAGACCGAGGTCGAGCACGATCACATCGGGTGCGCCGAGTGCAGCTTGGGAGATGCCTTGCTCACCATTCGTCGCAACGATGACCTCGTGGCCGCTCGCACGCAGTCCGAGACGGAGCACGCGGAGCAGGGAGGAATCGTCGTCGACGACAAGCACGCGGGCCATCGGCTACGAGCTCGCTCGGTCGCTGCTCGCGAGCGGCAGCGTGAAGATGAAGCGGGCTCCGCCCTCAGGGGGGTCTTCGACCCAGATCTTCTCGCCGTGTGCCTCGATGAATGCCTTGGCGATCGCGAGACCGAGACCGGCCCGCCCACCGGTATCGAAGCGGCCAAACGTCTCGAAGACGGCAGTGCGTTCGGCCTCGGGCACTCCGGACCCGTGGTCGGTCACTGAGACGGCGACGTGATCAGTCCCCCAACGCTTCGCCGCGACGACGATCGTCGTTCCAGGTGGGCTGTGTCGGTCCGCGTTGTCGAGCAGGTTGGAGAGCACCTGTTCGATGAGCAGGTGGTCGATGCCGACGAGCGGCAGTGAGATTGGAACGTCGAGTACGACCGTCCGATCTTCGAGAGATGGACGGAGATCCGTGACGACCTCGTCGGCGAGATCGATCACCGACCACGGCACGCGTCGAACCTCGAGGACTCCCACCTGGATGCGGGTCATGTCGAGCAGATTGCTCACGAGTCTGGTGAGGCGGTCGGCCTGCATGTCGATGAGCCGGTGCATCTCGTGGACATCTTCCTCGGGAAGCGAAGCTGCAGGATCGAGGAGGGTGGACGAGGCGAACTTGATCGTGGCGAGGGGCGTGCGCAGGTCGTGCGAGACGGCGCCGAGCAGCGCGCGTCGGAGGCGGTCGATCTCTTCGAGGAGCTCGACGCGATGGACGCGCTCGCGAAGCTGTGCCCGCTCAAGCGCGATCGCCAGGTGGTTCGTAAGGGTCGGGAGCAGCTCGCGAGAGGAGCGTTCGTCCGGCAGCCCGCGCAGCACAAGCAAGCCAACCGGACGACCGGCTGCCGCGAGCGCGAGGGTCTGGATGGGCTCGGTCGAGGTGGGGGTGCTGAGTGCCACTGGCACCGGCACGCTCGCGCGGAGCTGGGCGAGCTCGGCATCGGCAATCGGGGCCCCAGATGACGCGACGACCTCGAGATGCCCGTCGACGGACAGCAGCAGAGACGCACCGCTCAGCTTGAACGCGGCGCACAACTCGTCGACGATCGCCCTCCCGAGCTCAGGGACAGCCTTGTCACCGAGGAGGAGCTCTGACAGTTCGAAAAGGTGGTGGGCGTTGGTCTCGCGGGCCTGGGAAGCCGACCAGCGCGTCGTCCAGGTTTGCCACGACCCGCGCGACGAGCACCATGACGACGGCATAGACGCCAAGCGCCACCCAGTACTGCCCGTTACCGACGGTCAAGGTCCCATACGGGGGGATGAAGGCGAAGTCGTAGACGAGAAATCCGGCAGCCACGCTCACGAGCCCAGCGACGAACCCGCCAGCGACGACCCCGGCCACGACGGGGATGACGAGCACGAGCGCACTTGTTGCGATGCTCAGGTGAGAGCGCAGCGGCAGCATCGCCGCGCCGAGACCCAGGGCGATGAGCACTCCCACGGCCGCCCCGACGAACTGCCTTCTCATGTCGCCATTGTCGTCTCTGTATTCAATGCGCGCTCCGCGACGACCTATCCGTTTAGGCGTTTTTTAGATTCTCCGGCCTTTATTTAGGCCATTTTTAGACCGGCCGGATGCATGATGGCCGCATGGCTGACTTCCTCGCAGTCGTGGGCACCGTCGCCTTCGCGGTGGTGATGCTGGGGCTGATCTGGGCGCTCGATCGAGTATGACCGACGTCCAGGGCATCCTCCTAGCCCTATCCATCATCGTCTTCATCTACCTGGGCGTGGCCATGTTCAAGCCCGAGTGGTTCTAGATGGGCTTTTTCTGGACCATCGTCGTCCTGGTCATCGCCCTCGGGATCACCTGGCGGTACCTGGGCTCGTATATGGCCGCCGTCTTCGACGGCCGGGTGCACTACTTCGCCTGGGCAGAGCGGCCCTTCTACCGGCTGCTCGGCACGAGCCCCGAACAGGAGCAGAGCTGGAAGCGCTATGCGGGCTCGGCGGTGATCTTCTCCGCCGTGTTCGTCGGCGTCGGCTATCTGCTGCTGAGGATTCAGGGGTCGCTGCCACTCAACCCGCAGCACCTTGGCGCCGTGCCGCCGGCGCTCAGTTTCAACACGATCGTGTCGTTCATGACCAACACGAACTGGCAGAACTACGGCGGCGAGGAGGCGATGTCGTACTTCTCCCAGATCGGCGTGCTCACGGTGCAGCAGTTTGTGAGCGCAGCGGTCGGGATCGCGGTGGCGATCGCCATGGTGCGGGGCTTCTCCCGCCGCAACTCCCCGACGATCGGGAACTTCTGGGTGGACATCACCCGTTGCATGCTCTACATCCTGCTCCCGATCGTGTTTCTCACCGGCATCCTGATCGTCGGCCAGGGCGCTGTGCAGACCCTGGCCGGCACCGTCACCGTCCATGACTCACTGAACGGCGTCACTCAGACCGTCCCCCGTGGCCCCGCTGGGTTCATGGGCACGATCATGCAGATCGGGACCAATGGCGGTGGGTTCTTCGACGTCGACCTGGCCCATCCCTTCGAGAACCCGACGGCGCTCACCAACTTCGTCTACATCTGGCTCACCCTCTCCATCCCGTTCTCGCTCACCTACACCTTCGGCAAGATGGTGAAGAGCATCCGCCACGGCGCTGCCCTGCTCGGGGTGATGGTGATCATCTTCGGCTCGTGGGTGGCCTTCACCAGCTACTCCGAGCACACGAACAACCCAGCGGTCCTCGCCGCCGGTGTCCACTCCACGGTCGGCAACACCGAGGGCAAGGAGGTGCGCTTCGGCGACACCACCAGTGCCCTGTTCAACGTGTCGATGACGCAGACCTCCGACGGTGCCGTCGACAGCGCCACCGACTCGTACAACCCGATGGGCGGCTTCGGTCCGCTCACCGGCATGATGCTCGGCGAGGTGACGCCGGGCGGAACCGGGAGCGGCCTCTACACGCTCCTCATCTACGCCATCATCGCCGTCTTCATCGGCGGATTGATGATCGGGCGAACACCGGAGTACCTGGGGAAGAAGATACAGGCCAAGGAGGTGAAGCTGGCGGGCCTCGGGGCACTCGTGATGCCCATCATCGTCCTCGTCCTCACCGGCATCGCGGTGTCGATCCACGCCGGGCGAGTCGGGCCGCTCAATTCCGGGCCCCACGGGTTTACCGAGATCCTCTACGCGCTCACCTCACAGGGCAACAACAATGGGTCGGCCATGGCCGGCCTCACCGGCAACACCGCGTTCTACAACGTCATCGGCGCCATCGACATGCTGGTCGGCAGATTCGGCGTCATGATCCCGGCCCTGGCGCTGGCCGGGACGCTGGCGGCGAAGAACGTGGTGCCGCCCTCACTTGGGACCTTCCGCACCGACAACTCCATGTTCATCGGGCTGACGATCGGCGTGATCCTGATCATCGGTGGCCTGACCTTCTTCCCCGCAGTTGCGCTCGGCCCGATCGTCGAGCAGCTGAGCCACGGAAAGTTCTTCTGATGACCTCCCCCGAGACCCAACCTACGCCACCGAACCGCACGATGACCGCACCAACCGCGGGCGCCGGCCCGATGATGGCGCACGGAGTCGCGCAGGCGCGAAGCCTCTTCGACCGCGAGATCCTCGCCAAGGCCCTCGTCGACGCGTTCAAGAAGCTCGACCCACGCGTCCAGGTGAAGAACCCCGTGATGTTCGTGGTGCTGATCGGGACGATCGTCACCCTCATCGAGGCCATCGCCCACGGCGGCAAGTTCGCCTGGTTCATCACAGTTTGGCTGTTCCTCACCGTCATGTTCGCGAACTTCGCCGAGGCGATGGCCGAAGGTCGGGGCAAGGCCCAAGCCGACACGCTGCGGCGCATGCGCTCGGAGACCGAGGCCCGAAGGCTGAATCCCGACGGCACCGAGAGCCGCGTCGCGGCGGTCGACCTCGTGAAGGGCGACCGCGTCGTCTGTGAGGCCAACGACCTGATCCCCTCTGACGGCGAGATCACCGAGGGGATCGCATCGGTCGACGAGTCGGCCATCACGGGCGAGTCCGCCCCGGTCATTCGAGAGTCCGGGGGCGACCGCTCTGCTGTCACCGGCGGAACGAAGGTGCTCTCCGACCGCATCGTCGTCGAGATCACCGCCGAGCGCGGGCAGACCTTCTTGGACCGCATGATCACCCTAGTCGAGGGTGCGAACCGCCAGAGGACGCCGAACGAGATCGCGCTCACGATCCTGCTCGCGGTGCTCACGATCGTGTTCTTGCCGGTGGTCGTGACCCTCCAGGCTTTCGGCCACTACGCGAGCGCGACCGTGTCGGTCGTCATCTTGGTATCGCTCCTCGTGTGCCTGATCCCGACCACCATCGGTGCCCTGCTCTCGGCGATCGGGATCGCCGGGATGGACCGCCTCGTGCAGCGCAACGTGCTCGCGATGTCGGGACGCGCCGTCGAGGCGGCGGGAGACGTGCAGACCCTGCTCCTCGACAAGACTGGCACCATCACCCTCGGCAACCGCATGGCGTCGCAGTTCATCCCAGCAGCCGGTCACGGCGAGGAGGAGGTCGCCGAGGCCGCGCAGCTCGCCTCGCTCGCGGACGAGACCGCCGAGGGTCGCTCGATCGTCGTGCTCGCGAAGGAGCGCTTCAACATCCGTGAGCGCGACCTCGGCGAGAGTCGCGAGTTCATCCCCTTCTCGGCGACGACGCGGATGTCGGGTGTCAACTTCGATGGCCGCCAGATCCGCAAAGGAGCGGCCGACTCGGTCCGACGCTGGGTCACCGAGCTCGGCGGCGAGGTGCCCGCGGGCCTCGACCAGATCGTCGAGGAGATCGCCCGGGCCGGCTCGACGCCGCTCGTCGTCGCGGATGGTCCGATGATCCTCGGCGTCATCGAGCTGAAGGACGTCGTGAAGGAGGGCATCCGGGAGAAGTTCGACGAGATGCGCCAGATGGGTATCCGCACGATCATGATCACCGGCGACAACCCCCTCACCGCTGCCGCGATCGCCCAGGAGGCCGGCGTCGACGACTACCTCGCCGAGGCGACGCCCGAGGCGAAGATGGCGCTCATCCGCTCCGAGCAGGAGGGCGGGAAGCTCGTCGCGATGACCGGCGACGGCACGAACGACGCGCCCGCGCTCTGCGCAGGCCGACGTCGGCGTCGCGATGAACACGGGAACGACCGCGGCCAAAGAGGCCGGCAACATGGTCGACCTCGACTCCAACCCGACGAAGCTCATCGACGTGGTCGAGATCGGAAAGCAGCTGCTCATCACGCGCGGGCTCGCTCACGACGTTCTCGATCGCGAACGACATCGCGAAGTACTTCGCCATCATCCCCGCGCTGTTCGTCGCCACCTACCCGCAGCTCAACACCCTCAACATCATGAAGCTGCACAGCCCGCAGAGCGCGGTGCTCTCCGCGGTCATCTTCAACGCGCTCGTCATCGTCGCGCTCATCCCCTTGGCTCTGCGCGGCGTGAAGTTCCGGGCGGCCGGCTCGGCGGCGATCCTGCGCCGCAACGTCTGGATCTACGGGGTAGGCGGCGTTGTGGCTCCGTTCATCTTCATCAAGCTCATCGACCTCATTCTCACGGCGCTCCACGCCTACTGATTGCGAGCCCCACATGATCGCCAACCTTCGCCGCATAATCGTCGCGATCGTGGTCTTCACGGTCTTCTTTGGGTTCGTCTACGCCTTCGTCGGCACGGGAGTTGCCCAGCTCTTCTTCAAGCACCAGGCGGACGGGTCAATCACGGCCAACGGCTCAACCTTGATCGGACAGAACTGGTCGGACACCGTCTGCCCGGGACATCCGCTGGGCAGCTGTGTCTTCCAGGGTCGGCCCGACGACCTCGGCCCCTACGCCGCCGAGCCGACGGCAAAGCCGGCGGTCTCTGGTGGTGACAACCCCCTCGAAGCGTGTAGCTCTTCGGCTGCAAGCTCCTGCGTGGGCGGCGAGTCCGCGGCCACCAACCTCGGCCCGCGCTCCAAGGTCTTGCTGACAAACACGAAAGCCCTGGTGGCGTATTGGCGGGCCCGGGGAGTCGACCCCACACCCGATCTCGTGACGACCTCGGGCAGCGGCATAGACCCCGACATCTCGCCCGCGGATGCCATTGCGCAGATCCCGATGGTCTCCAAGGCCACGGGCATCTCCCCATCGGCCCTCCGCAAGCTCATCGCCCGGGAGACAAACGGAGAAGAGCTCGGTTTCCTCGGCAGCAGCTACATCGACGTCCTGCAGCTGAACGAGGGGCTCGCCAAGCTGCGGTGAACACATGGGTCGGCCAAGACGGTGATCTACGCGGCAGCCGGACACCGCTCCCCGTGAGTGCGGAGGCCGGGAGCGAACTCGGCGTCGGGACCGTTCGGAGTGGGAGTCGCGGACCGAGCTCATGGTGCCGAGCTCGGCTCCCTCGGCACACGCGGCCTTCAGATTTCGCAGGTATTTAGAGACGTTGGGCGCACTCGCGCCCAGTGACGCGATAGGCGTTCGGTGAAGGTACTCCTCTTCGTCACGGTAGTTGTCGGGCTGTTGTTCCAGCTCACATCGGCGCGCAGCCGGGCGAGACGCGACTGGGATTACGAGCTCCGGCTCATGCTCGTGCTCGGGTACCTCGATTGGCTCGACTGGCCGCAAGGTGGCCTCGCACTGTCCGAGGTGTCGCTCGCGGCCCGAGGATGTCCCGAGTTCCGTGGAACTTCGGTGGCGGCCCGGTGATGCTCAGGCGGCGTCCTCCTCGTTGTAGTCGACCGGTGTGACACCGCGCTCGGCGTAGGTGTCGAGTGCAGCTCGCAGCGCCGGCAGGTGCATGAAGCCGTTGACCTTGCGGAACTGCTTCGCGGCCTCGGCCATGCCGGCTGCGCACCAGCGCAGCGCCATCTGGCCGTCGCGCCAGCGCTTCACGTTCGCGGAGTGATCGCGGCAGATCTCGATCATCGACTCGATCGCGTTCGTCGAGCGAAGCGTGCGGGCAAGCGTCGGTGGCACCTTCAGGCGCATGACGGTGAGCGTCTCGGTGAGGCCTTCTCGCAGGCTTGCCGCGGCGCCGGGATGCGAACGGGTGAGCTGGCGGGCGATGTCCTCGAGCTCGGCCTCGGCTCGGAGCGCGTCGTCGAGGTGGTAGATCGCGCGCATCTTCGTGCTCACCGTCCGTGCGAGGGACTTCGGCAATTTCGACTCGACGTTCCTGATCTTGTGGAGTTGGCAGCGATGGATCACCGGCTGGTCGAACACGGCCGTCACTGCCGAGGCAAGGGCCTTTGAGCCGTCGATCACGACGAGGATCGGACGGGTCATGTCGAGCCCGCGGTCGCGAAGCCCGACGAGCAGGTCGCGCACGACCGTCGCGTTCTCGGTGTCGCCCTCGACGACGGCGAGCGGGTGCTTGCGCCCGGTGACGTCGATCCCCATCGCGACGACACAGACGTGGTCGGCGAAGTGCACGCCGTCGACCATCAGCGCGACGAGGTCGAGCGTGGACAGGTCCGAGGCGAGCAACTCGCCGAGCGCGTGCTCGGTGGCCTCGACGAAGCGCCGCGACACCGCCGAGCGCGACGTCGAGGTCGCACGCGCCCTCGACCTTGCTCCCGACCGGCTCGAGGCCGACCCGGTAGCGGCGGGTCGAGAGCTTCGCGAGCATCTTCTCCATCGCGAGCCGCCCGAGCACCTCGGTGGAGGCGAAGTGCTCGTACGCGGGGACCTCGAGCTCCGCGAGAGCGATCGGCGGAACGCACGCGGGGCCGGCGGACCGGCACCCGCCGGCCGCCGAGGCTCACCGAGCCGTCCTCGTGGCCGTGGCGCACGGCTGTCCGCGCTGGGTCGTGGCGGCCTCTCGGCCCGCACAGCGCGGTGACGCTCTCCTCCAAGATCGCGTCCATCACCTGCAGCCCGGTGCCCACCGCGAGGGCGAGCAGGCCCTCACGGAGCTCGTCCGCCAGGTTCGTCATCGCGATCGACACGGCGTCGGGCACCGCCATCGCTGCGGGCGTGCTCGTCGTCTGGTAGTCCTTCTTCACGGTGGTGGTCCCCTGTCTCGATCGGTAGTTCTTGGCGGAACGCCCGATACCTACCAGTTGGCAGGGCTCAGGCGGGGGACCGCCACCTCGTGTGTCCTGAAGGGAAGTGATGATGATGAGGTAGAGATCGTCAGCACGGATCGTGCTGTGCCAGTGATGGAGGTCGGCCCTCCGGGTTCGCCGTGCAGGCGGAGATCCCAAACCGCCGCAGTGTCATGCCGGTCAAGAGCCGGGGTGGGAAGCGACTGCGGAAACGGCCCGCAACCAGCGGGTCGGGTGTGCGACGAGAAGACGAACGTGTGTGAACCACTGCTGACGCATCGAAACAACCCAACGATGGCATCGAAACCGGGGCTGGAGGTGGTCCCCGGGACGAAGGCGCGGCCAGGATGGCGTGCCCTGAGCCAGGCAGCGGCCTGCGTGCTGGCCTGGCGGTGCCCGGTGTATAGGTGGCGTGAGCTCGTTGCAGGCGCTGGCATGGAACAGGAGAACCTGTCGTCCCGATACCGACTCGGCCGTTCACTTGGGCTTGCTCAGCCACCCGGCCGACGAGAGGGAGGACCCCAAGCGGCCAACACCGCAAGGGGCAGAGTACCGATGCGGGGCACAGGGGCGGGCCGGCTCGTAGTAGCGATGAAGGCCTTGTAATGGGGCTGGAGCCAAGGGGCCGGGCAGACCAGGGTCAGTCGGAGGTCAACCCTTCGGGGGAGGAGCCGACGGAGAGACCCAAGCCGAAGGTGAAGTCGTTTGACATCCCCAAACGCCTCGTTGCCGAGGCGTGGGAGAAGGTCCGGGCCAACAACGGGGCTCCGGGCGTGGACGCTGTCAGCATCGCCGAGTTCGCCAGCGACGAGAGGGACAACCTCTACAAACTGTGGAACCGGATGTCCTCGGGAAGCTACATGCCGGGGCCGGTGCGGGCGGTGGAGATACCGAAAGACCATGGGGCAGGGGTCAGGGTCCTCGGGGTGCCGAACACGGCCGACCGGGTGGCCCAGACCGCAGCAGCGATGCTGCTGGAAGAAAAGCTCGAGCCGATCTTCCACCCTGACAGTTACGGCTACCGCCCTGGGCGCTCCGCTCATGATGCTCTGGCCGTGACCCGCAAGCGCTGTTGGCGACAGGACTGGATTTTGGATCTTGACGTCCGGGCCTTTTTCGACAGTGTTTCCCATGATCTGTTGCTCAAAGCGGTCGCTCACCACACCGACGAGCGCTGGGTCCTGCTCTACATCCAACGGTGGCTCAAAGCCCCCATGCAGATGTCTGACGGGACCCTCGTGGCACGAGAGAAGGGAACCCCGCAAGGCTCCCCGATCTCACCGTTGATCGCTAACCTGTTCATGCACTACGCGTTCGACCGGTGGATGGACCGGGAGTTCCCGCGCTGTCCGTTCGAGCGCTACGCGGACGACATTGTTGCTCACTGTGACACCGAGGCACAGGCCCAAAGACTGCGGGCCGCCATCGCCGAACGGCTCGGGACCCTGGGTCTCGAGCTGCACCCCGAGAAGACGAAGATCGTGTACTGCAAAGACACGAAACGCCGAGGAACCCACGAGCACACCAGCTTCGATTTCCTCGGCTACACCTTCCGGGCTCGCCGGGTCCGTGGCCGCAGAGGGTTCTTCGTGAACTTCCTGCCCGCCATGAGCGCCAAGGCGAGAAAGGCGAAAGGCCAACAGATCCGGGCCTGGCACCTCAAACGCCGCAGCGGGACGGGCCTGTCCGGCCTCGCCCAGGACATCAACCCCCAGGTGCGCGGCTGGATCAACTATTACGGGGCCTTCTACCGCTCCGAGTTGGGCTTCCTCGAAGTGCGCATCGACGAGCATCTCGTCCGATGGGCCATGCACAAGTTCAAACGGCTGCGAAACAGGCCCGACAAGGCATGGGCCTGGCTGCGAGAGGCCCGAAGGCGGGAGCCGACGCTCTTCGCTCACTGGCATCTCATCATCGCACGCACCACCGGCCGGCCTGTGGGGGCCGGATGACAGGAGACTGTCACGTCCGGTCCTGAGAGAGCGGGAGGGGGAGGCTCCCTCCCGCTACTCACCAAAATCCACGACGGACGGGAC
>CAVXWO010000014.1:0-756286 GCA_963765505.1 uncultured Actinomycetota bacterium
CAACCGCCGCGGCACCGCGAGTCCGACGTCCACGTCGTGCGCGGCCCGATCACGAAACAAGGCAGCCGTCTCGTGCGCTGGGCAGCGGTCGAGGCCGCACAGCGGCGAGCCGGGTTCCAAGCCGAGCGCTTCGAACGGATCGCCGAGCGTCGCGACTCTCTGAACAAGATCGCCCGGGTGGCTCTCGCCCGGCACATCCTCACCCTCGTCTACTTCGGCCTGAGGGACGGAGAGATCCGCTGCCTCGCCGAGGCGATCCGGTGAGCTCGGGACCAGCCCGGACGCGCGCTTGTTGTTCGTCATGACCCCCGAGAGGCGTGGTTGTTAGTTCCTGATTAAGCCCGTCCGGCTGTTGTCGTCGCATCGCTCCATGTCGCCTCGCACGACGTAGGGATGACTGGCATCCGAGCAGCTCGGCATGTCCCCGCCAGGAGCACGAACCTGGAGGAGCGAAGAGCGTCCTCGCGAAGGAGGGAACGCAGCCAAGCCCGCCTCCGGCGGGCGATCCCAATGATCTCCGACGAAGGATGACCGGGTCGTAAAGACCCAGGCTTCGCCCAGATCTTGACGACCCTCTTCCTGCGGAGCACGGGAGGAGGACTTCGTCGCGCCCGGACTATGGAATACCGTGACCGGCTCAGCTCACCGACCAGGAACAAATCGTGTCGTCCTGCGGGCGACGCTCTTGACATTGAGCGCTCCTTCAGGGATGACTGACTCGAGAGCAGCCTTGCTGGCCCAGCCACTGCCGCACGTCATCACACGGTTCGCCTCTACGCGTCGAGGATGAGCGCTGGTCGTTCGGTCGGGATTTGGACTGAGCGGGCCTCCTGAACTGATCCACCTGATCAGCTATCGGGTCCCCCTCAGGACCTCGAGGACGCGGTTCGGCTCACCGACCCTCGCGAGAGCGAAGACGAGGACAGGCCTAGTGACGACCTTGCGTCCTCGGCGGGTGTCCTTCGTAGGTACGCCCCAGTCCGTCCTTGACCCGCAAGACGTAATCGGGGAGCATCCCTTCTTCCGGCCGTTCGAGTTGCAAGTAGTAGCAGGCGTGTACCGCCTCCCCGGCGTGCACCATCGTGGGGAGACTGTCTGCGCGGTCCCTCCGCTGCCGTTCGATCGCTCCCGCTCCCTGGATGTACTGGGGATCGTTGGTGTGCGCCCACCTCGTGGGATGAAAGCACGAAGCGCCGTTCATGTGGATCGTCATGTCCGTGTCGGTGTTGTTGCGCACCGAGTAGTCGATCTCCCAGACGATGAAGTCGTGCAAGACATCGTGACATGCTTCCTTGTCGATGGTGATACTCAGGACCGGGGTGTCCACGACGTCCGCGCCGGGAGCAGGAAATGGCAGTCGGAGTTCCCGGCCCTTGGACCCGACCTCAAGGAATACCATCTCCTTCGGCTTCCCAGGGTTCAATCTGGCGTCGTCACTGAACAGTGCAAGTTCCAGACGGAACTCCAGTGTGACGTGCGTACGCCCTCTCGGCTCGAGCCACACCAGTTCGTTGGGGGTTCTGTGAAGCTCTCGTACGGGGAGCAAATCCTGGACGAACACCACCAGCCAGACGCGGCAACCGATGGGATCGTCGCTCTCATTCACGAACGCCACATCCTCTGCCGTCCAGACCCAGACCTCGTCTTGACCAGTACCGTGTCGATTGCCAGAAATGCCCTCCATATCGACCGCAAGCGGCAGCGAACCGCTTGGCTGCATCGGACGGATTGGACTATGAGCATCGCTCCTGATGCGCCCGTCTGGAAGCACGACGCCGATTCCGGTGGTCAGTATCCCGGTCATGATGCCGGGTGTGCGGAACCCCGGCCCCCGGGCGCCAGGCTTGACTCCGATGTGCGGCCCGCGCCGTCTTGATCGCCACGACCAGGCCAAATGACCGGATGTCGTGAGAAGGAGGAAGGCCCCCAGGCACCAGATGACGACGCCCAGCAAGAACCACCCGTTTCGCCAGGTGTCCAGATGAGCGGCACCAGCCTCGCTCACTCCGAAGCCGAACGGAACAGCCCCCAGGGTCACGACCGCAGCCCCGAGGACAAATCCGGTGTTGTGACCCGCCGACATGGCGCCGAGCTTAGGAGCGCATGCTCATGGCTGTGTTTGCTTGCAGAGCGCCGTTCCACCCGTTCTCAGCGCCTTCGGCGCTTCGGCTCTCCAGGGTATGAGCGTCGTCGCTGACTGATTTCGCTAACAGGCAGAGGCGGCGGGTTGGCCACCAACGCCCTCATATCGCGCGCCGCCACAACCCACCCGCGAACGCGCTGGGTTACTCGGTAGCCTCCCCGGCGGAGCGCCGCCGCCTCAGCCAATGGCTAGCTCTGGCGGAGCGCCGGAACCTCCCCGTGTCGCAGGCTCCTCGATTGACGGCTCCGCTCGGTCCCCCCTGAGGTGACCGGCGACGCTCGTCTCCCGCTCGGTCGCTACCTCCTGCAGCGCCGCGTCCCCGCTGTCAACCTCGGAGCGCACCAGCTCCAGCACCGCCACTCGGCCGTCGAGCAGCAGCTCGGCCAGCTCCGCGAGGCTCACGCCCACCCCGCCGAGCTGCCGCTCGAGCTCCTCCAGTACCTCGACGTACTCCCCACTCGTCAGCCCACCCCCGCCGACGAGCGCCCGGTCGATCGACGCCTTCACCGCGTCGTCGTCGCCGGCGAAAACCTCGAGGCGCGCCACCGAGGCCTATAGACGCCTCGCCTCGTCCGTCCGGCCAGCCGCGGCTCGGCGCTCGGCCAAGGTCCGTGGCTGCTCCGCCAGGTCGAGCAGTCGAGCCCGCCCGTCCTTGAGATCCGCCTCCGTTGTCCGGCGTTCGTCGCGTCCTGCCCTGCCATCGGCCCCCGGGCCCACCGGTGGTCGCTCATCGAGCGACCCCATCTCATCGCTGCTCGTCTTCTTGTCCACGACGCTGCTCCCGCTCCTACTCGAGTCCGATCCCGGGCGGCGCAATGTAGCCCGCCGGGCCGGGGTCGGGGCCGGCGCCCGGCTCCAGGTGGCGCGCCTCGGACCCCGACGGCTGGCGGCTCAGGTACCCAGCGACGCTCCGCTCCGGCCCGGCGTCGCCCGCCGCCACCCCGGCGAGCTCGTCGTCGGCGTCGATGCCCCATCCGGGCGGCGTCGGTCCATCTGCGTCGTGGCGATCGCCGACGACGTCGCTGCGCCCCGTTACCTCCGCGAGCTCTGCCCGGAGGGCGTCGACGTGCTCCTTGCCGTCCGCCGATCGCTCGGCCGGGATCTGGGCGCCCTCGGCCGGCGTCGCCTCTCCTGGCGAACGGTCGTCTCCGTAGCGCTCGGCGAGCTCGCGTCGCAACGCCTCCACCATTCGCCGCGTCTCGCGCAGCTCCTCGGCCTTTGGGAACTCGCCGGCGCCGGCGCCAGCCGCCTGCTCGAGCTGGAGCTCCACGTCGGCCGCCTCGTCGTCGAGTGAGACGAGGCGGTGCGGGAGCCCCTCTACAGCGTTCGTCAGCCTGGTCAGTGCGCCCACAAGCGTGTCGTGATGGCGATCGTCGACCTTCACCGCCCCGTCGCTCGTCCCCACGAGAGCGACGAGCTCGCCCTTGCCGTACTGCACCGGCCGCCACTCGACATCGACACCGGAATCAGGGAAGCGGAGCACCTTCTGATTTCCGTAGCCGAGCAGCGGCGCCATCGCCCGTGCGGCGTCGCCCCGGTTGTCGAAGCTCCGGCCGTCGACCTCCATCCGCCACGGGTGGCTGCGCTCCTGCGCTGCCTGGATGGCGCCGGCGGCAGGCCCGAGGGCCTCTCGCTGGCCGCGCACCCACGCCAACCGCCGCTCAAGCTGCTGGCGTCGGTTCGCCGCCGCTGCTTGCTCTCGCACGTGGCCACGCTGGGTCCGCTCGAGGCGTCCGACCGCATCCTCGAGGCGGGCGAGCTCGAGGAACGCCGGGTCGCCGGTGGCGATCGCCTTCACCTCCGCGTACGACAGCGCCTCCTCGTCGTGGACCTCGAGCGCCCGTGGGCCGTCAGGGTCGGCGCGAAGGATCTGGCCGACGAAGCCGGCCTTTCGCTCGAGCGTCTGCCATGCGTAGACCGAGAACGAGCGCTCGGTCACGTACGCCCACTCCGCGACCACCGGGTTCTGGTTCCCCTGGCGGTCCCAGCGGCCCTTCCGCTGCTCGACGTCGCGCGGTCGCCACGGTGCGTCGAGATGGTGGCCGGCGACGAGGCGGTCCTGGACGTTCGTCCCCATCCCCATCTTCGCCGTGCTGGCGATCGCCACGGCGACCCGACCATCCCGACAGGCGGCGAAGAAGCGGGCCTTCTCCTCGTCGGTCGTGTCGTGCTCGTGGATGAAGCGCACCTGGTCTCGCGGCACACCCTCGTCGACCAGCATCTCTCGGAGGCGGTCGTAGGCGGTGTCGTCTCGCCCCGGCTTCGCCGTCCCGAGGTCGCAGAAGACGAGCTGCAGCGCGCCCGGCCGCGGGTGGGGCGTGCCGATCTCGCTCAGGTACACCCGGTCCTTGTTCGCCCGATAGATGCGCCCGATGTTGCGAGCCGCAGCGGCGAGGATCGAGTGCTCCTCGCCGACCCGCTCGCCCCGGAACGTCTCCCAGTCGAAGCTCGCGAGGCGGCACTCCGTCGACAGCTTCAGCATGTTGTCCTCGGTCGGCTCCACGCCCCCGGAGCGGATCGCCTCGACGCGGCTGCGGACCTCGGTGATGATGAACTCCTCGAGCTCGGGCGAGGGCGGGACGGCCACCACCTGGCGGCCGCCCGCCTCGATCCCCGGGCGGGGCAGGTCCAGCGCGTCGACGGTCACCACGTCGGCGAACTCCCCGAGCAGGCGGGCGAGCTCCGGCAGGTTCTTGTACCGGCTGAGCCGCTCTACACGGCGGAACGTGCGCGTCAGGTCGAGCTCCATGTCCGAGGTCGTGTCGCAGAACACCGCCCGGAAGGCGTCGAAGGACTCGATCCCGTGCTCGGCGAGCAGGTCCGGCCGGAGGTAGCCGATCGCGATCCACAACTCGGCGACCGTGTTCGACACTGGGGTCCCGGTGGCATGGGTCGCCTGGCGCTCGGGGTAGCGGCCGCGCATGAAGCGCAGCTTGCATTCGAGGTCGACGGCTCGCTGGGAGCCTTCTCCCACCGGGACACCCCGGAGGTTGCTCGCCATCGAGTACAGCTCGCCGTTCTTGAACTCGTCCGCCTCGTCGACGAACACGTAGTCGATCCCCGACGCATCGAAGGGGAAGTCGTGTTCGTCCTGGTGGCTCGCGACCTTCGCCTGCAATGCCTCGGCCTTCGCCTCGTAGCGGGCGATCGCCTTCTCGAGGCGCTTCGTGAGCGTCCGGGCAGCCCCCTCGGCACCGGCGAGCTGGGCCAGCTCGGCCCGGCGGAGCGCCACCTTCTCCGCGAGCAGGTCCGCCTCTGCCCCCGCGGACAGGCGCCAACGCACGAACGACGAGTGCGTGATGATGACCGCGTCCCAGTCGTGGCTGCGGGCCCTGGCGGCGAACAGGTGGCGCTCACGGGGGCTGATCTCGTCCTTCGGGACGGTCAGGACCTCGGCGGCCGGGTAGAGGCGCAGGAAGTCGCCGGCGAACTGCTCGAGCATGTGGTTCGGCACCACGTAGGCCGGCCGCCGCACGATGCCGAGGCGCCGCATCTCCATCCCGCCGACGACCATCTCGGCGGTCTTCCCCGCACCCACCGGGTGCCAGAGCGCAGTGTTCCCCCCGAAGACGATCCGGGCGATGGCCTGGGTCTGGTGCGGGCGAAGGTGGAAGTCGCTCGACAGCCCCGGAGGGGCGATCGTCATCCCGGCGTAGCTCCGGGCGACGTAGGAGTTGAACTGCTCGTTGTAGATCGCGAGCATCGCAACGCTGCGCTCCGGGTCGTCGCGGAGCAGCCAGCGGTCGAACTCCTCTTTCAACTCGGTCGCCCGGTCACAGGCGATCGCCGTTGCCTCGGCGTCGACGAGGCGCCTGCCGTCGTCCGTCTCGATCGTCACGACCGGGGTCCGACCGTTCAGGCAGCACTCGAGCAGCTCGAGGGCGTCGCGGCTCGCCGTCCCGAAGGCATGCCCACGGCCCATCCGCTCGCGCACCATCCGGGGAGCCGCCACGGCCCACTCGTTCGACGACGTCGAGCGCGCCACGCTGATCTGCTCGACCGCGGCGCCCTGTGGCGCGAGATGGCGGGCGAAGCCGGTCACCATCTCGACCGGCACCCATGGAGCCCCCACCACTCCTTCGAGCTCGCCCGCCGTCACGTCGCGCGGCTGCACTGCCACGAGCGCAGCCACGTTGCGCTCGAAGGCCGGCGACTCCTCTGCGGCGGCCGTCGCCTCCCGGAGCTTGCGCCGGACGTTGCCCGAGAGGTACTCGGCGGCGATGACCACCCGCTCGCTCCCCGGCTCGACGTACACGAGGTCGCCGAGGGTCTCCAGGCAGTCGGCCTCGGGGATGCCGAGCAGCTCGGCGACGAGCGGGAGGTCGACCCGGCCCCGCTCGGCGAGCGACACGCTGAGCGCGTCTGCGGGCGTCTCGACGTGGGTCACCGGCTCGGCCGGCACCACCACCCGGCGCTCCAAGAGCGCGGCGGGACGCGCTGCACCGCTCGACTCGTCGTAGCGCTCGAGGGCGGCCACCCTCGGCCAGTCCGGGTCGTTGCGGAAGCCCCCGAGGCGCGGGACGCTCCGCCGGCCGGTCTCGTCGTTGATCTTCACCCGGTTGAGTGGCCCGTGGCGGGCCACGTAGCTCCGATACGCGACGGCGAGCTCGCGCCGGCGCTGCTCGACCCCCTCGTCGCCGACCGGTGCCACCGCCTCGAGGTCGACCAGCGATCGGGCCAGCTCGCGGATCTCTAGGAGTCGAGAAAGCTCGCTTGCTTGCTTGCCGGGGTCGTGATGCTCCCAGCCTTCGGGCGCGTAGCGCCGGAAGCCGAAGCTCGTCTGTTCGATCCGCCCGATCGGCGCCTCGGCAACCGACTCCTGCTCGAAGACGTGGTCGACGCCGCGCACCGCGAGGAACGGCGCCGGCACCGGCGGCCCCAGTACCGGCGACTCCAGGGCAGCGACACGCCCGAGCGCCTCTGCCAGCCCGTCGCCAGGAACAGCGCTCGACTCCACCACGACGTCGTCGAGGCCGTACATGCCCGAGCCGACCCTCACTTCGCCGAGCACCTGGTCCGGGTGCTCGGCGAAGTAGGCGGACACGTAGAGCGCCCGATCGCCCTTGTCGAGCCGGCGAGGCGGGTCGAGAAAGCCGGGAGCGTGCGAAGCGCCGGCGTCGGCGGCACGGGCCCGGAAGACGAGGACGTCCGTCACCACCCGGGTACCCGCGGTCGCTTCGTGGGCATTGGAGGGAAGCCGCACCGCTCCGAGGAAGTCCGCGCGCTCGCCCATCGCCCGCCGGGCGAGCCCGTCGATCTTGTCGAGCGTGTAGCGGCTCGTCAGCACCACCGCCACGCCGCCGGGGGCGAGCGCGGCGAGGGACTTGATGATGAAGTGGTCGTGGATCGGCCAGCGGAGACCCGCGTTGAACGCCGGGTCGAAGATGCCGTAGTCCCCGAACGGCACGTTCCCGACCACGACGTCGACCGTCCCCGGCCGGAGGCGCAACTTGCCGAAGTCGGCGGGGATCACGCGGTGGCGGTCGTCGGTGAGCGCAGCGGCCACCTCCGCCGTCGTCGGGTCGAGCTCCACCCCGACGCCACAGAAGCTCTCCGGCGCCGCGTCGAGGAAGCTGCCGCGTCCAGAGCCCGGCTCGAGGAAGACCCCGGCCCGGATGCCGAGCGCACCGACCGCCTCCCACATCGCCGCGACGATGCGGGGGTCGGTGTAGTGGGCGTTGAGCGTCGTGCGAGCCGCGGCGTCGTAGCCCGACGGCCCGAGCAGGGATCGGAGCCGCTCACGCTCGCGGGCGAGCTCCGTTCGATCGAACAGCTGCGGAGCGGCTCCCCACCCGTGCCACCGAGCGAGAACGGCCCGTTCCTCCGGGCCCGGACGCTCGCCGGCGGTGCGGAGCGCTCGGAGCACCTCCAGCGCGGCGAAGTTGTCGGCGATCGCCCGGGTCGTCGCGAGCCGTCTGGCCGGGACGACTGCTGCCGGGGCTAGTCCTTCTCGGGCTCCTGGGCCGCACTGTGTTCCTGAACCCTGTGCTCCTGCGTTCGGTGCCTCTCCTCCGCCTCGGCCTCGCGATCCCGCTCGGCCTCCGCGTGAATCTCCCGCTCCAGCTCGATCAGCGTGTCGAGCTCGCGCTGCCACTCGTTCGGCGGGAGCTCCGAGACTGGGATCGGCTCGTACCAGTCCTCGTCCTCGTCCTTGCCCACGCTCGTCGATCCCCTCAATAGCACCAACCTGGCCGCCACGGTCGTTCTCCCCCTCTGCACCCGGCCCATGCCCACCGGGCGCGGGTGCCTCGGGCTCGCTGCTCGTCCCCAGTTTGTCACCGCGGACCGTGCGTTTCGGCGACGGCTTCTCGAACGAGTCGAACAGCGACAGTTGCTCGCTCATTGGTGCTCACTCACTGGCCGTCGCCTCACCGAGCACCCGGAGGGTTGGCGTGGCGCCGTTACCGGATGCCGACTCGTCAGCGCCGGCGGGCGGGGAGGGGGGTGGTCCACCCGGCGCAGGTGGGCGACGGGGAGGCCGTCGCAGCTCCACGTCGAGGCGCTCGATCGTCGCGGTGCGCGCCTCCCACTCGACCGCCGCCAGCGGATCTTCCACGACTCGGTCCTCGTGCTTGCCGTTCTGGCACTTCACCAGCCGGTCCGGCCCGAGCCAGCGCCCCATCCGCTCGAGGAACATCGGAAGCGTGTAGCTGTGCCAGAACTGCGCGCCACCGACGGTGCCCTCCTCGCCCTCGAAGGCGTGCCAGCGCGCCCAGCACAGCGTCGTCAGCTCCTCGACGAGCGCTCCGTGCTCCGCCCAGCACGGCGGGATCGTCTGCTCCACGCGCTCGACGTAGCGCCGGTTGACGAACGCCACGAAGTCACCGAGCAGCCGCCAGACCACCTCGGCCTCGGCCTGGTCCAGCTCGATCCAGTTCCACGGCCTCGGCGTCTTGGCCAGCGCGAACTTGCCCATCTCCCGAGCCTCGAAGGTCCACGCCCTCGGCAGCTCGGCGCGAGCGGACGGGTCCCTGATGCTGGGATCGCTGGCGGCGAGGTCCGCGCTCACCGACCCATGCCCGTAGCCGCGGCCCTCGCCTCGTCGTTACGGCGCCGGGCGCTCGCCTCCGCCTCGGCCGAGGCCTTCGCGTCCTTCTGCTCCCAGGCGCCCGGCAGGTAGACGAGCATCGGCGGCAGCTTCGCCCACAGCACGAGCGCCACCCCGTCGGCGAGGCAGCGGATCGCGCTCTCGTCCATCACCGGCTCCTCGATCCACGTCGCCGAGATCGACTGGCCACCCAGCCGAGCGTCCTCCGAGCTCGTGTGGCGCAGCACCTTTTTCGACCCGCACAGCCGGCTGAGCTCGCGGAGGTCGTCGGCCACCTTGAGGCCGCCGAGCACCACCGTCGCCGTCGTGGCGTTGCCGAGCGTCTCCGCCCCCTGGCGGCCCCAGCGCGCCTCGGCCTGGGAGAAGCTCTGCATCGCGTAGAGCACGACGATCCCCCGGCCACGGCCGTCGGCAGCGAGACCGGGAAGGCTCGGCAGCGGCGCGATGCTCGCCACCTCGTCGAGCAGGAACATGAGCGGTGGGTCGAGCCGCCTCGTCGGCCGCTTCATCGCCTGCTCCTCGGCCACGAAGACCAGCTCCTCGGCGAAGCCGGTCACGAGCGGCCCGACCCCGCCCGGGCGGTCCTTGCCGAGCGCGAAGACGCTCCCGTTGTGCTCGAGGAACGCCACGAAGTCGAACTCCTCGCCCGCAGCCGGCGAGGCCAGCTCGAGCACGTCGTCGTGCTGGAAGCAGGCGAGGGCGAGGTCGAGGGTCCGCATGACGCCGCTCGTCGTCACCTCCGAGCCGGTCGTATGGCGCGACAGGCGCGAGCCCCAGTCGATCCGGCCTTCGCCTTTCCGGCTGAGGATCTGGAGCGGCTTCGGGTCGGCCGGGTCCGACGCCCAGGTGACCACGTCGGCCATCGTGCAGCCGCCGAGCGCTGCCGCATGGAGCAGACCGGTGAGCACCGTCTTCGCGGAGTTGCGGAAGAACTCGCCCGACTTGACGTCCGTCGTATCTGCGCCGGCGGCGATCAGCGCCCCGGCGCGGCGCTCGGCTGCCCTCGTCGACTCGCACCCCGCCACCGGCGACCACCGCACCGGCTTGGCGCCGGGCACGAGCCCGTCCGGATCGAGCGCCCACACCGGGCCACGAGCCTCGCGCTCGGCGAGGATCCCCTCGTAGAGGTCGGA
Organism: uncultured Actinomycetota bacterium; assembly: GCA_963765505.1. Taxonomy (GTDB): domain Bacteria; phylum Actinomycetota; class Acidimicrobiia; order Acidimicrobiales; family Bog-793; genus DATKQY01. Next base: position 10,325 of record CAVXWO010000014.1, read on the forward strand.
CTTCGTCGACGTCGCGAACAGCGGTCCCGGGTGGCTCCGCCCGATCGGCTTCATGACCCGCTCGGTCTTCCCCTCGCCCGGTGGGGCGACGAGGCGCAGGCTCGTCTCCCAGTTCGCGACGAGCGTCACCCTCCTCGGTTCTCGGGTGATCCCGAGCGGGTAGCCCACCTCGCCGGCGGGAAGCCGCGAGAGGAGCGGTCGCCCGAGGACCCGTGGGAGGGTGGCGACGAGCGCTGGGCGCGTCTGGCGGGCCCTGCGGCGCGCGGCGCGGACCGTCGCCACCCGGGACAGCGCCGCCAGCGGGGCGAAGCCGCCAGCGTTCGCGGTGCCGCCGCCTGCCCCCCGTTCGAGCCGGACGACCACCCGTACCAGCAGGCCGAGCGCCAACACGAGAAGTCCGGAAACCCCCCAGAACGTCGCCGGCACAAACCGCAGCCCATCTGCTGCCGGCCACGCCAGCGCCGGAGCGCCTGGGTGCTTCACGAGATGGGCGAGCACCTTGCCCATCACAACGAGCGAGACGAGGTGGCCCGGACCATTGCTCAGCGCCGAGCTCAAGGCGCCTCCGACGTCGAGGCAGCCGACGAGCGCCAGGGCGCACAGCCCGAGCCCGAGCGACAGCGACCCGCTCGTGGTGCCGATCCGTGGCGGGCGCGATGCGTCGTTCATGGTTTAGACCTCCATCCGTGAGTCGGTGTTCGTGAACCTCGTCTCGAAGTCCGAGCGGAAGTGGTCGACGAACGCCGACAACCCGGCGAACTTCCACAGCGCACGACCCTGCGGGAGCACGGCGAGAGCGGCACCCTCCTCCGTGGTGAGCCCGAACGTCGCCGCCGTCTGCTCGAGCACCTTCGGGTGCGTGCGGAAGATCACCTTCACCTCGCAGTCCGCGACCAGTCCCTCGGCGATCTGCGACGCCGCGGTGCCCCGGTCGGCCTGCGAGCCGGCATTCGTGACGTTGTGCATGACGAGGATGTTCGCCACGCCCCATTTGCGCGAGAGCTTGATCGACTCCTGGAAGAACCTCGCCGCGTCCTCGTCGCCGAGCACCGCCCAGCCCTCGTCGATCACCGACAGGCGTCGCGGGACGCTCCGCTCGTCGACGTCGTCGCCTACGGCGTAGACGGCCTGGAGCGCGCTGATCGCCGCGAGCATCACGAGCGAGAGCACCCGCTTGTCCTTCAACACCGCGCTCACGTCGAGGATCAAGCCTTTGCCCGACTCCTCCCAGTAGTCGTTGAGCGACCGGTCGCCGTCGAACATGCCCGCGAGGTCGCGGTTCACCAGCCGGTCGACGTCGAGCCACACCGACCGCGCCTCCTCGCGCAGCTCCCCGAGCTCACGCCGGGCCCGTCGCACGGTCGGCTCGGTCGGCTCGGCGAGCTCGGCCGCCAGGTCCGCGAGGGTGCTCGACGTCTCGCCCTCACGCTCGGTCAGCGTCTCGAGCGCCCACCCGAGCACGGCGTTCTCCGTCTCGTTCAGCCGGCGACCCTTGATCGAGGACAACAGCGCGACCATGAGCTGGATGCGCCGGGTCAGCAGCTCCGTGCGCGTCTCCGCGCCCTCCCGACCGGCAGCGAGCGGGTTGATCCGGTTGATCCCCCCCGGGTACAGGCGAAGGATCGGGATGCCGAGCGCCTCGGCCAGCGCCCGATACTCCTGCTTCGGGTCGACGGCGAACACCTGCCGCCCCACCCATCGGTGCCCGCCGGGCACCGCGACCCGTTGGCCCAAAAGCCCGACGTTGCGAGCCATGAGGGTCTTCACGAAGCTCGACTTCCCCGAGCCGACCTCGCCGAGCACGATCATGTTCGGGTTCGTGATGACCCGATCCGCGTAGAGAGCGAACGGGTCGAAGTACCACCCCGAGCCCGACAACGTGTTGAGCCCCATGCAGATCCCGCGCACCCCGAGCCCGTCGTCCACCTGGAACGGGTAGATGCTGCTCACCTGATCCGTCGTCCCCCGGTGGAACGGCAGGCGCAGAGCGAGCGGCTTCCCGCTCGGCGCCGGCCGGCGCTTCACGGGCGTCGGGCCGGCATTGATCCCCGCGCTCATGCCCGGTTGCCCTCGCGCACCCCTCGCCCGATCGCCAGCGCGGCGATCAGCGCCGGTCCGTGGCGGAAGTCGAGCTGGCGCAGCTCCATGCCGACGTTCGACGCGGCCTGGCGCACCCGGTCCGTCGCGTACTCGAGCGCCTCTTCGCTCGGCGTCGTGACGACGACCAGGCCGGTGAAGTGCTCCATCCCGGCGCCGCCTTCGAGCTCCTCGTCGATCTGCTGGATCGCCGCCTCGGCCCGCTTGAGCTTCGCGCCCACCACGTGCTGCTTCTGCACCCGCTCGGCGATCGCCCCCTCGGTCCGCGACTGCTGCGACTCGACCTCCCAGGTCGACCTCCTCCGACCCTGCGGGTGGTACACGACCGTGAACATGCGCACGACACCGACCATGCCGAGGAAGTCGCGCATCCAGTCGGCTCGCACGTTCGTGCGCGGCCACTCGGCGACCCGGAACGCCCGATGCCACGACCCGTCGCAGCGCAGCGCGCCGCGACCCTCCTCCATCACGAGCGGGTAGGCGTTAGCGATCGACACCAAGCCCGCGACGTCGCCGAGGCTGCGACCCCGTTGGTTCAGCGTGCTCATGCACGTCGGGTCCAGGCGGTCCCGGAGGGAGCGCGCGATCTGGCCGGCCGTGAGCGGCGTCGACACGACGAGGTCCGCGCGCCGGAACTGGCGGGCCACGAGCTCGGCCTCGTCGAGCGCCTTCTCGGCCGCGGCGAGCAGCCGGTCCCCGTTGTGGTGCGGCAGCAGCCGCACTCGTGCCCTCGACACCGACAGCGTCACCAGCCCCTCCGAGCGGTTCGCCGCCCGGCCGACCCGCTCGAGCACCTGCTCGTACGCCGCGGCCATCTCGGGGTCGGCGTCGTCGCGCATGGCCTCTCCCAGCCACGCCCGGTGCTCCTCGATCCCCGCCGGAGCGCACCACTGCGACCACGTGATGCGCGCCACCGGGTGCCGTTCCCGGCAGAAGTCCGCGAGCGCCCGACCCCACATCGCCACCCGGAAGTCCTTGTCCCCCGGATCTGCGACCGCGAAGCCAGATCCGTGCACCCGCAGCACCACGCTCACCGTGCCGTCCGCCCGGTCCTCGACGAGGCCCACCGGGACCCCCGGGCGCCGGAGCTCCTTCACCGGGTCGAACTCGTGCAGCACGAGACCCCCGAACAGCGGCGGCACGTTCGCGTTCGCCGGGCCGCCCACGACCGTGATCGGTGCCACCCAGCGCCGCCTGCGGCCGAGCACCTTGGCCGCATAGCGAACGACTGGACCTGCGAGGTCCATCGCCGCCTCACCGCCCGGCGTACGGCCGAGAGCTATCCCCATCACGCTCACGCCGGCGACGATCATCACGATCTGCACCGCGAGCGCGCCGTGCACCTTCAACGCGAGGATCGCGAGGAACAGCCCGCAGAAGCCGGCGAGGGCCTGGCGCCCCGACCAGTGCCGGAAGAACCCGACCCCGTCCGGTCGTGTCAAGTGGTAGGTCCTCGACTCCGTCCGCTCACTCATCGCCTCGCACCTCCGAAATCCCTCTCGGGCTCACGGGCGGGACGCCCGCGTCGCTCCTGACTCCACTGCGTCCAGCCGGCGGCCGGCCTCCGGCGGCGGGGGTCGCGTTCTCGCCCGGCGCTGCGTCGAACAGCCGGCCCGGCGTGCCATGGGCCGGCCCGGCCGGCGCTCCGCGCACCGCGTCCCGGGCCGACTGCGGGCCTCCGCCTCCAGCTCCGGCGGCCACGGGCGCAGCCGATGCCCCGGCCGGTGGGCGGGCGGGGTGCACTGCCTCGCCGCCGCCGTCCCCGGCCGGAGCACCCACATCGCTTGACGCTCCTCGCCCCGCCGGCGGGGGAGCGGCGGCGCTTCCCCGTCCTGTCCTCGTGTCGGCCGCTGTGCTGCCATGAGCCCCCGGCCTCGCGGACCCGGCGGGCCCACCAACGTGCGACGTCTCCCGTTCTGGGGCGGACCCCCCACCAGCGCCCTCGGCGCCTCGCGTCGGCTCGCCAACGCTTGCGGTCAGCCCGACCCCTTTGCCCTGGCCCGACCCCTTCGCCCGACTCCTCGCGAGCGACTGCTCCCTGATCTCTGAGTCGTGGCGATCGAGGTCGGTTTGCGACGGGATCACAAGCCCTTCGGCGCCGGCGGGGCCGCTCGGCCTCGCCGCGGTCCCGGCGCTCGCTCCCTTCGCCGCCGCCCCGGCGGCCTTCGCCGCGCCGGAGGCTGCCTTGGCGCCCGCCGCCGCCACAGCGCCCACCCCGCTGGCTGCTGCCGCAGCCGGGGCAGCCGCTCCGCCAGGGCCACCGGCCTTCGGCACCACACCGCCGGCACCACCGGCTGCCCCGGCGCCTCCAGCACCGCCGCCGGCGGTCCCGTGCCGGTTCAAGAAGCTGCCGATCCCGCTTCGGTTGTAGTAGGCGATCTGCTGGGCGTCTCGCGCCGCGCGCGTCGGTCGGCGCGCCAGTCCTTCCAGGTGAGCGACCTCGAGCGAGAACAGCCGGAACAGCACGAACGGCGCGAAGCAGCTCAGCAGGAGCGTCGTGATCCCAGCAACCAGGGCACCGACCGCCTGTCCCAACGAGGGAGACTGCGCCAAGCCGTCGAGCTCTGAGAATGCGACCGCGAGCGCCAAGGCCACGAGCACCTTCGAGAAGATGATGCCGGCGCCGATCTCGGCGAGCTTGCGCCACGAGTCCCGCAGCTTCGGGTGGATCGACGCGCCGATGACCATCGGCGCCGTCATGACGACGAGGTAGAGCAGCGCGGCGCGCACCGCGAGCTCGGCCCACAGGCCGAGCACCGCGATGATGATGATCGCGGCGAAGATCATCCCGACGATCCCCGTCTCGCCGATCGCGACGGCCATGAGCGCGGGGATCGCGCCGAGCTTGCTCACGATCGAACCGTCGAAGTAGTTGGCGACCTGATCCGAGCCGCTCACGAGCACCGACACGACCGACACCACTCCAACCGTCTTGACGACGGCCATCGGCACGGCGGCGATCGCCTTCGTCATCGGCGCCGTCGTCCCGGACCACATGCCCTCGAGCGCCGCGAGCATCAGGGCGATCACCATGATCCCCCCGGACACCGACAGCACCTCGAGCCAGAGCGTGTGCCCGGCACCAGTCCACCAGCCGCTCGTGAACACCGGCTCGGTCGTCTGGCTCATGAAGCTGAACAGCGCGTCGAGCAGCGACTTCACCGCGTCGGCGATCAGCGTCAACGCGGCGCTGAACGCCGTGTTGAAGATCGCCTTGGCGATCGACGAAGCGCTCGGCAAGCCGAGGAACCCGAGCACCATGGCGCTACCTCCCAGCTCCTCCTGTCCTCGAGTCAGCTCGACAGCGTGCCCGTGGCACTGACGATCGTCGCGGCCAAACTGATCACGATCAGACCCGCGACCGCCGAGAAGATGTAGCCCTTCGCCCGGATCGCGTTCCCGCTCCGCTGCTGGTGGTGCTCGACCGCGAACAGCAGGCCGCCGAGGCTCACCGCGACCGGCGCGCCCGCGGTGCCGTACTGGCTGATCCAGCTGTCGATCCCCGAGAACACGCTGAGCCCCGGCGCGGTGCCGCTCGCTGTCGCAGCGAACGCGGGTGCGGCGCCGACCAGCGCCAGGACCACGACCATCCCAGCGCCTTGGCACCCGAGCCGCAGCCACCGGCGCACCCGCTCCCTGCGCAGGGCTCGGCGCGCCTTGTACTCCGCAGCGGCCTCCTCCAACTCCTTCCACTGCTCGGCCGTCACCGAGACGTACTCCCGCTCCGTCTTGAAGAACCTCATCGTCGACCACCTCCGGTCGAGGTCCCGGTGACCTCGAGGGAGTAAGGGGGGGTCACTCCTCCACTTGGCGAAAAGTTCCTCGCGATCTTTTTTCGCCGTCACCGGCCCGAGCGCCCCCTTACTCCCTCGTGAAGAAGGCGCTCGCAGTTCTCCTCGTCCTCGGCCTTGTCGGAGCGGGCGCGGCGGTGCTCCTCAGCACCCCGACCCCGGGCCGGGGCCACGCCGTCCCGGCGATCCGCCGGGCGGCCGGACCTCACCGCCCACCCCGACCAGCCCGCGCGGCCGGCCCCGTCGCCTCTGGGCGCTCTCACCCGCTGGGCGTCGGCACCGCGTCGGCCGGTGCCACCGCTGTGGCGAAGCGCTACGCCGTCGTCGCGTCGAGCTCGGTCGCCGGCGCGGCGAGCGACGCCTGGATCACCCAGGTCGCAGCCCTGTGCACGCCGCGCTGGCTCGCGACGCTCCGCCGAGCCCAACACGTGCGCTCGCTCGACTCGAGCTCGTTCACACCGCAGGTCCTCGCCACCTACCCGAGCCACGCTCACCCCGGGGCCTATGCCGTCACCGTCGAGCTCTCCGGACCTCGCTACTCGACTCCTTCGGCGCTCTACGTCGAGCTCGTTCTCGTGAACGGCCGCTACCTCGTCGAGGCCGCGGAGTGAAGAAGGCCCTGCCCGTCGCGGCGCTCCTCCTCGCCGCCGTGCTCGCCCTCCCCGCCCTCGCGATCGGCATGGGCTTCACGAGCGCCGTCTCCGAGGCGGAGACGGCCAACCAACCCTCGGCGCTCGCGCTGGCCACCATCCCTAAGCAGGTCATCGCCGTCGAGATGACCGCGGCCGGCGGCTGTCCGGGCCTTCCCTGGCAGGTCCTCGCCGCCGCCAACGTCGAGAGCGATCCCGACGTCTTCTCCCACATCGACCTCACCACCGGCCTCGTCACCCAGCCCGCCGGCACGACCGCCGGCCTCGGTCCCTTCTCCTTCACGAAGGCCACCTGGTCGACGTACGCGACCGCCTGGCCGCAGGACCCCTCGGGATCGAAGCCGAGCCCGGAGAACGACTACGACGCGACCTACACGCTCGCCGGCGTGCTCTGCCAGCTCGGCAACGACGACGCCAACGTCGCCCAGGCGCTCGCCCAGTACGACTCCTCGACCACGTGGGACACCGACGTCTGGACCCGGACCGTCAGCTTCGGGATGAACGCGGACGGCACGACCACCCTCTCCGGCTCCGCCGGCTCCGTGCAGATCCCGTCGGCGATGCTCACCCTCTACCAGTCGGCCGCCACCGAGTGCCCCGGGCTGTCCTGGACCGTCCTCGCGGCGATCGGCACCGTCGAGAGCGGCAACGGCACCTCGACCCTCCCCGGCGTCGACTCCGGCGCGAACTCCGCCGGCGCCGAGGGTCCGATGCAGATGTTGCCGGCGACCTTCGCCGAGTACGACCAGCCGGTACCGGCCGGCGGCGCCAGCCCGCCGTCTCCCTACGACGCCACCGACGAGGTCTACGCCGCCGAGCGGATGCTCTGCGCGAACGGCGCCGGCAGCTCGAGCACCCTCGCCGCCGCCATCTATGCGTACAACCACTCGGGCGCGTACGTCTCCGAGGTCACGGCGATCGCCGCGAGCCTCGCCGGCGGCTCCACCAGCCCCACGAGCGGCGGGGGCGGCAGCGGCACCTACCCGCTCGCCCTCCCGCCCGGGCCCACCTTCGCCGGCAGCGGCGAGGCCCTCGTCCAGGCCGCCGAGACCCAGCTCGGCGTCCCCTACGTCTGGGGCGGGACGACGCCAGGCGTCGGGCTCGACTGCTCCGGCCTCGTGGTCGTCGCCATGCAGTCCCTCGGCTTCGACATCGCCGGCTCCTACCGCACGACCGAGGAGCAGGTCTATCTCGGTACGACCGTCCCGCTCGCCCAGCTCCAGCCGGGCGACCTCCTCTTCTACGCCGGCTCGGACGGGACCACGAGCTCACCCGGACACGTCGCCATCTACGTCGGCGCTGGCATCCAGATCGCCGCTCCCGAGACGGGCGAGGTCGTCCAGCTCCAACCCGTCCCCTCGTCTGCCGTCGTCATTGCCCGGCACATCCTCACGCAGCCTGAGCGCCGAACCGACACCTCCCGTCCTGCCAGCGAGACAGCCGGCGTCCCTCGCCGACATCGCAGCGGCATGCCGACCGCTCGCCGACATCTTCGTGCGCCAGCCCATCAAGGGCGAGGAGCCCGACAAGGGCGAGCTGAAGCGCGCCTGCGACGCTCTCCGATCCCTCGGGCCGGTGAGTGGGCGCCTTGGGCGGGCGATCGCCATCGTCACCACCGACCCGCTCTCCGTCCCACGTGGGCGCTTTGTCGAAGCCTGCAACCTCATCACTAGGGCCGCGCTCCACGCTGCCCCCGAGCAGCAGGACACGAGCGAGCCCACGCCCAGCCCAACACCACGCCTTCGCTTACGGCTGGGAGGGGACGCGCTCGGTCATTCAGTTCGCGGCCGAGGGCCGGCGCATCCGCTTCGAGCTCCAGCTGCCCGCCCGGGAGGAGCCGGAGTTCGTCCGCACCCAGGGCCGCGGGCCCCAGCGCTCGCCCGCCGAGGCCGAGAAGGCGTGGGAACAGGCGTGCCGGCAGCGCTGGCGGGCGCTCGCTCTCGTGGTGACGGCGAAGCTCGAGGCGGTTGCCGCCGGCATCAGCGACTTCGAGGAGGAGTTCGTGGCCCACGTCCTGTTGCCGGACCCCGGTCGCCTCGTCGTCTGCCGGAGCCCGGGTTGTCTCGAAGACGCCGGGGACGACCGGCTCAGGCTCTGCCCGGGCCACCGCGTCGCCTATGAGGCGCGGCGAGTCCAGGTGCTCGAGCGGGCCGACCTGATCGCGATGCGAATGCCGGGTGAGCCGCCGCGGCCACCGAGGCGCAAGGGCACAACCGTCCGCGTGCTCTAGCGCCGTGTAGAAGGGCCAAACGCTCTGCGGGCCTCGTAGATGAAGGCCGTCTCGTTGCCCTCAGCGTAGAGCTCGGCTTCGAGACGATTCGCCTTCAGTTCGCGATATTCGAACACAGCATCCAGGGCTCGGCGCGGTCGAAGTCTGATGAGCTCCTCGATGACTCCAAGGCTGGCCCCGATTGCGATCCGCATCGACCCGGTCTTCGTCCTCATTTCGGCGACGGCCATGTGCTCCGCGTAAGCATGGAGCGCCTCCTCGAGATCGAGCGCGAACGCGTCTGCGGATTTCGCCTCGAGCTGCGCTCTGGCCAGCATGAGCATCAGCCGCTCACGGCGCCCGACCGATTCGGGGTCGCGCCCGAAGGCAAGGACGTCCTCCAGGGGCACGTCGTCAGCCGGCACCGGCAGAGCGTCAATGACGATCTCAAGGAGTTGGCCGCCAGGCGAGAGGCTGTCCGGCACGAAGAGCATATGCCCGAGTGCCGCCCATTCCTGCCTCGTCGGACGTCGCTCGGCCACGGGGATGCACGCGTCTCCCAACGCATTCAGGGCGAAGGAGAGGGCGTGTTCGGCACCGAAGGGCAACGGCGGTCTGTCGCTGGCCGAGGGATGAATCCCAGAATTGAACATCCGTTCCACCAGCGGCAGCTCGCCACCCAGGCGATCGGACACCGGGAGTCGCGCGCCGAGCATTAGGCCAACCTGCCGAGCGGTCTCGGGAGCCTCGACAAGGAACTCGTTTTCAGCCAGGAAGATGGCATCCGCTGCGCTACGCCGATCTACCTCGGCGAGCTCGGCGATCTGTCGCGCTAGCCCCATGACCTGCATTCGGTCGAAGAGGAGGCAGTCACGCTTGGAAACGGCGAGAGAACGCCGAACGCCGAAGGGACGGCTCCTCATGGTAATCCACCCCTGCAATTCCGAGTGAAGTTGACGCCTCCATTAGCCACGCTCTTGTCGTTCGCCAACAGCGCAGCGTACGGCCTCCTGTGCGCGCATGTCGTCCAGCTCGTGACCGCGTCGGCTTCGGCAGACGAGCCGTACGTTGTGAGGGCGTCGAGGTGCTAGAGGCTACGACCTCTCGCCGGGTGCGCCTTCCGCCAGCGTTCGACGTCGCGGCGGAGCCACAGCATGCACCTGCCCTTGACCACGATCGGCGCTGGGAAGTCCTCGAAGCGTTGCCGGTAAGCGTGGACCCCCCGCCAGTTCGACAGCCCGAGCACCTCCGCGACCTCGGTCGCATCGAGAAGGTCGATCACGTCGACGTGCACCCCATGAGCTTAGTTGACCAACGTCAACCTCCGTGAGATAGTTGACGGTAGTCAAACAACGCAGGAGGTCGTGGTGGCAGGCATTGGGGCGCGGCCAACGGAACCGTCAACCGAGCCGCCGGTCGCCGTCACGCTGACGCGGCCAGATGCCGAAGCGCTTCTGCCGCTCCTGACCGCCCTCCTCATGCAGCTGCGCACCGCACTCGCGCCGGAGGCCGACGCGCACCCTACGGAGAACCTGGAGCCCCGATGAGACCCCCTCTGCTCGCCACCCTCGCCCTCGCCGCTGCCCACCTCCCCGGTGGCTGCGTTCCTGGCCGCTCCAGCGGCCACAGCTGCCCCGGCGACAGCCTGCACGCAGGTCACGACCGTCCACCACGGCACCCACCTCGTCTTCGCGTGGCGCACCATCCGGATGACGGTCCACGGACGGGTCGTCGAGCGCCGGGTCCACGTCTGGCGCGAAGCCCGCGTCCGAGTGCACGGCAAGCTCGTCGAGCGCCGGCTACCGGTGCGAGTCCGCCGGCCGTACGACTGGCGAACAACGGCGAAGCGCTGCACGCCCGTCGTCGCGCCGGCCGCCGGATCCGCCACCACCAGCTCCGCGAGCACCACGACCACCGCGCCGCCGTTCGTCGAGTACTCGGCGGTCGACCCCACGTTCACCCAGTCGCCAACCGACCCGCTGGCGGTCACGTTCGACTACTCGGCGAGCGCCACGTCGACCCGGGGCGGCGTCTCGACCGATCTCGCGGCGACCGGCCAGCTGCCCGGTGGCGTCCTCAACCTCTTCGGCGCTACGGCGCCGGGCCAGCCTGCCGGGCTGCTCTGCTCGATGAACGTCGGCGGCTCGACGACGGGCTCGACGTGCCCGGTGACCTACTCGGCGGCGGGCACGTACACGATCACGATCGAGTACCTGCCGGCCGGCACGGCGCCCGTGACGGCGAGCGAGATCGTCGACGTGGCGCCGTACGCGACGTCGGCGGCGCTGACCCTCGCGCCGCCGGCATCGATCGACTGGCTCGATGGCCTGCCCGAGCCCGGCGCCTACACGTTCACGGCGAGCGCCACGGTGACCGACCAGAACGGCAACACGCTCAGCACGGCCGCTGGAGACCTCTCGTTCACAGTCGCGCTGACCGGGATGAGCCCGGCGCCGCCGGCGAACCTTTCGACGGGCACCTACTCGACGGAGCAACCGGGACAGACGAGCTGCGCCCTCGTCGTCTACTCGGAGGAGCTGCAGTCGACGCTGGAGTCGACCGATTGCGCCGGGCCGGTGGTCACCACGAACGGAGGCGCGACCGGGATGTCAGTCGTCGCGACCTTCTCGGCGCCCGGCTACACGGCGTCGACCGCCAGCGCCTCGGAAGGGCTGTGATCGGCGCGCGCCGCAGCTTCACGTTGCAGCTCTACCGGTCGGCCCGGCTCTCGAACGACCTCCGGGCCGCCTCCAGGGGCCCGGCCCCGCTCACCCAGCGGGTCGTGCGCAGGCGCGCCTACCGGGCGAGCGGCGGGCCACGCGGACGCTTCTGCGGGCGTTCGGGCTGTCGGGTTGACCGCTGACACGGCTGCGCAGCTTGTCTCGGCAGACTCGGCAGGGCGCACCTACGCTGGCCGGCGGACGGCAACGCATCCCGCGAACTGGGGGTACGAGGTGGCCTCAAGAAGTGATCGCAAGGCCGCGGTCGCGGCGGCGAAGGCGGCGAAGGCTCAAGCGAAGGCGCTGCGCCCCTGGTACCGAAAGAAGCGGTACTGGCTGCTCGCGCTCGTCATCGTCATCGTCGCCGTCAGTGTCGTCGCGAGTACCTCTGGCAACAACAAAGCGACGCCGCCGGCAACGGCCGCCGGGTGCGCCGCCCATCACGCGTCGTTCACCGACGAGCACCCGCGCGACTGCTTCGCTCTCGCGAACGGCTCGACGACCGTGCTCGGGTATGTCACGACGGCCACCTGGGAGCGGACAACCGACTCGCTCGGGACCAAGGTCATCTCCGCGACGATCACGCAGAAGAACACGACGTCGGGGACGCTCGACTACAACGAGCTCTTCTTCCGTCTCCAGACGCCGAGTGGCCAGGTCGAGGACTCGAATCTCGAATCTGTCGGGACGGCGCTGAACAGCGGGAGCCTGGTCACCGGGGGCTCAGTCAAGGGCACTGTCTGCTTCGACGATCCGGGGCAGAGCGGCACCTACATCGGCATCTTCAAGCCGGACCCATTCAACGCCGACCGCGGGGTCTGGCTCTTCAAGCTGTGACGGACCCTCTCGGGTTCGGATCCTGAGGGCCAGCGGCGCGAGCCATGGAGCAAGTCACACTGTCGGTTCGGGGGGCGCTGTCGAGGCGGGCTGCCTGCCCATGGCGTGAAGGGTCCAGAAACCCGATTCGTCTTGGTTCAGAGTGGTAGGGCGTCGGGCGTCAATGGCCGAACGACGGTTCGCCGAGGATGATCGGGTCCACGTCTTCTCTGCGGCGTGGAGAGCGAAAGTGGTCCGTTCTCAAGATGGCGTGGCGCTTTTGAGGTTGCGGGCAACAGCAACGACGCGTGCCAGGTCAGGCAGCCCGCTCGTACTCGTGGACGATGCCGCCGAGGACGTCGCGACGAGTGATGGCGCCGCCGTCGGGAGCCGTGACTGGGTGGGGGATCGGCTGGGCGAGCTGCAGGCCGCGGTGCGGTCTGGCCTCGTTGTAGTGCCGAACGTACTCGGCGAGCACCGATTCCAGATGTCGTCGTGAGACGACGAGGAGATGGTCGAGGCACTCGGATCGGATGGTGCGCACGAATCGCTCCGCGTACGCGTTCGCGCGCGGCGAGCGCACCGGGGTCTTGATGATCTCGACGCCGATCGAGGCGAACACCTCGTCGAAGCTGGAAGTGAACTTGGTGTCTCGGTCGCGGATGAGGAAACGAAAGTGCCGACCGGCCTCTTCGAGGGCGGCCGCGAAGTTCCGTGCCACCTGGGTCACCCATGGGCCGTTCGGGTTGGTGGTGACACCGAGGACATGTACGACTCGTCGCTCCAGCTCGATCACGAACAGCACGTAGTAGCGGTGGAGCAGCACGCTGTCGACGTGGAAGAAGTCGGTGGCCACGATGCCCCTGGCCTGGGCGCAGAGGAACTGGGTCCAGGTCGGACCGGCGCGGCGGGGAGCCGGTGGGAGACCGTGACGGCGCAAGATAGCGGCGACGCTCGTCTTCGACACGCTGACGCCGAGCTTCTTGAGCTCGCCGACGATGCGGAGGTATCCCCACCGGGGGTTCTCTCGCGGCCAGGCGGCAGATCAGCTCGACGGTCTCGTCCGGAAGAGCCGGGCGGCCCGTCCGCCGGTGCGGGTAGGTCCAGCGCCCGCGGACGAGCGAGCGGTGCCAGCCAAGGATCGTCTGCGGCGTGACGAGGAACGACTCCCCGCGTTCCCGCGGGACGAGACCGGCAAGCAGAGCGACGAGCGCGCGGTCGGACCAGGTGAAGCGGGGACGGGCGACTTGGCGGCGAAGCACGGCCAGCTGGTGGCGGAGCACGAGGATCTCTGCATCTTTCGCCGAGGTATCGGACCAGTGGACACGAAGAACCTCGAGGACGCGTCGGAACAGACGGTAGACAAAGGACAGGGCCACGGAGGGCGAGCCTGGCCGGTCGCGTCGTGCCTGGTCAAGCCCGATAGGCAAGTTTCCGGACCCTTCAGGTCATGCACCATGAGGCCGGCAAAGTCCGTCAGCACCCCGGCCTCGTCCGGGGCTGCCCTGCCCCTCGTCGGGCTCGCGACGAGGTAGGTGTAGGCCTCGTTCGCCACGACGTGGAACCACCAGGTGTCGGTGCGCACCTGGTCGGGGGTCTCGTCGACATGGACGACCGCGGCTCGACGAAGTCGTTCGCGCACCTCGCCCAGGAAGCCGACGAGGCCACCGGCGGCCTCGCCCGCGAGCGAGGCGACGAAGCCGGTCGACACCGTCGCCCCGAGCATCGCCGAGATCGCCTCGGCGGCCCGCTCGACCGACAGGTGCTGGCCATGGAGCAGGTAGAGCGTCGCGGCACGGACGTTCGGGCCGTAGCAGGTAGGCGCCTTGGCCTCGGGCGGGAACGTCCCGGTCGTCACCGTCCCGCAGGAACAGCGCCGGCGCATCGAGCGGTGCTCGGTGCAGATGAGCCTTGGGTCGGGCACGTCGAAGACCTGGCGGGCCTCGAAGCCCTCTGCTTGAGAAGACGACAGCTCCTTCGCGGACGAGGAGCGGTGCTCGGGCTCGTGGACGACGATCTCGTCCGGGTCCACCCGACGCGCCAGGTGCTGGCCCTCGGCACCGGGCTGCTTGCCTCGGCGGCGAACCGCCTCCTTGGCCTGACGGCGCTCTTCGGCTCGACGCTCTGCACGAGACTGGCGCGCCTCGGCGCGTTCTCCCGGCGAGTCCGAGGACGGTGGGAGCGAGGAGTTGCGCGAGCTCTTCTTGAGCCGCTGCTCGAGCTCGGCGATCTTGCGCGTCAGGAGCTCGATCTCCGCTGCCAGCGACGCGTTCTCAACTCGAAGCAAGTCGTTCTGCGCGACCAGCGCCTCGAACGATCGGTCTCCTTCGTGCTCCGCCACGCCGACAAGTCAAGCAACATCGGCGTCTTTTCGCGAACGCGCAGGTCAGCGCGATCACGCGCGCGATGCCGCGCTACTCAGGGGCGAGGTGGAGGGACCTGAATGGTTACGTCGAGAGCGTCACTTGGGACGTTCGCGAGGCCATCAATCGGTTCTTGCGCTTGGCGACCGAGAAGGGGTTCACCAAGCGGAATCAGATTCGCACCTTCCTCGAACAACACGAAGATCGGCCCAAGTTGCTGGCACTCCTCCTTGAGCGAGATAGCCGCAATTGGAAAAGGTACGTCGAGCGAGAACTGGCCCACGCCGATCCGGGAGCCGACGAGGCACCTGAGACCTAGCCTCCGGGTATGGCGCTCACGAGTGACGAACGGCGGCGACAGGCGCTCCTCGAGTGGCTCTTCGACCAAGGGTCGGGTCAGCATCACGTGAATCCGTTCTACGAGGACGTAGATCGCCGAATGATCGTGGCCTTTGAAGATCTCGAAGATCTCAAATGGAAGGACTATGCCCGCGTACAGCACAGCGGCGGCGGTGAGAACTACGCCGAGCTCACCAGTGAGGGCCGCGCCGCGGTCGAGCGCCTGAGGGAGATGCGCGCCGATCTGCCCGCGCGAAACCGAGCGTGTCGGAGGGCGATCCTGCGCTGGCTCTACTCCGTCAGAGCGTTCAGCAGCGCAGGCTCGGGCCCGGAGTGGGAAGGGTTCCTCGCCGACCCGGGCGCGGCGTTCTGCGGCGAGTCCTTCGACGCCGGCGAAGTGGACGCGAACGCAGCGTGGCTGTCGCGACAGGGCTACATCGAGGGTCCTCCCGTCGGCGAACTCGAGGGTCCCGCGTGGGCCTACCTCACGGACAAGGGTGTCGATTGCGTCGAGAACGCCGAGGGTGATCCGCAGCGGTACGTGTCGGCCGCCATCGGGTCTCGACCGAGGGGCGACACCCACGTGAACATCCATGGCGGGAACTTCCAAATCGCCACTGGACCGGGATCGTCCCAGACGATGGAGATCCGCATCGAGCTGCAGAAGATCGAAGGTCAGCTCGACAACGTCGTCGCCTTCGTTGAACTGCTTGGGGTCGGCGATCTCTCCGAGATTCGTGCGTTGAAGGACGAAGCACTGGCCGAACTCCAGGGTGATTCGCCGAGCGCCGAGAAGGCAGTCACGTTCGGCGAGCGAGTCAAGGCGCTTGTCGGTAAGAGCGCCAATCTTGCCGCCACGAGCGCGATCACCACACTGACGACCGATGCCGTGAACAGCGCGGTCCACCTTGCGCAAAGGTTGGTGAGCTGAAAACCTCCGACGAAGAGCCGGGGATGTCAGAGAAGGTCGAGAGCGAGGGCGCTCCGATCGAGCTCGGGCCCGGGATTCAACGCATCAGGATCGACGGCCCCGACAAGTTCGAGGACGAAACCCAGCTTGCCGCGATCGTGGAGAGCGCCCTCCGGCACCTCGATGGAAGAGAGCTCGGACCGCGATTTCGAAGGGACGGTAAGGACGGACTCGACGTCGACTTCACCTACGACCAGGCAACGCCGAGGGTCGCGCTCGAGATCACCGCGATTCACGATCCCCGCCTGAGGCAGCTCAACTCCGAGCTGAAGAGGCTCGAGGCCGACCTCTCCGCCGTGGTCGAACGGGAGTCGCTCGGGCAGTGGTGGATCGGGATCGTCGAGGGATCGAGGCGGGGGGACCTTACCGAGCCGATGATCGCCTTCCTGCGCTCAAAGCGCGATGTCCCGGGAGTGGTGCGGGTCGATCAGAGCGGCGACCATCACGGCGATCCTGAGGACGCCGAGGCGTTGGCCGAACTGTTCGCGCTCGGCGTCTACGCCATGGCGCGCTTCGGCACTCGCTCTGAGGTGTTCGTCTTCCCTCCCCTCCGGGTCGACCATTCGGCCCGCCCCAATTTCGAGCCTGAGCTCACCGGCGCCATCGCGCAGAACGCGGCCAAGCTCGAGGCTGCCCGGCCGCGAGAGACGCACCTCGTCGTGTGCCACGACCGCAGTGACCTGAGCGCCGACCCGTTGGCGACGCCGCCGCCCGAGCTCCCTGACGCGATCGACGTGCTCTGGGTTACCTTCGGCTACTACCAGGCGAAGTACACGCACCGGCTCTGGCGGACTCGCAGGGGAAGCGGCGAGTGGGAGTTGCTGCACCAGCCGTGGGGCGAGCCGAACCGAATCGTCCGCCCGTAACCGGGAGCAGGCCATTGAACGGCTCACGCCACTGCTCGGCGAGTCGAGCCCCGGTCGGCAAGTCGGCACCAACTCGTCCCCGCCTCGTCGCTCAGCACCGACCCGGTCCGTCGGCGATCGATCCGGTGCGTCAGTGGACCCCACCTCTTGCACGCAGCGGGTCGATCTGTCCGCGCTGGCGCGGGCTAAGTGCCGACCAGGTCCCCGAAGATCGCGTCGATCTCTGTCATCCATCGATCGAGCGGTTGCTCATCCCAGCCGAGGAGTATGACCAAGTTCTCGACGGCCCAGGCGTAGCTCTCAGCCGCGACGAGGGATGCTCCGTCAATCCAACCTTGGTCGACGGCGAACTCCGACGACAGCCTGCCATCGGGGGTGTCCTTGGTGCTGAAGAAGACGGTAACCCCCCATTGGGTGCCGTGGGTGACCGCCGAGAAGAGCCTGTAGATGCGCTTCGAGTCCGTCTCGATGTGGCGGCCGGCAAAGGTCTCCATCGTCGTCGTGATCGCCGGCCGCCTGTGGCCGTCGACGTGGTCGCCGGCCGAGCTCCGCTCACCGACCTTGACTGCCAGCCCGAGGGCCTCGATGTGCTTCGCCGTCTCCTCGAGGCTGGCATGGTTGCCGAGCTCGGCGCGGGTCATCCCGGTCTCGGTGAGCAACTTGTCAAGCTCCCGCGCGCTGTTCAGTCGATCGAGCGAGAGGCGCGCGACGCGGGTACGCGCATCGATCGTTGGGTCCGTGAGGCGCCACGCGCCAGCGCCGAGCTCCATGGCACCTCGCGAGAGCGCGGTGACGGAGTAGATGGGCGGAACGTCGGCGCCAAGTAGGACTGCGATCGACTCGAGGTGCTGCACTGTGGCAAAGAGGAGGATCCCGGCGTTGTTCACCGCGGCCTGAACCTCGTTACGGAACTCCTTCCCGTCGGTTCGTTCTACTTGGGAGAGTTCCTTCCCGAGCTGCGACCCCGGGAGGCCTGCCCAGTCGGGATCGATGGTCAGGTAGTCGCCGATGAGGCCACGGGCCGTCCAGAGGAAGCCAGCGATCCGCCGGCAGCGCTCGGGCTCGGGGCGTCGATCCATCCATCGACCGTCAGGCTTGTCTGTCACGTTCGCTCACCGTCCCCTTCGCGGCTCCGTGAACTCGCCGGCTGCCGCGCTTTGAAGCGTTGCCGGCGCCCAGGGGGACGTTGGATCTGTCATTCCCGCCAGGTCGCCCCATTGTGCACCACCCCTTCCGCCGTCAAGGGCTGCTGCGGGGCGTCGGCACCATCGCCTCGTGTGGTCGACGCGGGCTCGTCTCGGCGACGGGCATCCTCCTTCTCGCTTTGGCGCTGCTCGACACTTCACCGCGGCGCTACGCCCTCGGAGACTTCTTGCAGAAGAAGGAGCCCCATCTGTCCACGACGACGATGTCCTCGCCCGGCTCCTCGTCGTACTCCTTGATCACCGCTTCGGGGCTTCCGGAGACCTCGATGTGCGCGCCGTCGACCTTCGTGCGGGCGAGGTAGGCGGTCCCGCACTCGCACGCAGTCGCGAACACGTGCTCGCGACCGCGTCGTACTGCCTCTTCGGCGAGCACGAGTGGATAGAAGATCGTGTGGCGTCCACAGGTCGTCGGCATCTCGATGCG
Source organism: uncultured Actinomycetota bacterium (assembly GCA_963765505.1). Taxonomy (GTDB): domain Bacteria; phylum Actinomycetota; class Acidimicrobiia; order Acidimicrobiales; family Bog-793; genus DATKQY01. The sequence continues at coordinate 28,775 of CAVXWO010000014.1, forward strand.
CCCACCGTTGAGCTGGCTCTGTGGGAGGTCGACCGCAGGCGACCATGGGCCGATCGAGGTCTGTGGAACGGTCGTGGACAGGTTCTGTCCCAGTGCGATGCGTTGGTACTCGGTGTCGCCGACCGTGCTCGCCGGCGGCCATTCGACGGTGGCGGCGGGAGGCCAGATCGGCACGAGCCCCTCACCGGCGTCGAGGTCGAGGTCGAGGTGCGGTGTCGTGAACCGGAAGCCGCAGAGCAGGACCTCGCCCACGACGACGTTGAACCTGTACCCCTGAGGTCGATCGGGCTCGGCGATGCCGTCCACGGTCACGGCCTGCGGAGTCGCCCACGCTGATGCGATGCGCTCCTCGCCGACGTACCTGCCGATCCACATCCGCGTGCCGGGCGGGGACTCCGGGATGCCCTTCGATCGGTAGAGCGTCTCGTACTCCTCAGCGGGGAGGCCGTACCCGTCTGTCCTCTGTTGCCTAGAAGAGACGTGCATCGCGACGAGTGTCGTCTTCAACGCCCACTTGGTCAGGCGAGCGGCGGCGGTCGGATCGATGGTCCCTCCCTGTCCGAGCAGGATCGGTCGGAGCGTTGGGACGATGTCGCCGTCGGGCAAGCTCATCCAGCCGTTGTTGCATGGCTCGCACACAGCACGGACCGTGTTGGTGAATGGGACGAACTTGCCTTTCGGCTCCGGCATCCGGTTGAGCGGCCCGCCCCAGTGTTCGACCTCGTCGGCTGCGAGCCCCAGCGTCGTGAGCCAATGTGCGAAAACGTGCTCGCGGCTCAGCCGCCCTTCGGATCTGCAGAACACGCAAACTGCTGCCATCCCGCGGCAAGTTAGCCCTCGACAGCAGTCCCATCACCAGGGGGATCGCTCCGGGGCGCCTCCGGGGCATCTGGGTCGTAGGACTCCGCGCTGTCGGGCGCCGGGGATGGAGCGGGGTCAATCGTCCTCTCTACGACGACGAGCGAGCGAGGAAGGCGCGAGAGCCGGATTGCGTCTGACGCTCCGTCCATGATCGGCGGCCGTGGGCTGCCAGAGTCGATCGCCTCACGGATCTTCTGTTCGAGCAGGGGCCACATCTCCTCGGCGAATGCCGTCTTGCTGAAGTCGTAGTCGGTGACCCAGGCAGCCCAGACCGTGGCGACGTCGGGACCCTTACGCTTCTTCGTCGCATGCGGCTTCACGCGCTCGCCGGCGATCTTCTTGATCAACTCCGGGCGACCGCCGGGGAACTCCCGCTGGGCCATCGCCAGAAGACCGTCCGCGAGCTCCTCATCGTCGAAGTGGGCGAACTCGAACGGTCCACTGGGCCATGTGCGCACGGTGACGAGTTCGCTTCCGTCGGCGAGCAGGTCTTCATGTAGGTCCTGGGGGAGCTCACTCACGATCGTCTCGGCGATAATCCGTCGTTGGTTCGCGCACTTCGCCGCGTCCGAGTAGTCCTTCTCTGGATCGGCGAGGACGAGCACTCTCGTCGGAGGCTTGTCGAGGAGCACATACTTCTCGTACGCCACCCCGAGGAGCGGCCGCGGCGGAGTACTTCGCGAGCAGTCGGATGCTCTCGTCCAGCCCTTCGCGGTTCTCGACGCGGATGCGATCGGATCTGATCGGCGCCCCGAGCGCCGCCATCACCCTCGGGAACAGAATCATCTCGGTGGAGCCCTCGACCACGACAACAACAGAAGGATGCGGGGAGAGGCCCGTAGCGGTCAGGAGTTCTTCGAGGTCCCGGCGGCGCGTGGTCAGCCGCTGCGCGCCGATCGGGGAGGTCTCGTCATCGTCTTCGACCTCGACGCCCTCGGCCATGTCGACCACGCGGGAAACAATCTCCGCGGCGATCCGGTAGTCGAGAGAGATGAGCAACTGGCCGCGGAACGACTCCCACGTGGACGGGTCCGCCCGGCGAATGAGGTCGTAAAGGTCGCCGGACTCATCGATGCCGTTGGCGTTCCACAACAGTCGCGAGGCGAGCTCGCGGGTCGTCTCCGCGAGAGGCCGAGCCACTCGAGCGCCTGATCGGCATCAAACGCGTCTCGCATCGCGCGCCACTGGTCAGGCCAGGAGACTTTCCGCGACAGCTCGGGGAGGATAACGGTGTCCAACGCGGAGAGGATCACGGCGACCGAGCGCCACTCGGAGCACGCTGCCTCATAGCCCGCGTCCGGCATGAAGTCCGGGTTCAGCCGCGTGAACGAGCGAAGGTCTTTCGGCGGCCGGCCCACAAAGAACGTCTGATGCTCCTCCACGTACCGCCGGATGAGCGGCAAGAGCAAGAGCTGGTGCCGTGAGTAGTAGATGCCGGAGTGCATGTCCGGTCGCACCTGTCTCGGCGTCGAACGGGACCATCTCCGAAAGGGCCAATGTTCGGGGTCGGTGACCTCGCCGTTGGAGGCGGGCGGGATGAGCCGTGGCGTCACTCCGCTGTTCCCGAGCTGGGCCATCCGGCTCCTGCTCACGTCGGTGACGTCCAGCTTTCGCGAGAGCCCCGGGTGGGCCCAGTAGAAGGGGATCAGCATCTTCTTGCGGTGCAGGTCCTCGAGCAGGCTCTCGTCGAGCCGCACCCCTCGACGGCTCGCTTCCTTCACGAAGTCGCGGGACTCGAGGACGGGTGACTGCGTGAACGGCATCTCGAGGCTGAGCACCTCGAGGCTCGTCCGCGGCGTCGTGACCCCGAGCGTCGGAATCTGGCGCCCCGTGGTCGCTAACCGGGGGACCACGTCAGCAGGTGGGGGTGGTCGAATCGTGCATGAGCTCAATCGTAAGGAGGTCGACCCGTCGTGACGATTGTCGCGGCGTAGGGGACGTCGCCCACAGGGCGACCCCTGCTGCCCCGACGTCGATGGGAGAACGGTCCGAGCGAGCCGACCAGCAGCCAACCGAGCCTGCGAGCTCAGCGCAGCAGGACGGAGCGATCGGCCCACAGGAAGAACGAGCACCCTGGGGAGATCCTGCGCCAGCGCGCAAGCACGGTTGCCACAGAGGCGCGTACATACTCACGGCATGGGCAACTCAGACGTCCCGGACGAGCACGAGCAGCGTTCGGAAGCGATCTTCAGCGCACTGATGGGCGGAACATCGACGTTCACGGATGTGCGCGGTGCGCCACCGATGACCCCGGACTTCAGCATCGAGCTCCCCGGCGGCCGCCAGATCGCCCTGGAAGTCACGACTTCGACGGACGGCAAGGTTCGTGCGCAGATCAATGCGATTGGGAAGCGGAACTGGGAGTCGCTGTCCCTCAGTTCCTCGTGGAGCATCTCGTTCTCACACGTGGGTGTCGATCTCCGCGCCTTGAGCGCGAATGTCGAACCGCTGCTCAGCACCCTCGAAATGGAGGCAGTCCCAGCTTTCGATCGGAACACGAACTTGGGTCTGTTGAACCCGGCTGCCGAGAAGGCGATCCGCGAGCTCCGTTTGCTCGGCGTCCAGGCAGCCGCCTCGGTGTCGACCCCGCCTGGCGTTCCGACCTACATCCTGGTCGGTGAGGTCGGACCCGGGGGCTGGGCTGGAGCCGACGATGTGAACGACGTCGTCGAGGCCGAGGCCGCGGGGAATGTGGAGAAGCTGCGCCGTGCCGGCGCCGATGAGGGACACCTGTTCATCTGGATCGACTCGTCGAACCCGGCACCCGAGGTCGCGATGTTCGCCGGGACACTGCCGTCTCAGCCGCCGACGCTCCCGGTGGGTGTTGACGTCGTGTGGATCGCAACTCGCCCCCGCCCTGCCCAGCTGGATGCGGAGTGGGCCGGCTCCCTCTGGAGAGTCAGCGCGACGTCGGGATGGGAGGTTCTCACTCCGCCGCCGAGGTAGACGCTTCCGGACGAATAGCCGTTGACCCGGATGGGTTCGCCGCGGCGCATGATTTCAACCAGCGGATCGAAGCGACCGCGAACTCGAGCGCGCGATTCGATCGTGAAGACAAAGGGCGCAAGCCTCTCCTTGTCGGCAACGACGTCGAGGCGGCGCTTCAGATCGCGTGAAGCGTCTCCTGCGCTGAAGAACTGTTGTTGTAGCTCTTCGCTCAATCAGGAGGTGCAATGATCCTCGACCCGGGCCAATACGCGTGCTGGTACGTCATCCGACCGCGGGACGCTTTCCCGGCACCGCAGAGGTCGAAGCCGGCCGGGACGTGGTCGTCCACCTCTTTGAGTGGCCGTTCCCCAGCGGGGGGTTGTTCTCGCCGACGGACGAGACGAAGCCGCTCGGAAATGTGCTCTGCGAGCTCCGCCTCGGCGTGCACCTCATCCTTATTGATGCCGTCGCGCGGGAGCTGTTGCCCGAGCAGCTCTGGATCACTGCGCCACTTGCCGTCGCCGCGCCACCGGGCTTCGTAGGGCTGCAATCGCGGTACTTCGGTGCGGAGCTGCAAATCGCGAACTGTCACCGTGTCTTCGGGACGTGGCCGATCCACTCGCTCGAATGGCCGAAGGCATCTGCTGAGCACGGCACTGAGCGGTACGCGGCGAACTGGGATGCCGACTCCAAGGTCGAGGTGTCGCTCGGGGGCAACGTTGACTTGGCCGCCGAGTTCTATCGATCGCACTCAATGAACGACCGCTACCGATTCGAGCTCCAATCGCGTCCAATGTTCAACCTCACGGCCTCGGAACCGCTGTCGGCGTCGACGTGGATGGCGGAGCATTTCGAGCCGCTCCGCGAGCTGGTCTCGCTGGCGACCCTCGAACAGCAGCGGATCACGATTGCGTCAGTCGACCGGCCCGACGGAGAGATGCGAGATCGACAGGTCGAGTACTCCCTGTACTCGCGGCACATCGACCAAGCCCCGTACGAGCCGAGCGCTCACGCGATTCACGACGGGCAGACGCTCTTCACGCTGCGAGACGTTGCTGGAAACGCGCACGCGATCCTCAGTCGGTGGAAGCGCTTCCGCGAGGAGCGGCCGGGAGTCGTCGAGCCATTGGCCGCAGCGCTTACGCAACCTGCCAACGCCCGATCGCTCTTCCTCGGTCTCGTGCAGTCGCTTGAGGGAATCCACGCGTATCAGTTCAGGCCGGGCGAGGTCACCCAGGAAGAGCACGCCACACGGCGCGTTGCGGTCCTCGCTGAGGCTGAGGCTGCAGGAGTTTCCGTGGAGTCGGTCAAGTGGCTCCGCAAGTGGGTAGACAGCCGCGGCCAGTACCGCCTCCACGAGCGGTTGAAGCAACTCGCCAAGGACGTCGCGGACGAGGTCGGTGACATCCCTGGGAGTCGACTCCACCCAGATCAGATTGGGGAAATCCGGAACGGCCTTTCCCATGGCGCCGCCGCGTACTCGCGCCGCGAGCTCGAACCGCACGTTCGCACGATGGCGATCGTCGGTGTCGCGCAGCTGCTCCGGATCATCGGCGTACCGCCGACGAACATCTCGCGATTCTTCAGATGAGGAGAGGGAGTCGAGGCGCGATCTGGTAGCTCGAACTCGGCTGGCTCTTTCTCGACGTCCCCGAGTGATCAGAGGTGCGTGATCTCTTGCAAGATCGTCCCGGAGCGGAGCAGACGGGTGGATTCGAGCGCGGTCACGTTCCTTCCATGAAGGCGTCCGCTCCGCTCGAGCACGGCCAGGTGGCTCGAAATGCAGAGAACCGCTGCATTTCCAACCGACGAGAAGCTGAGACGGGTCTGCACCTTGGAGCCCCCCTTGCCATCGGTGACGAACGCGAAGTGCTGCAGCACCGCGTAGGAGAGGGCGTGCGTGATCCCGGAGTAGAAGCGGTAGGTGAGCTCGCCCTGGCGGAAGCCGAGGTCGGACATGAAGGACTTGACCGCATCAGTCGAGGATGGCCGCGTGACTCCCCCGAACGTGGGCTCAGCCCGGAACTTCCGCGGGCTCGTTGCGGCGGAGAAGCTGCACTGCCGGGAGGCGAACCACCGGCCGAGGCGCCCGGGGGTGTGGGCGCCCGGCGAGGTGCTCGTCATCGACTGGGGAAGCGAGTCCGGAGCACGGGTTGAGCCAGAGCGCGCTCGCGCGCAGGCTCGAGATGAAGCAGCCGGCTATCGCTCGACTCGAGTCCGGGGACCACAACCCCACGATCGAGACGCTCTGGCGTCTCGCGGTGGGCTCGGGATCGAGTTTCACATCGACGTCACGGCTGGTCATGCCGTCTGAAGGAGCACAGAGCGGGCGGGCTGGTGAGTCGGTGAGTAGTAGAGCGCTCTACGACGGGCCGGACGACGCCGGACGGGCTGGACTTTGGTCCGGACCAGCCCCAGCTCAGCGGACGTATCCGGACGGGCTGGACGGATTCTGCAACCTTGCCAAGGTGAGGGTCGCGGGTTCGAGTCCCGTCGTCCGCTCCAGTGAAAGTGCAGGTCAGCCGGGGTGTGCGCCCCGGCTCTTCTGCTTCTTGGGAGCCCGCATCGCGCGTCCATCGCGCGGACGGATGCGACCAACCTCCGCGAGCCCGGCGAGCGCGTCAGCGATGGCCTGATCCCGGTCCTCCGTGGCGTGCTGGTAGCGCAGCGCCGCTCGCGGGTTGGCGTGACCTCCCCGGCGCATCAGCTCGGCCACGCTGGCGCCACTCGCCGCCGCCCACGTGAGCCCGCTGTGGCGCAGGTCGTGGAGGTGGAGATCCGGCCGGCCAGCGATCGTGCGCGCCTTGTCCCATGCCCGGTTGAGGTTGCGCGGCGACAGAGCCGTTCCGGTGCTCGTCGGGAACAGCCACGCATCCGGCCCGGGCCCGACGAACTGCTCGAGATGGGCGGTGACGACCGGGACGACGTTCGCTGGGATGGCGAGCGTGCGGCGGCCGGCCTCGGTCTTGGGCGGCCCGAGCACGGGAGGCTTGCCCATCGGAGCTGACCACGCACGCTCGACTCGGATGGTGGCGTGCAGGAGATCGACGTCCTGGCGCTGGAGGCCGAGCACTTCGCCTCGACGGAGCTGGCACCACGCCGGCAGAAGCACGGCCAGTCGGTACCGCTCGGGGATGGCCTCGACGGCAGCTGCGACCTCGGCCACGCTGGCGGTGGGCCGTTCAGGCGAGCGGACCTGGCCGGCACCCTTCACCTTGCACGGACTGGCGCCGATCAGGCTGTCCGCGACCGCTGTGTTGAGGATCGCTCGGAGCAGCCGGTAGGCGTCATCGGCGGTGACCGCGCGCCGAGCGTGGAGCGCCATGTACCAGCCCCGCACCGCTGACGGGCTGAGCCCGGCGAGGTTGTGCGGGCCGAGCTCGGGGAGGACGTGGGCCTCGAGGAGGTGGTCGTACTTCGCCCGCGTCGTCGGACGCAGGTCGGTTCGGCGCGCGAGCCACGCCTTCGTGTAGCTGGTCAGCGTCTCCCGGCCGGAGCGAGGGTCGACGGCGGTTCCCCGGTGCTTGTCGGCCTCCGTCGTGCTCGCGTAGGTGTCTGCGTCCTTCCGGCGCTTGAACGTCCGGGTGACGACGCGGCCGGCGATGCGAGTGCGCACGTCGTAGCGGTTCTCGCCGGTGGCGGTCATGCGTTTCACGATCTGCGCCACTGCTACAGGCCCCTGCGGGACAGTGCTCGAGCCAGCAGGCTGCGCGGCTGAGGCAGAGCGCCGAGCAAAGTCGTCACTACGAGAAGCGCGTCGATCGCACGGATTGGCTCGCCCTCGGCGAAAGCTTCAGTCGAGATGACATCACAGACCCGACTAGCGATGACGTCGTCCTTCAGAAGCTCCCTGACACCAACAACCACGGCGTCGAGCGCAGGCACGGCGATTCCGCGCACTTCCTGTTCTGGGTCAGTTCGCGTGATCTCGCTGAGTTGAGCCTTGAGGTTCCACAGCAACGCGTGTGCCTGGGAGATATTCAACGGCTGCCTCCGTTGTCGGGCCCGGGCCGTGAGAGGCAGCCCACCGGCGCCGGGCACGAGGTCAGCCTACGACGGCGATGCGACCAGAGGGGGGGTCGAAAATCGTTGAGCAGGTATAACGCCGATCTATCACCGCCGGTTGACACATGCCGGGTACTTCGAGCGGACAGGACGGCAATCGCCTGGACATCCCGACCAGCACGGTTGTCCACAGCCTTCGACAGCTTCCGGATGCAAAGCCCCCACCTGCTGGTACACGCGCGCGTGTACTCCCAGCTGCGTGAAGAGAGACGGCCGTCGCCAGGGTGTCACCACCGGTTGCACATCCGTCGCAACACTGACCAGGAACGACACAGATCCGTGTGCTCTATTCAGTGCATTGTGCCATGCTCCATGCTCGGATAATCTCGGCAGTTATCCACCGTTTTCCCTGGTCTACCTCTTGACGGAGCTATATGACAGGCCCATAGTGTGCCCGCCAGTAGGCAATGGCTCTACGGAGGCGGAACAGAATGACCGTTGCAAGCCCACGAACGACACACCTACCAGGTCGCCCGTCGGCCGGTCGCAGTGCAGCGGTCGCCATCACCGGGCCGGGGCCCGCGGCACGAGATGCCAGCGACCCGGCCCGGCAGGAGCCCGCCGCTCAAGCGCTCCTGTCCGGCTGGGCGCTCGCTCAGCGCCGGCGCAACCTCTCGCCCGGGACGATCTACGGCCGCGGCCGCCACGTCCTGCACTTCGCCCGGTGGCTCGAGTACCGGGACCGTTCGCTCGGAACGGCGACACGCGAGGACGTCAGCACCTACCTGGATCAACGCCACATCGCCGCGAAGACTCGCTACGCCTACACGTCCTCGCTGGCGACCTTCTACGGCTGGGCGATCCGCGAGGGGTTCCTCACGGCGAACCCGGCGGCCGACGTGGACCGCCCGAAGCTGCCGCACTACCTGCCGCGGCCGATCCTCACCGACGAGCTCGCCGTCGCGATCGAGCTAGCGCCGATGCCCGTCCGAGGCTTCCTCGTCTGCGCCGCGTACGCCGGCCTGCGCTGCCAGGAGATCGCCGGCCTGCAGTGGCGCGACGTCCTCGACAACCAGGAGCCGCCGCTGCTGATCGTGAGCCACGGCAAGGGCCAGCGCCAGCGGGTCGTGCCGCTTCACGCAGAGGTGGCGACGTGCCTGCGCCTCGCCTCGGATCGGCGCGACGGCTACGTGTTCCGCCGGGCGATGGGCGCGCGCCACCACCCCCACGACGTCAGCCACGCGGTCAACGACTACCTGCACGAGCTGGGCATCACGTCGACCGCGCACTCGTTGCGCCATTGGTTCGCGACAACCGTCTACCGGTCGACTCGCGACCTGCGCCTCACTCAGTCACTCCTCGGTCACTCCTCGCCGACCACGACGGCGATCTACACAGCTCTGGACCCGGGCGATGGCGTGGCGGTGGTCATGTCGCTGTCAGTGGACCCGAGCTAGCTGGGAGGCATCCATGTCCGTTCGCATCGACCACGCACCTGCCCGCTTCACCTGTGCCGGATGCGAGGCGCCGTGCACCGACGGTGGCCTCTTCGAGCTCGTCGCGCTCGGCGGAGGGCTACCGGTACCCGAGCAGCGACCAGGCCGGCCAGCGCGAGCGCGACCCGGCGTGGTTCCATCTCTGCGACGCCTGTGCGGCCGAGCTGCCCGTCGCAGCGCTCTACGACGCCCTGTACCGCGACGAGGCGCCAGCGCTCGCCCTGGGGCCCGTCGGGCCGCTTCTCGCACGCCGAAGCCTCTGCGCCTTCGCGAACTAGCCGGGCCGGGCCGGACCCGTCCTCGGCCGCCACCCGGTCAGCGCGCCCGGCTGAGAGCGGCGCTCACGGGGCGCAGGTGAACGGCGCGCAGTCGCCCGGCAGGTTGCCGCTCGTGTCACCGAACACGGATCCCTCGTCGCCTGGCGTGACTGGTCCGTGCTCGCGGTTCGCTTCGTTGAGGGCCGCGGCCTCCGCTGCCTGGCGCGGGGTCAACGGAGCGACGGGATAGACGGCGGTGGGCTCGAGGTAGGTCGGCGCCGTGAACCCGCCCGCGCCGGCACCTTGGCTGAGGCTGGCGTCGATCTCTCGGAGCACGCGCTGCTCCGCCGCTGTCAGGCGGTGGGCGGGCGCGTGCACCACTGGCGTGGCGGGCCACGCGATCCAGGCCACGGCTCCCACCACCGGGAGCGCTACGAGCACCCAGAGGCGCTTCGCGCGCCTTCTCCGCTTCAGCGCGAAGCGCCGGCGCAGTTCCCGGGCGCGAGCCAGGAACGCTCTTTCCGTCCGCACGTCCGCGGCGATGCGCCGAAGATCGGACGGGAGCTCTCTCACCCACTGGACCAGTCCGAGGGGAAGCGCGACGACGAGCACGAGGGCGACCCACACCCAAGGATTGCTCACAGCCAGCTCTCTCAGCCTCGCCGCGCGCGCCGGCGCACAGCACGGACGATCGCTCGCAAGATCAGGAACGTGAGCACGACGACGGCTAGCAGCACCACCAGGAGCAGGAGCCCGTCTGCCCCGAGCACGTCGGCGAGCACGTGTGCGTCCGGGACTCAGCGGTCATCGGTCGCCGCACGGCGCGGCAAACCGAAGGCCTCGAGGAGCGGCCCAAATGCCTCGGCCCGGTCGGCGGCAAGCTTCTGGTCCAGCTGCGAGGCCTTGACGAACGCCTCGAGCCGGTCGCGCGCCTCCGGCCAGCCGGGCTTGCGCGCCGTCCACGTTACGAAGTCCACAAGGAAGGGAAACTGGCGGGGGTCGAGGTAGGGCAACGCTTCGCCGGGAGCGGTCCACCCGGCCTGGAAGCACAGGGCGACGAGCACGAGGACCTGTCCGCCGATCGTCGTAGCGAGGTCCGCCGGTTCATCAGCCACGACCGATCAGCTCACGAGGTGCCGGACGCTGTGCCCGACCGATGACGTGTCGCCGCAGCGTCAGGGTGGTCACCACTGGTTGACAGTACGCCGACCGTCCCGCGTCGTCTACGGGTCCTCCCCGGTAGACCTGCTCACTGGATTCCGATAAGATAGCATTATCGGGAGTGAGGAGGGTCCACCCATGACGCTCGTTCCAACCACCGAGGCCACCGTCGAGCTGGCGAGCGCCGCTCAGGACGCGCGGAGCTACCTCGAGGCATCGCGCTCCGCGAACACGGCCCGCTCCTACCGCGCCGGATGGCACGACTTCGCCGCGTGGTGCGAACGCCACGGCGTCGACGCGCTGCCCGCCGCTCCCGAGACGGTGGCGACCTACATCGCCGAGCGGGCGCGCACGTGGAAGCCGTCGACCATTGACTCGCGCCTCGCGGCGATCGCTGCGGCCCACCGTGCCGCCGGCGAGACGTCCCCGACGGGCGCCGAGGCGGTGCGGCTAGTCCGCCGCGGGATCCGGCGCACGCTCGGCACCGCGCAGCGCCAAGCTCACGCGGTCGTCACCAGCGAGCTGCGCCGGCTCGTCCGCGACGTGCGACGAGAGCCTGATCGGCCGGCGGGACGCGGCGCTGCTGCTGCTTGGCTTCGCCGGCGCGCTGCGACGGTCCGAGCTCGTCGCCCTGGACGTCGACGACGTCGAGGAACGCAGCGAAGGCCTCGTGCTCCACCTGACACGCTCGAAGACCGACCAGGAGGGCGCTGGCCGGGAGGTGGGCGTGCCTTACGGCTCCGATCCGTCGACCTGCCCCGTGCGGGCCTACAGGGCGTGGAGAGAGGCGGCCGGCGAGGTGCTGGCGGACGGTCCCGCTTTCCGTCCGGTCGACCGATGGGGGCGGCTCGGAGCCGAGCGCCTGTCGGACCGGGCCGTCTCGCTGGTCGTGAAGCGCCGGGGCGAGAGCGCCGGGCTCGACGCCGCCGAGCTCTCGGGGCACTCGCTTCGTGCCGGGCTCGCGACCTCTGCAGCTGCAGCCGGCGCCTCGGAGCGGGCGATCATGGCGCAGACGGGGCACAAGAGCCTCCCGGTCGTGCGGCGGTACATCCGCAGTGGAAGCCTCTTCACGGAGAACGCCGCGGCGGCTGCGGGCCTGTAGCGCCCTGCAGCGCTCTAGCGGGCACCATCGGCCCCGCTGGGCGCTCGCCCCTGGCCCCGGCCGCTGCTGAGCCGCACAGGCACCGATCTAGCGACGTTGTCGGCTCACGGCGACGGACACGAGAACGGTAGGCACTCGAGCGGGTTGCCACCTGACGTCGAGAAGTCCCCCACCGACCCCGGATCGCTGATCGGGCCATCGGGGGCGTTGGCATCGACGACCGACAAGGTCGTGACGGTCGTGGCCGTCGGCGCGCGCGCCGGCCCATGGTGCCGCGTCGCCGGCGCGTGAGCGGAGCTCACGACCACCACGACGGCGACGACAAGAGCCGCGGCTGCGAACACGACGGCGCAGGCGAGCGCGAATGCGATCCGCCTCGCGTGTCGGACGAGGGTGCTGACTCTCGAGGTGCGCGCCATGCCGGACCTCCGCGGTCGATCCTACGACGCGTCGTGGTCGGTGGCCGATGAGCCGCCGCTGAGCTTCGCCACGGCCGGGCGGCTGATCCCGAGCTCCCGGGCGAGCTCGTTCAGCGACGCGCCGGACGCCCTGGCGCGGCGGACCTCGGCGGCGACCGCCGCTGTCAGCTCCTCGGAGATCCTCGCCGCGGACTCTCGCGCCTCGAGCTGCGCCGACCGCGCCGCCCCGATCCTCGCTCGCCAATCGGTCCCGTCGATGGCAGCGGCAGGAGCGATCTCTACCTCGGCCGACTGCGCCTTCGCGTCCTCCTCCGCGACGACGGCGTCGGAGATCTCTGCTGGAGCGGGCTCTGCCGGGGGCGCCTCCACCGTCCAAGGGATGATCTGCGAGCCGTCCTCGTTGAGGTTCACCCGGTTCGGATGGCCCACCGGCAACCCGGCGCGCTGCTCGGCGACCCACGGCGGCAGGACGTCTCGGTTCCTCAGCTGGTGCCAGCGCTCCGCGTACTCGGCCGCCGCGACGTCGCCCGCCGCCACATCGCTCACCAGGTCACCTGGTACGAAATCACCCCGGCCCACAGGGGGAGAGCCTGCGGATGCTCGGCGACGTACCGGTCGCCCCAGGTGAGGAAGGTTTGGGTCAGGTTGCGCAGCTGCGACTTGTCGGCCGCGACGATCGTGGTCCCGGCGCTGTAGGCCTCGACGTCGCGTTCGTAGGTGTCGTAACCGGCCATGAGCCCGGCGATGGCCCGCGTCGTCGAGGATGCCGGCAAGGAAGGATCGGCGAGCGCCTGATTCATCTCGGCCATGACCGTCCGGCGACGAGTCGCAGCGGCGCCGACCTTGATCTGCTCGGCGAGCTGGGGGTGCGTCGAAAGGAAGTTGTTCTTCCACTTCACGTAGGCAGCCTGGATCGCCTCGAACTGGGAGTAGCCGATGCTCTGGTCGCTCGCGGCCTTGTCGTAGGTGGTCTGAGCGTCGAAGTACAGCGTTGCGTCGCGCGCGTAGAGCAGCTCGTCGAACCACTGCGGCAAGGTCCGCTGCTGGCGCAGGCCAGCGAGGAGCTGTTCTTGGTAGGCCTGATCGCTGAAGCTCCCCTTGCCGAGATTCTGGGGGATGAGCCACGGTGCCGCGGTCGGGTACTTCGAGAGGAACGCGAGGTGGTCATTGAGGTACTTGAGCCCGGCGTTGGTGTCCGGCAGTGCGGTGCCCGACTTCGTCGTCGTCTGGCCGATCGTGTAGGGCACGCCGTCGGGGAACTGCTTGACGAACGCCGCGAGGCCCTCGTTGTAGCCGAGCTGCTTGAGGAGACGTTGATACTCCGAACTCAGGCCGAGCTTGTCGGTGTTGAGGGTCGGTGTCGCCGGGACGAAGAAGCCGAGGATCGCCCGGAGCACCATGACGTGAGTCGCCCAGCTCTGCAGCCGACTCGTGTAGACGTTCACCTCGTGGTCGGTCAGGCTCTCGTCGGGTTTGCCGTTGCCGCCGAGGCCGAGCCCGGCCGCCTCGAGGTAGCTCGCCGCCTGCATCATCGACGTGCCGACCTCGCCGGTGCCGCCATGTCCCTCATAGATCGCCTGTACGAGGCGGGTGACGATCGACGGCGAGAGCTCTGCGGCGGGGTTGGTCGACACTCCGAGGCTCGCGATTTCCGGGCTGAGATACGGGGCTTTCGTCATCAGGAGGTCGAGAGGGACGGTGAGGAACGGCGAGAAGGACGGGACCGTGCCGGACAGGCCCGGCGCGAGGTAGCGCACTTCGCCGGTAAAGCTGGACGGTACCGGCACGTAGGACCCGATGTGCATGAAGGCCAGTGCCCGGGACCACAGGTTGATCGCTGCGCCGGAGCCCGGGTAGACGAAGTAGTCCTGGCCGGAGGATGGGTCCTTCTTCAAGAAGCCCGAGACGCGTAGCCCGTTCATGAGGATCTGCGCGTGGCGGATCGCGTCCGGCGAGTAGACCATGATCTTCGCCCAGCGGGTCCAGAACTGCCGTTGAGCGAAGAGGAACGGCGCCAGCTGGCGCACCGACGTCTCGAACATCGTCCGCGAGCGGATGTCGTGGATGTAGGGGATCGTCTCGCGCGTCGCCCGCTCGACGGAGATGTCGTGGATCAGCTCGCGGGCCTCCTCCGAGTCCACCTCGCCGAGCTTCTTGCCGATGACCTTCTCGACCTCGCGCCGAGCAAGCGTGTAGTTCGCCCCGAAGATCGGTTGGCGGCTGAGCCAGTCCATCGGTCGGCCGACGAGCTCGCGCATGCCGCCGGCAAGGATCTTGTCCCATGCGTTCGGTGCATACGGGATCACCTCCCTGCCGACCACCCCTCGCGGCAGCTCGGAGCGCTCGATCTTCCCGACGAGATCGGGCCCTACCCGACGCTCGAGCACGTGCTCGGCGAGCGTCTTGTCGCCGAGTCGGATGAGCCGGCCGTCCTCGCGCCGGACGAGCTCGTTCACGGCCTGGGTAGCAACGTCTGACCAGTCCTTCAGCGCGTCGTCGAGGGTGGCGTCGATGCCGACGACGCGACCGTCACGGAGCACCTTGGATCGCTCGGCCTCGTTCACGACGTCGCGAAGCTCCGGCGACCTCAGCGCACGGAGGACCGCCGAACGCTGGAGGGCAGCGATGTTTCTCGCGCCGCGCTTCTCACCGTCGACCAGCGCGTCGAGTGCCGGACGCAGCACCCGATCGTCGTGCATCCGCGACAGCCGGAGAGCGAGCGCGTCGTCGAACAGCCGGCGGTCGGCGTCCGGACCGATCATGGCCCAGCCCTTCCCGGGGCGCAGCTCGACCGGCGCGGTGCCGAGTCCCCTCCGCAGCCAGGTCGTGCGCGTCGTGACGTCGTCGGCGTACCCGGCAGCGTTCGCGTGCATCGACGAGACGAGGTCGGCGAAGGGCCCGTCGAGCGTGCGGTGCTCGGCGAGCTCCCGCCATGCGTCCATCAGCTCCTGGCCGGCGAGGGGCTTGCCGGCCGCGCGCACGATCCTCGTCGGGAAGCCGACCGCGGTCGCGATCAGGTCGTCGACGCTATGGATCGCGGTCTTCACCGGCGCCGGCCAGTGATCGGTCATCACATCGGCGATGTCGCGGAAGGGCTGGTGCGACCACCAGGCGCGCACGGGCTCGTCGAGGCCTTCCGCAGTGAGGCGCCGGAGCTCTGCCGATTCGACGACGCGCTCGGCGGCACCGCCCAGCAGCCGCTCGAGCGGATGCCAGGGCGAGAGCGCGCCCGACTTCAGTGCCGAGGCCGCGAGCCGAGACCGCAACGGGAGGGTGCCCATGCGCGCGACGGCGTTGGCGAGCTCCTCACCGCCGGCGCGCATAGCGAAGCCGAAACGCATCAAGATCGGAAGCCGCCAGAAGCGACTGAGGAACGCGTCGGCTCTGTCGACGATGGGAGATCTGAGCTCCCCCATAACTGAACTCAGCTTGACGAAGCGGCGGAGCTCCCGGTAGTCGGGGATCGCCCAGGTCTTGCTCATGTCGGCCTCGCCGACACCTGCAGCGTGGCGCTCGCTCGTGCCGTCGGTCGGAAGCGTGTCGGCACCGGCCGTCGCCATGAAGCGAGAGCCCCGGGCTTCATCGTCGAGCGACGCCTGGTAGAGCTTCAT
Source organism: uncultured Actinomycetota bacterium (assembly GCA_963765505.1). Classification (GTDB taxonomy): domain Bacteria; phylum Actinomycetota; class Acidimicrobiia; order Acidimicrobiales; family Bog-793; genus DATKQY01. The sequence goes on from CAVXWO010000014.1 coordinate 44,615, forward strand.
GTAGTCGCGCCCGGGGATGCTCTCTGCAGCGCCGGTGGCGTGGAAGAGCTCGCCAGCGATGCCCGTCAGGAGCCTGCGCCGCTGCGCTTCGTTCCCGACGGCAGCGGCCCATCCCTGGGTGAGCTCGTCGGCGCGCTGGTAGGGGAGGAACGCCCGGGTGTAGCGCCGGATCGTCTCGACAGATTCCGGATCGTTGTAAGCGACGACGCCCGTGCGCGGCACAAAGTTGATCATCCGCTTCAACGGGGTAGTCGTGAGGCGCCGATACAGCGCCGGTCGATTGACGACCCGCTCGGCGACGTCGCTATCGGCCGGCAGTCCGAGGATCTTGCGGGTAATGACGGGCATCTCGTCGTTCGCCCAGTCGATCGAGTGCGACAGCGCGACGCGCCCGGACTTCATGGCGTCGCCGATGATCGACAGGTGCGGCGCGAGCGTGTGTCCCTGGAAGTACAGGCCGGCGCGGCCTGAGAGCATCGCCACCTTGCCTTGCTCTGCTGAGAAGAACCGTGCAACGTCCGCGGCCTCGAGGTGGCCGTCGTGGCCGTTCTTCAGTGCTTGGAGGTCGTCGACCATCGGACGCAGCTGAGGCCAGCGCTCCATCAGCCGGACGGCGCCGTTCTCCCGGTTCATCGTCTCGGCGACGTCCGCCATGGCCCGGGCGACTTGGCGATCGGTCCGAAAGAGCGTCTGCACGTCGTTGGCGTCGAGCGCGAATCGGGCGAGCTTCGCGGCCTGCGTGGCCTTCGCGCCGAGCACAACCGGGTCGCCGTACCACCCAGCGAGCGCGTTGAAAGTGCCGGAGAGCGCGTTGGCGAGCAGCGGGTGGTCGTTCAGCATGCGCTCGCCCACAAGGCTGTTACCGAGGCTGCTCCGCGAGTTCTGTAGCTGGGTCAGGCCGTCCCGAAACGTCTGAGTCTGCGCGAAGGCCTGGGCCGTGGCCTGGGCCGCCGCCGGCAGCTTGGCGATGACGGCGGCGGCGGCGTCCTGGATCGAGGTACCCGAGACCCTCCCGAGTAGGCCGCCCTGGACCTGGTCGGCGACGTTCTGCAGGAAGGCGTACGCGCCCGTGCCCAGTTGTCGTTGGAGGGCCCGGGTGACTTGCGGATCGTAGGTCGTCTGGCCGTTCTCCGTCTCCTGCCAGGCCTGCGCCCAGCGTGAGGGGGTCATGACGTACTTGAAGAGCTGCGTGTCGAAACCGAGCAATCCCTTGGAGGGAGCCGGGGTGCCGAAGAAGCCGCCCTGGTCGACGCCGGGGTCTCCCTCACGCATGAGGTAGTCCCACGCCCGGAAGCCGTGGGTGACCTGGGCATACGGCACGGAGAGCTCATGCAAGCCGCCGCCGATCTGCTTTCCGATCGAGGCGAAAGGCGCCGCGGGGCTCTGACCCAGGGCCGCGACATCGCTGCCCACGCCGTGCACGAGGTTCCCGACGGCACCGATCGGAGCGTCGACGGCCGCGGCGAGAGCGCCGCCGACGACCGGCACATGGCGAGCGATGGCATGCCCGGCCGCGGTCGCGCCCTTCTCGATCTCCGACCCGACGAATTCGACGCCCTTCCCCGCCTCGGCGGCCGGTAGGGCTGCGTAGTGGGCAGCGGTCCCGATCCCGTGCAGGATGTCGCCGAAGACGCCGGGACCGCCGCTCTGCTCGCGCGGCTGGACGTAGCCCGCGGCGATCAGCTTCGCCTGCGCCTCGGGGTCGGCGCCGCCGAAGATCTCACGCTGCTCGGCCGCCGGGAACTCGGAGAGCGTCTTGGCCGCAGCAGCCGCCCCGCCGTAGGCCGCGACCGCGTGAGCGTTCGTGACCACGTCGGAGGCGTCCGCCGAGCTCTGGGCGACGGCCACCTTGGTCGCGGCATCGAGCGCGGGCATCTTCGCCGCGACCATGAGGCCGAGCGCGAGCGGAGGCTGAGCGGGCGGTGACTGCTGCTCGAGGTGCGCCGGGTGCAGGAAGGCCGCGAGGTCAGGCTTGGCGGCGGTGTCGGGGACGTTGCCGAGCGCGGCGGCGCCAGTCGGGGCGCCGGACGGAGGTGCCGGCGTCGGGACAAGGCCGCCGATGCCACCGGAGCCGAGCTCCTGCTGCACTTGCGACGCCTGCGCCTCGAGCGCGCCGAGGTCCTCGCCCGCGGGGGCCTGGGTTGGGGATCCGGCCGGACCGGGCATGGACTACCTCCGTGTTCGTGACGTCGAAGACGACGAGCCTGCGAGCGCGCTCATGTGTCCCAAATGCTCCGATCCACGTAGTTCGGATCCTCCCGGGCCGAGCTGCCGGGCGCGGCTGCTCCGTTCAGCGCGGGCAGCGCGAGCGTGGGCCAGTGCTTCACGAGCGCGGAGGGCGTGAGCCTCGCTCCGGGGAAGCCCGACCGGTACTGCTCGGCCCGGCGCCCGACCTCTGCTGGCGATGGCACCGGGTCGAGTTCACGGAGCTCGCCGACCGCTCGGTTCAGTGCCCCACGCGCCGAGCTCGTCAGCTCACCGCGCCAGTTGATCCCGCAGACGGTGGCGACGCTCTCGAAGAGCGGATCAGGCGCACGATCGCGCCGCGGTCGGGCGCGTCGCGTTCGCGTCGTCGAACAGAGGTTGCGCGCCCTGCTCGCGCCGAGGCTCCGAAGGAGCCGAAGGCCTAGTAACGGTTCTCTTCCGGTTCACTACCGGTTTGGGTGACGCTGGCGTCACCACTGGACTACCACCAGCGCCACCACTGGACGTCACCAGCGTCACCACTGGCCCCCCCGCAGTGGTGCCATCTCCGTCATCTCTGGTGGTGACGCCAGCGTCGTGTCTAGTGGTGACGCTCCTGTCATCACTGACGAGCACGCGGTAGGCGTTCGATCGGTACTGCCGGGGTCGCTCTTCCGTCGGGGCACCGTGCACGATCACCTCGAGCTCGCCGAGGGCCCGCAGCTCCGCGATCGCCCGTTGGACCGCTCGAGGCGACAGTCGGGCCCGCCGAGCGATCCTCTCGATGCCCGGCCAGCATCGGTCCGCTCCGTCTCGCACCTCCTCGGCGAGCACGACGAGCACCAGCCTCGGCGAGCCCTGCGCCGAGCTGTGATCGAGCACGCGCCCGACGAGCCGGCCACTCACACCAGCCCCCGACCGCGAAGCAGCGCGAACCCGAAGATCACGACGCCGCCCAGGCCCCGCACGAGCAAGCCGCGGGCGAAGAGCTCCCGCCGCTCTCGATGGTCGGTCAGCAACTCAAGGTCAGAGGAGGCGATGACGCCGTCACTGCCGGCGGCGTGGCAGTGCTCGGCCACCCGCCAAAACGCCAGCTGCGCCTCGATCGAGGCCTGCTCGAGGACATCGAAGGGCGCGGTCAGGAAGTCGCTCGGCCGGCCCGACACGGCGGCGCGATCCGACTCTGGGAGCGTCCCGGCGGTGAGGTCGGCGACGTCTACGCCCCCGTCATCGCTGGGTGTCCACAGCCCGGCGAGCACCAGTTGCCCCGCGGGCCCCGGGTTGCCGGGTGTGCCCGGCTCCTGGCCGGCACTCAGGACGGCGAGCGCCTCCGGGCTGAGGTGGCGGCCGGTGCCAAGCAATCGGGCGAGCAGGATCCCCGCCTGGTACAGCTCGCGCGCGTCCTCGTCGACGTCGAGGAGCCGAGGGTGCAGGGGCAAGTCGCGGTGGTGGACGGGACGCGGAGCGAGGCGCCGTCGCCGGCGCCGCATCACCGGGCGAGCGCCTGTGGCGATTCGGCGCTCGGCGTCCGCACCGGCAACGACTCGAGCCACTGCCGCAGATCGTCAGCGAGCACCATCGTCGTCCTGCCGATCTTGCGCGCCGGCAGCTCTCCGCGTCGGATGGCGCCGAAGACGGTCGTGCGCCCGACCGGGGCGAGGTCCGTCACCTCCAGCACGGAATAGGCGAGCTTGTCCACGGGAACCTGTGGGTGCCGAGAACCCCATCCCTCCAGCTCAGGCAACGAGCCGGTACTCGTGGATGAGTCCGCCAAGAACATCGGTTCGTCGGATGCAAGCGGGGTCGGGATCGGTGATCGGGGCCATTGTCTCGGTGACCAGCGAGGGGCATCGTTGATCGAGGGATCGGTGAGGCCGATGCCCGTTGTAGTGATCCACGTATTCGGCGAGGAGGACGTCGAGATGGCGGCGGCCGAGGATGAGGAGCCGGTCCAGGCACTCCCGACGGATGGTGCCTACAAACCGCTCGGCGACCGCGTTGGCGCGCGGCGCCCTGATGGGCGTCTTGATGATCCGGATCCCTTCAGCGGCGAAGACGGCGTCGAAGGAGGAGGTGAACTTGGTGTCGCGATCTCGGATCAAGAACGTGGCCAGCGTCGTCCGTTCCGTCAGCTCGTAGCAGAGATTGCGGGCCTGCTGGGTGACCCAGCCACAGACGGGATTGGCCGTCACCCCTGCGAGGTGGACCCGGCGGGTGCCGTGGTCGATCAAGAACAGCACGTAGAGGCGCCGGAGCAACACGGTGTCGACCGAGAAGAAGTCACAGGCGATCAGGCCCTTGGCCTGCGCGTGGAGGAACTCGGCCCAGGTGGGGACCGAGCGTCTCGGCGCGGGGTCGATGTGGTGGCGTCTCAGGATCGCCCAGACGCTGGAAGGCGCGAGCACGATGCCCATGGTGGCAAGCTCGCCATGGATGCGCCGGTAGCCCCAGGTCGGGTTTTCTCGGGCCAACCGGACGACAAGGGCAGCGGTGCCGGCGGCGACCGTGGGTCGACCGGATCGGCGGTGTGGATAGGTCCAGCGTCGGCGGATGAGGTCTCGGTGCCAGCGCAGCAGGGTGGCCGGCTGGACGAAGAAGCCTCCCCGGCGGCCCCGCGAGAGGAGTCGTGACAGCCCGGCGAGCAGTGCCCGGTCTGCTGGCCGCAGAGCAGGTCGGTCGACCTGGCGGCGCAGCACCGCCACTTCGTGGCGCAACATGACGATCTCGATTGCCAGATCGTCCTGAGCGCGGCACGAAAGGCGGACGAGCTGGACCACACGAACGAACGCCATGTAGAGGAACGAGAGCACCATGAGAAGGCATCCTCTCCGCCGAAACTGTGGCATGGAAAGTCCCTGGTGACAGCTGCGGATGACCTTCTCGGCACCCACAAGGTCGGCTGACTAGCTCCCTTGCTTGCCCCCTGCCGGTGGCTGCACGAGCTCCCACCAAAGGGGTTTCAGCTTGTCCGCGAGTAGTTGCACCTCATCGGCGAGACGGTGGACACGGACGCCGCGGTCTCCAACGGAGATGGTGATCTCGCTTGTGAGGTCGTCCTCGTCGTCGAACGCGATGTCGGGTCCGTAATGCATCACGCCCTTCGCGCGCCAGCCGGTGCCGAGTGCGTAGTCCTCGAAGTGCGCGAAGTAGTCACGTAGCTCGCTGAGATCGGGGGCGGCCTGCTCGAAAGCGCGGAGGGCGTGTCGGATCCGAGGATCATCGTCCGAGAGCGTTTGATAGCGCCGGCAAAGGGTGAGCACGTGGTCGGCGGCGTAGACGAGATAGTGCGCGTCGGCGCCGATCCGCCATGGGATCGTGAGGCGAGCGTCGTAGCCGTCGATCTGCGGTATGGGCTCGCCGCGCTGCTGCCCGGCTTGGACGTAACCCTCAAGCTCGATCTGGTGCGCCCGGACAGCGCTCGCGCTGGACTGCGACCACTCGCGCCCAGTAGCCCGGCGAGGCCGGTCCGCGACCGAGGACGGTCAAGTGCTGACGGTCGTCGAGGTTTGGGTTTCGCCACCGCTCGGGCACGAGCGCACGGTACTCCGGGGTCGTATCGCGGCAACGAGGACGTCGAAGGCCTTCCTCCAATGACTCGCCCGGACCTCCCTGCGTCGATTGCGAACGCCCTCGTTTCCTCCTAGGGCTCGGAGCCTGACGGCGTTATCCCGTACTCTGCCGCAAGCTGCTGCTCGAGGGTCATTGCGCCGTCGTAGCCCCGCATCGTGCGCTCCTTGTCCCCGAAGGTGAGCCCCTTCGCCATGTCGTCGCACGCCGATTCGAGAGCACGAGCATGAGCAGCGCGGTAGTTAGTGCTGGCAAGCAGGCCGAAGCCAGTCTGAGCGGAGATGAGCTCAGCGATCAACGTCTCGTAAGGCACCACGCTCGGCCCCGAGTTGAACGCCTCGATCGCACTAGCGAGATGGTTGAGGCTCGCATCCCATATCTGCTTCGGCGGATCGTGAACTGTCCAACCTGGCGCACTGGTGGCGGAGGCCCGCTGCTTGCGGAAGAGAGCCATCCTGACCTCGATCCCGGGGAGCTCCGTGTCGTCGTCAGGATGGTAATGCCCATTGCATCGTGACGCCCGGGCGCACGCCGGCGAGTGCCGTCGCGAGGCATACGCAGCGAACTCGCGGAGGATCCGCGTGCCAGACGATGACCGTCGCTACTCTCCGCGGCGTGGCTCTCGGAACCTCTTGGCTGATGCTGCCGGGCGATGCCCCCGACGTCGAGCAGTTCCTCCGCCGTCCGAAGTGGCACGCGAGGGCCGCCTGCAGAGGCATGGGGCCCGAGCTGTTCGTCACCGAGCGCGGCCAGCCCACGGGCCCCGCGAAGGCCCTCTGTGGCGGCTGTGCGGTCCGTAGCGAGTGCCTGGAGGCTGGCCTCGCACATCCGGAGCTCCAAGGCGTGTGGGGCGGCACGTCGACTGGTGAGCGGCGCAGCCTACGACAGAGGAGCGCATGACCCGGAGGCTGTTCTCCCGTCAAACGCAACGAGCTTTGCGGATCGCCCGTCTCGTTGGAATCGTCGTCCTCGGTCTCGCATTTGTTGCCCTGCCGACCATCTTCGCCCTGTTCCCGAGCTTCGGCATACTGCCGCTGTCCGATCGCGTGCGGATACTCGTTGGTTGGCTTGTTGTCGCCGCAGTGGCCGGCTGGGTTGCGACGTTCGCTGATGAGGAGCTCCACTCGAAGCTGGACGCTCAGCGCGCGGTCGCTGAGGTGGCACAGCATCGGGCCGTACTACGCGAACGGCTAGAAGGCCTGCTTACTGGCGCGAGCGGGATGCCGCCTCAGTACAACGTCACGATCTATGCCCCGAGCCCTGACGGCGCGTTCCTGATCCCAGTCTTTCCGCGAGTCGTGAGCCTGACCGACCCGGCTATCTTTCCGAAGGGCGCGGGTGCCGTTGGGAAGGCATGGGAGAGTCCTGACGGCGTGTTCGTAGTGACCGGCTCGGGCGTCTCGAACGACGAGCATGGCCTCACTCCACTTCAACAGGTCTGCTTCCGGCACTACCAGGTCGTCGCAGCGGCGGTTATCAGCGACGCCGATGACGTGCCGATCGGCGTCGCCTCGGCGATAGCGCGCACCCATGATGGATACTTCGACGAGGGCGCCGGTGGCGTCGAGGAGCTGCGGGCACTTGCAGACGAGGTCGCTTGGATCATGCCGGAGGCGATACGCTGGATGCTGCCGATAGGCGAGGAGGTAACGCTGTGACCAGGGAAGTCCTGGCGGAGGACGCGGAGGGCCGCCCGACGGTCGTCGTCTACCGCGAGACGGCGGAGGAGCGCGCGCGAGCGACGCGCCGAGCGCGGCAGTGCAGCAGGAACGCGCGCGCGAGGTCGCCCGATCTCTGCGCCCGCCCGCATCAGCACCGCAGCCCCGACGAGCGCGGGCAGGCACGGCCTGAACCCTCGCCGGCGCGAGGTCTAGCGCTGCCCTGTCTCTTCGAGCACCTCGACCCCAGGGCAACGCGGGGCCGGGGCCAATCGGGAGGGCGAGACCGGATGGACGAGGAACGTCTGCTGATCGGCGGCCCGCGGGACGGTGAGCGCATGACGCTGCCTGGCGGCCAGCCAGCGTGGCCGATCGACTACACGCGCGAAGACGGCACACTCGGCGTCGTCTACTACCGAGCCTCTGCGAACCCCGGCATCGCCATCTGTTCGCATGACGCGTGGAAGTGGATCACCCCGACGCAGTACGTACTTGGGAGTGCCGGCGTCTATCTCCGCGCGATCAACGTGCGCGAGCCGTACATGAACGAACCTGACGGCACAAAGTTCTGCGTTTCCGGTCGCGGGCACGAGGCGAGTATCCACCCGACGCTCGAAGAGGCGATGGAGGCGGCCGAGGCGTCGGTCGAAGCGGGCAGGACCGATGCTTGATGCCAGCGACGAGACCGTCGCCCTGCTTCTGGCAATTCGGGACCTTGTCAGTGTCCATCCTCTGCAGCCGCAGCTCATGGCGGATCTCGCTGCATGGAAGCGTCTGTGTCGAGGCCTCGACGACGTCACTGATGCTCGGTCTCCCGTCGGCCGGCTGGCGGCGCTGAACATCGTTCGCGCGGAGCTGGGCATGGACGCTACTGCCGCGGAAGGCGACGAGGTCCCTGCGGTCATCACCGCCGGCCTAGGAGCCGTGCGCGCAGAATTGGAACAACGCGTGAACGCCTACCGGGAGCAGCACGCCGAGCCGCTCTCGCGGCACTTCCACGGCAGTATCGGCTACCAAATCGAGAAGGCCAGCACCGCTGCTAGAGCGTGTCTCGCCGGCGAGCGACAGGACGCGATCGGCTGGGACCGAGCGATGGGGACTGAGGCTCTCCGCGAGACTTTCGAGCGGTTCCTGGGCGAGTTGCGTCAACGCGGCTACCGAGAGGACATTTGCTCGGACGCAGTGGACGCCCTCTACATCCTGGAGCGATCGACGGCGCTGCTCGATGGTCAGCGGGGCATTGACGCCCGTGACGTCGACCTTGAAGGGTCCAAGAACGCGAAGCGGCGCCGTTTCGCTGATGTGTCCGGGCGGGACGGAGAGTTCCGGATCAGGGGATGGCTTGCCGGGCGCGAGCGGTAGAGCCTGTTTGCTGCTCGAGAGCGGGGGATGCTCGGCTGCAGAGCCGGAGCGGTGTCGTCGAGATTGCCTGCGGCGACGTGTGGTCAGGCAGCCCGCTCGTACTCGTGGACGATGCCGCCGAGGATGTCGCGACGAGCGATAGGGCCGCCCTCGGGAGCGGTGACCGGGTGGGGAACTGGCTGGGCGAGCTGAAGGCCGCGGTGCGGTCTCGCTTCGTTGTAGTGGCGGACGTGCTCGTCGAGCACCGATTCGAGGTGTCGTCGTGAGACGACGAGGAGATGGTCGAGGCACTCCTGGCGGATGGTGCGCACAAATCGCTCCGCGTACACGTTCGCACGCGGCGAGCGCATCGGGGTGCGGATGGTCTCGACGCCGATCGAGGCGAATACCTCGTCGAAACTGGCGGTGAACTTGGCGTCCCGGTCGCGGATGAGGAAACGAAAGTGCCGACCGGCCTCTTCGAGGGCGGCCGCGAAGTTCCGTGCCACCTGGGTCACCCAGGGGCCGTTCGGGTTGGTGGCGACACCGAGGACATGGACGACTCGTCGCTCCAGCTCGATCACGAACAGCACGTAGTAGCGGCGGAGCAACACGGTGTCGACGTGGAAGAAGTCGGTGGCCACGATGCCCCTGGCCTTTGCGCAGAGGAACTGGGTCCAGGTCGGACCGGCGCGGCGGGGAGCCGGTGGGAGACCGTGACGGCCCAAGATAGCGGCGACGATCGTCTTCGACACGCTGACGCCGAGCTTCTTGAGCTCGCCGACGATGCGGAGGTAGGGGAGGTTGTAGTGGGGCGCGTCCGTCCGGTCGTCGACGTGGTCATTCTCGGGCTTTGCGTGGAAGAAGCCCTCCAGCGTGCACCGCGACTGCGTCAGGGTGAGTCGGCCGCACATAGACACAGCGAGGTTAGGTCGTGCCTCGCAGGAGCCAGACCTCGCCCGCCGCTTCGTGCGTGCAGAGTGGGCCATCGCGAGCTACCATCTACCTATGGACATAGTAAAGCAGGAGCAGTCGTCGTCCTCGCCGATCACGTTCCGGCTCGATCCCCGCTCGGGCGTCCCCCCATATCTCCAGCTCGTGCACCAGGTCGAGCACGCGCTCCGGCTCGGGCTCTTGAAGGTAGGTGACCAGCTGCCGCGCATGAAGGACGTGGTCTCCACGCTCTCGATCAACCCGAACACCGTGCAGAAGGCCTACCGGGAGCTGGAGCACAAGGGGATCGCTTCGGGTCGGCCGGGCCGGGGCACCTTCGTCGACGCTGCACCAGAGACCGTGGGGCTCGCCGAGCTGAACGCGCTGCGCAAGCAGCTCGTAACGGGATGGCTCGCGGATGCTGCTGCGGCGGGCCTCGACGAGGACGGGATGGTGGCGCTCTTCATGAGCGCGATGCGGGATTTTCTTGAGCGCCCCGAGCGCGCGCGCCACCGCGGCACGAGAGCGGAAGGGGATCGCGTGAACATCGTCGAAGCAAACGCGCTCGGCAAGCGGTACCGCACGGACTGGGCGCTCCAAGAGTGCTCGCTCGCGGTCCCGTCCGAAAGAGTCGTTGCACTGGTCGGACCCAACGGGGCCGGCAAGACGACGCTGCTCCATTTGGCGGTCGGGCTCGCAACGCCGACGACCGGGACGATCAGGGTCCTCGGCGAGCTCGAACCAGGTTCGCCCGAAGCTCTCGCGCAGATCGCCTTCGTCGCGCAGGACGCTCCGCTCCATCGCCATCTCAGCGTCCAAGCGATGCTCGAGGTGACCGATGCGCTCAATCCCGGTCTCGACGTAGCGCAAACCAAGGCCCGCCTCCGAGCGCTTCACATCCCGCTCGATCGGAAGGTCGGCAAGCTCTCGGGCGGCCAGCAGTCCCAGCTCGCGCTCACCCTCGCGTCGGCGCGTCACCCGAGCCTCCTCGTCCTCGATGAGCCGCTCGCCCGCCTCGATCCACTCGCGGCACGACTTCATGGCGCAGGTGATGGCGAGCGCGATGGAGGAGTCGATCTCGGTGCTGTTCTCCTCGCACGTCGTCTCCGAGCTCGAACGTGTCGCGGACTACCTCATCGTCCTCGGCCACGGGCACGTGCAGCTCGCCGGCGACATCGAGGAGGTGCTCGCGGATCACGCGGTGCTCTCGGGCTCGGCCGAAGAGCTCGATCGCATCCATGCTCAGTGCACGGTCGTCCACGCCGAGGTCGCCGGGCGACAGGCACAACTCGTTGTCCGCCTCGGCGACATGGGGGTCGCGCCATCCGGATGGGAGCGCGCGACGATCTCGCTCGAAGAGCTCGTCCTCGCCTACCTCCGCGAGCCCGAGGCGATGGCGCTCCCTCTGCCGCTCCGCATCAGCGCGAGCCGGGCGGAGGTGCGGTCGTGACGACGGTGGCGGTCCCGGTGCGCCCGACGGTCGCGACACGCGCTCGTGCGGTCGGCTGGCGCGCCGTCGCGAGGGTGCTCTTGCTTGAGCGACGAGGCACGTTGTTCGGACTAGGTGCGCTCCTCGTCGTGTTCGTGTTTGCCGTTGCGATTGGTGAACACAGCACCGTCGCCTCCTATGACCGGTACGTGGCAGCCGGCTGCGTGCAACACCGATACTCCTACGCGTGCGTGAGTAACAGCTTCTCTGGCAACTCCGACTTCGTCCCATCGCTTCGGATCGCCGGTGACGCCTTCCCGCTCGTGGTCGGGATGTTCCTCGGCGCGCCCCTCCTCGCGCGTGAGTACGAGTCCGGCACCTTTCGGTTCACCTGGACCCAGGCGGTCGGTCGTCGCCGCTTCGTATTTCGGACGCTCGTCCTCGAGGCGCTTGTCGTCGCGGTCTTCGGCGTCGTCGTCGGCTTGCTCCTCGATTGGGTGAACCACCCCTTCCAGGTGGTTGGGCTCACGAGCCAGTGGACGGCGGGGAACTTCGACGCGGCACCACTGCTCATGGCGGCCTGGTGTGTTGTCGCCCTCTTCCTCGGCGTGCTCTTCGGTGCGGTGATCGGTCGCACCGTCGCCGCGATGGCGGCAGCGGTAGCAGTGCTCGGTGGTCTCGCGATCGGCGCGACGGTCGTCTTCGTCCACTGGCTGCTCGCAGTCGGGCCGAGACTGACAACGCACCTCACGCCGATCACCAACCCGGGGATGTTGAACCAGCCCTCGCTGCAGGGCCAGCCGTTTCCCGGAGCATGGTTCGTCCGTGCTTGGTACACGGGTCCGCACGGCAGTGTGCTCACGAACGATCAGGTCATGCACGTCGAGGCGCAGATGTACGACGCGCCTGGCAGTGGCGGGAAGGCCTCGCTCGGATGGCTGTCCGCGCATCACATCGTCTATTCGCTCACCTACCAGCCGCAGTCGAGGTTCTGGATCTTCCAGGTCGTCGCGATCGCGATCCTGCTCGTGATCTCGTCGGCATTTGTCGTGGCGACGCTGAGAACCGTCGACCGTCGGGCGGCCTGAGCGATGCTCGGCACCGCAACCGTCGGACCGCGATTGAGGGAACGAGCTGTTCGCTCGGCTCGGCTGACGTGGGTGCAGCACCGATGGGCGCTCGTCGCGTTCGGAGTCGCAACCGGTGCCGTCGCGGTGGTCAACCTCCTTGTCGGGCTGAAGGCTCACGCCGTCTGGGACGGCCTGCCGACCTGCGGCGCGACGAAGTGTCTCGACACGCGGGCGTCGAGCTTCCTTCAGGGCGGCTTCCCTCCCGTGATGAGCATGGCGCTCCGCGTTCTCCCTCTCGCTGCAGGGATGTTCCTCGGTGCGCCGCTCGTCGCGAGGGAGCTCGAGTCCGGGACGTTCCACTTCACGTGGACGCAGGCGACAGGACGTCGCCGCGCGATCGCCGTACCGGCGCTCGTGACCGCGATCGTCGTCGCCGCGTTGTCACTGCTGCTCGGCTGGCTCTTCTGGTGGGCAAGTGGACCTTTCGTCGCGCAGGGTGCGACGAGCGGTTGGCGACCCATCCTTTTCGACGTCGGCCCGCTCACTCTGCTCGGTTGGAGCGTGTTCGCCTACGTCCTCGGCGTCCTCATCGGCACCCGTGCCGGCCGGGTGGTCGCCGCGGTCGCGATCACGGCGACTGTCACGGTGGCTCTGTTCGCTCTGATCGGCATCGTGAGCGACGAGGTCGCGTTCGGGCTCTTCGCCGACCAGGGATCGCTCGCTCCGATGTACGCGCCGCCGTTCGTCTCCACGGCAGCGGTCATCCCGCCGCAGCAGTTCGACATTGCCGTGCCATCGAACGCCGTCACGCTTCCCAACGCCTGGCTCGTCAGTGGTCGTCTTCTCGGACCGAGCGGCCGTGCGATGACCGATGTCGAGGAGTACGCGATGAATCAGCACATGCCGCCGGCCATGCAGGGCCAGCCGCGTCAAGGTCGCGGCGCAACTTCGTTGGCTCGCCGCGCACCACGAGCAGCTCGTCGTCGCCTATCAGCCGGCTGGCCGCTACTGGGCATTCCAGGGAGCAGCTGGGATCGTGTTGTTAGCGCTCAGCGGTGGCGCGGCTGTGGCCACCCGGCGACTGCTCGAGCGCGCCGAAGCGGACGGGACAGCCGTTGCGCGTCGACCGAGTCGGCGAGTTCGCACAACTCGGCGGCGCAAAGCGACTCCGAGGACAGCTGCTCACTCTCGAAGGCCTCGATGAGCGCGCCGCGTTGGACGTCGAATTCGCCTTCCGTGAGAAAACCGCGTTGCCAGAGTTCGGCGAAACCGCTCCACCTCGTCATCGACCTGCATCCTCTCGACCACGGCGGAGAATCTAGCGACGAGACCGCTGACTGCGAAGCGCTGGTGGCCACGCGCATCGCCAACGCGACACCCGCCCGGATTGCGGATCGCTCGTCCAGTGCGAGCGCGTCCAGATGCTGGCGCACTGTCAGCCAGTCCGAACGGACCACGGGTCCGGTGAGGGGATGGCGACGCCGCCGGTTTCAGTGCTCCATTTGACGTACTCGGTGGGATCGAGGAAGCGGCTGATCGAGCGCACGAGGCGGCGAAGCCCGTCGCGGTCGACGAGGTCGGCCCGGCCGAAGTGAGTATGGGACGGCCGGCCCGTTCCGCGCATGCGTGGGTCATTCACCATTGGGCGGAAGGTGCCACAAAGCGGACAGAGAAGGAGTCGACCGTCCCATGATCAGTGTGCCCCCGAACGCAACCGTGCTGGGCCTCGACGTGCACGAGCTCTCGATCACCTCGGCGGTGCTCGAGCCCGGCTCGGACTCGCCCGTGCTCGACCGCCTCGGCTCGGACCGCGAGTCGATCCGCCGCCACCTAGCTCGGCTCGGCGAGGGCCATCCGATCTGAGCCTGCTACGAGGCCGGGCCGACCGGTTACGAGCTCGCTCGCTATCTGCGCTCGCTCGGCGTGCGCTGCGAGGTGGTCGCGCCGTCGCTCATCCCGGTCGCACCGAGCGATCGCGTGAAGACGGACCGACGCGACGCCCGTCGGCTCGCGCGCCTCTATCGAGCTGGCCAGCTCGTTGCGGTGAACGTGCCGAGCCCGGCGGAGGAGGCGGTGCGCGACCTCTGCCGGGCGCGCGCCGACATGGTGATCGACCGCGTCCGCGCCCAGCATCGTCTCGACCGGTTCCTCCTGCGACACGGGCGGGTCTTCGATGGCAAGAACTGGAACGCGAAGCACGAGTCCTGGATTGCCCAGCAGCGCTTCGATGAGGAGGCGGCGAGCGCGACCTTCGCCCACTACCGAAGCGTGCTCAGCGCACGTCAGGCCGAGCTGGAGGCGATCGAGGCGGAGCTGGCGAGGTACTGCACGCGCCCGCCGTTCGCGACGGCGGTCGTCCGGCTGTCGACCTACAAGGGTGTCACCGAACTCGGGGCGCTCACGATCGCGAGCGAGGTCTGCGACTGGCGGCGGTTCCTGACCGCTGGCGCGTTCATGTCCTTCTGCGGGCTCGTGCCGTCCGAGCACTCGAGCGGTGAGCAGGTCTGGCGCGGCGGCATCACCCATGCCGGAAACCTCCACCTGCGCTCCCATCTCGTCGAGGCGTCGTGGGTCTATCAGCGCCAGCCCTACGTCGGGCTCGCCCTGAAGCGCCGCCAGCACGACGCCTCCCCGGAGCTCGTCGCGCGTTCCTGGCGCGCCCAGCTCCACCTCTCGCGCAAGTTCCGACGCCTCGACGAGAAGAAGTCGGTCCGCAAGGTCGTCGTCACCGCGATCGCTCGTGAGCTCGCGGGCTTTCTGTGGGCGGAGATGACCGCCTGAATGACCGACCGCTCCGACTCGTCCGTCGTGAACCCGGCGGACGAGATCTCCACCACGCGCCGGGGCACCGCCGCAGCAGGGTCGATGCTCGTCATAACTGTGCCCGACATCGTCACGGGCGACCGAAGTCTGAGGCACCTTCCTGCGCAACGCTCGCTTGCGGTTCCAACCCGCGTACATCAGTCTGGCGGCAGGTTCGCAGACATCGCTCCGGCGCGTGGTCGAGCTCTCGTCCGCCCACCACCGACGCGCACGGGGCGCGCGTAGCAGCCGCCGCCCCGCCGTCAAGGCCACTCCGCTTCGCTACGGACCTTGACGGCCGGGACCCGTCGCCTGCTCTGTTCGTCTCAAGCGACGAACCTCTGGTTCGTCGCGCCCAACAACTGGGGGCAATCGCCTACTTGACGGGGCCGTCCCACATCAGTTATGGATGATCTTCGCCTTCGGGGTGCCCGTCGCGGGGTCTCGCTCGTTGTGGGCGAGGGCGAGGTAGGCGACCTCGCCCCCGTCCGCGTTGCGTCGGCGCGTCTCTCGCAGGTACATCTTGCCTACAATCCTAGGACTTTCCTGCAGGCCGAGCAACGATTGCCAGGCAACTCGTGTGTCTGCACCTTTGCGAATCGCTCGAGTCGTTCAACCTGGTCAGGGATCTATGGACCCTCGGATCTGCCTACATGCTGCGGAACTCCGGTCATAGGCACCCGCCACCCTCCCAGCCGAGGCTCCATAAAAGGGCGCGCACGATAACTACGCGAGCACCGGATATAGGGGCGTGCGCTGCCCTTGAGCCGCACGATGTCGTGGCCTGCCTACTTATCGCGCGAGCCCTCCTCCACAATTCCCAGAGTCAGTAGTCATAGCCGGCGGAGCCGACGAGGTCCGAGCGATTGCTCGTCGGACGGGAGCGACCGCACTCGACCGGCGTGGAGTCGACGACCCAAATTGTCCTCCCACAGGTCGGTGTCCATGGCGAGCACGCGCACAGCGCCCTCATCTGGCCCGCCGCAGCTCGGAGGCCTTTGTTGTAGCCGGGCTGCTGGGGCAGGTAAAGGATTCAGCCCGCCTTGGCAGCGTCGGAATCGTAGCTCTCAATCGCGGCCCTGGGGAGCGCGACGGCGGGGTGCTGGTTCAACGCGAAGCCGAGCATCCAAGCGCCGAACTGTTGGTTCGGCGTGCCCCGAAATCGCTTCTGAGGAACGCGCCGCGGCCCACACGACCATTCGTGCCACATCAGCCGAGCACCTCTGACAACGTCATCGATTCGAAGCCGTGTGCTGCAGCCGCGGGCTCGCAGGTGAGCATCCCGTCCACCGCGTTTACCCCCGCGGCGAGACTTGGGTCCGCCGAGACGGCTTCGCGCCAGCCATGGTTGGCGATCGCCCCGGCATAGGGCACCGTGACATTGGTGAGGGCATACGTCGACGTGTGTGGAACAGCACCCGGCATGTTGGCCACGCAGTAGAAAACGGACTCATGCACCTGGAACGTCGGATCGGAGTGAGTCGTGGGTCTAGTCGACTCGAAGCACCCGCCTTGGTCAACCGAGATATCCACGAGCACCGACCCTGGTTTCATCTGTGCGACGAGGTCGTCCGAGACGAGGGTCGGTGCCTTGGCGCCCGGCACGAGAACCGCTCCGATGACAAGATCTGCTCCGATACACGCCTTCTCGATCTCGAATGCATTGGACGCAATGGTCCGCAGACGTCCCTGGAAGATGCGATCGGCTTCGCGGAGCTTGGCAGCCTTCTTGTCGAGCAGGAGCACCTGTGCTTGCATTCCCAGCGCGATACAGGCCGCATTGATGCCGCCGACACCCGCGCCGAGCACGAGGACCTCTGCAGCGCAGACGCCCGGTACTCCACCCATCAACACACCGCGACCGCCAGCGTCCCGTTGCAGCGTATGGGCTCCGACCTGAGCGGCCATCCGCCCGGCGACCTCCGACATTGGTGCCAATAGAGGCAAGCTACCATCCTGAAGTTGCACTGTCTCGTAGGCGATCGCGGTAACCTTGGCATCCAGTATCGCCTGGGTGCACTCGCGTGCGGCTGCGAGGTGTAGATAGGTGAACAGCACCTGCCCTGCACGCATCCGGTGGTACTCCTCCGGCACCGGCTCCTTCACCTTGAGGACCAGGTCGGCATCACCCCATACCTCGTCGGCCGTGGGAACGATGCGCGCACCGGCGGCGACAAAATGAGCATCTGGGATGGACGAGCCAATGCCGGCACCGCTTTCCACCAGGAGCTCATGATCGGATCGCACGAGCTCGTGGACACCGGCAGGCGTGCAGGCAACCCGGAACTCATCGTCCTTCAATTCACATGGAATACCGATCCTCATAGGATCCTTCCTGGTACTTACTGTTGTCTCGTTCACTGTCCTTACAAGGCTCACCACGGTGGTGGATGCCCTATCGAGCGCCGACCACCGCGTTGTGTGCCCCATTCCATTAGGAAGACGAGATAATGTATCTGACCGAGATCTGATTGCCCGGTAGCCATACTTGCGTCGTCGTGCGTTGCTTCAGCGCGGCGAAGGGAACGGTGTTCCGCCGATCACTGTTCTAGCGACACCTAGGTAGCCGCTTTCCATCACCATCGCGTTGACGCCCGGCGCCTACCCGCTGGCGCTCGCCCTCAACTTAGTGTCGCTCTGGAGAAGCGCAAATGCCAGTCACCTCCTCGTCTTCGGGCTCGGGCAGGGGTCCTGCTCATGCCGCGCGGGAGCAGTGTTCGCCTAGCGAATATCGGGTCCTGGGTTCACCAACGGACACGGCGCCGAAATACTCCCGGCTGCAAGCGAACAGTGCAGGCTCACGTGACTTGCGGAACGGAGGAAACCAGCGTCTCGATGCCTCGGAATTCCACATCGAATCCGAAGTGCTGCGGCCCAAGCGCCTCAAGACCGGCGGCTGAATCGAACTGGTCGCGGCGGCGACGTCCTACGACCGAGATCTCCTGGCCGACTTTGATGTACGTATTCACGAGCGGGTCACCGGTCACTGGGTCGCAGCACTCGATCAAGTCGGGGCTGGTGACCCACGGCTCCCCGTCGAGCCAGGTGAACTGGTTTTCGTTCCGAAACCAGATCTTAAGTGTCCTGCCGACGAACTCGCCCGTGCCTTCCAGCTCGTGAGTGCCCTCCATGTACCCGGTGTTTTCCCAATTCCGGCCGGAGACAACGCCGCGGAAGATAACCCAACCGTCGAGCGCTTCCGCTGCCGCGACAACGGGATCCGCTCCGTGTTCGCGCGCTTCGCGAATGGTGCGTCCGAGCCGAAGACACTCCGACATAGTGTCGGGCACGTAGATGCTCGCGACATCGCGCACCGCGATCGGCGCGAACGCGCAAGCGATCAAACCGAGCGACGAAAGAGCAAGGTACTTACTGACCCGCTCTGCCCATGCGTCGGATGGCGAGGACCGGACGATCACCTCGTTGCCGAAGTGGTCGACGCATGCGAATGGCAGCATTGGCGCCCCAAAGACATGGGGGGCTGTGGCATGAAGCTCGGGAATCGCTCGGCCAGCATAGTCACCGTCGACGAGCGGCAACCCTAGCCGGCACGCGGCACTGAGGATCGCGCCGGTGTTGATGCCGCCGATCTCAGTTGAAACGAGACCAACGCAGTGAACGCCGAGCACCTCTTCGAGCAACCGCACCGCCTCAACGAACGGGAGGTCGCGAACCTTGCTACCGCCGAGCTTCTGAGCGCGTTCGCTCGGGTCGTCGAAACTCTCCGGCGCGATGGAACCGCTGTAACAAACGGTGAACGTGACGCCATTCGGATCCAAGTCCTCGAGCGGGCTGAAGCCGATCGAGCGGCCTGCGGCAAGGTCCGCATTCAATTGCCCGCGCTCGACGATCGGATCGCCGCCACCGCAGGCGCTCATGAAGTTCGCGCCGCGCAAAAAGTCCTCGATGGCAGTTGTTGTCGTTATCTGTCCCATACGGCTCCTTCGCTTGCGTGTCCAATTTCGTCCGGTAACTCTCACCAGTGATCCCGCTCAGACCATGGCGCTCAGCCTGTACCTGCAACCCTCCGGCACTTCGTCCACGATCTGCTCTGAGGACCAGCGACTCTCGCATTGTGCGATCAACAGAGTTTTCGTGAATTGGGATCTGTCGCGGTCTCCTTTCCGAATGAACATCGCTTCGTGGTTTGCATGTCGAGTATCGGTCGCCCGCAGTCAGGGTGCAGGGCTCGCTATTTGATCAGCACTCCGCCAGCGTCGATCGCACCCGAAATCTCGAGCAGCGCGTCGAAGCTGGGCAACTCGGTGGAGTAAGGCCCGGGGCATGATGTGCCCGTTGGCTTCCGGTCTGCCGGAGCACCACCCGGGCCTTTTTCCACCGCGGAATTGGCTATCCTGGAATGTCCTGCTCCCAGGTTCGGGACCGATTTGTCGAGTGTCGACCCTATGTTCGTATCGTCAATCGTCGATCTAGGTCCGAGGCCAAACCCGAGGGCCGCAGCATCATCTCCTGTCGCGGGCGCATCAGCCGCTCCTTATTGTTTGCCGATAACACCCTTGACCGCCCAGTTGAGGGACAGGATCTGGCTGGCATTAAGGCGCTTGCCAGTTGGGACCTTGGTCTGACCCTGCTGGTCGACGATCGGCCCCTGGTAGACATGGAATGTCCCAGCTCGGAGCGCCGCCTCTTTAGCCACAATACGCGCGCGCATCGACGGCGGCACTAGCTTGTCGTACGCCGGGCCGAACGAACCGACACGGACCGCACCATTAGTCCACCCTTCAAAGATGCTGGTCGGCACGCTCTTCTTCG
The DNA here is from genome assembly GCA_963765505.1 of uncultured Actinomycetota bacterium. GTDB lineage: Bacteria > Actinomycetota > Acidimicrobiia > Acidimicrobiales > Bog-793 > DATKQY01. The sequence goes on from CAVXWO010000014.1 coordinate 64,372, forward strand.
CCAGCACGTCCCCAAGTATTTGTTCGTAGATTGGAGTGAAGTCGTAGAAGTACGATGCTAGATAGGTAGTTGGCCCATACGATGCGCTCGTAATAAGGTTCTGGTCCGTACAGGGAACGTGGTCCTTCTGCGCGACCTGACAGGTGGCAGGATCATCCTGTACGTCTGCCAGCGCATCAGCACCACCATTGACGAGCGCTTGGGCTGCCAGAGTCTCCTTCGCAGGATCATCAAAGCTGGAAACATATAGAACGTGCATCGTCGCCTTCGGGTTAACCGCCTGGGCGCCTAATTCCATTCCGTCGACGATGCTAAGGATCCCGGGGAAGGGAAATGAGGCGACGGCGCCTAGGTGACCAGTCTTCGAGGCGGCCGCGAGCATCATGCCCACGATGTATGAAGGCTGAGAATAATCAATGTTGTAGGCACCGTAGTTTGTTCCCGTGACGGCGGACTCGAACTCTTCGATGCGGATCCCCGGGTGTGCCAGCGCAACGGGCTTAAGGTAGGTCTCGTAACCGGTACCGTGAATGAAGAACAGTGTGTAGCCTTTGCCAATCAGGCCCTCGACTACCTGGGCGGCCTGCGGGCTCTCCGGTACGTTTTGCTCAACCGTGGACTGCATGGCCGAACCGAAGTGGTGCTGAGCCGCCTCGAAGCCGTCGTATCCCACCTGGTTGTAGCTGTTGTCGTTGTTCGGGCCATCTAGGATCAGCGCGACCTTCAGCGGTCCATTGGAGCCGCTCGGCTTGCTGGCCGAACTACTACTCGCGGACGCTCCGAGTAGTGCAGCCATCACGGCGGCACCGACGGCGAGTCGCCGAACCTTCCCCCTCGGTCGATCGCTTGTCATTATGGTCCCCTTTCTCGGGAGGTTGGCCTCCCAGGTCTGTGAAGTTCGATATTGGGATTTTCGCTAGCTGAGATTCGGTGAAGACGGGCAAGGGCGTGTCGCTCGAGGCGACCGGGCGCACGGGTCAGCGCTCACGGAAGTAAGAGCGTCCGAGCGCGGCCGGAGCACCGAGGCGTCGGCCGCGCCAGAGGCTGGACGTGACGACAAGGGCCACAATGGTGCCGAGGTACGGCAGCACGCTGAACAGCTCAGGTGGCAGATTGACTCCCCGCTGCTGGAGCGTGAAGCCGAGGCTGATGACGAGGCCGAACAGGTAGGAGCCGACCAAGAGAAGGGCAGGGCGCCAGAACGCGAAGATCACCAACCCGAGCGCAATCCACCCGGCACCGGCTGTGAGCCCGTTGGACCAGCTCGGAATGAGGTCCAGCGAATAGACCGAGCCAGCGATGCCGGCCAGCACACCGCCGACGATGGTGTGCGTGTAGCGATAGCGGGTGACGCTTACTCCCATGGCGTCAGCCGCCGCCGGGTCCTCTCCGACGGCCCGGAGATTAAGACCCCAATGTGTGTGGTACAGGTAGAGAGCGACGGCGATCGTCAACGCCCACGAGAGGTAGACCAACACGCTCTGGTCGAACAGCACCGGGCCCACGACCGGAATCGACCCGAGCCGGGCCACGTCGAGGTTCGCGAATTGGTGGCGCCCGGCGGAGCCGCCCAGGTTCCCCTTGGCGGCCAGGTAGGAGGACAGACCGGCGGAGCCCCCCAAGATGGTGAGTGCCAGTCCGGCGACGACCTGGTTGGCTCGGAAGGTCAGGCACGCCACCGCGAAGAGGGCAGCCATGCAGGCCGCCGCCCCGCCGGCGCCGAGCACGGCGGCCAGGAGCACCAGCCAGGACGGTCCAGAAAGCACCTGCGAGATCCAGAAGCCACATGCCGCTCCGACCAGCATCATCCCCTCGATGCCGAGATTGAGGACGCCGCCCCGCTCATTGAGCAGCTCGCCCAACCCGGCCAACAGCAAGGGGGTGCCATAGGAGATCCCGCCGAGGATCAGGGCGATGGCGAGGCCGTCGTGCATCCGAGATCAGATCTCTCTATTGAGGACAGGAACGGTAACGGTGTTGGAGGGTGCCGTTGGGGGGGGCCCGACCTCTTCCGCACTCGGCGCTCCAGCCGGCGCCGAAGTGCTCTTCGTCGTCCACCGGACCCGGTAGTTCACAAAGATCGCGGTTGATACCACAGCAAAGAGGACGATTCCCTCCATGGTGCCGACCAGGCCGACGGGGAAGGCGATCCCCGCAAGTTGGGTCCCAGCCGAGGCGATCGCCCCGAGGAGCAATCCGCTCACGATCACGCCAACGGGCTCGAACCCGGCTAGAGCGGCGACAACGATCCCGGCGTACCCGTACTGGGCCTGCTGCAGTCCGGTCGGGTCAAGGAGGTGCGCGACGCCCCCCACCTCGCTGGCTCCCGCCAGCCCAGCCAGCAGCCCCGATACGACCATCACGATCACGATCAGCCGAGAAAGGCGAATCCCGCCGTACCGGGCGGCTGCGTGCGAGCCCGCCGCGACCCGGATCCGGTACCCAAGTGTCGTGCGGCGCAGCACCCAGCTGCTACACAGTGCGAGCCCCACCCCGATGATGAAGCCGAGAGGAATGTTGACACCCGATACCCCCAGGTTTGGCCATGAGCCGGCAAGAGGAATGGTCTTGCCGGTGGGGTACACCTTCCCCGCCGCCGAGCTCAGATTCCGCCAGTAGGAGGCGCTGTCGAAGATCAGATAGGTAATGAACAGCCCGGCTACGTAGTTGAGCATGAGCGAGGTCATGATCTCGTTGGTGCCGAGGTACGCCCGCAGCAGGGCGGGGATCAGTGCCCACGCAGCCCCGGCCGCCGCGCCGGCCAGCACCATCCCGAGGATGATCACGAATCCGGGCATGTGCCCCAAGGCGAGGCCTGCCGCAGTCGCACCCATGGCGCCCATGTAGAGCTGGCCTTCACCTCCGATGTTGTAGATCTCCAGGCGGAACGCCACCGTCGCGCACAATCCCGTGAGCACCAGCGGGGTCGCGTTGACGAGCGTCGCCGAGAACCCGCCCGAGCTGGTGAACGCGGCGCTTACCATGGACTGGTAGGTCGAAACCGGATTGCTACCGCTCGCCACGAGCAAGATGGCAATGACAAGAAGGGCAACCACAAACGCCGCGCACGGCACCGCGACGCGAAACGCCAGGCTGACCCCGCTTCGCCGCTCCAGGCGAATCATCGGTCCCGTGCAGTTCCGGCCATCATGAGCCCGATCGTTTCTCGGTCGGCTTCTCGGCGATCGACCGTGCCCATGACGGCCCCGCGGAACATGACGAGCACTCGGTCCGCCAGCTCGAGCACCTCATCGAGGTCTTCGCTGATCAACAAGATCCCCACTCCGGCGCCGGTTGCCTTGATCAACAACTTGCGCACCGCGTCCGTCGCCGCCACGTCCAGACCACGGGTGGGTGATGCAACGACGAGCGCCCTCGGTCCGGACGAGAGCTCTCGAGCCAAGAGGACCTTCTGGGCGTTTCCTCCCGAGAGCTGCCGGACCGCCGTGCGTCGTGTTCCCCTGATGTCGAAATCAGTGATGCAGCGATCGCTCCACGACGCGACGGCCTCAGCGTTGATCACGGTCCAGCGGCTGAACTCCCGGTTCTGGAACTGCTTCAGGATGAGGTTGTCCGCGACCGTCAGATCGGGCACGAGCCCGGTGCCGAAGCGATCTTCCGGCACGTAGGCCACGCCCGCGCGGATAGCGTCACCAGGGCTGGCGCTCTTCAACACCCGATCACCTACCCGTACCAGCCCGGCAGTTCGGCCGCGCAGACCCGTGATGATCTCAGCCAACTCACGCTGGCCGTTCCCGGCGACGCCGGCGAGGCCCACGATCTCGCCGGAGCCCACCGTGAACGACACGTCCTTCACCACATCCCTGCCGTACTCGTTCTCTGACGTCACTGATTCGACGCTGAGAACGGGGGACCCCGTCCGGCGGGAGGCGGAGTCGGCTCGCGTGCTGAGAACGACATCTCGCCCCACCATCAGGTAGGCCAGGTGCTGAGGCGACAGGTTCTGCTCGCGAACATCGAGGGTCGCGACCGTCGCTCCCTTGCGGAGTACCGTCACTCGGTCAGAAACCGACAAGACCTCACGAAGCTTGTGAGAGATGAAGATGATGGCCGTGCCCCTCGACGCCAATGCTCGAAGCGTCACAAACAGCTGGTCGCACTCTTGCGGAGTGAGGACAGTCGTCGGCTCGTCCAGGATCAGAATCCGAGCACCCCGATAGAGGGCCTTGAGGATCTCCACCCGCTGACGCTCGCCGACCGAGAGTTGCCAGATATAACGCGACGGGTCGACCTCGAGATGGAGCAGCTTCCCCGCGGCAGCGATCGCTTCATTGCGCGCGGCGCGTCCCCGGCGCCTGAAACCTGCGTGCGCCATGCCGAGGACAACGTTCTCCGCCACTGTGAGCCGCTCGACCAAGCTGAAGTGCTGCTGCACCATGAAGACGCCGTAGTCGTAGGCATGGCGGGGCGAGTGAAAGGCAACCGGCCGACCGTCTACAGCCAGGATGCCTGCGTCCGGCCGGTACAGCCCGGTGAGGATCTTGCAGAGTGTGGACTTTCCGGAGCCGTTCTCACCGAGGAGAGCATGGACCTCTCCGCGACGGACGCGAAGGGTGACCTGGTCGTTGGCGACTACGCCCGGGAAGGTCTTGGTGATCCCGATCGCCGAGATGACCGTCTTTTCGTTCGTGAGGACGGCATCCGCTTGCTGTTCGAGCCCGCCTCCCTCTGCCGCCTCGGTCATGCAGCTGCACCCCCCAGTCTTCGGGTGTACTGTAGCCAGTGGTAGGAGGTCTGACCAGAGGGGGGAAGCTTGTCGGTAGCGAAGTGGACGGGACAGCCACTGCGGCGGCGTGAGGACGCCGAGCTGCTCCGGGGCGGCGGTCGCTTTCTCGGTGACCTCGTCCGCCCAGGGATGCTCCATGCCGCTGTGCTTCGTAGCCCGGTCCCACACGCGCGTATCCGCACCGTCGACGTAGAGCAGGCCCGCTTGCTGCACGGTGTCTCCGCGGTGCTGACTGGGGCGGACCTCGGGCCCGACTTCGGTGTGCAGCCGTGCAATCACCTACTCCACGGTCAGCGTGCGACTCCCTACTACGCGCTGGCGCACGAGCGCGTGCGCTATGTCGGCGAGCCGGTCGCTATCGTCGCGGCCGAGTCGCGCTACATCGCTGAGGACACGCTCGAGCTGATCGAGGTCGAGTACGAGCCGCTCCCCTCGACCGGCAGTGCGATCGCGGCGCTCGAGCCCGGTGCTGCGCGGCTGTACGACGAGTGGCCGGACAATGTCGCTGGCACGTTCGAGCAGGAGATCGGGGACGTGGACGCGGCGTTCGCCGAGGCCGACGTCGTCGTCACCGAGACCTTCGACATCCAGCGACTGTTCGCTTGTTCGCTTGAGACACGCGGCGTGCTCGCCGAGTGGTCCGCCGACCGCGACGAGCTGACGCTTTGGACCTCGACGCAAGTTCCGCACATCGTGCGCGACTTCCTCGCGGAGCTGCTGCGCCTCCCCAAGCACCGCGTGCGTGTGCGAGTGCCGCGGGTCGGTGGCGGCTTTGGCGCGAAGTTCCACTTCTACCCCGAAGAGGTCGCCGTCGCGCTTGTCGCGGGTGCCACTGGGCGTCCCGTGCGCTGGGTCGAGGATCGCCTCGAGTCGTTCCTTGCAACGGTCCACGCGCGCGAGCAGCATGTGACCGCGACCATCGCGGCGACCCGTGAGGGCGCCATCACCGCGATCGCGGCGGAGATCGTCGCCGACATGGGGGCGGCACTTCACACCGTCAGCTATGGGCCCGCCTGGCTCACGTCAGTGCTCATCGGGAACGTCTACGAGATCCCGAACATCCGCGCCCGCATGCGTGCGGTTGTGACCAACAAGACTCCGCTCGGCTCCTATCGTGGTTGGGGACAGCCACAGGCGAACTTCGTAACCGAGCGCATGGTCGAGCGACTCGCGGACGCGCTCGGTAAGGACGCCATAACGCTCCGGCGGCTTAATTTCATCCCAGTCGAGCACTTCCCCTACACGGGCCTGCACCACACGTTCGACAACGGCGACTACATGGCCTGCCTGGATGAGGCACTTGTGCTTAGTGGCTACGATGCGTGGCGCGAACGTCAGCGCGCTCTGCGCTCGGAGGGTCGCCACATCGGTATCGGCGTTTCTTGTTACGTCGAGAATTCTGCTCTCGGTCCATCGCGTAAGCTCAATGCGGGCGGTGTGCAGCTCGGCGGCTACGACATCGCACACATCCGTATCGAGGCGGACGGCACTGTGAGCGTCTTCACCGGGCTGTGCGAGATGGGGCAAGGTTTCACGAACGGCCTCGCCCAGCTATGTGCTGACGAGCTCGGCGTGCGCCCAGATGATGTCCGTGTGGTCACTGGCGACACCGAGGCCTGCCCGTACACCGGATACGGCACAGGCGGCAGTCGCTCGGCCGCAGTGGGCGGCGCCGCGATCACCAAGGCGGCGCGCAAGTTGCGCGAGAAGATCACGACGATCGCGGCGCACATGCTCGAGATGGCCCCCGAAGACTTAGAGATCGCCGACGGCAGGCTCTGGCCGCGCGGCGTGCCGTCACGTCAGATCACATTCGCAGATGTGGGCCGCGCTGCATACCTGCGCCCGATCGACTTGCCGGACGGACTCGAGCCCGGCTTGGAGGCTATCGAGACGTTTGACCCGCCAGAAATGGCATGGCCGTACGGCGCCAATATCGTCGTCGTCGAGGTCGATGTCGCCACCGGTCAGATCTCCTTCCTTGATTACACATATGTCCACGATTGCGGCACGATCCTCAATCCGCTCATCGTCGAGGGCCAGATCCACGGTGGCGTCGCGCAGGGGATCGGGATGGCGCTCTATGAGCAGTTGTGCTACGACGAGGATGGTCAGCCGCTCTTCGGCAGCTTCATGGATTACATCTTGCCCACCGCTTTCGAGGTGCCGCGGTTGCGCCTCGCCCATCAGGAGACGCCCTCCCCGAACATTCCGGGCGGGATGAAGGGCGTCGGCGAGGCGGGCGCGATCGGCTCCCCAGCCGCGATCGCGAACGCGGTCGAGGACGCGCTGCGCCCCTTCGGCGCGAAGATCACGGCGCTGCCGATCACGCCACAGCGCGTCTACGAGTTGATCGCGGGCGAATCCGAGCTGGCGGGGCACGCCGCGCCGTGAAGCCGGCCGCATTCGACTACCGCGCACCGCGCAGCCTCGACGACGCCGTGGTGTTGCTGAATGAGGCACCCGATGAAACGACCCTGCTCGCCGGTGGCCAGAGCTTGGTTCCGATGCTGAACATGCGCCTGGCACGGCCTCAGTTGCTCATCGACCTCAATCGTGTCGAGGACCTCGACGAGATCGCGCAGCTGGATGGCGGCGGGCTTCGCCTCGGCGCGATGGTCCGCCAGCCGCGCGCTCGAAACGGATCCGGCCGTGGGTCGGCACGCACCGCTACTGCCCGAGGCCGCACGCCACATCGCGCACCTCCAGATTCGCACGCGCGGAACGCTCGGCGGGAGCCTCGCACACGCCGATCCAGCTGCGGAGTTGCCCGCGGTTATGCTCGCGCTCGATGCCCTGATGCTTGTGCGCGGGGGGGGCGGCACTAGCCGCAGCATCCAGGCTCGCGACTTCTTTCGTGGCGCCCTAACGACGTCGCTCGACAGCGGGGAGATGCTCACCGGCGTCGAGATCCCGCCGTTGGCGGTCGGCACCGGCTGTGCCTTCGCCGAGTTCGCGCAGGTGCACGGGGCGTTTGCGCTCGCTGGGGTCGCCGCGGTCGTGAGGGTAGATCATGATGGTCGCATCGACGACGCGCGGATCGCCCTCTGCGGAGTCGGCCCGGTGCAATACGCGCCCGCATGGCTTGGCGAATCGCTCGTTGGCGAGTCGCCGAGCGGGAAGGTGTTCGCCGACGCGGCCCAGACGCGTCCAGGAGGAGGCGAACGCGCTGCTCGCCTCGCACACCGACCGCGGCTATCGAAGCGCGCTCGCCGGCGTGCTAACGGCGCGTGCGTTGGCCGCGGCGGCTGCCCGAAGTGGCGGTGGGGAGGGATGGTGAGCCTCCGCAACGAGCCGAGCTCGCAGGCCTTGTCGAGCGTGGTCGTGCGAGTCAATGGGCGTGACGTCAACGCCCAGGTCGAGCCGCGCAGGCTGCTCGCCGACTTCCTGCGCGACGATCTTCACCTACATGGCACGCACCTCGGTTGCGAGCACGGGGTGTGTGGTGCGTGCACCGTGCTCCTCGATGGCGAGCCGGTTCGCTCGTGCCTCATGCTGGCGGTGCAGGCTGACGGCGCGGAGATCATGACGATCGAGGCGCTCGCCAGCGAGACCGAGCTCCATCCGCTGCAGGAGGCTTTCCGCGAGCACCACGCGCTGCAGTGCGGCTTTTGCACTGCGGGCTTCCTGATGACGGTGCTACATGTCCTCCGCGAGCGGCCCGATATCGCCGACGAGGTAGAGATCCGCGATGCCATCTCCGGGAACATCTGCCGATGCACGGGCTACCAAAACATTGTAGACGCGGTGCGCGACGCGGCAGCCACGATACGTTGGTCCGCCGCGGCACAGGCCGACCCCTCCGTCGAAGCGCGAGACTGAGCGTTGACGTTCCTGCACGCAGTGATCGCGGCGTCATTCACGGAGTGGCATATGGCGCCGACCCAGGAGTCGGAGTACTCAGGGCTCGTCGGGGTACGAGTTGGTGCATCGGCTGGCACACCTCGAGAGTGTCGATGGCGCCAACATCGGGTCCTCGGCACACCGACCAGCGCCGATCCCTGCGTGCAGGTACGTCTGACCGAGCAGCATGGAGTAATGATTTTCACGATCTGCGACATCGACCACCTCGGAATTGCGGAGGTCGCGCGTGGCGGGCTGGCCACGGACCGCATCGACGGTGTGCACCTCGACGTCGACGTGCTCAGCAGGGCGTTCGCTCGGGGCACGTCCGGTCCCAAGATCGGCGAGACGACCGACCCCAGGATCCTCGGCGGGAACGAGATCGATGCTGTCTGGGTGGATCGCAGGTACGGATTGACTCGAGATTGCGCCGACGCACAATTCCGCCGACGACACGGTGCGCGGCCGTGGATGCGTCGTCGTCGATCTCGTGGTGGACGCTGCAGGGCGTTGCGAGGTATGCCCGTGCCGGCGGCGAGTGAGCGTTCAGTGGAGGACAACTGATGGTCTCCAGGATCCCACTGCAGCGGCTGCACTCCGTCACAGTGAAGGAGCAGGTTCTCGAGGAACTCAAGCGGTTGATCGAGGACGGCACGTTAAAGCCCGGTGACCAACTGCCCAGCGAACGAGAAACTCAGCGAGCGTTTCGGCGTGAGCCGGAGCACCATCCGCGAGGCGGTTCAGCTGCTCGCCGCGCTCGGTCTGCTTGAGGTCCTGCACGGCCTCGGCACGTTCGTGCGCGGCAGCGCAAGTGACGTCGAATGGCTGCGCAACACGTGGCGCGACTGGACGATGCACAACTCGGATCGGATTCGCGAGCTACTCGAGGTGCGCCGAGGGATCGAGAGCCTCGCCGCCGAGCTCGCGGCCATCCACCGTGACGCGGCCTCGCTCACGGCAATGGCGGAGGCGATCGAACAGATGCGCCGGGCGCGCGGGACACAGGACACGCCCGCATTCGTCGAAGCCGACATGCTGTTCCATGGAGCGCTGTCGGCGGCGAGCGGCAATAAAACGCTCGCCAGGCTGGCCGACGCGATCGGCAAGCAGCTCGTGCGCGAGCGAGCAGCCACCTGGGATATTGACGGCCGCCCCAAGCGCTCGCTCGCTGAGCACACCGCTATCTACGAGGCGGTGAAGCGTGGGCACGTGACCGACGCACGTGCCGCAGTCATCGCGCACTTGACCAGCATCGCCCACGACGTCGAGCGACTCGCCGCGGCGGGGCGGCCCGTCCTGCAGGACGGGCGAGACAGCGCATCCCCCGCTCGTTGTTCAGTCCCTGAATCTGATCACCCAACAACCGGAGGACTTTGACACGCTCATGACACCCGATCCGTACATCGACCCGCGCTGCACGGCACTCATCGTCATCGACATACAGAAGGGGTTTTGCGACCCCGAGAGCTGGATGGAGAAGTCGGGTGTCGGCACGGCGAACCAACGGAAGATCATCCCGAACGTCCTGCAGCTCGTCGCGCTTGCGCATGAGTTTGCGATGCCCGTGCTGTGGTCCCAGCAGGTGCATTTCCCGAACGACGTCACGCGCAAGCGGCGGCGCATCCCCTCCCACCAGGACAAGCAGCACTGGACACCGTGCCTGCGCGACAGCTGGGAAGTCGCCTTCATGCCCGAAGTCGAAGCGGTCATCCGTCCAGAGGACTACATCGTCGAGAAGCATCGCGCCTCGGTCTTCTTCGAGACGACGCTCGACGCGAAACTGCGGATGCTCGGCATCGAGCAGGTGATCATCTCCGGCTGCAACACCGACTTCTGCGTCGAGTCGACGATCCGAGACGCGTACTACCGCGACTTCGACGTGATCGTCGTGAGCGACTGCGTCGCGGGCCCGCGCAAGGCGTTCCACGACGACACGCTGGCGAAGGTGCGTACCTACTTCGGCGAGGTCGTCACGCTCGCCGAGCTGCCCACCGTGATCATCGCGGCCGAGCGCGACGCCGGGGAGGTGGCCACGTGACCGTCACGTGCTCCAGCGCGCCGCTGCGTCTGGACGGGTCGACCTTCGAGATCCTCCGCCACCGCCTCTGGTCCATCAACGACGAGGGTGCGCTTACGATCAGCCGGCTGTCCGGCTCCCCGGTCGCAACCGAGGTGTTCGACATGAACACCGGGATCATGACCAAGGACGGCGACCTCGTCTACATCGACACGTTCATCTCCGCCCAGGCGACGACGCTGTCGGCGCTCGTGCGCCACGTGCTACGCGAGTTTTCCGAGAACCCCGGGATCGCCCCGGGCGACATCTTCCTGAGCAACGACCCGTACGTGTCTGTCTGCCACCAGACCTGCGTCCAGGTCGTAGGCCCGATCTTCCACGGCGGCGAGCTCGTCGCGTGGGCAGGCGCGTCCCTGCACATCATCGACATCGGCGGTGGCCTCGCCGGACAGGCGCAGATAAACGCGCTTGACATGTTCGGCGAGCAGCCGATCATCGGCCCGATCAAGGTCGTCGAAGGCGGCCGATTCCGTGCAGATGTTGAGGCGACGTACCTGCGCAACTCGCGCCTGCCCGACCTGCTCGCGCTCGACCTGCGTGCAAAGGTCGCCGCCGTGCAGGTGATCCGCCAGCGCCTGGCCGACACCTTTCAGGAGTTCGGCGTCGAAACGACGCTCGCCGCGATGAGCGACGTCATCGACTACACCGAACGCCGCATGCCGCGCGACTGCTCGAGCTGCCAGACGGCCTCTGGCGCCACCGTGGCTTCATCGAGTTCGGCGAGGACATCTACGACTGCCATGTCACGCTCACGAAGGAGGCCGATCACCTCACGTTCGACTTTAGCGAGACCGCCAAGCAGGCGCCGGCGGTCATCAACTGCGCGCTGAACGGCCTAATTGGCGGCGTCCTCGCGGCAGTGATGGTCTACCTCTGCTGGGATATCCCGTGGTCGCCCGCCGGCGTGGCGCGCACCGTTACCGTGAAGTCGCGGGAGGGGACCGTCGTGCACGCGAAGCCGCCCGCGGGCGTCTCGAAGGCGACAACGACCGCTATCTGGGAGGTGCGCAACCTGGCCAGCATCACGCTTGGGAAGCTGCTCGCGGCCAGCGAGCATCACCGCGACCGCGCGATGGCCGGTTGGCAGGGCGTGAAGGCCCTTGAGGAGCTCTTCGGCACCGGTGAGGACGGCACGCCGTTCGGTGGCCCCTTGCTCGACGGCATGGCCGGCGGCGGCGGCGCGACGAGCAACCGTGATGGGATTGACACGGGTGGGCACACGAGCTCACTGCGCGCAACCATCGCCAATGTCGAGAGCTACGAGCTCCGCTACCCGATCCTCTACCTCTACCGACACCAGACTCTAGATTCCGGCGGCCCCGGCAAATACCGGGGCGGCGCCGGGATCAGCATGCTCTATACGGTCCAGGCCGACGCGGTGATCGCGACGAAGGTGCTCCACACCTTCGGCGTCGAACAGCCGGAGTCGCCGGGGCTGTGTGGCGGGTATCCGTCAACGACGAACCAGTTCGAGATCGTTCGAGGCTCCGACGTGCGGGAGCGCTTCGCCGCTGGAGAGGTCCCGCAGACGATCGGCGACCTGAAGGGCGCGCTCGAGGTCTACGGCGCCTACGGCGTCACGTCGATGGGCCCCGGCGACGTCTACCGCGCCGTCTCGATGGGCGGTGGTGGCTACGGCGACGCTCTCGATCGGGATCCGGCGCTCGTCGCAAGCGACGTCGAGCGCTCGCTCGTCTCGCGCGTCTCGGCCGAACGCGTCTACGGGGTCGTCCTGCCCGCCGACTCGCTCGTGGTTGACGCCGAAGCCACGGCGGCATGTCGCAACGCGCTGCGTGACGAGCGGCGCCGAGCCGCCGGGGCGACACCCGTCGCCGCCCCGGCGGCCTGGGACCCCGCTCGCGAGGGCGTGCGCCTCGGCGAGGCGCTCTTCTACGACCTCGCCGGCGGGGCACCCGTCTACCGCTGCCGCTGCGGCCACGTACTTGGTTCCGCCGAAGGCTCGTACAAGCAGCTCACGGCGCTCGCTCGCTTCCCGGTCCAGCGGATCGGACCGGACGTGAACCCGCACCGGGTGAACGGCGCTCGCTTCGAATTGCGCGAGTTCTACTGTCCCGCCTGCTTCACGCTGCTCGAGACCGAGATCGCGCGCCCGGCGGATCCGGTGCTGGAGGACGCGGAACTCAAGCTCGCATGGGTGCACGCCGTCGCGCCTTCCGCTGCGTACGGCGCCGGTCGGGCGGAGGCGGCGCGTTGAGCTACGTCATCGCCGTCGACAGCGGCGGCACGTTCACGGACTGCGTAGTGCTCGACCACGACGGTCGGGGAACGCGAGCAAAGGTCCCGTCGACGCCGCCGCTCTTCGAGGAGGCGGTGCTCGCGTCCGTCAGCGAGGCGGCACGGCGCCTCGAGCTGCCGCTCGCGGAGCTGCTCGGAGAGACCGAGATCTTCGCCCATGGGACCACCGTCGCGACGAACATTCTCATCACGCGCACCGGTGCGCGTACCGCGTTGCTGACGACCCGTGGTCACGAGGACGCGATCGTGATCGGTCGCACGCACCAGAAGGTAGCCGGCCTCACCGAGTCAGAGATCATCGATGTTGCGCGGCTCTCGAAGGCGCAGCCGATCGTGCCACGGTCGCGGATCTACGGTATCGACGAGCGTGTCGACCGGGCCGGCCAGGTCGTCGTCCCGCTCGACGTCGATCGGCTCGATGAGCTCATCGAGCGGCTGCGCGACGAGGGCGTGGAGGCCATCGCGATCAGCTTCCTATGGTCGTTTCTCGCGCCCGAGCACGAGCACCAGCTGCGTGACCGACTCCAAGCCGCCGCGGACGCGAACGGCCACAAGTGGTTCGTGACGGCCTCAAGCGACCTCGCGCCGGTTATCGGTGAGTACGAGCGCACCTCGACCACGGCCGTGAACGCCTACGTGACGCCCGGCGTCGACGGCTACCTCCAGCGCATGCGCGATCGGCTGCGCGAAGCCGGGCACCGCGGACCGGTCACCGTGATGCATTCAGCGGGCGGTGTCTCGTCTGTCGACGAGGCGCGCCGACACGCCGCGAGCCTGTTGCTCTCGGGGCCGGCGGGCGGCATCCTCGGCGCACGGGCGCTCGCGGAGCGCCTCGGCATCGAGCGTGTCATCGCCACTGACGTCGGCGGCACGAGCTTCGATGTCGGCCTCATTATCGACGGCGAGCCGGCCTATGCGAGCGCACCGGTGTTCGAGAAGTATCCGGTCGTACTGCCCGTCATCGACGTCACGTCCATCGGTTCCGGCGGCGGGAGCATCGCGTGGATAGAGCCCGGGACCGGCGTGCTGCAAGTCGGGCCGCAAAGCGCAGGCGCCAAACCCGGGCCAGTCTGCTACGGCGCGGGCGGCAAGATGGCGACGGTCGCCGACGCGAACCTCGTCCTCGGCCGTCTGAACCCGGCTTTCTTCCTTGGAGGCCGCTTGCGGCTCGACGTGGAGAAGGCGACCGAGGCAATCCGCGAGCAAGTCGCGGAGCCGCTCGGGATCGAGGCCCACGCCGCCGCCGCGGCGATCGTCGAGATCGTCGACTCCCACATGGCCGACATGATCCGCAAGGTGACGGTCGAGCGCGGGCTCGACCCATCGCAGTTCACCGCGTTCGGGTACGGGGGCGCGGGTGGCCTCCACGTCGGCTCCTACGCCCGCAAGCTCCGCTGCCCCCACGTCGTGATCCCGGAAGAGGCGGCCGTCTTCTCGGCCTTTGGCATCTCGATGAGTGACGTGAAGCGCGTCGTGATGGTGTCCGATCCGGCGCGCGCACCATTCGACCTGGTCCGATGGTCGCGCCACTTCGCAGAGCTCGAAGCGACCCTCGTCGGGCAGCTGCACGACGAGGGCCTGCCGACCCAGCATCTCCTGATGCGCCGCTCCGTCGAGCTCCAATTCCACGGCCAGGTGCACACCGTGCGCGTGCCCGTACAGCAGGCCGACCTCGAAGCGGAGGACGGGGGCGCGGCGCTCGTCGACCGCTTCACGGAACTCTACGAGGCCAGGTACGGGCCGGGCACCGCCTACCGCAAGGTCGGCGCGGAGGCGCTGACGTTCGTCGTCGAGGGCTTTGCGGCATTGCCGCGACGCTTGCCGGCGCCGCTTGAGCTCGGCGACCCGGACGCGGCAGGGGCATGCGAGGGCGAGCGCGACGTCTACCTGCACGAGGTCGGCGCATTCACTGCCATCCCGGTCTACCGCGCCGAGCGACTGACGCCGGGCAACGAATTCGCCGGCCCGGCGATCGTCGAGGCGGAGGACACGACGGTGCTCGTCCACCCTGCGCAGTGGTTATGGGTCGACGGCTACCGCAACCTTCGCCTGGAACTCGCTGAGCGCGATCGGTGAGCGAGCTCGCCTACGGCGTCGGCTTGCCGCTCGACGTCCCGGTCGAGCAGGTCGTCGGGGTCGCGCGCGAAGCTGAACGTCTCGGCTACGCGTTCACGTGGATCAACGACGACCGGTTGCTGCCGCGACGTTTACATCGCGCTGGCAGCGGTCGCTGGAGCCACGAGCCGGGTCAGGATCGGCCCGGGGGTGACGAACCCGTATACGCGCCACCCCGTGCTCACGGCAGCGGCCGTTGCGACGCTCGACGAGTTGTCCGGCGGCCGAGCCGTGCTCGGCCTCGGTGCCGGCGGCACGAACCACGCCCCGCTCGGGATCCGCCGCGATCGGCCCACGATCGCGATGCGGGAGGCGATCGCGATCGTCCGCGGGCTGCTCTCCGGCGAGCCGGTGACGGTCGAGGGCGGCGTCATCGAGGCGCACTCGGCGCTCCTCGACTTCGCGGCGCCGCGCTCGGACGTTCCGATCTACGTCGGGGCGCGCGGGCCGCGCCTGCTCGAGCTCGCGGGCGAGCTCGCCGACGGGGTGATCGTCGGGAACGTCGCCACGGTGGAGGGGTGGCGTTACGCTGCCGAGCATGTCCACGCCGGCGCGCTGCGGGTCGGCCGCGATCCCGGCGAGCTGACCTGGGTCGCCTGGCTCTACACGTGCGTCGCCGACGACGGCGACAGCGCGCGCGATGCAATCCGCCCCATGGTCGCTACATCGCTCGTCACGAGCCGCGCTGTCCTGGCCGAGCTCGGCGTGACGATGCCAGAGCGCTTCGCCGCCGTGATGGAGGAGCTCGGCTGGAGCCTCTCGCCAGCTGCGGTCACGCGTGCCGGCGCCGAGATCCCCGCGCAGGTGCTCGGCCAGTTCGGAGTCGCCGGGACGCCACAGGAGTGTCGCTCCCACCTCGCGCGCCTCGTCGGCGAGCTCCCACAGCTCTCGCAGGTCACGATCGTGCCCGCGCCCACGCGCGCGACCAGACGACTGCCGAGGTCGTTCGGCGCTTCATCGAGGAGGTCGCGCCGGGCCCCGCTCGTACCCCGGCGACACCGGACCCGGTCGCGATAGGCAAGCTGCGGCGCGGAGAGAGCCCGCCTCGCTCGGGACAATGAGCGGATCCGTCTGCACATTCGGGTGTTCCGCGCCGCTCGATTAGATCTCGCTGAAGAAAACCACGCTGAAGAAGGATACGATCCGAAATGCTCGATCCGATGGAGACCGAAGCCGCTATCGACGCGCTCGTCGAGGGCACCGTCATCACCATGGATGCCCAGCGCCGCGTGCTGCGTGACGGCGCCGTGGCGGTGCACGGTGGCAGAATCGTTGCCGTCGACGAGGCGGAGAAACTGCGTCGGCGCTACCGGCCGGAGCGAACGCTCGGCGGTTCGCGGCGGTTCGTCATCCCCGGGCTCATCGACTGCCACAACCATCTCGCGCAGGCGCTCGTCCGCGACTACGCGCTCGAAGACTTCCCGAACATCTACCGCATCTACATCCCGTGCGAGATCGCGCTCGACGCCGACGATGTTCGCGTCAGCGCACGCTACGGCATCTCCCAGATGCTGCGCGCCGGCATCACGACGGTCGCCGAGACGACCTGTACGGAGTCACACGAAGCACCGATCTCAGAGACCATCATGGCGACGGGGATTCGCGCAGCGATGGCGCGAGGGATGCCGGACCGCCAGTCCCACCTCGCGAGCAACTACGAGCAGGTCGACGAGCGCTCCTGGTACAGGGACGATCCGGGTCTGCTCGAGCAGGACCTCGCGGTAACCGAGGAGTTCCTGCGCCGCTGGCAACGCGACGGGGAGGGCCGCTTGCGCCCGTACGTCCACAACCTCGGCGTCCCCTCGTGCTCCGACCAGCGCTTCCTTGAGACGCGCGCGCTCGCGGAGCGCTTCGGCACGCGCGTCATGTGCCACATCAACCGCGACCGCGAGGAGATCGAGCTGGCGGTCTCCCTGTTCGGTGAGCGCCCGCTTGAGCACCTCCACACGATCGGCGCGATCGGCGAGGGCTTCCTCGCGATTCATGCGATGCTCACAACCGATCGCGAGATCGAGATGCTGGCGCAGGCCGGGGGCGCAGTAGCACACGCGCCCGTCGTGTGCACCGACATCGTCTCGGCCGTGACGAAGGTGCCGACGATGCGCGCCTCGGGCGTCGTCGTCGGGCTCGGCTGCGACACGGTCATCAACGACATCCTCAAGATCGCGCGGATTGCCTTCATCATGCACACACAGGAGACCGGCATCCGTATGTGCGACCCGTACGGCTTCACGACAGAGGACGCTCTCACCATGGGCACCATCGACGCGGCGCGTGCGCTCGGGTGGGACGATGAGATCGGCTCGCTCGAGGTCGGCAAGGCCGCGGACGTCGTCGTGATCGACGGCGACAACGTGCGCCTCACGCCGGCGTACGATCCGGTCGGGACGCTCGTTCGCTACGCCAGTGGGACCGACGTCGAGACCGTCCTCGTCGCCGGTCGCCTCGTCGTCGACGGTGGCGAAGTCCTGACCGTGCCGCAGGCGGAGTTGCTCGACCAGGCCGAACAGGTCGGCGCGAAGCTCGGTGCAGCGCTCGCTCCCGCGCCGCTACCGCCCGATGCGAGAGGTGGGCTGACCGGTGCTGCTCCGCGACGCCACGCTCCAGGACGGATCGCGCGCCGACGTGCGCATCGCGGGTGAGACGATCGACGCGGTTTCGTCGCCCGGCAGACTCGGCGTCGTGCCGGACGAGGAGGTCCACGAGCTCGCCGGTTACGTGGTGCTGCCGGCGATGGCCGAGCCGCACGCGCACCTCGACAAGGCGTTCACCGCAGCTCGTGTCGTGAACACGCCCGGCAATCTCATCGAGGCGATCGAGACCTGGAGCGTCCACCGCGCGACGGTGTCGGTGGAGGACGTGGCCGTACGCGCCCGCGCCGGGGCGCTGCTCGCACTCGCGCGCGGAGCGACCGCGATCCGCAGCCACGTGGACGTCGGCGAGGGCATCGGGCTGCGCGCCGTGGAGGCGCTGCTGCAGGTGCGTGAGGAGCTGCGCGCTTCGATTGACATCCAAGTTGTCGCGCTCGCCTTCCCGCTGACGGGCCGGGCGGGCGTCGCAAACCGCGCGCTGCTGCGCGAGGCGCTCGCGATGGGCGTGGACGTCGTCGGGGCGCGCCCCACGTCGATCCTGACCCGCGCGCGGACCTTGACGCGTGCCTCGCCCTGGCGGCCGAGTACGGTCGCCCGGTCGATCTGCACATGGACGAGCACATGCGTTCAGAGGGGCTCGACCTCGCCGAGATGGCTGCCGTCGTCGGATGCGGGTTCGCGCCAGGAGCGGTCGCGAGCCATTGTGTGAGCCTCGGCGTCCAACCACCCGACGTGCAGGCGCGGGTGAGCGCGGCCGTCGCAGCAGCGGGGATCGCAGTCGTGGTGCTACCGCAGACGAACCTCTACCTCCAGGCGCGCGGGATCGAGACCGCGCAGCCGCGCGGCATCACCGCGCTCCCAGCGCTCCTGCGGGCCGGAGCGACCGTCGCCGGTGGCGGCGACAACGTCCAGGATCCGTTCAACCCCCTTGGCTGCTGCGACCCGCTGCAGACCGCGCAGCTGCTCGTTGTGGCGGGCCAGCTCGCGCCGGCGGACGCCTACGGGCTCGTCAGCGACGGTGCGCGGCGGGCGATGGGGCTCGCGCCCGTCCGCGTCGAACCCGGCTTCCCCGCCGAGCTCGTCGCGATCGCGGGCACGTCGCTTGCCGAGGTCGTCGCGACCGCGACGGAGGACCGCATCGTGATCCGGGCAGGTCGCGTGCGTGCGTGCACTCGCGTGTTTCGGGAGGTAATCCCCCTTGACGGTCGGCCGACGCTCGCGGCAACGTCCGGACCTCAGTTCGACAGGGACATTCGTTGAGCGCGACGTCCGACCGGGCGGCAATCGAGCGCGCCCACCACGGTTGGTGGGCGGCCAACCGCGGCCTCGACATCGAGGGCATGACGCGAGACCTCGCCGAGGATTTCCTGATGTGGAACCTCAATGGCCATCCCTACTTCGACCGCGAGGAGCTCAAGCGGCTCGTGTACCACTACCGCGCGCACCTCGTCCCGACCGAGCCGCCGGAGCTGTGGGACATCCAAGTCACGACCGGAGCGGACCTCGCCTACGTCACGGCAGAGGGCGTGCTGCCAATCACAGTCATGTCTGACAACGGCGCGGGGGCCACGTTGATCACGCGCATGGCCGACTGCTATGAAACGAGCGGAGACGTGGTTCGCTTCCACTTCCGCGAGACGATGGTGCTGCGCCGGGAGCCGTACGCCGAGCACGCCTGGCGCATCTGCCACTTCCACTGCTCGCCGCTCGCGCCGGCGGACGAGCCGCGCCCCGGGTTCAACGACAGCGGGGCGACGCGCGGGCGGCGTGGCGAGACGATCGCGATGACCGATGCCTCCTGAGCGACGCGGCGCGCAGCCGCGCACGTCCACCTTCTCGATCGTCGCGAGTGATCCGCAGAACGGAGCGTGCGGCGTCGCGATCCAGTCGAAGTTCCTTGCGATTGGCGCGCTGTCGGCGTGGGCGGAGCCGGGCGTCGGTGCCATCGCGACGCAGGCGCTCATCAACGTCCGTTACGGTGCCGAGGGCTTGGCGCTTCTGCGCGCCGGGCGGGCGCCAGAAGAAGTTGTCGCGCGCCTGACGTTGGCGGACCACGGGCGCGCCGATCGCCAGCTCGGCGTCGTCGACGTGAACGGTCGATCCGCGAGCTACACGGGCGAGCGCTGCGCCGCATGGGCGGGTGGCCGCGCGATGCCAGGCTGCGCCGTGCAGGGCAACCTACTCGTCTCGGACGCGACCACCGTGGCGCTTTGGGACACGTTCGCGGCGACGGCCGACCGGCCGCTCGGTGAGCGGCTTCTCGCCGCGCTCGCGGCCGGCCAGGCGGCCGGCGGGGACCGCCGAGGGCAGCAGTCCGCGGCGCTGAAGGTTGTTCAGCCGGCCGCCGGGTACGGGCACGGAGGGGTGGTCGTCGACCTGCGTGTTGACGACCACCCCACTCCGATCGCGGAGCTTGCTCGCTTACACGAGCTCCATCGTCGCTACTTTGGCAGCACGCCTGCGGAGAAGTGGTTGCCGGTTCGCGGGGCGCTCGCCGCGGAGGTTCGAGAGTGCTTGGACCGGCTCGGACAGCGCACGGGCAACCTAGCGGACGACCTCATGGCCTGGGCCGCGATCGAGAACCTCGAGGAACGCGTGGATGGCGCTGACTGCGTAGACCCGGTCGTGCTCGATCACCTACGACGGATGGTGGGTGTTGCCCACCTGGCTCGATGAGCACGGCGGCGGCATCGAGGTCGACCACGGATGATGGTCGTCGCCGGCGCTCCGACCGATCTTCTCGCGGTCGCCGGCGGGTCACTTCGCGAGGTGCTCGCCGAGCGCAGCGAGCAACGAATCGTCATAGGCTCGGAGCGTCTGCTATCCCGGACGACCGTGCGCCGCGAAGACGCGATCCCGATTCCCTATCCATTGAACTCCACCACGCTGGTGGAACGGTCGAAGGAGCAGAGCCATCATGAAGCCTTCCGATTCTCCTCGGGACTCGATCTTTCGTGATCCCACCACGCGACCCTTTCGCGACGGAGACGGAATCCACCACGTCTTCAGCTACGCCGATGTTATGACCGTCTTGATGAACCTTGAGGGTGCCTTCTCACGCGATCCCTTGCCGTGGTTGCCAGAAGGCCCCCATCACATGGCGCTGGATTTCATGTGGGCGGTCGAACCCTTCGGCCTGAGCGGCGAGGAGGGGCGCCATGCATCGTTGCGAAGCGTCGCGGAGCCGTGGTTTCGCACCCGGGCCGTGCGAACGATGGAGTCGGTGATCCGCGGGCAAGCAGTGGAGCTCATCAACGGCGTCGTGGCAACCGGGAGGGGCGAGTTCGACCTCGCCAAGGACCTCGCCTACCGCCTGTCATTGAGGGTCATATGCCAGATGGTCGGCATCGACATGGCACAGGAGGAGTGGATGCGCGAGAAGCTCGACGAGTTCGCGGCAGGCACCGAGCTACGAGGCGCTGCCACTTCAGTGGGACGCTCAGGCGTACTTCTGGAAGGTGGTTGCCGAACGCCTCGCCCACCCCCGAGACGACCTGCTCGACCTGCTCGTGGACGGCTGGAAGACCGGGTTGATCACCGACGCCGAACTCCTGGGTTACATGTACGGATTCGTGACGGCAGGGTCCGATACCACCGGAACCAGCCTGGTCAACGCCCTATCACTCCTCTCGGAGTTCGATCAACTCGACTACGCGCGCGCCTCCGTGGAGGACGACGCCGCCCTGCGCCCGATCATCGAAGAGACACTTCGCTTCGGTACGCCGTTCCCCACCAAGCCGCTGTACGTCCTCAAGCCGGCGCGCTTCGGCGACCTCGTCGTGCCCGCGGGCTCGATCCTGCAGATCTGGTTCTCGGCCGCCAACCGCGATCCGGCGATCAGCGGCGGCGAACCCCAGTCTGACCTGAACGTCTTCGACCCCCGCAGGTGGCCGAACCGCCACCTCGCTCTCGGCTGGGGCCGTCACCTCTGTCTCGGAGCCGACCTGTCGCGGTTGGAGACTCGGATCCTGCTGCAGGAGTCCCTTACGCGGCTCCCGGGGCTCGCATTGAAACAGGGGGCGCCATTCGAGCGCTTCGCGGGGATCGTCGACGGCGTTACCGAAGCCCACTTCACATTCGATCAGCAGGCCGCCGAGAGGGTGACGGGAACCCGATAGCTGATCCGGGGGACGTATCAGGTGGATCAGTTCACGGGGATCCGGTCAGATCCCCGCGCGTCTCGGAGCGCATCGACTGGCGGAAGCGATGAGTGGCTGAGCTCTCGTCTATCCGAAGCTCCAGGTATCCACTCCAGCGCCTGGTTGCTTACCTTCGGACGCGTACACTTCACGGTTGTGACAGAGCGCGCAGCCCCGACGCCTGGCTCGGACCGTGCCGGACCCACAAGGCCACGCCGGAAAGCTTCGGGAAACTCAGGCTCGTCGTCGAGCAGAATCGCCAGGAGTGTTCGCGTCAGCTCAAATCAAGGACTCCTGTCTGCCGACGATCGGGCTCACCGGGCAGACTCGCCCGACGCAGCTGTCGCGTGGGTGATCGCGCAACGAGTGCGGGAGTACCGGAATCAACTCGGTCTCACCGTCGAGCAACTCGCTGAGCGGTCGGGGATCTCGAAGGGCATGCTCTCGAAGATTGAGAATGCGCAGGCGTCGCCGAGCCTCGGCACGCTGGTCAAGCTGGCTGGTGCGATCTCTGTGCCGCTCACCTCGCTTTTCCGAGGCCTCGAGGAGGAGCAGGATGCCCTGGTCGTGCGAGCGGGCCAAGGCGTCGAGATCATGCGGAAGGGATCGCGCGTCGGTCAGCACCTCCAGCCGGGCTCGCCGCGACCGCTCATCGATCGGATGAGAAGAAGTGCCCGATGTGTGCCGAGATCATCAAGGCGGCGGCGATCAAGTGTCGCTACTGCGGGTCAGATCTGACCACCGACGGAGCCTTGCCGTCGTAGCGTCATCGGGGACGCCTTCGTGGTTCTCGCCGTCGCACCGGAGGCGCAGGTGGACCGCCGCGGGTTCGACCGCGCAGTCGGCGTCGCCTTGCCGAGATCGAGGAGCGAGGGTGCGGGATGAAGATGAATGAGCTCATCGACAGCCAGGTCGTCCTGGAGGAAAGCCTGGTTGACCCCGCAGTGCGTGAGGAGTGGGACCGCACAGCCCTTGCTCGCTATGTCAACCCTCTGGACGAACGCTGGGAGGAGAACGCTGCGTTCATCGCCACGGCGCGAAGCGATGTTCCTCGACTCATTGCGGAGGTCAGGAGACTTCGAAGCTGCAAGGAGGTCGGTAGCGATTCCTCTTGACCCGTCTCGGTAGACCGTGGGACAGTGCCGTTCAGCTCACTACGGCGAACGCAGACGAGGCTGTCTTAAGGGAGAGGGTCACATGACGAGTGACGCGCCCGATATCTCCGATGCTTCCGGGGCCTGGGCGACGATGGCCCCCCTCGGCACGCCTCGAACGTTCCTCGGTCTGGGAGCCGTCACGACCTCGATGGCGCCGCCTACGCTCCACGCCATCGGAGGCAGGGAGCCCGGCAATAGCGGAGCGGTGCTCACTACCCACGAGGTCTATGACCCGTCCAAGGACCTGTGGACGAAGGCGCCGCCGATGCAGACCGCCCGATCTGGGCTCGCCGTGGCCGTGTTCAGAGATGAGATCTACGCCATCGGTGGCTTCGCGACAGCTGGGCAGAAGGCCCTCAATACCATCGAGGTCTTCGCCAATGGCGCATGGACCGCGTTGCCTCCGATGCCTACCCCGCGCGCCTATGCTGCTGTCGGGGTCGTCGGTTACGACATCTTCGTCATCGGCGGCCGAGTCGACCCCTTCGGCAACTGCACCGCCGTCAACGAGTCCTTCAACGTCCAGACCAACAAGTGGACGACTGGCCACAGACCCCTGGGCAGTCCCCGTGCGGGAATGGCCAGCGCCGTCATATTTCAGGTGATCTACCTGTTCGGCGGTGCGCCAAAGGACGAGGTCGTGCAATCCACCGCCGAGGCGTACAACGCCTATGGAGACGACTACGCGTCGCTCGCTGCGATGCCTACCGCTCGAATATACGCTGGCGCAGCAACGGCGGTGACGGGGGCACCGACATCACCAGTCGGGCTCTACGTCATCGGAGGCTCGGCCTTTGCGACCGAGGAGTTTCTCCCAGCAAACGAGCTGTTCGACCCGTATCAG
This sequence comes from uncultured Actinomycetota bacterium, assembly GCA_963765505.1. Classification (GTDB taxonomy): domain Bacteria; phylum Actinomycetota; class Acidimicrobiia; order Acidimicrobiales; family Bog-793; genus DATKQY01. The sequence continues at coordinate 88,141 of CAVXWO010000014.1, forward strand.
AGGCAATGGGTCCTCCAAACGCCCGTTCCGGTGGACGCCCCGATGGTTTCAGCAGCGGCGACGATTCCGGATCCGTCTGCCAAGGCAGACGCTGTCTACGTGACGAATTACTCCGCTAGCGCGGCCCAGACCCAGACACTCCGGTACCTGATCCCATGGCCGGGTGGGTCGGCGCCCGAGGTGGCAACAGCACCCGATCTCTAGCCGGGACACCTGCATACAGAGCGGGCTGCATACGGGGAGGGCCGCATTCGTGTCGATGATCAAGGCCGGCGGGCGGTGGCTCCGATGACGACCGCTTCCCCGGCCTTCGGGTAGACGTGGGCGAAGCACTTGCCATCACGGACGTGGGGGAGTTTCGTTGCCCTTTCAAGTGAAGAGGCGGCCTTCGGCCGCCTGAAGGGTCCAAGAACGCGAAGCGGCGCGGTTTCTGTGGATGGGTGCAGCAGGGTCGGAGAGTTCCGGATCAGGGGATGGCTTGCCGGGCGCGAGCGGTAGAGCCTGTTTGCTGCTCGATGTCGCTCGCCAGCGACATGGGACCACCCTGAGCTGAACTTCGCCAGCAACATGGGACCACCTCGTCGCCAGTCATGGGACCACCCGGTATCCACCAGCAGCGGTGCTGCTGCCGGTGGACTTGCCGCCACACCGACCAGCAGATCGGGAAGGCGGCGATGGCGTTCCGGGAGGTCCACGTGCACGAGATCCGAGAAGTCCTACGCGTCTGGCTGCGAGGCGAGAGCCTGCGCTCGGTCGAGCGGCTCGCCGCACTCGACCGCAAGACCGTCCGCCGCTACGTCGCCGCGGCCGAGGAGGCCGGGCTCGATCGCTCAGGCGGTGAGAGCCAGCTCACCGACGAGCTGATTGCCCGGGTCTGCGAGTCGGTCCGCCCGCACCGCGGTGACGGCCATGGGTCGGCCTGGGCACTCGTCGTCGCCCACCACGACGAGGTCAAGGGCCTCGTCGAGGACAGCCTCACCGTCCGGAAGATCCATGAGCTGCTCGCGCGCCGCGGCATCGTCGTTCCCGAGCGGACGCTGCACCGCTACGTGCTTCAAGTCCTTGGTCACGGGCGCAGCGCGCGCATGACGACCGTCCGGGTCGCCGACGGTGAGCCGGGGGCAGAGTGCCAGGTCGACTTCGGCAAGATGGGCCTGCTCTTCGACCCTGAGACCGATCGTCGCCGCGTCGTCCAGGCGCTCATCTTCACCGCCTGCTACTCGAGGCACTGCTTCGTCTTCCTGAGCTTTACCCAGACCACAGAGGCGGTGATCGCTGGCTTCGAGGCGGCCTGGGCCTTCTTCGGTGGGGTCTTCAAGGTTGTCATCCCCGACAACATGGCAACGATCATCGACAAGGCGAACCCGACGGACCCTCGCTTCAACCAAGCCTTCATCGAGTACGCGCAGAGTCGTGGCTTCCTCGTCGACGCCGCCCGGGTCCGCCGGCCACAGGACAAGCCCCGGGTCGAGCGGACCGTGCCCTTCGTGCGAGGAAGCTTCTTCGCCGGTGAGCACTTCGTCGACCTCGCCGACGCGCAGCGTCGGGCCGAGACCTGGTGCACGACCCACGCTGGGCTGCGCATCCACGGCACGACCCAGTGTCGCCCGGCCGAGCTGTTCGCCCTCGAGGAAGCGCCGCGGCTGCTCGAGGCTCCAGTGTTTCCCTACGACCTGCCGCACTACGCGAGCCCGAAGGTGCACCGGGACCACCACATCGAGGTGCAAAAGGCGCTCTACTCCGTCCCGGGGCATCTGATCGGGCATCGCGTCGAGGTTCGCTCGGACCAGAAGCTCGTCCGGGTGTTCTTCCGTGGCGAGCTCGTGAAGGTGCATCCCCGGAGCTCACCCGGCGGCCGGGTGACCGACCCGGCCGACCTGCCGGCGGAGAAGACGACGTACGCGATCCGCGACCTCGAGCACCTGAAGCACTTGGCCTCCTCGGCAGGTCCGGCGGTCGGCGCGTACGCTGCGGCGCTGCTCGAGCACCCACTTCCCTGGACCAAGATGCGCCAGGTCTACGCGCTCCTTGGCCTCGTGAAGAAGTGGGGAGCGACCCGAGTCGAGCAAGCGTGTGCCCGCGCCCTCGAGGCCGAGGCGGTGAGCGTCGGGCTCATCACCCGGATGCTCGAGCGAGGTGCCGAGGCCGACCAGCCGGTGGCACCACCGCTGCCCTTCTCAGCGGCATCAGGGCGATTCGCCCGCGACGCGCAGCATTTCCGCACAACACAGCGACAACACGAGGATGCGAGTGACGCGAACGGCGGCGTCGCATGAGCGCGCCCGCCCCGTCGGTCTCGCCCGAGCTCTCCTCGCTGCTTCGCCGCGTGAAGCTCGGCCAGCTCCTCGACAGCCTCCCCGAACGGCTCGCCCTCGCGCGCGCCCGGGACCTCGGCCACGCCGAGTTCCTCGAGCTCGTGCTTTCCGACGAAGTCACGCGCCGCGACGCCACCTCGGCCGAACGGCGCGCGAAGGCCGCCGGGCTCGATCCGGCCATGCGCCTCGAGCTGTTCGACAATGACACCAAGATCACCTACGACCGCTCGGTCCTCGACGAGCTCTTCTCGCTCCGCTTCATCGAGGCCGGGCACAACGCGCTTGTGATGGGACCGGTCGGCGTCGGCAAGACCTTCCTCGCGACCGCGCTCGGGCACGCCGCGATCCGTCGGCACTACAGCGTGCACTTCGAGCGAGCAGACGTGCTGCTCAAGCGGCTGAAGGCTTCGCGGCTCGACAACAGTCACGACGTCGAGCTCCGCAAGCTGCTCCGCGTCGATCTGCTGATCTTGGACGATTTTTGCCTGCAGCCAATGGATGGCGCCGACACAGCGGACATCTACGAGGTCATCGTCGAGCGCCACCGCAACGCGGCCACGGTGACGACCTCGAACCGGGAGCCCGTCGAGTGGCTCGGGCTCATGGCCGACGGCCTGCTCGCCCAGTCCGCGATCGACCGCCTGCAGTCAGCTGCCTACGAGCTCGTGCTCGACGGGGAGTCCTACCGGCACCGGCAGCGACCGGCTCTGACCGCCACGTCTGACAGCCCGGTGGCGGCACGGCGCGGCCGGCGTGCTTGACCGCGGCTGAACCGCCGGTCATCATCACAGCGCCGCGCTGATCGACCCCGGACCCGGTCCCATGTGACTGGCGACGAGCCGGTCCCATCAAGCTGGCGAGCGACACCCGAGAGCGGAGGGCTCGGCTGCAGAGCCGGAGCGGTGTCGTCACGATTGCCTGCGGCGACGTGTGGTCAGGCAGCCCGCTCGTACTCGTGGACGATGCCGCCGAGGATGTCGCGACGAGCGATAGGGCCGCCCTCGGGAGCGGTGACCGGGTGGGGAACTGGCTGGGCGAGCTGAAGGCCGCGGTGCGGTCTCGCTTCGTTGTAGTGGCGGACGTGCTCGTCGAGCACCGATTCGAGGTGTCGTCGTGAGACGACGAGGAGATGGTCGAGGCACTCCTGGCGGATGGTGCGCACAAATCGCTCCGCGTACGCGTTCGCACGCGGCGAGCGCATCGGGGTGCGGATGGTCTCGACGCCGATCGAGGCGAATACCTCGTCGAAACTGGCGGTGAACTTGGTGTCCCGGTCGCGGATGAGGAAACGAAAGTGCCGACCGGCCTCTTCGAGGGCGGCCGCGAAGTTCCGTGCCACCTGGGTCACCCAGGGGCCGTTCGGGTTGGTGGTGACACCGAGGACATGGACGACTCGTCGCTCCAGCTCGATCACGAACAGCACGTAGTAGCGGCGGAGCAACACGGTGTCGACGTGGAAGAAGTCGGTGGCCACGATGCCCCTGGCCTTTGCGCAGAGGAACTGGGTCCAGGTCGGACCGGCGCGGCGGGGAGCCGGTGGGAGACCGTGACGGCCCAAGATAGCGGCGACGATCGTCTTCGACACGCTGACGCCGAGCTTCTTGAGCTCGCCGACGATGCGGAGGTATCCCCACCGGGGGTTCTCCCGGGCCAAGCGGCAGATCAGCTGGAGGGTCTCGTCGGGAACGGCCGGACGTCCCGGTCTCGGTGCGGGTAGGTCCATCGCCGCCGAACGAAGGCGCGATGCCAGCGAAGGATCGTCTCGGGCGTGACGAGGAAGGATGCCCACCGCTCACGGGGGACCAGGCGAGCGAGGGCACTGACGAGCGCTCGATCGGACCAGGTGAAGCGGGGACGGGCGACCTGGCGCTCGAGCACGGACAGCTGATGGCGCAACACGAGGATCTCGGCGCCCTTGGCCACGGCGTCCATCCGGTGGATGCGCACCGCCTCTGCGACGCGACGGACGAGGCGGTAGAGGAAGGAGAGCGCCACAGGCGGCGAGCCTCGCCGAGCTCGTCGTGCCTGGTCAAGCCACCGGACGAGTAAATGGACCCTTCAGGGCTGCAGGGCCGCCAAGCATGTCACCTGGTGATGTCGGGATCGTCAAGCCGCCAATCTGGCGGTCCTGGTCGCTCAGGTGGGCCTCGAGCATCCAATGATCCACGCGTCCCGCAACTCCGGAGACAACTATATGGGTCGAGTCGACCGAACGTCGATACGGTGACAACCCGCTTGTCATCGATGAGGACCGCGTCCGGCTCGAACGCAGCGAGTACGGCGAATCGGCCGATATCGACGTCACGGACGAAACTGTCGATGGCTGACCTGGCGGGGCGGAGGTATCGATTGACGCCACTTCAGTCACCACTCCAGCAGCCCATGATCAACCCCGCGACGGTAAGGGCAACCTCATCTACGCTCGTCTTCGGCGAGCCAAACTGGCTCGGTAACCCGGCGACCCCGACGATTAGAACTTTCCAGTCCTTGCGGACGACGACCGATCCGTTTCGCCCCCGAAATGCTCCCTCGTTGTGCGGCAGGCCATAGAGCGTCAGATTCTTGTGGAGCGCCTTCGCCAGGCCATTGAAGTAGCTGGTCGTCTGCGCGGCACTCGACAGCTCCTTCACGGAGAGCACCATCGTCCCCGTGGCATAGCGGTAGTCGCAGGAGTAGAGGTGATTCTTCCACGTGGGGGTGGAGATTTTCGCCCTCTCGCCGAGGACCGCATCGATCTCGGTGACCGCCTTCTTCTCGCAGACCATCTTTGCAATCTCCGACGGTGTTTTCCCCGCGGGCAGCGGCGCTTCCGCCGTGGCGGCAGTCGCTGTACCTGCCGCGATTCCGATTATTGCGGTCAAGGAGAGGAGCGCTCGTCGGGTAGTGCTCAGCATCGCTCCTCCTCGCGGAGATCCCTTCGAAGTCACTGCGCTCACAAGATCGTCCGACGCACGTCGAACGAGACACCACGACCGCCTATGCGGCCAGAGACGTGGAAGACCCAGGAGCCTCGGGTCAGCAGCACGTAGTTGATGTAGTGATTCGCTGCGACCCGAAGATGCCGGAGCAATTGTGGCGCCTCGCCAGCGAACGCCGCGGTGACCTCGATCCCGCTGATCCTCGCATCCGAGTGTGGTGGGTAGATGTACAGGTGGAGCTCGTTGAGGCCGATGGCACCGGGATTGAGATAGAGCTGGGCGCTCCCACCCGGGACGAGGTTCACTGTCGAGATCGTCGGTAGCTCGGGGAGAAGCGATTGCCCCCGTGCCGGCGAGACGAGCTGGCTCACGACGGCGACCGCTACGAAGAGCACAACTGGGAGCGCAACGGAAAGCGCGATGCCCTTCGCGCCGGGGAGGACCCGTGGCGGGCGAACGTCGGCAAGCCCGGATCGCCCCAGGCGTGCGAGGCGGAGGCTGTTCGCCACGACGAGCAGGCTCGAGCATCCCATCGCGACGGCCGCGACGAGTGGATCGATGAGGCCGGCGGCAGCGAGCGGCAGCGCGGCGACGTTGTAGCCCATCGCCCAGCCGAAATTCTGGAGGATCACCGCATAGGTTGCGCGCGCCAAGTTGACGGCGGCCGGCACGCCGTAGAGGTCATTGCCGAGTAGCGCGACGTCGCTGTTTGCGAGCGCCGCGTCGGAGCCGCTGCCGATCGCGCACCCGACGTCGGCAGCCGCCAGCGCGGGCGCGTCGTTTATCCCGTCACCGACCATGAGCACGTGGTGCGACGCACTCCGCTCGGCGCGGAGCGCGTCGACTTTGCCGCCAGGGCTCAACGCCGACTGGTGATCCCCGATGCCGAGCTCGTTCCCGACAGTCGCCACAGCGAACTCGCTGTCACCACTGAGGATTGCCGTCCGGATCCCCATTGCACCGAGACGCCGGACGCTCGGGAGCGCTTCGAGTCGGAGCGGGGTCGCGATCGCGATCGCGCCGATAGGGTCACCCTCACGCTCGACGAGCACGACGGTCTCGCCACGCGCCTGTCGGGTCGCGACCATCGCCTCGAGCGACGCCGGCAGGCGGGACTGGTCGAGTCGGCTCACCCGCACTGGATGGCCGTTGACGACGCCGGCGACGCCGACGCCGGGGATGACCTGGACGTCGACAGCGCGAGGCGGTGAGGCGCAGGTGGCGAGGATCGCCGCAGCGATCGGATGGTCGCTTTCGGCCTCGACCGCTGCGGCGGCGCGGAGTAACTCGTCCCGCTCGATCCCCGGCGCAACGGCGACCTCGGTGACCATGGCGTGGCGCTCGGTGAGCGTACCGGTCTTGTCGAACACGACCGTATCCACACGAGCGAGGCGCTCGAGGGCGTCCCCGCTGCGGATGAAGATCCCGAGCGCCGAGGCCCGCCCGCAACCGACCATCGTCGCCATCGGCGCGGCAAGGCCCATCGCGGCATGGGCAAGCGACGAGCAACACCGCGAGGCCACTCAGCACCGCCGTGTCATGATCGCCGACGACGAACCACCACACAAGGAAGGTGCCGAGCGCGAACAGCAGCACCGCCGGCACGAACACCCGGCTCACCCGGTCAGCCAGGCGCTGGAGCGGGGCCTTGTCCCGCTGGGCCTCCTCGACGAGGCGCTGCAGGCGCGACAGCACGGACTCCGCGGCGGGGACCTCGACCCGCACGACGAGAGAACCTCCGCCGTTACGCGTGCCACCGGTCACGGCGCTTCCGGGTCCCCGGTCGACGGGCAACGGCTCGCCAGTGAGCATCGACTCGTCGACCGCCGACCACCCCGCGACGACGCTCCCGTCGAGCGGTATTGCTTCGTTTGGGCGCACCCGCACCAACGCGCCGACCGGCACGCTCTCCGGCGCGACCGAGCTCACCACGCTCGTCGTCCGGATCGGCGATGACCCGTGCTGTGGGCGGGCGCAGGGAGAGCAGCGAGTGCATTTCGCCAGCGGCTCGCCGCCGGGCACGAGCCTCGACCGCCCGGCCGCTCACGAGGATCGCCACGATGACCGGCGCCATGGCGAAGTGCAGTCGCTCGGCCAACGCGCCGCTGCCGCTCCCGAGGTGGATGTGACGACCGCCGAGGGCGAGGACGTCGACGGCGTTCACCGACACCGCAGCGAGCGTGCCGAGCGCAACGAGGGTGTCCATGCTCGTGCCGCCGTGGCGGAGCAAGCGCGCCGCGTTCGCGTAGGAACGGCCAGCCACCGGCGAGCTCGACCGTGACCGCGAGGAGGAGCACTGCCCACCCCGGACCTGCCGCCTGCGGCGCGAGCAGCGAGACGAGCAGGGTCGCGATCGCGAGCGGCCAGGAGACGGCGGCGCGAAGCGCCCAGTGGTCGCTGTGCTCCCTGCGAGCGGACCCGTCAGCGGCGTCGACCAGTGCCGCCGTGTAGCCGACGTCTGCGACGGCTTGGCAGAGCTGACGGACGTTCAGTGAGGAGGCGTCGTAGGAGACGAAGGCGCGCGTCGTGGCGAGGTTGACCGACGCGCTCGCGACGGCCGGTACGCGCCCGAGCGCCCGCTCGATCCGCGTCGCGCACGCGCTGCAGTGCATGCCGCCGACTTCGAGCTCGGCAGTGGTGAGCGGGGAGGTCCCCGCGAGAGCGTCGGTGACGGGCTCGGCCGGAGCGCTGAGCACTACGAGTCCGCCGAGGCCTCGCGGGGCGACGCGCCGTAGCCAGCACCGGCGACCGCGCTGCAGAGCTCGTCGACGGAGAGCGCGGAGCCGTCGAAGGTCACCCTGGCCGCAGCCGTGTCGAGGTCGACCGCAGCCGAGGTGACCCCGGGCTGGTCGGCGAGCACCTCCTCGATGAGCGCGACGCATGATCCGCAGTGCATGCCGGTGAGCGCCAACTCAACCGTGACGGAGGACTCGGACGTCGAGGGAGGGGTCATGCGATGCTCCTGTTCAAGTCGGTGTTCACCGTTCGATGGGTCCTCGTCGACGGCCTCGAGAAGTGGCGCAGGCGAGCGCTGTTCCAGACGACGAAGGCAGACGAGAGCGCCATCGCTGCCCCGGCGATCAGTGGGTTCAGCAGACCGCACACGGCGAGCGGCAACGCGGCGAGGTTGTAGGCGAACGCCCAAGCGAGATTGCCCCGGATCGTGGCGATCGTCCGGCGGGCGAGCGTGATCGCGGTGGCGACTGAGCGCAGGTCGTCACGGACGACGATCAGGTCTGCCGCATTGATCGCTACGTCGGTTCCCGAGCCGACGGCGATGCCGAGATCTGCGCGAGCCAACGCCGGCCCGTCGTTTACCCCGTCGCCCACCATCGCGACCGAGCGGCCTCGGTCCTGCAGCCGGCGGACGAGCGCGACCTTCTCCGTGGGAAGGGCCCCCGCGACGACCTCAGACACGCCGATCGCGTCACCGACGGTTCGTGCAGTCGATGCGTTATCGCCGGTGAGCAAGATGCAGTCGAGGCCGAGCGCCTGCAGCTCGCGCACCGCAGGCGCGGCCGACGTCCGGATCGTATCGGCGACAGCGATCGCTCCGACGATGACGTTGTCGCGCCCGACGAATACCGCGGTCCTCCCGAACGCCTCCCACGCCGCGCACCGTGCACCGAGCCCGGCGGGCAGGTCCTGCGCCGAATCAGCGAACAGCTCCGGCTTGCCGACGCCGATCGCGTGGCCCCCGACGAGCCCGCGAACACCAAGGCCGGGCGTTGCGACGAATGCATCGACCGCCTCGAGCTCGCCGAGCTCCCCGACCGCACCGGCCACGATCCGCGGGCGACGAGGTGCTCCGAAGCCTGCTCGAGCGCACCCGCCCAGGCGAGCAACGCGGCCCGCTCGACTCCAGGCACCGTCTCGACGTCGGTGAGCGTCATCTGACCGGAGGTCACTGTCCCGGTCTTGTCGAGCACGACGGTGTCGATGCGACGCGACGCCTCGAGACCCTGGTAGCCCTTGAAGAAGATGCCCCGCCGTGCTCCTTCGCCCGACGCGACGAGTAGGGCGGTCGGTGTGGCGAGGCCGAGCGCGCACGGACACGCGATGATCAGCACCGAGAGCGACGCGTTGACCGCCTGCTCCGTGCCGCCTCCGGTGACGAGCCACCCCATTAGTGTGAGCAGCGCCGCAGCGATCACCGCAGGCACGAAGACGCCCGAGACACGGTCCGCGAGCCGCTGGACATCCGCCTTCTCGTTCTGCGCGTCCTCCACGAGCCGGATCATCTGGGCCAGCTGGGTGTCGCGTCCGACTCTGGTCGTCCGCACCACGAGCCGGCCCTCGGCGACGACGGTGCCTCCGAGCACCGGGTCGCCGGGACCGACGTCGGCGGGAAGGGACTCCCCCGTCATGGCACTGCGATCGATCGCCGAACAGCCGGAGAGGACCTCGCCGTCGGTCGCCACCGCCTCGCCAGGGCGCACGACGAACCGATCCCCGACGACGAGCTCGCTCACCGCGCGCCTGGACTCGGTGCCGTCGTCGTCGAGCACGCCAACGTCTTTGGCCCCGATCGCCGCGAGCGAGCGCAGCGCGTCACCGGTGCGGCGCTTCGTCGAGGCCTCGAAGTAGCGCCCGGCGAGGAGGAAGGTCGTCACGCCCGCAGCGACGTCGAGGTAGCTGGCACCGCCTGCCTGGCGGGAAAAGAGGAACGCGATCGAGTGCTCGGTGCGACCGAACGACCGGAAGAACATCGAGTACATCGACCAGCTTGTCGCCGCGGCAATGCCGAGGGAGACGAGGGCGTCCATCGTGTAGGTGCCATGGCGGGCGCCTCGCAGCGCGGCGCTGTAGAACGGCCAGGCCGCGAAGGTGACGACCGGGGCGCCGAGCCCGACGAGCAGCCACTGCCAGCCCGCGAAGCGCGCGACCGGAATGAACCAGAAGACGAGCGAGAAGTCGCAGAGCGGCATGAACAACAGCGCCGCGACGACGAGCCGCCGGCCGAGCATCTTCGTGCGCCGGTCGATCTCGCTCCCCTCGTCAGCTGCCGGCTCCAGCTCGGTGACGATGTGCGCGGTGTAGCCGATCGATTCGACCACCTCGACGAGCGCGCGTGCAGACACCTCGGGCGCGACCGTGGCCCGGGCGCGCTCGGTCGCATAGTTGACGGCGGCCTTGACACCCTCGAGCTTGTTCAGGCGGTACTCGATCCGAGCGGCGCACGCTCCGCAGGTCATGCCGCCGATGACGAGCGATACATCGCTCGTCATCGGCGGATCGAGCTGTGTGACGGCGTTAGCCGTCGCCAATGTGTCGGCCGCCGCCTCGGGCGTCACCGCTCGGTCTCCCAACCCCGGGGCGAACGATCACGGCGGGAGGGTCGCGTCGACGTGCCCCGGGTCATCCGCCGATCCAGCATCGGTGCCAGGGGCCCCATCAGCGCCTTACGAGGCTCACAGCATGACGAGGAGCATGTAGCCCATCGCGAGACACATGGCGACGTGCGACGCAGCCATGAGGCCGGGAGCAAGCCACTTCCCGTCCGCATTCCCGTCGGTGACGGCGGGACTCTCCGGCGCAAGGGCGATACCGGTGGCCTCAGTCGCCGGACTCGCAGCCGCGGTCACGTTGGCGAAGGCAAGCTCGGGCGTCCGAGCCAGTGAGTTCGACGGCTCGACGGGCTTCCTGCCCCGCCGGAAGCGCCCGGCACGATCGGCCTCCCAGATGCCAGCCGCGAGCAGGATGAAGAGGAACAGCAGCGGGAGCACGGCGTAGTTGGGAGAAGCGCCCGATGAGCTGCCCATCGACATTCCACCCCCGCCGGACATGGCCGCCCCCGACGCGGCCGCCGGGGCGAGATACATGTAGAGCATCGCGAACGCCATGACGACGTGCGTCGGGTAGTGCGAGACGTGGTGCATGTGGCCTTGCGCGTGCGGCGCGCGTCACGCCCGGTGACGTAGGCGGCACTCCGCCAGACGAACCAGGCCGCGATCGCGGAGAACACGACCTCCCAGACACCCGAGGGGATCGGGTTGAGCGCGGCGACGAACATCCCCGCCATCGCCACGCCCATGAGGACGTGCACGATGTCGACGTCGACGTGGATGGGACGTCGCCATACCCAGGAGGCGACGAGTCGCCCCGCGCTGTACGCGGCGACGATGAGCATCACCGACGCGAAGATGTCGGCGAGCCAGCTCGGACCGGACATGTTCATGCTCGTGCTCCCATCGGCTCGTACTGGGCATCACCTGCGAGCGCCGCGGCCCGCGTAGTCGCAGGGCGCCAGAAGGCGACCGCGGTCAGGATGAGCAGCGGACCGGAGTTCACGTCGGTCCCGCTGCCCGTGAAGAGCGTCCCGAGGTCCTCGCCGACGACCCAGAACGCCAGCGCGAGCGCGATGGCGAGCACGAGCGTCGCGTTCCCGACCCGTCTCGGCAGATAGACACCGACCGCCACAGTGCCGAGCAGCACGGCGAGGACGATCGAGACCGCGAGGCCCTGGTGGCCAATGAGGCTCGCCGCGCCTCGGTTGATGTAGGCGAGCCAACCTGGCTCGCCCGAGGCCATGGACGCGATCATGTCGTGCAGCGCCCCGCCCGAGGAGTTCGATCCGGCGACAGCGAAGTACGCAAGCTCACCCCAGAGCACGAGCCAGAGCGCCTTCGCCCAGGAGGCGCCGAGGCCCATCGCCGCCGGGAAGCCGCGGTCGGTCGTCGCGTCGTCGCGCGGCCAGAGCAGCACCGCGAGGAGCGCGTAGATGATCACCGCGCCAGGCGCGCCGTTCACCGGGTCGGCCACGCCGTTCAAGACGCCGCCGAGGCCCTCACCCAGCCACCACACCCCGATCGCCCACACAATCGACGCGCCCAGCGCGTACTTTCGAGTAGGGCGCCACGCGATGCCGAACCCGATCGCGATCTGGACGAGCGCGAAGAGCGAATCCGCGAGCACGGCGTGGTGATCGATCTGCGCGCCCGCCCAGGTGATCGGCTTCGCGATGAACGACGGATTGCCTGCTGCCACCGCGGGGATGAACTGGCCACCGAAGGCCTTGGTGAAGAAGTAGGTCTGCAGCTGCAGCACGCCGTCGAGCAGCCAGATCGCGGCGAGCACCAGCTGCAGTGTCCGACGAATATCGGGCGTAGCCCAGGTGCGGGCGGGCGCCGACATCCCCGTCATCGAGGGCGCATACGCACCCATCACCGCGCTCACGACGGAACCACCGCATCAGTCATGCTGTCTTCCTTCCGGCAGTTCGGGATCGTGCTGCTTCTGACTACTGTCGTTCTCGGAACCATGTGCTGCCTCCGATTGGTGATGGCGTCGAGGATCCGGTAGGTGAGATCAGGCGGAGCGTGGTACGGCCGTACCCGCAAGCCGCGCGTGGTCGACGCCGCCCCGTCGAGGAACTCCCGGCAGCACGCGCACCGCCGCAAGTGCGTGGCGAGGACGGACTCGCTGAGACATGACCGCTCCCCGTCGAGCACAGCAGAGATGTCCTCGCGGACCAGCCGGCATGTCGCGAGTGACCAGCCCGGCCGGCCTCGAGCAAGCGGGAGCGACGGGGGCTTGTCGTTCTTGAGAACGCCCGTCGCGATCGCTTACGGCCTCGGAGCAGGTCGAGCGCACGCGACGCCACCGGAGACGCCGACGCGCCTGTCTCCCCATCGCAAGGCCATGGGCTCCACGATCGGTACCCCCAGTCCCCACGCTGCGCGTTCCTCGCCTGCGCGCATTTCACACGTCTGAGGTCCCCCTCCCGCTCACTGTCGTTCGTAGAGGTAGTGCTGTGCAGGGGCCGGAAAGTTCCGTGGCTCGGGAAATTCTCGAGGGACTTACCGACGCGCCTCGAGGGCGTTGGCGAGCGCGGTGGCCGGTACGCGGTCATCCCCCTAGCGGGAGTTTCCGGGATCTCCCCGAGCCGATCGCTGTTGTCCCTGCTCTGAGGCGGTGCAGGAGCGCTCGGCGCGTATTACCTAAGCGGACGGTGCGAGGGCCTCGAGCTCGAAGAGGCCGAAGAGCCGCTCCTGGGTGGGACTCATCTCCGTGAGCATCCGCCGGGCCGGGGGACGTCCTCCCGTCGAGGGGTAGACGAGTACGGTCTTCTCGATCCGGCCGAGCTCGCGAAGCACGTCGCAGGCACTCATCACGAGCCCCTCCGTGCGGACCTCGCGCACCATGAGGCGCAGCACGCTGAGCGCGAGCACGCAGCAGAACAGGTGCACGGCGATCTTCTGGTCGGTCCAGTGGAACATGGGAGCCACCGCCACGCAATCGGGGTCCTTCATCTGGCGGAAGCCGACCCGATGTGGTCAAGGTTGGTCCCTGTCACCCTCGCTCGGTGGATCTTCGACTTCATCATCCGGCGTTGCATCAGCTCACTCGATCTCGCGGTCGTTCCTGGCCGCTCGCGTACAGCTGCTCGCCTTTAGCCAGGTGGCCATCGAGAGGAGTACGAACTGCTGCGGGCCTTGCCTCGGTGGCCAGGCGCATCGCCAACGCGACACCTGCTCGGAGTGCGGATCGCTCGTCCAGTGCGAGCGCGTCGAGATGCTGGCGCACTGTCGGCCAGTCCGAACGGGCCACGGGTGCGGTGAGCGGATGGCGACGCCCTCGTTTCAGTGCTCCAATTGACGTGTTTCAGTGCTCCAATTGACGTACTGGGTGGGGAGGGACAACCGGTCTACGGGCCTCGTGACGAGGCCGATCTGGAGAAGATGGCGGGGCTCGGCCTGCCCTACTGGCTTGCCGGTGCCTACGCGAGCCCGGAGCGGCTCGAGGAGGCCCGCGATGCCGGGGCCGCCGGTGTCCAGGTTGGCTCGGCGTTCGCCCTGTGCGAGGAGTCGAGCCTCCCGGCTTCGTTGAAGCAGACGCTCATCGAGGGAGCGCTCTCGGGAGGCTTGCACGTCCGCGCCGATCCACTCGTGTCACCGACCGGCTTCCCCTTCAAGGTGGCGCAGCTTCCGGGGACCCTCGCCGAGGCGGATGTGTACGCGGCGCACAAGCGGGTCTGTGACGCTGGCCTACTGCGAGTGCCGTACCGCAAGCCAGGCGGTGCGATCGGGTACCGCTGCCCCGCCGAACCGGCCTCGGCCTACGTGCGCAAGGGCGGGAAGATCGAGGACACGATCGGGCGCTGTTGTCTGTGCAACGGGTTGATCGCGGCGATTGGGCTCGGCCAGCGTCATCGTGACAGAACCCCGGAACCTTCGATCGTCACCATCGGACAGGATCTGTCGTTCGTCCCGAGGTTGGCATCGGCGCCGGCCGAGACAGCAACCTACACGGCGGCTGACGTCGTCGCCTACCTGCTCCAAGGCGACGACCGCGACCGTTCCCGTCCCGCGGACGGGCATATCAAGACGACACCGTCGCGTACTGCGGTGTCGTAACAGCGCGCGAAGCTGTCGCTCGCCAGCGACATGGGACCACCCTGAGCTGAACTTCGCCAGCAACATGGGACCACCTCGTCGCCAGTCATGGGACCACCCGGTATCCACCAGCAGCGGTGCTGCTGCCGGTGGACTTGCCGCCACACCGACCAGCAGATCGGGAAGGCGGCGATGGCGTTCCGGGAGGTCCACGTGCACGAGATCCGAGAAGTCCTACGCGTCTGGCTGCGAGGCGAGAGCCTGCGCTCGGTCGAGCGGCTCGCCGCACTCGACCGCAAGACCGTCCGCCGCTACGTCGCCGCGGCCGAGGAGGCCGGGCTCGATCGCTCAGGCGGTGAGAGCCAGCTCACCGACGAGCTGATTGCCCGGGTCTGCGAGTCGGTCCGCCGGCACCGCGGTGACGGCCATGGGTCGGCCTGGGCACTCGTCGTCGCCCACCACGACGAGGTCAAGGGCCTCGTCGAGGACAGCCTCACCGTCCGGAAGATCCATGAGCTGCTCGCGCGCCGCGGCATCGTCGTTCCCGAGCGGACGCTGCACCGCTACGTGCTTCAAGTCCTTGGTCACGGGCGCAGCGCGCGGATGACGACCGTCCGGGTCGCCGACGGTGAGCCGGGGGCAGAGTGCCAGGTCGACTTCGGCAAGATGGGCCTGCTCTTCGACCCTGAGACCGATCGTCGCCGCGTCGTCCAGGCGCTCATCTTCACCGCCTGCTACTCGAGGCACTGCTTCGTCTTCCTGAGCTTTACCCAGACCACAGAGGCGGTGATCGCTGGCTTCGAGGCGGCCTGGGCCTTCTTCGGTGGGGTCTTCAAGGTTGTCATCCCCGACAACATGGCAACGATCATCGACAAGGCGAACCCGACGGACCCTCGCTTCAACCAAGCCTTCATCGAGTACGCGGCAGAGTCGTGGCTTCCTCGTCGACGCCGCCCGGGTCCGCCGGCCACAGGACAAGCCCCGGGTCGAGCGGACCGTGCCCTTCGTGCGAGGAAGCTTCTTCGCCGGTGAGCACTTCGTCGACCTCGCCGACGCGCAGCGTCGGGCCGAGACCTGGTGCACGACCCGCGCTGGGCTGCGCATCCACGGCACGACCCAGTGTCGCCCGGCCGAGCTGTTCGCCCTCGAGGAAGCGCCGCGGCTGCTCGAGGCTCCAGTGTTTCCCTACGACCTGCCGCACTACGCGAGCCCGAAGGTGCACCGGGACCACCACATCGAGGTGCAAAAGGCGCTCTACTCCGTCCCGGGGCATCTGATCGGGCATCGCGTCGAGGTTCGCTCGGACCAGAAGCTCGTCCGGGTGTTCTTCCGTGGCGAGCTCGTGAAGGTGCATCCCCGGAGCTCACCCGGCGGCCGGGTGACCGACCCGGCCGACCTGCCGGCGGAGAAGACGACGTACGCGATGCGCGACCTCGAGCACCTGAAGCACTTGGCCTCCTCGGCAGGTCCGGCGGTCGGCGCGTACGCTGCGGCGCTGCTCGAGCACCCACTTCCCTGGACCAAGATGCGCCAGGTCTACGCGCTCCTTGGCCTCGTGAAGAAGTGGGGAGCGACCCGAGTCGAGCAAGCGTGTGCCCGCGCCCTCGAGGCCGAGGCGGTGAGCGTCGGGCTCATCACCCGGATGCTCGAGCGAGGTGCCGAGGCCGACCAGCCGGTGGCACCACCGCTGCCCTTCTCAGCGGCATCAGGGCGATTCGCCCGCGACGCGCAGCATTTCCGCACAACACAGCGACAACACGAGGATGCGAGTGACGCGAACGGCGGCGTCGCATGAGCGCGCCCGCCCCGTCGGTCTCGCCCGAGCTCTCCTCGCTGCTTCGCCGTGTGAAGCTCGGCCAGCTCCTCGACAGCCTCCCCGAACGGCTCGCCCTCGCGCGCGCCCGGGACCTCGGCCACGCCGAGTTCCTCGAGCTCGTGCTTTCCGACGAAGTCACGCGCCGCGACGCCACCTCGGCCGAACGGCGCGCGAAGGCCGCCGGGCTCGATCCGGCCATGCGCCTCGAGCTGTTCGACAATGACACCAAGATCACCTACGACCGCTCGGTCCTCGACGAGCTCTTCTCGCTCCGCTTCATCGAGGCCGGGCACAACGCGCTTGTGATGGGACCGGTCGGCGTCGGCAAGACCTTCCTCGCGACCGCGCTCGGGCACGCCGCGATCCGTCGGCACTACAGCGTGCACTTCGAGCGAGCAGACGTGCTGCTCAAGCGGCTGAAGGCTTCGCGGCTCGACAACAGTCACGACGTCGAGCTCCGCAAGCTGCTCCGCGTCGATCTGCTGATCTTGGACGATTTTTGCCTGCAGCCAATGGATGGCGCCGACACAGCGGACATCTACGAGGTCATCGTCGAGCGCCACCGCAACGCGGCCACGGTGACGACCTCGAACCGGGAGCCCGTCGAGTGGCTCGGGCTCATGGCCGACGGCCTGCTCGCCCAGTCCGCGATCGACCGCCTGCAGTCAGCTGCCTACGAGCTCGTGCTCGACGGGGAGTCCTACCGGCACCGGCAGCGACCGGCTCTGACCGCCACGTCTGACAGCCCGGTGGCGGCACGGCGCGGCCGGCGTGCTTGACCGCGGCTGAACCGCCGGTCATCATCACAGCGCCGCGCTGATCGACCCCGGACCCGGTCCCATGTGACTGGCGACGAGCCGGTCCCATCAAGCTGGCGAGCGACAGAAGTGACATGCGTGACGCGTCGTTGGAGCTCCTTGCCGATGCCTGCGGTGTGGTCCGGTCCGTTCAGAAACAGAACGCCGTGACCGAACGCCGACCTCTATTAGCAGACTCATGTGTCAAGCATCGAACGAGGGAGACGGAATCTCAGTCTGGCAGAACCGCACCGGTTGGCTGCCGCACTCGACATCGACCCGGCCGAACAGGTTCCCGTCAGTGCGAGGATTACGACTTCGGATAGCCGTCAGAACGAGTGCATTCGCCTATTGTGGTTGTATCTTACCTCGTAAGAAGACGACAATGACCGACGAGCACAAGGCAGCCCTTGCCGGCGGCCGTGCCGAGGGACTGGCCGTTCGTCGCTACCTCGAAGCCCTGGAGCGCAACCGGCCTCGCCGGGGTCGACGCGCGAGTACCGAGTCGGTCACGAAGCAGCTCCAAGATGTCGAGGCTCGTCTGCATGATGCCGATCCGCTGAAGCGTCTGCACCTAATCCAACAGCGCAAGGACTTGGAGTCCCGCCTCGGCAAGAGCGACGAGGTCGAGGACACCTCAGCTCTCGAAGAAGCCTTCGTCCATGCGGCTGCTGACTACGGAGCTCGGAAGGGTATCGAGTACTCCACGTGGCGAGAGCTCGGGGTGCCGGCAGACGTACTCCGGCGGGCTGGGGTGAGCCGTGGTGGTCGCTCCGTCGAGTAGCTGAGCGGTACTGCGGCCGCGGGTAGCGAAAACGCGAGAGGGCCGCAACGGTGTCCATCGGTTGACGTCGGTGTTCCCGACAAGCCAGTCGAGGAGAGCAGCGACGAGGAGTTCGATGCAATCGCCGACGCGCTCTTCGAGCGGTTGACTCAGTCAATCGTCTCGAGCTCGGCGGGCATCCCCAGACACATCTCGGGGAGGATCGCTCCCCACGAGACGAACTCTTAACCGGCAGCGAGGCCCTGCGCGCCGCCCCGCCACCCGAAGGCGGTGTTTCAGGTGGATGCATGCGGCTCACCGAACGGTCAGCACCGCCACAGGGTGTCCACAGGTTGCAGGGACAATGTAAAATGCACGTTGCCACGGCGGGCTCCAGACACCCCCCTGTCTCCGCCGTGTGCTGTGGGGCGTTATTGCCCACGTAAGCGACCCCGGTGGCTACGGCCACCGGGGTCGTTCCGTTGGTGGACGGGCGCGGGTCAGCTGGGCAGCGTGTAGTCGATCGCCGTCGAGGCGCTCGCATGTTGAGCGACTCGTTCGTTGATCACCGCGAGTTCGCTTTCGGTCATTGGCGGTGATCACGCGTTGATGAGCCAGCGGCGGTGGTTGCGCTGTCGGTGAGGTAGCGACAGCGTGAGGGCGTCCAGTACGCGCAAGGACCCCCTCGCCAATCTCCGCAAGAGCACGAGGGGGTCCTCCACAAACGCCCCGGAGGGCATCCGTGCTCATCGTAGAGAGTGGCCGCGCCGCGGTCGAAACGCGTCCTTGTCGCCGGCGAACTTCGCTGCCCGAGCTGTCGCGGCGAGCTGCGACCGTGGGGGTCGGCGCGCACGCGGCCGCGGTCGCGAGTGCGGCGCCGAGAACCGGATGTCCTCGGGAAGCTACATGCCGGGGCCGGTGCGGGCGGTGGAGATACCGAAAGACCATGGGGCAGGGGTCAGGGTCCTCGGGGTGCCGAACACGGCCGACCGGGTGTCGCAGACCGCAGCAGCGATGCTGCTGGAAGAAAAGCTCGAGCCGATCCTCCACCCTGATGTGATGAAGGACCGCGGCGCGGCCCCTGCGTGACGAGTGCGGTGAGTGCGCACCCGAACGCCGGCTGAAAGAGCTCGCGATGGCTCGGCCTGCGAAGTCAAAGAACGAGGGTTCTCCTCGTCGTGGGGAACCGAGTGTTGGCACACTCGGTGCTTCGAAAGGCACACCCCCACGACGAAGGAGAACACCCGTGGAGCAACGTTACGTCGGCATCGACTTCCACCGGCGCCGTTCGGTAATCGTCCACAAGGACGCGGCGGGCACCGTCCTCGAGACGGTCCATCTCGACAACGACCGGGAAGCGTTCGCGCGAGAGCTCGCGAAAGCCGGTGAGCACCCAGAGGTCGTCCTCGAGGCGTGCTACGGGTGGTACTGGCTCGCGGACTTCCTCGAAGAGCTCGGCGCGAACCTCCACCTCGCCCACCCACTCGGCAACAACTGGGGCCACCGCAGAGTGAAGAACGACGAGCGTGATGCCGAGGACCTCGTCGACCTGTTGCGCCTCGGGCGTCTCGCGGAGGCCTACATCGCCCCACCGGAGCTCCGCGAGCTCCGCGAGATCGTCCGCTACAGAGCGAAGCTCGTCGGGCTCCGCTCCGCGCTCAAGTCCCAGGTCCACTCCGTGCTCGCGAAAGAAGGCGTTGCTGTCCCGATGACCGACCTGTTCGGCACCGCGGGCCAGGACCTCTTGAACATCGCTCGGCTCGGTCGCGCCTACGGCATTCGCGTCGAGTCGCTCCGCGACCTCATCTCCGCCTACGACAAAGAGATCGCGATGCTCGAGGGCGAGGTCGACCGCTGGCTCGCGGGCGACAAGGGCTACCTCGCGATCCAGGCCATCCCCGGCGTCGGGCCCGTCCTCGGCGCGGTGTTCTGCGCCGAGATCGGCGACGTGTCGAGGTTCTCCTCGCCGGACAAGCTCGCCTGCTGGGCCGGGCTCACGCCGCGGCACCGCGAGTCCGACGTCCACGTCGTGCGCGGCCCGATCACGAAACAAGGCAGCCGTCTCGTGCGCTGGGCAGCGGTCGAGGCCGCACAGCGGCGAGCCGGGTTCCAGGCCGAGCGCTTCGAACGGATCGCCGAGCGTCGCGACTCGAACAAGATCGCCCGGGTGGCTCTCGCCCGGCACATCCTCACCCTCGTCTACTTCGGCCTGAGGGACGGAGAGATCCGCTGCCTCGCCGAGGCGATCCGGTGAGCTCGGCACCAGCCGGACGCGCGCTTGTTGTCTGTCATGACCCCCGAAAGGCGCGGTCGTTAGTTCCTGATTAAGCCCGTCCGGCTGTTGTCGCATCGCTCCATGTCGCCTCGCACGACGTAGGGATGACTGGCATCCGAGCAGCTCGGCATGTCCCCGCCAGGAGCACGAACCTGGAGGAGCGAAGAGCGTCCTCGCGACGAGGGAACGCAGCCAAGCCCGCCTCCGGCGGGCGATCCCAATGATCTCCGACGAAGGATGACCGGGTCGTAAAGACCCAGGCTTCGCCCAGATCTTGACGACCCTCTTCCTGCGGAGCACGGGAGGAGGACTTCGTCGCGCCCGGACTATGGAATACCGTGACCGGCTCAGCTCACCGACCAGGAACAAATCGTGTCGTCCTGCGGGCGACGCTCTTGACATTGAGCGCTCCTTCAGGGATGACAGTTACGGCTACCGCCCTGGGCGCTCCGCTCATGATGCTCTGGCCGTGACCCGCAAGCGCTGTTGGCGACAGAACTGGATTTTGGATCTTGACGTCCGGGCCTTTTTCGACAGTGTTTCCCATGATCTGTTGCTCAAAGCGGTCGCTCACCACACCGACGAGCGCTGGGTCCTGCTCTACATCCAACGGTGGCTCAAAGCCCCCATGCAGATGTCCGACGGGACCCTCGTGGCACGAGAGAAGGGAACCCCGCAAGGCTCCCCGATCTCACCGTTGATCGCTAACCTGTTCATGCACTACGCGTTCGACCGGTGGATGGACCGGGAGTTCCCGGGCTGTCCGTTCGAGCGCTACGCGGACGACATTGTTGCTCACTGTGACACCGAGGCACAGGCCCAAAGACTGCGGGCCGCCATCGCCGAACGGCTCGGGACCCTGGGTCTCGAGCTGCACCCCGAGAAGCCGAAGATCGTGTACTGCAAAGACACGAAACGCCGAGGAACCCACGAGCACACCAGCTTCGATTTCCTCGGCTACACCTTCCGGGCTCGCCGGGTCCGTGGCCGCAGAGGGTTCTTCGTGAACTTCCTGCCCGCCATGAGCGCCAAGGCGAGAAAGGCGAAAGGCCAACAGATCCGGGCCTGGCACCTCAAACGCCGCAGCGGGACGGGCCTGTCCGGCCTCGCCCAGGACATCAACCCCCAGGTGCGCGGCTGGATCAACTATTACGGGGCCTTCTACCGCTCCGAGT
This sequence comes from uncultured Actinomycetota bacterium, assembly GCA_963765505.1. Classification (GTDB taxonomy): domain Bacteria; phylum Actinomycetota; class Acidimicrobiia; order Acidimicrobiales; family Bog-793; genus DATKQY01. The sequence goes on from CAVXWO010000014.1 coordinate 109,535, forward strand.
TGGGCTTCCTCGAAGTGCGCATCGACGAGCACCTCGTCCGATGGGCCATGCACAAATTCAAACGGCTGCGAAACAGGCCCGACAAGGCATGGGCCTGGCTGCGAGAGGCCCGAAGGCGGGAGCCCACGCTCTTCGCTCACTGGCATCTCATCATCGCGCGCACCACCGGCCGGCCTGTGGGGGCCGGATGACAGGAGACTGTCACGTCCGGTCCTGAGAGAGCGGGAGGGGGAGGCTCCCTCCCGCTACTCACCAAAATCCACGACGATCGGGACAACCTCGTCGCCTGGCCGAGATCGAGGAGTGAGGTGACGAGATGAAGAGGGGTGAGCTCATCGACAGCCAGGTCGTCCTGGAGGAAAGCCTGAACGACCCCGCAGTGCGCGAGGAGTGGGACCGCACCGCCCTTGCTCGCTCGGTGGCGCTGAGGCTTGTCCAGTACCGTGCCGAGCACGGGTTGAGCCAGAGCGCGCTCGCGCGCAGGCTCGAGATGAAGCAGCCGGCTATCGCTCGACTCGAATCCGGGGACCACAACCCAACGATCGAGACGCTCTGGCGTCTCGCAAGAGGGCTCGGGATCGAGTTTCACATCGACGTCACGGCTGCTGGTCTTGCCGTCTGAAGGAGCACAGAGCGGGCGGGCTGGTGAGTCGGTGAGTAGTTGAGTAGTAGAGCGCTCTACGACGGGCCGGACGACGTCGGACGGACTGGACTCCGAGCCGGACGAGACCCAGCTCAGCGGACGTATCCGGACGGGCTGGACGGATTCTGCAACCTTGCCAAGGTGCTATTCCCCGGGGATGCCTCCGGCGCGACTTTCGGGGCCTGAGCTGGCTCAACGGCTCAGCGGGTGAACGCTTGTATCGAACCCCTGTCCCGCCGGTCGGGACGGCTCGTGCGCCTCAAAGTGTGGTGGGGGAGAGGGGGCCAATGTCCGGCGATCTCTTGACTGCCGCGTCAAGCGATACCGGCTACGGAGCGCTCCGGGTGGCGCCGAGCCGGTGATTCACCCTCTTGACTAGGCCGGACGAATGATCCGGGTTAGCGGGTGCTCTGTTACACGGAGCGCACCCGCTGCAGCGGCGCCTCGTACACTAATCCCGTGCCTGTTCAACCTATGCCCACGAACTTCACCACGCTCGACCTCTTCGTTTGGCACGAAGAAGGCTCCCTTCAACTGAGTCCGAGCTTGTAGGCGACAACCATGTCATTCCGGCCATGCCTTTCCCCGGGTCCTCTTGGGCGCAAAAACTTGCTCCTATCCACCTCATGCCAGCGTATACTCGCAACGCTTGCGCGGCGATAGAGCCGAAAGTCTCCCTGCCTGTCACCTGCTCCGGTTGGCCATAGCACTCGGCATCGACCGGCCGAACGGGCACGAGGATTACGATCCGGATGGCGATGTCGACGAACGAGCTCATCGTCCTAAGCTGACGCTGTGGCACCTCGCAAAAAGACGACAATGACCGACGAGCACAAGGCAGCCCTTGCTGCTGGGCGGGCCGAAGGACTGGCCGTTCGGCGCTACCTCGAAGCCCTGGAGCGCAACCGGCCTCGCCGGGGTCGACGCGCGAGTACCGAATCGGTCACGAAGCAGCTCCAAGACGTCGAGGCTCGTCTGCGTGATGCCGATCCGCTGAAGCGCCTGCACCTAATCCAACAGCGCAAGGACTTGGAGTCCCGCCTCGGAGGGGCCGAGGAGGTCGAGGACATCTCGGCTCTCGAAGAAGCCTTCGTCCATGCGGCCGCTGACTACGGAGCTCGGAAGGGTATCGAGTACTCCACGTGGCGAGAGCTCGGGGTGCCGGCAGAGGTGCTCCGGCGGGCTGGGGTGAGCCGTGGCAGTCGCTCCGTCGAGTAGCTGAGCGGGTACCGCGACGGTCGGCAGGGAGCCGCGCGACGACCGCCAGAGGCAACCGCCGAGGTGGACTTCGTGCGGGGCGAGCTGCGTGCCCTGGAGGGGTGATCACGGCGGAGATGGAGCAGGTCACCGTGGCTGAGCTATAGGTGCTAGTGACGTGCTGGTCGGGCCGATCACGGTTGTCCTGAATGCCACGGACCTTGGAGCATTTGCGCTCAACAAGGCTGCACGCCATTGTCGTTCATGTCTTGGCCAAGTTCAGCTTGGAGCTGATCGAAGCTCGCCAGCTCTCGAGGCGTGCAGGTTGCTCTAATCTCGTGCACACTGTCCACGAGATTGTCCATCACTCTTCGCATCTGATTACCTCCTACATTGCGGAGGGTAGCGCCGGAAGTGTCACATTATTGTTGGGCACTTGGCAGGAGCGCGCCGACAGGTCGGCAGGTTGTCCGGAAACACCGGAACCTACCCTCTACCAGTACGAATGTTGCCGAATAGCTGCCGGTATACTTGGAGACGTAGCAGGCAGGGCGCACCTAGACCAGTTCAATTCGGGCTGGTAGAAGCGGAGCCATAATGGAAAGGCGACTACAAGAGCAAGCGGCCGAGCAGTATGTCCGCCGCATCCCAAATGAGGCGAAGCGCAACTATGCGGCCGAGTACATGGGTTGGCTACTTGGCAGGTGCGACGAACCGATCCGGCCGGGCGACCTTACGTATATGGAAGCGCAGACAGTGAGGTTGCAGCTCGAAAGGCTGCTATCGCAGAAGGCGACACGAAATGCCGCGCACAGTTAGAAGGGCGATCATTCACACTATCGACGCTCGAGCGGTTGCGCAGTACCTACCGGACAACTACCGACTCGTGGAGTCGACCCCGGAGGGCCTGCTTATGTGCCGTGGAGGGCTGATCAAGATGCTCGTCGGCGGAGATGGGAGCACGTCACCGTGGCTGAGCTATAGGTGCTGATGCCGTACTGGGTGGGCCTTGTCTCGGTGGCCAGGCGCATCGCCAACGCGGCACCCGCTCGGATTGCGGATCGCTCGTCCAGTGCGAGCGCGTCCAGATGCTGGCGCACTGTCGGCCAGTCCGAACGGACCACGGGTCCGGTGAGCGGATGGCGACGCCGCCCGTTTCAGTGCTCCATTTGACGTACTCGGTGGCCCGAACACGAGGCGCTCGCGCCAGTGGTCGGTCGCTCCAACGAGCGGGAGCCGGAGGCGCCAGACGGGCCTACCGGCGGCGTGGAACGGCCAGAAGGGTGGCACGCCCTCGACATTGAGCACGTCGGCGGCCGAGTGCTCCAGCGCGCCGAGGCCGACCACCACCGGGAGCCACCAGCCGAGGTCCAAGGCGTCCTCGAGCAGATTCCTGGCTGGCGTCGGTGCGAGCTGACGGCTAAGACTTTCGCGAGTGGATGGCAACCCGGGATTCCGAGTTGGAGCAGTTCGAAACGAGCGTCGCGGCGCGGCGCGGGCCGGGGCGGTGACAGCAGAGGCTGTGACGGTCCCCACGGAAGTCCAGTAGCAGGGAAACGTCGCAGTGAATGGAGCCCTTCCATGCGAAGTGATCAGTCGAGTCGCGAGAGGCATTGAACACCGCAAGCGCTGTTGGACCAGTGAGTCCGGCACGTACTCGTGCAGCAGTGACCCATGCAGGTAGCCGAGCAGTGTCCCAGCCCCGATCCGTTACCTCGGCACGGATCAGTCGGAGTAAAGCTGCGAGTTGACCCTCAACAGCACCGCGGAAGAGCAGCGATTCGCTGCCACTGTTCACAGTCGGCGCCTGCAAGCGGTGTAGATCACCAGAGAAGCATCGCGAAAATGGTGGGCTCCTGTGCTTTTGTGCCGGGCTGATGGTCGCGGCCTTGATGTCGTTGTAACTCTGTCGTCCGCCATGCTTTGGCACTGCTCCCGCGCAAGCGAGGAGCAGGGACTTGCCCGGAGGCGAGGTGCGCCAGTAACAACTGTTACAGTTCTCGCCATGGCGAGGACCAAACAAACTCCAGGACAGCGGCTGTGGCTGAGCCTTTGCCGCGCCGATGACTACGACCAGCAGGCGACAGCGATCCAGCCGCCGCCGACGGCAGGGCGGGTGGATCCGGAGCGGGCCACGCAGAGTTGGCTGAGAGGAATGTCGACCCAGATCAAAGAATCCTTCCCGGAGAAGTTCCGGCAGGCGCGAGAAGGCGCTGGACTCACCCAGCAGCAGCTCTCGGAGATCGCGGAGATGTCCGTGACTGGTCTGGCCATGATCGAACGGGGTGAACGGACGCCCAGCCTCGACACGGCAGCCCGCATCTGTTGGGCACTCGATGTGGCGTCGGGAAATGTCTAAGGCCGAGATGAGACCGTGAGTCGCGAACGACGCCGGTGGACGACAACCCTCGCGGCGGACGTGCCGACCGGACCTCAGGGCCAGCCCGCGCACAACGCGGGAGCCACGGTCTCGGTCATCCATCTCGTGGCGCTGCCTGAGGTCGGGAACGTCTCCATGACGGTCCCCCGACCATCGTCGATCTCTCTCGACGCGGCGGAGAAGCACGTCAAGCGCGCCGTGCGGCTTCGGAAGCAGTTGGCGGGCCAGACGAAGCGTGGGCGATGGATTCAGAAGGGCCACGAGGTGGGCTTCTCGAACGAAGAACTCGTCTACGACTTCTTTGAAGAGGCCAGCTCCGCAGTGATCCTCATGCACACCGCGCTGGACAATTTCGCGAACGAGCGGATCCCCGCAGACTTCACCTTCGTCACGCCAGGCGGCCAAACCGTCGATCGAGCGCAGATCGAAGGCCACGTGAGTCTTCCGAGACGACTGGACGAGGTGCTCCCAAATGTCGCGGGTGTAAGCAGCATTAAGACCGCAGAACCTTCACTCTGGGACCTACTCTCGAAGCTGAAGTCGCTCAGAGATGACCTCGGGCACGTTCATCTCGAGCAGACCTACACGAGGTATGACCTGAAGTTGTGGATCGCCCACTCGCCCGGAGACGCGGCGTACCTTCCTCGTTGAGATCAGAACGAGCAGCCGGCGTTGACGCGCCGGCGAGGAAGGAACGCCAGTGCTGAGCGTAGTGAACGACGAGACCGCCGTGGCGGACGGCCGGTCGATGCTGGACGAGATCTGCCGGGAGGGCGCGAAGCAGATGCTCGCCGCGGCGTTGGAGGCCGAGGTGGACGCGTACCGCGCCGAGCTCACGGCCGAGCGCGACGAGAACGGGCGTCGGCTGGTCACACGCAACGGTCACGCCCGGGCGCGCAAGGTCCAAACGGTGGCCGGTGCGGTGGAGATCACCGCGCCGCGGGTCGACGACCGCCGTGTCGACCCCGAGACGGGGAAGAAGCAGCAGTTCAAGTCCTCGATCGTCCCGCCGTGGTGTCGGCGCAGCCCGAAGGTCACCGAGGTGCTCCCGCTGCTCTACCTCCACGGACTGTCGACCGGCGACTTCGCGCCCGCCCTCGAGGGCTTCTTCGGCTCAGCGGCCGGCCTGTCGGCCTCGGTCATCACCCGGCTGAGCACCTCCTGGCAGGCCGAGCACCGCGCCTTCATGGATCGCTCGCTCGCGGATCGGGACTACGTCTACGTCTGGGCAGACGGGGTCCACTTCAACGTGCGCTTGGAGGAGGAGCGGCTCTGCTGCCTCGTCATCGTCGGCGTGCGCCTCGACGGCAAGAAGGAGCTCGTCGCGATCGTGGACGGCTACCGGGAGTCGACCGAGTCCTGGGCGGCGCTGCTGCGCGATCTCCGCCACCGGGGCATGCGAGCCCCCGTGCTCGCCGTCGGCGACGGTGCGCTCGGGTTCTGGGCGGCGCTGCGCGACGTCTTCCCCGAGACCCGCGAGCAGAGATGTTGGGTGCACAAGTCAGCAAATACCCTTGACGTGCTGCCGAAGTCGATCCAGCCCCTCGCGAAGAAGATGCTGGCCGAGATCCGCGACGCCGAGGATGCCGACCACGCCCGGACGGCCGCGAAGGCCTTCGACGCCGAGTTCCGGGCCAAGTGGCCGAAGGCGGCCGACAAGATCCGCGACGACCTCGACCAGCTCCTCTGCTTCTACGACTTCCCCGCCGAGCACTGGCTCCACCTGAAGACCTCCAACCCGATCGAGTCGACCTTCTCGACGGTGCGCCTTCGAACCAAGGTGACGAAGGGCCCGGGCTCGAGGGCGGCCGGGCTCGCGATGGCCTTCAAGCTCATCGAGGCCGCCCAGGACCGCTGGCGCTACGTCAACGGCGCCCATCTCGTCGCGCTCGTGCGCGCCGGCGCGAAGTTCCGAAAGGGGGTGTTGGTCGAGAGCGAGCTGCAGGAAGAGGAGGTCGCCGCGTGATCAGCGGGTCGGGCCGATCCACAACTCTTGACTATTCCTCCAGACCTACACGGGTGCAGACGATGACCCTTCTGTCGCTCGCCAGCTTGATGGGACCGGCTCGTCGCCAGTCACATGGGACCGGGTCCGGGGTCGATCAGCGCGGCGCTGTGATGATGACCGGCGGTTCAGCCGCGGTCAAGCACGCCGGCCGCGCCGTGCCGCCACCGGGCTGTCAGACGTGGCGGTCAGAGCCGGTCGCTGCCGGTGCCGGTAGGACTCCCCGTCGAGCACGAGCTCGTAGGCAGCTGACTGCAGGCGGTCGATCGCGGACTGGGCGAGCAGGCCGTCGGCCATGAGCCCGAGCCACTCGACGGGCTCCCGGTTCGAGGTCGTCACCGTGGCCGCGTTGCGGTGGCGCTCGACGATGACCTCGTAGATGTCCGCTGTGTCGGCGCCATCCATTGGCTGCAGGCAAAAATCGTCCAAGATCAGCAGATCGACGCGGAGCAGCTTGCGGAGCTCGACGTCGTGACTGTTGTCGAGCCGCGAAGCCTTCAGCCGCTTGAGCAGCACGTCTGCTCGCTCGAAGTGCACGCTGTAGTGCCGACGGATCGCGGCGTGCCCGAGCGCGGTCGCGAGGAAGGTCTTGCCGACGCCGACCGGTCCCATCACAAGCGCGTTGTGCCCGGCCTCGATGAAGCGGAGCGAGAAGAGCTCGTCGAGGACCGAGCGGTCGTAGGTGATCTTGGTGTCATTGTCGAACAGCTCGAGGCGCATGGCCGGATCGAGCCCGGCGGCCTTCGCGCGCCGTTCGGCCGAGGTGGCGTCGCGGCGCGTGACTTCGTCGGAAAGCACGAGCTCGAGGAACTCGGCGTGGCCGAGGTCCCGGGCGCGCGCGAGGGCGAGCCGTTCGGGGAGGCTGTCGAGGAGCTGGCCGAGCTTCACGCGGCGAAGCAGCGAGGAGAGCTCGGGCGAGACCGACGGGGCGGGCGCGCTCATGCGACGCCGCCGTTCGCGTCACTCGCATCCTCGTGTTGTCGCTGTGTTGTGCGGAAATGCTGCGCGTCGCGGGCGAATCGCCCTGATGCCGCTGAGAAGGGCAGCGGTGGTGCCACCGGCTGGTCGGCCTCGGCACCTCGCTCGAGCATCCGGGTGATGAGCCCGACGCTCACCGCCTCGGCCTCGAGGGCGCGGGCACACGCTTGCTCGACTCGGGTCGCTCCCCACTTCTTCACGAGGCCAAGGAGCGCGTAGACCTGGCGCATCTTGGTCCAGGGAAGTGGGTGCTCGAGCAGCGCCGCAGCGTACGCGCCGACCGCCGGACCTGCCGAGGAGGCCAAGTGCTTCAGGTGCTCGAGGTCGCGCATCGCGTACGTCGTCTTCTCCGCCGGCAGGTCGGCCGGGTCGGTCACCCGGCCGCCGGGTGAGCTCCGGGGATGCACCTTCACGAGCTCGCCACGGAAGAACACCCGGACGAGCTTCTGGTCCGAGCGAACCTCGACGCGATGCCCGATCAGATGCCCCGGGACGGAGTAGAGCGCCTTTTGCACCTCGATGTGGTGGTCCCGGTGCACCTTCGGGCTCGCGTAGTGCGGCAGGTCGTAGGGAAACACTGGAGCCTCGAGCAGCCGCGGCGCTTCCTCGAGGGCGAACAGCTCGGCCGGGCGACACTGGGTCGTGCCGTGGATGCGCAGCCCAGCGCGGGTCGTGCACCAGGTCTCGGCCCGACGCTGCGCGTCGGCGAGGTCGACGAAGTGCTCACCGGCGAAGAAGCTTCCTCGCACGAAGGGCACGGTCCGCTCGACCCGGGGCTTGTCCTGTGGCCGGCGGACCCGGGCGGCGTCGACGAGGAAGCCACGACTCTGCGCGTACTCGATGAAGGCTTGGTTGAAGCGAGGGTCCGTCGGGTTCGCCTTGTCGATGATCGTTGCCATGTTGTCGGGGATGACAACCTTGAAGACCCCACCGAAGAAGGCCCAGGCCGCCTCGAAGCCAGCGATCACCGCCTCTGTGGTCTGGGTAAAGCTCAGGAAGACGAAGCAGTGCCTCGAGTAGCAGGCGGTGAAGATGAGCGCCTGGACGACGCGGCGACGATCGGTCTCAGGGTCGAAGAGCAGGCCCATCTTGCCGAAGTCGACCTGGCACTCTGCCCCCGGCTCACCGTCGGCGACCCGGACGGTCGTCATGCGCGCGCTGCGCCCGTGACCAAGGACTTGAAGCACGTAGCGGTGCAGCGTCCGCTCGGGAACGACGATGCCGCGGCGCGCGAGCAGCTCATGGATCTTCCGGACGGTGAGGCTGTCCTCGACGAGGCCCTTGACCTCGTCGTGGTGGGCGACGACGAGTGCCCAGGCCGACCCATGGCCGTCACCGCGGTGCGGGCGGACCGACTCGCAGACCCGGGCAATCAGCTCGTCGGTGAGCTGGCTCTCACCGCCTGAGCGATCGAGCCCGGCCTCCTCGGCCGCGGCGACGTAGCGGCGGACGGTCTTGCGGTCGAGTGCGGCGAGCCGCTCGACCGAGCGCAGGCTCTCGCCTCGCAGCCAGACGCGTAGGACTTCTCGGATCTCGTGCACGTGGACCTCCCGGAACGCCATCGCCGCCTTCCCGATCTGCTGGTCGGTGTGGCGGCAAGTCCACCGGCAGCAGCACCGCTGCTGGTGGATACCGGGTGGTCCCATGACTGGCGACGAGGTGGTCCCATGTTGCTGGCGAAGTTCAGCTCAGGGTGGTCCCATGTCGCTGGCGAGCGACACCTTCGGAAAGCGTCTGGTCCCGTCTCCTCACCGTCGACTTGGAAGACTTAATGGTGGCAGTCGGGAAGACGATGAGCCACTACGAGTAGGCATCGGTGGCGACGAATCGAGTCGCGGACATCCTCGTAGACTTGGTTCCCATGGAACCGCCGATCTTGGCCAATCACTTGCTGGCGGATGCCGAGCGCGATCTATTGGCCATGGCAGAACAAGAGCTGCGATCTGCGGTCAACAAGTACCAGCGGCTGATTGCAGGCGCGACTGGGCCTATCGCGCGAGAAGGGCTCGAAACTTCCCAACTCGCGATCGAAGCCGCAGAGCGCGAGCTGTGGCACCTCCGGGCAGAACTCCTTGGATGGTCGCGGCCGGCCTGGGCGCCAAGAGCGTCTTTGATTGCCGACTGGTTCTCCACGGAGGACAGTGCTTACGACGAGCTCGAGGGCCGGGCGCTTGTGGTAGCGCACGCTACGACAGGCCCGAATCAGATGGATCTAATGGACGAATCGCCGAACGGAACCGCACGTCAGTGATTTATAGGCCTCTACCTGGACTTTTCCTGGCACCTTGCCAAGGTGCTATTCCCCGGGGGTGCTTCCGGCGCGACTTTCGAAGCTTGAGCTGGACCAACGGCTCAGCGGGTGAACGCTTGTATCGAACCCCTGCCCCGCCGGTCGGGACGGCTCGCGCGCCTCAAAGTGTGGTGGGGGAGAGGGGGGCCAATGTCCCGGCGACCTCTTGACCGCGCGTCAAGCGGCACTGGCTACGGAGCGCCCCGGGCGGCGCCGAGCCGGTGAATCACCCTCTTAACTAGCAGCTCCCATCGGGCAAAAAATCCCCTCAGATTTCCACTCACCTCACCGATGTGCGAACTGCGGACATTCCAACTGGTCCTGGAAATACCGGTAATGATTCACTTGACGAACCCATATCGGAGGCCAAAGTCATGCCTACAGCACAGATCGTGTTTCTAGGTTCGGGGATCTATGACTACGGCCAGATATGTCGCCGCGTGGCGCAGGGCGAACAACTCGTTCATAAGGAACTGGAACTGATCGGCCGAGAGTCGGATCGAGCCGTCGTCGTTGGCCTCAATATCGGCAGCGCCAGTGGTGGCGAACCCCCCAACCATCTTGCCGAAATCGGTTAGTTCGTGAGCCCTGCGGAAGTAGTCGCGGACCGCTGTATGCAGTGCAGTCTCGCTGCTGTGATCCCAGTCAATCGGTTCTAGGTTCGGCAGTTGTTCATCGGTGGCGTCAGCCATATCTACGCTCCCCTCCGGTAGGTGGCCAAGAGGTTACGCCGTGGCGCCCCAACTTGCGCCGTAGACTTGCGCGCGACGTAAGGGGTGCCCATGCCGAAGTCAACCACCAAGCCTGTTCGCCCGCACGACCCGACGCCTGCCGAGCTAGACGAGCGGTACAAGATCGAGGGACTGACGTTCGAGCAGGCTGTAGAGAAGCTGCTGACGACGCCACGCGAGCAACCGCAGGGAAGCGTCTCCGAGTAGCTGCTTGCTCAGCCAGCCCACTCGACTGGCGCACCGCCGAAATCCGCTCCGGGCTTGAAGTCGACCTGGGCCACGTTGACGCCATCTGGCAGGTTGAAAGCAACGCAACCCACTGCCGTCGCCCCTTTGGTCAAATCAACGTCTCCGTTCGCGAAGTTCGTGCATCCTGAGATGTTGTCAACGGCGAAGGTGTAGGTCTGTGAGTCGGAGCCGATCACCGTTACGTCGCTGTTCATGTCGTCGGTAAACGGCGTGCTTGCCTGATTCTCAATCCCGATTTCGACGCCGACGAGTTGTTGCCCCGCGGGCGCAGCGTCAAACTCGGTAGCTGGTGTCGCAGGATCAAGAACCTTGTAAGCCTCGACAGTGACATCGTCGCCAGCCTGGTCGGTGACATTCCAAGCCGTTTCGAGCTTGGCTGGACCAGCTGTAGTGGTTGTCGTCGTGGTAGGTGCGGCGGTCGTAGTCGGAGCAGCGGAAGTTGTGCTGACCGATGATGTCGTTACGGGTGGCGAAGACGACACTGTGCTGCCACACCCGGCAACGCATAGGGCGAATACGGCGAGCACGACGATCCGGCTGAGTCTCACGGTCCAACCCTATACCGCTAGTGGGGCCACGGGAGGGGGGGGGCGTCAGCCGATGAGCCGGGCGCCGTACCTGCCTCGAATGAATCGGCGGTAAAAGACTCCCATTGAGGGTGCTCGCATAAACCGAGCATGAATGTCTGGCGGGACCTGGTAGTAGCCGTAGACGGGCGGCTCGCCTTTGCGAAATCTGATTCGCATGTGCTTCGTGGGCGCGTCGTAGCCGACCGCCACGAAAGCCGTTGACCGACGCACGCGAACCATTTGCACGCTTCTCAAGCTTAGGACTCGCTTTCCGCACATCCCGGCGTGGATTTCATGACATGACGCCGTAGGCGCTGTGTGGCACCTCGAGGAGATCGAGCACCTGGGCCTGGAGGTGCGTCAGCTCGGGAGCGAAGGTCTGCACGATCCGTTTGTTGCTGACGAGCTCGTGGCGGGCGAGGCCGCTGAAGATCTCGAAGATCCGCGGTGCGCTCGGCGCGCCGCACTCGCGGTCTTCGGGGTAGAGGGGGATCGATGCGGTGCCGCTCGCGGCCATGGCGCGTCGGATCTGGCGCTCGACGAGCGCCTGAACGAGGAGCGCGACGAAGTGGCAGCACAAGAGTCCCTCGATGCGCGCCACGTCCTTCAAGAAGACGGGGGCGACGAGCTGGACGCCCTTCAGCTGTGCATGGCGCCGCTCGAGGTGCGGCTGGTACTTGTAGGCGGCGAGAACCTCGGCGTCGCTCAGGCCGGTGTCGTTGGTGACGAGCGGGAAGCAACCGTCGGACTTGGCGTCGTAGGCGACGAGCGCGGTGTCCACCTTCCAGGTGAGCGTGAAGCGGGTGCGGGTGGTCCTGCGGTAGCGGGTCTCCTCTCCTGGCCGCCCCCGGCGCTCCTGGCGAAAGGATTCCTCCTCGTGCTCTTGCACCGCGACGCTCACCCAGCGCGGCGGCGTTCGCCGATGCGATCTCGCGCGCTGCGGCGGCCTCGACCGCCGTGCGCGTGTGCCAGCGTGACTTCGGCGAGGACACCCGAGCGGCGAGATCCGAGAGGGCGCTGACCGCCCGCTGGATGCGCGACTGGCGGGAGTCGGCGTCGAGGGCGGCCTCGAGGCTCGAGTGGACCCACACGATGCGGTGGCCCTCGGCCGAAGGGACCGGCGAGGGCGTGGTCCTCCAGAGGTTGTCGGCCTCGCCAGGCCGGCGCGACGGCCGGCGGGCAGCCTCTGCCCAGGTGGGGCTGTGGTCCTGGATCCAGGACCGGAAGAAGGCGTCCTCCTTGCGTGTCCGGGGGAGCACGGTGACGAACCGCCCGCCGTGTCCGGCGATGTGGGCCATCGCCTCACGGTTGGCGAGCTTGGTGTCGGCCACGTAGAGGAAGTCGGTCCGCCCGAGCAGCTTGACGAGGGCGTCCCAGGTGGGGACGTGGGTGGTGTCGTCGTTGGTGGCGCCGCCCTCGACGCGGTAGGCGACCGGCACCGCCCCGTCGGCGGAGACGGTGAGGATCCACACCAGCTGCTTGAGATCGGCGCGGTGGTCCTTGTTGTGGCCGAAGGCGATCGGCGCGGTCGCCTTGCCGCCCCGGACAGCCCCGGTCGCCGAGCGGTAGGCGCCCGAGAAGGTGACCGACGTCGAGTCGTTGTGCAGCTCGGCGCAGTCGACCTCGAACTCGGCGACGGCCCGCAGCACGAGCGCCGTCATGAGGCTCGCGCGATCGGCGTCGAACAAGCGAAGCAGGGCTCTGCCGACCCGGTCGTCGTTCAGCAGGGACGCCTCGCCGGGGCCGAGCCCGAGCACCGACGGGCTGAAGGGAGCCGCCCACTCGCCGAGCGCGTAGACGGGCTCTCGGTGGAGCACCAGGTTGCGCACCACGACCCCGAGGGCGACGGCCGGCGCCAGCTTCATGCGGCGATCCTCGTGGGGCACGTAGCGCTCGAAGAGCTCGGCCACCGAGAGACGCCTCAGGAAGTGGTTGACGATCGGCATGGCGCCCAGCAGCTCGGAGCGAAGCTCGAACCTCTCGCCACCCCCATCTCTCGTTGCGGGCATGTCCTACACCGTATACAGTGCAGGACATGAGGTGGTGGATGCTCAGGGTGGCGAAGCTCCGATGAGCGAAGGCGCTGACCGCCGGGTTCGCCGAGCGTGTGCGCGGCTCCTCGCCTTCCTCGAACAGAACGACCACGTCTTGCCCGGCAGCGTCGTCGAGCGCTCGCTGCGCTGCGGAAAGGCGAACTGCCGTTGCCACGCGGAGCCGCCTGTCCTCCACGGGCCCTACGTGCAGTGGAGCTACACCCGCGCCAACAAGCGGTTCACCCGCTGGCTCACCGCCGAGCAGAACGAGCGCTATCGCCCCCGGATCGAGGCCGGACGCCAGCTACGAGACCTCGTCGCCGAGCTCGAGGCCCTCGAGATCAGCGCAACGGAGCAAGCCGAGGGCTGGGACGCGTAATCACGTTCGGGATGTGCGGAAAGCGAGTTAGGAGCATTACGCCATGAGAGTACGGATCATCGAGCAGATTGAGCCGTGGCACTGGGCACCGGACGGGAAGATCCACTACCCGCGCCGATGTCTGCTGTGCTTGTTGCAAACGCTAGGAGTGTGGCTCGGCCTCATCGGGTGCGAAGACGACTAGACGGAAGGGCTTACGCCTCGGCGCCGGAAGGCTTGTAGTTCAACCGACGACCAGCAACACGGCCGACGAACCGCTCCATGCGCTCGGTGTCTGACTCATCGCAAGTGCTGTAGCGAAAGTCGAACTCCGCGAGGTAACGAGGCAAGTGCCCAATACTCACGTAGTGGTGCGTACCGTGGATGCTACGCTTTAGTTGGGAGAAGTAGCCTTCGGCCATGTTGGTCGAGACGCCATCGCGGACGTACTCGCTTTCGGTGTGGTTGACGCTTTCGTGCGCCAACAGGTCCGTTGAGAATGAGCCGTAAGCACCGGCCGAGTCAGTGTGCAATGTGGTTTCCTTCATCTTCACGTTGTCAGCGATGACACCCTTGAGCGTCTTTGCCGTTACGTCATCGACAACGCGGGACCTGGCCTCGCCTGTTGACTTGTTCACAAGGGTGACGATAGGGGTCTTGTCGGTCAGTCCTTGGCGAGCGTCAGGGTTGCGCTTGTTGGCATGACGGTTCTTCGGGGCGCCACCGATCCAGCTTTCATCGGCAACAACAACGCCGGTGAACAGATCGGCGTTAGGACCAGCAGCCATGACCTCGCGGATGCGATGGCAGAGAAACCAAGCGGTCTTTGGGTGAAGGTCGTACTTGCGGGACACCTCGCGAGCGGCAACGCCGTTCTTGGAGCTGACCATCTCGAACATGACGAACAGCCACGTACGGACAGGCACCTTGGAGCCATGCATGATCGTGCCAGTAAGCACGCTGAACTGTGCCCTACAGTCCTTGCACTTCCAGACGCGGCGCTGAGAACGGTTGCCCATGCGAGTCTCGCGGGAGATACCGTCGACCTTCGGCGTCAGGAAGTAGTGCTTGGCAATCGAGCCGCAGTGCGGGCAAACGGGCTGACCGTGCCAGCGCATCTCTTCCAGCAATTTGTAGGCATCCGCCTCGGTAGGAATCTTGGCGGCTAGGCGAGGGATGCTGATCTCTTCCATGAGTCAATTATCGCACGTCAGCCTGGGTTCGTCAAGTGAATCATTACCGAAATACCCGCTCAGATGGGATGAGATGGCAACTACCGGTCCCAGTTGGAAGCCATGTCTTGACTGGCAGTCAAGAGGTTCGAGGGTTCGAGTCCCTTCGCCTCCACCCGAGAAAGCCCAGCTAGAAGGCAAAAAATGGCTGGTGGTGAGCAGGTGTGGATCTTCGCCGACTTCGCCACCTCGTGGCCAGTAGCGCGAGGCGGATGGCATCTCGTCCCGGTGCTCGTTCATGAACCGGTGCTCACGTGTCAATCAACCTCCCAGCCCCTCGGTGCGGATCTCCTCTTCGGATGAGGAGGCCTTGGCTGGGTCCTCGACGTCGAAGGGCACGACCGGGAGGAGCAGCACCGGCAGCGCCGAGGCGCCGAGCACCTCCCGCACGACGCGGGCCCGCCCGGCCGAGCTGTCCTGTGACCAGCTCAAGACGACCAGGTCGGCGCTGTGCTCTCCGGACACCTCGGCGACTCGCGTGGCCACCGGGCCAGGTCGGAGCTCGATGCGCGTCGCGTGGGGGAAGTGACGGCTGAGGAACTCCCTTCCCAAGATCTCGAGGTCGTACTCGGGCCGGTCCAGCATCGCGGGCAGCGTGGCGTCGGTGAACACGTGGAGCACGACCAGCTCGACGTCGGCGACGAGCAGCGGCCACAGTCGCTCGAGCAGCGGTCGAGAGGACGCCTCGGTGCCCTCGAGCGGCACCAACAGCCGCCGGAACGAGCCGCGAGAGACCAGCTCAGGGGGCACGACCACGACCGGCTTGTCCGCGTGCTCGAGGACGTGACGAGCCGTGCGCCCGACCGGACGCCGACCGCCGGGCGTGGCGCGGGCGCCGATGACCGCGGCGATCACCTCCGGCGCGCCGAACGCGGCGAGCAGCGCGGCCTCCACCGGATCCCCGAGTAGTCGGAACGGCACGTCGGCCCGCGCCGCCAGCGACTCGGGTGTCTCGATCGGATCGAGCGGGCCGCCACTGACGTGGATCGCCTCCACACCGCTCCCGGTCAGCTGGGCGATCTGTATCGCTGTCTCGAGCACCGGTCGGGCGGCGGCGGTCGTGTCGAGGGCGGCGAGGACGATGCTCATCGATGCCTCCTCTCGACGGGGGACGACATGAGGGCGATGGTGGCGCCGGGCGGCTCGCACCGCTGTGGTGCCCGATTGGCGACGTGCACGAGAAGTGGCACCTCACAGCTGATCAGCGCGCGGTCGTGTTCGGCGCGCAAGCCAATGCGGTTTCCACGGAAGCGGAACGACAGACCAAGAGCGCGCCACGCCTCGGGCAGGATCGGGTCGACGGCGAGGGTGTCCCGTTCCGCACGCAAGCCGAGGAACCCGTACGCGAGGGCCTGCCACACCCCGCCCATCGTCGCGAGGTGCAGTCCCCTGGCGGTGGTACCGGTCAGGTCGTCGAGGTCGAGGCGAGCGGCCAGGCGGAACAGCTCGAGCGCCCGCTCGGGCTCCCCGGCACGCGCGAGCAGCGAGGCATAGATGGCAGGAGAGAGCGAGCTGCCATGGGCGGTCCGCGGCTCGTAGAAGGCGAGGCAGGAGCCGAGTGACCCGGCGACCACCTCCTCTGGGACGAGGTGGTGGAGCATGAGCACATCGGCCTGCTTGATGAGCTGGGAGCCGGCCACCCGCTCGGGACCGAGCAGCACGTCCACCGCGACCGGCGGCCGCGCGATCTGGGCCATGAGGAGCGGCTCCAAGTCGAAGTACCCGGCGAACTGCTCGTAGAGGCCGCGCTCGGGGTTCCAGCCGTCCACCAAGCCCTCGGCCAGGGCCCGCCAGGTGTCGGCCTCCTCGGTGCCGCGGTCGGCTTCAGCGAGGAGCTCCGCGGCCCGGCGAAGGTTCCAGCGGGCCATCACGTTCGTGTACGCGTTGTCGTCGACCACCTCGTGGTACTCGTCGGGGCCCATCGCCCCGTAGAGGTGGCCGCGGCCCTCGGTGTCGCGTCGGATGCGGCTCGCCCAGTAGCGGGCGGTGTCGACGAGCAAGTCGCGGCCCGCTCCGGTGAGGAAGGCGGCGTCGCCCGTCCAGGCGGCGTACCGAGCCGCTGCCCACGCCACGTCGGCCACGATGTGCTCTTCGTGTGTGCCGGTGTTGATCGGGATGAGCGCGCCCCCTCGTCCCCTGACCTCGCGCGGGGTGACGTCGCTCCCGTCACCGGCCGACTCCCAGGGAAAGCGGGCGCCCCGCAGCCCCCGAGATCGGGCCGCCGCGCGTGCCGCAGGGAGGCGGCGGACGCGGTACTCGAGCATGGCCCGGGCCGCAGCAGGCCGGATCGCGGCCAATGCCGGCAGCACGAAGACGTCCGCGTCCCAAAAGACGTGCCCGGCGTAGGCGTCGCCGGTCAGCCCCCGGGCGCCGACCGCGGCCTCGCCGGTCTCGGTGGTCGCAGCGGCCGCGGCGAGGAGGTGGAACACCGCGAAGCGCGCCGCCAGCTCGGACTCGGGGTCCCCTTCGATCACCACCTCGGCGTCTCTCCACCGGCGTGCCCACGCCTCGCGGTGCTCGGCGAGCAGCGCGTCGAATCCCAGGGCGTCCGTCTCGGCGAGCCGGTCACACGCCTCGTCGTAGCTCGCCTCGCCACCGTGCGCAGCGACGCAGGCGGCCAGCCGTTCGACTAGACGATGGCCGGTCGCCGTCCCAACACGGTCCCGGGCGGCCACGGCGATCTCGCCGCCGGTCCGGCCGGTCCGGGCGAGTTGCACCTCGCCATGGTCGTCGCGCTCGAAGTCCCCGGTGTCCCGGGGTGGTTGCAGCGCCTCGCCCGGCTCGAGGTGGAGGACGCGCGCCTCGGCCCGCAACGCCATGGCGTGTGGCGACGCGGCCGAGACGAACCGCATCGACCGGAGCCCAGAGCCGTCGTCGCCGGAGCGGAGGAGCGTGCCCGTACGCAGGTCGAGCAGCCGGCGCTCGGTGTGCCGGTGCTGGGCGATGGGGAGCTCGAGGCCGGTCCAGGTCGGCCCGGGGAGCAGGTGGCCGTCGTCGGTGTAGACACCGCTCACGAGGAGCTGGGGCGAGGTGAGAGGTCCGTCCTCCTCCCGCGCGCCGCGCGTCGCCGCGAAGCCGTTGCCGAGCGCCCCGAGCGCCTCGGCGACCCGCTCCTTGGCAGGTGCGTCCGGTAGCGGGAGGACCCAGGCCGGGTCGGGGTCGACCTGTGGGACCCGGCGCGCCGCTCGGCGTGCGAGCTGCGCGTCGAGCAGCTCCGAGAAGCGCTCCGGGCCGCCTCCGAGGTGGACGACCTTGTCGGGCACGCCCCCCGGCTCGACCCCGACCGACACGACTGCTGCGCGGGCGAAAGTGTCGACCATCATCAACGAGTCGCTCCCAGGCACACCACCGATCGGGCCGAGCTCGTCGCCTGCGAGCAGCACCAGCGCGCCGGTGACGCCGCGCTCGGCGAGCCAGCCCGCCGCGGAGCGAGCCGAGTCGGACTTGTCGGTCAGCCCGATCTCCACGTGCTTTACGTCGCTCGTGATCCGCGGGTCGACAAGCCCCACCGCCCGGGCGGCGTCGGCGGCGAGGGCGACGACCTCGGCCAGGCCGGCGATCCCTGTGGCGGATAGTCGCGCGCTGACCGCGTCGGCGAGGAGGGCGATGTCCGCCTTCTTCGGGTCGGCCCACGCCGGGAGGGGGATCAGGTCGATCTTGCGGCGGTTGAGCCGCACCGACACCACCTTCGCCTCGAGGCCCCGTGCTCCGAGGCCCTCCACGGTCCGCTCGGCCGCCCGGTCGAGCGCGCGATCCTCCTCGGTGGTGGCGGTGCGCCGGAACACGAGCGCCGGACCGTCGTCGCCCACCTCGTAGACCTCTGAGCCCCGGTTGCAGCACAGGTGCAGCCGACCCCGACCCCGTGGCCTGGCCCGAAGCTGGCCGTCGACGTTCCCGACGTGGGTGCCACTCACGACGAACACGTGCACGCCCGCGGCACACAACGCCTCGATTCGGTCGCGTGCCCCACCGGCGTCGGCCTGCCGATCCGGCACCGCGGTGCCGTCCCAGTCGAAGACGATCGCCTCAAATGTCTCGTCGGGAGCCACGGCTGGGCGGTGTCGGGTCCCGGTCGGACGGCCAGCCGGCACAGGCACGGTCAGTTCTCGCTCATCGGTCCGTCAAACACCCGACCGCGCCGCCTGGGCTGCTCCACGCACCGATCGTCCGCCGTGTCCGGCCGGTGCCGCTAGGGGCGATGGTCACCGCCCGGAACGTGGTCGCCACGTTCGGCCCTCTCAGGCTGCAACGTGACCGGCCACTGCAACGTGACCGGCGTAGCGGCGCCCCGGAGGTGCTCGAGGCGACGAACGAGCTGGTGCTGGCCGGCGTCGTCCAGACACGGATCGCCGAGGAGCTCCCGGGCGAGTCCAGCGCGACGGACCGAGCCGCGCCAGCGCCGAGTGCGACGCTACGCTGGCGACGCATCGGGCAGGCCGACGATACGACGCGGCGGTGCGGGGGTCTGGCCGTCGACGATCCGCGGTTCCGAACGTGTCCGCGGGCGGCCATCGGGGGCGGTGAGCAGACGAGGGCCTCGCTCTCCCGCTTCCTCGATGATTCGCTGGTAGAGCGCTAGGTGGTCTTGCACCATTCGGGTAACCGAGAAGTGGGTGGCGACGAACTCGCGACATCCGGCGCGGTCGATCTCGTCGATGCGTCGGATCGCAGCGACGAGACTCTCCTCGTCGTCACAGACGAACCCGGCGACGCCTGCTCTGACGATCTCGGGTGCCGCTCCCTGGTGAGTCGTGACGACCGGGGTGCCACAGGCGAGCGACTCGACCATGACCATGCCGAACGGCTCTGGCCATGCGATCGGGTTGAGCAGGCAGGTCGCATCGCCGAGCGCGGTGCGCTTGGCCTCGTCGGAGAGCTCGCCGACGTACTCGACATCTCGGCCGAGCAGCGGTTTCACCTGCGCAGCGAAGTACTCGAGCTCGAGGGGTTCGCTGAGCCTGCCGGCGATCCGAAGCGGGATGCCCGCGGCCCGTGCGACCCTGGCCGCGACGTGTGCCCCCTTGTTCGGGTGGAGCCGTCCGAGGAAGAGGGCGTACCCGCCGCGGCCAGCGCCGAGTGGGAACTCCTCGACCGCGATGCCGTGGTGGATCACGGCCGCGATCGGGATCGCGCGCGGTCGAGGCCTGGTGATGGGAGATAGCGATGAGCGGCACGCGACGCGCGACCGCCCGGTAGACGTCGCCGAGCTCGCTTGCGAACGGCCCATGGCTTGTCATGACGACGGGAAGCCTCGGGAACCACGCGGCGTAGACGGGGCCGGTGAGCGTGTGGTCGTGCACGATGTCGACGCCTTCCAATCGGGCGTACGCGGCGATGACGTGGCGAAGCTCTGCCACCGACCCGGGCACCCCGACGCCGAGCGAGCGCTCGTAGGTCCATGCTCGTGGCACCTCGCACGTGCTGTCCCCGGTCGTGAACAACACGACGTCGTGCCCGGCACGCTTGAGGCCTCGGGCGAGGTTGTCAAGCACGGCCTCGGTCCCGCCGTAGGCAGGAGGCGGGACCGGGAGCCACGGCGGCGCGACGATGCCGATCCGCATGCTCACGCGCCCCCGTGGCGCTCAAACCGCGACGGCGAGCTCCCAGCCCCCAGGCGGAGCGCAGCTGTCCACACGTCTTTGCGGGACGACTGAGCCTCGAGGCGTCGCTGCCCGTCCGTCACCGTCACCGTGCCGGTTCCGGTGTGCGACCACCATCGCCCGGAGGATAGCTCTGGACCGCTTCGCGTCGAAGGCCTGGCACCGACAACGCATCGCGCACCATCTCTCCGGCACTGCCCCGCACCCCGCAACCTCCTCCGCCTGCACCTCTGTCTCTCCGATCACAGCGCGTCTCCTCGGTGCCGCCCAGGGGCGAAGGTCCCGATCTCGCCGTCGAGCTCCCCGCTCGGGCGTGCCGCTCGCTCGAGCCGCTCTCGCCCGGAGGCGGAGGCGGAGCGCGGGCCACGCCGGAGTGAGTGGGCGACGTCTCGAAGGCCGTCACCGGGAACGGACATCGTCGAGCGGCGGAACGTACGGCAAAGGAGAAAGGGGGGCCCCGCCCAGGTCGATCCTTCCTGTAACGAAGGCGCTGGCCTGCTGCCCGGCGCTGTCGGGACGACGATCGGACGCGTGCCGATGCCCATCTTTGTACCGGTGATGGCGAACTTCACGCCTGGAACGATCTCGTCGCAATCCTTGCGATCCGCACCTCAACACGCTCGAGGACTACGGTGGCGCTCCACGTGCGCTCGTCGAGCGTGCGTACCGTCTCGTCGACGAAACGCTCGATCTCATCGGTAGTGTTGATAGCTGACCGGGGCGCGCGATCGTCAACCAGGCGCTGGGTTCAGCAACCGCCGGTGAGTGAAGTCCACCTTGGTCCCGGAAGGACACGCCTCTCGGATCGGCATAGTCGTAGCCGATGAGGACGGTGAAGAGACCGTCGACTTGTCGACGCCGTCGTTCCCGACCATGCCCGTGCTTACCTGCAGCCGGGCGAGGTGTTCCAACCGACGCGGTGTCGGTGACGACTGCAGTGGGCAGGTGGTGGAATGCGAGCCTCGGCCCGCTCCGCTCGAAAAGACTTCACGGGCCTGTAACACCCGCGACCAGGTCGACGTGGCGGTGCTCGACAACGAGGTACTCGTCCTCGTCCTCGTCGTCAGCGTCTACTCGGGGCCCACCCTGTCGAGACGTCGCGAGCCGGGTGGGACCTCAGCTGGGTGCCGTCGTCGGACAACAGCCGCACGTTCGCCTCCAGCCATCCTTGCCAGTTCCCGGCGTCGACCCGCCCATCCTCGTCCCGCACCTCGAAGCCGCCGAGGCGTCCCCTCACTGCAGCCCTGTCGAGGGCATCGGTGAGCTGTACCTCGAGCGGTGGGGAGTAGGGCCGAAGGTCCCCATCGACCAGCGGTGGGCCAGGAAAGCCGTGCCGCGTCATCGGCGAGCTGCACGATCGGCTCCAGGCCCCGATGCCATCGGACCGGGCCGCTCGGTCACCGGATTCTCATGTGCTCGGAGACTGGTCGCCTCCCCGCGCGCTTCAGCTCCCGGTGGGGACGACGACGGCTCGTCCTCGTGCGGTTCCGTCTTCCATGCGCCGGTAGGCGTCGATCGCCTCGTCGAGGCTGAACGTCGTGATCTCGGCTCGCACCAGCCCGCGGGCGCCGAGGTCGAGCACCTCGACTAGCTCGGGACGGCTTCCCCAATAGGTCGACTGGACTGACAGCTCGTAGGGCACGGAGAAGAACGACACCTCCAGCTTGCCTCTGGCGAGTCCGACGAGGGTGAGGTCGCCAAGCATGCGGGCAACCGACGCCCCGAGCGCGAGCGTGGCATCGGCGCCGACGAAGTCGAGCACCACGTCAGCCCCCCGCCCGCCGGTCGCACCCCGGATCTCCTGCGCCGCGTCGTCACTCGCTGCGACGGTGAGGTCCGCTCCGCACTCGGAGGCGAGGCGGAGCGCCTCGGGCTGGGTGTCCACTGCGATAACCCGGGTGGCGGTGGTCGCCTTGAGGATCTGGACGGCGAGATGGCCGAGACCGCCAACACCGATCACCACCGCCGCACTGCCCGGGGCCAGCTTCGACCAAGACCTTCGCACGGCGTGATAGGGCGTGAGACCAGCGTCGGTGAGCGGTGCCGCGGCGACCGGGTCGAGGCCGTCGGGTAGCGGGACGAGATAGCGGGCGTCGGGAACGAGCATCATCTCGGCCATGCCACCGTCCAAGCCGAGCCCGCCGCCGCCGCTCGGAGCCGGCGCTCCCGCCGGGTTCTCGCAGTAGGTCTCCATGCCGAGTCGGCACCGCTCGCACGTCCCGCAGCCCCAGGGCCCGTAGACGGCCACCGGTTGGCCGATCTCGAGCCCGACCACGCCCGGACCCAACCAGTGGACCCAGCCGGCGTTCTCATGGCCGAGTGTGAAGGGCGGCCCCCAGGGCAGCAGACCGGCGTCGAACTCGTGCATCAGGTGCAGGTCCGAGTGGCATGCCCCGGCGCCGCCGATGCGCACGACCACCTGGCCAGGACCAGGTTCAGGCTCCTCGACCTCGACGAGCACCGGGTCAGACTTCCATGCCATCAGGCGTAACGCACGCATTGCTCCTCCTCCTCTTCCGTCTCCTTACCCAGCGACGGGGCCACCACCGGACAGCTCTCCCGAGGGCTCGAGGCGATCGCCACCATCCGCTCATGGCGTGCTCTGGCCAAAAAAGCGCCGCCGGGCACGGCGGTGCGCGTAAAGCGCGTCCTCGACACCGCTGACCGAGCAGAGCTGGTCCCACTGGCTTGACATCGGCGCGCCGCGCAAGCTCCAGCTCGAGGGGCACGTGGACCTCGGCCCGGACCTCGCCGAGCGCGCCCAGTGGGCAAGGTCGAGCACCTCGCCCGCCAGGTGGGACCCGGCGGGGTCGCGGGGAGTAGCGCGAGCAGCTCGGCGAGATCGCTGACCACGGCATCTGGACCCGCTTCGCGAAGCTCGCCTCGTGAGGAGCGGCGCGCCAGGCCGACGGCGAGGCCGAAGCGACCGGCACGAAGGTAGAGGGTCTTCTTGGCGACGCTGGGGCAGAAGACCGTCGGGGACTCTGGCAGGTCCGATGGCTCGTCCTCGGGAACGACGTTCGCCCCCCCCAGGGGGCGGTGAGGAAGTCCCGCACGCAATCGGCGTGCAGCTTGCCGTCGATGCAGCGCTCGTAGTGACCGACCGGGCCGAATGCTCCCCGGGCCGGCCCGAAGACCGCCTTCCGGGCGCCGGGGTGAAGCGCTGCGGCGCCAGTCAGCACCCCGTCGAGGTCGAACAGCCACGTGGAGGGGCCGAGGCCGCACGGCCCGAGCGCGTGGGCTGGCGGATGGCCGGCCGGCTCCCGCTCGCTGCTGTCCACGCTGATCGATCCTGCCACCCCTGGCGACGCCGTGCCCTCACCGGCTCACACGCGGCGGCTGGCCCGGCGCGGACATCCCCTGCGGGCTGCGACTCGACGAAGATCACACCTCGCGATCGAGCCGACCGCCAATCACGACACGCCTGGGCCGCCGCGCCCTGCCTGATCGAGCGGTCGGCCACCGGGCTAGCGGCTCCTATCTGCAGTCGGTCCGCCGGGCTCATCGCGACGACCCGCACTACAAGTCGCACCATATTTCGCGTTCCCTACCGTTCCCGGGCATTCCCAGATGTCCTGGTCAGACGCCCTTTCCCTCCCGTGTTCCCGGTGAATCCCGAGAGAGGCTGACCAGCAGTGAGTTCGACTCGACTCGACTCGACTCGGCTGGTAGCTGGTTGCTCGTGAACAAGAAGTTGTCGGCGGACGCGCGCTGCGTGGCGGTCGGAGCGACCGTCGGCCGTCTTCCGCCACGGACAGTTTCCGCCGACCACCTACAGGTGGGTTACCGTCCGCAGGTCCGGAGCGCAGGTGACGGTCGGTGATCGAGTGCTCAATCGACGACTGGCGGGATCCGGGCGCACGGACCGCCGAGGACGAGCTCCGGCTCAGCTGACGTGTTCGATCAGGCCGGACAGGATCCAGCACCTTGTCACGGGGGCGAACTCTCGACCAGCAGTCAAGAGGTGCCCGGGTGAGGCGACGGATGCGCCTCGACTGCGGGTGGTTCGGCCCCTTGACTACATCAGTCGGGAATCCCATCGATGGTCCCACCGTTCGGACGTCGGGCTGACCTGGTCCGTCTTCCGAGGCCCGGGAAAGAAGCAGGTAGAAGCAGATCAAGTGGGATGGGCGAGCGATGATTGGAAGGCCTGCCTTGACTGGCAGTCAAGAGGTTCGAGGGTTCGAGTCCCTTCGCCTCCACCCATCTAGAACTGACCTCCTCGCTCGCTCGCTCGGCCTTGACTGATTGCCCAAGGCGTCGACATCGGCGTGGTCCCGCGGCGACGAGGGCGCGGGTCTCGGCGCTGCCATCGTGCATGCCATCGCCGCGGCTCACGGAGGTCATGCAGCGACCTCCAACCGTCCAGGGGCGGCGCGGCGTCGCGTCAGACTCGAGCTACCTCGAGGGGCGTCTCCGGCTGGACGCTAGACAGATCAAGGGGCCGCTTTTCGGCGGCCCCTTGATCTGTTGTTCCTACTAGACGTGAGCCGGCCGGCGCACGTCTAGCTGCGCGGGGACGGTCAGCACCGGGCACGCAGCCCTGCGGCTGAGCCGGTTGCCGAGACTCCCCGTGAACACGGGGATCCGAGAATGATCGCCGACGACCACGATGACGTCAGCCGACCACTCAGCCGCCGCGGCGATGATGGCCGAGGCCGCCTTGCCCCGAGCAATGTCGATGACCGTGCCGGTGGCGGCGATGCCGTCGAGTCGCAGCTCCGTCACGGCCGACGCCACGAGGGCCTTGGCTTCCGAGACCGATTCGATGAAGAACCTGCCTGCACCTCGCGCCGCGTGGTCCCACTCGCGGACGTGGATTACCCGAACCTGGCCTCCCGACGCCTTTGCAATGCGACGGGCCTCGGTCAGCGCGGCATGGTTCCGCTCGGTCGAGTCGACCAGGACCAGAATCCTGCCGAACGGGGCGTTCGCAACGCCAGGCTCGGCGACCAGCGCCAGCGGTGTGCCACTGGCGAGGCCCTCGTGCTCGTTACTCACAACAATGGACTGGGTCATCTGCGCACCTCGAATAACTGCCGTACGTCGTCGCCAGCAAGTGCTGACGACCCGACGCCGGACGCTCCTACCACTCAGCAGTATGGAGCCGGCACGATCAGGTGCCCATCATTTCGTGCCGCGTTTAGCGATTGTTTAGCGGGAGACCTCCCTCAGGGACGAAACGGATCCCAGATCCTGGCTCAGTGAGGAAGTAGCGAGGATGTGCAGGGTCTGGCTCGAGCTTGCGGCGGATCGCGACCATGAACACCCGCAGGTAGTTGGTCTTCGTGTCGCTCAGTCCCCATACCTGCTTCAGCAGCTCGCGCTGGGTGACGAGCCTGCCGGGATTCCGGGCGAGCAGCTCGACGATCTGCCATTCGGTTGCAGTGAGGCGCACGTCGCGCCCCTGCCGCTGGACGCGCTTCGCCGCGAGGTCGATGGTGAAGTCGGCGGTAGCGAGGACAGGTTCCGGGGGGGTGCGCTGTGAGCTGCGCAGCAGAGCCCGGAGCCGAGCCAGGAGCTCGGCCATTCCGAACGGCTTGGTCAAGTAGTCGTTCGCTCCCGCGTCGAGCGCGGCGACCTTCTGGGCTTCGGCCGTGCGAGCTGACAGCACGAGGATCGGGACGTCGGACCAACCCCTCAGGCCCTGGACGACGTCGATGCCGTCGATGTCCGGCAGTCCGAGGTCGAGGACGACGATATCGGGGTAACGCAGGGCGGCCATCGAGAGGGCAGCCGAACCTCTTGTAGCCAGCATCACGCCGTAGCCACGCGCCTTCAAGTTGGCCTCCATCGTCTTCAAGATGGCCGGCTCGTCATCTACGACCAGAACGGTCACCTTCGGCCCCGTCCGCTCGCCTGGCGCGTCTCCCTCCGGCGCGTCGCCGGAGTGACCCGGCGCGCTGCATCCCGACGCGCTCCTCAGGCTGAACACCATTGTGGTTCCCCCGCCGGGCGTGTCCTCGAGGGTCAGCTCGCCACTGATCGCCTCGGTGAATCCCCGCGCGACGGCCAGGCCGAGACCGACGCCGGCGCCAGCATCGCGACCGCCGTCCCCGAGGCGCTGGAACGGGAGGAAGATGCGATCCCGCTCTTTCTCAGGGACCCCGGGGCCTCGATCGATCACCCGGACCTCGAGCCGATCACCGATCACGCCGGCCTCGACTCGAACGGCCGTGGCGGGAGGCGACCAGCGGCGTGCGTTGTCCATGACGTTCGCCAGCGCCCTTTCCAGCAGCCCCGGATCCACGTCGACTAGGGGAAGGCCTGCAGGAACATCGAGGGCGATCCCCGATGTGTCGCCGTGCAGGCTGATGACCGCCGCGTGGAGCACTTCGTCGATCGGCACGGGCCGGGGGGAGACGGGAAGGGCACCGACCTGCAGTCGGCGCAAGTCCAGCAGGTTGCTAACCAGCGCGGTCAGGCGATCCGCCTCGCAGTCGATTAGCCCCGCGAAGTCACGTACCTGATCAACACTCCACACCACGTCCCGGCCGAGCAGGCTCGTCGCAGCGGCCTTGATTGAGGCGAGCGGTGTTCGCAGGTCGTGCGACACCGCTGCGAGAAGGGCGCTGCGCGCGCTGTCCGCCTGCTCCAACGCAGCCGCCGATGCCGCTTGCAGCTCCAGGTGCCGCCTACGCTGCGCTAGACGCAGCTGATTCACGAAGACGTTGAGCACCCGGATGTCGTCGGCCTCCGGTGCCGGTCCTCCCACGACAAGGAGCATCTCGTCGTCGAGTTCGGCGCAGTACGAAGCTGACTCTGGCGCATTTGGGACGGGATGCCCGCTGGCGGCTTTGATGTGCCAGGTGCCGTCCACTGGCGACAGCACAGCCGCTGCATCGAGGGCCAGCGTCTCCCGGATCTCCTCCACGATCGCCGACTCGTCGTCGACACCGGCGGAGACCGTCCTCGTTGCCAAACGTGCCCACAGATCGGCCTCGCTCCGTGCGCGGCTGAGCTCGACGCTGCGACGGGCGAACCTGCCGACGAGGACGATCATGGCGAGAGCGACCACCGCGAACAGGGCAAGCGCGACCCCATCGGCTGAGCCGGCGATCCGCAAGGTGTGCAGGGGCGGAGCGAAGAAGAAATCGGCTGCGAGCGCTGCTACGACGACTCCGGTGACCGCCGGCAGGGGCCCGCCGATACTGGCGATTCCAAGCACCACCGGCAGCATGCAGACGAGCAGGCTCGCGAGACCGAGCGACGTGTGCAGCGTAGACAGCGCCGCCGACACGGCCGCGATGCCCAGCGTCGCCAGGAGCCAGGCGGCCAACCGCTGCCGCAATGAATGCCCCGGTGACAGACGGGTGATCACGTCGGACAGGGGGCTTGGCGAGGCTTCAGCTCCGGCAAGCACGTGCACGTCCATCTGACCGGCATTGCGGACGACACGGTTGATCACCGATCCCCGGAGGAGCGTCGACCACCGCGACCGGCTCGTGGCACCGAGGTAGAGCTGCGTCGTGTTCGCGGCTCGGGCGAACTCGACTAGTGCCTCAGCGGGGTCACGCCCGGTGACCTCGACGAACCGACCATCGAGCTCTCCGAGGAGCCTTCTCTGTGCCTCGAGCTCCGCCAGTGCCTGGCCAGGAGCGTGGCCGGGCACCCGGACATGCACGCCGATCAGCTCGCCACGGGTTCGTGCCGCGGTGCGGGCCGCTCGCTGGATGACGCGGTCGCTGTTCGCACCCCCACCGAGGGCGACGACCACGCGCTCCCTCGTCTCCCACGGCTCGGCGATTCCGTGGCGTGACCGGTAATCGGCGAGCTGGTCGTCCACTCGGTCGGCGACCCAGAGTAGGGCCAGCTCTCGCAAGGCGCTCAGGTTGCCGACTCGGAAATAATTGGCTTGCGCGGTGTCGATCTGGTCGGCCCGATAGACGTTCCCGTGCGCCATCCTGCGGCGAAGCGCCTCGGGCGACATGTCGACGAGTTCGATCTGGTCGGCAGCGCGGATCACGGCGTCTGGGACGGTCTCCCGTTCCGGAACTCCGGTGATCTGTTCCACAACATCATTAATGCTCGCGAGGTGCTGGATGTTCATGGTCGAGATGACGTCGATTCCGGCAGCGAGCAACTCATCGACGTCCTGCCAGCGCTTCTCATTGCGCGATCCCGGGACATTGCTGTGGGCGATCTCGTCGACCAGGGCGACCGACGGTCGGCGCTCGAGCACCGCTTCGACGTCCAACTCCTCGAACACACCTGAGCGGTAGCTAATCCGGCGGGGCTCGACTACGGGGAGGTCGCGGATCTGGGCGGCGGTCGTCGGCCTCCCGTGCGTCTCGACTAGCCCGATTACGACGTCAGTGCCTCGAGATCGCCGCCGCCACCCCTCGTTGAGCATTGCGAAGGTCTTGCCGACGCCCGGCGCCGCGCCCAGGTAGATGCGCAGCATGCCCCTCTGCACCTCACGCGCCTCCTGTAGATCAGGATACAGGGAGTCATCATCTCCAGCACCGCTTCGGCCGTCGCGCCCAGGCGCAGGAGGACCCGCGCAAAGGAGGGCGATTCGCGGTCGAGTCGTACCTGGAGCACCACGGCGACAAGCTAGCGGGCCGGTTCGATCCGAACTCCTGCGTCGTGTTGAGCGAAGCCATGAACCACCACGACATCGGTAGAGGGCGGGGCGGCGTCGCCCGCTCCCTGGCCCGGGTCCGCGCCGCCAGGACCGTCGCGGGCATCGCCTCCGACCGCCTCTACCCGCTCGAGCTGCAGCAGGAGCTGGCTCGGCTCCTGCCCGGCGGCAGGCCTCCGGCGGTCATCGAGTCAGCAGCAGGGCACGACGGCTTCCTGCTGGAGATCGAGCAGGTCGGCGCAGTCGTCGCGTCGGCCCTCAGCTGACGAGCAAGGGCGCGGTGGCCCTCCGGCCGAGCGGTTGACGGCCCCTCCAGAACTTATAGAAACCTTGTGTCTGCCATCCGACGCAAGGACGGGGAGGGCGAGATGGACGAGCCGAAGGGGGGCCTGCTCCGAGTGCCCGGCGCCACGCTTTACTACAAGGTCCAGGGCACCGGGCCGTTGCTGTTGATGCTCCAAGGCGGCGATGGTGATGCGGATGCCACCGACGCCCTGGCAGCGCACTTGGTTGAGCGCTACACGTTGCTCAGCTACGAGCGCCGGGGACTGTCGCGTAGCCCGCTCGACGATCCGAGCGCAGCCCCCGATCTGTCGACACACGGCGACGACGCGTCGCGGTTGCTGCAGGCGGTGACCGACGAGCCGGCAATGCTCTTCGGCGCCAGCTTCGGAGCGCTGCTCGGGCTGGAACTGGTCTCCCGCCACCCCGAGCAGGTACGACTCCTCGTCGCCCACGAACCACCCGCTACCGAACTCCTGCCCGAGCACGACCGCGAGCGCGCTGTCCGCGGGCAGGAAGAGGTCGAGCAGCTCTACCGCCGCGAAGGGATCGCCGCAGCACTGAGAAAGTTCGTGGCCATCACCGGCATCGATCATGACGATCGGGAACCCGACGTCGATTTGGCCGGACCGAAGCCCGAGCGGATCGCCAACTTGGACTTCTTCCTGGCCAACGACGCGCCGGCCGTCCGCCGCTACCGCCTCGACCTCGCGGCACTGCACGCCGCTGCCGCCCGGATCGTTGTTGCGGCGGGGCACTCGCCCGGGAACGGCTTCGTCGACAAGTGCGCACGAGCCCTCGCGGAGGAACTCGGCTCGCCCTTCGCGGAGTTCCCCGGCGGCCACGCCGGGTTTGTCCTGCGCCCACGAGCCTTCGCGGCTCGGCTGCGCGAGATCCTCGACGGCGCTCCAGCAGCAGGGGTCGGATGGTGAAGGGCGTTGGGATCACACCGCGATGATCAAGGTGCCGTCGGCAGCCTCGACGCGTCAGGCTAGGTCTGCAACCGGGACCGCGGTTCGGGCGTCGGTCTCGGTTGCACGCCGGGGTATACGCACGGGGATGGTGTGGGCGGCCTCGGCGTCATGGATCGCGAGCGCCGGCCAGATCCCGGCGACACAGAGCGCTGCGGCCACGAGGAACGTGATCCGGTAGGCGCCGAGATTGGCCACCGTGTGCCCGGCGACGTGGTGCGTCGCCCCGACGAGGACGATGGCCGTGGTGAGCAGCGCCACGCCAATGGCGCCGCCGAGCTGGCGGACGGCATTGAACATCGTCGATGCGCGACCGGTCGCCGCCGGCGAGATGGTGGCGAACGAAGCAGCCTGGGTGGGCACGAACATCTGGGCGATGGTGAATCCCATGGCGAAGAGCAGCCCTCGCGCATACCAGAGGCTCGAGTGGGCGCCCAACAGCGACAGGAGACCGATCGCCGTCGCGGCTCCGACGAGCCCGATGGTGATGTGGCGGCGCGGTCCGAGAATCGGGTAGACGACCCTGCTTGCCAGCTGCGCACCGAGCATTACGCCGATCGCCTCGGGGAACGTGCTCAGTCCCGAAGCGAGGGGGCTCAGGCCGCGTCCGTCCTGGAAGTAGAGCGAGACGACATACAAGGTGCCGAGGAACGCGCTCATGGTCAGGATCATCACCCCGCTGCACGAGCGGAAGAGGCGGTTGCCGAGCAGCCGGAGCGCCACGATGGGCTCGGTGGCGCGCAGTTCCACGACGACCATCGCGACCAGCAGCACCGTACCGGTGGCGATGGTGCCGAACACCGTCGGTGTGGCCCAGCCGAGATCGGGCCCCTCTGAGACCCCGTACATGAGCAGGCCGAGCCCGACACCCGAGAGGAGGAATCCGGCGAGATCGAAGCGCCCGGGGTGCCGTTCCACGCCGTGGCGCAGGAACACGGCGCCGAAGACGAACGCCGCCACGCCGATCGGCACGTTGACGTAGAAGACCCACCGCCACGACAGCTCGGTGACCAGCAGACCACCGAGCACTGGGCCGAGGGCCGGGGCCAGCGTGGTCGGGACGGTGAGAATGGTCGCCGCCCGGATGCGCTCCTCGGGCGGGAAGGCCCGATAGAGCATCGCCATCCCGACGGGGACGAGCATGCCGCCGCCGACGCCCTGCAGGATCCGGAAGGCGTCCAGCTCGCCGAGGCTCGACGCCACACCGCATAGGGCGGACGCACCGGTGAAGACGGCGATGGCGGCGAGCAGGACGCGCTTGCCGCCGAAGCGGTCGCCGAGCCAACCCGAGGCGGGGATGAACACGGCCAGGCTCACGAGGAAGGCGACGGAGATGCTGTCAACGGCTGTCGGGCGCACCGCGAAGTCCCGGCCGATGGTCGGCAGCGCGACATTGACGATGGTGATGTCCATGATGCTCATGAACATGGCCGCGACAAAGACGATGCTCACCGAGACTTTCTGGCTGAGACGTTCCTGCACGGCTCCCTCTTCCGTATTCGTAGTACCCAGAGGTTCCGGATGGTGAGTATACTCACTATATCACGGGGCCGAATGTCGGGCCCCGAGGAAGGTGGTGAGCGACATGAGACCCGACACCGGAAGCGACGTGGTTGAGTCCATCCTCCACGCGGCGCACCGGGTGCGCACCGCCGCCGACGCCAACCTGCGAGAGGGCGGCTTGTCGCTCTCGGGCTACAAGCTGCTAAAGGCGCTGGCTGCGAGCGATCGTTCGATGCGCGAGATCAGCGACATCCTGCATGTCTCGCCGCGAACCGTCACCGACATCATCGACGGCCTCGAGGCCCGGGGGCTCGTGTCCCGCCGCCCCCATCCCTCGGACCGGCGGGTGACGATGCTCCACCTGACCGAGGATGGTGCACGCCGTTTGGCAGACGCCCGACGAGGCGCTGAGCAGACGAGGGACGCGGCGATCAGCGAGCTCGATCAGGACGAACAGCGGATTCTCCGCTCGTTGCTCGACCGTGTCTGTGCCCCGCCCACCGGCGAGCAGTGCCAAGAGCGGCTCGGGGTCGACCGAGCGACGAAGGCGTCTGCCCTATGACGCCCTGACGCCTGGCCCTGCCCGTAGACCGAGGTGACTTGGCTCGCCCGCCGCCTCGCGCCCGCTAGCTAGGACCGGCGCCTACTCGCCGCTCTCTCGACCAAGGAGCCCATGAAGAATCACTCCGAGGCGACGGACTCCCTCCCGACGACGCGACGGACGCTATCCCTGGCGGGGTGGACCATCCCACATCGGTTCCTCAATCGCCTACCGAGCCGTGCTGACACTTGCCAGCGTGGACCTGGAGCGTGTCGAACAGCTCGACGCCGAGCAGCTCGTCACGCAGCTTGTCGTTGAAGGACTCGACGAACGGGTTCTGCCCGGATCGATGTAGCTCGCCCCGGTGCCCGAGAAGCGGCACCAGTCCCGGAGCGCGTTGGCGGTGAGCTCCGAGCCGTTGTCGCAACGGATGAAGACCGGCGCGGCACCGCAGTGCCACGAGCTCGTCGAGCGCCAACGGTCGCGTCGGCGTCGATCGAGCGCCAGACGACGATGGCGAGCGCTTCTCGGGTGAGCTCGTCGGTGACGTTCAAGAGCTTCAGCAGCCTCCCGTCCCGGGTCTGGTCGAACTGGGAGCCGAGCGCCTAGACGTGGTCGGGGTGCTCGGCGGAAAGGCGCCTCGCCGGGAGGGCGGAGACGCCGACCCGGCCGCGCTTTCGGAGCATGCGCACGACGCGAAGGCCCTCGTCACCTCGACTGACTGCGATCTGGATGGTGATCAACACCGTCGTGCTGCAGCAGGTGCGCCCGTCGGCCCTTCGATCCCCATCCGCACATAGCGCTGAACCTCGTACGTTCAGGCCTTGCAGCTACTTAGGTGCCGATCATCATGGGACGGTCGTCGATATCTGTGTGCCGCCGTCGTCGGAGATCGTCGTCGCCGAAAGATACCGAGAGGCCAGCCTCTTGGTCGCTGATCGATTAGCCCACTTCCGCAGCGCGTCAGCGAGACCACGATGGAGGCGGGCTGAGCTAGCGAAGTACTCGGACCAAGTCGTCGGCCATCGTCGACGCGAGCCTCGTGCTCGTGATGGGGGCGAGCCGTCGCGCTGTGTCGCCGATCGAGCGCCCGTCATTCCTCCAGCCACGGTGGCGAGAAGGGCGCGTCCCGCGCCTGCCTGTACGCCTGCCAGCCGTCCTCCCTGAAGATCGCGCTGAGGACCCGTCCGTCGGAAGCCTTCGCCTCGCGGCGGGCGGCGCTTATCACCGCATTCAGCGCCAGTGCGAGTTCCTGCTCTACCGACCAGCCCATGGCCATCATGGCAGCGTTGATGACTCGACGGTTCAACATCACGCCTTCCGCCGGCATAGCGGCGACGCGACGCGCCAGGTCGTACACCTTGTCCTGGAAGACGTCTTCCGGGAAGACTTCCAGGACGAGGCCGATCTCCTTGGCTTTGCGCGCCGTGATCACCTCGCCGCTGATCGCCAGGAACCTCGCCCACTGTGGGCCGACGAGAAATGGAAGCGTCTGGACGCCAGAGCCGCCGAATCGAGTCTCGATCAGCCCGAACTCGGCCGTGTCGACTGCGACGAGCAGGTCGAAGTGCGTCGCGAGAACGAGAGCGTAGCCATAGCAGAGGCCGTTGATGGCGCCGATCACGGGCTTGGGATTCGTGCGGATGGCTTCGTTGGCGCGACCGGCGACATCGTGGAAGTCGAGATGATCGAGCGCCGTCTCGAGACCGTCTATCGCTTGCAGGTCGCCGCCGGAGGAGAATGCCCTTCCAGCGCCCGTGACGACGACGCACCGAACATCGTCGTCCTCGTTCGCCCGCTCCAACGCGGCCAGGAGCTCGGCCTCCATGCTGCCCGGGCCATGGCCGATTGGGTTCATGCGCTCGGGCTCGTTGAACGTGATGGTGGCGACGCGTCCGTTGACCTCGTAGAGGATGCGGGAGAAGCCGCCCGACGCTACGTGCTCGGACTCGTTCATCGGACCTGCTCCCTTCGGCTCACTGCCTGATCATCCACACATGACCGCGACGACGGGTCACACCCGATCAGCTGTTGGTGCACCGGCGTAGCCCAGATCGCCGGGCCCGGGCGCAGGGTGGTCGGGCTCCGGACTGCGCAGGATGACCAGTGCGTCGACCGCGACAAAGCCATCGGGCCCCTGCATCAGCGGATTGACATCCATCGACTCCAACCAGTCACGAGTAGCGACAGCGAGCTCGCTGCAGCCGCGAAGGACGCGCGTGCAGCTCCGCGCGGTCCCAGGCCCGCCCGCCGCGGACGCCGTCGAGCACGCCGGTGGCCTCGAGCTCCTCGAGCATCCCCATGGCCTCGATGTGGTCGAAGGGTGCGACACGTCCCGCGAAGCGCTTCTGGACCCCGACGAAGATGCCGCCGAGACCACAGACCACCAACGGCCCGAGCTCACCGTCCGCCTGAACGCCGACGAAGGCCTCGCCGTCGGCTGTGACGTGTGGCTGGATCACGACATCCCTCGGCAGGCCGCGTCCGGCGGCGAGCTCGCGCAACTCCTCGACTGTCCCGGGAAGCGTGGCGACACGGATGCCGTGGCGGACCGCGCCGATGTCGGTGCGGTGCGGCACGTCGGCGAGCTTGACGACGAACGGCTCTGAAAACGGTAGGCACTCGGATGTCGGCCGAGTGCTGGCGTCGACGACGACGAACGGTGCGATCGGGATTCCCGCCTTTACGAGCACGTCCATCGCCGCCTCGAACGGGAGGATCGGGCCGACGACGCTGACGACCGGCGTGATCGCCGGCCGCGGCCAGACGACGGCCGTCTCCCGCTCGCTGGCGGGACGTCGACGAGCGCGGATGAACTCACGCATCGCGCCGAGCGCTCGAGTCGTCGTTCGTAGGCCGCGCCCAACCCCGATGCCCGCCGCCAGCAGATCCGCCGTCCATGTTCCAGCGGGCGCATCGTCGCACGATGCAATGAGGACGAGCTTGTCGACGTCTCGCACCCACTCAGCGAACGGCTCCATGAGCCACGTGCTGTATTGGCCCGTATTCTCCGCGATCATGTAGAGGAGGAGCAGCGCGTCCACCTCGGGAGCTGCGACACAAGCACGCACGAGCGACGCAAAGGCGTCGAGCCGCAGGCGCAGGAATCCGGTGAGGTCGACCGGATTCTGTGTTGCCGCATGCGGAACGATCTCGGCCACCTGCGCCTTCAGGTGCTCGAGCGGCGGCAGATCGATGCCCTCGTCCGCACACGCATCGCTGAACATCGCCGCACCTCCCCCTGATGCGGTGAAGATCACCAGTCCGTCGACCGCGCGCCAACGGTCGGGCGGCAGCTGGTCGAACAGCACTACACGGTCGAGCAGGTCGTTTGAATCGAGGGCGCTCACGATCCCGAGCTGGCGGAAGAACGCCTCATAGACCCAACTGTCCCCCACGATCGCGCCGGTGTGCGAGCGCGCGATCTCACGCGCTCGCTCGGTGCGCCCCAGTTTCAAGGCCACGATCGGCTTGTCGTGGTCGCGAGCACGTTCCGCAGCCCGGATGAACGCCTCCGGCCGCCTGATCTTCTCGAGGATCAGGCAGATCGCGAACGGTGTCCGGATCCTCGACGAGGAAATCGATGTAGTCGACGACGTCAGTCGAGGCTTCGTTGCCGCACGAGATGAGGTAGCTGAATCCGAGTCGGCGCTGCTCTGCCCCGTAGACCAGCGATGCCAGGAGCGCTCCGCTCTGGGTGACGACCCCGATGCCCCCCTTGCTCAACGGCAGCGGCGGCGCGCCACAGAGCACGAGACGACGCTTCGCGTTGATGAAGCCGAGGCAGTTCGGGCCGAGCACCGCCAGGGAGTCCCCCGCAGCGGCCACCAGCCGGTCCTGCAACGCAGCGCCATTGCCGTCTTCCTCCGCGAAGCCGCCTGCGTAGACCACCACGCCCCCGGCCCCCATGCCCGCAGCCTGCTCGACGACGCCAACCGAGGCCTCGGCGTTGACCATCGCGAGGATCGCGTCGATCGGCACGCCGACCTCCGCGAGGTCCCGGTAAGTCTCGCGCCCGTACACGGTCGCGCGATGTCGGTTGATCAGGAACAGCTCGACGTCCGCTTCGAGCAGCGCCGGGATCGTGCCCGCGCCATCGGATTCGCGTGCACCGACGATCGCCACCGACCTTGGATCGAGGAGGCGATGCAGCGTCTCGTTGCTGACCCGACCAGGGGTACCGTCCACCTCACCGGGCGACCGGGTTCGTGCGAGATCACTGTCCATCGATGGACCACCCCCACGGCGTCGCGACGAGCCTGTATCAGCATCCACGATGTGCGGATCATATCGTATACGATCTGCTGGTCGCCTCTTGGGGCTGCTCAGCCCGAGCTGCTCACTCCCTCGTACACCACTGTGGTGGACTCAACTGGGCGGGTTCGCTGAAGTTCATTGAAGAGGCTGAAGTTCATTGAAGATGTTGTGAGGCGGTTGACTCGAAGTGCGCGCGACCTCGCTTCCCTCTCGACAGCTAGCGCAGCCGTCCTGATCCCGTTCTCGATCGCTTCGCCCGTCGCCGGCAGTCAGGACGCGCCCGTCTCGCCGTGTGCGGACGCGCGTATCATCACCAGCACGCCAATGTCCCGGTGAGCTCGACCCCGATCAACGAAGAGCACGCCGAGCGCTCGAGCGCGACGTTCGAAGCGCTCCAGCACGCCTTCTACGACGAGCGCACCGGCCTCTATCGCAAAGCTCGCCGCATTCTCCGGCGGCCGTTCGAAGTGTTGTGGCCGTTCGCGAACGCGTGGGCCTCCACGTGCTCTCTCGCGGCCCTCGCGGACGGCACCGTGGACGGCTTCGCCGCTGGCCCGGCCAGCGCATCCCAGCTGCTCGACGGCCGGATCCAAGCAGTCCTGCAGTATGCGCCGCGCAGCGACCGCCAGCCGGGCGCAACCGGGCCGCTCAGGCTCGGATCGACCGTCTACCGGCCCCTGTGGAGTCCGATCGCCCGGCGCCTCTCGCGGGTAGGCACCGCTTACCATGACGATAATGAGTGGGTCGCCCTCGCCCTCCTCCACCAGCACCGCGTGACCGAAGATCTCCGTTGCGTGGAGCTTGCCCAGCGTATCTTCGATTTCGCAGTCGGTGGGTGGTGTAGCAATCCGGACTGGTCCCATCCTGGTGGCATCCGTTGGGCCGACGCCGCCTGGAGCGTCGGGCGCAACACCTGCTCGAACGGTCCCGCGGCCGAGGTCGGCGCGGAGCTCTTCCTGATCACGGCCGAACGTGGGCATCTCGACTGGGCTGCACGCATCTACCACTGGGTCCGCGGGGCGCTGCTACACGAGGACGGCCTCTATGCCGACCAGATCCGTCCGGACGGCCACGTCGAGCCGGTGATCTGGAGCTACAACCAGGGCTCGATGATCGGTGCGGGGGTGCTCCTCCACGAGGCGACCGGCGAGGAGGGATACCTGGACCAGGCGGTGCTCACCGCGTCGGCCTCGCTCGCGCACTACGCGGACGTCGACAAGCTGCTCGGAGAGTCCTCGATCTTCGTCGCTGTCTTCCTGCGCAATCTCCTGCTGCTCGACGCTGTGCGCCCCGACCCGCGCTACCAGGCGCTCGCCGAGTCCTACGCAGCTGCGATGTGGGACCGCCGTCGGGTCCCCGCCTCGGGTCTGTTCCTTCCCGAATCGTCCGGGGTGAACGGCACGGCTCCACTCGTCGCGATCGAGGCCATGCTCGCCGAGAGTCAAGCGCGCGCGTAGCGCCTGGCGCTCGTTTGCGCCCGCGAAGTCAGCGCAACCCTGCGTGGTCCCAGCCGCATTGCCTTGAGGCCCAGGTTCGACCGCCGGTGGGCGCCGGCGGCGACTTGTCGTCCTCCAGCTCGTGCGAACAGCGATGGTCGGCCTGGTGTCCCGGCGCGCGTGGTAATCGTCGGCGCGGAGGATGTCCGCCTGGTGACACTGCTCGTCGGCGAGGATCCCCCGACACGCGAGCCGTTGAGATGGCAGGCACTGGCCAGGTCGACGCCGCTCTGGTCGCGAGAGTTGGCACCTGTCGGCCCTCCGGGTGGGGCCGGCGGCCAACCGTCCATTCGACGTCAGGTCGGCGCGCCTCGACTCGACGCTCGCAGCTCAGGGCCATCGTTCTCGCCTGCTTCAGCCGACGTGCGGCCCACCGGCCTCCGTCCGCGTGAGCGCAAGGGTCGACAGACGTCTCGACGACTAGGCGCTTCGCAGTTCATCTTCTCGTAAGGATCGGGCCGTACCCTGCTCCTTGTGGGTCATGAGAACGCAACGCATCGCATCGACTGAGTCCTCTCCCTTGTCCGGTCAGCGAGGGATGGCGTGAGCCCAGGACGGCAAGGCCTCTCAAGCACGGCACTCGAGCAGCGCAGCCCCCTCGACGCCCCTGCGTCGGGCCGGGAGACCGCTTCCCGTCCGAGAGGCGCGACGACTCGCAGACGGACTCGGGGCCAGCGCCGCGCCCGTCGCAAGGCAGTGCGTGCCGCGCGGCGGACGTTCGTCGGCCGGCACCCGATCGCGGCTGTCGGAGCGGTCGTCCTGCTGGGTCTGATTCCGGTATGGATCTCCCTTGCCGAGCGCGCTCGGAAATCCCGGTCTCGGCACCTCGGTCTCCGCCCGCTTCGCGGAGTGGGCACGCGAGCATGGCGGCGGGTCGATCGTCAGCTGGGCCGAGAACGCCTGGTACACGCACCACGCACCGCCTCTTGGCGGAAAGCCGGCGAAGGGCTCGATCCCGCCGCCACCGAGATCGACGCGGGCTGCTTCCTCGACGTCGGGACACGTCGCCCATCTCCCGACGCCCCCCGCCATCGCACCCTTCGCCAGTCCTCCGGTGCCCGGCGAGGGCGTCTGGCACCCTGTGGGCCGCAAGGTGGACGGCGTCAGCGCCGTGTACGAGGCGTTCATGCGCCCCGACCCGATCCACACGAGTCTCGTCGTCGGCGTCGCGTGGATGGACACCAAGCTGCTGCGGGCGACGCTTTACTCCGGCAGCACCATTCCGGGCGGTGGGCCGTACCCCACTACAGCGCCGGTCGAGCCGCGCGCTGCGATAAGCCTGGTCGCCGCCTTCAATGCCGGCTTCCTGATGGCCGACGCGAATGGCGGCTACTACACCGATGGCCGGACCGTCATCCCGTTGCGGACTGGCGCCGCCTCGTTCGTCATCTACCGCAACGGGACGGCAACGATCGCCGACTGGGGACGGGACGCGCGACTCACGAGCAACGTCGTTGCGGTGCGCCAGAACCTTGACCTGCTCGTGGATGGCGGGAAGCCCGTTCCGGGTCTCAACGCGAACGACACGACCCAGTGGGGCGCCACGCTCGGCAACCAGGTATACGTCTGGCGTTCGGGCGTCGGCGTGACCGCCGACGGCGCGCTCGTCTACGTCGGAGGCCCCGGACTGAATATCACCACGCTCGCCAATCTCCTGGTCCGGGCAGGCGCTGTCCGCGCCATGGAGCTCGACATCAACACGGACTGGGTGAACTTCGCGAGCTATGCGCCGTCGAGTCAATCGGGGGCTGCAACGCCAGCGAACGGCACGGATCTGCTGTCGAACATGGTCGGCACACCACTTCGCTACTTCGAACCGTGGTGGTCCCGGGACTTCATCACGATGTCGGCGCGCTCGGGCGGCTGAGCGCGCCGTGCGGCCCACGACCCAACCGCGTCTTCGCCAGGCTGCGACATCGCAGGTCGGGACGGCCGCTCCCACCGGCGAAGAGCCGCACGCGATGCCGGCCCACAGCGGCGGCACTCGTTTCGCGAGCCCGGTCCGGCGCTCGGCCCCTCGCCTGCTCCTCGCCGCCGCCCGCCCACGTCAATGGGTGAAGAACATGCTCGTGTTCGCTGCGCCCGGCGCGGCCGGCTTGCTCTCACACTCGTCGGTGCTCGCGCGCACGTCCGTCGCCGCGGCGATCTTCCTCGTCGCCTCGGCCGGAACCTACCTCGTCAACGACACCATCGACGCGGCCGCTGACCGCGTCCACCCTGAGAAGCGAAACCGTCCGGTCGCCTCCGGAGCGCTGTCGCCGCGACTCGCGGTCGGCGTCGGAGGCGTCCTCCTCGTGCTTGCCGTGACCGGAGCCGGCCTGTTGGGCGGACTCGCGCTGCTTGGAGTCGTCTCGGCCTACGTGGTCGTCAGCGTCGCGTACTCGATCTACCTCAAACATCTCCCCGTCATTGAGCTCGCCTGCGTGTCATCGGGCTTCGTCCTTCGCGCTGTTGCGGGCGGTGCGGCCGTACACATCCCGATCTCGCCATGGTTCGCGATCGTCACCTCCGCCTGCGCATTGCTGGTCGTGACCGGCAAGCGCAGTGCCGAGCTCACCACGCTCAGCGGGAACGGCACCTCGCATCGCCGGGTCCTCGCGTACTACCCGGTGAACTTCCTCCGCTCGGTCCGCATCCTCGCGGCGACGGTCGCAGTGATGAGCTACGCGTTGTGGGCGTTCGATCGTGCCGCGCACCTCGACCTCGGTCGCGGCGACGTTGACGACATCGTGTTCCGGCTCTCGATTCTCCCGTTCGTGCTCGGGGTTCTCAGCGTCGAGCTCGCGATCGAGTCCGGTCACGGAGGAGCTCCCGAAGAGCTCGCACTTCGATATCGCGGG
Organism: uncultured Actinomycetota bacterium; assembly: GCA_963765505.1. Taxonomy (GTDB): domain Bacteria; phylum Actinomycetota; class Acidimicrobiia; order Acidimicrobiales; family Bog-793; genus DATKQY01. Next base: position 150,274 of record CAVXWO010000014.1, read on the forward strand.
CTCCAGGTGCTCGGGCTCACGTGCGTCGTGCTCGTCGCGGCCGGGATCTACACATGAGTGCCCTCGACACCGACGTGCGCCACGGCACCCGCGAGCTCGTCAGCGGCTGGGGCAGGGGGTCGAGCTCTGCGGCGCATGTGGTCCCGGTGCGAAGCCAGGAAGAACTCGATCGTCTCGTGGCGAACGCTCGAATCTCTGCCACGCCGATCCTCGCTCGCGGGCTCGGACGCTCCTACGGTGACGCCGCCCAGTGCGCAGGCGGGATCGTCCTCGACTGCACGACCCTCGACCGCGTGGTGGCTGCGGACTTCGATTCCGGTGTCGTCAAGGTCGAGGCCGGACTCTCCATCGACAGGCTGCTCCGTCACGTCGCCCGCGGTTGGTTCGTCCCGGTGACGCCCGGCACTTCCCAGGTGACCGTCGGCGGCGCGATCGCCGCCGACGTGCACGGGAAGAACCACCATCGGGATGGCGCGTTCGGGAACTACGTCGAAAACCTGACCCTGGTAAGCGCACGGGGCCGCTTCGAGCTCAGCCCGACGCGTCATCCGGAGCTCTTCTGGGCGACCGTCGGGAGCATGGGCCTGACCGGGGCCATCGCCGAGGCGACCATCCGGCTGCGCCCGATCGAGACCACGTTCATGCTCGTCGACACCGATCGTTCGGTCGACCTCGAGGACTGCATGGCGCAGCTCGCGGCGCATGACGATCGTTACCGCTACTCGGTGGCCTGGGTGGACTGTGTCGCACGGGGGCGCAAGCTCGGTCGATCCGTGCTCAGCCGCGGTGACCACGCGAACTTGGTCGATCTGCCGCCGTCGCACCTTCCCCGGGCGCTCGAGTACGAGCCGAGGACCCTTCTCGGCGTCCCGCTCACGCCACCGGCGAACCTCGTGCGCCCTGCGGCCATTTCCGCGTGGAACGAGCTCTGGTACCGCAAGGCGCCGATGCACCGAGCTGGCGAGCTCCAGTCGATCTCGTCGTTCTTCTACCCGCTCGACGCCGTCGCGCGCTGGAACCGCCTCTATGGCCCCCGAGGGTTCACGCAATACCAGTTCGTCGTCCCCTTCGGCGCGGAGCCGACGATCCGCAAGGTCATCGAGCTGCTGCAGGCCCGACGAGTGGCCCCGTCGCTCGCCGTGCTGAAACGCTTCGGCGACGGTGACCCGGCGCCGCTGTCCTTCCCGATCGAAGGGTGGACACTCGCCCTCGACCTCCCGCTCGGCGGCCCGGGTGTGGCCACCGCGCTCGACGAGCTCGACGAGCTGGTCGTGTCGGCGAACGGGCGCGTCTACCTCGCAAAGGACGGACGGCTCGGAGGCGATCGCCTGCGAGCCATGTACCCGCGCCTCGGCGAATGGCTCGTCGCCCGTCGAAGGTTGGATCCGGCCGAGATGTTCGTCTCGGACCTCTGGCGTCGCATCGGCGCGAACGCCCGGTAGGTCACAGAAGAGCTAGAGCCGTGGAACACGTCCTTGCCCATCAGGCGTCGACGTAGAGCTCGCCGCCGGGACCGAGCGTGATCGGGATCCTCTGCAACGGCGAGGGCGCCGGTCCCTGGATCACCGCACCGGTCGATGCGTTGAAGACCGACCCGTGGCACGGGCAGACGAACGCGTCGTTCTGCCCGTCGAACTGCACAGGACAGCCGGCATGGGTGCAGACCGCGGAGAAGGCACGGAACGTCCCGCGGGTCGGCTGCACGACGAACGCAGGCACGCCCTGAGCGGGGTCGGTGAACGAAGCCGCTCCTCCGACCGGCACGGCGCTCGCGAGCCCGAGCCGCGTCCCCTTCTGCGCACCGCTCGACATGGTCGACGCCGGCGTCGATGACGAGCCCGGGGTCGAGGACGAGGTGCGTCCGGGCGTGTTGGAAGTCGTCGTGCCGAGCCCTGCGGGGTTCGAGCCCCCTTGCGCGGTCGTCGCGAACACGCGTCCAAGGCCAGCCACGATTCCCCCGAGGAGGGCGCCGGCGCCGGCGACTGCGCCGATCGTCGCCAAGCGCTGGAGCACGACGCGCCGTTCGAGCTCGGCCGCCCGTCGCCGTACGAGCGAGGAGTTGCGCGCCGCAGCGAGGACCATCGCCGCTTTGGCGGCTCGCTGACGCCTCAGGAACAGTGCGTCGAGCGACCAGGCGCCGGAGCCACCGAGCAGCAGCGGCGTCCAGGCGAAGAAGAACACGATGTCCGCTCCGTAGTAATAGGGGTTGTCGTTGAAGCTCACCGTGAGGAAGAACGAGAGCGACAACAACATGCCGCCGAACGCCGCGGCGCGACCGACTAGCCCGAACAGCGTGCCGAGTCCGACGCTGACCTCGCCCAGCGAGATGAGGAGGGCGATGAGCGTCGGAGCGTGCAGGGCCGGGTCGAGGAGATGGTGCAACGGGCTCGTGACGATCGCGCCGCGCAGCTGCTCGCCGAACGAGCCGGGCGCGGTCGCACTGAAGAAGTTGGCGTTGGCGAGCTTCTGCAGGCCCGCGAAGGTGAACGTCACGCCGAGGAACGCGCGCAGGAGCAGCAGTGAGCCCCCCGGCGCAGCGATGATCCTCTCGATCCGCGAGGAGGCGCGCTCCTCGCCGTCGATCGTCGTGTCGAGCCCCATCGTCTCCTCGGGGGGTGCGGATCGTGCGCGAAACCGCCGGCGCGACCTTCTCGCTCGCTGCCCCTGCCTGCCTGCCATGTCTCCCTCCCGAGTTGAGGGTAGAGAGCCGACCTGACGAAGAGATGAATGCGGAACGGGCATAGTCGCTATAAGGGAGAAGCGACCGCGGTCGGTCCGGTGCCCGTCAGTACACCTCTCCAGCACCCTGCACCACCAGGCCGTCCGCCTCCCCTCATTGCTTGTGACGATCGGTGGGACGGGCGTCCGTTCACTCGAATGGCTCCCGGGCGATGGCCGGCGGCTCGCGCCCGGCGAGGAGCCGGCCGGCAACGGTGGCAATGAGCGGCGTGCCGACAAGGATGAGAAGGAGGTCGAAGGCCGGTGGGTGGCTGAGTTGGCCGAGCTTGCTTTCGAAAGAGGCAACGCAGGCCAGGTAGGCCACGGCCGTGCTCAGACTGCCGAGGTGCACTTTGGTTCACGCTTCTGGAACCACGGATCGAGTGTGGCGACTGGCTTGCATCCAGGTAAAGAGCTCGTAGTATACGAAGTATGCTAACTTCGGATATGCGATCATGAGCGTCCGTCATGCACTCCTCGCTGCTCGCAGGACGTGAACCACCCGCCATGGCCCACCAGCCGATCGAGTGAATCAGCACCGCCGCGTCGTCGCAGCTCGCTAGCTGAAGTTCCACGGACCGGGCGCTGCAATCCTCGACGCGTCGTCGGCTGCGCACGGCAGGGGCCTCGTTGACCGGCGGCCGCCCTGCGGGTGTGAGGTAGGCCCTCCAGGCGACCGAGGTGCCTCAGGCCGAGACCCGCCCCACCCGGACGGGCTCGGCGCGTGGCGCGGCGATCTCGGCGCCTTCAATCCACGAGTCGGGATCTTCCTCCGGCAGCGGGAGGGCGGCCGAGCCGGAACCCGCCATCGGGATCGGCCGGCGCGGCCGTCGGGTGCCCGAGCTTCCCCCGCGCCCCGGTGGATGAGCAGCCCGTTGACGCGGTCGGGGACGGCGTCGAGCGCGGCCTCCACTACGGGAAGGTTTCGGAAGCGTTCGAAATCCGCCTCGTCGGCGAACTCGATCTCTAGGAGGCTGCCCCACCGGTGGTGGTGCCACTGCCAGTCGACGGCGCCTTCGCTGATCCCCGCCTGCGCGAGGATGTCGGCGTAGGCGTCAGCCCAGGCCATCGCCGAGGACGCGCCGTTCAGCACCTCGATCGAGAACCACTCGGCCATGGCCCGGACATTACGCCTTGCAGCGCTTGTCGTCTCGCGCGGCGCAGGAGCGGGCGCCCGGACGCCCCGGCCGGCGACCTCGCCGGCGAGCTGGGCCAATTGGCCCCTGAGCCGAGGTGACCATTTCCCTCACCGAGGTGGTCGATCTCCTCGTCTTGCCCTCCGTGCCGCGTCGATCCCCTGCAGGAACCAGCCCCCGCGGATGGGTGACGTTCGCCGGATGCGCAGGCGGGCGGACGGGATGTGGACCGCAGCGCCGTGCGCTTCGGCAAGACCCGAGCGTTCGGGGGATATCAGCTCTATGAGGGCGCGTTCTCGTTCTATGGCCAGGCGAGCAACGTGGTCGTGCCGACCTCGGCCGACGAGGACGGGCGCCTGCTCGTGGCGCTGGTCGGTGGCGGTGGCGGCGCACCCTACCGGAGCCGTCGCTGGGTGAACACCTCGGCGCAGTGGGGCCCGACCGCGTTCCACGGCGGCGGGATGGTCGTCGGCGGGGGCGGCGCGCGCCGACGTCGTTCGCCGGGTGGTCGGCGAAGGCCGAGCGGTCTCCCGCTGCAGGGGTCCGAGACGACGAGAACGCTCAGGCCGTCCGCGGTCGGTTGCTCGCGAACCACTGGTCTCTCGTCGTGCGCCAGACCCACTCGGTACCGGTCTCGCCGGGCGCTTGGACCGTGGACGAGAGCTCGCCGATCTTCGTGAACCCGAGCTTCTCGGCGACGCGTCCGCTGGCGGGATTCGCGGCGTCGTGGTGGATCTCGATGCGATTGATGCTCCCCACCTCGAACCCCAGCTCAGTGAGGACGCGCGCGGCATCGGTCGCGTAGCCCGTCCCCGTGCAGCTGGTGCGGATCCAGTAGCCGATCTCGAGGCCGCCCCGGCCGACCCGAGGGTGGAGACCGCAGGCGCCGATGAGCCGGTCCTGGCCGAAGATGCCGAAGCCGTAGGTCGTGCCGGCGTCCCACTGTCGCTGCGAGCCGAGAATGAACAGTCGCCGCTCCTCGACCGTGAGCGGTTCGTGCGTCGCCCAGGGAAGCCAGGCAAGCAGCTCCGTCCGGCTCTCGACGACCGCCTCGTGCAGCGCCGCGGCGTCGTCCGTGCCCCACCGACGCAGCACGAAGCGGTCGTGGAGCACCTCGGTCCGCAGCGGCAGGGGTGTCGCCACCCGGTCACGGTACCCAACGTCGCGTTACGCCGCCGTCGTGAGGGCGCCGTAGGACTCAGGTGCTGACCGAGGGGCGCCCTCCCGTCGTCACGACGAACCAGTCCCACATCCCGTCGGCCTCGTGGGCGGTGACGAAGCAGACGATCCGGTACCGACCGGCCCTCGTCGCCACGAAGCTGAAGTGCGCCGTCGCTCCGAACGGGAGGCCGGTGGTCGGATCGGGAGTGGTCGCGCCGAACACGACGGGGCCGGCGTTCGTCGAGATCGGCGCGTCCTGTGCGACCCCGCAGCTGTGGGTGAACGTCGTCGACTCGTTCTTGAACGTGACGTCGACGGTCCAGCCGGCCGGCACGCGCACCGTCATGCCGCCGTCGCCGTAGCCGTCGAAGTTGAAGCCTCCGTACGCGTCGTTCTCTCCCCCGTCGAGGAGGAGATGGACGGTCCTCGTCGCGGCGTCGCTCGAGAGGATCGCCGGTCCCTCAAGGGCGGCGACCGGCCCTGACGAGGTGCACCCGGCGAGCACCAGCGCGGCACCGATCGCCGCTCCGATTCCCCCGACGCATCCCACGAGCCGCCGTAGCCGAGACCGTGCCCCGTGCTCCACGTCTATGGTCTATCCGGACGCTAGCACCGGGGCGAGCCGGTCCCACCCCGGAGCGGGGGCGCCGCGCCGCTTACGTCCGCTCCGCGGCCAGGCGCCGGAGGGCCTCGATCGCATCCGTGAGGCTCCGCTGGATCGAGCCTCCGTTACGGACGATGAACCACTCCACCTGGAGGTTCACGACGGTCGCCTCGTTGTCGCCGGCCTGGCGCGAGTCGGTGCGCAGCCCGACGACGGGTCTGCCGAGCGCCGCAGCGAATCCGATCTCGCTGGCGGTGCCCGAGTCGACGTCCGGACCGTCGAGACTCGCCAGCACGAGCAGCGAGCGCGCGATCAGCTCCTCGTTCAGGCGGCCGGCGAACCGATTCGCCTCAGCGAGCGCCGTGCGCCGCTCTTCGCCGGGAGGCGAACGGCGCGTCGCAGCGAACAGGGCGGCGGCCTCGGATTCCCACGGGTCGAGTGGCTCGAAACCGGCGCGGCGCAGCGCCGCACAGACTCTTCGCTGCTCGTCGAGGCCGTAGGGGGTGAACCCGAGCGGACCGGCCACGTAGACGGCGGGCGGCCCGACGCCCGCGCCCCGGTGGAGCCGTGCGCCTCCGTGATCATGGCCGCGATCCTGGCAGAAGCCGGCGGTCGGTGGGCTCCCTCGGATGGTGCGAGGCTCGGGGGCAGCTGTCGGTCGGGACCACCGGGTCGGGAACGCCTCGATCAGCTCGCAACGTGCGTGCGTCAGTGGACCGGCCCTCCGCCGTGCGCGCTGACCGGTGGAAGCGCCTGGCGCTGCTCGGCGCGGGAGCGTGGAGCATCGCGCTCGTCGTCGCGCCTACCGCCGTAGCGACGGGGCGGTTCGACGGCGACCTCCTCGTCCGGCCTCGTCGTCGACCAGTCGACCACGCTCGTGCACGAGGACGGGTTGGCGGTGCTCGTGCGCGTCGGCCTACCGCTCCTCGCCGTGCTCCTCGTGGTCGTCGCCATGACGTGGCGCCGCGAGCGGGCGGAGCGCTCGACGGGAGGCCTCGCATGGACGGCCGCGGCAGTGGCGAGTGGGGTCTTCCTGCACGGGATCCTCCCCTGGGGCCGTTCCTGCTGCCTGTCGCCGCGCTGGTCGTGCTCGCCCCGCGCGAGGGCGTGACACGGCCCGGGCGCGGTCGTGCCGAGCGGCCGCCCTCGGGCGGCAGCTGTCGTCGCGCGACGTTCCCTAGGGGGCCCGCTCGGGATCCGGCGCCGCCGACGCCGCGGCTGGATGCCAGACCTTGAGCGTCACGACGCTGTTGCGCCGGACGCGGCTCCCGGCCGCCGGGCTCTGGTCGACGATCACGCCGTCCACCGGCGCCGGATGCGCCGTCAGCCGCACGATGCGCGGGTGCAGCCCGGTGTCCGCGAGCATGTAGAAGCACTCGCTCACGTGGTGCCTGCGGAACTCGGGAACGATGACGTGACGCGAGGGACGCGGATGCGGGCCGAGCCAGTCGGCGACGACCTCCAGCGAAGCGAGGAGCGCGGCGACCAGCGTCGGCCCGCCGTGCTCGGACGCGACGGAGCGCGACCCGGACGGCCCCGCGGTCGGCGGTCGCAAGCCCGGGTAGGCGGACCGCCGGTCGTCGGCTTGGGCCCGGGCGGCGGGGAGCGCGAGTGCCGATCGGCGGGGCGCGACGGCGCCGTCATCGGCGGGGCGGGCGCCACCGAGGCGCCGGCACCCGCCGCGTCGTAACGCGCCCTCACAGCCCGGTCCTCGAGGACGCGCCGCGCTTCGTTGAGGAGCGCCATCGCCGCGTTGGCGGCGTCGGCCACCTCGGGAGGTGCGCCGGCGAGGCGGTCGGGGTGCAGCAGCTTCGCCTTGGCGAGATAGGCGTGCCTGATCTCGTCGGAGGCGTCCGCGGGAACCCCGAGCACGTCGTACCAGCTCATGGCGGAGGCACGCCCTTCCCGTCACCGATCACCGAGGCGAACCGGTCGCCGAGGCGACCGCCGTGGTCACGGTACCTGGCGAAGCGACGGGATTCACCCGACGCTGCCCGCCCCGCCCTGCCGAGCGATCCGTTCTCCGGCGGGATCATCCTGGCATCGGGCCTGGCGAGCAGGCTGCTGCCACGGTTCGGTCCGCGTACGCTCATGGCGATCGGGCTCCTGCTCGGGGCCCTCGGGCTCGCCTGGTTCACCCGGATCGGGGTGGACACGGGGTACGTCGCGCACGTCCTGCCGGCCGAGCTCATCGCGAGCTTCGGGCTGGGGCTCGCCTTCGTGCCGCTGTCCAGCACGGCGCTCATCGGCGTCGCCCCCCACGACGCCGGGGTCGCGAGCGTGGTCGTGAACGCCACCCAGCAGATCGGCGGCTCCCTCGGCACGGCGCTCCTCGACACCGTCGCCGCCTCGGCGACGGCGACCTACCTGGTCCACCGGTCCCACACGGCCGCGGTCGCCGCAACCGGCCTCGTGCACGGGTACACCTCGGCCTTCGTGTGGAGCGCTACGTTCCTCGCGATCGCCGTCGTCTCGACGACGGGGCTCGTGCGGGCGACCCGGCGCGACCTCCCTGCCGGCGACGCGGGCGGCCTCGCGCTCTGAGCCGCCGGGCGCACGGCCGCCCGCGCCGGGCATGCTCTGTGGACCCGGCGACGATGAGGAGCGTGACGATGACCGACCAGGCGGGGATGGGGACGCAGCGCCTGCAGACCATGGTGGTCGGCAGCCTGCCCCGGCCGAGCTGGCTCGCCGAGCCCGGCGTGATCTTCACGTCCTGGCAGCGCGAGGGCGCGGCGCTCGAGGAGGCGATGGACGACGCGGTGCGCCTGGCCTTGGCGGATCAGGTGGAGGCGGGCCTCGACATCGTCACCGACGGCGAGCAGCGCCGGCGACACTACATCTGGGGGTTCTGCGAGGGGCTCTCCGGGATCGACTACTCCCAGCTCGTGAAGATCCGCACGCGCGGCGGCCGCTACGGCTCGCTCGTGGCGGCGCCGCGGGTCGTCGGGCCCGTGCGGCGCCCCGGCCCGGTCATGCTCGACGCGCTCGAGGTTCGTCCTCGGCCGGACGGATCACCCGGTGAAGGTCACGCTGCCGGGGCCGATGACGATCGCGGACTCCGTGGCCGACGAGCACTACGGGGATCGCCGCACGCTCGCCTTCGAGCTGGCGCGGCTGCTGAACGAGGAGGCGTCCGAGCTTGCCGCGGCGGGCTGCGCGGTCGTCCAGTTCGACGAGCCGTGCTTCAACGTCTACCTCGACGACGTCGAGGAGTGGGGCATCGAGGCGCTCGAGCTCGCCGCCGCCGGCGTGCAGGCGACGTCGGCCGTGCACATCTGCTACGGCTACGGCATCCCGAACGTGCTGGCCTGGAAGCGGCAGAACACGGACTGGACGCACTATCACCGGACGCTGCCGCTGCTCAGGACGAGCACGATCGACCAGATCTCCGTCGAGTGCGCGGCATCGGGTGTCGATCCGTCCGTGCTCGCCCTCGCCGAGGGCAAGGACCTCGTTGTCGGGACGATCGACGTCGGCACCGAGGAGGTCGAGAGCCCCGAGGTCGTCGCCGGGCGCATCCGCGAGGCGCTCCGCTACGTGGCGCCGGAGCACCTGTTCCCCTCGACCGACTGCGGCCTGATGCCGCGCTCGAGGGGCGCGGCGCGCGCCAAGCTGTCGGCGCTCGCCGGCGGGGCGGCCATCGTGCGCGCGGAGCTGGCGGGCGGCTGAGCGCGCCCGAGCGCTCCCCCCGCCCGGGGTGCCTTCCTGCCGCGCCGCCCGCTTCGCGTCCGCCTACGGCGTGGGCTTCTGCCCGCGAGATCCCGTGATCGCGCCGAGCAGGCGCTGCAGCCCGCGGAGCAGCGCCCGGCTGAGGGCCCAGATGCCGAGCCGGATGCCGCCCACCTCGCGGGGCGCGATCGGCGGCGGGGGAGCGGCGGCGACCTCGGGCGCTCCGGACGGGGGTGCTCCGGCCTCCTCGGGCAGCTCGGTCACGACGAAGAGCTGCTCCAGGCAGTTGGCGAACTCCCGGGTCAGGCGCTGGGAGACATCGGCGATCATCCCCCGGCCGTACTGGGCCGCCGCGCCGGTGATGGTGAGGTCCATCTGGATCGCGACGGTCGTCCCGCCGCCCTCGCGCGGCGAGACCGTCGAGGTGACGTTCGCCGACGCCGTGCCCTTGCCCCGGGCCTCGGTGCCCTTCGCGCCGAGCACGACCCGGTGGACCGCCTCGTCACGCTCCTCCAGCACCACGGTGCCGCTGTAGGAGAGGCTGACGGGGCCGATCTTGATCGTGACCTTCCCCTTCCACGTCCGTTCGTCGACGACCTCGGTGAGCTGGGCGCCCGGCATGCAGGGCGCGACCCGTTCGACGTCGAGGAGCGTCATCCAGACGCGCTCCGGCGGGGCGCTCGACTCGAAGGAGCTCTCGATCAGCATGGCGTCCTGCCTCCTCGGGCGTCGTCGATCAGCTGGGTGCGCCGGCGAACTGCTCGGGGTCCGCGGCGAAGCGGCGCTCGCAACCCGCCGAGCAGAAGAAGAACATCCGTCCGCCGTACCCGGCGCGGTAACGGGCGGACGCGACGTCGACGAGCATCTGGCACACCGGATCGGTCGCCTCCTCGGGGAGGCTGACGGCGCCGAGCGACCGGCCGAGCCGCCCGTCGGCGCGCAGCCCGACGAGCCGGGCGAGGATCGCCACCGCGATCTCCTCGTGCTGGATCTGGCCGAGATCGAGGCCGGCCGGGACCTCGACGCGTGCGAGGGCGTCCTCGGCGACGCCCTCCTCGCGGAGCAGCCGGAGCACCTCGGAGCCCCGGCGCTTCGAGGCGACGAGGCCGACGTAGCCGGCCGGGGTCTCGAGCGCCGCCGCGAGCGCCCGCTCGTCGTAGTGGCCTTGGGTCGCGACGACGACCGCCGTCGACCCACCGACGCCGACCGCGGCGAGGTCGAGCGAGGTCACCACGGACGCGCCCTCGGGGTGCGACTCGGCGTTCCCGCCGTCGTCGACGATCGTGGCGCGCCAGCCGAGCGCCGCCGCCAGGGACGCGAGGGTGTCGACCGCCGGCGAACGACCGATGACGACGATGCTCGGGCTCGGCAGGACCGGTTTCGAGGTACACCTCCAGCGCCCCCTCGCTCGCGCAGGTCATCGGCACGACGCTCACGCCCTCCCGCTCCCGGGCGCCCTTCTCGCCGGTCGGCCCGATGAGCAGCAGCCGCGGCCGGCCGTCGCCGAGCGCGAGCAGCGACTCCCGCACGACCGTCGGCTCGGCGCAGGCCCCGCCGAGCCAGCCGTGGACGCTGCCGTCGGGGCGGATCACCGCTTTCGCGCCCTGCTTGCCCGAGGTCGGGCGGCGGCGCCAGAGGACCGAGGCGAGGACGAACGGCTCCCCGCGCCTCGCGAGGCCGGCGGCCAGCTCGAGCACGTCCGTCATGTGGCGGAGCGCGCCCCCGCCTCGTTGATCGCCGCCCACACCTTGTGCGGCAGCACCGGCATGTCGAGGTTGCGCACGCCGAGGTGGGCCAGGGCGTCCACCACGGCGTTCACGTAGGCGGCCGGCGAGCCGACCGTCGCGGACTCGCCGACGCCCTTCGCCCCGATCGGGTGGTGCGGCGAGGGGGTGACCGTCTCGCCGAGCTCGAAGCGCGGGCGTCTCCCAGGCCGTCGGGATGAGGTAGTCCATGAAGTTCGAGCCGATGCAGTTGCCGTCCTCGTCGAAGGTGATGAACTGCATGTTCGCCATGGCGAAGCCTTCGGTGAGGCCGCCGTGGATCTGGCCCTCGACGATCATCGGGTTGATCCGGACCCCGCAGTCGTCGACCGCGATCGATCCGCAGCACCTTCCACTGCCCGGTGCCCGCGTCGACCTCGACGACGACGATGTAGCTGCCGAACGGGTAGGTCATGTTCGGCGGGTCGTAGTAGTGCACGCCCTCGAGGCCGGGCTCCATGCCCTCGGGGAAGTTCGTGTACGCCGCGAAGGCGACGTCCTGGATCGTGACGCCGCGGTCGTGGGCGCCCTTGACGAAGAAGCGGCCGGGCTCCCACTCGAGGTCCTCCTCGGCCGCCTCGAGCAGGTGCGCGGCGAGCTTGCGGGCCTTGTCGCGGAGCTTGCGGGCGACCACCGCCGTGGCGGCGCCGCCGACGGGGGTGGAGCGCGAGGCGTAGGTGCCGAGCCCGTAGGGCGTGTTGTCGGTGTCGCCCTCCATCACCTAGATGTCGTCCGCCGGGATGCCGAGCTCGTTCGGCGACGATCTGGGCGAAGGTCGTCTCGTGCCCCTGGCCCTGGGCCTTCACCCCGAGCTTGCAGGATCGCCTTGCCGGTCGGGTGGACCCGCAGCTCGGCGGAGTCGAACATCTTCAGCCCGAGGATGTCGTAGTCCGTGCTGTGGCCGGCGCCGACCACCTCGGTGAAGCTCGCGATGCCGATGCCGATCAGCCGGCCCTCGGCCCGCGCGGCCTCCTGCTCGCGGCGCAGGTCGTCGTAGCCGACCATCTCGAGCGCCGAGCTTCAGCGCGGCGGGGTAGTTGCCCGAGTCGTAGACGAAGCCCGTCGGCGAGTGGTACGGGAACTGCTCGGGCTGGATGAAGTTGCGCATCCGGATCTCTGCCGGGTCGATGCCGAGCTCGTAGGCGGCGTGTCTGCACGAGGCGCTCGATGAGGTACGACGCCTCGGTGACGCGGAACGAGCAGCGGTAGGCGACGCCGCCCGGCGCCTTGTTCGTGTACGCGCCGTCGGTGACGATGTGCGCGGCCGGGAAGTCGTACGAGCCGCGTGACGATGTGGAACAGGCCGGCCTTGAACTTGCGTCGGCTGGGCGTCGGCGTAGAAGGCGCCGTTGTCCGAGACCATGCTCACGCGCAGCGCGAGGATCTTGCCGTCGCGCTTCGAGGGCGAGCTCGCCGTGCATGTGGTAGTCGCGGGCGAAGCCCGTCGAGATCAGGTTCTCGGTCCGGCTCTCGACCCACTTCACGGGCCGGCCGATCAGCAGCGAGGCGGCGGTGGCGACGACGTAGCCGGGGTAGACGGGGACCTTGTTCCCGAACCCGCCGCCGATGTCCGGCGAGATGATCCGGATGTTCTCCTCCGGCAGCCCGGCGACGAGCGCGAACACCGTCCGGTGGGCGTGCGGGGCCTGGGAGGTCATGTAGATCGTCACGTGCTTGGTCGCCGGGCTCACGTCGGCGACGCATCCGCAGGTCTCGAGCGGCGCGGGGTGCGAGCGCGGATAGTGGGTGTCGAGCGCGACGACGGTGTCCGCCTCGGCGAAGGCGCGGTCGGTCGCCTCCTTGTCGCCGGCCTCCCAGTGATAGCAGCGGTTGTCGGACTGGCCCTCTTTGTCGTCGCGGATCAGCGGCGCGTCGGGAGCCATCGCCTGTCGCGGGTCGACGATCGCGGGGAGCTGGTCGTAGTCGACCTCGATCAGCTCGAGCGCGTCCCTGGCGATGTACGGGCTCGTCGGCGATGACGGCGGCGACCTCTTGGCCCTGGAACCGGACCTTGTCGGTGGCGAGCACGGCCTGGGTGTCGCCGGACAGCGTGGGCATCCACGCCAGACCGTGCGCGGCGAGGTCGGCGCCGGTGACGACGGCGACCACGCCGGCGAGCGCCTGGGCCGCGGAGGTGTCGATCGAGTTGATGCGGGCGTGGGCGAACCGGGCTGCGCAGGATCGCCATGTGGAGCATGTGCGGCAGCGTGATGTCGTCGAGGTAGTTGCCCGCCCCCTGGATGAAGCGGGCGTCCTCCTTGCGCTTCAGCGAGTGGCCGATTCCTCCGATCTCCGGCGGCGTCGACAGCTCCTTCGGGACCTCCGTGGTCGTCATGGCCCCCCCTTCCTCAACCGACCGTGGATCCCTCGGCCGCGTGGCGCATCTCGCTCGCGGCTCGCTGGATCGCCTTCACGATGTTCATGTAGCCGGTGCACCGGCAGAGGTTGCCCGAGATGGCCCAGCGGACCTCCTCGTCGCTCGGGTCGGGATTGCGCTCGATGAGCGCCGTGCCGACGAGCATCATCGCCGGCGTGCAGTAACCGCACTGCAGGCCGTGCTCCTCCTTGAAGGCGGCCTGGATCGGGTGGAGCTCGCCGTTCTTGACGAGCCCCTCGACCGTGGTGACCTCGCGCCCGTCCGCCTGGACGGCGAAGACCGTGCAGGACTTCACCGGCCTGCCGTCGAGCAGGACCGTGCACACGCCGCAGCTCGTCGTGTCGCAGCCGATGTGGGTCCCGGTGAGCCCGGCGCGCGTCCGCAGCAGGTCGACGAGGAGCACCCTCGGCTCGACGTCGAAGGTGCGCGCGACGCCGTTGATCGTGATCGTCGTCTCCATCTCCGCCTCCTCAGGCAACGCTGGCGAGCTCGGCGGCCTTGGCGAGACCGCGCCGCACGAAGACACGGACCACGTCCCGCTTGTACTCGGCCGGGCCCCGCACGTCCGTCTTCGGGTCTGACGCTCGTGCGGCGAGCTCGGCCGCCTCGGCGAACAGCTCGTCGCTCGGCGCCTGACCGACGAGGAGCTGCTCCGCGTCGACGGCCTTCGTGTTCTTCGGCGCGACCGAGGTCGAGCGCGATCCCGGCGGTGGCGATCCGCCCGTCGCCGCCGAGCTCCAGGTGCGTCGCCACCGCGGCCGTCGCGTAGTCGCCGATCTTGCGCTCGAGCTTGAGGTAGGCGCCACCGGCGCGCCCGTGGTACTTCGGGACGCGCACCTCGGTGAGCAGCTCGTCGGGCCGGAGCATCGTCGTGAACATGTCGACGATGAACTCCGTGACCGGTAGGACACGTTGTCCCGAGGTGCTCGTCGCGACGATCTCGCCCCCGCAGGCCAGCATCACCGACGCCCAGTCGCCCTCGGGATCGGCGTGGGCGAGCGATCCGCCGATCGTGCCGAGGTTGCGGACGACCGGGTCGGCGATCCACGGTGCCGCCGCGGACATCGTGTGGTTGGTGCGGCGCACGAGATCGGAATCGACCACGTCGTTGTGGCGGACCAGCGCGCCGAGGCGGAGGTAGCCGTCCGTCTCGTCGATCTGGCTGAGGCCCGGGAGGCGGCCGATGTCCACCAGGGTCGACGGGCTGGCGAACCTGAGCTTCATCATGGGGATGAGGCTCTGCCCGCCAGCGAGCACCTTCACCTCGTCGCCGCGCTCGGCGAGGATCGAGAGCGTCTCTTCCACCGAGGTCGGGGCAAGGTAATCGAACATCGCCGGGTACACCGACCCACCCCCTCTTGAGACGGTGTGCGCTTCCGTCCCGTTCGCGGCCCCGTCCGGGGCAGACCAGTTCTACTGCGCGAAGCGCCCTCGCGGCTAGGGCCAGGTCGCGATCTCCCCGGCGGGCGCTCCGGCTCGTCTCACGCGAGCGCGTCGACCGAGCGCGGCGAGCTCCTCCAAGCTTGCAAGGTTGTGACCGGAGACCAGGAAGTGCACGGAGGGCAACGCCGCCTTCATTCCACGGGTGATCGGCTCGAAGCTTGCGTCGCCCTTCAGAGGATTGACCCACACGACGCGGTGCGCGAGCCGGCCGAGGCGGACCATCTCCCGGGCGAGCAGCTCGGGATCCCCGCGCTCGAGACCGTCGGAGCAGACGATCACGATCGCCCCGCGCAGCCCGCGCGCCGGCCGATGCCCCGCACGTACTGGTGCACCGACTCGCCGATCCTCGTGCCACCGTCCCAGTCGACCACCGTCTCTGCGGCACGCCGGAGCGCTTCGTCGGGGGTGCGCCGGGCGAGGGCGCTGGACACTCTCGTGAGGCGGGTGCCGAAGCAGAACACCTCGACACGGCTCGGCCCGCTCGCGATCGAGTAGGCGAACTGCAGCAACGCACGCGAGTAGCCGCTCATCGAGCCCGAGACGTCGAGGAGCAGGACGATGCTGCGTGGACGGACGCGCCGGCGCCGCCATCGCCGCGGGATCGCCGACGCGTCCTGGCGGAGCAGCTCGCGCAGCAGGCGCCTCAGGTCAGGCCGGATGCCGCTTCGCGCCGGGCGCGTCCGGCGCACCAGCCGGAGCGGCGGCACCGCCGAGACGCGTGCGAGCAGGCGGGCGATGTCCGCCAGCTCCTCCTCGCTGCAGCTGGCGAAGTCCTTCTCGCGCAGCACATCGACGTCGGAGGCCAGCCTGCCGGTCTCGGCGTCGGAAGGTCGCGCCCGCTCGGCCGGCGAGGGTGCCTTCGACCGGCCCTTCGGTGCGCCGGCGACGGCGGGGAGGTCGCCCACCACGCGGACCGCGAGCCGTCGGCCCTCCCCGAACAGCTCGGCGAACACTGCGTCGTAGGTGGCGATGTCCTCCTGGCGCGAGACGAGGCAGGCGCGCCCGGCCCAGTAGAGGTCGTGACGGTCGGCGGGGTCGAGGCGCGACATGGCGCGCGGCGAAGGCGATCGCCTGGCCCGCGCCGACCGGGACCCCGGCCCGGTGGAGCTCGTCGCCGAAGCCGGTCAGCGCCGCGACGAGCGCGTGGCCCTCAGGGTGCGGCACCGAGGATCTCGTCGAGCCGCTCCTCCACCTCGAGCTGGTCGTCGTGGTCCTTGATCACCGCGCCGAGCGTCGCAGCGGCGTCGTCGCGCTCGAGCGTCGTCGCTCCGAGCAGGGTGAGGGCACGGACCCATGCGATCGTCTCGGCGACGCCGGGCTTCTTCACGAGGTCGAGCTCGCGAAGGCGCGCCGACGGACGCGGCCGCCCTCGCCGCGAGCTCGCCCGCCACCTCCGGGGCGCGGGCGAGGACGATCTCGACCTCCCGATCGGGGGTCCGGGTAGTCGATCCAGTGGTAGAGGCAGCGGCGCTTGAGCGCGTCGTGGAGCTCGCGGGTGCGGTTCGAGGTCAGCACGACGAGCGGCGGCTGCTCGGCGTGGATCGTCCCGATCTCGGGGATCGTGACCTGGAAGTCGGACAGGACCTCGAGGAGGAACGCCTCGAACTCGTCGTCGGCCCGGTCGATCTCGTCGATGAGCAGTACCGCCCGCTCCCCGGCCCGAGCGCCTGCAGCAGCGGCCGCTCGATCAGGAAGCGAGAAGAGAAGATCTCCTCGGCGGCGTCGTCTCCGGCCGAGCCGCGCTCGTGCAGCGCCCGCGCGTAGAGCAGCTGGCGCGGGTAGTTCCACTCGTAGAGCGCCTGGCTGGCGTCGATGCCCTCGTAGCACTGCAGCCGGATGAGCTCGACGCCGTAGCGCGGCGGCGAGCGCCTTCGCCACCTCCGTCTTGCCGACGCCGGCCTCGCCCTCGAGCAGCAGCGGCTGGCCGAGCGAGAGCGCGAGGAACACCGCGGTCGCGAGCCCGCGATCCGCGAGGTAGGACTGCGTGCCGAGGAGCTCCTGGAGCTGCTCGATCGACTCCGGCCCCGACACCCTGCCCGCCCCGCCCCCGATCAGCGGGGACGATGCGCCGGCGCGGGGCGCGGCGGCAGCGGCCGGCACGTGGCTCGCTTCTCGCTCGGGCTGCTCATCCATCGTCGTCCCCAGAGCATACGAACGACCCGACCGGCTCCCTCGCCCGCCGCATGCCGCCGGGTCGCCTCACCTCATCCCCACCGGGCGAGGTCCTCGACGGTGTCGACGTCCACCGCCTCGCCGTCACAGGGGACCTCGAGCACCAGCTCTGGCCGGGAGTCCATGAGTGCCCGGGCGCCGACGTCGCCGTCGTGCGGCAGGAGCGGCCAGACCTCGGCGCTGAGGCGCACCGGGGGCCGACGCTCACCGGCGAAGGTCGCGACGGCGATCGGGCTCGGGGAGGCGGCGACGGCCCGCCAGGCGGACGCGGGGACGAGGGGCTGGTCGCCGAGGCCGACGACGACGTCGCCGTGGCCGGCGCTCGTGGCCCAGTCGAGCCCGGCCCTGATCGAGGTGGCCATCCCCCGGGGCCACTCGGGATTGGGGACGACGATGACGCCGGCGGGCAGGACGGCGCTCACGTCGACGGAGCCGGTCACGACGAGCGTCGGCCCGATGCCGGCTCCGAGCGCGTGCTCGACGGCCCACGCGAGCAGCGGCCGCCCGCGGAAGGGGGCGAGGAGCTTGTGCCCGCCCCCCGCGTACCGGCTGGCGCGGCCGGCGGCGAGCACGATCGCGGCGGTCACTGCCGACCGACGTGGATGGGTCCCGCGAGATCCCGGAGCGACGCTGCGCTGGCGCGCCCGGCGCGCACGGCGATGATCTCGGCACAGATCGAGACGGCGGTCTCCTCGGGGGTTCGCGAGCCGATGTCGATGCCGATCGGCGCCATCACGCGCGCCAGCTCCTCGGCGGCGACGCCGGCCTGCGACAAGCGCGCGTTGCGCTCGGCGACGGTCCGGCGCGAGCCCATCGCGCCGATGTAGCCGACCTCGGTCCGTAGCGCCCCGATGATGGCCGGCACGTCGAACTTCGGGTCGTGGGTGAGGACGCACAGCGCATCGCGGGCTCCGAGGGTGCCGCCGACCTTGGCGAGGTAGCGATCGGGCCAGTCGACGACGACCTCGTCGGCCATCGGGAACCGGGACCGGGTCGCGAACACCGGCCGCGGGTCGCAGACGGTGACCCGGTAGCCGAGGAGCTTGGCGAGCCGGGCCAGCGCGCCGGTGAAGTCCATGGCGCCGAAGACGACCATGCGCGGCGGCGCGGCGAAGCTCTCCAGGAAGACCGACACTTCGTTCGCCCGCGCCTCGCCGTGGCGCCCGTAGTGGCGCGTCGCGGTGCGGCCGAGCTCCAGGGCGGCTCCGAGGTCGCGTGCCACCGCACGGTCGAGCCCGGCGTCGCCGAGGGATCCGAGCGGGGGCTCCCCCGGGCGGACGAGCAGCTTCGCGCCGAGCGGCGGGAGCTCTGCTCCGGGGACGGAGTCGACCGCCACGACGGTCGCGAGCCCGACGGGCAGCTCGCGCACGAGGCACTCGCGCAGCGACTCGAAGATGGCGGTCACCAGTCGAGCGGCTCGACGAAGACGTGGACCGTCCCGCCACAGGTGAGGCCCACGGCGAAGGCTTCCTCGTCGCTGTACCCGAAGGTGCACATGCGCGCGCGCCCACTGCTGAGCGCGTCGAGCGCCTCGGTCACGACGGCCCCTTCGACGCAGCCACCGGAGACCGAGCCGGCGACCTCGCCGTCCTCGGAGACCGCCATCGCCGCGCCCTCCTCTCGCGGCCCTGACCCCTCGACGCCGACGACGCGTGCGAGCGCGACCCGCTTGCCGGCCGTCCTCCACCGGTCGATCTCGCCGAGCAGCTCCTTCATCGGCGCCGAGGCCGGTGGCCCGCCGGCGACGAAGATCCCTGTGCCCTCCGAGCGATCACGCCCCGACCCCCTCCCGCTGCGGCGAAGCTCCCGCAACAGGATCGCACGGCTGAGGCGCCCGTCAAGTGCGAGCGGGGGCGGCCAACCTGCCGATGGCACGCCCGAGCCGACGGGCGGCCCGCCTGCGGCGGGTGACGGTCGTCTGCTCGCGCGGTCAGAAGTCGAGCTCGAACCAGACCGTCTTCGTGACGGCCGAGCGCTGGACGCCCCAGCGGCTCGCCAGGGCCTCCACGATCACGAGCCCGCGGCCGTGCTCGTCCTGGAGCTCGCGCGGCACCGGCGCCACGTTCGCCGCTCGGTTCAGGTCCGCCACCTCGACGGCCAGGCGCTCCTCTGCGATCCGCACGCGCAGCCAGACGGACGAGCGCGTGTGCAACAGAGCGTTCGTGACGAGTTCGGAGGTGAGCAGCTCGGCCACCTGGCGGAAGCCGTCAGGGCGGTCGGCGAGCACCCCACCGACGACCTGGCGAGACCGGCGCGCCACTTCCGGCCCGGGATGCATGAGGTGGACGATGAGCCCCTCGTCGCTCCGGGCCTTGTTGAAGGCGGTGTCCGGGGAGGTCACGGACGCACCGCTGCTCGCGCCCCGCCACAGGCGCGAGCCGGCTGGCAAGCTGGCACGAGGACATTCTGCACGCCAGCGTCGGCTAGTGCATGGGATCGGCCCTCGCGACGCAGCACCTGGCACGAGCGGTGGGGAGCTCAACGCCCGGGTGTTGCGCCCCGTGGGTCGAGTTCGACGCGACGCACCCGTGTCGGGACGGCCACTACCAGCTCGTTGAGCACCCGTTCGAGGTCGGCCGCCAGCTCCGCGCCGAGGGCGTCGGTCAGCGCCTGGTACTGGGCTTCGATGAGCGGCGCCAGCGAGGCGATGGCCGCGCGGCCCCGCGGCCGCGAGGGTCACCAGCATCCGTCGCTGGTCGCTCGCCACGCGCGAGCGCTCGACGAGCCCGTCGCGCTCCATCCTCGACAGGACGCCCGTCAGGCTCGGCGGGACGATCTGGCACGCGCGCGCGAGCTCGTGCTGCTCGGCCCCGCCCTGTTCGCCGAGCACCCGCAGGATCCTCCACTGCTGCTCCGTCAGCCCGAAGTGGCTGATGATCGGCCGGAAGAGGGAGAGCAGGGACTCGAGCGCCTCCCGGACGAGGCGCGGCAGGTCGGCATGCTCGAGCGCGTGGCGCTCCTCGCCGTCCCTCGCCGCCACCACGCCTCCCTCTCCGCCGTGCACGAGCGTTTCCCTTCGCGCACCGGAACAGTTAAAATATTAATTAATTGACTGGTCTGCGACGCGCGGGGGCCCGTACGGTCCCGCGGAGGTGGGGGAGGCATGGGGGAGCTCGTCCTTGCGGCAAAGGTCACGCACGTTCCGTCGATGCTGATCTGCGAGATGCCCGGCAGGTACTACGGCCTGCGTGACGAAGCGATCGCGGGCCACCGTGAGATCGGGCGGCGGCTGCGCGAGCAGGAGGTCGACACGCTCGTGGTCTTCGACACGCACTGGCTCGTCAACACCGGCTACCACGTCAACAGCTGCGAACGGTACTCGGGCGTCTACAGCAGCAACGAGTTCCCGCACCTCATCCAGGACATGGCGTACGACATCCCGGGCAATCCCGAGCTCGGCGACGCGATCGCCGAGCTCGCCACCGCAGCCGGGGTCACGGTCCGCTCGCACCACGTGCAGAGCTTGGACCTGGAGTACGGCACCCTCGTCCCGGTCCACTACATGGACCCCGAGAACCGGCTGCGCGTCGTCTCGGTCGCGGCCTGGTGCCCGTGGCACCTCTACGAGGACAGCCGGGTCGTCGGCAACGCGGTGCGCGAAGCCATCGAGGCGAGCGACTGCCGCGCCGCAGTCGTCGCCAGCGGCTCGCTGTCGCACCGGATCCACGACAACCGTGATGCCGAGGCGGGGCTGTTCACGATCAGCGCCGAGTTCTACCGCCAGGTCGACCTGCGGGTGCTCGAGCTCTGGCAGGCCGGCCAGTTCAAGGAGTTCGTCGCGATGCTCCCCGAGTACGCCCAGCACTGCTACGGCGAGGGGATGATGCACGACACGGCGATGCTACTGGGCGCGCTCGGCTGGGACGGGTACGTCGGGGCCGCCGAGATCGTCACGCCCTGGTTCGCGAGCTCGGGCACCGGGCAGGTGAACGCCGTCTTCCCCGTCGTCTAGCCGACCTCGCGCCGCGCCCTCGCGGCCGGCCGTTGATCGCGTCGCCTGTGGGGTGCGATCGTCAGCGCTTCTGGCGCCTCGAGCGGATGGCGGGCAGCCCGAGCGGGGCGGCGGCGATGATTGCGGCGATCAGCGCCACGAAGGCGCCGTAGCGCCAGCCGACGTGATACCCGAATCCGCCCCCGGGCTTGTCGATGAAGCCGATGACGACGAGCAGAAGGTTCAGCGCGGTCGCCCCGAGCAGCAGCACCGTGTCGGGGACGGGCAGCTTGAACGGCAGCTGCTCCCAACCGGCGCGGGCGATCAGGTAGAAGAGCAGCGCCAGGCTGACGATCAGGACGATGTACTCGTAGCCGTGCCAGAGCCCGTCAACCTCGCCGGACCCGAGCGCACCGAGACTGACGCCGAACCACGGCAGGAACAGCGAGATGAACAGCACCAGCGTGGCGCCGCCGATGATCCGGTCGAGCTGGCTCCACCTGGAGGCGCTGAAGCGGAACGGCGGAAGGGATCCGGCCGGGCGGGCGGCCGAAACGCCCGGGGGCGGCGCGCTGCTCGGCGCACCGGGAGGCGGCTCCGCGCCCGACGCGCTCGCGAAGGCGAGGGAGATCTCCGCCCCGCAGGCCGCGCAGGAGGTCGCCCCGTCCTGCAGCTCGGCTCCGCACTGGGAACAGTTCATCTGGCACGCCCTTTCCTGGCGACCGAGCACGCCGGCTCATCGCGTTGTTCTCCACAGCGATGGCCAGCATGTTGACACAACACGTGCCACAGGTCGAGGAATTTTGTGACGCGTTGCGTGCAATTGCACTGGATGAGCGGAATTGACGACGCCGGGCGCGCGCGACGGCACGCTCCGCGCGCCCCCCGGGCGCCAGCGACCGGCCTTCGGGCGCTACAGCGGGCGGTTGGCACCCGAGCGGCGCAGCTCGAGGCGGTACGCGTAGCGCTCGGGGTTGAACCAGCTCGTCGTCGACTCGACGGCGGTCGAGCCCTCGTCGAGGTAGCAGCGATCGATCCTCAGCGCCGGGTGGCCGGCGACCATGTCGATCTGCCTCGCCACCGACGGCGGGAGGCGATCGACGGTCACCTCCTGCTGGGCGCGGACGATCTGGCTGTCGAGCACCGGCTCGATCAGCTGGAGCACGGTCGTGCGCCGCCGGGCGCCCGCGCGACAGGAACGTCCTGCGCAACCTGACGCCGAACGCCCTCGGCAGCGAGATCTCCGTGTACACGAACGGGGCGTCACCGCTGAGCCGGCGGACCGCGACGCGCAGCACGACGTCGGCTCCGAGGTCGGCGCTCGCCCGCGCGGTCGCGGGGGCGAGCGCGAGGGGCTCGACGACCTCCATCACCGTGTCTCGCGAGAGGGCCATCAGGTCCTCGATCGAGCCGAACGAGCGCATGTACGGGCTCCGTGGCGCCGGGAAGGAGCCCCGCCCGGGCACCCGCTCGACCAGGCCCTCGGCGACGAGCTCTTGGTAGGCGCGACGGGCGGTCTGGCGGCTGATGCCGTACGCCCGGCAGAGGTCGGCGTCCGTCGGCAGCTTGGTCTCCGGGCCCGCGGGATCGGCGAGCAGGGCGCGCAGCTCGTCGGCGACGCGGCGGTAGGCGGGAGGGCTCCCCGGGTTCGTGGGCATCGTCGAGGCGAACGGTACCAATCCGCTGCTCGATCCGAACGGGTGGCAGCGCCGTGCACAGAGGACGCCGCCCGTCGCGCCGACCGCCGGAGGCGCCCCGATTTGTACGGCCAAATCTGGTAGCGTGAGGGTCCCCACGCTCCCCGCCGTCGCGTACGGTGGCGACGGCGGGAGGCCCGCGACGCGCCGGCGCCGTGCAGCCGACCCGCCGGAACAGCAACGTCGCAGCAACCGCTCGCAGACCGTCGACGCACCGAGGAGCAATGAGCCCGCTGGCCCTGGAGCTCGCCCGTTGGGCGGGCGAGCTGACGCCGTCGGAGGACGACCTCGTACTGGCACAGCGCTCCCTGCTCGACACGCTGGCCGTCGCCCTCGCGGCGCGCCGGCACCCCGTGCGCGGGCTCGTCGCGGAGCTCCCCGAGGCGTCCCGGTGGGCCACGGTCGGCCACGTGCTCGACTTCGACGACCTGCACATGGAGTCGACGACCCACGTGAGCGTGGTGTGCGGCACGGCGACGCTCGCCTGCGGGGGCGACGCCCGCGCCTATCTCGCGGGTGCCGGCGTCATGGCCCGGCTCGGGACGGCGCTCGGCTGGGCCCACTACGCGAGCGGCTGGCATGCCACGTGCACCGCCGGCGCCCCCGGCGCGGCGGCCGCCGCGGCGGTGGCCCTCGGCCTCGACGCCGAGACGACGGCCAGGGCGATCGTCCTCGCGCTGCCCGCGGCGGGTGGTGTCCAGCGCGCCTTCGGGACGGACGCCAAGTCGTTGCAGGTCGGCTTCGCGGCCGAGGCCGGGGTGCGGGCGGCCAGGCTGGCCGCGGCCGGCGCGTCGGCCGACCTGGCCGCGCTCGACCAGTGGTTCGCGCTCGTCGGCGGGGACCGGGCCCGGGTGGACCTCGGCGGCCCCGCGGTGCCGGGTGGGCTCGCGGTGAAGCTCTTCCCCTGCTGCTACGCGATGCAGCGGCCGATCTTCGCCATGCGCGAGCTGGTCGCGCCGGGGATCCGACCCGGCGAGGTCGAGCGGGTGAGGCT
This sequence comes from uncultured Actinomycetota bacterium, assembly GCA_963765505.1. Classification (GTDB taxonomy): domain Bacteria; phylum Actinomycetota; class Acidimicrobiia; order Acidimicrobiales; family Bog-793; genus DATKQY01. The sequence goes on from CAVXWO010000014.1 coordinate 173,942, forward strand.
GCGAACGCCGGCGGCCACCATCCAGCCGTTGATCCACCACCGGCCGGCGACGGCGCTCGAGGGCAAGTTCAGCCTGGAGTACGCCGTCGCCGCCGTGGTCCTCGACGCCTACCCGGGGTTCGCGAGCTTCACCGACGCCGCGGTCCGCCGCGACGACGCCCGCATGCTCGTCCGGCGGGTGGAGGTCGACGCCGTTCCCGGCGGGGACTCCCTTCTCGCCGGCGACGTCGAGATCGAGTGCACGCTCGCGGGCGGCCGGGTCGCCACGACGACCCTCGCCGTCCCACCCGGCGCCCCGGGCCGGCCGCCGAGCGCCACCGAGCTCGCCGCCAAGCTCGCCGACTGCGGCGACGACGTGCCTGCGCTGCTCGCCGGCGTCACCTGGGAGGCCGCTCCGGAGCTGCTCCGCGAGCAGCTCGGCCCCGTCGCATCCACACGGGCGCCACGCCGCGCCGGCGAGGTCGCTTGACCGTGCTGCCGCTCGAGGGGCTCACCGTCGTCAGCCTGGAGCAGGCCGTGGCGGCGCCGTTCGCCACCCGCCAGCTGGCCGATCTCGGGGCGCGGGTCGTGAAGGTCGAGCGCCCAGGTACCGGCGACTTCGCCCGCGGCTACGACGAGACGGTCCTCGGCCAGTCGAGCTACTTCGTGTGGCTCAACCGCTCGAAGGAGTCGCTCGCGCTCGACCTGAAGGACCCCCGCGGGCGCGCCATCCTGGCGCGGCTCGTCGCCGGCGCCGACGTGTTCGTGCAGAACCTCGCGCCGGGCGCCTGCGAGCGCCTCGGCCTCGGTGCCGAGGCGCTCCGCGGCGAGCACCCGGGGCTGATCGTGTGCGAGATCTCCGGGTATGGCCAGGACGGCCCGTGGGCCGACCGGAAGGCCTACGACCTGCTCGTCCAGAGCGAGACCGGCGTCGTGTCGCTGACGGGGACGGCCGGCGAGGTCGCCAAGGTCGGGATCTCGATCGCCGACATCGCGGCCGGGATGTACGCCTTCAGCGGCATCCTCGCGGCCCTCTACCAGCGGAAGGCGACCGGGGAGGGAACCCGCATCGACGTGTCGATGTTCGAGGCGCTCTCGGAGTGGATGGGCGCTCCCGCCTACTACACGATGTACTCGGGCACCCAGCCCGCCCGCACCGGCGCCGAGCACGCGACGATCGCGCCCTACGGACCCTTCCCGACGGCGGACGGCGGCAGCGTCGTCGTCGCCGTGCAGAACGAGCGCGAGTGGGCCTCGTTCTGCGAGCTCGTCCTCGGCGACGAGTCGCTCGCCGGCGACGAGCGCTTCGCCGGCAACCCGGCGCGCGTCCGCAACCGGGAGGCCCTGCGCGAGCTCGTCGGGAGGCGCATCGCCCGCCTGGACACGGGCGCCGCCGAGGAGCTGTTGCACAGCGCGGGCATCGCGACCGCGGCGCTCAACTCGGTCGCGGCCTACCTCGACCATCCGGTCCTCGCCGGCCGCGACCGCTGGCGGGAGGTCGCGACGCCCCGGGGCGCCGTCCGCGCGCTCCTCCCGCCGGCGGTGCCGGGCGGTGCGGAGCCACGGATGGGCGCGGTGCCGTCCGTCGGGGAGCACACCGCGCAGATCCTCGCGTCGCTCGGGATCGGCGCGGGTGGGCTCCGGGCGCTCGAGGCCGACGGGGTCGTCTCGTGCGCGGCCGCGGCGGCAGCCGGCGCCCGGGCCGGGGCCGCCGGGGGCGCGACACCGGATCCGGAGGTGTGAGCGGTGGACTTCTCGCTCAGCGAGGACCAGCGGGCCATCCGCGACGCCGTGCGCGACGTCTGCGCGATGTTCCCCGGCGAGTACTGGCGGGGGTTGGAGGCGACCGGCGCCTACCCCGACGAGTTCGTCGGCACGCTCACGCGCCTCGGCTGGCTGTCGATCCTCGTCCCCGAGGAGTACGGCGGGGGCGGCCTCGGCATCACCGAGGCGGCGATCGTCCTCGAGGAGATCCACCGGTCCGGCGCCAACGCGAACGCCTGCCACGCCCAGATGTACACGATGGGGGCGCTCCTCCGGCACGGCAGCGACGAGCAGAAGCGGCGCTTCTTGCCGGAGATCGCCGCTGGCGCGCTGCGGCTCCAGGCGTTCGCGGTCACCGAGCCCGACGCCGGCTCGGACAGCACGCAGATCTCGACCCGGGCGGTGCGTGACGGGGACCGCTACGTCGTGAACGGCCAGAAGATCTACATCTCGAGGGTGGAGCACTCCGACCTCATGCTGCTGCTCGCGAGGACCACCCCGGTGGGGGAGGCCCGGGATCGCACGGACGGGCTCTCGCTGTTCCTGGTGGACCTGCGCGAGGCGGGCGGTACGGTCGAGGCGCGGCGGATCCCGATGATGTTCAACCATCACACGTACCAGGTGTTCATCAGCGACCTCGTCGTCCCGGCCGAGAACCTCGTCGGCGAGGAAGGGCGCGGCTTCCGCCACGTCATCGACGGCTGGAACGCCGAGCGTTGCCTGATCGCCTCCGAGGCGATCGGCGACGCGCGGTTCTTCCTCGACCGGTCCTCCGCGTACGCCCGCGAGCGGGTCGTCTTCGGTCGGCCGATCGGCGCCAACCAGGGGGTGCAGTTCCCGCTCGCGCAGGCCTACGCGGCGACCGAGGCGGCCTCACTGGTCCGCTTCCACGCGACCACCCGTTTCGACGCCGGCGAGGCCTGCGGGGCGGAGGCGAACACCGCCAAGCTCCTCGCCTCCCAGGCGGCGTCGCAAGCGGGCAACGCCGCCCTGCAGACGTTCGGGGGCAACGGATTGGCGGTCGAGTACGACGTCGAGCGCAAGTTCCGCGAGACGAGGCTCTTCGAGATCGCGCCCGTCAACAACAACCTGGTGCTCGCCTACCTCGGCCAGCGGGTCCTCGGACTCCCGCGGTCGTACTCGAGCGCGACGGACAAGGCTGCTCGATGCCGGCACGCCCGGGCCGTTCGTGGCTGTTCGTCCCCGGCGACCGGGAGCGCTTCCTCGAGAAGGCCGCCACCAGCGCCGCCGACTGCGTCTTCCTCGACCTCGAAGACGCCGTGCTGCCCGCGGCGAAGGCGGCGGCGCGCCGCCTCGTCGCCGACGCGCTGGCCGCGCCGTTCGGGCCGCGCCGCTACGTCCGGGTGAACCCGTCGTCGTCGCCGTGGCACGAGGACGACCTGCGCGCCGTCGTCCCGGGCGCACCCGAGGGCGTCTGCCTCCCGAAGTGCGGGCGACCCGAGGACGTGGTCGCCCTGGCCGGTCGGCTCGACGAGCTCGAGTCGGCCGCAGGCCTGGAGCCGGGCTCGACGCGGATCGTGGCGGCGATCGAGAGCCCCGGCGCGGTGCTGGCGTCGGCGGCGATCGCCGCCGCGCACCCCCGCGTCGCCGCGCTCGCGCTCGGTGCCGAGGACCTGGCGCTCGAGCTCGGGCTCGGCTCGGCGCGCGGGGCCGGGGCGAGCGAGCTCGTCTTCGCCCGCTCGATGGTCGTCTACGGGGCCGGCGCGGCGGGGGTGGCGAGCATCGACGGGGTCTTCCCCGACCTTGAGGACGCCGACGGGCTGGCGCGCGACGCCCTGGCCGCCCGCCGGCTCGGCTTCTCGGCGAAGTCGACGATCAGCCCCCGCCAGGTCGAGGTGGTGAACCGGGTCTTCAGCCCCGGTCCGGACGAGGTCGCCTGGGCGCGCCGCGTTCGTCGCCTCGTGGCACGAGGCCGGTGGCCGCGGCGACGGCTCGGCCGCCGCCGGGGGCGAGCTCGTCGACCGGCCGGTCGTGCTGCGGGCGATGCGTCTGTTGGAGCTGGCGGACGCGGAGTCGTCCGGAGAGGAGCAGTGATGGGAACGGTGCAGCCCGGCTGGCAGGGCCGGTTCTTCGAGGACTTCACGGTCGGCGCCGTCTACCGGTGCCGCTACGGGCGGACGATCACCGAGTACGACAACATCTCCTTCAGTCTGCTCACGAACAACTCGAACCAGATCCACTTCAACAGCGACTACGCCAGCCGGACGGAGTGGGGGCGCTGCCTCGTGAACTCGATGCTGACCCTTGCCGTCGTGACCGGCATGGGCACCGAGGACGTGAGCGAGAACGGCTTCGCGCTCGGCTGGGACGAGATCGTGCTCCCGAACCCCGTCTTCGCCGGCGACTCGCTCTACTCCGAGTCCGAGGTGCTCGAAGTGCGCGAGTCCGCCAGCCGCCCGACCCAGGGGATCGTGAAGGTGGAGACCCGTGGCTACAACCAGGACGGCACCCTCGTCATCCGCTACCGGCGCTCCGTGATGGTCTGGAAGCGCGCGCACGCCCCCGCCCGGTCGCTCTTCCCCGCCGCCGACGGCGACGGCGACGGCGCGGCGCGCTCCTGAGCGGTGGAGCTGTCCGACTCGCTCGAGGGGGTGCGCGTCGCCGCGCTCGAGCAGGCCGCGGCGATGCCGTTCTGCTCGTTCATCCTCGCCGAGCTCGGCGCCGACGTCGTGAAGGTGGAGCGCCCCGGCGAGGGCGACGTCATCCGCGGGTGGGACCGGGTGGTGCGCGGCCTGTCGAGCGGCTTCGTCTGGCTGAACGCCAACAAGCGCGACGTCGTCGTCGACCTCCGCCAGCCCGAGGGGTGCGAGGTGCTGCGGCGCCTGGCCGGGCGCAGCGACGTGTTCCTGGAGAACTTCGCCCCCGGCGTGGCCGAGCGGCTCGGCCTCGGCTACGAAGCGCTGTCGGAGGCCAACCCGCGCCTCGTCTACTGCTCGCTCTCCGGCTACGGGCACGACGGTCCGTACCGGGACGCGAAGGCGTACGACATCCTGGTGCAGGGCGAGTCGGGGATCCTCCTGACGAGCGGGACGCCCGAGGCACCCGCCAAGGTCGGCCTGCCGGTGACCGACCTCATTGGCGGCGTGACGGCGGCGCTCGCCGTCGTCTCGGCGCTTCGCGTACGCGACGCGACGGGCCGGGGCCAGTTCCTCGACGTGTCGATGCTCGATGCGGCCGCCTCCTGGCTCGGCTACTTCCCCCAGCACTCGTGGCACAGCGGCGCCGAGCCCCCGCGGACCGGCATGCGCCACCAGTACATCTGCCCCTACGGCCCGTTCCTCGCCGCCGACGGCGCCTACGTGAACATCGCCGTCGGCTCGGCACGCGACTGGGAGCGCTTCGTGCGCGACGTCGTCCGCCGTCCCGAGTGGCTCGACGACGAGCGCTTCGCCGACTTCGAAGCCCGCCGGATCAATCGCGACCTCGTCGAGGGGGAGGTCGAACGGGCGATCGCGGCCGAGCCGAGCGCCGTTTGGCTCGGGCGGCTGCGCGAGGCCGGGCTCGCCTTCGGCGAGGTGCGCTCGATGCGCTCGGTGCTCGAGCACCCGCAGCTCCTGCACCGGCGGATGTTCGTCGAGGCGGACTCGCCCGTCGGCGAGCTCCCCCTCGTCCGCTTCCCGCTCGGCAGGCCCGACCGGGCCCGCCGCGTGCCGGGGCTCGGCGAGCACACCGACGAGGTCCTGACCGAGCTCGGCTACGACGCCGACGCGCGCGCCCGGCTGCGCGCCGCCGGCGTGATCTGACCCCCGCCGAGGATCACCCGCGGGAGGCGGCCGCGCCCGGCGAGGACGCCGCCGCGCTCACACGGGCAGCTGCAACGCCTCGGGCACCGGGCGCCCGAGCGGCGCGATCTGGGCGATGACGTCGGCGAGGAGCTCGTAGACGGAGTCGCCGAGGGGGTCGGGGAGGTCGAGCATCGCGAGGTCGACGCCGAGCTCCGCCAGGGTCCCGAAGCGGTCGACGGCCTCGGCGACCGACGGCGAGCCGAGCGGGCCGAGCGTCGTCCTCACGATCTCGTCGTAGGGGCGCCCCACGTCCTCGCAGTGGCCGCGGAGCACCTCCAGCTTGTGCCGGAGCACGTCGAGACCGAGCGTGTCGAAGAGGTTGCACGCGTCGGCGTGCTCGGCGACGAGGCGGAGCGTGCGCTTCTCGCCGGAGCCGCCGACGAGGATCGGCACCCTCCGGACCGGGGCCGGCGAGCTCAGCGGCCGCTCCAGCCGGTAGTGCCGGCCCTCGAAGGGCGTCTCGTCGCCGTCGAACATGCGACGGGCGATCACGAGCACCTCCTCCAGACGCTCGAATCGCTCGGCGAGCCCGGGGAACGGGATCCCGAGGCCCCGGGCCTCCTCCTCGTTCCAGGCCGCGCCGATCCCGAGCCACGCCCGACCACCCGACAGCACGTCGAGGGTCGTGACCTCCTTCACGAGCACGCCGGGGTGGCGGTACACGACGCCGGTCACGAGACCGCCGAGCTGCATGCGCCGCGTGCGCCCAGCCACCCAGGCCATCTGGGCGTAGGCCTCGAGCATCGGCTCCTCGGGCGGCCCGATGAAGCTGATCTGGAAGAAGTGGTCCATCGGCCAGAAGCTGTGGACCCCGATCTCCTCGGAGCGGGAGACGATCCGCTCCATCACCGGAGCGATCCCGGCGGGCCCGCCGGGCCAGGAGAAATCGGCGACGTGGAGGCCGATCAGCACGGAGGGGCTCCTCTCTCGGGCCCGGCGGGGAGCCGGATGCCACCGACGACACCGTAGGCGAGCCCGGCCGTCGGCCACCGGGGGCGCGCCGCGACCCCCCCACCGGGGTGGGGGACGCCCCGGTGGGGGGAGGCCGGAGGCCTAGCGCTGGCCCCGGCGCCGACCCGACGGCGCCGGAGCCGCGCACCTCGCCTTAGCGGCGAGGCCCTGCCTGTCGGTTGGCCTAACGGTCGGGTCCGGCGGGAATTCCAGTGCGTCGGGGCGCCGGCGGCCCGCTGCGGCCGCCCAGCGCGGGGTCCCGCGCGAATCGGCGAGAAAGGACTCAAGTCCTCGCTCTCCGTGGTCGTATGAATACACATGCGAGCTGCCCGTGACGTGCTGACGGTCGAGAGGATCCTCACCAGGCCGGAGACGCGCCGGCGCCGCCGGGCATTGCCGGCCCTCGGCTACCGGGCGCCCAGGGAGGACGTCGAGCGCACGCTCGTCGGCCGCGACGCCCGCACGGGTGAGCTCATCGTCGTGAAGCCCGAGTGGACCGAGGTCGTCCGCTACGACCAGGCGCCCCCCACGCCGATCGGCGCCTTCCGCAGCCACGACGACGCCGTCGCCTACGCAGAGCTCTGCCGCCAGCTCGACGGCGAGATGGCGGCGACCGTGGTCGACCGCTTCGACGCCGCGCCTTCGGACGTCTTCTAGCAGGCGTGCTCCCGGGCGGCCCTGACCCGGACCGGGGCGCGCGCCAGCGCCGGCCCCGTCCAGCGAGCCCTCACGGGCGGAGGTTGACCACCCCGCCGTCGTCGGTGCGCTGCCAGGTCCCCGACCGGCCCCCCGACTTCTCCCAGACGCAGAGCTCCTCGACGCTCATCGAGCGGTCGAGCGACTTGCACGCCTCGTAGACGCTGAGCGCCGCCACGGCGGCCGCCATCAGGGCTTCCATCTCGACGCCCGTGCGGTCCACCGACTCCACCTCGGCCTCGACCCCGACATGGTCGGCGCCGACGGAGAAGCGGACCTGCACGTCACCGAGGAGCAGGGGGTGGCACAGTGGGATGAGCTGCGAGGTGCGCTTCGCCGCCTGGATCCCCGCGATCCGCGCCATCTCGAGCACGTCCCCGCCGCCGACGTTGCGGCTGGCCAGGCCGAGCACCGTCGAGCGTGCCATCAGGACGCGGCACGAGGCGCGGGCCCGCCGCCGGGTGACGGGCTTGCCGGTGACGTCCACCATGTGGACGTGCCCGTGTCGGTCGAGATGGGTCAGCTCCTCGGGTGCCATCGCTAGCGAGCTTCCCCGGCGCTGTCCCGCCCGGCGTGCGCGAGCCGCGGCGCGGGAGGCAACGTGATCCTCAGTGGTCGAGCTCGGCGGCGAGCCGCTCGGCGGTGGCGCGGCCCTCGGCGGGGTCGGTCCCGGCGACGCCGACGAGCCAGCACGTGAGCGGGGCCGCCGTGCGCTCGGAGGCGTGGGCCGCGGTGCCGGCGAGTGCGAGCAGCGACTGGATCTCGTCCTCCGTCGGCTCGCGCACGCCGAGCTCGGCCGCGAAGCGGCGCAGCCAGTCCCGGTCGGTCAGCGTCATCGTCGGGCATGATAGCGACGTGGCCACCCTTAGAGCCAAGGTGATCACCGCATCGGATGCGGCGTTCGCCGGTGGGCGCGAGGACCGTTCCGGCGCGGCGCTCGCCGAGCGTCTCCAGCGTGCCGGCTTCGAGGTCGTCGCCCGCGTCGTCACCCCCGACGGGGTGGAGCCGGTCGGGGCAGCCCTGCGGGAGGCCGTCGCCGGCTTCGCCGGCCTGGTCGTCACGACCGGGGGGACCGGCTTCGGTCCCCGGGACCTCACCCCCGAGGCGACCCTGACGGTGCTGGAGCGACAGGCCCCCGGTCTCGCCGAGGCGACGCGGCTCGTCAACCCGCTCGGTCGGCTGTCGCGCGCCGTCGCCGGCACCGTCGGCCAGGCCCTCGTCCTCAACGTGCCGGGGTCGCCCGGCGGGGCGGTCGAGTGCCTCGAGGCCGTGCTCGACGTGCTGCCCCACGCGCTGGCGCTGCTGGCAGGCGAGCGGGACCGCCATCCCGACGAAGCGGCCGCGCACGCGCCCAACCGCCCGGCCCGCTAGCCGCCCGAGACGGGTGGGAGCACGGCGACCTCGTCGGCGTCGCCGACCGGGTCCTCGGCCGAGGCCGGAGCGCCGTTCACCCACACCCGGCTCTGCCCGAGCACGTCGGCGAAGGACGAGCCGTAGCGGTCGCAGGCCTCGCCGAGCACGTCGGCCACGGTCGCACCGCCGATGGTGGAGCGGTCCGTGCCGGCGGCGAGGCGGGCCGGCCCGAACAGGCGGAGCACCGCCACGGATCAGCCGCCGGTCCTCGGCACCGGCGGCTCAGCCGCCGATCATCGACATCGAGCGCGCCGGGCGCAGGAACGACCGGGTCGTTGATGCCGTGCCCGGGCAGCTTCGCCCACACCGAGCGGCGGATCACCAGCGCGATGTCCTCCGTCGGTGCCACCGCGGCGCACCAGGTCGCGCACCGACAGCTCCTCGTCGGCGAAGAGGCAGTTGCGCAGCGCGCCGTCGGCGGTCAGCCGCAGGCGGTCGCACGTGCCGCAGAAGGGTCTGGTCACGCTGGCGATCACGCCGATCTCGCCCTTGCCGTCGACGAAGCGGTAGCGCTCGGCCGGGGCGGCGGCGTCGGCGTCCGGCGCCGGCACGGGCTCGAGCGGCCAGACGGGCGTCGATCCGGGCGAGCACCTCCTCGGCGGGCACGACCTGAGCTCCGGCTCCAGGCCTCGTCCGCGTCGAGCGGCATGAACTCGATGAAGCGGACGGTGCGCCCCGTCGTCGCGGGCGAACGTCGGCGAAGTCGATTCGACCTCGTCGTCGTTGACCCCGCGCATCAGCACGACGTTGACCTTGACCGGGCCGAGCCCCGCCGCCTCGGCGGCGTCCATGCGCGGCGAGGACCGGTGCGAGCTCGCCCGCGGCGGCGGATCGCGGCGAAGCGCTCGGGCAGGAGCGAGTCGCAGCTGACGTTGACCCGGTGGAGCCCTGCGGCGACGAGCTCGGGCGCGAGCCGGGCGAGCTCGGTGCCGTTCGTCGTGAGCGCCGAGGTCGCTCGAAGCCGACCGCGGCGACCTGGCGGACCAGCTCGACGACGCCCCGGCGCACGAGCGGCTCCCCGCCGGTGATCCGGACCGACGTCGAGCCCGAGGCTCGCGCGGCACTCGGCGACCCGGGTGATCTCCTCGAAGCTCAGCAGGCTGCTCGCCGCGGCAGGAACGTCACCCCCTCCTCGGGCATGCAGTAGCACGCAGCGCAGGTTGCAGCGGTCGGTGATCGAGAGCCTCAGGTCGCGGTGGACGCGGCCGTAGACGTCGACGAGCGGCCCGTCGACGGGCATCTCGCGCGCCGCCGCCCCCGGCGCGCCCTTGGCCCTCCCGGCGCCGTTCGGTGCGCCGATCGTGACCGGGACCGCAACGGGCGGGCGGGGCGGGACGGCGGGCGCCGCCCTCACGGCGTCACCTCGCCGGCCATGAGCTCCTCGGCGTCGAGCAGCAGCACCCGCACCTCCTCGTCCGCCGCCGACGCCCTCGCCGTCGGGCACGAGGGCGAGGGCGTTCGCGAGCGCCATCATGTGCAGCAGGTGCGACCCCTCGCCGCCGGACGGGCGCACGTGGAGCCGGCCCTCGGCGTCGGCGCGTGCGACGACCCGCACCAGGTGGAGCTTCCCGTCGCTCCGCCGCAGCAGCGGCTCCTCGGTGCGGGCGAGCAGGGCCGGCCGCTCCAGGACCGCGTGGCCCCCCATCAGGCGCAGCGCCGGGCGCGCCAGCAGCTCGAAGCTGACCATCGCCGAGACGGGGTTCCCCGGCATGCACAGCACGGGAAGGCCCGAGCCCGTCAGTATGGCGAAGCCGAACGGCTTGGCGGGGCGGATCAGGACCTCCATCCAGTGCACCGAGCCCCCGGCGAGCCGGCCGAGGACGGTCTTCATGTGGTCGGCGACGCCGACGCTGACGCCGCCCGAGGTCAAGATGGCGTCGCAGCGGCCGGCGCCACGCTCCACCGCCTGGGCGATGGAGCCCTCGTCGTCGGCGACGAGGCCGAGGTCGACGACCTCGCAGCCCGCCGAGCACGCCAGCGCGAGCAGGCTGTGCCGGTTCGAGTCGTGGATCTGGCCCGGCCGGAGCGGGCCGCCGCCCTCCACGAGCTCGCTGCCCGTCGACAGCACCCCGACGCGCGGCCTCGGGAACACGCTGACCTCGGTGACGCCGACGCTCGCGAGGACGCCGACGTCCGCGGGCCCGACGACGGTGCGCTTCTCGAACAGGAGGCTCCCCGCGCGACGTCCTCGCCCGGCCAGCGGATGTTCTCGCCGGGGGCGACGGCCTCCTCGATGACGACTCCGTCGCCCTCGGCGCGGGTGCACTCGACCATGCAGACCGCGTCCGCCCCCTTCGGCAGGGGCGCGCCGGTCGTGATCGCGATCGCCTCGCCCGCCTGCAGCGCCACGTCGGCGACGGTGCCCGCGGTGACGGCCCCCGCGAGGCGCAGGCGCGCCGGCGCCACCGCCGCGTCCTCGGCGCGCAGCGCGTAGCCGTCCATCGCCGCGTTGGCGAAGGGCGGGACGTCCTCCGCCGCCACGACCGGCGAGGCCAGCACGCACCCGAGCGCCTCGTCGAGCGGGACGGCACGTGGCGCGAGGGGCCGCAGAGCGGCCAGGAGCTGGGTCCGCGCCTGATCCAGGGTGACGGTCGGTCCCGGGCGCTCGCGGGCGGCCACGGGATCAGCGCTCGCCGGCGAGGTCGGCGACCTCATCCACGTCGTGGCTGCACAGTCCCCAGTCGGACCCGCCCTCCCAGACCTCGCGCTTCCAGATCGGCACGGTCGCCTTCAGGGTGTCGATGCACCAGCGGGAGGCCTCGAACGCCTCGGCGCGGTGCGGGGTGGAGACGGCGACGATGACCGAGGTCTCACCGACGACGAGGGTGCCGACCCGGTGGAGCAGCGCGATCCGCCCGACGTCGGGCCAGCGCTCGCGCGGGCCGCGGCGATGGCGGCGAGGCGCGGCTCGACCTCCTCGGCGTACGCCTCGTACTCCAGGCGCTCGACTCCCGGGCGCTCTGCGGAGTGGTCGCGGACGGTGCCGCAGAAGACGTTCAGCGCGCCGCAGGACGGCTGGACCGCCCAGGCGAGGACGTCGGCGATCGGGAGCTGGTCACCGCGAACCTCGACCCAGTCGCCGGTAGCGCTGAGCTGAGTCACCGAACCATGGTAACTGGCGGCCTCCCGGCCTCGGCCCGCCGCCCCGGTGCCGGCCGCTTAGGCCAGGCCGAGGCGCTCCAGGTCGGCGGGCGTGTCGACGTCGGCGAAGACGCTGGGAGGAGCGACCGCTCCCCACGTCGCCTCGTCGAGGAAGCGCACGTCGGGGCCGAAGAACCCCTGCAGCGAGCGCGCCCCGCCGGCCGCGCCCGCCGCGGGCGCGCTCGAGGTCGGCGCGCGCCCAGCGGGCGCAGAGGGGCTGGCGGGCGCCGCCGACGACCGGGACCACCGAGCCGGGCCCGGGCCACGCGGCGAGGAGCCGCAGGACCTCCACGGTCACGAGCGGCAGGTCGCACGCCACGACGAGGACGGGCCCGTTGTGGCCGAGGCCGACGAGCGCCCGCCACCCCGCGACGAGCGCCACGAGCGGCCCCTCCCCCGGGGGCTCCTCCGCGATCGACGGCAGGCCCGAGCGCCCCGGCCCGACCTCGAGGGCGGGTGCCACCACGGCGCCGAGGCGCTCGCCGACGAGCTCGGCCAGCCGGCGCCCGCCGACGTCGAGGGAGGCCTTGTCGGTGCCCATCCGCCGGCTCCGCCCGCCAGTGAGGAGCAGCCCGGCGACCGCGGCGACCGGAGCGGCACCGCCGCCTGGCTCGCCGGCGCCTCCCATCAGTCCAGCACCGCGACGATCTCGCCGAGCGCGGCGGGCGCGTAGCCGGGGAGCGCGCCGAGCTGGGCGCGCAGCCACGACGAGCCGAGCACCCGGAGCAGGGCGTGGACCTCGGCGGTGTCGGCGACCGCTCGGGGCACGACCAGGTCGTAGCGCTCGTCGGCGAGGGGGACGAAGCCGAGCCCGTACGCGCGGGCGGCCGGCTCGCTCGCGATCCCCACGTCGGCGAGGCGCGCCGCGACCGCCGAGGCGACCTGGAGGTGCCCCCGGGCCTCCGTCTCGTAGCCGGCCAGCTCGGCGGCGCGAAGTCCCAGCTCCTCGCAGGTGCGATCGAGCAGCGCTCGCGCCTCGGAGCCCGGCTCGCGGTTGACGATGCGCAGCGCGAGCCGGGCAACGTCCGCGAGGCCCCCGACCTGGTCGCCGAGCCCGGGGCGCACGACGAGCCCCTCGCGCCAGGCGGCGAAGCCAACGACGAGCCCGCCCGTAGCGCCGAGCCGTGCGCGTGCCGCCTCGACGTTGTAGCTGCCGCTCGCGTCGTCGCGCAGGTGGATCCCCGCCGCATGGACGGCGCCGGACGCCGCCAGCTCGAGGGCCTCGCCGCTCCCGCAGGGCCACCAGGCGAACGCGACCGGCGGGTCGAGCACGGCGAGCGGCCCCTCGACGAGCGGCAGCGCCGGGTCGCACCCGGCGACGACGACCGTGGGCCGTCCGGCGCCGAGCGGGCGGATGCCGTCGGGCGGGTCCTCGAGGACGCCGCCGGCCGGCGCGAAGCCGGCCCGCATCGCCGCATCGCCGCTCATCGGGAGCGCGACGAGCGGCGTGCCGACGCGGGCGAGCGCGACGCGCGCGCCGGGGTCGCCGAGCGCCGCCAGCGGCCGGGCGCGCACCATCGGCGCGCGCACCCCGGGGCCGAACAGCTCGTCGACCGTCGACCCGGTGGCGTGGGCGAGGGCGAACGCGACCCGGAGGGACGGCTCGGAGCGTCCCGCCTCCAGTGCCGCGACCGCCTGACGGGTGACACCGGCGAGCTCGGCGAGGTCGCGCTGGGTGATGCCTCGAGCGAGCCGTGCGGCGCGCAGGCGCTCGCCGCCCTGGCGTGGGCCGTCACGCCCCGGCCCGTTCACGCCGGCGTCCCCCAGACCGTGATCGCCTCGGCCGGGAGTTCCACCGGCGCACCGGTCGCCCGGCTCAAGGCCGGTGTCGTGATCGGTGCGGGCGTGTAGCTCGAGGCCGTCGGCCACGCGCAGCACGAGGTCCATCGCGACGCCGCGGTCGACGGTGTCGACCACGACGGCCGGGAAGCCCCCTCCCGGGGAGAGCAGCACACGTTCGGGCCGGATGCACCACAGCACCGCGGAGCCCGGCGCGGGCCCGGCGAGCGCTCCGGCGCTCCGCAGCACCGCTCCGCCTGCCACGAGGGCGCCGTCGGCTCGCATCGTGCCCCTCATGATGTTCGCGATGCCGAGGAGGCGGGCCACCTCGGGCGAGGCTGGCGCCCCGAACACCTCCCGGCGGGTCCCCGCCTGGAGGAGCGCGCCGCCGGCGATGACGACGATCTCGTCGGCGAGCACCGCGGCCTCCTCCGGGTCGTGGGTGACGAGGACGGTCGACAGCCCAGTCTCGCGCTGGAGCTGGCGGAGCTCGAGCCTGAGCTCCTCGCGCAAGGGCGCGTCGAGCGCCGAGAACGGCTCGTCCAACAGGAGGATCTCCGGCGAGCCGCAGAGCGCCTGCGCCAGGCAGACGCGCTGGCGCTGTCCGCCCGAGAGCTCGCGCGGGAACCGGTCAGCGAGCCCGTCGAGGCGCAGCCGCGCGAGCCAGTGCGCGGCGAGGCCCTCGTCGGCGCCGACGGCGAACGTCAGCTGCCGCCACACCGTGAGGTGGGGGAGCAGGGCGAGACTCTGCGGCACGTAGCCGACCCGGCGCCGCTCGACGGGGATGTCGCTCACGAGGCGCTCGCCGTAGTGGACGGGACCCGGCGCCGCGCCGTACAGGCCCGCTGCGCAGCGCAGCGTCACCGACTTGCCCGAGCCCGACGGCCCGAGGATCGCGAGGTGCGGGCTCGTCGCCGTGTGGGCGAGCGCGAGTCGGAACTCGCCGAGGTCGAGCGCGAGGTCGACGGCGAGTGGCGCCAACGGGACCGGCCGCGGCGCGCTCGCCGGCGGCAGCTCGCCGACCCGCCGCCGGCGGCGCGGACGGAGGCGGCTGAGCGCGACGACGACCGCAGCGGCGCCGAGGGCGAGCGCGGTCGGAGCCTCGGTCTGTGAGAGGCCGGCGCCGCTGAACTGCAGGTAGGTGAAGACCGGCAAGGAGTACGGGTGGTAGGCGACGATCACCGTCGCCCCGTACTCGCCGAAGGCGCGCAGCCACGACAGAAGGAGACCGGCGCGGAGCGCGTCGCGGCACGCCGGGACGGCGACGAGGGTGAAGCGCGAGAGCGGGCCGCGGCCGAGCGTGGCCGCGACCTCGACCAGCCCCGGGTCGAGGGAGGAGAACGCGGCGCGCCGCTGTCGTGATGAGGAAGGGCGCCGCGACGAACGTCTGCGCGAGGACGATGCCGGCGAGGGACTCGGTGAGCCGTCCTCCGCTCAGGCGACCGAGCCAGGTGTAGGGGCCGACGACGTAGATGAGCAGGAGCCCGCTCACGAGCGGCGGGAGCGCGAGCGGCAGCTGGGCGACGACGCCGAGCACGGCCGCGAACCGGCCGTGCGAGCGTGCGAGCAGCCAGGCGAACGGGGTCCCGAGGAGGGCGATGATCGAGACCGAGATGGTCGCGGTGAGCAGGGAGACACCGAGGGCGTCGAACAGGCCCGGCGCCGTGAACCCGCGGTCGTGGGTGGTCGCGAGGCGGACGACGAACGCGGCGACGGGGACCGCGAGGTAGAGCGCCAGCAGCCCGCTCAGCCAGGTGAGGGGGCTGTGCAGCGCCCGTCGGCTCACTTCAGGGCGAGGAGCTTTCGCAGGCCGCTCGGCACGTCGCTCGTCGCTCCCTCGATCCTTGGCCGGAGGACCTCGAGACCCTCCCGCTCGAGCAGCGCGCGCCCCTTGCTGCCGAGGAGGTACTCGACGAAGCCAAGCGCGGCTGCGGGGTGCGGCGCGCCCCGCAGGATCGTAACGGTGTACGTGGCGGCGAGGAAGATCTTGCCCAGCTTGATCGTCGGGATGCCCGCGGCCTTCGCCTCGCTCGAGTAGAAGAAGCCGGCGTCCAGCTGGCCCGACTGGAGCAGGCCGATGAGCGACTGCTCCGGGTAGATGTTGGCGTTCGTCGCCGTGATCGCCGCGAGGTGCGAGTCGTCGTAGATGGCGGCCGCAGCCGTGAGGGCGCGCACGGTGAGGGCGCCCTTCGGGTCGATCGTGGGATCGGTCCTGCCGATCCTGAAGCCCGGCTGGGTGATGACCTTGTACCAGGGCTCGGTCTTCAACGCCGTGGCGAAGGTGCTGTTCGGGTTGTAGCCGAGCACGAGCGGCGACTGGCCGAACTCGACGTACCAGCTGACGAGGTTGCCGGCCGCTGGGCCCTCGAGCTTCTGGTTCACCGACGGGCTCGCGCTGATGAAGACGTCGCCGCGCAGCGCACCGCCGATGAGCTCGTTCGCGAGGGCGCCCGAGGCACCGGAGAAGCCGACGAAGGTGTAGCCGGTGGCGGCGTGGAAGTGCGGGCCGACGACGTTCTCGAGCGTGTCCTGGAGCGAGGAGGCGTAGAGGACGTCGGCGTTGCCGGAGTGCCGCTTCGTCGTGCCGGCGGCCGCAGGCGCCGCAGCGAGCACGAGCGCCGGCAGCACCAGTGCGATCGAGTACCGGCCCAGTGTGCGGGAACGGGTGCGGCCCGGAACGCCCCGCCGGGCACCGAGGCGTCCCGACGCGGCGGTCCGTGCCTCGATTGGCGTCCTCCGGTGCCGGCCGTCTCGCACGGGCGTGCCCTCCTCGGAAGTAGGCAAGTGTCGATTGACTAGCGCAAAAGATAGTTGCCTAACCGGGGACCGGCAACCGGGTGGCAGCTAGGGCGCCCCGGACCCGCGGGCGCCCGGGGTCCTTGAAGCGGGACCTTGGTCGGTATCCGGAGGGGTCGCTCGTGGTGCATGATCGTGCTCCAGGCGGGCGTCATACCGCCGGAGGAGCTGACGGAGATGCTCGCCAACATTCTGGGGCCCGACGGGATCATCGTCATCGTCGTCGTCGCCCTCGTACTGCTCTTCGGGGCGAGCCGGCTCCCGAAGCTCGCCCGCGGGCTCGGCAGTGCGTCCCACGAGTTCAAGAAGGGCATGGCGGAGGGCGACCCCGATGCCAAGTCCACCGGCGACGGCGGGAAGCCCGACGCCCGCTAGTGCCCCGATTCGCGGAGCTCGAGCAGGCGCTCGCCGGCCTCCTGGAAGCGGCAGCGCCGGGCAGCTTCACGTCCCCCGATCCCGGCGAATGGAGCGCGGATCAGGTCCTCGCGCACGTCGTGGCGAGCGACCGCATGGTCGCCGCCGCAGCAGCCGAGCTGCTGGCGGGTCGGGTGCCCGTCATCGACAACCGCCCGACCCAGTCGCTCGCGTACCTCGAGGCGATCGCCGGCTCGGCGGGGGGCTTCGACGAGCTCGTGCGGCTCGTTGAGCGCTCGGGTCACGAGGTGCTGACGCTGGCGCGACAGCTCGACGAGTCCCGGCTCGACGTGAACGTGCCGGCGATCCTCATGGACGGCGGGCGCATCCGCGTCGAGCGTCCGATCCCGTTCGCCACGCTGCTCAAGCCCTTCCACGTCGAAGGCCACACGGCGCAGCTGACCGCGTTGGCGCGATGACCGGCGGTCCGGCGTCCCCGCACATCGGCGCTCCCGGCGGGTCGCCGCGGGCCGGCGGTGTCGGGATGCCGGGCCCGGCTGAGCGAGGAGGCCGCGATGAGCAGTGAGTACCTCCCAGACGTCTACGTTCGCTTCCGGGACAGGTTCCCCGGCATCGCCGAGGGTCTCGACGCGCTCGGCACGGTCGCCGACGGCGCCGGGCCGCTCGACGAGCGGACACGACGTCTCGTCAAGCTCGGCATCGCCATCGGGGCGATGGCGGAGGGCGCAGTGCGATCGAACGCGCGCGCAAGGCGCTGCAGGCCGGCGCCTCGGAGGCCGAGGTCCTGCACGTCGCCGCGCTGACGGTGAGCACTTGCGGGTTCCCGGCTGCGGTCGCGGCGTTCTCCTGGATCGAGGAGGTGCTCGCGGCGCGGCGATGAGCCGACCGCGGGCGACTTCGCCACGTCGCCGCCGGAGGTCAGGGCAGGGATCCGTGCTGGCGCGAGCTGAGCGCACGAAGCGGCACTCACGGCGGGGTCGAGGCCACGAGCTCGACGGGCCCGCCACCTCACCGGGCCCTCGGCGGCGGGATCACCAGACCTTGAGCAGGCATTCGGCGCACCGGCCCTCGTCGCTGAGGCGCTTCGCGAGCTGAGCGTGCGAGCCCGCGAGGCGGGCCCCGACGACCGGGGCGGCGAGACCGCCAGCGAGTGGCTGCCCGCACTGCCTGCAGCGACCGGCGCGCCCGATCTCGCCAAGCGCCCGGCGCCCTCCGGCGAGGCTCGAGGAGTCGACGACGCGCCGGAGCGAGACGGCGTCCTCGGGGCATGCGCCGACGCAGGCGCCGCACGCCGACGCGTCGACCGAGAGGAGCAGCGCTGCGCCGTCCCTCTCTCGTGCAGCGAGCGCGCCCGTCGGGCAGGCGCGTGCGCAGCAACCGCACGCGGAGCAGCGCGTCGCGTCGATCACGATCTCGCCGAGCGGGGACGCGGCCGAGTCGATCCTCCACGGCTCGGGGCTCCCGGCGCCCGTCGGTGGCTCCTCGCCCGCTGCGGGCGCTGCGGGCGAGGCGGGCGTCCGCACGGTGCGGCCCGGTGCCGCCGTGGCCAGTGAGGACAGCGCCCCGACCGTGGCCCCGGTTCGTGGTGGAGTCACCCACCGCCAGACCCGCGGCGTCAGGAGCGGGGCGTGAGGCCGAGCGCCTGGGCGAGCACGGCCCAGCCCTCGGAAGGCAGGGCGCCCGGTTCGTCGGCGAGCAGCTGCACGGCGACATGGTCGGCGCCTGCCTGAAGGTGTTCGCGCACCCGGCTCGCGACGTTCTCCGTGTCCCCCCAGGCGACGATGGCGTCGACGAGCCGGTCGCTCCCGTCGCCCGTGACGTCCTCCTCGGAGAAGCCCAGGCGGCGGAGGTTCCGGACGTAGTTGGGCAGACGCAGATAGGCGCCGAGGTGCCGGCGGGCGATGCGCCGCGCGTGCCCGGGATCGCCCTCCAGCACGACGGCCTGCTCCGGGCAGAGGAGCGGGCCCTGGCCGAGCACCGAACGGGCGAACGCGCTGTGCTCGACCGGGACGAGGTAGGGGTGTGCTCCGTCGGCGCGTGCCGCCGCTAGCTCGAGCATGCCGCGGACCGAGCGCGGCGAGGACCCGCAGCGGGCGCGTCGCCGGGCGGGGCGCGTCGAAGCGGGCGGCGTCCATCGCGTCGAGGTAGGCCGACATCGCTTCCAGGGGCCGCTCGTAGTGATGGCCCCGCGTGTCGACGAGCGGCTGGTGCGAGACGCCGACACCGAGCAAGAAGCGGTCGTCGAACGCCTCGGCGAGGGTCAGTTGGCCGGCCGCCATGGCCTGGGCGTCGCGAGCCCAGATGTTGGCGATGCCGGTCGCGACGGCGATGCGCTCGGTCGTGCAGAGGAGCATCGCGGCGTTCGCGAAGGGCTCTCGACGAACGGCCTCGCCAACCCAGATCGCGCCGTAGCCGAGGCGCTCCAGGTCGCGTGCCGCCTGACGGGCCAGCACCGAGGGCTGCAGGTCGAGCGCAGTGGTCCAGACCCCGACGTTGCCGAGCTCCATGCTGCGAGCGTACCGGGCTGCGAGCGCACCGGCCTCGGCCCGGGAGCCCGGTGACCCGGGCGCTAACGTGCCGCGACCGGCGGCATGAACCCCAGGATCGGCGGCACGGAGGCAGCGCGATGGGCTCGAGCGAAGGCGCACGGACCCGGGGGGCGGAGCCCCCGGGCGGAGGACCGGCCGAGGCGCCGCTGCCGTTGCTGGACGAAGGTTGGCACCGCATGCTCGCCGTCGTGGCCCATCCGGACGATCTGGAGTACGGGGCGGCGAGCGCGGTGGCGCGCTGGACCTCACAGGGCAAGGAGGTCTCCTACCTGCTCGTCACGCGGGGCGAGGCGGGGATCGACGGGGTCGAGCCGGAACCGCGCGGGTCCGCTGCGCGAGAAGGAGGAGCGGGCGAGCGCCCGGGTCGTCGGCGTCCGGGAGGTCGACTTCCTCGACCACGAAGACGGCATCGTCGAGTACGGGCTGCGCCTTCGACGGGATATCGCGACTGCGATCCGCCGGACACGTCCCGATGCCGTCCTCTCGCTCAGCCATCGTCTGGAGATGGGTGGTTGGGTCAACATGGCCGACCACCGTGCCGTCGGCCTCGCGGTCATCGACGCGATCCGAGACGCCGGGAACCGCTGGGTCTTCCGCGAGCTCGCCGAGCAGGGGATCGAGCCCTGGAGCGGGGTCCGCATGACATGCTTCTTCGCGTCGCCGGCACCGACGCACGCGGTCGACGTGACCGGTCACATCGACCGCGGCGTGGAGTCGCTGCGCTGCCACGCGGCGTACATCGCCGGCCTCGGCGACGACTTCGACCCCGACGCCTTCCTGCGAGGTGGTGCCGCGGGCAGCGGGCGGCGGGCCGGCTGCGAGTACGCGGTGCCGATGGAGGTGATGGGGCTGTGAGCGGCCGGCCGCTCGGGGGGCTCAGGGCGGCGGCGTCGCCGTCCCGGGCAGCGTCGCCGGCGCCACGCGGAGGCGCTCGACCGTACGGGTGAGCAGCACGGCGGCGGCCGAGCCGGCGCCGAGGAGGCAGATGACGATGGCCATCGGCAGCGCGGTGTGCGGCCCGGCGATCCCGACCAGGGGGGCGACGGCGGCACCGATGAGGAACTGGGCGCTGCCGACGAGCGCCGACGCGCTGCCGGATTCCTTCGGGTGGTCCTGGAGGGCGAGCGCCGCGCCGTTCGGCAGGATGAAACCCATGCTCGCGACGGTGAGGAAGAGCGGGACGAGGACGCCGAACACCCCGGCGTGGGCGACGACCGCGACGAGGAGCCCGGCACCTCCCGCCGCGCAGGACAGCGCGCCCGCGGTGAAGATCCTCGCCGGGTGGACGTGCCGCACGAGGTGCCCGGAGACCTGACTAGCCGCCAGGATGCCGAACGCGTTGGATGCGAAGGCCACGCTGAACAGCTGGGGCGAGAGATGGAAGACGGTCTGCAGGACGAACGGCGAGCCTGAGATGTAGGCGAACATCGCTCCCATCGACAGACCCTGCGTGAGCGTGTAGCCGAGGAAGCGGCGATCGGCGAGCAACCTCCCGTAGGTGGTGAGGGTCGACGCCAGGCCGCTCGAGGTCCGCCGTAGCTCGTGCGGGTGCGTCTCACGGAGGGCCGCGAGGCCGATGCACAGCAGGAGGGCGCCGGCCGCCGCGAGCGCGGCGAAGATGCCCCGCCAGTCGGTCACGTGCAGGAGCTGTCCGCCCGCGAGCGGAGCGAGGATCGGGACGAGCCCGTTCACGAGCATCAGCAGCGAGAAGAGCCGGGCGGCGGCCGCCCCCGAGCTGAGGTCGCGCACCACGGCGCGCACCACGACGATCGCCGCCGCGGCGGCGCCGCCCTGGATGAGGCGCAGCACCACGAGCACCCAGACGTCGGGCACGACGGCGCACGCCGCCGAGGCCGCCGTGAACGTCGCGACGCCGGCGAGCAGCGAGACGCGACGTCCTTTCCGGTCGCTCAGCGGTCCGACGAGCAGCTGGCCGAGTGCGAGGCCGATGAAGCACGTGGTGAGGGTGAGCTGTGCCGCGGCGGTCGAGCTGTGCAGGTCGCGGGTGAGCGAGGGAAGCGCTGGCAGATAGGTGTCGTTGGCGAGCGGGCCGAGCGCTGACAGGGCCCCGAGCACGAGCACGATCTTGAACGGGATGGCCCGCTCGGGCGGTCGCACGGTGGCGCCGGACGGGCTGCCGCCGTCCCGTCGCCTCAGGCTCACTCGTCGCACGCTAGTGGCCTGCCGATCGGGTGGACGGGCCCGCCAGGTGGCACCATGGCTCGTCAGGTACGCGGCCGGTGCCGCCCGCGAGGCGCTCGGCCCGCGGCGTCGTCGCCGTCGCGGAAGGCGCGCCCAACGTGAGGAGCGTGACGAATGGCCACAACGGGGCTGTCCGGGGAGGCGCTCGCGGGCTTGCGCTCGGTCATGGCAGGCCACGTCGAGCGCGGCGCGATGCCCGGTCTCGTCGCGCTGGTCGCCCGTCACGGCACCGTCCACGTCGAGGTGATCGGCACCAAGGCGTTCGGCGACGCCGAGCCGTTGGCGCGCGATGCGATCTTCCGCATCGCCTCACTGTCCAAGCCCATCGCTGCGGCGGCGGCGATGCTCCTCGTCGACGACGGCACGCTGCACCTGGACGGCGCGGTCGACGACCTGCTGCCCGAGCTGGCAGACCGGCGGGTGCTCAGGAGCCTCGACGCGGCGCTCGACGACACGGTGCCGGCGCACCGCCCGATCACCCTCGACGATCTGCTCACGTTCCGGATGGGCTTCGGCACGGTCCTGGCCGCGCCGGGAACGTACCCGATCCAGAGGGCCGAAGAAGAGCTCGGGCTGATGACGCTCGGTCCGCCGTGGCCCCCGACTCCGCACGGCCCGGGCGAGTGGATGCGACGGTTCGGGACCTTGCCCCTGATGTGCCAGCCGGGCGAGCGGTGGCTGTACAACACGGGGACCCAGGTGCTCGGGATCCTGCTCGAACGCGCGGCCAGCAAGCCGCTCGAGGCGTTTTTGCGCGAGCGCATCTTCGAGCCGCTCGGGATGCGCAGCACGGGGTTCAGCGTCGCTGCAGGCCAGCTCGACCGGCTGACGACGGCGTACTCGCCCGATCCGGCCTCAGGCGTGCTCTCCGTCCTCGACGGCGTGGCAGACAGCTATTGGAGCCGCACCCCGGCGCTCCCGAACGCCGCGGGGTGGTTGGTCTCGACCGTCGACGACTACTGGTCGTTCGTCCAGATGCTTCTCGAGGGGGGCGTGGTCGGCGGGGAACGTCTCATCTCGGAGCGATCGGTGGAGCTGATGACCACCGACCACCTGACCCGCGAGCAGCGGCGCGGCGCCGGCATCATCCTCGGCGCCGAGGAGGGCTGGGGGTTCGGCATGGCGGTGCCGGCGTCCGGCGTAGCGCAGGCGGGCATTCCCCGCGGGTTCGGCTGGAACGGCGGCACCGGCACCAGCTGGCGGTCGGACGTCGAGAGTGGTCTGACGGGCATCCTGCTGACCCAGCGGGAGATGACCTCGCCCGAGCCGCCCGAGGCGTTCCGCGACTTCTGGAGCTGCGCCTATCGGGCGATCGGGGACTGAGGCGAGGGTCAGGCGCAGGTGTGGGGAGGAACCCGAGCGTTCCCTCGGGCTCGAGGAGCCTCAGCCTGCGGGACGGGTGCCGGCGACCTGTCGCAGGAGGCGGTTGGGGTCCTCCGGCGCGCCGTCGCCGACCCATGCGACGTACTGGTCGGGACGGACGAGGATCAGCCTCGACTCGTATGCCGTCCGGCCGTAGCGGTCGCGTAGGACCTCGAGCGGAAGGCCGAGCGATGCCGCGTCGCGCTCGAATCCCGCTGCGGCGGCACCGTCGGCCCCGAAGGCCAGCAAGGTGAAGCCGGGTCCGAGGGCCTCGAACACGTCCCGGCCGTCGGAGAGACGCTGGGGCGCGAGGTGGTGCCCGGGCCTCGCCGCGAACGAGTGCTCGCCCCGCACCCCACAGCGGGACCCGGGCGGGCCCGAGACGATCGACGACCCCTCGTAGTGCGGCTCGTACCACTGGGGCCCAGTGTCGGCGTTCGCCATCTGGGTCGCCCAGGCCTGCTCGAACTCCGCCAGGTCACGATCGGGCCGGTAACGCTCCAGGAACGCGCGGTCCCTCTCCATCCCCGCGGCGATGACCTCCCTGCCGGTCTCGGCGAAGATCGGTTGTCGCTCCTCGCTGTAGCTGTCGAGCAGGTGCTCGCCTCCCCACCCCTCGAGGACCGCCGCGAGCTTCCACCCGAGGTTGACCGCGTCCTCGATGCCCGAGTTCAGGCCGTACCCGCCGTAGGGAGGATGGCTGTGGCAGGCGTCGCCCGCGATGAACGCCCGGCCGTTGCGGTAGACGCGGGCGACCTCGACGCGCAGGTCCCACAGACCGACGTAGTCGAGCTCGCAGGTGAACGGGAAGCCGGCTGCGGCCTCGAGCAGCCCGCGGACGTCGAGCCGCTCCACCGAGGCGTCGGCGGGAACCGGCGCGTGGAAGAACCAGCCCTCGCCGACGTCGACGCGGCCGAAGAAGCGCCAGTATCCCTTGAGGTCGGGATGGAGCACCCGGTAGGTCGTCCGCTCGGGAAAGCGCGCGAGCCCCTCGTGGAGCGCCCGGGAGCGGAATACGGCCAGCACCATGCGCTGGTCGAAGTCGGCGCGGGCGCGGTCGATGCCCATCTGCTCGCGCACCATGGACCGCGCACCGTCGCAGCCGACGACGTAGTCGGCTTCGAGCGAGCGCCGTTCACCCGGATCACCGTCCGCCACGATCTCGACGCGTGTGCCGCGCTCGTCCTGGCCGACGCCGACCACCGACCATCCGAACAGCGTGGTCACGGCGGGCAGCTCGCGGGCGTGCGCCCGCAGGACGGTCTCGGTCGCGCACTGGGGCAGACGCTCGTTCTTCTGGAAGTAGTACGCCCCGACGGCCTCGCGTCCCGGAGGGGCATGCCAGTACTCGCTCATCAGGTCGCCGTAGGCGACGACGCCTCCGATCGGGTACCCGGGCGGCAGGACGCGTGCCGCGCGCAGCTCCTCGACGCAACCCCAGTTGTAGAAGTGCTCGAGCGTGCGTTGCGTGAGGTTCTGGCCCTTCGGGATGGCCTGGGGCGTCAGGCGGCGCTCGACGACGGCGCAGGAGGTGCCGCGCCGGCCAAGCTCCAGAGCGAGCGCCATCCCGACGGGCCCGCCGCCGACGACGACGACCTGGTGCCGGTCCGTTCTCGTCCCGGTGCCCCGGGTGGGCGCGGTCACTCGCCGGTGACGCCGTCGAGCAGTTCGCGCGTCGCGTCGGCGTGACCGGCGTGGCGCGCCGTCTCGTTGATCAGGTGGAGGAGCACCCAGCGCAGGTCGGTGCCCTCGGCGCGCCCGCACGGTTGCGAGAGCGACGGCATCGCCCGGACCGCTGCGTTCGTCAGCGCCGCCCGGTCCCGGTATGCGGCGAGGGCGCCAGCGACGGTGAGCTCGGGGCCAGGGCGGAACTCCTCCTCGCTCCGGCTGACGTCCTCACCGAGCATCCCGCCGTCGATCCACCGCCACTCGACGTGGGTCAGGTGGTTGACGACGCCGAGCAGGGGGAGCAGACGGCCCTCCGGCGACCAGCGGGCGTCGCGGTCGTCCAAGCCCCGGACCTTGCGCACGACCGCGCCCCGCAGGTAGTCGAGCCAGCTCAGCAGCAGCTCACGCTCGTCGGGGTTGCCGGCCGGGAAGTCGATCTCCTCGTCGCTGGCCACCGTCCCACGGTAGGGCGGCCGGCCGCGGCGCGCAGCAGAGGGCGGCTCGGGCGAGCTCCCACCGGCTCGCGAGCTCGAGGCCGCGGCGGGGACGATCACCGGTAGATTCCGGGCATCCTCGCGACGTCGAGCGCGTCGCAGGCCGGCTGGCGTCGTGCCCAGTGCCCGACGTCCAGTGCCCGACGTCCAGTGCCCAGTCACGCCGTGCTCGACCGCGTGCGAGGCGCCCCGCTGACCGCATTTCCGGAGCCCCCGGACGCGTACGCGCCGTCCGTCGACCGTCGTGGACGTGACGGGCCGTATGCGTCGTGCTAGAGGACGGGTGTGATCCGCTCCGCGTGACCTTCCGATGCCGAGCGGCTGCGGGTCTCGAGCGCCTCGCCGGCGCCCGGTTCCTCGACATCGGCATGGACGACGTTGCAGCTGCCGAGCCGATGCCGGCGGCCGATCTCGCGGCGTACGCAAAGGCCGGACGCGCGTGGGTCGCGGTGGACGGGGCGGACGAGGCCGTGGGCTACGTGGTGGTCGACGCCGTGGACGGCTGCGCGCACGTCGAGCAGATCAGCGTGGTCCCCGCGCATTCGGGGAAGGGGATCGTCCGCGCCCTGCTCGACGAGGTGGAGCGCTGGGCCGTGTCCTGCCAGCTCGCGGCCGTCACCTTGACGACGTTCGACGGCGTGGCCTGGAACCGGCTCCTCTACGAGCACCTGGGCTTCGCCACCCTCGGCGACGGTGAGCTCTCCGCGGGACTCCGCGGCACGGCGCGAGGCGGAGACGGCCCACGGTCTCGATCCGACGACGCGCGTCTACATGCGCCGCGCACTCCGCCGCGCCGGTCGTGACGCGGGCTGACGCCCGCCGCCCGCGTCCCCTACGCTCCCCGCCGTGCCGATGCGAGGAGCGGTGACCGCATGACGTCCGAGGCCACGGACCTCACGATCACCGAGGCGTCCGCATTGATCGCGACGGGCGGGCTCTCGCCGGTCGAGCTCACCGAGGCCTACCTCGCCAGGATCGACCGCTTCCAACCCGTCCTGAACGCCTACATCACCGTGACGCCGGAGCGGGCGCTCGACGACGCGCGGCGCGCCACGGAGCAGCTGGCGGCGGGGGAGCGACGCGGCCCGCTCCACGGCATCCCGATCGGCCTGAAGGACCTCTACGACACGGCGGGCATCCTCACGTCGGCGGGATCGAAGGTCTTCGCCCACCGAGTGCCGACCGTCGACGCGGAGGCGGCGTCCCGCCTGGCGGATGCCGGCACGGTGCTGCTCGGTAAGCACAACACCCACGAGCTGGCGATGGGCGGGACGACCGAGAACGAGCACTTCGGTCCGACGCGCAATCCGTGGGACACGACGCGCGTCCCGGTGGATCGTCGGGCGGCTCGGCCGCCGCCGTCGCGGCCTCGATGGCCGCCGGGGCGCTCGGCAGCGACACGTGCGGCAGCATCCGCATCCCCGCGTCGTTCAGCGGCTGCGTGGGCGTCAAGCCGACGTACGGACTCGTCGAGCCTGCGCGGCGTGGTGCCGCTGGCGCCCGGCCTCGACCACGCCGGGCCCCTGGCGCGCAGGGTCGCAGACGCCGCCCTGCTCCTCGACGCCATCGCCGGTCCGAACCTCGGCTGGTCCGGCGGTCGCTATGCGGCGGCGTGCGGGGGCGAGGTCGCCGGGACGCGTATCGGCGTCGTGCGCCAGTACTTCCTCGACCTGGTGGCCCCCGACGTCGCCGCGAGGTTCGAGGAGGCGCTCGGCACTCTCGGCTCGCTCGGCTGCGCGGTGACCGACGTCGCCGCCGAGGTGCCGCCCGACGTCGTCGACGACGTCTTCGCGCTGGTGGGCGCCGAGGCAGCGCCGTTCCACGGACCGATCCTGGCGGAGCACGCCGCCGACGTCGGGCCGAGGGTGCTCGCGAGGATCTCGCTCCCCCCGCCCGGCGCCGCCGAGGTCACCCGCATCCACTCCAGGCTCGCCGCGGTCGTAGCCAGCCTGGAACAGGCGCTTTCCGGGGTGGACGTGCTCGTCGTGCCAACCGAGCCGATCACGGCACCGAGCATCGGCGCGACCGACGGCGACCTGGCGGTCGGGGGGCGCTCGGTCGACGCCGAGCACGTCCCTCACGCGGCTCACGTCGATCTTCAACGTGACCGGATTCCCGGTCGTGAGCGTGCCCTGCGGCTTCGACGCCGCCGGCCTGCCGGTCGGCCTCCAGGTCGTGGCCCGTCGCGGTGGCGAGGAGGTGGCGCTGCGCACCGCGCACGCCTACGAGCAGGCGACGGAGTGGCACCTCCGGCGCCCACCGCTCGGCTCCCGGGGCTGACGGCGCTCGTAACGCGAGCGTGGGGACTGCGTCCCTGCGCCTAGATCTTCTTAGTCCGCCAAACGCTTGACTTTGTGACAAGTTTTCTGGCTCTCCTGCTCAATGAGTGGGTCGTCTGCGACCCGGGAGGTCGGGCCGGTAGCCGCCGAGCGCGAGCAGGGCGAGGGCGACGAGGGCCTGCGGTGAGCGGAAACCGAAGGCGATGCGGGTGAGGAGTCGGATCTTGGTGTTCGTCGACTCGATCAACGCGTTCGACAGGCCGCAGTCCAAGGCGGCGTCGATCGTCTCGCGGTGCTTGACGATCTTGCGCTGGAGCTCGACGAAGGCGGGGATGCGGCAGCGCCTCGCCCATCGGATCCAGGCGTCGAGGGCCTCCTTGCCGGCCTCGCCCTTCACGACGAAGACGTGCCGCAGCCCCTCCTTCAGCAGGTAGGCACGGTAGAGACGAGGGTCGGTCTTCGCGATCCAGGCGAGGCGGGCCGCCTGGTTGACGGTCAGGTTCTCGGGGTTCTTCCAGAGGGCGTAGCGGGCCCGCTTGATCGAGCGAGCCATCCCGGTGGCTGCCTGCAGCCGACCGGTGACGGCATCGACGTGACGCCGGCCCGAGGCGGCGTTCCAAGCCTCCCGGCGCACGACGTCGAGTGCGTCGGTCGCCCACGCCACGACGTGGAAGGGATCCGCGCAGCGCAACGCCTGCGGGCAGCGCTGGGCCACCACCTTCGCGACCCACTCCGCGGCGTCGGCTGAGACGTGGGTGACCGCCGTGCAGCGCTCGGTGCCGAGCAGGTCGAAGAATCCCCGCAGCGTCGCCTCGTCGCGACCTGGAGCTGCCCAGACGAGCCGTCCAGAATCGTGGTCGACCACTACGGTGATGTAGCGGTGCCCGCGCTTGTAGCTGATCTCGTCGATCCCGATGCGCGACAAGCCCGCGAGCCGGTCGACTGTCGCGTCGATGTCGGCCTGGACCCTTGTCACGATCGCGCCGACGCTGCGCCAGGCGATCCGCATGAGCTCGACGACGGCACTCTTCGAGCACTGGACCGCCAGCCAGGCGACGGTGTCGTCGAAGGCCCTCGTGTGCCCTGCGCCGTGGCGCGCCCAGGGCACCTCGGCCGCGGTCACCCCGTGGTTCGAACAGCGCACCTTCGGCGCATCGGCCTCGAGGTAGCAGCGGAGCTCTCCGACGTCGAGGGTGCGCCAGCGCCGTCGCCCCTGACCACGGTCGTAGAGGCCAGCCCGTCTCCCACAGCGCCCACAACGCCGCGTGGCCCCCTTCGACGGCCGCACAGCAACGACGATCACCCCGGCTTGCTCGTCGAGCTCGACGCCTTCGACCACCGTGCGCGTGAGGCCGAGCAGCCGCTGCCATACGCTCAAGTTCCGCACCCCGCTTGCCCTCCTGTTCCAAGCCCTCAGACAGCTCGGAATCTAGGAAGCAGGCGGGGTGCACCCGCGGATGGGCTACTCAGGCACCCACGGATCTCGCTTTCCGCACATCCCGGCGTGGATTTCATGACATGACGCCGTAGGCGCTGTGTGGCACCTCGAGGAGATCGAGCACCTGGGCCTGGAGGTGCGTCAGCTCGGGAGCGAAGGTCTGCACGATCCGTTTGTTGCTGACGAGCTCGTGGCGGGCGAGGCCGCTGAAGATCTCGAAGATCCGCGGTGCGCTCGGCGCGCCGCACTCGCGGTCTTCGGGGTAGAGGGGGATCGATGCGGTGCCGCTCGCGGCCATGGCGCGTCGGATCTGGCGCTCGACGAGCGCCTGAACGAGGAGCGCGACGAAGTGGCAGCACAAGAGTCCCTCGATGCGCGCCACGTCCTTCAAGAAGACGGGGGCGACGAGCTGGACGCCCTTCAGCTGTGCATGGCGCCGCTCGAGGTGCGGCTGGTACTTGTAGGCGGCGAGAACCTCGGCGTCGCTCAGGCCGGTGTCGTTGGTGACGAGCGGGAAGCAACCGTCGGACTTGGCGTCGTAGGCGACGAGCGCGGTGTCCACCTTCCAGGTGAGCGTGAAGCGGGTGCGGGTGGTCCTGCGGTAGCGGGTCTCCTCTCCTGGCCGCCCCCGGCGCTCCTGGCGAAAGGATTCCTCCTCGTGCTCTTGCACCGCGACGCTCACCCAGCGCGCGGCGTTCGCCGATGCGATCTCGCGCGCTGCGGCGGCCTCGACCGCCGTGCGCGTGTGCCAGCGTGACTTCGGCGAGGACACCCGAGCGGCGAGATCCGAGAGGGCGCTGACCGCCCGCTGGATGCGCGACTGGCGGGAGTCGGCGTCGAGGGCGGCCTCGAGGCTCGAGTGGACCCACACGATGCGGTGGCCCTCGGCCGAAGGGACCGGCGAGGGCGTGGTCCTCCAGAGGTTGTCGGCCTCGCCAGGCCGGCGCGACGGCCGGCGGGCAGCCTCTGCCCAGGTGGGGCTGTGGTCCTGGATCCAGGACCGGAAGAAGGCGTCCTCCTTGCGTGTCCGGGGGAGCACGGTGACGAACCGCCCGCCGTGTCCGGCGATGTGGGCCATCGCCTCACGGTTGGCGAGCTTGGTGTCGGCCACGTAGAGGAAGTCGGTCCGCCCGAGCAGCTTGACGAGGGCGTCCCAGGTGGGGACGTGGGTGGTGTCGTCGTTGGTGGCGCCGCCCTCGACGCGGTAGGCGACCGGCACCGCCCCGTCGGCGGAGACGGTGAGGATCCACACCAGCTGCTTGAGATCGGCGCGGTGGTCCTTGTTGTGGCCGAAGGCGATCGGCGCGGTCGCCTTGCCGCCCCGGACAGCCCCGGTCGCCGAGCGGTAGGCGCCCGAGAAGGTGACCGACGTCGAGTCGTTGTGCAGCTCGGCGCAGTCGACCTCGAACTCGGCGACGGCCCGCAGCACGAGCGCCGTCATGAGGCTCGCGCGATCGGCGTCGAACAAGCGAAGCAGGGCTCTGCCGACCCGGTCGTCGTTCAGCAGGGACGCCTCGCCGGGGCCGAGCCCGAGCACCGACGGGCTGAAGGGAGCCGCCCACTCGCCGAGCGCGTAGACGGGCTCTCGGTGGAGCACCAGGTTGCGCACCACGACCCCGAGGGCGACGGCCGGCGCCAGCTTCATGCGGCGATCCTCGTGGGGCACGTAGCGCTCGAAGAGCTCGGCCACCGAGAGACGCCTCAGGAAGTGGTTGACGATCGGCATGGCGCCCAGCAGCTCGGAGCGAAGCTCGAACCTCTCGCCACCCCCATCTCTCGTTGCGGGCATGTCCTACACCGTATACAGTGCAGGACATGAGGTGGTGGATGCTCAGGGTGGCGAAGCTCCGATGAGCGAAGGCGCTGACCGCCGGGTTCGCCGAGCGCGTGCGCGGCTCCTCGCCTTCCTCGAACAGAACGACCACGTCTTGCCCGGCAGCGTCGTCGAGCGCTCGCTGCGCTGCGGAAAGGCGAACTGCCGTTGCCACGCGGAGCCGCCTGTCCTCCACGGGCCCTACGTGCAGTGGAGCTACACCCGCGCCAACAAGCGGTTCACCCGCTGGCTCACCGCCGAGCAGAACGAGCGCTATCGCCCCCGGATCGAGGCCGGACGCCAGCTACGAGACCTCGTCGCCGAGCTCGAGGCCCTCGAGATCAGCGCAACGGAGCAAGCCGAGGGCTGGGACGCGTAATCACGTTCGGGATGTGCGGAAAGCGAGACGGATCGGTCAGGAGAGCCAGTTTTCTTGGACGTAGAAGGCTCGAAGGCGCATCATGTTCCTGAATGCGCACCCAGTCTCGCCTGGGATAACGACCCGCTGGGGCCGAGGGTCAGCTCGATGAGGGCGAGTTCGTGAGATGCGGCGTGTGCCGTGCGAGTCGTTACGCGCTCGCCGTTCCCGACGGGCCTGTTTGTTCGCTCGCGCAATGGCTACGCGTTGCCGCACGAGGGACGGCTCTGCCGTCCCGACAACCTCAACGCAGCATCAGCTGCGCCGGGAGGAGGCCGGGGGGGCCTGCCCTCCCTCCCGTTAGTGGTCCGTCGCGGATTTGACTCGGGTAACGGCGGCACGCCCGCGCCGAACCGGCTCGATGATCTCCTCGGCGCTCCTGTGCCAGACAAAGGGCTTCGGGTTGTCGTTACCAGTGCTAGGGCGCGCCACGTCGATGGGCGACTGGCGGCCGGTACGGGTCCAGCGCACGGAGCCCAGGTGGCACCGGCTCCGTGGCGGTGCTGGATCAGTGGCGGTGCTGGCTCGCGGCGATCTCGTACCACAGGACCCGAGTGGGCGCGGGGAGGCTCACAGCGTGGAAAGCGGGGCCGAGCCGGCTCTCCATGAACGCCGCCTGCGCCTCCTTGGAATCCCAGACCTCGGTCACGACCCAACCCTCATCGGACATGCCCGCGGAGTGGCTCAGCATCCCCGCTGGCCAGTTGCCTTGCCCGGTGTACAGGTCCAACCCGAGCTCGGAGTTCACTGCTTTGTACTCCGCTTCGCCGACTCCTTCACCGAACTGAAGAATGAGTCCTGCTGCCATGGCGCGCCTCCTGATCGGGTAGGTGGAGCTGACCCTACTCATCCGACAGCGCCGGCGCTGCTCCCATTGGTTGGGGGCGCATCGAGCACCCATGAGATGACGAAGGGGTCGTCCGTGACTTGATAGGACCCATACGACTACCCATGCCATTTCGCAGACGCAGCACTAACGGGAGGGGGGCAGGCCCCCCCGGCCTCCTCCCGGCGCAGCTGATGCTGCGTTGAGGTTGTCGGGACGGCAGAGCCGTCCCTCGTGCGGCAACGCGTAGCCGTTGCGCGCGCGAACAAACAGGCCCGTCGGGAGCGCGTAACGACTCGCACGGCACACGCCGCATCTCACGAACTCGCCCTCATCGAGCCGACCGTGGGCCCCAGCGGGCCGTTATCCCAGGCGAGACGGGGTGCGCATTCAGGAACAGATGCGCCTTCGAGCCTTCTACGTCCAGGAAAACTTGTCACAAAGTCAAGCGTTTGGCGGACTAAGAAGATCTAGGGATCGAACGCGATTACCGGGTCGAGCTTGCCCACGCCGTCGCGCCCGTCGGCCGGACAGCCCTCCGCGGCCGAGTAGGCGGCGAGCTCCCCGCGCGCCGCGCGGTGGCGCTGGGCGGACTCGTCCCA
This sequence comes from uncultured Actinomycetota bacterium, assembly GCA_963765505.1. Classification (GTDB taxonomy): domain Bacteria; phylum Actinomycetota; class Acidimicrobiia; order Acidimicrobiales; family Bog-793; genus DATKQY01. Next base: position 206,293 of record CAVXWO010000014.1, read on the forward strand.
GCGCTGCTCGACGTGGCCGAAGCGCCAGACGGCCAACGCGATCGCCCAGGTGACGACGAAGAGGCCGACGATGACGAATCCGGCCGTGTTGATGTTGAAGCCGGCCAGGAAGCCCCAGATGCCGCGGGACAGGTGGAGCTCGGTGCCGAGCAGCCCGAGTAGCTCGATCGTGCCGATGAAGAAGGCGACGGCGACCGAGAGCAGGGTGATCGTGATGTTGTAATAGACCTTGCGGATCGGCCGGGAGAACGCCCATCCGTAGGCGAAGTTCATGAAGCAGCCGTCCATCGTGTCGAACAGGCTCATCCCCGCCGCGAAGAGGATCGGGAGCGAGAGGATCGCGTAGAAGGGCAGGCTGCTCGCCACAGCGGTCCCCGCGAGCACCAGCAGCGCGATCTCGGTCGCCGTGTCGAAGCCGAGCCCGAAGAGGACGCCGATCGGGTACATCTTCCATGGCTCGTCGATGCGCCGCGCCAGCTTGCCGAAGAAGCGGTTCATCAGCCCGCGCTTGTTGAGCTGCTCCTCCAGCTCCGCGTCGTCGTACTCGCCGCGGCGCAGGGCCAGGAAGACGCCGACGATGGACACCAGGATGACGATGTTCAATGCCGCGATCAGGTAGAGGAAGGCGCCGGAGACCGACGTCCCGACGACGTTCGTGATGCTGTGGAGCCCCGAGCCGCTGTTCTTCACCTGGTCGTCGAGGGCGCGGATCCCGAAGTTCAGGAGCATCGCCAGCACGAAGACGATCGTGGAGTGGCCGAGCGAGAAGAAGAAGCCGACGCTGAGCGGCCGCTTCCCTTCCGACATCAGCTTCCTCGTCGTGTTGTCGATCGCCGCGATGTGGTCGGCGTCGAAGGCATGGCGCATCCCGAGGGTGTAGGCGAGGATGCCCGTCCCGATGCCGAACAGCTCGGTCCGGCTGAGCCGGTAGTGGTGCGCGGCCGCGGCGCCGAGCATGACGAAGCCCGCCACGTGGAGCCCGACGACCACAGCGGCCATGGCGAGCACCCTGCGGGACTCGGCTGGCGAGAGCGAGGCGCGCGCGGCGCGCAGGTGCCCGACGAGCTGTGCCACGGGGGTCCCCTCCTCCGTCGTCGACCCGGTCCTAGCGTACAGAGATGCGAGCTGGTTGCAACAGTCTCCAGGACGCATCGGCGTCCGGGACGCCGAACCGCGGCCGGCGCGGAGCAGCCGCCCGTCGGGAGGGCCCGCGAGGCCGCGACCACTGCGGGCCTCGGGTGTGGTTGTCTCTGTCGGCACCGCTCGGGGGGAGCGGGGCGCCGCGGTCGCTGCACCCGTTTCACCTGCACTTCTATCCACGAACGTCCGTAAGGAGAGGGATGGCCCCGTTCTTCGGCGCGCTCGGCCGGTTCTCCGTCCGCTACCGCTGGGCAGTGCTCGTCCTCTGGCTCGTCGCGACGGCGGCCTCGATGCACTTCCTCCCTTCGCTCTCCGAGGTCGTGAAGAACGACAACACGCAGTTCCTGCCGGCGAGCGCCCCGAGCAACGTCGCCTCCACGCTCGCGACCCCCTTCTACGGGCGCTCGAACAACGACGACGTGGCCGTGGTCGCGGCGACGCAGGACCACCGTCCGCTCGACGCTGCTGACGAGGCCGCGATCGGCCGGCTCACCGTGCTCGCCGCGGCGCTGCCGCACGCGGTCTCCTCGCGGCTCGTCGGCATCTCGGCCGACCGCCAGGCCGCCGAGATCGACGTGCGCGCCGTCCTGTCGCAGGCGACGAACACCCCCGACGACAACTTCGTGCACCGCCTGCGCGCGCTGTTCACCCGGGTCGGGGCGCCGCCGGGCCTGGCGATGCACACGGCCGGCGACCTGGCGACGACGGTCGACCAGAACGCGACCTCCGGTGGCATCGGAGCGCGGACCGAGCAGATCTCCATCGCGCTCATCGTCGTGCTGCTGCTGCTCGTGTTCCGCTCGCTCCTCGCGCCGCTGGCGACGCTGTTCCCCGCTGTCGTCGTCCTGCTCGCGGCCGGGCCGGTCGTCGCCGAGCTCGGCAAGCTCGGCCTCGCCGTGTCGAGCGTCGCCCAGCTGCTCCTGATCGTGCTGGTACTTGGCGCCGGTACCGACTACGGGCTCTTCCTGGTCTTTCGCGTGCGCGAGGAGGTGCGCCGCGGCGTGCCGCACCGCGAGGCCGTGGCCTTGGCAGTGGCCCGGGTCGGCGAGTCCATCACCTTCTCCGCCGCGACGGTGATCGCCGCGCTCCTCAGCCTCCTGCTCGCCACCTTCGGCGTGTACCACGAGCTTGCGGTGCCGCTGGCGATCGGCATCGCGATGATGCTGCTCGCCGGGCTCACCCTCCTCCCGGCCATCCTCGCCATCCTCGGCCGCGCCCTCTTCTGGCCGGTGCGGCCGAGCGCCGCGAGGCGCTCGGCCGGGGCGTGGGGCCGCATCTCGGCCCGCGTCGTGCGTCGTCCCGTGCTCGCCCTCGCAGCCGGCGCCGTGGTGCTCGGTATCCTCGCCGCCTTCGCCTTCGGCAACCGCACGGCCGACTTCGGCGGCGCCGTCGTCGCCCCGGCCCACAGCGACTCGGCAGCCGGCGACGCGCTGCTGGCGGCGCACTTCTCGGTGGCGAGCAGCAACCCCACGAACCTCGTGATGCGCTTCGCCACCCCGGTCTGGGAGCAGCCCGAGGTGCTGGCCGTGGCGGGCCGGTCGCTCGGGCGCAGCCCGCTGTTCTCGGGCGTGATCGCGCCGCTCGACCCGAACGGGACGCGGCTCTCCGCCGCGCAGCTGGCGGCGCTGCACCGCCGCCTCGGCGATCCCTCCGCCTTGCCGGCCCTCCCCCCGTCGGCCGGCGCCTTCGCCGCCGTGCCGGCCGCCACGTACGACGCGTACCGGGCGACCGCGCAGGTGATCTCGCGCGACGGCAGGACAGTGCAGTTCCTCGTGAACCTGCGTGCCGGGCCGCAGGGCAGCACCGCCGCGCTGGACGCCATTCCCGCGGTGCGCAGCGACGCTCGCCGCCGTGGCGCAGCACGTCGGCGCCACGGCCGCGGCCGTCGGTGGCGACTCGTCCTCCCTCTACGACGTGGACGCCACCTCGAGCGCCGACCTGCACCGGATCGTGCCAGTCGCCATCCTCGTCATCGGCCTGTTGCTGGCGCTGCTTCTCCGCAGCCTGGTGGCGCCGCTCTACCTGATCGCTCAGCGTCGGCCTGTCGTACCTGGCGTCGCTCGGGCTCTCGGTGATCGTCTTCGTCCGCCTCGGCACCGCGAGCGGGCTCTCGTTCATCCTCCCGTTCCTGATGTTCGTCTTCTTGCTCGCGCTCGGGGAGGACTACAACATCCTCGTCATGTCCCGGATCCGGGAGGAGGCGCACGGCCTGAGCCTTCGCGACGCGGTCGTCCAGCGCGATGGGCGTGACCGGCACGACCGTCACCTCCGCGGGCTTGGTGCTCGCCGGCACCTTCCTCGTCTTCGCCGTCGCCGGCTCGTCGGGGCCGGGAGGCGGGGAGATCAAGGAGGTCGGGATCGGGCTCGCGGCCGGCGTGCTGATGGACACGTTCGTCGTGCGGACGGTGCTCGTGCCCTCGGTCGTCGTGCTGCTCGGCCACTGGAACTGGTGGCCGTCGGGCCTGTGGCACCGCCACCGCCACCAGCCTGAGCAGCTGCTGGCGGTGGCGGGACCCGAGCTGTTCGCGGGACCGCTCGAGCTGCCCGCCCGTTCCGGGCCCGCGTCGCTCGAGGTGTCCGAGCCGCCACCGGGATCGATCGAGGAGACCGAGCCGCTCGAGGAGGGCGGCGAGGCGGTGGCCCTGGCAGGCGGCCCCGGCTAGCGACTCACAGGCCTGCCCGCATCAGCTCGGCGGCCCGCTCGGCGATCGCGACGGTGGGGGCGTGCGTGTGGCCCCGGATGATGCGAGGCATCACCGAGGCGTCGACGACGCGCAGGCCGTCCACGCCGCGCACCCGCAGCTCGGGGTCGACGACCGAGGCGGCGTCCGTTCCCATCCTGCAGGTGCCGACGGGGTGGTAGAGGGTTTGGGAGAGATCGCGCAGCGCCACCTCGACCAGCTCTTCCCCGTCGACGCCCGCGGGCCGGAAGAGCTCGCCGAGCTCGTTGGCGAGGGACGGCTACGCGAGGATGCGGCGGCACCACCGGATGCCCACCCGGAGCCGCTCGGCGTCGTGCTCGTCGGGGTCGCTCAGGTACCAGGGATCGATGGCCGGGGGCACCGAGGGGTCGGGGCTCCTCAGGTGCACCTCGCCGGTGCTGTCCGGCTGGAGCAGGACGGCCGCGAGGGTCACGCCGTGCTCGGTCGGGATCTTCAGCCCCTCGTCGACGAAGAGGACCGGCAGGAAGAGCAGCTCCAGGTCGGGGAGGGGGAGGGCCGGGTCGGAGCGCACGAAGCCGTAGGCCTCGGCGATGGTCGAGGTGAGCATCCCGCGGTGGCGGAGCAGGTAGCGGGCGAGCGAGGAGAGCGACTGCGCGCCGGCCAGGGTGACGCGCCGCTTCGCCCGGGCCGCGATCCCGCTGATCAGGTGGTCCTGGAGGTTCTGGCCGACCTGGGGGGAGTCGACGACGACGGGGATGCCGAGCGTCGAGAGCTGGAGCGCGGCGCCGACACCCGAGCACATCAGGAGCTGGGGCGAGCCGATGGCGCCCGCCGAGAGCACCACCTCGCGCGAGGCGGCCGCCGTCAGGGGGTCCCTGCCGCGCAGGTACGAGACCCCGACGGCGCGCCGGCCGTCGAACACGATCCCGGTGCAGCGCATCCGGGTCCGCACGACGAGGTTCCGCCGCTTCCTCGCCTCGTGGAGGTACGCGTCGGCCGTGCTCACCCGGCGCCCGCCGCGCTGGGTCGCCATCGTCTCGGTGACGCCCTCGTCGGCGTCGACCGCGTCGAGGGGCCCGATCCCCGCCTCGCCCGCCGCCTTCAGCCACGCCCTCGTGAGCGGGTTGGGGTCCCTCAGGTGCGAGACGGCGACCGGCCCGCCGGTGCCCCGCGCCGGATCGTCGGGCGCCGCGCCCTCGGTGTCCTCGGCACGGCGGAAGTACGGGAGCAGCGAGGCGTACGACCACCCGGGCCCGGCTCGCTCCGCCCAGGCGTCGTAGTCGGCCCTGAAGCCGCGGACCCACATCATGGCGTTCAGCGCCGAGGAGCCCCCGAGCACGCGCCCTCGCGGCCAGTAGACGCTGCGGCCCCCGAGCGCTGGCTGGGGCTCGGTGTGGTAGTCCCAGTCGAGGCCCGACTTGAACAGTCGGGGGAACGCGGCGGGGATGTGGATCGCGGGGTGCAGGTCGCGCGGGCCGGCCTCGAGCAGCAGCACCCGCGTGCCCGGGTCCTCGCTCAGGCGGGCCGCGACGACGCAGCCGGCCGACCCACCGCCGACGATGACGTAGTCGAACGTTTCCACCGAACCTCCGGGCGCTTCGCCCTCAGGGTGCGGCCGCGCATGGCGCCGCGGCGCGTCCGGGCGTGGCGGCGACCCTCCCGTCCCCGGCGGAGAAGGATGGCACACGCAGCGACCTAACCTTGAGAACGTGGAGATCCACGAGCTCACGGTGCGATCCGGCGCCCGGATGGTGGTGGACGTCACCAGCGACGTGCTGGCCTTCTGTTCGGGCCGGGGCGACGGGCTCTGCAACGTGTTCGTGCCGCACGCCACGGCGGGGATCGCTCTCATGGAGACGGGCGCGGGGTCGGAGGAGGACCTCGCCCGGGCGCTCGAGCGGCTGCTGCCACGTGACGACCGCTACCGGCACCGCCACGGCGCCGAGGGCCACGGCGCCGACCACCTGCTCCCGGTGCTCGTCTCGCCGTCGCTCGTCCTGCCCGTGCGTGCCGGCCGGCCGGCCCTCGGCACCTGGCAGTCGGTCGTCCTCGTCGATACCAACAGCGACAACCCCGAGCGCCGGGTGCTGCTCAGCTTCCTGCCTGACGCCACCTGACCGCCCGCTGAGCAGGCGGGCGACGGTCCGTGGCGGCGACGCGGGCCCCGCACCCGTTTCGGCCGCTCGGCGCGGCGCGGTTAGCCTCTCGGCGTGTCCGTGCAGTTCGTGATCGTGGGAGGCGGCCCCGCCGGGGTGGAGGCCGCCGCGACGGCCTCCAGGCTCGGCGCCAAGGTCACCCTCGTCGAGCGCGAGATCGTCGGCGGGGCGGCGAACCTGTGGGACTGCATCCCGTCGAAGGCGATGATCGCGACGGGCGGCGTCATGGCGCTCTCCAGGCGCTCCTCCTCGCTCGGGCTCGACCTCACGTGCGCCACCCTCGACCTCGACGCGCTGCGCAGGCGCGTCCGGGCGATCGCCGAGCGGATCGCGACCTCGACGACCCGCCAGCTCGAGAGCCAGGGCGTCCGGGTCGTGCGCGGCTCGGGCCGGCTCGTCGGCCCGCACCAGGTCCAGATCTCGCCCTGGGCGGCCGGTGCCGAGGCGGAGGACCCCTACGCCGTCGATGCGGACGCGATCCTCGTCTCCACCGGGTCGACGCCGCGTATCCCCGAATGGGCCAAGGTCGACGGCGAGCGGGTGCTCACGACTCGCGACGCCTACCCCCCGGCGACGATCCCCGAGCACCTGATCGTCGTCGGCTCGGGGGTGACCGGCGTGGAGTTCGTGCACATGTTCCGCTCGCTCGGCTCGCGGGTTACCTTGATCGTCTCGCGCCAGCAGGTCCTCCCGTTGAAGGACCCCGAGGTCGCGGCGGCGCTCGAGTCCGACTTCCTCGAGACCGGCGTCACCCTCGTGAAGGGCGCCCGGGCCGACGCCATCGAGCGCGACGAGGACGAGATCGTGGTGCACTGCGAGGACGGCCGCTCGATCCGCGGCTCGCACGTCCTGCTCGCGATCGGCTCGATCCCGTCTTCGGCCGGGCTCGGCCTGGAGGCCGCGGGCGTGGAGACCAACGCCGGCGGCTACGTCCCCGTGAACCACCACTGCCAGTCGAACGTGCCGCACGTCTACGCCGCGGGCGACCTCTCGGGGAGGCTGCAGCTGGCCTCTGTCGCGGCGGTCCAGGGGCGCAAGATCGCCGAGCACGTCATGGGCCTGCACACCCGCGACCACCGGCACCTCGACTACGACAAGGCGGCCTCGGCGATCTTCACCGAGCCCGAGATCGCCGACGTCGGGCTGGCCGAGGCCGAGGCGTTCGCCCTCGGCCGCAAGATCCGCGTCACGAAGGTCCCCTTCGCCGTGAGCGCCAAGGCGATGATCGACGGCGACCCGCGTGGGTTCGTGAAGCTGGTGTCGGATCCCGCCACGGGCATCGTGCTTGGCGGCTCGATCGTCGGCGCGCACGCCGCCGAGCTGATCAGCGTGATCGCCGTCGCGGTGAACTCCCGCCTCCGTGTCGACGACATCGCCGAGAGCCTCTTCGTGCACCCGGCGCTGGCCGAGGTGCTCGCCGAAGCAGCGGAGTAGCGGCGGCAGCGGGCGGCGGCTGACCGGCGGCCCTCCCGGCCGGGCGGCTAGCGCCTGGCCACCCGCGCCGCGCCCGGACGCGTCGACCGGGTGGCGCGCCGGCGACGCGCCAGTCCGTCGGCGATGACCTTGCGCGCGGTGGCGACGTCCGCGGCGCGGGGTCCTTCCCCCGCGCCGGGCACCTCGAGGAGGGCCGGAGCGTGCTGGAGCTTCGGGTGCCCGAGCAGCCAGGCGAGGGCGTCCTCGCCGATCTCGCCTTCGCCGATGTTGGCGTGCCGGTCGCGGTTGGCGGCGAAGGGGACCTTCGAGTCGTTCAGGTGGAGGCAGCCGAGCCGGCGGATACCGACCGCCTCGTCGAGGGCGGCGACGGCGGCGTCGGCCTCGGCGCGCGTGCCGTAGGCGACGCCCGAGGCGAACAGATGCTGGGTGTCGAGGCAGACGCCGAGGCGCTCGTCGCCGCCCGCGGCGTCGATCACGCTCGCCAGCTCATCGAAGCTGCGGCCGACCGTCCCACCGGCGCCGGCGGCGTTCTCCAGCAGGAGCGGGCACGAACGCTCGCCGAGCTGGCGATCGACCTCGTCGAGCGCCCACTCGATCGCCCCGGTGATCTGGGCGAGCAAGCCTTGGAGCCCGAGCCCTCGATGGCTCCCGATGTGCAGCACCACGCCGGACGAGCCGATCGCGGTCCCCGCGACCAGGTTCTCGGCGAGGCAGCGCCGCGACCTCTCGAGCAGGTCGTCGGCGGCTGCCGCGAGATTGATCAGGTAGGTCGCATGGCAGAAGGTGGCGCGGACGGCGGTGCTCCGGGCCTGGGCCTCGCGGTATGCGGCGAGCGCCTCCGGGCTGTGGGACGGGCTGCGCCACATCCTCGGGCTCTGGGTGAAGATCTGCACGGCGTCGGCACCGAGCGCCTCGCCGCGGGCGAGCGCGCTCGACAGCCCGCCGCTCACGTGGGCACCGACGTCCATCGCGCCGAGGGTAGCTGGCAGCCGCCGGCGGACCCCCGCTACGGCGGGGGCGCCCGGGGGGTCGTGCACGGATCGACCGGAGGCCGGACCGCCGGGGCGATGAGCGGCGAGGGCAGGCGACAGCTAGCGTGCGCGAGGTGGCCGCCCCCGTGCCGACGCTCCCGCGCTACCCGGCGATCAGCGCCAAGGCGTACGAGCATCCGGCCGACCGGGCGGCGACGGCTGCGCTCGGGTCGATCCCCCTCCTCGACCGGGTGCTGAAGAAGCTCAGCGAGTGGCGCTTCGAACGGCCCTTCCAGCAGATCCTGCTCGCAGATGCCGTCCGCCTCGGCGAGCGCCAGCGCCCGGACGTCTGGCACGCCCACCTCGCCGCGCTGGAGGCGCTCGACATCCCCCAGCGGCCGGAGCTGTACATCCAGGGCCTGCCGATGATGAACGCGATGACGGTCGGCTCGGCCAAGCCTCTCGTCATCGTGAACTCATCGCTCGTGCGCAAGGTTCCGGGTGAGGAGCTCACCGCGGTCCTCGCCCACGAGGGCGGCCACGTCCTGTCGGACCACGTGCACTACGCGACCGTGCTCGCGATCCTCCAGCGCCTCCTCCAGACGGGGCTCTCGCCGATCGGCCGGCTGCCCTTGCAGGCGGTCGTGCTGGTGCTGCTCGAGTGGTACCGCTGCGCCGAGCTGAGCTGCGACCGCGCGGCGACCCTCGTCACCGACGACCCGCTCGTCACCTGCCGCCTGCTGATGAGCGTCGCCGGCGGCGGCGTGGAGGGCCTCGACCTGAACGCCTTCCTCACCCAGGCGGCCGAGTACGCCGAGTCCGAGGACCTCTTGGCCCGCCCGGGCCGCTGGATGACCGAGCTGCAGCGGACCCACCCCTTCGCCGTGCACCGCGTCGGCGAGCTGATGCGCTGGGTACAGGAGGGCGAGTTCGACCGGATCCGTTCCGGCAGCTACATCCGCCGTGGCGAGGAGCCCCCGGTCGGCGACAACTTCCGTGAGGCGACCGAGCACTACCGCCAGCGCTTCTTGGAGATCGTCGACCGGGTGGCCGGCGGGGCCCAGAAGCTCTTCAACCAGTTCTCGTCCTGGCTGCGCGCCGACGGCGACGAGCACGGCGAGCGGGAGTAGCCGCACCCGCCCAGCCGGTCCGGCACCGCCTGTGCGGCGCGTAACCTTGCCCCATGGCCAGGAAGTTCTTCGTCCGCACCTTCGGTTGCCAGATGAACGAGCACGACTCCGAGCGCATCGCCGCGAGCTCGAGGCCGACGGGCTGGAGCGCGACCGACGGAGCTCGAGGAGGCCGACGTCGTGGTCCTCAACACGTGCTGCATCCGGGAGAACGCCGACAACAAGCTCTACGGCCATCTCGGCCACCTGAAGTCGCTGCAGCGACCGCAGGCCCGACCTCCAGATCGCCGTCGGCGGCTGCCTCGCCCAGAAGGACCGGGACGCCATCCTCCGAGCGCGCCGGCCACGTCGACGTCGTCTTCGGCACCCACAACGTGTCCCGGGCGGCCGGCCTGCTGCGCGAGGCCCGCGCCAGCGGGCGCCAGGTCGATCGAGATGCTCGACGCCCCGACCGGCGACGACGAGGCCTTCCCCTCGGCGATGCTGGTCCGGCCGCGAGCTGCCCTACGCGGCGTGGGTGACGATCCAGGTCGGCTGCGACAACACCTGCGCCTTCTGCATCGTGCCCGCCGGTGCGCGGGCCCGGAGCATGAGCCGGCCCTTCGGCGACCTCGTTGCCGAGGTCGAGGCGCTGGCGGCCGCCGGCATCGTCGAGGTGACTCTCCTCGGCCAGAACGTCAACTCCTACGGCCGGGACCTGACGACGCGCCTTCGCCGGGGCGGCGACGGCCCGGCGGCCGCGGCGCGCTCGCGCACCTCGCCGGCGGGCGCTGGGCAGCGGAGGCGGCGTCGCGCGCCCGGCCGCTGTTCGCCGACCTGCTGCGCGCCGTCGGCGGGGTCGCGGGATCCGGCGCGTCCGCTTCACCAGCCCGCACCCGAAGGACCTGCGGCCCGAGACCATCGCCGCGATGGCCGAGACCCCGGCCGTGTGCGAGCAGCTCCACCTGCCGCTGCAGTCGGGAAGCGACCGCGTGCTCGCCGCCATGCGCCGCGGCTACACCGCCGAGCGCTACCTCGAGCGGCTGGCGGCGGCGCGGGCCGCGATCCCGGACCTGGCGGTGACGACCGACATCATCGTCGGGCTTCCCCGGCGAGACCGACGCAGGACTTCGCCGCGCACCCTCGCAGGTGGCCGCCGAAGCCCGCTACGACAGCGCCTACACCTTCATCTTCTCGCCCCGACCGGGCACGCGCGCCGCCGCCATGACGGACCAGCTCGTCCCCGCCGAGGTCGTCGCCGAGCGATTCGCCCGCCTGAAGGTCGTCATCGAGCGCTCGGCGGTCCAGGCGAACCTCGCCCGGGTCGGTGGGGACCAGGAGGTCGTGGTCGAGGGGCCGTCGAAGAAGGACTCGGGGATCCTCGCCGCGCGGACGCGCCAGGGAAAGCTCGTCCACTTCTCGCCCGGCGGTGCGTCGCTCGCCCCCGGGCGGTTCGCGACGGTGCGCATCGGCTCGGCGGGGCCCCATCATCTCGCCGGTGAGCTGGTCGACGTGGAGGAGCCCGCCCCGCACCGCCGCCGGGCCGCCATCCCGGTCAGCATCTCCCCGGCGAGGGTCTCCCCGGTCGGCGCGTCGTAGCGGCGCAGCCCCGGGCCGGCGCCGCCGTGCGGCACCCGGGCGAGGAAGGGAGCGCCGGCACCGGGCCTAGACTCACGGGTCGTGAGTGTGTTCGCGCGGGTGCTCCGCGCCGGTGAAGGCAAGAAGGTCCGCAGCCTGGCAGAGGTCGTGCCGCTGATCAACGACCTTGAGGCCGAGGTCTCCGTCATGAGCGACGAGGAGCTCGCGCACATGACGGTGGCCTTCCGCGAGCGGCTGGACGAGGGCGAGGACCTGGACGACCTGCTGGTCGAGGCGTTCGCCGTCGTCCGCGAGGCGGCGCGGCGGACCATCGGGCAGCGCCACTACGACGTCCAGCTGATGGGCGGCATGGCGCTGCACTTCGGCTGGGTCGCCGAGATGAAGACCGGCGAGGGCAAGACCCTCGTCTCGACGCTGCCCGTGTACCTCAACGCGCTCGCCGGCAACGGCGTGCACATCGTCACCGTCAACGACTACCTGGCCGAGCGCGACGCCGAGTGGATGGGCCAGATCCACCGCTTCCTCGGCCTGACCGTCGGCCTCGTCGTTGCCCGACGTCGACGACTTCGACGTCGAAGCGGGCCGCGTACGGCTGCGACATCACCTACGGCACGAACAACGAGTTCGGCTTCGACTACCTGCGCGACAACATGGCGACTGACCGCTCCGCAGATGGTCCAGCGTGGCCACGCACTTCGCCATCGTCGACGAGGTCGACTCGATCCTCATCGACGAGGCCCGCACGCCGCTCATCATCTCGCGGTCCGAGCGACGACGTCGCCAAGCTCTACTACCAGTTCGCGAGCATCGTCCGGGGCCTGTCCGCGCGACGACGACTACGAGGTCGACGAGGAGAAGCGCACGGTCGTCCCGCACCGAGGCGGGCATCGCCAAGGTCGAGCAGCCAGCTCGGCGTCGAGAACCTCTACGACGCCGTCGCCAGCGAACTTCGTCCACCAGCTCGGCAGGCGCTCGAGGCCAAGGAGCTGTACAAGCGCGACGCGACTACCTCGTCGCCGACGGCGAGGTGAAGATCGTCGACGAGTTCACCGGCCGCATCCTCGAGGGGCGCCGCTGGTCCGAGGGCCTCCACCAGGCGGTCGAGGCCAAGGAAGGCGTGAAGATCAAGGAGGAGAACCAGACCCTCGGCGACGGTCACCCTCCAGAACTACTTCCGCATGTACGACAAGCTCGCCGGGCATGACCGGGCACGGCCGACGACCGAGGCCGCCGAGTTCGCGCTCACCTACGACCTGCAGGTGGTGCCGATCCCGACCAACCGGCCGATGGTCCGCCTCGACGAGCCGGACCTCATCTACAAGACCGAGGAGTGCCAAGTTCAACGCCGTCGTCGACGACATCGCCGAGCGCTACGCAGACGGGCCAGCCGGTGCTGGTCGGCACGATCTCGGTCGAGAAGTCCGAGCGCCTCAGCCGCCTGCTCGAGAAGCGGGCATACCGCACGACGTCCTGAACGCCAAGCAGCACGCCCGTGAGGCCGCAGATCGTCACGCAGGCCGGGCGGCTCGGCGCGGTCACCGTCGCCACCAACATGGCCGGCCGCGGCGTCGACATCCTCCTCGGCGGCAACCCCGAGGGCCTGGCCCGCCGAGGCGGTGCTCGCCGAGGGGCTCGACCCCGACAGCGACGAGGGGCGCCCGCGGTACGACGGAGCTGCTCGCGAAGTTCACGAGGCCGAGTGCAAGGCCGAGGGCGACAAGGTCCGCGAGCTCGGCGGCCTCTACGTGCTCGGCACCGAGCGCCACGAGAGCCGCCGGATCGACAACCAGCTCCGGGGCCGCTCGGGCCGCCAGGGCGACCCGGGCGAGAGCCGCTTCTACCTGTCGCTCGAGGACGACCTCATGCGCCTGTTCGCGACCGGCGCCATGAGCTGGGTGATGGGCCAGGCGCTGCCCGACGACGTCCCGATCGAGGCGAAGATGGTCACCAGGGCCATCGAGAAGGCGCAGCACACCGTCGAGGCACCGCAACGCCGAGATCCGCAAGAACGTCCTCAAGTACGACGAGGTGATGAACGAGCAGCGCAAGGTCATCTACGAGCGCCGCAAGCAGATCCTCGACGGCGACGACCTGCGCGAGGCGACCCTCGACATGCTCCGCTCCGACGCCGTCGAGCGCCTCGCTCGCGGAGACGTGCTCGGGCGACTTCCCCGAGGAGTGGGACCTCGAGCGCCTCGTCGCCGAGCTCGGCCAGTACTACCCGACCGCGTTCACCGTGGAGGACCTGGACGCAGGCTGCGACCATCGACCAGCTCTCCGAGCAGCGTCCTGGCCGAGGCGGCGGAGCTACTACGAGGAGCGGGAGCGGACGTTCCTGGCGGCGAGGAGACGCCCGCGCAGGTCGAGCGGCAGGTGATGCTGCAGATCATCGACCAGCGGTGGCGCGAGCACCTCTACGGAGATGGACTACCTCCAGGAGGGCATCAACCTGCGGGCGATGGGCCAGAAGGACCCGCTCGTCGAGTGGCAGCGTGAGGGCTTCGAGATGTTCGGCAAGCTGATGCAGCCGATCGACAACGACTACGTGCGGTACGTGATGCACGTGCAGGTCCAGCTCGAACCGGAGGCGGCACCCGACTACACCCAGGCCACCTTCGAGGCGGCGGACGACCCGGTTGCCGGACTCGCCGCGGCCGTGCTGCCCGACGGCACCGAGCCAGACGAGCCCGGGCTGGCGGGCGCTGGGCCGCCGGGAGCCGGGATGCCGGGAGCCGGGCCGCAGGGAGCCGGGCCGAGGCGCGCCCCGGCGCCCAGGGTGGCGGCCCAGGCCGCCATACCGGCGCGAGCACGGGCCGACGTGGCGCCACGCGCCGCCGTCGCGGCCGGGCCGGCCGCCGGCGCGGACGTGGTGGCCGCCCGGGCCGCGGCGAGAAGATCGCCCGCAACGACCCCTGCCCCTGCGGGAGCGGCAAGAAGTACAAGCTCTGCCACGGCGCAGCCTGAGGGTCCGTGACGCCGACCGGTCGCGCAGGACCGGGGAACGGCCCCGCCGAGGACCGCCCCGATATCGCCACGGAGCTCGCGTCGTTGCGGACGCGCCTCGACGCGGCAGCCACCTACCTCCATCTCGACCAGCTCCGCGACAGCTGGCCCGCCTGGAGACGCGAGGCCGGCGCGCCCGACCTCTGGGACGACCCGGACCACGCGCGGCTCGTGACCACCGCCTACGGTCGGGTGAAGTCCGACGTCGACCAGCTCGACGAGCTGGTCGCTCGACTGAACGACGCCACCGAGCTCCTCGAGCTGGCGCTGCAGGAGGGTGACGACTCGCTGGATGCGATGGCCGGCGAGCTGACCGAGGCCGCCGACCACGTCGGGCAGGCGCTCGACGACCTCGAGCTGCGGAGCCTGTTCACCGGCGAGCACGACGAGCGCGACGCCATCGGCGAGATCCACTCCGGGGCGGGCGGGACCGACGCGCAGGACTGGGCCGAGATGCTGCTGCGCATGTACCTGCGCTGGGCGGAGCGCGGTGGCTTCGCCTGTCGAGCTCGACGAGGTCTCGGCCGGCCAGGAGGCCGGCATCCTGTCCGCCACCTTCACTCGTGCAAGGGCCGGCACGCCTACGGGCTGCTGACGCGCGAGCGCGGCGTGCACCGCCTGGTGCGCATGTCGCCGTTCGACGCCCAGCCCGCCGCCAGACCAGCTTCGCCTCCTTCGAGGTGACCCCGTTCCTCGAGGACGTCGTCCGCGAGATCGAGATCGACGAGAAGGACCTCCGCATCGACACCTACCGCTCCTCGGGCGCCGGCGGCCAGCACGTCAACGTGACCGACTCGGCGGTGCGGATCACCCACCTGCCGACCGGGATCGTCGTCTCGTGCCAGAACGAGCGGAGCCAGCACCAGAACAAGGCGAAGGCGATGCAGATCCTCGCGGCCAAGCTCGCCGAGCGCCAGCGCCAGGAGCGCCGGGCCGAGCTGCTCGGCGCTCACCGGCGAGCAGAGCGACGTCGCCTTGGGCAGCCAGATCCGCTCCTACGTGCTGGCCCCCTACCAGCTGGTGAAGGACCTGCGGACCGAGCACGAGACCGGCAACGTCGAGGCGGTGCTCGACGGCGACCTCGACGAGTTCATGGAGGCCTACCTGCGCTGGCGCCGGTCCGAGCACCCGGACTGAGCCCGTCGCCCGGCCGGCGGGGCGCGCGTCGCGGTCCAGGTCGGGCCATGGAAAAGGGCAGTCCGGTACGGGGCCGGGTGAAGTGTCACTGGACTGTCATGGTCCGGCTGGTAGGGTTTCGGAGAACACCCGCAGGTGGGACCTCCTCACCCGGGCGAGAATAGGCAAGCCGCGCTGGACG
Organism: uncultured Actinomycetota bacterium; assembly: GCA_963765505.1. Lineage (GTDB taxonomy): Bacteria > Actinomycetota > Acidimicrobiia > Acidimicrobiales > Bog-793 > DATKQY01. The sequence continues at coordinate 221,686 of CAVXWO010000014.1, forward strand.
GGACGTGCGGGTCCCTGCGCCGAAGAGCCGTTCCGGGGGGCAACCCCATCGGATGCGTGCCCCGAGGAAGAGGAACATGATCCGCTTCGACAACGTCACCAAGATCCTACAAGGGCGCGATGGCCGCGCTGCGAGACGTCTCGCGTCGAGATCGAGAAGGGCGAGTTCGTCTTCCTCGTCGGGCCGTCCGGGCTCGGGCAAGTCGACCTTCCTGCGGCTGCTGCTCCGTGAGGAGCTGCCGCGACCAGGGGCGCATCTGCGTCGCCGGCAAGCGACATCGGCCAGCTCTCCGAGCTGGAAGGTGCCGTACCTGCGCCGCAACATCGGCTGCGTCTTCCAGGACTTCAAGCTGCTGCCGAACAAGACCGTCGTACGAGAACGTCGCGTTCGCCCTCGAGGTGATCGGCCGGCCCCGTGGCCACGATCAAGACGCCAGGTCCCCCAGGTGCTGGACCTGGTCGGCCTCGGCAAGAAGCACGAGCGATGCCCGACGAGCTCTCCGGCGGCGAGCAGCAGCGCGTCGTCGATCGCCCGTGCGTTCGTGAACCGGCCGCTCGATCCTCCTCGCCGACGAGCCCACCGGCAACCTCGACCCCGCCACGAGCCGGTCGGCATCATGAAGCTGCTCGACCGCATCAACCGCACCGGGCACCACGGTGGTGATGGCGACCCACGACGCCGCGCATCGTCGACACGATGCGCCGCCGCGTCATCGAGCTCGACCGCGGCCACCTGGTCCGCGACCAGGCCCGCGGCGTCTACGGCTACGCCGCTGACCTCAACTCGTCCAGCCGGGGCGTCCCGGCGGTCTCGGTGGCGGCCGGACGGAGCGCGTACGACGACGATGGTGCTGGCGAGCCGATCACGAACCGGGTTGCCGCGGTTCGCGCTCGCCGGGGCCAGCGCTGACCGCCGGGCCCATGGGCGTCTCGGTCGACTACGTCGCGAAGGAAACCGCGACGAACCTCTGGCGGAACCGGATGATGGCCCTCGCGGCCATCCTCACCGTGGCCGTGTCGCTCTCCCTCGTCGGCACGGCGCTGTTGCTGCGCCAGGCGGTGAACCGCCAGATCGAGCGCGTGGGGGCACAACGTCAACGTCCAGATCTTCATGAACGCCGACGCGACGACCTCCCAGGTCGCCAACGTCCGCTCGATGATCAAGCAGACGCCGCAAATCACCAACTTCACCTACCTCGGCCACAAGGCCTCCTACGCCCAGGCGAAGAAGATCCTCGCCGGCGACCCCGCCGCGATCGGCGTGCTCACGGCGCAGACGACGCCCACGGTGTTCCACGTCCAGTTGAAGGACCCCGCCGAGGCGGCGACCGTCGTCTCGACGTTCAACTCGGGCGTGCCAGGCGTCTACCAGGCGACCTCGCCGTCGCAGAGCATCCACGTCATGCAGGAGGTTACGAACGTCCTGCAGATCATCCTGCTCGTGATCGCCATCGTGCTGCTGGTCTCCTCGCTCGTGCTGATCCTGAACGCCATCCGCATGGCCATCTTCGCCCGCCGCCGCGAGGTGGGGGTGATGAAGCTCGTGGGAGCCACGAACTGGTTCATCCGGGTGCCGTTCATGCTGGAAGGCCTGGTCCAGGGGCTGCTCGGGGCCATCGTCGCCGTGGTGATCGTGCTGCTGTCGAACATCGGCGTGAACTACCTCATCAACAAGTACCACGTGTCGTTGCTCGGTTCGACGGTGCTGCCGACCCACGACCTGCTCATGACCGAGCTGCTGGTGGTCGCTGTCGGCGTGGTCGTCGGGGTGGCCGGCTCCTCGGTCGCCGTCCGCCGCTTCCTCGACGTCTGAGCGGCTCCCGCGGCGCCCTCGAAGAGGCGCGTCCTGAGGCGCCGGTCCCGGTGACGCGCCGGCGGTTGCGCGCGCGTGAGCCGGCCCGCGTGCGGGTACCGTCGCCGCGCCGTGAACGCGCTCCAGCTCGCGGACGAGTGGGAGGTCGAGCACTTCGCCGTCGGCGTGCGGTCGCGTGCGGGCGATGTCGACGAGGTGCGTGGCTCGGTCGAACGACGCTTCCCGTGGGCCTCGATCACCAAGCTCGTCACGGCGCTCGCCGTGCTGGTGGCGTTCGAGGAGGGCACGGTCGACCTCGACGAGCCGGCCGGGCCCCCCGGCTCGACGGTCCGCCACCTGCTCGCCCACGCCTCCGGGCTCGGGCCCGACGACCCGATCCGCCCGATGGCGACGCCGGGCGCCCGCAGGATCTACTCGAACGCCGGCTTCGAGGTGCTCGGCACGCACCTGCGGGCACGGTCCGGCATGTCCTTCGACGAGTACCGCGCGCGCCGGTGTGCTCGAGCCGATCGGCATGGCCGGTGCCCACACGGCCGGCTCGCCCGCCACCGGGGCGTCGGGCACCCTCGCCGACCTCCTCGCGCTCGGTGCAGAGCTCCTCGCGCCCACGATCATCGATCCCTCGACGCTCGCCGCGGCGACGACCGTGTGCTACCCGGGCCTCGTCGGGGTGCTGCCGGGCTTCGGTCGCCAGGATCCCTGCGACTGGGGGCTCGGCTTCGAGCTGCGCGACCACAAGGCGCCGCACTGGACCGGCTGGACCAACTCGCCGGAGACGTTCGGCCACTTCGGCCAGAGCGGCAGCTTCCTCTGGGTCGACCCGGTGGCCGGCCTCGCCTGCGCCGGGTTGGCCGACCGCCCGTTCGACTCCTGGGCGGCGCACGCATGGCCCCGCCTCGCCGACGCGGTGCTCGCCGAGCACGTGGGTCGAGGCCGCCACCTGGCGGGCGGGGGCCCGCCTCGTGCCGCCCCCGCCCCGGTGCGACCCGTCCCGGGCTGACGCCGCGTCGGGGGCGACCCCCGTCGCGATCCCCGCGGAGGCTAGGCTCGGAGGCGTGACCTGCCCGTTCCGCGGCGCCCGTCCGTGAAGGGCGTCCTCCTCGCCGGAGGCACGGGCAGCCGTCTCCATCCGCTCACGCGGATCACCAACAAGCACCTGCTGCCCATCTACGACCGCCCGATGATCGCCTACGCGGTCGAGGCGCTGGTCAAGTCGGGGATCTCCGAGATCATGGTGGTCACCGGCGGCACCCACGCCGGCGAGTTCCTGCGCCTGCTCTCGAGCGGCGAGGAGCACGGGGTCGACCGACTCTGCTACGCCTACCAGGACCGTCCGGGCGGCATCGCCGAGGCGCTCGGGCTGGCGGAGCGCTTCGCCGGCGACGACCTCGTGCTCGTGATGCTGGCGGACAACGTCTTCGGCCAGACGATCCGGCCGACCGTCGAGCGCTTCAACGAGCAGGCGAAGGGGGCACGCATCGTCCTCGCCCCCGTGGCCGAGCCCGAGCATCTGCGTCACCTCGGGGTGCCGGAGCTCACCGACGACGGCCGGGTCGCCCGCATCGTCGAGAAGCCCGTCGATCCTCCCAGCCGCTACTGCGTGACCGGCGTGTACTGCTACGACCCGAGCGTGTTCTCCGTCATCGGGAGGTTGGAGCCGTCGAGGCGGGGCGAGCTCGAGATCACCGACGTGAACAACCACTACGTCGAGACCGGTCAGATGGCCTACGACGTCCTCGACGGGTTCTGGGGCGACGCGGGCGAGTCGATCGACGCCTACTACGCGGTCAACGACCACGTGCGGCGCTTCGGGGCGAACCTCGACTAGCCGGTGCGGCCGGGACCGGGGCCCCGCGCCCGGTCTCAGCCCTTGTGGGCCGCCCGCGGCGTCCCGCCCCGCAGCGCCCCGGGCCGCCACATCGACGGCGTGAAGGCGAGCGTGCGGGGGAAGTCCTCGTAGAGCCAGCGCCCGACGTTGCGCCGCGTCCAGTCGTTCCACCCGCTGATGCGCACCGCGCCCCGCGCGGCGACCGGGTGGGCCATCAGGGTCGTGCAGCACCACGAGAGGCGGTGCTCGCGCTGCAGCGTCGCCTGGACGTGGTCGGCGTAGGCGCGTGCGACTGCGCCCGGCGACACGCTGCCGACGCGGGCGATCGCCTCGGCAGCCGCCACGCCGGTCTCGAGCGCCTCCGCGATGCCCTCCCCCGTGAACGGGTCGGCGGCGCGGGCCGCGTCGCCGACGAACACGACCCGGCCGCCGAGCGCGGCGAGCATGCGCTCGGAGATGCCGGCCGGGATCGGCCACGACCGGGCCGGCCCCTCCACAACGGCGTCCCGCCCGAGCAGCGAGGCGAGGAAGGGCCCGTCCAGGAGGGCCGACCAGGTCACGGCGAGCTCGGAGCCACGCTGGCCCGGCGCCGCGGCGCATGCAGATCCCGATGTTCGCGCCGCCGCCGTTCAGGGGGAAGGACCAGGCGTAGCCGGGGAGCATCGTCCGGTCGAACCACACCCAGAGGTGCTCGGCCGCCTCCGGCCCGACCCCGTTCGCATAGGCGCGGAAGGCGTGCCAGTCGCCCTGTCCCGACGCGCGCCGCCGCGGACGGCGGCCGGCGCCCTGCTGGCCGCGGCCACCGCGGGCCCCCTCGTCCCGGTCGGGGGCCTCGGGCGGATGGTCGACGGCGCGGCGGACCGGTGACCACGCGCCGTCGGCGCCGATCAGGTAGCTCGCCCGGACCGTGACACCCTCCGCCAGCTGGACGACGAGCTGCCCGGAGCCGGCGTCCTCGCGCAGCTCCTCGAAGGCGTGGCCCTCGAGGACGGTCGCGCCGGCGCCGCGTGCCAGGTCGACCAGCGCGGCGTCGAGGTCAGCCCGGCGGGCCACCGCGGCGTGGGTCTCGGGCCCAGTGCCGAGCGGTAGCCGGGCGATGCGCCCGGAGGGTGAGCGGAGCGTGAGGTCGGCGACCGGGGTGAACGACGGGACGGCGCCCGGGTCGAGCCCGAGCGCCTGCAGGCGCCGGAGCGCGCCGGTCGTGAGGCCGTCGCCGCAGCACTTGTCGCGGGGGAACCTCGCCCGGTCGGCGAGCAGGACCCGGAAGCCGCAACGGGCGAGCGTCGCCGCCGCCGACGCGCCGGCCGGGCCGGCACCGACGACCGCGACGTCCGTCGTGAGCTCGCCGCTCACCGATGCCCGCCCGTCGGGGCCGTTCCCGAGGCCCCGACGGGAGCATGGCCGAGCGCCACGGCGATCGCCCCCTGCACGGTGGGGCGGGCGAAGCGGTAGCCGGTCTGCTCGAGGCGGCTCGGGTAGCACGCGCTGGCTGGCGAGGACGACCTCGTCGGCGACCATGCGGCCCATCGCGGCGACCAGCGCGGCCCTCGGCACGGCGAGGCGCGCCGGGCGGTGGAGCGCCTCGCCGAGGGCGTCCGCGAACTCAGCGCTGCGTACCGGCGAGGGAGCGGTGAGGTTGCACGGGCCTTGCAGGTCGGCGCAGGCTGCGGCGTGGAGGAGGGCGCCGACCTCGTCCTCGAGGGCGATCCAGCTCAGCCACGACCTGCCCGCGCCGAGCGGCCCCCCGAGGCCGAGGCGGAAGATGGGGGCCTGTTTCGCCAGCACCCCGCCTCGGGCGCCGAGGACGATCCCGGTGCGGACGTTCACGACGCGGATGCCGCCGGCCTTGGCGGGCGACGTCGCCGCCTCCCACGCCCGGCAGAGCTCGGCGAGGAAGCCGGTCCCCGCCGTGCTCCCCTCGACCAGGATCTCGTCGCCCCGGTCGCCGTAGTAACCGATCGCCGAGCCCGAGACGAGCACGGGTGGCGGGGAGTCAAGCGCAGCGAGGGCCCGTGCGAGCACGTCGGTCGTGACGATCCGGCTGGCGCGGATGCGCTCGCGCTTGGCGGGCGTCCAGCGCGAGGGCGTGATGGGCTCCCCGGCGAGGTGAAAGACGGCGTCGAAGCCCTCGAGGCTGCCACCGGCGAGCTGGGACATGTCGATGCGGCGGTTGTCGAGGTCGAACGCGGCCTCTCCGGGGCCCGCGAGCCCCCTCACGACGCGCTCGACCGTGTGGCCGTCCGACGCCAGGCGCGCGACGAGGGCCCGACCGATGAAACCGCTCGCTCCCGTGACGAGGGCCCGCATCGTCCACCGCCTTTCGCGCCCCGAGCCTACCGGGGGACACGGCCACGATCGCGACCCGGCGCGCGCCCCGCCACGACGGCGCCGAGCGGCCCGCCCGAGCGCACGCGGCCCGCCCACGCCCGCACACGAACTGGGCCGTGAGCTGGGCATCCGATGTGCGAAGAACATGCGGTCGCGCCACGGCCGCCGTTAGGATCGATGAAGTGAGCGAGGCCGGGGAGTCGACAAGGGCGTCGGACGGACCGGGCACGGTCGATGCGGGAGCACTCGGCCTCAATGCCTGGCTGGTCGAGGAGATGTACCAGCAGTATCTTGCTGCGCCCGAGTCCGTGAGTGAGAGCTGGCAGGAGTTCTTCGCCGACTACCGGAGCCACCTTCCGTCGTCGGCGCCGGCAGCCGCTGCCCGGCTGAACGGCTCCCAGCCGGAGGTGGTGTCCGCCCCCCCGGCGGCTGCGGCTCCCGCCGTCGAGCGAGCCGGGCCTGCTCCCGTGCCGCCCGTCCCGACGTCGGCCGGGCCCGCGGCTGCTCCGGCGAGCGCGGCGACTGCCGCCACGGCGGCCCCGCAACCCGCCGCGCAGCCGACGACTGCGCCGGCGCCGTCCCGGCGCACCGGCCGAGCAGGAGCCCGCCTCCCCGCTTCGCGGCGCGGCCGGGCGCATCGTCCAGAACATGGTCGCCAGCCTCACCGTGCCGACCGCGACGAGCGTCCACCCGGTCCCGGCGAAGCTGCTCGAGGTCAACCGCCGGCTCCTAAACGAGCACCTGGGCCGGTCGTCGGGCGGCAAGGTGAGCTTCACGCACCTCATCGCCTGGGCGATCGTGCGTGCGCTCGGCGAGGTCCCGGCCCTCAACGCCTCCTTCGTCGAGGACGCCGACGGCAAGGGGACGGCCGGCGTCGTCCGCCACCGCCACGTGGGGCTCGGCATCGCGATCGACCTGCTCAAGGCCGACGGCGCTCGGACGCTCGTCGTCCCCGCGATCAGGGACGCCGACACCCTCGACTTCGCGGGCTTCCTCCACGCCTACGAGGAGCTGGTGCGCAAGGCCCGCGCCAACAAGCTGGAGGTCGCCGATTTCGCCGGCGTCACCGTGACGGTCACGAACCCTGGGACTCTCGGGACGACCCAGTCGGTGCCGCGGCTGATGCGTGGCCAGGGGGCGATCGTCGGCGTCGGCGCTCTCGACTTCCCGGCGGAGTACGCCGCGACCGACCCCGACTCGCTGGCCGAGCTCGGCCTCGGCAAGGTCGTCACGCTCACCTCGACCTACGACCACCGGATCATCCAGGGCGCCGAGTCCGGACTGTTCCTCAAGTGCGTCCACGAGCTGCTCCTCGGCGAGCGCGACTTCTACGACGACGTCTTCTCGTCGCTCGAGGTGCCGCACCAGCCGATGCGCTGGCAGCGCGACCGCAGCCCGCTCGCGAACGGCGACCAGCAGCGCTCGCTCCTCGAGAAGCAGGTCCAGGTGCAGGCGCTCGTCAACATGTACCGGGTGCGGGGCCACCTCATCGCCCAGCTCGACCCGCTGTCGAACCGAGCGCCGGAGCTGCGCAGCGACCTCGACCCGCGCACGTACGGCCTGTCGGTTTGGGACCTCGACCGCCGCTTCCACACCCTCGGTCTCGCCGGCCGGGACCTGCTCCCGCTCTCGCGGGTGCTCGAGATCCTGCGCGACGCCTACTGCCGGACGGTCGGCGTCGAGTACATGCACATCCAGAGTCCCGACGAGAAGCGGTGGATCCAGGAGCACGTCGAAGGCGTGTCGACCGCCCTGTCTGCGGAGGAGCAGCGCCACATCCTCGGCCGGCTGAACGCGGCGGAGGCGTTCGAGCGCTTCTTGCACTCGCGCTACGTCGGCCAGAAGCGCTTCGGCCTGGAGGGTGCCGAGTCGACGATCCCGTTCCTCGACGCCGTGCTCGAGGAGGCGGCGCGCAGCGGGCTCGCGGAGGCCGTCTTCGGCATGGCCCATCGCGGCCGGCTGAACGTGCTGGCCAACATCGTCGGCAAGTCCTACGGCGAGATCTTCGCCGAGTTCGAGGGCAACCTCGACCCCGAGTCCGTCCAGGGCTCGGGCGACGTGAAGTACCACAAGGGCGCGGCGGGCAAGTCGGGTCGGGCGCGACGGGGTCTCGCTCCCGGTGACGCTCGCCTCGAACCCCTCGCACCTCGAGGCGGTCGACCCGGTCGTCGAGGGTATCGCCCGGGCGAAGCAGGACCAGTACCCGGTGGACTCCAACTTCCCCGTCCTCCCCGTGCTGATCCACGGCGACGCCGCGTTCGCCGGCCAGGGCGTGGTCGCCGAGACGCTGAACCTCTCCCAGCTGAAGGGGTACCGGACCGGCGGCACGGTGCACCTCGTCATCAACAACCAGCTCGGTTTCACGACCCCGCCGACCGAGGCCCGCTCGTCCGTCTACGCCACCGACGTCGCGAAGATGGTCCAGGCGCCGATCTTCCACGTGAACGGCGACGACCCCGAGGCCTGCGTGCGCGTCGCGCGCCTCGCCGTCGCCTACCGCCAGGCGTTCCACAAGGACGTCGTCATGGACCTCGTCTGCTACCGCCTGCACGGCCACAACGAGGGCGACGACCCGAGCTACACCCAGCCGCTCATGTACAAGAAGATCGAGGCGCACCGCTCGGTGCGCAAGATCTACACCGAGACGCTCGTCAAGCGGGGCGACATCACGCTCCAGGAGGCCGAGCAGGCGCTCTCGGACTTCCAGGCGCGCCTGCAGGGAGCGCTCGACGAGACGCGCTCCTCGGCGCCGCCGAAGATCGATCACCTGCCCGAGCGCCGCCCCGTCGAGCTGGCGCGCCTCGCGATGCCCTCGGGCGTCGAGCGGGCCCGGCTTGACGCCATCGCGGACCGGCTCCACCGGGTGCCGAAGGGCTTCACCGTCCACCCGAAGCTCGCCAGGCAGCTCGGCCCAGCGCGTCGAGGTCTACGCCGCGGGTGAGGTCGACTGGGCGCTCGGCGAGGCGCTCGCCTTCGGCTCGCTCGTGCTCGACGGCACCGACGTCCGCCTCACCGGCCAGGACACCCGGCGCGGCACGTTCTCACAGCGCCACTCGGTGCTCGTCGACTACGGGACCGGGGACGAGTTCGTTCCGCTCGCGGCCTTGGACCAGGCGATCGACGACGAGCCGCCGCTCACCGCCACCGCCCGCCCGGGCCGCTTCTTCGTCCGGGACTCGCTGCTCTCGGAGTACGCGGCCCTCGGCTTCGAGTACGGCTACTCGGTCGAGGCGCGTGAGGCGCTCGTCTGCTGGGAGGCCCAGTTCGGCGACTTCGCCAACGGGGCGCAGATCATCATCGACAACTTCCTCGTCGCCGCCGAGGAGAAGTGGGGCCAGAGCTCGGGCCTCGTGATGCTGCTCCCCCACGGTTACGAGGGCCAGGGCCCGGAGCACTCCTCGGCGCGCCTCGAGCGCTTCCTCCACCTGGCGGCGGAGGGGAACATCACCGTCGCCCAGCCGACGACGGCCGCGCAGTACTTCCACCTGCTGCGCTCCCAGGCGATGCGCAGCATCCGCCGGCCGCTCGTCGTCATGACCCCCAAGTCGCTGCTGAGGGCACGCCAGGCGCGCTCGCCGATCGACGACCTCGTCGTCGGGCAGTGGCGGGAGGTCCTCGACGACCCCGAGCGCAACAAGACGGTCGACACGGCCGCGGTCGGGCGGATCGTCTGCTGCTCCGGCAAGATCGCCTACGACGCGATCGCCCGGCGCGACCAGCTGCTCGCCGCGGGCACCGGGCCGGTCAGCGCGGTCATCCGCGTCGAGCAGCTCCATCCCTGGCCCGAGCCGCAGCTCGTCGACGTCCTCGACCGCTACCCGAACGCGCGCGAGCTCGTCTGGGTCCAGGACGAGCCGGACAACATGGGCGCGTGGGACGCCGTCCACGAGCGCCTGCACCGCCTCTACCGCGACCGCTACCAGCTCCGCCACGTGAGCAGGAGCGCCTCGGGAAGCCCCGCTACCGGCTCCCACGCGATCCACGAGCTCGAGCTGGCGAGCCTTCTCGACCGAGCCGTCGGACCGGACCCTGCTCGGGCCTAGGAGCGCCGCCGTCGGCAGATGCACCCGCGGCGTGACCGCGGGTGCTTGACTGACCTGCACATGGCAGCCAGGTACGTCGTCGTCGACGGTTCCAACATCGCGACCGAGGGGCGCTCGACGCCGAGCCTCGCGCAGCTCGAGAGCGCCGTCGACGAGCTGCGCAAGGAGTTCCCCGACGCCGAGGTGACCGTCGTCGTGGACGCGACGTTCGCGCACCGCATCGACCCCTCTGAGCTGGCGCGCTTCGAAGGTGCCGAGCTCAACGGCGAGTTCGTGCATCCCCCCGCAGGTGCGATCGGGCGCGGGGACGCCTTCCTCCTGCGCATCGCCGAGAAGGTCGGGGGGATCGTGCTGTCGAACGACTCCTTCCAGGAGTTCCACGGCGAGCACCAGTGGCTGTTCGACGAGGGCAGGCTGCTCGGCGCGACCCCGGTGCCGGGGGTCGGCTGGATCTTCGTCCGCAGGACGCCCGTGCGCGGCCCCCGCAGCAGGGTCGCGACCCGCGACGCGAAGCGCGCCAAGGACCGCGTCGAGAAGGCGATCGCCGTCGCGACGAAGGAGGCGGTCGCCCCCGAGGGCGCCGCCAGCGAGGCGCGCGCGTCGCGCTCTCGGGACCGCTCGCCCGCCGCGACCAGTCCCCAGGCCGTGAACGACCCCATGACCTTCATCTCCTTCATCGCCGAGCACCCCCTCGGCGAGGAGCTGGAGGCCGAGGTCGAGAGCTTCACCTCGCACGGCGCCGTCGTGCGCATCGGTGACGTGCGCTGCTACGTCCCGCTCTCCGGGCTCGGCTCGCCGGCGCCCCGCAGCGCCCGCGGGGTGCTGCGCAAGGGCGAGCGCCGCCCCTTCGTCATCACCGCGCTCGACCCGCACCGGCGCGGGGTGGAGCTCGCGCTGCCCGGGGTGGCCGTCGTGTCGGGCCGCCCGAGCGACGAGACCGTCAAGGCCGAGATGCGCATGGCGCGTCCGGCGAAGAAGAAGGCAGCCGAAGCCCCGGCCGGACGCCCCGCGGCGAAGAAGGCCTCCGCCCCCCGCAAGCGGGGCGGCACGCCCGCCCCCACCGAGCCGGCCGGCCCTGGCGAGGGCGGCGCTGCTGCCGATCGGGTGGCGCAGGCCGCCGGGCCGGAGCGCACCGTCGCCAAGCGGGCCGCCAAGCGGGCCGCGCCACGGGGTGAGGCGACGGCGCCTCCGGCCGTCGAGCAGAAGGCGGCGCCCCGCGGCGGCCGCCATCGCGCCAGGGCCGGCCGCGCCGCCGCGGGGATCGCCGTGCCCGAGCAGGTGGGGGCGGCCGCCGGCGCCGGGCGCGAGGCGGGAGCGGAGAGCGCCCTTCGCGTGCCGGGGCCGACGGGCGAGCCCAGGGCGAGGAAGGCCGCCAAGGCCCCGGCGAAGGCGGCGAAGGCCCCGGCGAAGAAGTCCTCCGCAGCCAGGTTGCCGGCGGCGAAGGAGGCCGGGACGAAGGCGGCTGCGGCCACGAAGGGCCGGGCCACGAAGGCGCCGGCCACCAAGGCCGTGCCCGCCAAGGTCGCCGCGGCGAAGGCCGCGCCGCGACCGGGATCGCCCCGCAAGCGGGTCACGCCACGCGCCGGGGCGCCGGGCGGACGCGGCGCGGCCTAGCCCTCCGGCGGCCCGCCCGCCCGGGTGGACCGGCTCCGGCACGCCGCAGGGCCGGGCGGGATGCGTCAGGATCGGGAGCGATGAAGAAGACCGCGATCTCGCTCGCCGACGGGCGCGAGCTCATCTACTACGACGAGGACGACGAGACCGCGGCGCGCGACGCCCGTGACGAGCGCCCGCTCCCGCCGACCCGTACGGCCTCCGAGCTCCGCTACGACCCGCTGCTCGACGCGTGGGTGATCGTCGCCTCGCACCGCCAGGAGCGGGTGTACCTGCCGCCCGCCGACCTCTGCCCGCTCTGTCCGACGGGGCCGGGGTGCCTCACCGAGATCCCGGCGCCCGACTACGACGTCGTGGTGTTCGAGAACCGCTTCCCGTCCCTCGCCGGGCTTCCGGACCCGGGCGAGCCCGACACGGGCAGCGCCGAGCTGTTCGGTCGGCGTCCCGGCTACGGCCGCTGCGAGGTGGTCTGCTACACCTCCAAGCACGACGCCTCCTTCGCCAGCCTCTCGCCGCGCCGGGCGCGCCTCGTGCTCGCGGCGTGGACCGACCGCACGGCCGAGCTGTCGGCCCGGCCGGGGGTCGAGCAGGTCTTCTGCTTCGAGAACCGGGGCCGCGAGATCGGCGTCACCCTGGAGCACCCGCACGGCCAGATCTACGCCTACCCGTTCGTGACGGCGCGCACGTCCCGGGTGCTCGCCTCGGTGACCGCCTACGGGCGCAGGACCGGGCGCAATCTGTTCGACGACGTGCTCGCCGCCGAGCGCGCCGACGGGTCGCGGCTCGTGGCGTCGACCGAGGACTGGACGGCGTTCGTCCCCCAGGCGGCGCGCTGGCCCTTCGAGGTGCACCTCTACCCGCACCGGCGCGTGCCCGACCTCATGGCGCTGAACGAGCGCGAGCGCGAGCAGTTCGCGGAGCTCTACCTGGACGTGCTGGGCCGTTTCGACGGCCTCTTCGACGGCCCCGCGCCGTACATCTCGGGCTGGCACCAGGCCCCGGTGAGCGAGGGCCGCCAGCAGTTCGCGCTCCACCTGGAGCTCTTCACCGTCCGGCGGGCGCCGGACAAGCTGAAGTACCTCGCCGGGTCGGAGTCCGGGATGGACGCGTTCGCCACCAACATCGTCCCCGAGGTGGCCGCCGAACAACTGCGGGAGGTCAGATGACGCGGGTGCTCGTGACCGGAGGCGCCGGCTACATCGGCTCGGTCGTCGCGGCCAGGCTGCTGGAGGAGGGGCACGAGGTCACCGTGCTCGACGACCTCTCGACCGGCCACCTCAACGCCGTCCCAGAGCGGGCGACCTTCGTCGAAGGGCGCATCCAACAGGCGCGGCCGGTGCTCGCCGGCGGCGGGTTCGACGGGGTCGTGCACCTCGCGGCGTCCTCGCTCGTGGCCGAGTCGATCGCCGACCCCGCGAAGTACGAGGAGAACAACGTCGTCGGCACCGGGCTCCTGCTGGCGGCGATGCGCGAGGCGGGAGTGGGCACGATCGTCTTCTCCTCCAGCGCCGCGGTCTACGGCGAGCCGCCGACGGTGCCGATCGACGAGGACGCGCCGACGGCGCCGGTGAACCCGTACGGCGCGTCGAAGCTCGCCGACGACCGGGAGCTCGCCGCCGCGGCGCGCGACCACGGCCTCGCCGCGGTGAGCCTGCGCTACTTCAACGTCGCCGGCGCCTACGGCCGCTTCGGCGAGCGCCACGACCCCGAGACGCACCTCATCCCGCTCGCGCTGCAGGCGGCGATCGGCGTCCGCGACGAGATCGTCGTCTACGGCGAGGACTACCCGACGCCCGACGGGACGTGCATCCGCGACTACATCCACGTCGTCGACATCGCCGACGCGCACCTGCTCGCGCTGGACGGCGCCCGGCCCGGCACCCATCTGGTGTGCAACCTGGGCAACGGCGAGGGCTTCTCGGTGCGCGAGGTGCTCGCCACCGTCGGGGAGGTCACCGGGCGCGAGCTGCGGATCACCACGGCGCCGCGCCGCGCCGGCGACCCGGCCGTGCTGGTCGCCTCGTCGGAGCGGGCCAGGCGGGTGCTCGGCTGGACGCCGCGGCGCCCCGGCCTCGCCGACATGGTCGGCGACGCCTGGCAGCTGCTGGTGGAGCAGGACGGGTGAGCGGCGGGTTCCGCGAGGCCTTCGGCCGTGATCCGGACGGGGTGTGGGCGGCGCCCGGACGGGTGAACGTCATCGGCGAGTTCACCGACTACAACGACGGCTTCGTCCTCCCGATCGCCCTGCCGCACGTGACCCGGGCCGCGATCGCCCGGCGCGACGACGGGCGCCTGCGCGTCGTCTCGGCCCAGCAGGCCCCGGGCGGGGGCGGCCCGACCGTAGCCGAGGCGTCGCTCAGCGAGCTCGAGCCGAGGACGGCGACGGGCTGGGCGGCCTACGTGTTCGGCGTCGCCTGGGCGCTGCGGGAAGCGGGGCGCCCGGTCGGCGGGGCCGACATCCACATCGACAGCAACGTGCCGATCGGGGCCGGCCTCTCGTCGTCCGCCGCGCTCGAGTGCTCGGTGGCGCTCGGGTTTCGCGACCTGTTCTCGCTGCGCATCACCCGCGAGCGGCTGGCGCTGCTCGCCCAGCACGCCGAGAACGACTTCGTCGGGGTGCCGTGCGGGATCATGGACCAGACCGCCTCGTTGCGCTGCCGCGCCGGGCGGGCACTGCTGCTCGACACGCGGAGCCTCGCGACGCGCCAGGTCCCCTTCGACCTCGCGCGCGAAGGCCTCGTGCTGCTCGTGCTCGACACGCGCGTCCAGCACAGCCTCGGGACCTCGGCCTACGCCGAGCGCCGGCGTGCGTGCGAGGAGGCCGCCAGGACGCTCGGCGTCCGGGCGCTTCGCGACGTCGAGCCCGGCGAGATGCAGGCCGCGCTGGCCCGGATCGCCGAGCCCGTGATCGCCCGGCGCGCCCGCCACATCATCACCGAGGACGCCCGGGTGCTGGAGGTGGTCCGCCTGCTCGACGCCGGGCGCCCCCGCGACGTCGGCCCGGTGCTGAGCGCCGGGCACGCGTCGCTGCGCGACGACTTCGAGGTCTCGGCGCCGGAGCTCGACACGGCGGTCGAGGCCGCCTGCTCTGCCGGCGCGCTCGGGGCGCGCATGGTCGGCGGCGGCTTCGGCGGCTCGGCGATCGCCCTCGTCGACGCCGGGCGCGCCCAGGCGGTCGAGACGGCGGTGCGCGCCGCGTTCGCCGAGCGGGGCTTCGGCTCGCCCCGGGTCTTCGTCGCGGTCCCCTCCGGGATGGCCCGGCGGCTGGCGTGAACCTCGCCGAGCGGGGCGCCGGGCGCCCGGGGGATGCGAGGATACGTCGGTGAGCACCTGGCGACCCGAGGACCTCATCCCGCATCGAGAGCCGTTCCTGCTGCTGTCGGAGATCACCGAGATGCAGCCCGGCGCCTTCGCCCGCGGCAGGTGGCGCCTGAGCGGGGACGAGGCGTTCTTCGCCGGGCACTTCCCCGGCAGGCCGACGCTGCCCGGGGTGCTGATGGTGGAGTCGCTCGCCCAGCTCGGTGCGGCGGCGGTGCTGGCCGACGACCGCTTCAAGGACCGTCTCCCGCTCTTCGGCGGCATCGACCGGGCACGCTTCCGGCGCCAGGTCGGCCCCGGCGACACCCTCGAGCTCGAGGTGACGCTCGGCCGGCTGTCGACGCGCGCCGGCACGGGCCACGGCGTCGCAACGATCGGTGGCGAGGTGGCCTGCGAGGTCGACCTCCTCTTCGTCCTCGTCCCGGCCTGAGGAGGCAGATGCGGCTCGCGACCTGGAACGTCAACTCGCTGAAGGCCCGCCTCGAGCGCGTCGAGCAGTGGATCGCGAACGCCGAGCCCGACGTGCTGTGCCTGCAGGAGACGAAGTCGACCGACGACGCCTTCCCGGCGGCGGCCTTCGGCGCCCTCGGTTACGAGACGGCGCACCACGGCAACGGCCGCTGGAACGGCGTGGCGATCGTCTCGCGCGTCGGGCTCGCCGAGGAGCGGGCCGGCTTCCACGACGACGAGGCCGGCAGCATCGAGGAGTGCCGGATCCTCTCGGCGCTCTGCGGCGGCGTGCGCGTCTACAGCGTCTACGTGCCGAACGGGCGGGTGGTCGGCTCGGAGTTCTACGTGGCGAAGCTCGGCTGGCTGCGGCGGCTGCGGGCCGAGCTCGACGCGACGGCCGATCCCGCGGCAGACGTCGCCGTCTGCGGAGACTTCAACGTCGCGCCCGAGGACCGAGACGTCTGGGACATCGCCCGCTTCGAGGGGATGACGCACGTGACCGAGCCGGAGCGCGTGGCGCTGCGTGAGGTCATGGCGTGGGGGCTCCGCGACGCCGTGCGCGAGCTCCACCCCGACGAGGCCGGGCCGTTCTCGTGGTGGGACTACCGCGGCGGCGCCTTCCACAAGGGGGAGGGGATGCGGATCGACCTTGCGCTGCTCTCGCCCGGGTTGGCCGGCCGGGCGCGGGCCGCCTACGTCGATCGCGAGGCGCGCAAGAAGGGTCCGGCCGCCGAGACCCAGCCCTCGGACCACGCGCCGGTCGTCGTCGACATCGACCCGGCGTAGCGGCGCGCCGAGCTGTATGGGGCGACCTGGGACCCCGCCGCGGCGCGGGGCGGTCCGGTAGGTCAGCGGCCGGGGCGCACCGGCCCGGCGTCGGTGTAGCCCTGGCGCACGCCCTGGCCGGCGCGCGCCGTCAGCTGGTCGGGCTCGTAGAGGAGCCAGTAGGCGTTGCGGGCGTGCTTCCGGGCGCGGTCCTCGCAGACGGCGACGAGGCGCTCGGGGTCCTCCTCCTCGTTCTCGTGCACGAAGACCTCGAGGATGTGCGTCGAGGTCATCAGCTGGGCTGCCATCAGTCCCTGCGACGCCTCGTGGGCGCAGACCTGGTCGATCGGCGCCTTCCCGGGCATCCCGAGCGCGACCAGGATCGCGCAGTGCTCCCGCTCGACCAGGCGCTTGCACTCGACGGCGAGGTCCTTGAAGCCGGGGACCGTGCGGCGGACGACGGCGAAGCGGTCGCCGTAGCCGGGGCACGACTCCAGCTCCTCGACCGCCACCGAGCCCATGTCCATCCGGGCGAACATCGTGTCCACCACGCCGATGAGATCCATGGCGACATCCTACGGGTGCCGCGCGCGACGACCGCCGCCGGGTGCGGGCGCGGCGGTAGCGTGCTGACATGGAGCTGCTCGGCGACGAGGCGATCGGCGCGGCGCTCGGCGGTCTCGCCTGGGAGCGACACGGCGCCGAGCTCGTCAAGGTCGTGCGCCGCCACGACTTCGGCGAGGCGCTCGCCTACGTGAACGAGGTCGGCGCCCTGGCGGAGGAGGTCGGCCACCACCCCGACGTCGAGCTGCGCTGGAACACCGTCACGCTGCGACTGTCCACCCACTTCCGCGGCGGGATCACCGAGCTCGATCTCGCGCTGGCGTGCCGGATCGACGCGCTCGACTGAGGAGCCGGCGACGCCCTCCGCCTACCTCCCGTCGTTGCCCTTCGTCGGTATGGACGAGGTGAACCAACGCCCGCACGTGATGGTCGACGGCGCGGCGCGCCCAGGGACGGTCCTCGCCCTCTCGCACTGGCCGGCGACGCCGACGCCGCCCGAGATCGCCAGAGACCTGTCGACCGAGATCGCCTACGAGTACTTCCGCCACCCCGGCCTGTGGACCCGCGAGGCCGAGGTGGTCACCAGCGACCACTTCGACGAGGACGGGCTCGCGTCGCTCTTCTTCGTCGTCGAGCCCGAGGCTGCGCTCGCCCACGTCGGCTCGCTCGTCGGGATCGCCCGGGCGGGCGACTTCGACGTGCTCGACACCGTCGAGGCCGGCCGGGCCGTCTGGGCGCTGCACGCGCTCGCCGACCCCGAACGCTCGCCGTTCTCGCCCGGGGCGGGGGAGCGGGGCGCCCCGCCGGCCGACTGGTCCTCGCTCGTCTACGCCGAGCTGCTCGGCCGCATCGTCGAGCTGATCGAGCACCTCGACCGGTTCCGGCAGTGGTGGGCCGAGGAGGACACCTCCTACCGGGCCGGCCTGGCGGCGCTCAGCCACGGTGACCTGCACATCGAGGAGCACCCGGACCTGGACCTCGCGGTCGTGAGGGCCTCGGCGCAGCTCGTGCCCGACCGCTTCGCGGTGGATCGGCCACGCCGGCGTGCTCCCGGTCCATCCCGCGGTGCTCCACAGCGCGACCCCGGCGACGCGCGTGCTCGTGGCACGCGGCCGCTCGTACTGCTACTACGACCGTTACGAGACGTGGGTGCGCTACGTCAGCCGGCGCCTGCCGCTCCGGCGCGACCTCGAGCCGCTGGCGGTGCAGCTGTCCGGCGAGGAGCGGCGCGGGCCCCGGTGGGAGGCCGACTCGCCCGGGACGCTCGTGCCGGTGCTGCGGCCGCAGGGCGACGCCGAGAGCTCGATCCCGCTCGACCGGCTCGTCGAGCTCGTGCGGGGCCACCTCGAGTCGGCGCCGGGCGCCTGGGCGCCGTTCCGCGAGGGCGGCGCCTACGTGGCGCCGACGCGGCCGGTCAGTGCACCGGCAGGTTCCACAGGGGAAACCACCGGTCGAGGTCGGGCTCGATGGCGAGGTCTTCGGCGAGGAGGGCCTTCAGCCTGAGCTCGCCCTCGTTGTCCCGGCGCTCGCGCCCCGTCGGCACGAAGGGGTAGAAGGTCCCCCGCTTGAACAGGTAGACGAGGTACGTCGTGGCCGTGGCCGCCGGCGGTGTCGCTGGATGGAAGGCGAACACCGAGCAGAGCAGCGTCGGGCCGTAGCCGTGGTCCTTGAGCGTCGAGTTCACGAAGTGCACCCGCGTCGACGAGCGTGTCGAAGTCGGGGGCGCCGATGACGATCCAGCGGTAGCCGTACTCGTCGGCCCCCTCGCTCAGCTTGGCTCCCGAGCCGGAGGCCGCGCCGGGCGCGGCGGTCCCGCCGGGTGTCGAGAAGTCCTGGTCGTCGGCCGGCAGGTCCAGCAGCTCGGTGATCTCCTGCTCGGCCGCGGCGAAGGCCTGGCCGGTCGCCGGCTTGAAGCAGACGCCCGCCTGGAGGGTCGGGGTCAGCCCCTCCGAGGCCTCCAGGCTGATGCGCGCCCCGGGCAGCCCGAAGAGCTTGTCGAGGTTCGCCTCGGCCGGCTTGGTCCGCCCGAGGAGGGCGTCGAGGAAACCCACCCGCTACCGCCTCATCGCCCCTGCAACGCCTGCTGGCGGCTCACGCCGCACCGCGGTGCATCTCCGCGTCGAGGCGGGCGAGCTGGTCGAGCCGCTTCTGGAGCGAGGGGTGCGTGGCGAACAGGGAGGAGAGGCTGGCGCCGGGGGCGATCGCCGGGGCGAAGTAAAAGGCGTTGAAGTGCTCGGCGGCCCGCAGGTCCCGCGTCGGGATGCGCGACATCTCGCCGCTCACCTTCACGAGCGCCGAGGCGAGGATCGCCGGCTGGCCGATGAGGATCGCCCCAGAGCGGTCGGCGGCGAGCTCGCGGTAGCGCAGAGCGTCCGGATGAGGACGAAGCTGATCGCGTAGATCACCGCCGAGACGACGAGCATGCCCATCTCGACGAGCACGAGCTGGCCGCCGGCGCTGTTGTTCCTGCCCCCCCTGCCGCCGAAGCCGCCGAACAGGCCGGCGTACATGAGCATCCGGGTCAGGAGCCCGGCGAGGATGCCGAGGAAGCTCGCGATCGTCATCACCGCCACGTCGCGATGCGCGACGTGGGAGAGCTCGTGGGCGAGCACCGCCTCGACCTCCGGCTCGTCGAGGCGGCGCAGCAGCCCGTAGGTCACGCACACGACGGCGTGCTTCTGGTCCCGGCCGGTGGCGAAGGCGTTCGGGATGTCCGTCTGGGCCACGGCGACGGTCGGCTTCGGCATGTTCGCCATCGCGACGAGCCGGTCGACGACGGCGTGGAGGTGTGGCTCCTGCTCGCGGCTGACGATCTTGCCGCCCATCGAGTACAACGCGATCTTGTCCGCGAAGAAGTACTGGACGAACAGGATCCCGAAGGCCAGCACCAGGATGAATCCGAGCTGGACGTGGACCAGCACCAGCACGGTGACGAACACCGCGTAGAGCAGGCCGAGAAGGAAGACCGTCGTGAGCATCCGGGCCGTCAGGCCTCGGTCTACGGGAAAGCGACTGCGTGTTGCCATGGAGAGCTCCTAGCTCCTAACTACTAGCTGCTGCTGGTGGTCTGCTCGCCGTCCTGCACGTCCTCGGAGACGAGGAGGGCTTGCACCTCGGCGAGCGTGGATCCCGATGCCGGGAGCGTCAGGTCCGAGGGGACAATCGTGGCCGCGGTCGAGGGGCCGCCCGATCGACCGGACCTCGCTGTGCATCGCCGACAGGGCCTGCTGAAACTGCTCCTCGTTGTCGCCCGCGAGCGCGATAGCGAGCTCGGCGTCGAGCGCCTCGAGGCGGCCCATCGACGCCTCGTCGACCTCGAACTGCCCCTCGCTGAGGATCCGGACGATCACGACGCGCCCCCACCGAGGCTGAACAGGTCGCCCGAGCCGCTCTTCGGAGCCTCTCCGGCGGCCTCGACCGGCTCGCCGTCGGCCGGCTCCTCGTCGTCGTCGTCGGCGGTCTCGGGCGCCCTGGCACCCGCGGCGGTCTCGGGCGCCGTGGCACCCGCGGCGGTCTCGGTCGCCCTGGCACCCGCGGCGGTCTCGGGCGCCGTGGCACCCGCGGCGGTCTCGGGCGCCGTGGCACCCGCGGCGGTCTCGGGCGCCGTGGCACCCGCGGCGGTCTCGGGCGCCGTGGCACCCGCGGCGGTCTCGGGCGCCGTGGCACCGGCCGGCGCCGCGGCGGGCTCGGCGCCTCCCGCAGGCAGCTCGGTCCCCGCGGGCGTGCCGGCGCCGATCTCCCCGGCGGGCCCGGCCGGAGCGAGCTCGCCCTTCAGCTGGGAGAGCTCGAGCTCGACCTGGCTCGAGGCCGTCATCTTGTCGAGCTCGGCCTGGATCGCGTCGCTGCTTCCCGTCAGGTCCGTGAGGGCGCCGGAGGCGAGGAGCTCGTCGACGGCGCCCGCCCGCGCCTGCATCTGGGCGATCTTGTCCTGGGCCCGCTGCATCGCGAGCCCCGTGTCGCTCATCGACTCGGAGATCCCCGAGACGGCCTCGCCGATCTTCGTCTGGGCCTGGGCGGCCGTATAGCTCGCCTTCAGCGTCTCCTTCTGGGTGCGGAAGGCCTGGACACGCGCCTCGAGCTGCTGGGTCGTCGCGACAAGGCGGTCCTCTTGCTGGACGAGCTGGTCGTGCTGGCCCTTCAGACCCTCGAGCTGCGTGGCGATCGCGGCCCTCCGGCCGAGGATCTCGCGGGCGAGGTCCTCCCGGTTCTGGCCGAGCGCCTGCCGGGCCTGGCCCTGCAGCTTCGTCGCGGAGTCCTGGAGCTGCTTGGCCTGCAGCTCGATGCGCTTGCGCGCGGTGGCGACGTCGGCGACGCCCTTGCGCACCTGCTGGAGCTGTTCGATCTGCTTCTCGTAGGAGAGGTCGAGCGTCTCGCGGGTCCTCGACGCGGTCGAGGGCCTTGTTCGCCTTCGCCTGCACGATGCCCGTCAGGCGCTTCATCACACTCATCGATACGCTCCCTTCCAGGGTCCGCCGCCGGACCGTCCCGCCTCGGAGCCACACGCGATCGCCCGCGGGTCCACGCCGGATTCCTCGTAACGAGCATACGCAACAGATGGCGTGAAGGCGCTCGCAGGAGGCCGATTTCCTGCGCTTACGCGAGCGCGGGGCGGGCCCGAGGCGGGTGCCGGACGCACAGCCGCGCCACAGCCCGGCGACGCGAGCCTCTGCCGGGCGGCGCCGCCTGGTGGCGTGCGGAGCGGCTCCGCCCGGGCGGTAGCGTCGTGAGCATGCC
Organism: uncultured Actinomycetota bacterium; assembly: GCA_963765505.1. Taxonomy (GTDB): domain Bacteria; phylum Actinomycetota; class Acidimicrobiia; order Acidimicrobiales; family Bog-793; genus DATKQY01. Next base: position 243,142 of record CAVXWO010000014.1, read on the forward strand.
CGACGGCCTCTGTCTGCTGACCGTCCACGCGCACCCGGACGACGAGGCGTCCAAGGGTGCGGGAACCGTCGCCCGCTACCGGCACGAGGGAGTGCGGACGGTCCTCGTCACGTGCACCGGCGGCGAGGAGGGCGACATCTTGAACCCGGCGATGGACACGCCCGAGGTGCGGGCCGGCCTCGGCGGGGTCAGGCTCCGGGAGCTCGCGGCCGCCGCGGCGGCCATCGGCTACCAGGAGGTCGTCCTCCTCGGCTACCGCGACTCGGGCATGCCCGATTCGGAGGCGAACAGGGACCCGCGTAGCTTCGCCCACGCGCCGCTCGAGGAGGCCGTCGGCCGCCTCGTCGGGATCATCCGGCGCGAGCGGCCGCAGGTGATCGTGACCTACAACGAGGACCAGCGCGGCTACCCCCACCCGGACCACCTCCGGGTGCACGAGGTCTCCGTGGCGGCCTTCGACGCCGCGGGCGATCCCGACGCGTACCCGGGGACCGGCGAGCCGCACGCGCCGGCCAAGCTCTACTACAACGTCTGGCAGCGGGAGCAGTTCCTCCTGCGCCACGAGAAGTTCGTGGAGCTCGGGCTCGAGTCCCCCTACGTCGACCGCCTGCAGCAGGGCTGGCTCGACCGGATGCCGGAGGTCCAGCCGACGACGCGGATCGACGTCTCCGACTTCACCGAGGCGCGTCGCGCAGGGCTGCTCGCCCACGCCACGCAGATCGACCCCGAGTCGCCCCACTGGTTCGGCCTGCCGCCGCACGTCGATCGCGAGATCTACACCCACGACTCCTACGTGCTCGCCCGCAGCCGCGTCGGCGAGGAGCTCCCCGAGGACGACCTGTTCGCCGGCGTGCGAGAGCTCGCGGGGGACACCCGGGAGCGCTCGCGGCGCTGAAGCGGCGGAGCGGGTCCCGTCCGTGCGATCCTGAGCGGCGGCGAGCAGTCGGACGAACCCCAGAGGCCTGCGGGACGGGCCCGAGCACGGAGGACAGCGATGGCGAAGTGGCTCACCCAGGAGTGGCTCGACGAGAGCACCCGCCTCGCGGTCGGCCAGCCGGTCCGGCCCGGCGCGAGCGCGAGGCTCCAGTACGTCATCGCCGGCGGCCCCGACGGCGACGTCGCCTACTACTGGGTCGTCGTCGACGGTCAGCTGGTCGAGAACCGCCTCGGCGTGCTCGCCGACGCCGAGGTGACCCTCACCGAGGACTACGAGGACGCAAAGCGCATGCAGGAGGGCGAGCTCGACGCGAACACGGCGTTCATGCAGGGGAAGATCAAGGTCACCGGCGATGTCGCCAAGCTCATGGCACTGCTGCCGATCACGATGTCGGCGGAGTTCAAGGAGTTCCAGACCCAGGTCCTGGCGGTCACCGAGTTCTGAGCCCGGCTCGCCGGGGGACCCGGCCGGCGGCGTGTGCTGCGGCGGGCGGCGGCGTTCCGTAGACTGCCTCCCACGCAACGGGATGACGGGCGCGTCGCGGCTTCGCGGTGCCCTCGACGGCGGACATTCGTGGAGCGGGCGGTGGGGCCGACTGACGGTTGGGCGATTCCGATGAGCGCGGACGAGCGCGGCCCGGAGCTCGCCGAGCCCAGGGTCCCGACCTACGTCGGCGCCGACGATCCGATCTCGCGCGCCGGCCTGGCCGCACAGCTGCGGTCCCAGCCCCGCCTGGTCGTCGTCGACGAGGTCGAGCGGGCGACCGTCGCGGTGGTCGCCGTCGACGAGGTCGACGAGGCCGCGGCGCACACGATCCGCACGCTCTCGGGCGGTGGTGGGCCGCGTCCCGGGCTCCACGTGGTCGTCGTCTCGACGTCGCTCGACGACCGCGGCGTGCTGAAGGCGGTCGAGGCGGGCGCCTGCGCCATCCTGCGCCGGATCGAGGCGGCGCCGGAGCGGCTGGCGGCGGTGCTCGTCGCCGCCCTCGAGGGCCACGGGACCCTGCCGCCGGACCTCCTCGGCTCGCTGCTCTCCCAGGTCGGCAAGGTGCAGCGCAACACCCTTCAGCCGAGGGCGCTGCTCTTCAACGGCTTCACCGAGCGCGAGATCGAGGTGCTCCGGCTGATCGCCGACGGCTTCGACACGGCGGAGATCGCCGAGAAGCTGGCGTACTCGGAGCGGACCGTGAAGAACGTCATCCACGACGTCACTATCCGCTTCAATCTGCGCAACCGCTCCCACGCGGTGGCGTACGCCATCCGCGCCGGCGTGATCTGAGCCTGCGGGAGCCGGCCCGGCCCGGCCGGACCCCGGCCGGTGGGGTGCCGACGCGGCCGTCGCCTGCCGCGACGGCGGCTCCGAGCTCAGGAGGCGGAGCGCTCGCCCCCCGGGCGCCGCCGGAGGCCGGGATCGGTGATCGACGGCGGGATCCAACCGACGTCGGGGGCGCTGATGTCGGTCCCCGGCTCGATGATCCGGTCGATCCGGTCGAGCACGGCGTCGTCGAGCTCGAGCGACGCGCCGGCCAGCAGGTCCTCCAGCTGCTCCATCGTCCGGGGGCCGATGATCGCCGAGGTGACGGCGGGATGGGCGACGGCGAAGGCCATCGCGAGGTGGGTGAGCGAGCAGCCCGCGTCCTTCGCCACCTGATCGAGCTGGTCGACGAGCTGGAGCTTGCGCTGGTTGCCCGGCAGCGCCGGGTCGAACCGGGCCGGGACATGCGACGGGCGGCCGCGGGTGATGTCGATGTCGTCGAGGCTGCGGTAGCGGCCCGTGAGCCAGCCGGCGGCGAGCGGGCTCCACACGATGACGCCCATGCCGTAGCGGGCGCACGTCGGGAGCACGGAGCGCTCGATCCCCCGGACGAACAGCGAGTAGGGCGGCTGCTCGCAGCGGAACCGCTCGTAGCCCCGGCGCTCGGCCGCCCACTGCGCTCTCGACGATCAGCTCGGGCGGGAAGGTCGACGACCCGATGGCCCGCACCTTGCCCTGGTGGACGAGGTCGCGTCAGGGCGCCGAGAGCGTCTCCTCGACGTCGGTGCGTGGGGTCGGGGCGGTGGATCTGGTAGAGGTCGATCCAGTCGGTCCCGAGGCGCTTCAGGCTCGCCTCGACCTCGCGGCACGATCCAGCGGCGCGAGTTCGCCGCTCGTTGAGGCCGTCGCTCATCGGCGCCGTTGACCTTCGTCGCCAGCACGACGTCGTCGCGCCGGCCCTTCAGGGCCTTGCCGACGATCGTCCTCCGACTCGCCGCCGGAGTAGACGTCGGCGGTGTCGACGAAGTTGATCCCGGCGTCGAGCGCGGCGTGGATCACGCGCACCGACTCGTCGTGATCGGGGTTGCCCCAGGCGCCGAACATCATCGCCCCGAGGCAGTACGTCGAGACCTGGACTCCGGTGGAACCGAGCGAGCGGTAGCGCATCGCGCCAGGCTACCGCCGGGTCCTCCGAGCACAGTGGGGCGTCCGCGCAGGCCGAACGGGGCGGAATCGGTTCGACCCGCCCGTGCCGGAGTCGAGGCGCGCACCGCCCGCAGGCTCTACCATGGCCGACGTGGTGACACCGAGGGGTCGTCGGTAGCGCCCGATGCCAGAGATCCTGCATCTCTCCACCGTCGTCCGCAGCCCCCTCCTCGACCGCGCCGGCGAGCGGGTCGGCCGGGTCGAGGACGTCATCGTCCAACTCGGCGGACGTCCCCACCCCCCGGTGACCGGCATCGTCGCGAGCGTCGGCCAGAGCGAGCACTTCGTCCCGATCTCCCAGGTGGACCAGCTGAGCGCCGACCACGTCCAGCTCCGGGGCGACACGATCAACCTCGGCAAGTTCGAGCGCCGCCCCGGCGAGCTGCTGCTCGCCCGCGACCTGCTCGGCGCGCCACCTGATCAACGTGGTGCGCGGGCGGCTGATCCGCGCCAACGAGATCGAGCTGGCCTGCGTCAACGGCCATTGGGAGGTCGTCGGCGTCGACCCGAGCAGCCGTGGCGTGCTGCGCCGGATCGTCCCACGCCCGATCGCCCGGAGGATCGGCCCCGGCTCGATCGTCGACTGGGAGAACATCGAGCCGTTCGTCGCCCACGTGCCGACGGCGCGCCTGCGCATCCCGTACCGCAAGCTCGCCCGCCTGCGCCCTGCGCAGATCGCCGACCTCGTCGAGGCCGCTTCGCACGACGAAGGCGAGGAGATCATCGAGGCGGTCGGCCAGGACCGCGAGTTCGAGGCCGACGTCTTCGAGGAACTCGACCCCGAGCACCAGCGCGAGTTCCTCAACTCCCGCTCCGACGCCGAAGCGGCGCGCCTGCTCGCGACGATGGCGCCCGACGACGCGGCCGACCTCATCGTCGATCTCGACCAGGAACGGCGCCTGCCGATCCTCGAGGCGCTCCCTCCGACGCAGCAGGCGAAGGTCCGGGCGCTCCTCTCCTACAACCCGGAGACGGCTGGCGGGCTGATGAGCCCGGACTTCCTCTCGCTGGCGGCGACGACGCTCGTCTCCGAGGCCCTCGACGCGGTGCGCACGAGCGACGTCGCCTCGGAGGCCCTCGTCACGATCTACGTGAGCGACGCCGAGGGTCGGCTCACCGGGACGGCGCTCGTGGTGCGCCTGCTGAAGGCCACGCCGAGCGCGGCGCTCGGCGACGTCGCGGAGCCGGACCCCGTGACGGTGAGGGCCGACGCCGACCTCCACACGATCGTGCGGAAGATGTCCGACTTCAACCTCTCGACGACCCCCGTCGTCGATGCGGAGCACCGCATGATCGGCGTGATCACGGTCGACGACGTCCTGGAGCTCCTCCTCCCGACTGGGTGGCGCAAGGACTTCGGCATGACGACCGCCGACGAGTAGCAGGGCGCGCCGCCTCGAGCTCCGCGATCGGCGGGCGCCCCCATGCCAGCTGGACTGGAGCAACGCGCCGCCGAGCGGGTAACATGCCGGTCGGAAGCAGTCGCACCTCGTTCGGTGAGGCGGCTCGTCGGACACAGGCCACTGACCCCACCTGTCGAGAGACACTCCGGGTCAGACCAGGCCACCCCGGCCGAAGGGGTGGTCCAAAGTGGCTGGCCCATTCCGGGCCTACGCCGGCGGGCGCCAAAGCTCTGACGAGAGGGGTGCGCCGTGGCGGCGGTCGCGGCGAGTCCGGGTGCCCACCGGACCCCACCCTGATCTGAGGTGGGACTGGGAGATGGGCAGGACGAAGGAGCGGTCCTGAACGCGGAAAGACGGTCTTCGGACCAACCCGGCGCGCACGCTTCCATCGAGGTGACCTGAGGGCCCGGCCTAGCCGGACCTGACCTCGGACGGGCGTGCGCGGACCACAGCCCACCGCACGCCCGACCCCGACGGGAGGTCACCCGACGATGGCCGAGAACTGGTACGAGCCCGAGGCGCCGGACGAGCACGCCCGGCGCGGCGAACCACGAGAAGCACGCGCTCGCTGGCTCCGACGTCGAGCTCGGCGCCGTGCTCGACGAAGCGCACGTCGGGGACATCCATGGCGCCCTCGGCACGATCCGCCAGCACGACACCGCGCAAGCGGCGCACGTGGGCGCGCCAGGCTGCTCACGCTGCTCGCGATCATCGGGCCGGGCCTGATCGTCATGGTCGGCGACAACGACGCCGGCGGCGTCGCCACTTACTCGCAGGCCGGCCAGAACTACGGCACGAGCCTGCTGTGGGTCGCTGCCGCTGCTGGTCCCGGTCCTGATCGTCAACCAGGAGATGGTCGTCCGGCTGGGAGCCGTCACCGGCGTCGGCCACGCCCGGCTCATCAAGGAGCGCTTCGGCAGCTTCTGGGGCCGCTTCTCGGTCGGCGACCTGTTCGTCTGGACTTCCTCACGATCGTCACCGAGTTCATCGGCGTCGACCTGGCCCTCGGCTATTTCGGCGTCAGCAAGTACCTCTCGGTGCCCGCTGGCGGCACTCGGCCTGGTCGCCATCACCGCATCGGGCAGCTTCCGCCGCTGGGAGCGCTTCATGCTGGTCTTCGTCGTGGCCAACTTCCTCGTCATCCCGCTCGCCGTCTTCAGCCACCCGCATCGCCGGCCCGTTCCTGCACGGCTTCGTCGTCCCGGGCATCGCAGGGGGGCTTCAACTCGACCTCGGTCCTGCTCATCATCGCCATCGTCGGCACGACTGTGGCGCCCTGGCAGCTGTTCTTCCAGCAGTCGAACATCGTCGACAAGCGCATCACGCCGCGCTGGATCAACTACGAGCGGGCCGACACGGTGCTCGGCTCGCTCGTCACGGTGGTCGGCGCCAGCGGCGATGATCGCGACGTGCGCCTTCGCCTTCGCGCCACACGCACTACTGCGGCAACTTCACGAACGCCGGCAGCGTCGCCCGTGGCCTCGGCCACGAGCTCGGGCACGCGGCCGGCACGCTCTTCGCGCTCGTGCTGCTCAACGCCTCGATCATCGGCGCCGCAGCGGTGACCCTGTCGCACGTCCTACGCCTTCGGCGACGTCTTCGCGATGCACGCCACTCGCTGCACCGCAACTTCCTGCGGACGCCAAGCGGTTCTACGCCAGCTTCGCCGCCCTCGTCGGCTGGCCGCCGGCGGCATCGTGCTCATCCCGCACGCCCCGCTCGGGCTCATCACGGTCGCCGTGCAGGCGCTCGCCGGCGTGCTGCTGCCCAGCGCCACGGTCTTCCTGCTCCTGCTCTGCAACGACCGGGAGGTGCTCGGGCCGTGGGTGAACAGGCCGTGGCTGAACGGCCTCGCCATGTTGATAATCGGCGTCGCTGCTGATCCTGCTCTGCTCATCCTCGTGACGGCGACGCTGTTCCCCTCGATTGACATCACCTTGCTCAGATCCTCGTGCTTGGTCGGCGTGCTCGTCGCCGGCGGCTCGCGGCGGGCCGTGCTCGTGCGCCTGGCACAAGCTGCGTCGCAAGGCGGCGGGCGAGGTCGCACCGCGCCCGGCCCAGCGCCGCGAGACCTGGCGCATGCCGCCCCTGGCCCTGCTCGGCCGACCCGCCGTGGTCGCGCGGGCCGTAAGGCGGCGATGCGTGCTGCAGCGGCTACCTGGTCGTCGCGGTCGTGCTGCTGCTCGTGAAGGCGGTCGAACTGGGGACGGGTCACCACTGAGCTCGCTGCGCGTCGCCTTCCTGGTCTACCGGGGCAATCCGCACTGCGGCGGCCAGGGCGTCTACACGCGCCATCTCACGCGCGAGCTGGTCGCGCTCGGCCACCGTGTCGAGGTCTTCTCCGGCCAGCCGTGGCCGGAGCTCGACGACGGGGTGGAGCTCGTCACCGTGCCGAGCCTCGACCTGTACCGCGAGCCCGATCCGTTCCGGATCCCCCGCCTGCGCGAGCTGGCCTCGCTCGCCGACGTGGTCGAGTTCGCGACATGTGCACGGCCGGCTTCGGCGAGCCGCGGGCGTACTCGCTCGGCGCGCGCGCCGAGCTCGCTCGGCGGGCCGGCGCGGCGACTTCGACGTCGTCCACGACGACCAGTGCCTCGGCACGGGCTCCTCGGCTGCTCGCCGACGGCTGGCCGCTCGTCGCGACGATCCACCACCCGATCACCGTCGACCGCGCGCTCGACCTCGAGCACGCGACGAGTCCGCTGCGCCGGAGCGTACGCTCCGGCGCTGGTACGGCTTCCTGCGCGATGCAGGCCCGGGTGGCCCGGCGCGATCCCGCGGATCCTCACCGTCTCGGAGTCGTCCCGCCGCGACATCGTCGACGCAGCTCGGCGTCGACGCCCGAGCGCATCGACGGTCGTGCCGGTCGGCGTCGACCCACGGTGCTTCCGACCCCACGCCCGACGTCGCCCGCGTGCCCGGGCGGCTGATGACGACCGCGAGCGCGGACGTGCCGATGAAGGGGCTCGTGCCGCTGCTCGAGGCGGTGGCGAAGTTGCGCGACCGAGCGTCCCGAGGCCCACCTGGTCGTCATCGGCCGCCTCCAGTGAGCGGGAGCCCGGTCCACGCGGCGCTCGAGCGCCTCGGCCTCGACGAGGCCGTGACCTTCGTCTCGGGCGAGCCGCGACGAGCGCATCGCGCGAGCTGCTACGGCGAGGCCGAGCTGCGCCGTCGTGCCCTCGCTCTACGAGGGCTTCTCGCTGCCGGCGATCGAGGCGATGGCGTGCGGCGTGCCGGTTGTCGCCACGACCGGCGGCGCGCTGCCCGAGGTCGTCGGGCGCCGACGGCGACAGCCGCGTCGCTCGTCCCGCCCGGCGACCCCGGGGCGCTGGCGCACGCCATCGGCCGCCTGCTGGACGACCCGGAGCTGCGCCGCCGCATGGGCGAGGCGGGCCGCTGAGCGCGTGCTGGAGCGCTTCACCTGGCGGGTCACGGCGCGGCGCACGGCCGATGGTACGAGCGCCTCCTGCCCGGCGCGGCCCTTCGACCTCCGGGGACCGGATGCTGACCGTCGACCTGCGACCGGCTGCGGATCGGCCCCGGCCGACGCGGTGCTCGACCTGGGCTGCGGCGTTCGGGCGCCACGCCTTCGCTGGCGCCCCGGCGCGGCGCCGACGTGGTCGCGCTCGACGCCGACGCCGAGGAGGTCGCCGGCGTGGCCGCGCTTCGCCGCGATGCGCGAGGCGGGCGAGCTGCCCGCCGCCCGGCGACCGCGGCGCTCGTCCAGGGCGACGCGCTTCGCCTGCCGTTCGCCGACGGCGCGTTCGACCGGGTCATCGCCGCGGAGGTGCTCGAGCACATCTCCGACGACAGGCCGGCGATCGCCGAGCTCGCGCGGGTGCTGCGCGCCGGGCGGCCTGCATCGCCGTCACGCGTGCCGCGCGCCTTGCCCGAGCTGCGTCAACTGGGCGCTGTCGCGCCAGTACCACGAGGTGCCCGGGGGTCACATCCGCATCTACCGCCGCTCGCAGCTGCGGGGAGCGGCTCGAGCGGGCGGGGCTGCGCCTCGTGCGGAGCCACCACGCCCACGCGCTCCACTCGCCGTACTGGTGGCTGCGCTGCCTGGTCGGCGTGGGCCGGGACGACCATCCGCTCGTCGCCGCCTACCACCGCTTCCTCGTCTGGGACATCGTGAAGCCGCCCGCGGGCCGTGCGCCTCCTCGAACGGCTGCTCGACCCGGTGATCGGCAAGAGCCTGGTCCTCTACCTGGAGAAGCCCGCCGACGGAGGGGCGGCGCCGGCGGAGGCGCGGGCGCGCGGCGGACCGGACGGGCGCGTGGTGCTCCCCGCCCGTTCCCGCGCCGCCGGCGACGGCAGCGGCGTGGACGGCGGCGGCGTGCCTTGCGAGAAGGCGGTCGACGGCGCGGTCGGGCCAGGAACCGTGGCGGCCGTCACCGCGGGGCATCGTGACGGACCTCGCCCGGTCGCTCCCGGCCGGCCTGCCCCGGGACGAAGTCGAGGAGACGGCGGCGACGATCGGAGGCGCCCAGCAGCCCGACGGGCTCATCCCGTGGTTCCCGGGCGGGCACGCCGACCCTTGGAATCACGTCGAGGCGGCCATGGCCCTGAGCGCCGCCGGGCAGCTCGGCGCCGCAGAGCCGCCGCGTACGGCTGGCTGGCGAGGAGCCGAGCGCGACGACGGCGCCTGGCACACGTACTACCGATCGGACGGCTCGGTCGAAGAGGCCAGGATCGACACCAACGCCACCGCGTACGTGGCGACCGGCGCCTGGCACCACTACCTGTCGGGTGCCGACCTCGGCTTCTTGGAAGCGCTGTGGCCCGTCGTCGAGCGCGCGGTCGGCTTCGTCCTCGCCCACCAGCGGCCGGGCGGCGAGGTCTGCTGGTCGGTCGAGCCCTCCGGCGCCCCCGCCGGCTTCGCACTGCTGGCCGCGTCGAGCTCGGTTTACGGGAGCCTGGTCGCCGCGGTGGCGTGCGCGCGAACCCTCGGTCGCGACTGGCCCGCCGCCGAGCGCGGCCGCGGAGCGGTTGCGGTCGGCGATCATCGGACGCCCGTGGGCGTTCGCCCCGAAGGACGAGTTCGCCATGGACTGGTACTACCCGGTGCTCGCCGGCGCTGTGGAGGGCGCTGCCGCCTCCCGGCGCCTGGAGGCGGGCCGCGAGGCGTTCGTGCACGAAGGCCGTGGCGTGCGCTGCCGTTCCGACGGCCGCTGGGTGACGACCGCCGAGACGGCGGAGTACGCCCTCGCGTGCCTACGGCTCGGTTGGGTCGGCGAGGCCGAGGTGCTGCTCGGCTGGCTCGCCGACCAGCGCCAGGAGGACGGCTCCTACACGACCGGACTCGTCTACCCGGAGCGCTCGGAGTTCCCGGCCGGGGAGCGCACGACGTACTCGGCGGCCGCGGTCGTCCTCGCCGCGGACGCGCTGGCCGGCGGAGCGGCGACGGCCACCGTGTTCGGAGGGCGTGAGATCAGGGGACCGGCAGGTCGCGCCCGTGCTCGGCCTCGGGCCGCGGGCCGAAGATGAAGCGATCGGCGGCCTCGATCGCGATGTCGTTGATGCTCGCCTCGCGCCGGCACATTAGGCCGTCCTCGGAGAACTCCCACAGTTCGTTGCCGTAGCTGCGCCACCACGCTCCGGCGTCGTCGTGCCACTCGTACTGGAAGCGCACCGCGATGCGGTCGCCGGTGAACGCCCACATCTCCTTGCGGAGCGCGTAGTCGTGCTCCTTCGCCCACTTGCGTTCGAGGAAGGCGACCACCTCGTCCCTTCCCTGCAGGAGCTCGCTTCGGTTCCTCCAGATCGTGTCGACCGTGTACGCCTGGGCGACCCGCTCGGGCTCGCGGGTGTTCCACGCGTCCTCGGCCGCCTGGACCTTCTGGCGGGCGGTCTCCTCGGTGAAGGGCGGGAGTGGCGGTCTCATCGGCTCGGGCGCTCCTTCATCTCGGCGGCGGCCTGCTCCATGTTGGCTCTTCCGGTGCCGCCGTGCGCGACGTCGTTCCCGGGCGTCGGCCTCCCCGGGGACCGCTCAGTGCCGGACCGCTCAGTGCCGGACTGCTCAGTGCCGGACCGCTAAGTGCCGGACCGCTAAGTGCCGGACCGCTTGGGGCCGGCCGGGAGAGGTCAGCTGGCCCCACGCTTGCCCGAGGGAGGTGGGCTGCGGCGCCGGAGGACGCGCAGGCTCCCGCGCCCTGCCGGCTCGTCCTCCTCGAACGTGCCGGAGGCGAGCGCGTCGAGGTAGCACTCGTAGGGCGGGCGGCCGCCGTCAGCCGGGTCCGGGAAGACGTCGTGGAAGGCGAGGAAGCCGCCCGGCGCGACGTGCGGCCCCCATCCGCGGTAGTCGGCCCAGGCCGACCCGGTGCCGTGGCCACCGTCGACGAACACCAGGCTCGCTTGCGTGCGCCACACCGTCGCGATCGCCGGGGAGTCGCCGATCAGGCCGACCACGAGCTCCTCGACCCCGGCGTCCTCCATGTTGCGCCGCCAGTCGGGCAGCGAGTCCATCCGGCCGGTCCTGGCGTCGGTGAGCGAGGGGTCGTGGTGCTCCCAGCCCGCCTGCATCTCCTCCGAGCCGCGGTGGTGGTCGAGGCTGAAGCAGAGTCCCCGTGGGGCGCCCCCCTCGACGGCAGCGACGAGGCCGGCGGTGAGGAAGAGCGTCGAGCGGCCGCGGTAGGCGCCGAGCTCGATGAGGGGACCGAGGCCGCTGGCGGTGGCGCGGCGCGCGACGTCGGCAAGTGCCAGCCCCTCGTCCTCGGGCATGAATCCCGGCGTCGCCCTGGCCCGTTCGAGGAGGACTGCCGATCGCGGGTTCGGGTTCATCGGTCTCAGGCGACGGCGCGATACCCGCCCGCTGCGACGCGAGCGCGTTCCCGACCTCAGCGCAACCGTCCGTCACCCGCCTGGGCGACGAGCGAGCGGAGCTCGGTCCGGACCCGCTGGGCGAAGCGAACGTTGACGTCGAGCCGCTCGAGGTGCTGGCGGATGAGCCGCTGCCTTGGGCCGACGACGTGCTCCTCGCAGAACGCGCGCACTTCCGCGGCGTAGCGGGGCGTGCCCGACTCGTCGAGCTGGGCGAGCCCGGCGACCCCCTCCAGCATCCGCGGGATCGAGTTCTCGGGGAAACGGGCCACCAGCTCCGCGAAGTGGGAGCTCACGAAGCGCCAGGTCGTCGGTCCGATCGCCCAGTTGGCGAGCATCGCCGAAAGCAGGTACGGCGCGTTCTGGCTGCGGATCTCGGTCAGGCAGAGGTCGTGCACCTCGGAGGCGAGCCCCGGGTCGGTGAGGCGCGCCAGCGAGTTGAGATGGCGCATCTGGTCCATCGGGTCGAGGGGGTGGCGGTAGCGGCCGAGGATCTGATCGAACTCCACCCGGGTCGCGTGGGCGGCGACGACGCCGAGGATGGCCGGCGCCAGGTCGGGGTCGAGCCTGGCGCCGCCGGCATGCTCGGCGACGAACAGCTCATGCGCTCGCTGGACGACGGCCGGGTCCTCCCCGATCGTGCCGAGGGCCGAGATGAGCGTCGAACGCAGCAGCGGCGTCTGCTCGTCCTCACCCGCGACGCGCTCCCAGCCCACCTTCGCGAGGTGGGGGGCGAGGAGCGCGCGGACGAGCTCGTGGAGGGCGGGGCGATCCGCGTCGGGCGCGATCCGGTGGAGCAGGGCGAGCGCCCCGATGACGACGGACCAGACGTGGGGGTCGCTCTCGCTCACGAGCCTCGGGAGCAGCTCGAAGTAGTCGGCCGTCTGGCCGATCCCCGCGAGCGTCGTCGCCCAGATGTCGGCGACGAGGTTGAAGCGCTCGAGGGGGGCAAGCGCCCCCAGGTCGGCCAGGAGCGCGCTCCTGAGCGCCCGGTCGTAGCGAAGCCGGTAGAAGCCGGAGCCCCCGGTGTTCACGACCACCGGGGTACCGTCGACCTCGACGTGCTCGGGCGAGGGACCGAGGAGGACGCGCTGTACCTCGCGCTCGCCGCCGGCGGTGGAGACGAGGAGCGGCACCAGCCAGTGCGAGCCGACCGCGGAGTCGCCGTCGACGGCGTCGGCCGGGAGGTACGAGAAGGGCGTCTGGACGAGCTGGACGACCTCGGCGCCGCCGTCGTCGAGCGCCGACTTGGCGCTGACGAGCGGGTAGCCGCCCTGGAAGATCCACGAGTCCATCAGCGCGCGGATCGGGATGTCGCCAGCCTCGACCTCGATGGCGTCCCACAGGTCGGTGGTCTCCGTGTTGCCGTACTTGTGGGTGTCGAGGTAGCTGCGCACGCCGGCGCGGAAGCGCTCGCGGCCGAGGTACTGCTCGACCATCCACAGCACGCCGGCGCCCTTCTCGTAGGTGAGGACGTCGAACATCGCCGCTGCGTCGTCCGGATGACGGACCGGGTACTCGATCGGACGCGTCGTGTGGAGCCCGTCGACCCCGAGGGCGACCTCCCTCGAGCGGGCGAAGCTGACGAAGCACTCCCACTCCGGCCGGTAGTCGTCCTGGCAGCACAGCTGCATGAACGTGGCGAACGCCTCGTTCAGCCAGATGCCGTTCCACCAGCGCATCGTCACCAGGTCGCCGAACCACATGTGGGCGACCTCGTGCTCGACGACCTCGGCGAGGCGCTCCATCTCGGGGCGGGAGGTGTGCTCGGGGTCGGCCAGGACGATCGCCTCGCGAAAGGTGACGCAGCCGAGGTTCTCCATGGCGCCCGCGGCGAAGTCGGGCAGCGCGACGAGGTCGAGCTTCAGCCCCGGGTAGGGCAGGCCGAAGTAGTCCGTGAAGAAGCGCAGCGCGTGGGCGGCAGCGTCGAGCGCGGGTCCGGTGAGGTGGGCCTTGCCCGGGACGTGGGCGACTCGCAGCGCGATCCCGTCGACCTCCACCGGGCCGGTCAGCTCCAAGGGGCCGACGACGAAGGCGACGAGGTACGTCGACATGGCGATCGTGTCGGCGAAGTGCACGCGCCGAACGCCGCCCTCCAGCTCCTCGACGAGCGATTCCGGGCCGTTCGACAACGCGAGCATGCCCGGCGGTGCGTCGAGCGTGACCGCGAAGACGGCCTTGCGGTCGGGCTCGTCGTAGCAGGGGAACGCGCGGCGGGCGTCGGTCTCCTCGAACTGGGTCGTCGCGATGACGCGCTGGGTGCCGGACCCGTCGACGAACGTGCTGCGGTAGAAGCCGCACAGCTTGTCGTTCAGCACCCCGGCGAAGCTGCACGACAGCGTGTACCGACCCGGCTCGATCGGTCCAGAGCGATAGAACGCGACGCGCTCGTTGTCGGGATCGAGCTCCACGTCGAGCGGCGAGGTCTCCGCCTCGAGGTCGTTCGTGCTCGTCCAGCCCCGCGCCAGCACGGCGTCGCCGATCTCCAGCTCCGTCGCGTTCATCACGATGCTCTCGACGTGCTCGTGCACGTCCAGCTCGATCCGCTCGCTCCCCGAGAAGGTCGCCCGCTCCAGATCGGGAGCGAGGTGCAGCTCGTATCGGCGGGGCGAAGTGGCATACGGCAGCCGGTAGTCCTCGGCGTCGCGGGACAGGTCGATCGTGCCGGAGTCCTCGAGCGGTGTCATCGAAGGCGCAGGCTAGCCGGGTGATGTCGGGCCCAGTTGCGTCGTGCCCGGATCTACCCATCTGGGCAACCGGTACGGTTGTGGCGTGCCCGATCACCTGCTGCTCCCCCCGGCGCTGAGGTGCGATCCCGGTCGGCGGCTCGACATCGTCGGCGTCGGCACCGCCCTGATCGACCACCTCGCCATCGCCGAGGACGGCGTGCTCACGGGGCTCGGTCTCACGAAGGGCGCGATGCAGCTCGTCGATCTCGCCACGAGCGAGCGGATCCGCTCGGTCGTGGGCGAGCAGCGCCAGGTCTCGGGGGGCACCGTCGCCAACACCGCGGTCGGGGTCGCCTCGCTCGGTGGGCGCCCGGCGTTCATCGGGGCCGTCGCCGACGACGCGCTCGGAGACCGTTACGCGGCCGACCTCGAGGACTCGGGGGTGGCGGCGATCCTCCAGCGCCTGCCGGCGCGCGTGGGCGAGTCGGAGACCGGCCGCTCCGTGGTGATCGTGACGCCGGACGCGGAGCGCACCATGGCGACCACCCTCGGCGTCGGGCCGTTGCTCGACCATGACGCGATCCACGGCGACCTTTTGGCGAGCGCTCGCCTCGTCTACTTCGACGGCTACGTGCTCGACTTCCCCGACGCCGACCTGCTTGTCACGCGCCTCGTGGAGCTGGCGCGCGAGGCGTCGACGCCGCTCGCGCTCGGTCTCGCCGACCCGCTCGTCGTCCGCCGCCACCACCGGGCGTTGACCGCGCTGATCGAGAACGACGTGGCGCTACTGTTCGCCAACGAGGCGGAGGCGACCGGCCTGGTCGGCACCGACGACGTGGAGGAGGCGGTCGCCGCGCTGCGCAGGCCGGGGCTCGTCAGCGTCGTCACCCGCGGCGCCGATGGCGCCGTCGTCGCGACCACGGAGGGCACCGTCGAGATCGACGCCGATCCGGTCGACGCGCTCGTCGACGCGACCGGGGCGGGGGACCTGTTCGCCGCCGGCGTCTGCTTCGGCGTGGCGCGGGGCCACGACCTCGTCCATGCCGCCCGCCTGGGTGC
This sequence comes from uncultured Actinomycetota bacterium, assembly GCA_963765505.1. GTDB lineage: Bacteria > Actinomycetota > Acidimicrobiia > Acidimicrobiales > Bog-793 > DATKQY01. The sequence continues at coordinate 258,489 of CAVXWO010000014.1, forward strand.
CCTGGCCGCCGCGGAGGCCATCACGCACCTCGGCGCACGCCCGGAAGCCCCTCTCGCCGAGCTCGCCGCGGCCCGGGGCCTGCTCGGCGCTCCGAGCGGCCGCTAGGGGAGCGGCCGCGACGGGAGCCGCGGCGCCGCGAGGCCGGCGCGCTCAGCCGTCGACGCCCTCCCCCTCGGCTGGCAGGAACGGCAGCTCCAGGTCGGCCAGGCGGACGAGGCCCGAGGCGATCCAGCGGGCGAGGCCGGCGACCTGCGCGTCGATCTTCTCGGGGTCCTCGAGCACCGCCTCGTCGAGGCGGTAGGCACCCTGGTAGGCGATCTCGATCGCGCACGACGGGGTGTCGTCGTCGCCGAAGACCTGCTCGATCGTCGGGCCGCTGCGCTCGAGCGGCTCACCCGCGATCTCGGGCACCGTGCCATCCAGCGCGCCGAGCACGAGCTTCGCGTCCGGGACGGTGGCGAGCCGCTGGAGGCGCAGCGCGACCTCCACCACGAGCTCGGGGCGTTCGGCGGGGGACTCCCCGATCGACCAGGAGCGGTACGCGCTCTGGCTCCACGTCGGCCACTCCAGGCTGAGGTCGGCGCGCACCCGGGGCGGGTTCTGCTCGCCCGGGAGGCTGTAGGACGTCTCGAAGGAGATGTCGCCCAAGAAGACGTCGACCTGGAAGCGCTCCTCGACGGCCTGCTGCTCCAAGAGCGCTCCCTCGAGGGCCTCGCGGATCGCGCCGATCACGTCGAGCAGGATGTGGTCGATCACGGAGGATGCAGGCTAGCCGCCCTGCAGGGCGCTAGAAACGGGGCCGTGGCGAACCCGTGGCTCACCCGGCGCGTCCTCGCCTACGCGCACCAGGGCGGTGCCAAGGAGGCGCCGTCGAGCACGCTGTACGCCGTCGGTCGCGTGGTCGCGGCACGGCGCCACGGGGATCGAGCTCGACGTGCACGCGACCTCCGACGGCGAGCTGGTGGTCTGCCACGACCCGACGCTCGAACGCACGACGGACGGGACGGGGCCGATCGCCCGGGCGACGCTCGCCGAGGTCGAGGCGCTCGACAACGCGTACTTCTTCGTGCCGGGCGAGGACGCGCGGCCCGGACGGGACGACGCCTCGTACCCGCTGCGCGGGCGGGCGCCGGTCGACCGGCGCTTCAAGGTGGCGACGCTTCGCGAGGTGCTCGAGGCCCACCCCGGCGTGCTGCTGAACCTCGACATCAAGCAGACCGCGCCGGAGGTCGCGCCCTACGAGGAGCCGTTGGCGACCCTGCTGCGCGAGTTCGGACGAGCGGACGACATCATCGTCGCCTCGTTCGACGACCGCGCCACCGACGCGTTCAACGCCTTCGCCCCCGAGATCGGGACCTCGCCCGGGATCTCGGCGACGACCCAGTTCGTCCAGGCGGTGCGCGCCCGCGAGCGCCCCGACGACGCGATCTCGCGCCACGTCGTGCTGCAGGTGCCGCCGGACTTCTCGGGCGTGCCGCTCGTGGACGAGGCGCTCGTCGACGCCGCCCACGCGGCGGGCCTGGCCGTGCACGTCTGGACGGTCGACGATCCCGACGAGATGGAGCGGCTCGTGGACCTCGGCGTCGATGGGATCATGAGCGACGTCCCGAGCGTGCTGGTGCATGAGCTCGATCGCCTGGGCGCGAGCTGGCGCCCCTAGGAGGCGCGGCCCCGCCGGGGGGCGCGGCGCAGCGCCTGGCGTCAGCCGCGCCCGCAGTTCGGCTTCTTGCCGTGGTTCGCCTTCTTCTTCTTGCGGAGCTTGCGCTTGTTCGTTCGCTTGGACACGGAAGGGGCAGGTTAGCCGAGTGCCGGTGGCCCGCCGACCGGCGGGCCACGCCGCCTCGGGCGTGCCCGGCGCTACGTTGGATCCGCACGTCCGGGAGGGAGGTGGGCATGGCGTGGCTGCTTCGCCGGGGCGAGGTGCTCGCAAGCCTCGAGCTGGCGGAATCGCCGATCGCCCGCGCACGGGGGTTCCTCGGCCGCGACCCCTGTGACGGCGCGCTCCTGATCAGGTCGCAGCTCGGCGCCCACACGCTCGGCGTGCGCTTCCCCCTCGACGTCGCCTACCTCGACGCCGACCTGGTCGTCGTGTCCACACGGCGCATGGCCCCGAACCGCATCGGGCTCCCGCGCCGCGGGGTCCATGCCGTGCTCGAGGCCGAGGCCGGGGCCTTCGAGCGCTGGCGGCTGCTGCCGGGCGACACGCTGCAGGTCGAGGGGTGAGCGGAGCGGGCTCGGCCGGCGCGCCCCGGCAGGTGGGCGCACTCGTGCTCGTCGCCACGCCGATCGGCAACCTCGGGGACCTGTCGCCGCGAGCCGTCGAGGCGCTGGCGTCGGCCGACGTCGTCGCCTGCGAGGACACCCGTCACACCGGCCGCCTCCTGGTCCACGCCGGCGTGCGGGCGCGCCGGCTCGTGTCCCTCCACGAGCACAACGAGGCGGCCCGCCTCGACGAGCTGCTCGGTGCGATGGCGTCCGGCGCGACCGTGGCGCTCGTCTCCGACGCGGGGACGCCCCTCGTCTCCGACCCGGGCGAGCGCCTCGTCGCTGCCGCCATCGCCGCAGGCGTGGAGGTGACCGCCGTGCCCGGTCCCTCGGCCGCGTTGGCCGCGCTGGTGCTCAGCGGCCTCGGCACCGCCCGCTGGCGCTACGAGGGCTTCCTGCCGCGAAAGGGCGCCGAACGTCGCGAGCGCCTCGTCGAGATCGCGGCCTCCCCGGAGCCGGTCGTCTGCTACGAGTCGCCGCGGCGCGTCGCGGCCACCCTGTCCGACCTGGCCGAGGCGTGCGGCGCCGAGCGCAAGGTCGCGGTCGCCCGCGAGCTCACCAAGCTGCACGAGGAGGTGTGGCGGGGCCCGCTCGGCGAGGCCGCGGCGCGCGCCGCGGCCGCCGAGCCGCGCGGCGAGCACGTCATCGTCGTCGCGGGGGCCGTGCCGGCGGCCCGGCCGAGCGGCGAGGCGCTCACCGGGGCGCTCGAGCGGCTGATCGCCGCCGGGCTCGGCCGCCGGGAGGCCGTCCTCGCCGTGGAGGTGCTCCTCGGCGTGGCCCGGCGCGAGGCGTACCAGGCGGCGCTGGCCCTCGGGCCGCTCGAGAAGGCCACCCCGGGCCCATCCTGAGCTGCGGGGGGTGACCGGTACGCTACGGGTCGTGCCCGGACGCCTCTACCAGACGACGCCGATCTACTACGTGAACGACCGCCCTCACCTTGGGACGGCGTACACGATGGTCAACGCCGACGCGATCGCCCGGTGGCGCCGTCTGCTCGGCGACGAGGTCTTCTTCCTCACGGGCACCGACGAGCACGGCCTGAAGATCGCCAGGGCCGCCGCGGAGCAGGGGGTCGCGCCGCAGGAGTGGGTCGATCTCATGAGCGAGTCCTTCCGCTCCGCCTGGCCCCAGCTGGCGATCTCGAACGACGACTTCATCCGCACGACCGAGGAGCGCCACCGGCGCGGCGTCGAGCAGTTCATGCAGGCGATCTACGACAACGGCCACATCTATCTCGGCGAGTACGCGGGGTGGTACTGCGTCTCGTGCGAGCTCTACTACCCCGAGTCCGAGCTCGGGGAGGGCCACAGCTGCCCGATCCACCTCCGACCCGTCGAGTGGCTCGTCGAGGAGAACTACTTCTTCCGGCTTTCGAGCTTCGCCGAGCCACTGCTCGAGTGGTTCGACCGGCATCCCGGGGCCGTGCGTCCCGACACCAGGCGCAACGAGGCGGTGAGCTACGTGCGCCAGGGTCTGGAGGACATCTCCATCACCCGGACCTCGATCGACTGGGGGATCCCGGTCCCCTGGGACGACAAGCACGTCGTCTACGTCTGGTACGACGCCCTCGTCAACTACCTCACCGCCGTCGGCTACGGCGAGGACGAGGAGCGCTTCCATGCGTGGTGGCCGGCGGCGCACCACCTGATCGGCAAGGACATCCTCCGCTTCCACTGCGTCTGGTGGCCGGCGATGTGCATGGCGGCGGGAGTCGAGCCGCCCCAGGAGGTCTTCGTCCACGGCTTCCTGCTGGTCGGGGGCGAGAAGATGTCGAAGTCGCGGGCGAACCAGGTCGACCCGCTCGAGCTCGCCGAGGACGTCGGCGTCGACCCCCTCCGCTACCACCTGCTGCGCGAGGTCACCCTCGGCGCAGACGGCGACTTCTCCTACGAGGGCATGATCGCCCGCTACAACGCCGACCTGGCGAACAACCTCGGCAACCTGCTCTCCCGGGTCACGACCGTCGTCGCCTCGAAGTGCGGCGGCACCGGTCCGGCCCCCGAGCCCGCCGGTCCCCGCAACCGGCTGGCGCGCTGCGCCGAGGCCGCCGTCGCGTCGGCCCGCGAGGCCTGGGACCGGACGGCGCCGCACGACGCCCTCGAAGCGACCTGGCAGCTGATCCACGACGCCAACGCCGAGCTCGAGGAGCAGCAGCCGTGGAAGCTCCCACCCGGGCCCGAGGTGGAGGACGTGCTCGGCAACGCGCTCGAGGTGCTGCGGATCGTGGCCATCCTCGCCTCGCCGGCGATGCCCGCCGCCGCGGCGGCGATCTGGTCGCGCCTCGGGCTCTCCGGCGCCGTGGACGCGCCCGGGCGTGCCGCTGCCGGCTCGCCCGACCTGGCCTGGGGCGGCTACCCCGGCGGGCTCCCCGTCGAGAAGGGGGCGCCCCTCTTCCCGCGCCGGCGCGACGCTGAGCCCGGCACCGCGGCGGGCACGCCCGCGGCCGCGCCGTGAGCGGCCGGGCGGGGCTGGCCTGGACGGACAGCCACTGCCATCTGCAGGACGAGTATCTCGGCGAGCGCGCGGAGCTCGCCGAGGTGCTCGGGCGGGCCGCCGACGCCGGTGTCGGGAGGCTCGTCTGCATCGGGACGGACCTCGAGGCGTCGCGCCGCGCCGCCGAGCTCGCCGTCGCCGCGGCCGCTCCGGGCGTGGTCGGCGGAGCGACCGACCGGCTGCCTCGGATGTGGGCCACCGTCGGGCTGCACCCCCACGAGGCGAAGGAGGGCGTCGAGCCGGTGGCGGCGCTCCTCGAGGAGCTGCTCACGGCGTCGCCGGTCCCGCGGGGCGCGCCAGGCAGCGTGGTCGGCGTGGGCGAGTGCGGGCTCGACTACCACTACGACCATTCACCTCGCGACGTGCAGCGGGAGGCCTTCGCCGCCCAGATCGCGCTCGCCAAGCGCCACGACCTCACCCTGGTCGTCCACACCCGCGAGGCCTGGGACGATACCTTCGACCTGCTCGGTGCCGAGGGTCTTCCGGCGCGGACGATCATCCACTGCTTCACCGGCGGCCCGGACGAGGCGCGTCGCTGCGTCGAGCTCGGGGCCTTCGTCTCCTTCAGCGGGATCGTGACGTTCAAGAACGCCACCGAGGTGCGCGAGGCCGCCGTGACCTGCCCGGCGGACCGCCTCCTCGTCGAGACCGACACGCCCTTCCTGGCGCCGGTCCCACACCGCGGCCGTCCCAACGAGCCGGCGTACGTGTCGGTCGTGGGCGAGGCGCTCGCGACGCTGCGCGGCGTTCCGGCCGCCGAGCTCGCCGCCCTGACGAGCGACAACGCAGCACGCGCCTTCGCGCTGGCGGGGTGACCCGCCCGGCTCGGCTCGGGCGTGGCGAGGTGCACCGCCTGCTCGAGTCCGCTGGCCTGAGCCCGAGGAGGTCGCTCGGCCAGAACTTCGTGGTCGACCCGAACACGGTCGAGCGCATCGCCCGTCTGGCCGGCGTCGGCCCGGGGGACCACGTTGTGGAGATCGGGCCCGGGCTCGGCTCGCTCACCCTCGCGCTCGCCGCCACCGGCGCGGCGGTCACGGCGATCGAGATCGACCCCGGGCTCACCGCGCTGCTCCGCCAGGTGGTGCCCGAGTCGGTGACCGTCGTGGAGGCTGACGCCCGCCGCTGCGACTGGGTGGCGCTGCTCGGTGACGACAGCTGGGTGCTCGTCGCCAACCTGCCCTACAACGTCGCCACCCCGCTCGTCGTGACGCTCCTCGAGTCGGCGCCGCAGATCCGCCGGATGCTGGTGATGGTGCAGCGCGAGGCGGGCGAGCGCCTCGCCGCGAGCCCGGGCGGGCGCGACTACGGCGCCGTGACGGTGCGCGTCGCCTACTTCGGCCGGGCCCGCGTCGTCGGCCAAGTCTCGCCGGAGGTCTTCTACCCCCGGCCGAACGTCGACTCGGTGCTGGTCGAGATCGAGCGGAGGGACGAGCCCGCCGTCGACCCTGTGGTCGCCAGCTATGCCGAGATGGACCGGCTCGTGCGGGCCGGCTTCTCCGGCCGGCGCAAGATGCTGCGTCGCGCCCTCGCCGGCCTGGTCGACCCCGGGGCCTTCGCTGCCGCCGGGGTCGACCCGAGCACCCGGGCGGAGCAGCTCGACGTCGTCACGTGGGGCAAGCTAGCCGGGTGCCAACGGTCCATCGCGAGCGAGCGCCCGCCAAGCTGACGCGCACGCTGCGCTGTCCTCGGCACGCGCTCCGACGGCTTCCACCTCCTCCGGGCGGAGATGGTCAGCCTCGACCTCGCCGACGAGCTGGTGATCGAGGAGGGTGGCGACGGCCTCGAGGTCCGAGACGAGATCGCCTGGATCGGCGCGCCGGCACCCGCCGAGCAGGAGGGCGGGGAACCCTCGCCGGCGCCTGCCGTGCCGCCCGGCCCGACCAACCTGGTCGTCCGCGCGCTCGAGCTGGCGGGCCGGCGGGCGCACGTCCGCCTCGTGAAGCGGATCCCGCCAGGCGCGGGCCTCGGCGGTGGCTCGTCGGACGCGGCAGCCGTGCTGCGCTGGGCCGGTGCGACCGACCCGGTCGCCGCCTCACGGCTCGGCGCCGACGTCCCGTTCTGCATCCGCGGCGGCCGGGCGATGGTCGAGGGGATCGGCGAGGTGATCAGCCCGCTCGCGCCGGAGGCCCGGGCATTCCTCCTCTGCACGCCCGGCTTCGGCGTGGCGACCGCCCTCGTCTACGAGGCGTTCGACGAGGTCGGCCCGACCAGCGCAGACAGCGCGTGGCCGAACGACCTCGAGCGCGCCGCGATCGCCGTCGAGCCGCGCCTCGCCCGCTGGCGGGACCTCGTCACGGAGGCGACCGGGCGGCCGGCGGTGCTCGCCGGCAGCGGCTCGACGTGGTTCGTCGAGTGCGACCCGCACGAGGGACCGAAGCTGGCGGGGGAGCTGGCGCGCGCCGTCGAGTCGGCGCGCGGGCGCGCGCTCGTCACCCTGAGCGAAACGGTCGGCGCGATGGCGCCGTAGGAGCGTTCCGGCGGGGGAGCGAGATGCCGACGAGCGGGTGCCGCCGACGTTCGGTTGCTACTTGGCGCGCCTTTGCCAGCGTGTGCGCTTGAGCATCTTCTTGTGCTTCTTCTTGCGCATGCGCTTGCGGCGCTTCTTGATCAACGATCCCATGGCGCCGCCGAGGCTAGCGGACGCGCCGGGGTCACGACGATGGGGGCCTGGAGCGCCCCCCTACGGGCGGTAGTGGTAGTGGTCGGTCGCGAGCCGGCGGCTCCCGCCGCCCGGCGCTTCTGCCACGACCTCGACGAGCCCCGAGCCCGCGGGCGCGACGGCGACGATCCTCGTCGCGGAGCGCCTGAGGATGCGGGCCGGCACCCGGCCGAAGAGCACCTCGCGCACCCGGGAGAGGTCGACGCCGACGAGCACCACCGTCGTGCCTCCGGCCGCCGGTCCACCCGACGGCACGACCCGGTCGACGAGCGGCGGGCTGACGTAAGAGAAGACGTCGGCCCTGGTCCTGCGGCTCTTTCCGGAGAACGCCGTCACCGTGACGTGCACCGAGCCGCTCCCCGCCGGCACGACCGCCTCGAGGCGCGTCGCCGACACGCGGGTGAATGACCGGGCGGCGCGCAGGCCGAAGTCCACCGCCGTCGCGCCGGCGAGGTTGCGGCCGGTGATCGTGACGCGGGCACCCCCGACCGCCCGGGCCGAGCCCGGCCGCACCGACGTGACCGCTGGCAGGGGGAGCGAGTGCTGCACGACGACGCGGGCGCCGGACGAGCACAGCTGGGCCACCAACCCGCCGTCCGACCCCGAGCCGGCGATGGGTGTCCCGAGGCCAGAGGCCAGGTCGTAGCCGGGACCGGCCTCGTAATCACCGCCGTTCGTCCCCGTGAGGTCGTTGCTGCCCTGGGTCACGTCGTTGAAGGCGCTCGCATACCCACTGCCGCCGGCGATCGCGTAGAGGGCAGGGTTGGCGAAGCCGACCGGACCCGCGGCGGCGCAGGCGGCACTGGCGTCGGCCAGGTCGATGACGGCGGCGAACGTCGGAGCGGCCGCGCTCGTCCCCCCGAGGGAGGTCCAGCCGCCGGGCTCGCACTGGAACTCGCCCTCCGTGCAGTAGATGGCGTAGGGCGTTCCGGCATCGGCCGAGACGTCGGGGACCTCGCGGCAGCCGCCCGCTGCGCCGCACCCGCCGGTCGTCGAGTAGCTGTTCACGACGCCGAGCGAGGCGGGTGCCGAGGACTGGTACGTCGGCATGGGCCACAGCGACGACACCCCGCCGCCGCCCGCACCGGGCTCGCCGAGGTTCTGGCTGCCCGACTGGGTGTTCCAGACGGTTTCCTGGGGCGTCGAGCCGATGGCGAGCGTGGTCCCGCCGACGCCGGTGACGTACGGTTGGCTCGCCGGGTCGTCGACGGCGAGGCGCTTGGAGCCCGTGGACGACAGCGGGTTGTAGCAGTCCTCCGAGCCCGAGTCGCCCGACGCCGCGACCACGCTCTGGCCCTGCAGCGCCGCCTGCTCGAACAGCGCGCTCTCGGCCGTCGCGGCGTTCTGGCCGGTCTCCGCCTCGCAGCCGCCCCACGAGGTCGAGATGACCTGGGCCTGGTCGTCGTCGACCGCCGCGGCGTAGGCGTCGTAGGCGGCCGAGCCCGAGGGATCGCCGCTGTCGTTCGGGCCCTCGTAGACGAGGATCTTCGCGGCCGGTGCGAGGCCGAGCACGTCCTCGATGTCGAGCTCGGCCTCGACGGCACTCGGCGCGTCGTAGTTGCCCGGCCCGTTGTCCACCGGCACGGCGGTCACCTGTGGGGTAATCGAGCCGTAGCAGCTGGCGTAGGAGGCGATGTCGCTCGAGACGAACCCTGCGAACTCGATCACCGCCACGGTGGTACCGGCGCCGAGATCGCCCGCTCCGTAGAGGCCGTCGAGCCCGTAGGCGCCGGCGATCTGGTCGGCGGTGTAGCCGGCCTGGGCGCTCTGCACCGCCTGGGTGCAGGCGCTCGTCGGTGTCGGCCCCGCGTGCGCTGCGAGACGCGGGGTGGTCCTGGCGACCCCGATGGTCGGGCGGCGGGCAACCGGGTGGTCGAGGCCGACCGGGACGAGCGAGGAGAGCGAGTCCAGCCCAAGGATGCCGACGACGTCTGCAGCGATCGACGCCGGGAGTCGGGGAGCATCGACGTTCGCGAACACGACGGCTCCGGAGCCCAGGCGGTAGCGCACGAGCGGGGTGGCGAGCGCCCGCGCCACCTGTCCAGCGTCGGCGGTCACGTGGACCGCGAGCCGGTCGGCGCTCACGCCGGTCGGAGTCAACCCGGCGGCGCGGAGGCGGCGCTCCACCGCCTGGATCGTTATCGCCGAGGCGCCGAAGCGTCGCGCGAACTCCCCGCGGCGAAGGTAGCGGTGGTAGCGCGACGACCCCGGGGTGGACACCGCCGAGACGAGTGCCGCCAGCTCGGCCGATTGCCGGGGCCGCAGCACCACGTCGAGCGAGAGCCTGGTGGAGGGTGCAAGGGCGCCGAGGCTCGCCGCGCTCGACGGCAGGAGGGGCGGAATCCCGAGGCGGACGAATCGCGGTGCCGCCGGAGCGGCGGTCAGTCTTGCGCCAGCCAGCTGCCCGGCACCAGCGCCGGCGGCACCGATGCCGAGCGAACCGGCGAGCGCCAGACACGAGATCGTGGCCGCCGCCCAACTCCGGGCCGGCGTCCTCGATCGTGCTGAGCAGGCTGCATGCATGGTGGTCTCCGGCGAAGTGGCTCAGGCGAGAGCCGTGATCGGCGCCTGAAACATCCCTGCGAGGACGCTGGGAGCGGCGCCACTTCGCGCAACGTTTGGCTCAACGTTACTAACGGCACGACCGGCCCGGTCGTCCATCGCTGCGATATCCGTACCAGGAGGTCGTGCCCTGTGCTTGACTCGCGGAGCGCCCCCGAGGCACTTGCCAGCGGCCGGCGCGGCCGGGCAGTGCCCGGAGGAGCGAGATGATCCGCGATCAGCCCGGGTCGTCGAGCGCCGGCGCCAAAGGACTCGGCATCGGCACAGTGGCGGGTAGTTCAACCGGCAGAACGCCTGACTTTGGATCAGGAGGTTGGAGGTTCGAGCCCTCCCCCGCCAGCAATAAAAGGCCAGGTCAGAGGCAATGAGAGCTGAGCCCCGTGAGAACATCGTGAGAACCAAAGCGTTCTCACGGAGGCCTGATGCCCGCGAAGCCCGAAGGCGTCTACAGCGACAGTCGGGGCCAGTGGTACTTCAAGGTTACCCTTGGTCGCGACCCGCTCACCGGTAAACGCGAGCAACTCCCGCGCCGGGGCTTTCGCACGGCGACCGAGGCCGCGAAGGCCCGTCACGAGGTGCTTGCGAAGCTCGACGCCGGGCTCCTGAAGCCAACGCGTGGCTCGCTGACCGTGGATGAGCTCCTCGACCTCTACCTCGACGGCATCGACGCGGACGAGCGACTCTCGGCAAAGACACGCCATGACTATCGAGAGAAGGCCGATACCTACGTGCGGCCGCTCCTCGGGAAGAAGAAGGTCCGAGACCTGACTCCGGAGGTCGTCCTCAGCTGGCCGCGAAAACTGCTGGCGGAAGGGCGCGGACGAAGCGGACGTCCGCTTGCGCCGAACTCGGTCCGTCTTGCTCGGGCTCCGCTCGCCGGCGCGCTCAAGCTCGCGCTCTCGAGCGGGATCGTCGTGACCAACCCGCTTGCACAGACGCCCCGGCCGAAGGCTCGCCGCTCGGTCCCGCGGCACTGGTCGCCCGAGCAGGCCCGGGAGTTCCTCGGGCTCATGGAGGGAGACCGGACCTACGCGCTGTGGGCCTTCCTCATGGGTTCGGGGCTTCGCATCGGCGAGCTCGTCGCGCTCCGGTGGCCAAACGTCGACCTCGAGGGCCGGCGTCGTCCGCGTCGTCGAGTTCTCGACCTACATCGGTCACGACGTCGTCGCCTCGACAGGCAAGAGCCTGGATGCCGTTCGCAGCATCGACCTCGACGCCGGTCTTGTCGGCGTCCTTCGCGCGCAGCGGCGCCAACAGGCGGCCAAGCAGCTTGCCGCTATCCACTACGAAGCGAGCGACTACGTCTTCACGAAGCCGACCGGCGGTCCCTACCATCCCCAGTACCTCTCGCGGATGCTCGGCCGCACCACCGGGGCGCTCGGTCTGCCTCGCCTCACTGCGCACGGGCTCCGTCATACGTGCGCCACGCTCATGCTCGCGAACGGGGTGCCGCCGAAGGTTGCCGCCGAGCGTCTCGGGCACGCCGACCCCTCACTCTTCATGAACCTCTACAGCCACGTCACTCCGACAATGCAGCGCGAAGCGGCAGAAAGGATAGGCGCGGCACTCTTCGGGCCGAGCTGAGGACTTTGCAGTGCTGGACCCCGCGCTCGACAAGACCTAAGGGCCGCGGACTTGATCAACGCGTCGGGGCCACCGTGGGGCTCAATCGGGACGGGAACGCCGGATGCTGCGGGCATTATTGGTGGGTCATCGCCCGCCTTCCAGGCGCGCTCTGGGCCTCCTCCACTTTGACGGACATCCACCATCAGGGGCACAGCCCCGGAGAGGATGTCCATCATGGAGACCATGGAACGGAAGAAGCCCCGTCCCCGTCGGTCGTTCACCCCGGAGTTCAAGGCTGAGATCGTCGAGCTGTGCAGGCGCGGTGATCGCTCGGTCGGCCAGGTGGCCCGGGACTTCGACCTGACCGAGACGGCGGTGCGGACCTGGGTGCACCAGGCCGAGACCGATGCCGGGGAACGGCCGGGACTCACGAGCGAGGAGCGCCAGGAGCTCACCCAGCTGCGCCGGGAGAACCGGCGGCTTCGTGAGGACAACGAGACGCTCAAGCGGGCAACGGCTTTCTTCGCTCGGGAGACCCGATGAGGCTGCACCCCTTCATCGAGGCGGAGAAAGCCGCAGGTCACAGCGTGAAGAGCGCCTGTCGCCTGCTCGAGGTCTCCCGCGCCGCCTTCTATCAGCGACTGACAGCACGCCCTTCGGCCCGGGAGGTCACCGACGCCGAGCTCGGCGAGAAGATCACCGCCATTCACACCGAGTCCAAGGGGACCTATGGCTCGCCGAGGGTGCACGCCGAGCTGCGCCGGCGCGGGGTCGGCGTCGGCAAGCGCCGGGTGGCCCGGCTGATGGCCCGGGCAGGCCTCGAGGGGCGGCACAAGAAGCGCTGGCGCAAGACGACGGTTCCCGATCCCGACGCCGAGCGGGCCCGGGATCTCATCGGGCGCCACTTCGGGCCGTGTGCGGAGGTCGACCGCCGCTACGTCGGCGACATCACCTACGTTGCCACCTGGGAGGGCTGGGCCTACCTGGCGACCGTCATCGACCTCGCCAGCCGCAAGGTGGTGGGCTGGGCGCTGGCCGACCACATGCGCACCGAGCTCGTCACCGAGGCGCTCGAGATGGCCTTCGTGCACCGGCGCCCGCCGGCCGGGGTGATCTTCCACTCCGATCGCGGCTGCCAGTACACGAGCCGGGACTTCGCCGAGCTCGCGGGGCCAACGGCGTGCTGTTGTCGGTCGGGTTGGCCGGTGAATGCTGGGACAACGCCGTCGCCGAGAGCTTCTTCGCCACCATCAAGCGCGAGCTCATCGACACGCGGAGCTGGCCGACACACGCTGGCCTTCACCGGGCGGTCTTCGAGTACATCGAGGGTTAGTCACGATATGCGGGTGATCCACCACCTGGTCCGGGGCTCTTGAGACCATGGGTTCGGTGGCGTTCGAGCCCGCCCTTGTGCGGTCTGAGAGAGACAACGATGACCGCCTGATCACCCTCGGCCACCCGTTGCTCGATGCCTATCTCGAGCTGGTGACCGCTCGGGCCCGCTGGAACACGGTGCTGGCGACCGCCTTCGATCTGAAGGTGTTCTTCTCGGTCGTGGGCAAGGACCCAGTCGAGGTGGCGACGGCCGACGTGTTGGCCTTCATCAAGGAGCAGCGCCGCCCGCGCCGTGGTGCGAAGGTGGTGCGGATCGAAGACGGCGAGGCGGGGCTCTCGGCACGCACGATCAAGCGGCGGTTGGCGACGATCGCTGGGCTCTACGAGTACCTGATCGTGCGAGGCGACGCCGGGATCACACACAACCCAGTGCCGCGAGGACTGTCGGTGCGCCGCCCCGGCCAGCGGGCGGTCCGCGGGGTGCCACTGATCCGGGCGCCGCGCACCTTGCCGCGAGTGGTCGATCCTGACGAGGTCGACGCGTTCATGGCGGCGCTGCGCACCCGGCGGGACCGGGCAATGGTCGAGGCAATGCTGTTGGGCGGCCTGCGCCGGTGCGAGGTGCTCGGTCTTCGGTTGAAAGATCTCCACCCCGGCGAGCGCCGGGTCTTCATCGAAGACGGGAAGGGCGGCCACCAGCGGGTGATCCCGGTCTCGACCCGGTTCTTTGCCACGGTGGCCGACTACCTGGACGTCGAACGGCCACAGCCCTCGCCCACCGACCGGCTGTTCGTCGTGTTGAAGGGTCAGCGCCGCGGCCAGCCGCTCAGCGCGGCGGGTCTCGATGAGATCGTCGCCGGTGCGCGGCGACGTGCGGGGATCGACCACCTCACCTGTCACCAGCTGCGGCACACCTGCTTCACCCGGCTGCGGGAAGCGGGCATGGCCCTCGAAGCGATCCAGGCCCAGGCCGGACACCGCTCCATCGAGTCGACCCGCATCTACCTCCACCTGGCCAACGACTGGCTGGCGGGTGAGTACCGTCGGGCCACCGAAGCCATCGACGCGCAGGCGCTGGGGACACCATGAGATCCGCCGTGGCGGCGCCGGCGCCCAAGCACGTCGACGTGGTCGCCGACTATCGCATGGCGATGCAGGCTGCTGGACGCAAGACCGGCCGGTCCACCATGCAGGCAGCCCGGACGTTCTGTGCCAAGGTCGAGCGAGCCGGCGGCTGGGAGCAGATGAGCCGAGCGCGCCAGCTCGACGCCATCAGAAAGGCCCGCTCGTTCGCATCGTGGCTGATGGTGACTGGTCGTCTCGTCGTCGACGCCGACATCTTCGGCCGGGTCGACCTCTGGCTCGGTGTGGCGGCCCGCAGTCACTGCCCCGAGGCCTACGCCTGGTTCACCGGCGCCTGCGCCGCCCTCGGTGTGGGCCACAGTGACGTCACCTTGCAGTGGAACGCCTTGGCTAAGGTCACGGCCATCACCGGAGCGGCCCCGGATCAGGTGCGAGACGAGGAGTTCACCGTTGCCTCCCGTGCCATCCTCGGCGCCTACGCCTCGCGAGGAAGGCCCGAGTCCGGCCGGAACATGGCGTCGATCCTCCATCGGCTGCGGCTCACGTTGTTCCACGCCGGGCACCTGGAGGACTATCGGCGTCCTCCCCGCCGCCAGCCGGTGTCGGTCACCGGCTGGGCGCTCGTCGCCCCCGGCTTTGCCGAGGCCGCCCGCCGCTACGTCGAGCAGGTGGCCCTCACCCTGCGCCCGGCCACGGTCAAGCACATCGAGCACCATCTCCGTCGCTTTGGGACCTGGCTCGCTGAGCACCACCCCGACGTCGCCAGCTGCGCCGACCTCGAACGGCGTCACATCGAGGCGTTCAAGTCGTGGCTGGCTGCCCGCCCGAGCCGCCGGACCGGCGAGCCGTTGTCGCGCTCGTCGATCAAAGAGCAGCTGATCAACCTGCACTGCTTCTTCGACCGCATCACCGAGTGGGGCTATCCCGACCCCCCGCAGCGGCCGCTCATCTTTGTCGGCGACCTCCCGATCCTCGACAGGCCGCTGCCCCGCTTCTTGGACGACGCGGCCGCAGCCAAGCTGCTGCGCTCCGCCCGTGCCGACACCGACCCCCTCGCCCGGTTGGTCACCGAGCTCCTGGCCCGCACCGGCATGCGCCGCGGCGAGCTGCTCGCCCTCAGCGTCGACGCTGTCGTGCAGATCGGCTCGGCCTTCTGGTTGCGCATCCCGGTGGGCAAGCTTCACAACGACCGCTACATCCCGCTGCACCCCCAGCTCAAAGAGCTCCTCGACGACTGGGTCACCAACCACCGTCCCGCCGGGCTGCGCTCGGACCGCCTCTTGGTCGAACGGAACCGGCCGCTCACCGGTTACCGGGTCAGCCAGATCCTCCACGACCAGGCGACGGCCGCCGGGATCGACCATGTCACCGCCCACCAGCTCCGTCACACGCTCGCCACCCAGGCCATCAACCGGGGCATGAGCCTCGACGCCATCGCCGCCCTGCTCGGGCACAAGACCCTGGCGATGACCATGGTCTACGCCCGCATCGCCGACAAGACCGTTGCCGACGAGTACTTCGCCGTTACCGAGAAGGTCGAGGCCCTCTACGACCGTCCCCGCCATCTCGAGGCCGACGACGAAGGCGCCGAAATGCGCAAGCTCCGCGCCGAGATGGACCGGCGGATGCTTGGCAACGGCTACTGCGCCCGGCCGGTCGAGATGGACTGCCACTTCGAGTCCATCTGCGAGTCGTGCACCTTCTTCGTCACGACTGTCGAGTTTCGCCCCACCCTTCAGCGCCAACGGGACGACGCCGCCAACAAGGGGCAGGTCGGACGCCAGAAGATCTTCGAGGGCCTCCTCAGCCGGCTCGACGACCAGGCATCGTGACCACCGCACCGACGGCGCCCCTTGACACGATCACCCGCATAAGTACAACACGCGTCGGCTGCACTCGACCCTCGGCTACCTGAGCCCAGCGGAGTACGAAGCCATCCACCACCACGCCAACCGTCAGGCGGCATGATCAACTGAAGAAAGCTGTCCGTCGAAGCGGATCAAGCCCACTCCTGCTGGTTTTGGCTCTATGAGCTTCAGCTGGCCAATGGTCAATTCATCCAGGTAGAGCACCATCTTGAGGCCGCCGGCGTTTGCCCGTTGCAACCCCTGGTCTGCTGTCCCGTGCCATTCGTTGTGGCACGGTCGTGGCACGACGGATTGGCGCTCAAGCCCGTGACCTCTCTCGGAGAACCGTTGTGGTCACCACTGACCGTGGCCACGGTGCAGTCTTCGCGACGCTCCAGGCCGGCTTTCCGCGGCGTGACCGGCGATCAATGGCATCCCAGAGCAGTCTGCTGGGGCGCGCGGTCGGAGGCGCGCGCTCCGTAAGCCCCCCGATCCGCGAACAGCACGCCGAGCCGTCGATCCGCCCGTCTCCGGGGGGCTCGGCCAGCATGGCGCCCGCCGAACAGATCGATGCTCCTACGTGTGTCAAGGGCTCAATTGTGCGCTCCACAGCTGGAGAATGAGTCGAGCGATGTCCACCTTCAGGTCGGCGCGACCGTAGGTGGTGCTGGCGAAGAGAACGCCGGCGAGGTCATCCTCGGCGAGGAGGTCGAGCCGCTCCAGCACGTACTCGAGAAGCTCGGCGAGTTCCGCCGCGTCGGCGGCATCGAGCGTCACAGTGGTCATGGTTGTCCTCTCGAGCTGAGCGTCGACAGCCAAGGCATGGCAGGACAGGGATGAGCCACTCAAAGAGGGCAAGCTCTTACAAGGCCAGATGTCCAGGCCGTTCGACGCGGCGGTGGACTCGACACAGCAGGCCGGCAGATCGTTCTAAGGACAGCCCCGAAGGCGTCAGCCGGTTCTCGGGCCAGGTCTGCTGTGTCGAGCGATCTAGTGCTCCCGCGCGTAAGTCATTGTGACTTACGCGACCTGTAGCGGGCGGCCGTCGTAGGTCCATCGGAACGGCGCCGCTCGTCGGTTGTAGTCCTTGATGAAGGCGATGACCCGCTCGACCAGCTCGTCGATCGAGGCGAACTCGCCTCGTCGCAACAGCCTGCGCTCCAAGATCGAGAAGAACAGCTCCACCTGGTTCAGCCAGCTCGCGTGGGTGGGCGTGTAATGGATGTGCACGTGGGGATGCCCGGCCAAGAAGGTGGCGACCGCGTCGGTCTTGTGGGCCGAGAGGTTGTCGGCGATGCAGTGCAGGTCGAGTCCCGCAGGCGTGAGCCGCACGAGATCGGCGAGGAAGTCGACGAAGTTCTCCGACCTCGTCGAGTCGGTGACCCATCCGGCAACCCCGCCGTCATGGACGTCGAGGGCGGCGAATAACACGGCGGTTCCGTTGCGCTTGTACTCGAACTCCCGGCGCACGGGGGTGCCCGGGATAGCCGGCCTGGTGGGGTTGACGCGCGACTTCGCCTGCATGCCCGACTTCTCGTCGACGCTCCAGACCACGGCGTTGGTCGGGGGATCGAGGTAGAGCCCGCAGACGTCGGAGGCCTTCTCCCAGAAGTTGGGATCGTGGCTCGTCATCCAGCTCTCGACCTGCCAGGGCTTCAAGTCGAGCGCCCGGCAGATGCGCCAGGCCTGGGACGCCGACATCGCCACGCCGTGGGCCGCCATCGCGCCAGCGAGGGCCTCCATCGTCCAGCGCGAGGCGTTGTCCGGCGGCGGCTCCGTCACGAGCTTCACCAGCAACAGCACGTCGTCATGGCCATAGACGTGGGGTCGTCCCGGGCGTTCCTCGTCCTCGAGGCCGGCCAAGCCCAGCTCGCTGTAGCGCTTCCGCCAGATGCCCACCTGGTTGTAGTGCATGTCGACCGTGTCGGCGATGTCCCGGTTCGACCAGCCGTCGGCCGCCAACACGACGATGCGCGCCCGCTTGGCGGTGCGCGCCTCGACCGTCCCCGACCGCGTGATGGCCTCCAGGCGCGACCGATCACCACGCCGGAGCTTCAAGGGCTCGAGTCTCATGGCTCCAGCAAAGCACATCACTGTCATTAACGCGAGGATGCACTAGTCGAAGGTCAGGTGCTTGTAGACCTCGCGAGCGACGTAGCGCTTGAGGACCCGAATGATCTCGCTCTTCGAGCGACCCTCCTCGAGGCGGCGCTCGACGTAGGCCTTCGTGCGCGGATCGTTGCGCATCCTCGTGATCACGACGCCCCACAGTGCGGAGTTCGCCTGGCGATCCCCACCGCGGTTCAGCCGAACCCGGTTCACCTTGCCGGACGAGGCCGGGATCGGGGCGACCCCGCACAGGTGGGCAAAGGCGGCCTCAGAGGCGATCCGGCCGGGATTGTCGCCGACGGTGGTGAGCAACGTGGCTGCGGTGTCGACGCCGACGCCGAACACCTCGAGCAGCGACGGAGTGGTCGCCTCGACGAGCTCAGCGAGGAGCAAGTCCAGGCGATCCTTCTCCTCATCGAGGACGAGCACGCGCCGTCCGAGGGTCGACAGGGCCGTCTTTGTGGCGAAGGTGACGGGATCGGTGCCCGCCCGGGGTCGAAGGGCTGCAGCCGTCGCGCCGAGGTGCTGGCGAGAGACGCCCTTCAGCCGCTCGCGCAGCTCCTCTGGCGCGGTGAAGGAGAGCTGGCGGATCTGGTTGAGCGTCTTGATCTTCGTCGAGCGGCAGCTGCGCTTCGCGACGACGAGCGCTCGGATCGCCTCGACGTTGCCGTCCTTGGTCTTCCCCGCTCCCTGGGCCCGGCCAGACAGCGCGGCACGTGCCGCCTCGACGGCGTCGGCTGGATCGGACTTTCCGGTTCGCCGGCGGGCCTGGCGGTTCGGACGGTCGACCTCGACCACCTCGACCCCCGAGCGGCGCAGGAACCGAGCGATGCCTGCGCCATAGGAGCTCGTGCCCTCGACACCGACGCGAGCGACTGGGCCGAAGCGCTCGAGGAAGCCGAGCAGCTCGACGTGGCCTTGCTTCGTGGTCGCGAACTCCGCGAGGCCGAGCAGGCCGCCGAGCGGGTCGAGCGCCGCCGCCACATTCACGTCGAGGTGGGTATCTACTCCACCGGTGAGCGGGCGCGTGGCATCTACAGTGGTCATCGCCATCCCTTCTCTCTCAACCGTTAAGGGGTGGCACGCGACGCACCAGGTGTGCGACGCCGGTGCGATCGCCCTGTTCGCGCAGGGCGATCCGCCGCACTCAAGGTCCGGACGTGCCGCTGAAGCTGGCGCCGATCGACAGATCGTTCTGAAGACAGGCTGACCGTCAGCCGATTCTCGGGTCAGGCCGGCAACCAGTTGAAGCTGAACGTACTCGGAGCCACCGAAGAGCTGGTGGATCTCCGCGAGGACCAGCCCTCCTCATACTCCCTGCCGGTTCGGGCGCGGCTCCCTGACACCGCAACGGCCGTCGGGGGCGTCGTTCTGTGCGGCCAGCTCCCCGCCCGACGAGCAGGGCCGATCGGGGCACGCGATCGGTAAGCCCCGAGGCCCGCGCCCGCCGACCTGCGTCTACCCGAGCCTCGCTCTGTCGCGGATGTCTTCGCCTGCGAGTCGACATTCGGAGCGCCGTTCTGTCCGTCGCTTCAACCTGGGAGGTCTCGTCGGCGTCGAGGGCGTCAAACTCAGCTGCGGTGCTTCCTGGACGCACTTCCTCGCCCGCCTCTTGCACGAGGTCGACTGACACGAGTCGACCAGCCCCGGTGAGACCGTGCGGTCCCGAACGTTCACGAGGTGGCGGGCGGAGCGCCCCCTATCGCCGGGTCTGCAAGGCAGTCCGGCACGTAGGATCCGGCGGTGAAGGCGATCCCCTGGTGGGCGGTAGCGGCGGCCGGTGCGGCCCCGGTGCTGCTCATCGGCGGCTTTTTCGTCGCCACGGCGCTTCAGCCGGCTTCGTACAACCCGGTCCGCGACACGATAAGTGAACTTGCCGCGCAGGGAGCGACCAACTCGTGGGTGATGACCTCAGCTCTAGTCGGTTTGGGCTTCTGCTATCTGCTCGCCGCGCTCGGACTGCAGCCCGCACGACGTGCTGGCCGCGTCCTGCTCGCCGGCGGAGGTGTGGCGACGCTATTGATCGCTGTGTTCCGTCAGCCGCATCACGGATACTCGCTCCCGCATGAACTCGCCGTCATCGCGGCGGCGCTGACCTGCTGTACGTGGCCGGTATTCGCTTCGCGTCGACTGCATCCTGCGCTGCTGATGACGCGTACTCCGAGTATCGCAGCGGCGGGAGTCTCGCTTGGGCTCGCGGCGTGGTATGCGCTCGAAAGCCACGGCGCCCTGCTGGGACTCGCCGAGCGCTGCGCGGCCGCCGCACCTCCTCTGTGGCTGCTCGCCGTCGTTGTCACGACTCGGCGCGTACTCACGCGACGTAAAGCGAGCGACGACCTGTCGGGCGGCGAATACACGGCGTGAACGTTCTGCTTTGCCACCTGGTGCACTTAGCGGTGGCGAGGCGTCGCCTTTCCGATCATCCAGTTGGTGCAGCGAGGGAGACCGACGCATTACCCCCAACGTGCCGTATATCGCCGGTTAGCGGACGCGCACAGAGCGGCGGCGGGCCGGTTGGCAGAGCCGCACCGAGTCGATCTCGCGTGACCGGCTACTGGGCGCCGGCGGCCATGCCGACGCCCAGATCACCAGGTCAGCCGCGCCGCTCCGACACGATGTACGTGGCGTGGCGATCGAGGGAGACCCGAGCGCGGTCGTAGCGCATGGTCGTGCGCGGGTCGGCGTGACTTGCCGCCTCCTGGACGTCGCGAAGTGGCACGCCGGCATCGAGCGCGGCGGTGATGAACGCGTGGCGGAGGGTGTGCGGACCGATTGCTTTGCTGATCCCCGCTCGCCGAGCGACCCGCCGGACGATCCGGCCCGCTCCGTGGCGATCAAGGCGGCGACCGTCGCCACGGAGGAAGATCGGCCCGCCCGCTCGCTCGCCAATCGCGAGATCGACGGCCCGGGCAGTGCGCGGCGCCATCGGGATCGTCACCGTCTTACCTCCTTTGCGCAGGATGGTGAGCGTCCGGTGCCCACGCTCGAGACCGAGCGCCTCGATGTCTGCGCCGATCGCTTTTGAGACCCGCAGGCCATTCAGCGCGAGCAGCGAGATGAGCGCGTGCTCATCCGCCGCACCACGACCGGCAGCGACGAGGAGCGCGCCGACCTCGTTGCGGTCGAGGCCGATGGCATGCGACTCGTAGTCGAGGCGTGGCCGCCGGACATGGACTGCTGGTGAATGGGCGAGCAGACCTTCCTCCTCGGCGTAGCGATAGAAGCCGGCGACGGTGCACAGCCGGCGACCAACGGTTGCCCTCGCCCGGCCCCCAGCCTCGAGCTCTCGTCCGTAGGCCTCGATGTCCGAACGTCGTACGTCGAACACATGCAGCTGGTGTGCCGCGCAGAAGGCGACGAACTGCCGCAGGTCGAGTGCGTAGGCGTCCCGGGTGAGGCCGCGGCAGCCGCCGAGGAATCCTGCTAGCGCGAGGTGTTCGGGATCCGTACGGTCCGGGTCGTAGAGAACGACGGCGGTCGCCGGGTTGGTGGTCATCATCGGGTACCTCCCGAGTCGATGGGACTCGGGGCCGAGGCGAGCGAGCCCATGATGGATGAGACGCCCACCGTAGGTACGTCCTGACCTGTCATCTCGCCGGCTGTCGAGCGATCTGTCTCGCACCATCGGCTCGCCTGGTCGCGGAGCGCGCCAGCGAGATCGCCGAATACGATCGGCCTGTTGAGTCTCTCTCTGGCGGCTTCCGGGGGCGATTATGTGCGCCGGACGACGCCGCTGGGGGCTTCGGTGCTAGCAGGAGTTGCCACGCCCGGTACGGCACATACCGGGCGGTCACTGGGTGCCGAGAGCCAACGCCTGAGCCATGCCTAACAGGGGGACCAAGGCCTCTGACCCCCGCCGTCGATTGCCAGGCACAATCGACGGCATGGACGAAGCGACGAATCTTCGCAAGAGCTCGCACTGGAGACTGGCCGTGTGGGGACTCAGGGTGATTGGCCCGGGCCTTGTTGTCGTGGTCGCCGGCGTCGTCGCCCTCCTGTGGTCGAAGGGTACCGGGCAGGCGATTCTGGCCGTCGGTATGGGCATCTACCTCGTCGGCGTCATGATCACGGTCGTCGGGATCATCCTGGTTTACCGCGACGCCTCGCCACCGCGGCCCAACTTCATACAGCTGCGCTGGTCCTTGCTGCACGACGCCGTGCACACCCGGTCGGCGAGTGCCGAGCAGCCGGCCGAGGGCACCGGCCCCCTCGGCGAGCGCCACGCCCAATCGCCCCACATGGATAATCTTCGCCACAGCGCACACTGGAGGCCGGCGGTCTGGGGAGTCCGGGTTATGGGCCCGGGCCTTGCTGTTGTCATAGCTGGCCTGGTCACCCTCCTGTGGTCGACCGCTACTGGGAAAGCGATCTTGACCGTCGGCATCGGCATCTACCTCGTCGGAGTCGTGCTCACCCTCGTCGAGGTCCGCTGGGCCTACGGCGAAGTGCAGCCACCGCGACCCAACTACGCACGGGTCCAGCAGACCCTCCTGCACGACGCACTGCACGCCCGGTCGTAGGTCGCGAGTCAGACTGAGCAGCCAGATCGCCCCGCAGCTCCCAGTGACCCACCAGAAGGCCGCGTTCGACACAGCAGAAGCATCGGCGTCCGAGGCGAGGCCGTTCAGCCCCAACCTGCCAGCGCGTATAACGCCGGTTCGGTCGCGAGGCGTGGCGTCCTTCGCAGTTGTCGACGGTGTCGTTCTGGACCCCAGCGCGCTTCGCGAGGTGAACGACTGCTCGGGACGCGCCATCCCGAGCCTGCAGGCCACGCCCGCGACTTCTCGCTTGCGGCCGTCTCCTGTCTGTCGTCGCGGCCGACGGAGCTCCGGCCGCCAACCTCGGCGTTGTCAGCGGCACGCCGATACTGACCCCATACGACAGGGAGACTGCTCTCGTTCAACTCGGTAGCTCGACTAGCTCAGCAGTTCCACTTGGAGGGACCGCACCACCGCTGGGTCGGTCACGATCTCGATCTCGGTGACTGTGTCCCCGACGACGCGGAAGGCGAACACCGCACGGGGGCGCCCGCCGGGAGCCCAAACGGCTCCGGGAACACCGTCGATGAGCGCCACCTCTGCGGCTGCGGCCCGCCCCGATAGCACCGCCGCCACGGCCCGAGCCCCCCGCACTTCGGGCGCCAAGAGGGGAGCGCCCCGATCGCGATTGGCGGTTGCGGCTTTCACCGCCGCGCGGTCGGCCCGAAGGACGGCGTCGGGGTCGAGCAGGGAGACCAGCGTCTCGAAATCCCCGAGGCGGGAGGCGGCCAGGAACGCCTCGACGATCTGTTGTTGGCGGCGGCCGTCGCCGGGGTGCAGCCCGTCGCCGCCCTGCACCCGGCGGCGAGCACGGCTGGCCAACTGACGGGCGGCGGCGGGAGAGCGGTCGACGATCGTAGCGATGTCCTCGAAGGGCACCCCGAAGAGGTCGTGGAGCACGAAAGCGAGACGCTCGGAGGGGCCGAGCGTGTCGAGCACCAGCAGCAGAGCCGGGCCCAGCGTCTCGGCGAGGACCGCCTGTTCCTCGGGGCCGGCGAGCTCGGATTCGGGTTCGTCGCCCACCATGGGCTCTTCATGGCGGGTCCGGCGCGTGCGGAGCACCCCGAGGCACACCCGGGACACGACCGTGGTCAGCCAGCCGGCCAGGTTGTCGATGCTCTCTGGCTCCGATCGGTTGAGGCGCACCCAGGTCTCCTGCACCGCGTCCTCGGCCTCGGTGAGGGATCCGAGCATGCGGTAGGCCACCGACTGCAGCCTCCGGCGGTTGGCTTCGAACTGGGCAGCGAGATTTTCATCCATGGTTGCCAGAATGACGCGCTGAGCGACCAGTTTGTGACAAGAGGCTGCCGTCACCCTCGGGACCAAGGTCCGGGAAGGAAAGCCGGCCCGATTTTTGTCCCCCGGGGATGTCACATATCGGGGGTCGGGCGCGTCATAGAGGGCATGACAGCAAGAATGAACAACCCCGCCGAAGTCCTCCCCGACTCGATGAAAGGTATCCAGTCCATCATCGAGGCCGCGCACCACGCCGGAGTACCCAGCTCCACCATGAAGCTCGCCCATTTGCGGGCCAGCCAGGTCAACGGGTGCAGCCCCTGCGTCTACAGCGGCGCCATCAGCGCCAAGAAGGCGGGCGAGAGCGACGAACGGCTTTTCGCCGTCGCGGCCTGGCGCGAGACGGACCTCTTCACCGACGCCGAGAGGGCGGCCCTGGCCCTGGCCGAGTCCATGACCCGCCTGGCCGACCGGCCCGATCCGGTCCCCGACCAGGTGTGGGACGAGGCGGCGAAACACTTCGACGAGAAGCAGATGGCCGGCCTGGTCCTATGGGTCGCAACAACCAATCTGTTCAACCGGCTCAACGCCACGACCAAGCAGCCGGCCGGCGCCGCCTGGTAACGGCAGGCGTCCCAAGCCGGGCCATGCATGTTTCGGGCCGTCTCAGCAGCGGCCTGTTTAGCTGAGAGGAAGCGACACATGAAGACGATGACGTGCAAGCAACTGGGCGGCCCATGTGACTTCGCCCACCACGGTGCCACCGCTGACGAGGTCATAAAGGCCCAGGACCGCCATCTCAAGGAAATGGCCAACGGTGGCGACGACGAGCACCAGCCGGCCTCGAAGGAGATGAAAGGCCGGTGGAAGCACCCCATCTCGGGAATGGGATGGTACAAGCAGGCCAAGCGAGATTTTGGCGCTCTTCCCGAGGACTGACCGACGTCATTGGCGGCAGGCGGCACCAAGACACCCATCATCGAGTCCCAGATGGCCTCCGGCTCGGTGTCCCCGGCCACGCTAACCTCGGACGCGTCGCCATTGCAGGCGTGATCTCCTCGGCGGCACCGCTGGATCATCAAACGGGCGGCTCTCGGACGTCGCCCGGCGGCTCGGCTGGACGCACCCAACAGGACAGAACACAGAGATCGGTCGCGTAGAATCCCTCGAACGAGGTCCGTAGGCGGCGCAGATCGTCACATCCGGCGTTCTCGTACTGTCCCAGAACATCCCGCCCGAACTCACGGGCCGAGCACCCTCCAACGCCGGGTCCGTGGGACACTCAGGGCCGGTCCGGCAGCCGATCGCTGACCACCGCAAGCGTGCCCGAATATCGCATCTGCGCGCGGCCGATCGGTTGAACACCCGAGACTCGGGCAGCGCATAGCGAGCGTTCGGTGCGCGGTGGTTGCTACGAACTCTGGCTCTTGACCGAAACAATCCGAGATGTAATATACTCAGTATGTTCTTTGATTGGGTAACGCCATGAGCGTCCGGCATGCCCTCCTCGCCTTGCTGAGCGAAGGGCCCAAGTACGGCCTTCAGCTCCGCCAGGAGTTCGAGTCCGGGACCGGCGAGATCTGGCCGCTCAACATCGGTCAGGTGTACACCACGTTGCAGCGCCTCGAGCGTGACGGGCTCATCGAGTCCGATGAACCGGAGCGGGAGGGCCCGCAGAAGGGCTTCCGCATCACCGAGTCAGGCTCGGCAGAGTTGTCCGTGTGGCTCAGCACTCCACCGGACATGACCTCACCGCCGCGCGACGAACTCGTGATCAAGGTCCTTTCGGCGCTGCGGGTTCCTGGGGTCAACGTGCACGACGTCATCCAGATCCACCGGCGCTATCTCGTCGAGCTGATGCAGCAGTGGACACGCCTCAAGGAAGATGAGGCCGAGTTCGATCTCCAGTTCGCCCTAGTGGTCGACGCCGAACTGTTCAGACTGGACGCCGTGGTCCGCTGGCTCGATACAGCCGACGGCCGACTGAAGCGCGCTGCGCTTGAGTCGCATACCCAGCCCGCGATGCCGCGCCTCGCGCGGCGTTTGGTGGTTCGCCGATGAGCTTCCTCGAACTCCGACGCGTCTCAAAGTCCTACGGCGAGGGAGCGACTGAGGTTCACGCCCTCTCCGACATCAACCTGTCAGTCGAGCGCGGCTCGCTCGTCGCGGTGATGGGTCCGTCCGGTTCGGGAAAATCGACGCTGCTCACCATCGCCGGCAGCCTCGAGGAGCCGACAGACGGTGAGGTGCTGATCGACGGTGCCGCGCTACAGACGATGTCGCGTAACGACAAGGCGCGCCTTCGCCGACGCACGATCGGCTACGTCTTCCAGGACTTTAACCTGCTCGCGGGCCTCACCGCGGTGGAGAATGTCTCGCTTCCCCTCGAGCTCGACGGCGTCCAGGCAAGAAAGGCCCATGCCGCGGGGATGGCTGCCCTCGAGGAGCTCGGGCTCGCCGATCGGGCGACGCACTATCCCGACGAGCTCTCCGGCGGTGAGCGCCAACGCGTCGCCATTGCCCGCGCCGTCGTCGGGGAGCGCCACCTGCTGCTCGCCGACGAGCCGTCGGGCGCGCTCGACTCGACGAACGGCGAAGCGGTTATGCGGATGATCCTCGCGGCCTGCAAGCAGGGTGTCGCGGCGGTCGTGGTCACCCATGACGCGCAGCTAGCCTCGTGGGCCGACCGGGTGGTGTTTCTCCGCGACGGTCGTGTCGTCGATCAGACGGTGCCACCGCCAACCCCGGAGTCGCTCCTCGAGCCGAGCCCCCAGACTTCGAAACGATGACCAGCGCAGTGCTCGAGCGGCCCGTAGAGGCGCGCGCCGCGAACGGCGGCGCACCGGCCCGCCGTGCCGTCATGCGATGGGCATGGCGACTGTTCCGCCGCGAGTGGCGCCAACAACTCCTCGTGCTTGCACTGATCATCGTCGCGGTCGCTGCGCTTTTTGTCGCCGCGGCCGTAGCGACAAATAATCCGACGCCGGCGAACGTGGGCTTCGGCAGCGCAAAGGACCTCGCGACCTTCGAGGGACCGGTTCCCCACCTCGCGGCGAAAGTCGCCGCGCTCGAGCGGCGATTCGGTCGCGTCGAGGTGATCGAGAACGAGACGCTCACGATCCCGGGCACGACCGAGACGTATCAACTGCGCGCCGAGAGCTCCCACGGGCCATTCAGCGGTCCGATGCTGTCGCTCGTTTCCGGTCGCTACCCGAGCGCGGCCGGCGAGGTCGCGCTGACGCAAAGCGTCGCATCAGCGTTCAACTTGCAGATCGGGTCGAACTGGTCCGAGGCTGGCGTCACTCGGAATGTCGTCGGGATCGTCGAGGACCCGCTCGACACCCTCGACGAATTCGCGCTCGTTGTGCCGGGTCAAGTTCGCTCACCGAGCGATAGCGAGCTGCTCTTCGATGCTCCGGGTGTCTCGCCCGCTTCGATCGGGCCGAATGTCGAAGACCTCTCCCAGGCGTCGTCGAACAATGCGATCAACCCCGAGACGATCATCGCCATGGTCACGGTGCTCGGGATGGTGCTCATCGCGCTCGTCTCGGTCGGCGGGTTCACGGTGCTCGCGCAGCGGCGCCTGCGCTCGCTCGGCTTGCTCGCGGCGAACGGTGCGACGACAAAGCACGTGCGGCTCGTCGTGCGGACCAACGGCGCCATCGTCGGCGTCGTCGGAACGGTCATCGGCGCCGTGATCGGACTCGTCGTGTGGCTGATCTACCGCCCGACGATCGAGGGGACCGCGCACCATGTGATCGGCACGTTCCAACTTCCCTGGATCGTGATCGGTCCCGCGATGGGACTCGCCATCGTCGCGACGTATCTCGCCGCTCGTCGCCCGGCGAGGACCGTCGCCACGGTGCCGGTGCATGAGGCGCTCTCGGGCCGCCCGATGCCGCCGAGGAAAGTCCGCTTCTCGGTGGTGCCAGGCGTGGTCTTCTTCATCATCGCGTTCGTCTTGCTGTCGTTTGCCAGCGTTTCCGGCAGGGCTTCGCCGAAGACGCCTTTTCTCGTCTTCGGTCTGATTGCGCTCATTCCTGCGGTGATCCTGCTCGCGCCGTTCTGCCTCGCACTCGCCGCGCACATCGGGCGTCTTCTGCCGATCGGCGCTCGGCTCGCGCTGCGCGACCTGTATCGCTACCGCGCCCGGTCGGGGTCGGCGATGGCGGCGATCAGCGTGGCAGTGCTCGCCGCCGTCGTCACCACTGCTGCCGCGTCCTATCGCTACGGCCAGTACATCGACTACGCGGGTCCGAATCTCGCGTCGAACCAAGTCGTCGTCTACGCACCGCTTCCTGGCGGGACAATTGTGAGCGGACCGGGAATACCGCCCCATCCGACGCCGAAGCCGCCGCCGATGGCGACGCTCGATGCGAAGGTCCACGAGATCGCGACGGCCCTCGGTGCCAAATCGACGCTCGAGCTGCTCCAGACGAACGCGACCCTGCAGCGCGCCACTCCCGGTCGGAACTGGTCTGGCCCGATCTACGTCGCGACCCCCCAGCTGCTGCGCGCGTTTGGGATCAAGGCGTCGGCGGTGAGCCCGGACGCCGACATCTTGACGTGGAGGCCCGGGATAGCCGGTTTGTCGAGGATGCAGTTGACGTGGGGCAACGGGGGTGGCGGATCGCCGTCCAATCCGTATCCGTGTCCGAAGAGCTCGTGCATTTGGAACCCGAAGATCCAATACGCCTCCTCGCTCCCTTCGGGGACATCCGCGCCGAATACCGTGATTACGGAGCACGCGATCCGAAGGCTCCACTTGCAGACCTCGCTCGCCGGTTGGTTCATCGTCACGAACCACCCTCCCACAGCCGCGCAGATCCGCAACGCCCGCTTCATCGCTGCGGAGGTCTCCGGAATAAGCATCGAGACGAAGTCGAGCTCGCCCCCAGGGTACGAAGTCATCGATCTCGCGACGGTATTCGGGATCGTGCTCGCGCTCGCGATCCTCGCGATGAGCATCGGCCTCATCCGGAGCGAGACCGCAGGCGACCTCCGCACGCTCACCGCGACCGGGGCGAGCGGATGGACCCGGCGAACAATCACCGCGGCGACGGCCGGGGCGCTCGGATTCTTCGGGGCGGTACTCGGCACCTTCGCGGCGTACCTGGGACTCGTCGCGTTCGTGCGATCGGACACGCTGAACGGCGGCGCGTCCACGTTGATCAGCACGGTGCCGGTGAACAACTTGCTCGAGATCCTCGTTGCGATGCCGATCGCGGCGGCGGTCGTCGCCTGGCTGCTCGCGGGCCGGGAGCCAACCTCCCTTACGCGCCAGGCGATCGAGTGAGCCGATCTACCCGTTGCTGCGCAGCCAGGCCCTCGAATGATGCCTTGTAACAACAAGCGTCACATAACGCGCGCAGCAAGTTGTTCCCCAGAGACTCACCCAGATGTGCCGTTCATGGGAAGGCGCGAATGCCGAACGCGCGCACCGAATAGTTTCGTATGAGCCGCACTTCGTGTGGCCGGGTGGGCGAGTTGCATTGTTTCACCGGTGATGTTCAGGCGTTGCGACGCACTTTCCGCCTCGGCACCATGGGTCGGCCGAGCTCGTGCTCCTCGAGGATCGTCAGGTACTGGGCGACGACGTTCGGCGTCATGGCCGTGAGCAACGGCAGCTCCTCGGGTTCGTGCTTGGCTGCGAGGAGGCGGACCCGCTCGAAGCCCTCGATGTAGCGATCGACCGACTTCTTCGCGTGATAGGTGCGACTGGCGATCTCGGGGGTGGTCAGGCCCTCGAGATAGAGGCGGATGATGGCGGCCTTGTGGGTGGGCCACGACCCCATGTCGGCAACGTATCCCCGCAGGGGAAGGATCTCGCCCCGTTTGCGAAGGCGGATGACCGTTGCCGAGACGCCGCCGTCGGTGTAGCCGGTGACCAAGGACAGATCGGCTTGGGACAACACGCCGCCTTGGTCGAAGGCCTCGTGGGCCAAGCGACGGACCCGGAGCTCCCGCCGTTCGAGCGCGGGCGCCCCGGCCACGAAGGCGTCGATGTCCTCTTGGGCGACGACGGTGAGGCGGACCGGCACGAGCTTGGTGTGCGCCATCGTCTTGCCCTTGCGGGCCCGCTCGGTGGCGTCCGGGCACCAGTAGATGAGCTGGCCCGGCTCGAGCTCCTCGGGCTTGGCGAAGTAGTCGCGGACCACCGCGCAGATGTCGTCCACGATCGCGGTGGCCACCACCTCGCCTTTGTCGTAGCCGTATTCGTGGAGGAACTTGTAGAGCAACAGGCTCGATAGCGTCCGCTTGGCCAGCCGTCGGCCCATCGCCACCGAGCGCTTCACGGGAGGCGTCATCGTGAGCCCCCCTTTTTCGACCCTCGGGCCACCTCCAACAGATCAGCCAGCCGTGGGGCGGCGGGGAACTCACGACGGGCCCGCTCATAAAGAGCGATGTACTCGCTGATCACCGATGCGGAGCGGCCCGAGGCTGCACGGATCTCGGGGACCGACGCACCCCGGGCATAGAGCGCGGCAATCTGGCGGAAGTCCGCCAGGTAGCGCTTGATGGCCGACTCGGAGTGGCGGGTGCGCAGCTCGATCTCGGTGAACTGCAGGCCCCACAGATAGAGCTGCACGATCTTTGCCTTGTGGCTGACCCCGGGGCCGATGTCGCGGATCTGGCCGCGGGTGGGCACTGCGATCTCTGCTGATCGGCATGCGGCGAGGTCGCGTTTCACCGTGGCCGTCGACGAACAGGTCAGGTAGGCGAGGTCCTCGACGCTCAACAGTCCGTCTTGGAGCTGGGCCTGGCGGGCGAGGCGAGCGAGGCGCTGCTGTCGCATCGCGGACAGTCCTTTGCTGCGAAGCACCTCGTGATCCTCCGGAGTGGCGAGCTCGAGGGTCACCTGCACCTTGCGACAAGCGGCGATCGGCTTTCCCGGTGGCTCGTCGGACGCGACCCGCGAGGTAACACAGCTCGCCGGCTTTGAGGGCGATGTCCCCGAACTCGGTGAAATAGCGGGCCATCTGCTCGTAGTGCGCCCGGGCCAGCACCGGGGTGAGGTTGAAGTCCTCACATATCCGAGCGACGATCGCCGACTCGGCGTCTTTGGCTGCGAGTCGGGCAGTTCCGTAGGCATCCATGACCAACCTCCGTGGTCAAATCAGGACCCACGAGAGTACGGCTCATTCGATCCCAGAGTGAAAATCGATCAGGTCGAGCGACTTGTCGCGACAGACGGATCGTGGCGCTGGGCAGTCGAGGGGCGACCATACCGAACGCGCGTCCCATAACGTCAGCCTGCCGCCGGTCCCGGAGCGCCCCAGACCGCCGGATCGGCGCCAGACACCGCGGCTAGCGTCGCCGCAGTTCCTCGGGCTTCGGAGGGCGCACGAGCCTCTGCACACGCTCGCTGGCTGCTCCAATTCGCGCAAAGTTCGCCCGTGCCTGGCTGAGGCTGAGTTCGTAGTTCGGTCCGCCGCGCACGACGTCTGCATCGTGGTCGTCCTGACCATCGTCTTGCCAGAAACAGACCTGGCAGATTCCGTCGCCTGCTCGTTCGTCGAGGGTGAGGAACCCGCAGCAGGGGCATGGATAAGGGCCATCCCCTCGCGCAACGACGTTTGCTCGTCCGACTCCCCACGTCTCGAGGTGCTCTTCCGCTTCCTCGTAAACAGCAGCCAGTTCGGCGCGACGTCGCTCGTTGACCTCTTGCCAGCGCGGCAGGAATGCGTGGTCGAGGACCGGCTTCAATCGCTCGAGTTTCATCCCCGGCGTTGCTCGTAAGGCTTTGATTGTCTCGGCCGGGGTCGCCCCGAGCTCAACCAGCTGGTGCGCGACCTGATCAAGCGTGGCACCGGCTCCGAGTCGTTCACGTGCCCACTCTTCAGCTGTCGGGTCACCCACGTCTCGAGCATGGCATGAACCAGTCCGGCCTGCCCCTGATCCCCAGTCGGGCGAGCGCCACCGGTGCCACTGATCGCACCGGTTCGTGGTGTTGGTCGAGAGGCGCGGCGGCGATCACGTGAAACGCCGGGTCAGCCGCCCGACCCGCTCGTTACGTTCGCCTAGCTCTGGTCGGCGCGATGGTGCTTCACGCCCGGTCACTCAAAGCGAAGCCGGGCTCGGCACCGGCTCAGCCGGCTCGATACGGGATCAGATTCCGAGGGCAGCGCGCGCCAGGTTCCGAATCTCATCATCGTCGATGAGCGCCGCGTCTTCTGGCCGCAACTGGATGGTGCCTGTACTCGTCTGGAACTCCGGGTGGCGGGCGGTGAAGCCGCCATCGCCTTGTCGCTTCCACCCGTATATCGACACCCCGTGCTTCCATACGCCGAGATGAAGCCGGTGGTTGCCCGCCTTGTAAGTGGGGATCTTGTACGACAGCACCACGGTGGCTTCAGGACAAGCCTCGAGGATAAGACGGTGAATGCGGTCGAAGAGGACTCGCTGCTCCGGAGGGATGGCCTCAAGATAGTTGGTTACCTCTTGATCCACGGTGTGCTCCAGTCACAGGGCTCTGTTCATTCTCAATCATTTGACGAGGCCGGCGCGCAAAGGTCATCGGCCCGCTAGACGCAAGGATTACCCAGCGGCTGTCCGGACGGCGCCTCAGCGCGACAGCCGTCCAAGTAACGCAACCGACCGGCACACTCGCCACTATCCCGGATCGCCGGGAGCGGGGAGGATGTCCCGAGTTCCGTGGAACTTCGGTGGCGGCCCGGTGATGCTCAGGCGGCGTCCTCCTCGTTGTAGTCGACCGGTGTGACACCGCGCTCGGCGTAGGTGTCGAGTGCAGCTCGCAGCGCCGGCAGGTGCATGAAGCCGTTGACCTTGCGGAACTGCTTCGCGGCCTCGGCCATGCCGGCTGCGCACCAGCGCAGCGCCATCTGGCCGTCGCGCCAGCGCTTCACGTTCGCGGAGTGATCGCGGCAGATCTCGATCATCGACTCGATCGCGTTCGTCGAGCGAAGCGTGCGGGCAAGCGTCGGTGGCACCTTCAGGCGCATGACGGTGAGCGTCTCGGTGAGGCCTTCTCGCAGGCTTGCCGCGGCGCCAGGATGCGAACGGGTGAGCTGGCGGGCGATGTCCTCGAGCTCGGCCTCGGCTCGGAGCGCGTCGTCGAGGTGGTAGATCGCGCGCATCTTCGTGCTCACCGTCCGTGCGAGGGACTTCGGCAATTTCGACTCGACGTTCCTGATCTTGTGGAGTTGGCAGCGATGGATCACCGGCTGGTCGAACACGGCCGTCACTGCCGAGGCAAGGGCCTTTGAGCCGTCGATCACGACGAGGATCGGACGGGTCATGTCGAGCCCGCGGTCGCGAAGCCCGACGAGCAGGTCGCGCACGACCGTCGCGTTCTCGGTGTCGCCCTCGACGACGGCGAGCGGGTGCTTGCGCCCGGTGACGTCGATCCCCATCGCGACGACACAGACGTGGTCGGCGAAGTGCACGCCGTCGACCATCGAGCGCGACGAGGTCGAGCGTGGACAGGTCCGAGGCGAGCAACTCGCCGAGCGCGTGCTCGGTGGCCTCGACGAAGCGCCGCGACACCGCCGAGCGCGACGTCGAGGTCGCACGCGCCTCGACCTTGCTCCCGACCGGCTCGAGGCCGACCCGGTAGCGGCGGGTCGAGAGCTTCGCGAGCATCTTCTCCATCGCGAGCCGCCCGAGCACCTCGGTGGAGGCGAAGTGCTCGTACGCGGGGACCTCGAGCTCGCGAGAGCGATCGGCGGAACGCACGCGGGGCCGGCGGACCGGCACCCGCCGGCCGCCGAGGCTCACCGAGCCGTCCTCGTGGCCGTGGCGCACGGCTGTCCGCGCCGGGTCGTGGCGGCCTCTCGGCCCGCACAGCGCGGTGACGCTCTCCTCCAAGATCGCGTCCATCACCTGCAGCCCGGTGCCCACCGCGAGGGCGAGCAGGCCCTCACGGAGCTCGTCCGCCAGGTTCGTCATCGCGATCGACACGGCGTCGGGCACCGCCATCGCTGCGGGCGTGCTCGTCGTCTGGTAGTCCTTCTTCACGGTGGTGGTCCCCTGTCTTGATCGGTAGTTCTTGGCGGAACGCCCGATACCTACCAGTTGGCAGGGCTCAGGCGGGGGACCGCCACCTCGTGTGTCCTGAAGGGAAGTGATGATGATGAGGTAGAGATCGTCAGCACGGATCGTGCTGTGCCAGTGATGGAGGTCGGCCCTCCGGGTTCGCCGTGCAGGCGGAGATCCCAAACCGCCGCAGTGTCATGCCGGTCAAGAGCCGGGGTGGGAAGCGACTGCGGAAACGGCCCGCAACCAGCGGGTCGGGTGTGCGACGAGAAGACGAACGTGTGTGAACCACTGCTGACGCATCGAAACAACCCAACGATGGCATCGAAACCGGGGCTGGAGGTGGTCCCCGGGACGAAGGCGCGGCCAGGATGGCGTGCCCTGAGCCAGGCAGCGGCCTGCGTGCTGGCCTGGCGGTGCCCGGTGTATAGGTGGCGTGAGCTCGTTGCAGGCGCTGGCATGGAACAGGAGAACCTGTCGTCCCGATACCGACTCGGCCGTTCACTTGGGCTTGCTCAGCCACCCGGCCGACGAGAGGGAGGACCCCAAGCGGCCAACACCGCAAGGGGCAGAGTACCGATGCGGGGCACAGGGGCGGGCCGGCTCGTAGTAGCGATGAAGGCCTTGTAATGGGGCTGGAGCCAAGGGGCCGGGCAGACCAGGGTCAGTCGGAGGTCAACCCTTCGGGGGAGGAGCCGACGGAGAGACCCAAGCCGAAGGTGAAGTCGTTTGACATCCCCAAACGCCTCGTTGCCGAGGCGTGGGAGAAGGTCCGGGCCAACAACGGGGCTCCGGGCGTGGACGCTGTCAGCATCGCCGAGTTCGCCAGCGACGAGAGGGACAACCTCTACAAACTGTGGAACCGGATGTCCTCGGGAAGCTACATGCCGGGGCCGGTGCGGGCGGTGGAGATACCGAAAGACCATGGGGCAGGGGTCAGGGTCCTCGGGGTGCCGAACACGGCCGACCGGGTGGCCCAGACCGCAGCAGCGATGCTGCTGGAAGAAAAGCTCGAGCCGATCCTCCACCCTGACAGTTACGGCTACCGCCCTGGGCGCTCCGCTCATGATGCTCTGGCCGTGACCCGCAAGCGCTGTTGGCGACAGAACTGGATTTTGGATCTTGACGTCCGGGCCTTTTTCGACAGTGTTTCCCATGATCTGTTGCTCAAAGCGGTCGCTCACCACACCGACGAGCGCTGGGTCCTGCTCTACATCCAACGGTGGCTCAAAGCCCCCATGCAGATGTCCGACGGGACCCTCGTGGC
Source organism: uncultured Actinomycetota bacterium (assembly GCA_963765505.1). Classification (GTDB taxonomy): domain Bacteria; phylum Actinomycetota; class Acidimicrobiia; order Acidimicrobiales; family Bog-793; genus DATKQY01. The sequence continues at coordinate 293,446 of CAVXWO010000014.1, forward strand.
ACGAGAGAAGGGAACCCCGCAAGGCTCCCCGATCTCACCGTTGATCGCTAACCTGTTCATGCACTACGCGTTCGACCGGTGGATGGACCGGGAGTTCCCGGGCTGTCCGTTCGAGCGCTACGCGGACGACATTGTTGCTCACTGTGACACCGAGGCACAGGCCCAAAGACTGCGGGCCGCCATCGCCGAACGGCTCGGGACCCTGGGTCTCGAGCTGCACCCCGAGAAGACGAAGATCGTGTACTGCAAAGACACGAAACGCCGAGGAACCCACGAGCACACCAGCTTCGATTTCCTCGGCTACACCTTCCGGGCTCGCCGGGTCCGTGGCCGCAGAGGGTTCTTCGTGAACTTCCTGCCCGCCATGAGCGCCAAGGCGAGAAAGGCGAAAGGCCAACAGATCCGGGCCTGGCACCTCAAACGCCGCAGCGGGACGGGCCTGTCCGGCCTCGCCCAGGACATCAACCCCCAGGTGCGCGGCTGGATCAACTATTACGGGGCCTTCTACCGCTCCGAGTTGGGCTTCCTCGAAGTGCGCATCGACGAGCATCTCGTCCGATGGGCCATGCACAAGTTCAAACGGCTGCGAAACAGGCCCGACAAGGCATGGGCCTGGCTGCGAGAGGCCCGAAGGCGGGAGCCCACGCTCTTCGCTCACTGGCATCTCATCATCGCACGCACCACCGGCCGGCCTGTGGGGGCCGGATGACAGGAGACTGTCACGTCCGGTCCTGAGAGAGCGGGAGGGGGAGGCTCCCTCCCGCTACTCACCAAAATCCACGACGGACGGGACAACCTCGGGAGCGGGAGAGGACGCGGTCACGTTGCACGCCGATCGGCCACGCGATGTCCAGCGCGGTCTGGGATTTGGGAGAGTGGCCAGGTGATCCGCAGTAGAAGCGTCTTGAGCGCGACCGCCATGGCGTTCGTGGCCGCTGGCTCGGTGGCGCTGCCCGCATCGCCTGATCACGCTCGTTACGTGGAGCGGCCGAGTTCGCCGGCAGCTATTGCGAGGTTCATTGCACGGGCAGAACGATCGCTCGACGGTGCCTTCGTGGCGACGTACCGGATCTCGGAATCGACAGTAGGTGGGGGGACCGACCACCTGGTGCAACACGCCGCTCAGCTGTCGCGACGCGTGTTCATGTACGAACAGGGTCCCGACGACAAGAACGTCTGGGTCGAACAGAGCCAATCCGTGGCTGGCACGAAGCCCGGTATCTGGTTCTGCTCTCGACCTTCCAAGGCTGGCTCCTGGACTTGTCAGAAGACCCGGCTCGGAGCCATGGGCGAGCAGGACGCCGAGATCGCCTACGAGCCCAAGATGCTCACGTACTCCCTCGAGAATGCCTCCTCCGTGACGTCACAACCCGACTTCATCTCCACGAGATCGATCGGCGGGCGGCGTCTTACCTGCCTGGCCTCCAGGTCGTCGACGAGGCCGGTGGCCACATGGTGCATTGCCGCCAGTGGGGTACCCGCTTACTACCAAGCGAGCGTCCCGGAGCCGCCCGATGGGCCTGGTACTGCGCGCATGACAGCGCTGTCGACGAAGGTGCCCCGGACGCTGTTCAGGCTTCCCGCGCCTGTGACTGGCCGCTAGCGATGCCCGCAGCGATCGGATGATCCATCGGCCGACCTTCGGTCCACGCCCAGGTCCTAGCGCCAACGAGAAACGCTCTCCAGCCGAGCAGGAACGAAGTGTCCCATACCGCCCGCGGCGTGCGACGCCCCGGGGGTGTCCCCAATCGCTTAATACATGGGTGATCCATCGTGCATCCCCGTGCATTCCACCCAGAGCTGAAACGCTGCGGGGATGACGACCTTCCCCACCCTCGTCCGCTCCTCGTCGCTGTCGGGTGAGACTCGTTACGCGCTCGGTCACGACCTCGTCGATCGATATCTCGAGTTCGTCGCCGGCAGGGCGCGACCGAACACGCTCCGAGCGGTTGCGTTCGATCTGAAGATCTTCTTCTCCGTCGTGGACAAGGAGCCGACCGAGGTCGTCGCGGCAGACGTCTTCGACTTCCTCGCCCACCAACGCGGCGACCGAACGGTGATTCGGATCTCCGACCGTGAGTCCGGAGTGTCCGCTCGCACGATCGCCAGGCGGCTCTCGTCGATCGCCGGGCTCTACGCGTATCTGATCGCCCGCGGCGACACCTCCGTGCGCACGAACCCCGTCCCCCGGGGTTTGTCGACCCGCAGAGAGGGCGGTCGCTCCCGCACCGTCCCGCTCGTCCGGGTCCCTCGGACGCTGCCGCGGATCCTCGGTCCCGACGAGGCGAACGCGCTCCTCGGCGCGCTCCGCACCCACCGGGACCGGGCGATGGTCCTCGCGATGTTGTTGGCCGGGCTCCGCCGTTGCGAAGTGCTCGGTCTCCGGCTCGCCGACGTCCGGGTCGCTGATCGCTCCCTCTTTGTCTCCGAGGGCAAGGGTGGCCACCAGCGGGTGGTGCCGACGGCGAACGCGGTCTTCGCAGCCGTCGGCGACTACCTGCGCGACGAACGCCCACCGAATCTCCCGACCGATCGGGTCTTCGTCGTCCTGAAAGGCCCACGGCGCGGCCAGCCGCTCTCGGCCTATGGGATCGACGAAGTGATGGAGGGCGCCCGCGACCGGGCGGGACTTGCCCACGCGAGCTGTCACGAGCTCCGCCACACCTGCCTCACGCGCCTTCGCGAGGCGGGCATGGCCCTCGAAGCTGTCCAGGCACAGGCCGGGCACCGCTCGATCGAGTCGACCCGGATCTACCTGCACCTCACGAACGAGTGGCTGGCCGCCGAGTATCGGCGGGCGGTCGACCGCATCGAGCAGAGCCACGTCGAACAGCTTCTCGCCATCGAGGGGATCGCCCGATGACCACTGCCGCCGCCACCATCGATCCGTGGGACCCTGCGCCGGCCTCCCACCGGGACTGGGCCGAGCTCTCGGTCTGTGCCCCGCAGCTCGCCGCCACCTTCCGGCGCTATCTCATCCAGCTCACGACCTTCCTCGCTCCCCGGAGCGTCGACGTCGCCGACTCGACGTTGCGGCAGTTCACCCGGTGGCTCTGCGACACGACCGAGGTGCGGGCCGTCGCCGATCTCCGCCGGTCACACCTCGAGAGTTACAAAGTCTGGCTCTCCACCCAGCCGGGATCCAAGGGCCCGACGATGGCGAAGAACACCCAGCGCCAGCGCCTCCGGATGATCCGCATCTGCTTCGAGCGCCTCATCGAGTGGGAGTGGCCCGACGCTCCGGTGCGCAACCCGATCCTCTCCGGGGATATCCCGCCCCGCCCCGAACCGCTGCCGCGCTTCCTCGATGACCGCGACGCCGCCCGCCTCCTCGCCGCCGCGCGTTCCCACCCGCGACCGAGATATCGGATCGTCGTCGAGCTCCTCGCCCGGACCGGGATGCGAGCCAGTGAGCTCTGCGAGCTCGCCGCCGACGCCGTCACCCAGATCGGCGACGGTCACTGGTTGCGGATCCCGGTCGGGAAGCTCCGCAACGACCGATACATCCCGCTCCACCCCGACCTCGTTGCGCTCCTCGCGCAGTGGACCGCGGACAACGCCGAGCACATCCGGGCCCAGCGTCGGCTCATCGCCGACCACCACGCCCCGATCGACCGGCGGACGGTCCATCGGATCGTCGCCTTCACCGCCCGTCGGGCCAGCATCGGACACGTCCATCCTCACCAGCTCCGCCACACCCTCGCCACCCAGGCGATCAACCGGGGGATGCGCCTCGAGGCGATCGCCGCGCTGCTCGGTCACCGGTCGATGGAGATGACCCTCACCTATGCTCGCATCGCGGACCGGGTCGTGGCGGACGAATACGCCGCGGTCAGCGCCCAGATCGACGCGCTCTACAAGACCGCGGACGTCCCCGGAGCGCTTCCCGCCGAGATCGAGACCGCCGCGATGACGCGCCTCCGCCAAGAAGCCCACGCCCGCATGCTCGGCAACGGGCTGTGCACCCGACCGGTTCAGCTCGAGTGCCGGATGGAGTCAGCGTGCGAGAGCTGCGCGTACTTCGAGACGGAGGTTGTCCCGTCCGTCGTGGATTTTGAGGTGGCGGTCCCCCGCCTGAGCCCTGCCAACTGGTAGGTATCGGGCGTTCCGCCAAGAACTACCGATCGAGACAGGGGACCACCACCGTGAAGAAGGACTACCAGACGACGAGCACGCCCGCAGCGATGGCGGTGCCCGACGCCGTGTCGATCGCGATGACGAACCTGGCGGACGAGCTCCGTGAGGGCCTGCTCGCCCTCGCGGTGGGCACCGGGCTGCAGGTGATGGACGCGATCTTGGAGGAGAGCGTCACCGCGCTGTGCGGGCCGAGAGGCCGCCACGACCCGGCGCGGACAGCCGTGCGCCACGGCCACGAGGACGGCTCGGTGAGCCTCGGCGGCCGGCGGGTGCCGGTCCGCCGGCCCCGCGTGCGTTCCGCCGATCGCTCTCGCGAGCTCGAGGTCCCCGCGTACGAGCACTTCGCCTCCACCGAGGTGCTCGGGCGGCTCGCGATGGAGAAGATGCTCGCGAAGCTCTCGACCCGCCGCTACCGGGTCGGCCTCGAGCCGGTCGGGAGCAAGGTCGAGGCGCGTGCGACCTCGACGTCGCGCTCGGCGGTGTCGCGGCGCTTCGTCGAGGCCACCGAGCACGCGCTCGGCGAGTTGCTCGCCTCGGACCTGTCCACGCTCGACCTCGTCGCGCTGATGGTCGACGGCGTGCACTTCGCCGACCACGTCTGTGTCGTCGCGATGGGGATCGACGTCACCGGGCGCAAGCACCCGCTCGCCGTCGTCGAGGGCGACACCGAGAACGCGACGGTCGTGCGCGACCTGCTCGTCGGCTTCGCGACCGCGGGCTCGACATGACCCGTCCGATCCTCGTCGTGATCGACGGCTCAAAGGCCCTTGCCTCGGCAGTGACGGCCGTGTTCGACCAGCCGGTGATCCATCGCTGCCAACTCCACAAGATCAGGAACGTCGAGTCGAAATTGCCGAAGTCCCTCGCACGGACGGTGAGCACGAAGATCCGCGCGATCTACCACCTCGACGACGCGCTCCGAGCCGAGGCCGAGCTCGAGGACATCGCCCGCCAGCTCACCCGTTCGCATCCTGGCGCCGCGGCAAGCCTGCGAGAAGGCCTCACCGAGACGCTCACCGTCATGCGCCTGAAGGTGCCACCGACGCTTGCCCGCACGCTTCGCTCGACGAACGCGATCGAGTCGATGATCGAGATCTGCCGCGATCACTCCGCGAACGTGAAGCGCTGGCGCGACGGCCAGATGGCGCTGCGCTGGTGCGCAGCCGGCATGGCCGAGGCCGCGAAGCAGTTCCGCAAGGTCAACGGCTTCATGCACCTGCCGGCGCTGCGAGCTGCACTCGACACCTACGCCGAGCGCGGTGTCACACCGGTCGACTACAACGAGGAGGACGCCGCCTGAGCATCACCGGGCCGCCACCGAAGTTCCACGGAACTCGGGACATCCTCTCGAGACGGGACCGGAGTTCGTTCCGGTCCTACTCCGCCAACGCGATCACGCCAGAGCGCACGACCAGATCGACAGAGCCGAACTCTTCGAAGGACTGCTCGAGCGGATCACCGGAGCGAGCGCTTGACACGGATCACCCATATAACGCCGGCCGAGGGGCACCATCCCGCGGCGGCACTTCTAGGTGCACGGCTGAGGGACGGGGGGACTGACCTGACCACCAGCACCGCAGAACGCGCTCCGGTGTCCGCCCGCGTAATCTGGTGCCGTGCGCCGCAAGGTCATCATGCTCGTAGCCCTCTCCATGCTCTGTGCTGAGGCCGTCGTTGTCGTCCGCCGTCGTGGCTATGTGGTCGGTGCCAACACGGCGGTGCGATGCCGAAGTGGGCACCTGTTCACCACGCTTTGGATTCCAGGTGGATCCCTGAAGGCGATCCGGCTTGGCTGGTGGAGGTTCCAGCGCTGTCCAGTTGGAAGGCATTGGAGCTTCGTCACTCCCGTCAAAGTGTCGGACTTGACTGAGGATGAGAGACAACTCGCCGCGCAGATCCGCGACGTTCGTATTCCCTGATCGCAGAGCCTGCGTGGATCCGGGCGCGGTCCACGGCAAGCCTTCCCGTGACTCCGCCACACACTGCCCATGCCGCTCGGTGCCCGACGGTCTCCCGAAAACGTGCCCCCTACCACTCAGCAATTCCGCTTCGGTAGGATGCCCCCGACCGCCGGCTACGTGACGCGGCCACGTACTTGGCTGCTACTCGCTACGGGCGAGACGTTGAATCCAATCACCGGTCATGAGGACTTCGGCCTGCCGAGGGAAGACCTTCTCCATCAGGACCCGGTGGACTTCAGGGTCGCCGTCGGCGCAGGCGTCTCGCAGAATCGCGAGCTGGAAGTCTTGATCGGCTGCATAACGCAAAGTCGACAGCACGACACCGCTCGTTGCGATCCCGGTGAGCACGAGCTTATCGACATCAAGCGAGCGAAGCACGACATCGAGATCGCTCCCGGCGAACACGCTCACACGCTTTTTCAAAACGACGATGTCGTCAGGATGTGGCGCAACAGCTGGATGGATCTGAGTGGCTGCATCGCCGTCACCCATCGCGACCGTCCCAGAGTCTGCGAAGGTGGCGAACGATCGATTCCGACGACTGATCTCGGGCACGTGAGGCCGGAAAGCGATCCGGACGTAGACGACCGGGATGTCCGCCGATCGGGCCGCCACCGTCGCCCGGCCTATGGCGTCGAGTAACTCGGCTGATCCTTCGGGGAAGCGCTCGACGATGCCTACTTGGACGTCCATTACAAGCAGTGCGGAGCTCATTGCGCCATCCTGACGGACATGTGGCCCTCGGTCCAACAGGAGCTAGCCAACGCCCTCGTCGAGCACCTTCCCGGATCTAGCACCAGCCCCCGATCGCCTTGTACTCGGGGGCCGGAGCATTATGTGGCCTCGAGGCGCGCTCGGCCCTGCCTGGACCCGGCGAGCCGAGGGCCGACTCGGCGCTCTCCTCTCCTAGTGCTTGCCGTTGACGATGGCAGTGCATGAGAGAAGGTTCTGTCGCGCGGGTGGGCCTGCTCGTGGTCCGTACGACCCAAGGGGCTCCAGGGCAGGAGACCGAGGCCGAAGCGATCGAGCGGACCAGTTGCCGACCTGGGATGATCGGTGGATGAACGTCCGTCCAGGGAGCTACACGCGCTACAGCGTCGGTTGCGCAGTCGTGTGGGCCGTGATCTTGGGAGTCGTTGCTGCTCGCGATAAGGAGAAGTTCCGCACCATCCTGCCGGTGTTCGGCGGCTGGTGGATGGGCTGGACCTCTGCCACGATCGCTCGATACGTCCATCCGCCGCCGAAGTCTCGCCCCCCTTGGGCGAGGGACCGGCGCAGCTGACCTGCATCCGGCCTCGCTTGCTTGCGGGTGGCTCGGCCAGGGCCGTGCGGGGACGGGGCTTCGCAGTCGTTGGGCGGGGGTGAACCGCGGCGACTCCGTTTGGCGGCCCGTGGCGTGGGAAGCCGAACGTCTCATCTGCTCCCCCTGACAGAGCGACTGGCGCTTGGCCAGACGCATGCAGATCGACGGGTACGCGTGCTGTCCCCTTGCAGGTCCGCTGTACAGAACGCGCGTCCCATAACACTCCGCTGCGGCGCTGGCCCGGGCGTCCCCTATCGCCGGGTCCGCGGCGAATCGGGGGCGACGTTCTGGCGCGGAGCTTGCGCGTCAGCCGGGGCCGATCGCTGAGCGCCGATCACCCGGATAACGCCGACTCGGTGCTCCGTGCCGCGGTCGAGTCTGACGTCGTTCTGTGCGCATCCGCGAACGAGGCCTAGAGAGCGCGTAACGGCTCCGCGTGCTGACGGCTGACCGGTCAGACGCACCGAACACGCGCCCCAGAACACACGCCGCTACATCGACGGCCAAGGGTATCCCCGAACAATGGCTCGGGAGCGGGACGACGGCCTATCCACTCAGGGCTCAATATCCGCATCGTTACGATCCCAGCCACATCGACCACCTAGACGAACGCCTACAGCACCGTCCCCGGCGAGTGCTTGAGGCTCGTCGAGCGCGAGGGCGCGGTGGGTCTGAGAAGGGGATCTACGCCTCGACGAGGATCACCAAGGTGTCGGGCAGCACACCGTCATAGGCCATCGCCTCGGCCATCGCGTCGGTGTTCACCGCGCCCATGACGACATCCATGTCGGCAACGTCCATGAGCACCGCTACTCGGGTCGGGTTCTGTGGGTCGACGAACGTCCGGATGTTGGTGACGCCGAGGGGCCCGAAGACCTCGTCGCGCTTCGGCGAGGCAAGCCAATGATCCTTGTCCGTCACGTCGTGGTGGGCGATCACCGTGGGCATGATGCCTCCTCTGCGCCAGGGCCAAGCAACAGTGCCGAACCCGGAGCGCAGATCATACGCTCTCGCACCTCATGCCCGCATAGGTGTCCCGGCTTGTCACCCGGCGCGCGCCGCTCAGCGCGGAACGATGATTACGCGCCCACCGTGCCTGAGGATCAAGGCCGTAGGTACGAGCTGGATGTCGGATCAGGCGGCATCGGAGACTGAAGGGCGGAGCCGGCGCAGCTCCGCTAACCGGGGGCAACCCAGAGCCGGATCGCCAGGCCGATTCCGGCGAGAGCGACGAGCACTCGGAGCACAGTTCCGGGCACCAGTCGAGTCAGGGAAGGCCCGACCCTGCTTCCGACCAGCAACCCGAGCGCCAATGGCGCGGCGGCCGTCCAGTCGACGGGGCCGAACACGGCAAACCCGACCGCGGCGACGACGTCGGTCACACCGAGGAGCATGTTTTTGAGGGCATTGGCCCGTGCCACGTTCTGGTCGACGGTCACGAGCAGTAAGACGAGCGTGATAACGCCCGCACCGGCACCGAAGTACCCGTTGTAGAGCGACACAGCGAATAGCCCGCTGGGCAGCAAGAACCGGCCACCGTTGGGGAAGCTGCGCTTGTGCCATGCCGTCACCCGCGGCTGGAAGAGCATGGCGCACGACGCGAGCACCAAGAGGTAGGGGACGACGTATTCGAAGACCTGTGCCGGTACGCAGAGCAGGAGCGCGACACCGGCAGCCCCACCGACTGCGATGAGCAGCGCCCAGCGCCGGACAAAGGACGCCTTTCCTCGCAGTTCCGGGCGAGAGCCCAGCGCCGATCCGGGCCAGCTCGCCAGGACGGCAACTGCTTGCGTGACGTTCGCCGGCAGCGGCGCGAGCCCCACGGCAAGCAGCGCCGGGAAGGAGATCAGCGAGGTAATACCACCAGCGGACCCGACCGCTCCGGCAAGGACTCCAGCCCCCAGGAGGAGGGCAGCGTCGGCATATGGAGACACGATTTGTTTGACCCTAGAGCACCGGCTTGCGAGCCAGGCAGAACTCCCGATCACGGCGACCGAACCCAGGCGTCACCTCGGCGTGCGGTCGGCCAGAGTGCCCCCGATCGCCATAGGTGGGCAGGTCCTGCCGCGGCGCGTCGATCAGCGCCGAGAGTCGTTCTGCTTTCTCCTGAATCGCATCCAGCCTCGCGACGGCCACCAGCATCGTGCTTGTGACAGCGACCGGGGCGGCGGCTACTGAACGACACATCTGCGCCGGTGTGGCCCATCAGACGGATTCGGCTACCTGGCGACAGTCAGACGGTTACGCGAGCGCCTCGGTAAGGCGAATCACGCTTCTCTTGTACCCAGGCATCACCTCACCAGGTGAGGGTTGACGCACCTTTCCGCGGACTTGTGTGGTGCATGTGGTGCGAAAATTCGTGGAGCGCGCTCCGCGAAAAACGCACAAGCCGGGGCCAATAACGGTTCATTGCGGCCAACAGCGGTAAGTCAAAAGCCCAGTAAAACATTGATGAATCTGTGAAGTGGCTGGTGGCAGAGTTGTGCCAAATCACCTTGCCAAGGTGATGGCTCAGGTCGCCGCCGCAGCCCACCTGACGGAGGATTCGATCTCAGCTCCTCCTCGTAGGGCGGCGGCAGGGCTCGGGCGCCTACGGGCCACCCGAGCCGCACCGTCGGCCGGCGAGGTCAGTTTCCGGCCAGATCCGCGCCGAGGCTCGCCATCGCCTCGCCCAGGGCCACGTGGAGGTCCTGCGCTTGCTCCACGCTGAGCGGCGCCCAGGTCGTGCAGTACGGCCACGGCGCGCACGACTCGTCGTGCAGGGCGATCGGCTCGTCGGGGTCGTCGCCAAGCGTCACGGCGACCTCGCCCGAGCGGAAGATCCGGGGGGCCATCAGGACTCGGTGCTCTCGTCGCCGAGCTGACCGTGAAGCGCCGCGGCCGTGGCGGGCAACTCCTCGTCGCGCGGACGCTTGAAGATCGGCTCGAGCGCGATCACCCGGTAGCCGGGCATCAGCAGGGAGTCGGTGTGCGCCGCCCCGTGGAGGGCCGCCGCTGCCGCCTCGACGCCCTCGCGCAGATCGTGGAGCTGCTCAGGGATCGAGTGCGTGTACTCCTCCCACGCCGCAAGGCGGTCCAGGAGCGGCCGGTACGCCTCGAAGGCGCTGGCGAAGGTCATCAGCTGCGCCTCACCGTGAGGACGCGGCGGTGCAGCGTCTCCAGGTCGCGCACGGGCGCGGCGCTAGCGTCTGACATGTCGGGACCTCCTTGGGGTTCCGGCCAGTCCCCGGGCCGCTCCCACGGCGCCGGGGACACGTGTTGTTGACGATCTGTCAACTACCCGTCACAATGCGCCTGTGGAGACAGAATGTCAACTACTCTCGATTTGGTGCATCACCTGCTCGACATCAACGGCGTGGCAGAGCTGCTCGGCATGACGCGCCAGGGCGCCTACAAGCTCGTCGAGCGCGATCCGACCTTCCCTGCACCCGAGGCGATCGTCACGGCCGGCCGGATCTGGTCGACGGCGGCCGTCGAGGAGTGGATGCTGGTCCCCGGCCATCGCCGTGTCGTCAACTACCGGGACGGCGGGGAGCTGCTGAGGTTCCGAGTCGTCGTCGAGCTACGCGACGCGGCAGTGATCATCCCCGCGGCCGATGTGGTGGCCCGCTCTCCGTTGGGCTGGGCGCGCACGGTCGGCCGCTTCGGTCCGGCCGACCGCCTCAACCCCGAGCGCTTCTACGTTCCCCTGCAGGAGTGGGAAGCGCGGGTTGCTGTCGACGGGTCGAGTAGGAACACGCCGTGAGCGACTGGGCCGACCAGACGCGCTCGTTCGCCGCACGCGGCGCGACGGCGCCAGCCGCTCGTAGCTAGTTCGGGACGATGGCCGGCGCGTGAGCTATGTCCGCGAAATGTCCGCGAGAGTCCGCGAAACGGCGCGAACCACTGCGATGTAGTGACTAACCATATGACCAGCGCCGAGGGCCTTTTCGCCCATCGGAGCTGGCCGTAGCGGTGAGCCGGCCTGCAGGCGGGGGAGCGGGGGAAGCTGCGCGCGTTGAAGCTGATGCCCCACGACCGGTGGACGCGCCCGACCCGCTGAAGCGGCAGGTGATCTCCGGAGTTACAACCTGACGAGCCCCGGCTGGCCTGTCGGACTCATCGAGCGGGCGCACTATAAGTCGCACTATATTTCGCGTTCCCTACCGTTCCCGGGCATTCCCAGATGTCCTGGTCAGATGCCCTTTCCTTCCCCGCTGTTCCCCGTGAATCCCGAGAGAGGCTCGTTAGCAGTGAGTCCGACGGCCTCCTCGTCCTCGCCGACGCCTGTCCGTGCCGAGAAGTTCATCTGCACAGCTCAGGCAGCCAGTTCGTATTCGTGGATCAGACCGCCGAGGTGATCCCGTCTTCGGAGCCGGTCGCTGGCCGAGCGATCGGTGCGGGCGGTGTGCGGGCGTCGCCAGGGCGCGCTAACCAATTCTGGACGCCGGCGCGCCGACGACAGTTCTGCGCCCGCCCCAACCGTGACGATGGACTCGCCGAGACCAATCACCGAAGGGAGTACCCATGTCCTCGACCCCAGCCCTCCGCCCCGTCTCCCTGGACGGGACGGCCGATGCAACCGCGCCTCCTATCCCGGTCTCCCTCGTCCAATTCCACGTCGATTGGATGAGCCTCGTCGAAGCGCCGCTTGCCAGCTCGGTGATTGACGGCACTGAGCCGCATGGGGCGCGGGTGACTCTCGCCGTGCAGCTCGACCCTCAGGTAGTCATCGCCGATCTCTTCCGGATCGAGCGCAGTTACGTGTACGCGTCCACCGGCGGACAGGCGGTGTATGCGCGCCACTTAGACGGTGACGCGGGATGCGTTGCCCTGCTCGCTGAAGGTGAGTCGCGGATCGATGTGTCCGCTCGCACCCCAGCTCGCCGAGACGAGCTCGTGGCGCACTTCGCAGCGCTCGCTCCGGCTGCTCCTGCCGACCAGGTCAGGCTGAAATTCTGGCGGCAGCGGCGCGATGGACCCCGCTCGTCTGGCCGGACACTTGTCGTACCGGCGTGGGACGAGATTGTCGGCAACTACCCAGCCGAGGCACGCGGCCCGCTTGACGAGCTGATGTGCGTCGAGCGACCGACTGGTCGCGGGAACCTCGTCCTTTGGCACGGGGCGGCCGGGACGGGCAAGACGACAGCCTTGCGAGCGCTCCTACGAAGCTGGCGCCCGTGGACGACGGCGCACATCGTCACGGATCCAGAAGCGCTGTTCAGCGAGCCGGACTATCTTCTCGAGGTCCTGGGCGACGGCGGGAGCGAACGCGATCGTCAGCCGCTCATCGTCTGCGAGGACGCAGACGAATACCTCCGCGCCGACGCGCGGGAGAAATCTGGCGCAGCCCTTGGTCGGCTGCTGAATGTCACCGATGGCCTGCTCGGACAGGGGACCGGGGCGATCATCGTCATCACGACGAATGACCCGCTCGCCAAGCTGCATTCCGCCGTCACCCGTCCAGGTCGCTGTCTTTCGGTGGTCGAGTTCCCCCCGTTTGGTGCCGCCGAGGCAGCCGACTGGCTTCGTGCGCACGGCGTCGACGCTCCGCTGCCCCTGCGCGATGGTGCCACGCTCGCCGAGTTGGTCGAGCTCGCCGGCTCGACGCAGCGGATCGTGACGCCGGAGCGGCGCTCGCCCGGCCACGGGAACTACTTGTGAGCGCTCCGCCGCTTCAGCTCCTTGGCCTGCGCCGGGTTCAGGACCTGCCAGAGCGTCTGCCGCGAGATGCCGAGTCGCTTCGCCGTCTCGGTCGGACCGAGCTCGGTGGCAACCAGCTCGGCGAGCTCGCGCCGGCGTGCGGCCAGGTCGCTGATGACGGCGCGGTGCGCGGCGATCTCACGGGGGAGCCGGTGCAGCTCCTCGATCAGGGCCTCCACGTCGGCATCGTCTGCCATATCAGGAGCATAGCCGCAGACGTAAGGGGTACCATGACGTCATGGGATACGTCAGAGGTATCCTTACATCAACGGGGTCTCGGGGCCCATCAGCGAGGGAGAGGTGGCAATGGGCAGATACGACATCGACGAGGTGGGAGACGCCGTCATCGAGGTGGGGCACTCCCTCGCCGCGGCAGAGGGCATTGTCGGGCCGGGAGACACCCTCGTTGTCGTGGCGGCGACCAACCTACACAGCACGAGGAGTCGTCGCGCCGTCCTCGGGCCGTGCAGGAACACCTGCCGATTCTGCGCACCCTCGGCCCGGCGTCACCATCCGTCGCGCCGGCTGTCGGCAAGCCGTTCTGTGCTCGCGAAGCCGACCCGGCGACCGCACCGAACGCGACGGTTGCCCTGACCCCTACCGGCTTCGAGGACGCGCTCTGGCGCGTATTCGCGCGCTCGTTCTGGGCTACCCGGCTGGACGCCTAACGCCGAATATTTGTGGGCGTATCGGCGACCGATGGTGCGGTTTGACCGATGTTCTGTCGCGACGGGATGACTCGCGTGCTGCATCAGGTGACGGGCGCCACGGCAGAGACGCGGTGCGGTGCCTCAGTCGTTTCGGGCGACCTCAGGTCCCGTGATCCGGTTGAGGAGCGGGAAAGTCGAGGCGATGATCGTGAGCGACGCCGCTAGTCCGCCGAGGACGGTCGCCCAGTACGCGATGCCCGGGATTCGGAACGCGATGCCGACCTGGGAGTGGAGGTAGAGGGCAGCCGACACGAGGCCGACCACGATCGACACTGCGGCGACAAGGAGGAGTGGCAGCGCACTCTCCAGCGCGACGACACGATGCAGAAGCGCGGTGGGGACACCGGTGAGCCTGAGCAAGCTGAACGGGCGCTTCCGCTCGCCCAACCCGGCGACGATGTTCACCGCGAGACTGCAGGCGGCGATGATGAGGCTCGCCACGATGATCACGTCGGTCATGTCCTGGATCATTGCGAGGAGGCGCGCGGTCGACGGATCGAACGCCTCGACTGCGACCGGTGTTCCCTGGAAGGGAAAGACCCGTTCGAGCGTGGTCCGTGCCCGTTCGATCGAGCTCGACGACCCGTCGGTGGCGACGACGACCGCGTCGACGGGAAGACGCGCGGCCTTCGCCACTGATAGGTCCGCGGACGGCCAGACCGTCGACGACGCGTGCGAGTGGTGCCCAAGGAGGTTCGAAAGGAAGTAGCCGAGACTCGCCACCGTCGCTCCCGGAGCGCACTTGCCGATCGCGGGAGTCTTCGCCAGCTGGTCGCACGCGACGACCCCGAACGATTTCATCTGCTGTGCTTGGGATGGGCTCTGGTGGACCACCGTCACGCTGCGCACTCCTGGCGTCGCGCGGAGCTCGGCAAGCACCTGGCCTGGGACGGAAGGGACTTCGGCGGAGGCGGGACAGTTCGTCGTCGAGAAACTGCAGAACGGGTCGGCAAGGGTGCCTCTCCCTGCGCTTCCTCCGCCGGAACTGCTGGCGGCGGCGATGGAGCTGAGCGCGCCGATCATGGCGCTCGCAACGAAGAGGGCGATCACGAGCCCACTGATGAACCGGAAGGCCGCCTTGGGATTGTCGAGTAGCCGGCGCCCGGCGATGAGCGTGGCGGGGCGACTGGCCCGCTTCACCATGAGTCGAGAACCCGCAGTCGTGAACCACGGTCCAGCGAGAACCAGCCCCGCGACAAGGAGCACGAAGCCCACGAGCAGCTCGAGAAGCTGGCCGCCGATGGCGCCCGGCTTGCCGGCCGCGTCGAAGTACGCGAGCACGGCGATGCCGGCGAGTAGTGGGATGATCCGTACGATCCGCGGTGGGCGGGACGACGCTCGGCGGTTCACGCCGAGCGGCGATATCTGGACCCTGCGAAGCGCGAGGCGCGCGGACACGACAGCGGCGACTGGGACGCCGATCACGGCGAGCACGATGTCGATCCAGTGCAGCGAGAGGTCGCCTTCAGCGAGGGGCGCTCCGGTGAAGGGGACGTGGTAGAGCAGCGGTCGGAAGACGAAGAAGAGTGCGAAGCCGACTGCAACGCCCG
Source organism: uncultured Actinomycetota bacterium (assembly GCA_963765505.1). Taxonomy (GTDB): domain Bacteria; phylum Actinomycetota; class Acidimicrobiia; order Acidimicrobiales; family Bog-793; genus DATKQY01. Next base: position 308,789 of record CAVXWO010000014.1, read on the forward strand.
CAACCGCCGCAACCACGGCCTCCACCGCTGAGATCACAGCAACCTGACGCGGCGTGGCGCCGACGAGCCGCATCGCGGCGAAGCGCTCCTCACGCCTCGCGGCGGACAGCCGGCTCGCGGTCGCGATCAAGATCAACACCGGCAACAAGAGGAAGACGGCTCCGCCGGCCAGAATGAACTGCAGAACGGGTCCGCTCCCGACGGCGTTCTGGCAGGCGTAACAGTTGGCCGGCGTGCCTTGGATGGCCCCGACCTCGACCGCCCCAGGGACCTGCGAGAGCTGGCTCACGGTGTGGCCGACGACGATGATCAGCGAGTTCGGGGACGGGAGCGCCGCCGCTCCGATGGTCCCAACTTGACGTCCCGGATACCGGTCACGTAGCTCATTCGCCGGCTCGGAATTAAGGAGGGCCGTAAGGGCGGGCGACGCGTAGTACTCACCGGGTCCCGGCAGGTGGAGAAGCCCCGGCGGGACCGGGGCGCTCGGCCCGGTGGCGGCAACGTCGACGCGGTCGATCGCCTGGTTGCCGAACTGGTCAGTGCTCGACAGCCACCAGAGCCGGTCGGATGCCGAGGTTGGTGATGACGCCTGCGCCGAGGTGTCAAGCCACGCACCACGGTCCGTCTGGGCGTGGAGCCCATTGACTCCGGCCAGCGCGGCCAACAACAGACCGACGCCAAGGGCGACGGCCGCCGCGGTGACGAGGACGCGCAGCGCGGCTTCGCGACCACTTCCGAGCGTCAAGCGAAGACCGAGGCGGATCACCGCAAGGCTGCTTCGGCCGAGGTCACCTTGCCGTCGCGCACGATCACCTCGCGATCCGCGTAGGCGGCGACGCGAGGTTCGTGGGTGACGAGCACGAGAGTGGTCCCCTCCTCACGCGCCACACCGGTCATCAAGCCCATCACGAGCTCGCCGGTGAGCGAATCGAGCGAGCCGGTCGGCTCGTCCGCGAAGAGCACCTCCGGGTGGGCGACAAGACCACGCGCGAGCGCGACCCGCTGGGCCTGCCCGCCGGACATTTCGCCAGCGCGGTGACGTTCCAAACCATCGAGTTCGAGTCGTTCGAACCACGACCGCGCAACGCGTAAGGCCTCCGCGCGGCGTATTCCGCCGAGGAGGAGTGGCAATGCGACGTTCTCCTCTGCGGTGAGCTCGGGGACGAGCTGGCCGAACTGGAAGACAAAACCGAAGCGGTCTCGCCGAAGCTTCGAGCGTTCCTGCTCTCGCAGCGCGTCGAGGCGCTCTCCGTCGAGGTAGACCTCACCGGAATCCGGGACGAGGATGCCCGCCAAGCAGTAGAGCAGGGTCGACTTGCCCGAGCCGCTTGGGCCCATCACCGCGAGGACCTCGCCGCGTTTCACCGACACACTCGCCCCACGAAGCGCCGGGGTTTCGCCGAAGGAGAACACGAGGTCCCGCGCCTCGCTGACAATGCCCCCGACCTGGAGCACAGAAGAACCGTTCGCCCCTTTCACGACACCACTTCCTCAGCGAGCGCCGCGAGCCGAGACACGGTGAGGTCGATCCAGCGAAGGTCGGCCTCCAAGTGGAAGAGCCCATGGTCGGCGAGCAGCGCGTCGACGAGGTTGCCGTTCTGCTTGAGGTCGGTGAGCTCGCGCATCCGCCGGAGGTGCGCGGCGCGTTGCACGTCGAGGTACTCCTCCGCGGGACGGCCGAGCATGATGGACAGGACGACTTTCACGAAGAGGTCGGTCTGCAGATAGGGCTCGGCCGCGATCGGCTCGGCGAGCCACGCCTCGACTTCGTACTTACCAGTTTCGGTGATGGTGTAGCGCTTGCGATCCGGACCGGCCCCGGATTCAGCCTCCCCCGCGGTCGCCTTTCCGTCGCGTGCGAGGCGGGCAAGCGTGGCGTACACCTGACCGAAGGGAAGCGGCCGACCTCGGCCGAAGTAGGCGTCGTAGTCGCGCTTCAGGTCGTAGCCGTGGCTCGGTTCACGATCAAGGAGCCCCAAGAGGGCCATAGGAACACTCATACCTCAGAGAATACTCTGGATGTATACGTGCAGTCAATAGGACACCACCCGTGAGTGGCACCGGGGATTAAGGAGTCGTCTGAGAACTGCGGTCAGCTGGACGTCCACTCGTGCCAATCAAGACCGCCATTGGGTATCCACAGGCTGGTCTAGGTACTCGAGAACTGCTTCCGAGAACAATCCGGCGATCGCCCGGAAGAAGGCAGGAGATGCCGTGGTTCACGCGGACGCTGGCCGCTTTTCTTCGCCGACCGCGTCGAGCAGCAGCTTCCCGGCCACCGTCGCTCCGTCGGTGCGGATCGTGCCGGCCACGGCAGTCGCTCGTGCGCGGGTCTCGGGGGTCAGGGCCGTCCTGAGCGCGGCTGACAGGGACTCGGTGGTCGGAGTCGGACCGTCGTGTGCCGTGCCGATGCCCAGACCGGCCACCCGGCTCGCCCAGTATGGCTGGTCTGCCATCTGGGGTACCACCACCTGCGGCGCACCGGCTCTGGCGGCCGTCGTCGTCGTGCCCGCGCCGCCGTGGTGCACGACGGCGGCCACCCGGGCGAACAGTGCCTGCTGGTTGACCTCGCCGACAGCGAAGCAGTCGTCGCGGTCGTCGATCAGGGCCAGGTCGGCCCAGCCGCGGGCAACGACAGCGCGACGGCCCTGCGCACGGATCGCCTCGATGGCCACCCGGGCGATGTCCTTCGGGGTGCGCATGCTGCCGAAGCCCACGTAAACCGGTGGTGTGCCGGCGTCCAGGAACGCTACCAACTCGGCCGGGAGCGGGCGCTCGTCCGGCAGGACCCACGCGCCCGTTTGCACGACCTCGAGATCCGCCGGCTCCTGCCACGGGCCGAGGGTCGGGTCCGCCGCCAGCCAGGGGTGGTTGGTAAAGCCGTAGTCGTAGACGTTGTCCACCGCTGGAAGGCCGATCGACGCCCGGTGGGTGTTGAGCGCCGCGCCGAACAGCTCGTTCGCGATCTGGGCTTGCAGGTCCCACAGCACCCGGTTGTCGGTCACGTCCGGTGGGAACGGCCGACCCGGGAACGGAGTCGGCGCGTGGTGTGGCGAGGGCAGGAAGATCGGACAGTAGGCCGCGTAGACGTAGCGGATGCCGAGCTTCTCGGTCACCGACCGCGCGCTCGCCGCGGCCGGCAGCAGACCGGTCGCCAGCAACGCATCAAATCCCTCGGCTGCCGCGGCGAGGGTGTCGAACTGGGCGGCCATCACCTCGGCCGCGAGCCGGGGCAGGTCGGCCGGCGACGGCCGCGCCGCTCCCTGCACCAGCGGGCGTACCGGGGGGCCGGCCAGCACCAGGGGCACGCCGACCTCAGCTGGCCGCTCTGCGCGATCCACCGGCACGCACATCTGCACTTCCGCGCCGAGTTCGCGCAACTGCACCGCGAGTCCCACCAGTGGTTCGACGTCACCGCGCCCCCCATACGTCGACAACAACACACGCATTTCGCGACTCCTATCTCCGTAGGTTCTGGCCTCGGAAAGTTGGTAACGCGGCGGCCGTCTAGACATCGATCACATCGTTTTACGGAACGGGCTGCATTCGCGCCAGATCAGAGCGTATTCTGCGCCTCCTCGCTGATATGTGCGCCCTTCCGCCCCGCGCCAGATTCGGCAACTTGCTTAGATCCACCTCGGGAGTTCGAGGGTTTGAGATTCTCGAACGTTGAGTGAGGCGGGCTCGCTCGCGAATCGGCTGCCGTTCACCGTTGGTGTTCTGGCTCACGAACGGCCAGCGGCCCGCCGCACTCACCCGGCGAGGAGTGGCTCGAGAGAGGTCTGCTCCGCCAGAAGTTGCATTGCCCTCCTCGCCTCACACTCAACTACGAGGAGGAGACATGACGAACGACGTGATGATCGCGGTCGACCGGCACAAGGGGAGCAACACGCTCGCTGTGCTCGACCCGGTGACGAAGACCCCGATCGACGGGGCCCGTTTCGAGAACGACACGGCCGGCTATGACGAGCTGATGTCCTTCGCCAGGCGCTGGGATGAGCGCCGCTGGGCGGTGGAGGGGTGCCACGGTGCAGGCCGCTCCCTCGCCCAGCGGCTCGTGGCCGACGGAGAGGTTGTCTATGACGTCCCGCCGAAGCTCGCGGCGAGGGTGCGCGTGTTCTCCCTGGGGCACGGCCGCAAGACCGACAAGGACGATGCGGTGTCGATCGGCCGCGTGGCGATCGACGGCGAGGGCATTGCCGAGGTGGCGAAGGACGACACGACCGTCAGCCTTCGGCTGCTGTGTGACCGTCGCGAGGAGCTCGGCGCGCTCCGAACTCAGGCGGTCTGCCGCCTGCACCGCCTCCTCGCTGAATTGACTCCCGGCGGAATGCGACAGCCCATCACCGCCCTGAAAGCCGAGGCAGTGCTCGCAAAGCTTCGCCCGACCGACGAGGTCGGCGCCATCCGTCTCCAGCTTGCCCATGAGCACCTGGAGGACATCAAGGTGCTTGACGCGAAGATGAAGAAGATCGGAGGCGAGATCGCCGTCCTCGTCAAGGCGACTGGCTCGAGCCTCACCGAGCTTTACGGCGTCGGGTCGGTGATCGCCGGCCGTCTTCTCGCCGAGGTCGGCGACGTCCGGCGCTTCCCGACCAAGGACAAGTTCGCCACCTACGACGGCACCGCGCCGCTCGACGTCTCCTCGGGCGACCAGGTCCGCCACCGGCTGTCGCGGGCGGGCAACCGGCGCATCAACCATGCCCTGCACATGATGGCGGTCACCCAGATCCGCCATCAGGGCTCTCCCGGGCGCAGCTATTACGAGCGCAAGCGGCTCGAGGGCAAGACGCCGAAAGAGGCGCTGCGCTGCCTGAAGCGCCGGCTCTCCGACGTCGTCTGCCGACAGCTGGTGAGTGACCGAAAGGGCAGAATCGCGGTGTGCGAATTACCTACGATCGTCAGGCCAACGCCGTCTACGTCTACCTCACCGACGAACCGCTCACGCCAGGTCGCACGAGCACCCCAGCCGACCCGCCCGACGGCGTGCAGGCCTTCATCGTCCTTGACTGGAAGGACGACCGCCTCGTTGGCCTCGAGGTCCTCGACGCGCGCGAGCGACTCCACCCCGACCTCCTCGCGGAAGCGGAAATCATCGGCTGAGCGCGTCGCCTCTTGACAGAGAGGAGCCGTTATCTCGAGTCTTCGTCCGACACAGAACGACGCGCCATAACGACGGCCGTCGCTAGACGAGATCCACGCAGAACGGCACGTCGGGGGCGCGCAGCGCGGCAGGTCAGACGGCACGTCGAAGCGGACGTTCGGTCGCCCTCCGCGACAATTCCGAGCTGATGTCAATTGCTCGCGATGGGTCTCGCGTGGCAGAGGAACCGCGACCGCACAGATTACGCGATCTGGCCAGCCAGAGTGGAGCTGCAGCCCCGGGCAACCCGCGATCCCACAGGCGGGACGATGTCGTGGGTCTGCTGCAACACTCTCAGTCGTGGCTGCTCGCACCCTGAGCACCGAGGCGGTGGGAGCGCGATACTCGCTCACAAGCCGTGTGCTCGCAAGGGAGGGACCGAGATGGCTCCACGTACTCCGCAAGAGGTCTTCACCCACCATGGCCAGGCGCTCGGCGCCGCGGACCTCGACGCGATCGTCGCTGACTACAGCGACGACGCCTTGTTCATCACACCCGCGGGCGTGAAGCGCGGCAAGGAGGGCGTTCGGGAGGGCTTCGTTCAGTTGCTCGCCGACCTCCCGGATGCGGTGTGGGACCTTCCGACGCAGGTCTACGCCGACGATGTCTTGCTGCTCGAGTGGAAGGCGGACGCTCGCACCAACCGGGTGGACGACGGCATCGACACGTTCGTGTTCCGCGACGGCCTGATCCGGGTCCAGACCGTCCGTTACACCCTCATCTCCAAAGGCTGAGGTCCCGATGAAGGCCGTGCGGCTGCACGGCTACGGCCTGCGGCCGGCCGTCGAGGAAGTGCCGGATCCGGCGATCACCGGGCCGCTGGACGTGGTCGTGCGCATCGGCGGCGCGGGGCTCTGCCGGACCGACCTCCACATCGTCGAAGGCCAGTGGAAGGAAAAGAGTCACGTCGGCCTTCCCTACACACTCGGGCACGAGAACGCCGGCTGGGTCCACGCTGTCGGCTCTGCGGTAGAGCATGTGGCGGTGGGCGACACCGTGATCGTGCACCCTCTGGTCACGTGCGGCTTCTGCCGAGCGTGCCGTGGAGGGGATGACATGCACTGCTCACGCGGCGCCTTCCCGGGAATCGACACCGATGGCGGCTTCGCCGAGTTCCTCAAGACGGGCGCCCGCTCGGTCGTCAAGCTCGATCCCGAGGTGCACCCAGAGGATGTCGCCGCCCTGGCCGACGCCGGGCTCACCGCTTACCACGCCGTCAAGAAGGCATCGGCCATCCTCTACCCGGGCACCAACGCCGTCGTGCTCGGTGCTGGCGGGCTGGGGCACATCGGCATCCAGTCGCTCAAGGCGCTGACGGCTGCGACCGTGATCGTGGTCGACCGGTCCGAGGCGTCCCTCGAACTGGCCCAGAGCTGCGGCGCCGACCAGACCGTACTTGCCGATGGCACCGAGGTCGCCCGCGTGAAGGAACTCACTGATGGAAGCGGCTGCGAGGCGGTCATCGACTTCGTCGGCGAAGGCGGCGCCCTTGAAGACGGCATCGCCATGTTGCGCCGGGCGGGCACCTACTACGTCATCGGATACGGCGGGGTGCTCCAAGTCCCCGCGATCGACATCATCTCAACCGAGATCAACTTCGTCGGCAACCTCGTCGGCACCTACAACGACCTGGTCGAGCTCATGACCCTCACCGCCCAGGGTCGTGTCGCACTCCGCACGCAGGTTTACCCGCTCGAGGCCGTCAACGACGCCATGGACGACCTCGCAGGAGGGCGCCTTCACGGCCGGGGGATCCTTGTCCCCCCTGGTGCCCGCCCGGGCGACGTGTGACGGCCGCATGCCTCGTACCATTTGGGTGTCAGCTCGCTGCCGGCAGCAATCCGTGTTGGCGGCCGGGGCGGCGTCCTGGTGCACGTAACCGCTCCCGTCACCGCTCTTTCAAGCTCGGCCCACCGCGCCCGATTTGGCGATCACGCGCATCCCACCAAACACAGAACGGCGCCACAGATCAACAACCGTCACCCTTCGGCGCGAGCGCACAGATCGGCACCTCGGGGCGCGCCTGACGCCCCGGAGGACCTTGGAGTGGGACCCGGTTGTTCGGTGACGGTCGCGGCCGGGAGGCCTGCACGACGATCCGTCGTTATGTCGCGGCAAGTCTGTCGACTCGGGCCGGAGTTCGGCGCGCCAATCTGTATCGTCAGTGCCGCTGGCCGCTCGCCTTGGGGACGGCGTCCGTCAAACCGGAGGAAACTCCCGCTACGCGCGTCGGAAGGTTCGTGATGGAGAGCTCGATGACGATCCGCAGCCAACGTAACTTCGAGTCTGCTCGCGTCGACGGTCCGATCGTCTCGGTGGCGCGGCTCGACGTGGAGTAGCAGGAGGCCGCCGATCCAGCCGGCACGTGGGGTGGCGGGCCGGTGCTCGACAGGGCATCACTCGGGTAGATCGCGCCAGGTCGCATCGTCTGCCCGACGTCTCGCATTGGGTGCTCGCGAGCCGATGCTCGCGACCCAGCACGATGATGATCCGATGGGCAGCCTGCACGAACAAGAATGGTGGACGTGCTGATCCGCCTTCTGCGCACCTACCTTCGCCCCTACCGGCGCCTCGTCACGGTCGTCGTCGGGTTCCTCGTGATCCAGACGATCGGCAACCTCTACCTCCCGAACCTCAACGCCGACATCATCAACAACGGCGTCGTCACGGGGAACCTGCACTACATCGTGAGGACCGGTGTGATCATGCTCGCGATCACCCTCGGTCTCGGTGTCGTATCCATCGTCGCCGTTTACTTCGCGTCGCGCACCTCGATGGGTGTCGGCGCGGACATCCGTGAGGCGGTATTCACGCGCGTGCAGTCGTTCTCGGCGCGCGACATCGACCGCTTCGGCACGCCGTCGTTGATCACGCGTAATACCAACGACATCCAGCAGATCCAGCTCTTCTTGCAGATGGCGCTCACGATGATGGTGATCGCGCCGATCATGAGCGTCGGCGGCGTGATCCTCGCGATCAAGGAGGGCGCAGCACTCTCCCCGCTCCTCGGCGTCGCGGTGCCGGTGATGGCGATCTTCATCGGCTTCGTGCTGACGATGGTCGTGCCGAAGTTCCGCACCATGCAGACCAAGATCGATCGCATCAACTTGGTGCTGCGCGAACAGATCACCGGTGTGCGGGTGATCCGAGCTTTCGTGCGGGGCAAGCCGGAAGCCGAACGGTTCGCCGAGGCGAACGCCGATCTCACCGCGACGGCGCTGTCGGTGAACCGGATCTTCGCCCTCACGCTCCCGACGATCATGGTGATCCTCAACCTCTCGAGCGTCGCCGTCTTGTGGTTCGGGGGTCGATTCGTGAGCGAGGGGTCGATGCCAATCGGCAACCTCACCGCCTTTCTCACCTACATCTTGCAGATCCTCATGTCCGTGATGATGGCGGTGATGGTGGCGATCCTCATGCCGCGGGCGATGGCGAGCGCTGAGCGCATCGAAGAGGTCCTCGACACCACGCCATCGATTGTCGACCCGCCGAGCTCGATCCGACGGCCAACTTCGATCCGACGGCCAACTTCGATCCGACCGTCAGGCTCTTCGGACCTCGTTCGCTTCGATGGCGTGAGCTTCGGCTACCCGGGAAGCGAACGCCCGGTGCTCACGGAGATCTCATTTACCCTCCAGCCCGGCGAGACGAGCGCGATCATCGGCGGGACCGGGAGCGGCAAGACGACGCTCCTCAACTTGATCCCGCGGTTTTTCGACGCGACCGCGGGCTCGGTGCTCGTGAACGGCGTCGACGTCCGCGATCAAGAGCTCGAACAGCTGTGGAGCGCCCTCGGCCTTGTCCCCCAGGCCGCCTATCTGTTCGGTGGCACCATTGCGAGCAACCTCCGATTCGGCAACGCCGACGCGACCGACGCCCAGCTCTGGCATGCCCTCGAGGTCGCACAGGCGAGCGACTTCGTCTCGACCATGCCCGGGGGGCTCGATGCCGCGATCGACCAGGGCGGCACGAACGTCTCGGGAGGCCAACGCCAGCGTCTCTCGATCGCCCGCGCGCTCGTCAAGGCGCCCGCCGTGTACCTCTTCGATGACTGCTTCTCCGCGCTCGATGCCGCAACCGACGCGCGGCTGCGCGCCGCGCTGCGCGACGAGACGCGCAAGGCCGCGGTGCTGATTGTCGCCCAGCGGGTGAGCACGATCATGCACGCGGACCGGATAATCGTCTTGGACGAAGGTCGAGTCGTCGGGATGGGCACCCATCGCGCCCTGGTCGACACCTGCGATCCCTATCGCGAGATCGTTGTCTCCCAGCTAGGCGAGGACGCCGCAGCGTGATGGGGCGACCCGGTGGCGGGATGCGCATGGGCGCGATGGGTGCTGGCGCTCCCGTCGAGAAGAGCAAAGACTTCTGGAGGACGCTGCGCCGGCTGCTCAGGCGGCTCGGCCCCGACCGCTTCCGCATCGCGATCGCGCTCGCTTTCGGCGTGGTCTCGGTGGGGTTCACCGTGAGCGGCCCGAGGATCCTCGGCAACGCGACGAACGTGCTCTTCAACGGCGTGATCGGAAAGCTCTTGCATCCGGGGGTCACGAAGAGCCAGGCGATCGTGTCGCTGCGCGCGCACGGCGAAAGCCAGATCGCCAGCATGATCTCGGCAATGAACGTGACGCCCGGCAAAGGCGTGGACATCGGCGAGCTCGGCAAGGTGCTCGGCCTCGCTGCTCTCGTCTACCTGGCGGGCGCGGCGTTCAACTACGGCCAGGGGTTCCTCTTGGCAGGCGTCGCGCAGCGGGCGATGTTCGGGCTGCGACGAGAGGTCGAAGAGAAGCTCGCCCGGCTACCGCTTCGGTACTTCGACAGCCATCCCCACGGCGACATCTTGAGCCGCGTCACGAACGACATCGACAACCTGACGACGACGGTGCAACAGGGCCTCAGCCAGCTGCTCACGTCGATTCTCACGATCTGTGGTGTCCTCGGGATGATGTTCTGGATCTCGCCGATCCTCGCTGCAGTCTCCGCGGTCACGATCCCGCTCGCGATCGTTGTCACCTTCTTGATCGCGAGGCGCTCGCAGGTTCAGTTCGCCCTCCAGTGGGATCAGACCGGCGACCTGAACGGCCTCGTCGAAGAGACCCATACCGGACACGGCCTCGTGCAGGTCTACGGAAGACGGACGGCCACGATCGAGGAGTTCAACAGGCAGAACAAACGCCTTTATCAGGCGAGCTTTCGTGCGCAGTTCCTTTCGGGGGTGATCCAGCCTTCGATGCAGTTCATCGCCAACGTGAACTACGTCGTCATTGCGGTGGTCGGCGGGTATCGGGTCGCGTCGGGTCTTCTGTCCCTCGGTGACGTGACGGCGTTCATCCAGTACTCGCGACAGTTCACGATGCCGATCACCCAGATCGCGAGCCAGATGAACCTGTTGCAGTCCGGCATGGCGTCCGCCGAGAGGGTGTTCGACTTTCTCGACGCGGAGGAGGAGTCGGCCGAACCACCGTTCAAGGCGCGCTTGGCATTGCCAATAGGAGGTGCCGGCTCGGTGAAGCTCGAACACGTCTATTTCGCCTACGCGTCCGACGAACCGCTGATCGAGGACTTCAACCTCGATGTGGCTCCCGGTGCGACCGTGGCGATCGTCGGCCCGACCGGTGCCGGCAAGACGACCATGGTCAACCTGCTCATCCGCTTCTACGAGATCGATAGCGGGCGGATCTCACTCGACCGCGTCGACTATCGCGACCTCACCCGAGACGAGGTGCGGAGAGCCTTCGGGATGGTGCTCCAGGACACCTGGCTCTTCGCCGGGACGATCCGCGACAACATCGCCTACGGGAAGCCCGAAGCAGGTGAAGATGAGATCGTCGCGGCGGCACAAGCCGCGCATGTCGATCACTTCGTCCGGACACTTCCCGACGGCTACGAGACGCGCCTCGACGAGGACGCTTCCAATATCTCGTCCGGGCAACGACAGCTGCTCACGATCGCAAGGGCGTTCCTCGCCAATCCGAGCATCCTCATCTTGGACGAGGCGACGAGCAACGTCGATACGCGCACTGAGGTTCTCATCCAGGAAGCCATGGCGAAGCTTCGCCATGGCCGCACGAGCTTTGTCATCGCGCACCGACTCTCGACGATTCGCGATGCCGACACCATCATCGTCATGGACCACGGCCACATCATCGAGCAAGGCAGCCACCGTGACCTGCTTGAGCGTCACGGCTTTTACTATTCGCTCTACAACAGCCAGTTCACCGAGGCTACGGCGAGTTGAACGGGCGCCGGACAACGCGAGGTCGCTGCTTCAGCGATGCGCCACCTGCGAGTGCTTGCGTTCCGGAGCCGTCGATCGGTGTGAATTCTGAATTGCCAACGAGATGCGGCTGGCACCGCTCAGATCGGACGTTCTGCCAGCACCGCCATCGTCGTTATCGGGTGCGTGGATGAGCCGTTGGGAGCATGGCGCGAGCGTCGACTGATCTTCCCCTTCGTTCGGATGCTCGACGGCGCGTTGATCTCGGCTATTTGACGCCGCGCCCTACTGGCTCGTCGTCCGGATCGTGATCGAACCGTCAGGCGAATGTCCTAGTCGATCGGCGAACAGGGCACGCACTCGTTCCTGCGTCTCGGCGGACAGCGCCTGGATACCCGGCCCATAGGGCGTTCCCATGAGCGTGGCGACCGCATCTTCGGGGGTTACGCCATACTGCGTCTAGTTCCACCGTCTCGACGATCAGCTCCTGCAGGCGCGCCTCCGAGAGGAGTCTGCGAAGCTCATCGGCACCGAGGCTGTAGCTCTGGGGGTCGAACGCTCGCGGATAGGGCTCCTCCATTCCGGCTTCCTGCAACACCTCGGTCATGGGGCCGAAGAGTCCCAGCGGACGCTCGGATGCCCATGTCGAGACCACCACGACGCCATCGTTCCGAGCCACTCGGCACATCTCTTGAAGGGAGCCTCCCCGATCCGGGAAGAACTGCAAACCCTGCTGGCATAGAACGGCATCGAAGCTGCCCTCGGCTGCGTTGATTGCGGTCGCCGAACACTCCAGGAAATCGATCGGCGCCCATGCCGGGTCGATCGACTGTGCAGCGGCGACGGCGAGCATCGCTGGGCTGATGTCGCTCGCCACGACCCGGCCGTCCGGGCCCACGGCTGCGGCTGCCAAGCGCGCAACGGCGCCCGGACCGCTCGCGACATCGAGCACCGAACTGCCTCTCCGCAGCTTCGCCCGGCCGACAAGCTCTCGAGCCCATGGCTCGAAAAGCTGGGGTGCCATGAATCGGTCGTAGGCCTCGGGAACCGATCCCGCCGTGAAGCCCTGGCTGCGTCCCTCGCTCATCGCGACCACCTCGATTGTCGTCCTGCTGATGCAGGTACTGCATCTTGCAGGAGATCCCGCGGTGGCATCCCAACACCAAGATCTGTGTTGGGGATGCTGAATCGCACACAGATCGGCGCTGAAGACCTCAGAGCGAGGCGGGCAGCCAGCGACGCGTATTCGGCGATCACGCGCATCCCACCGAATACAGAACGGCGCGACAGAACAGGGACCGGCGCCTTTACGGCCACCGCACAGATCGGCACGTCGGGACCGTGATCGGCGCCCGGGGCGGACCTTCGTGGTTACCTCGCGATCGCTTGGTGCCCGTCCCGGACGAGGGCGGGCTCGCTTAGCCGTCTGACCGGACGCACGACATCGTCGGCGACGTCGGACATTCGGTGTGCACCTTGGAGGGACATATCTTCGCCAGCGATTTCGAAGTTCACCGGTGTCCATGATCTGAGTCCCGTCACTCGGCGATCGGCCGCCGCGATGCGCAGTGAAGGGCGAACAGGGCGTGGCCCTGAACGCCAGTGGCGTAACCGCGGCGAGGTGCCCTTGAATGCCGGCTCGTAGGGCTACTGCCGAAGCGAGAGGGAACTCGCTAGCGTCTTGGTCATGACCGTCCCGCCTCGCGACGCGACCGAGCGCTACCTCGCCACGACGGGAAGGCAACTCGACATCACGTTCGACGTGGATCTTGGAGAACTCGTCCCCGGCCACCACGTCGTGGCGCGAGGAATCGAACACGCACTCGCAGTTGACGTTCCCATCGTCGATCTCGACCAGCTTCGCTTGCCGAACGAGAGGTCCGCTGAGGGCGACAACGAGGGTGGCTTCGTCACGGCCACGTCCTGGGAAGCCGCCAACGTGCGAACCGAGACGAGGATGACCGAGGCCCAGTTGCATTACGAGTTCGTCCCAGGTATCGCCCCTGGCGAGTGCGAACAGAGGGGCGAATTCTTCTGGTACTGGATGCTTCAGGCACATGACGACGTGGGCACCGAGTACAACGCCAACAATGGCGGAGGGTTCGATGGGCAGAGCGGAGGAACGGCGTCGCACGGAAGCCGGGACCTGGGTGGACAAGTACCCGCGACCGCGACCCGCTTGACCATACGGTTCGATCCTCCAAGCCAGTGGTGGCCCCCAGAACCATGGATCGACGAGTTGACGATCGACTTGCTAACAGGACGCGTGCTCTCTGACCAGTAGCGAATATTTGGCCATCCAAACTCCGAGCCGCCGAAGTGACCCGCCGACCGCCGGGTTGGGGCGCGCATGGAATGACTGGCCGACAGCACGGTTGCGAGGCAAAACGACGCGCCAGACTCGGCGGTCTCGCGGGACTGCAGTGACGCAGAGCGGCGCGCCAGATTCGCGGACATGACCCCCGCCCCCCAAGCGCCCGATCGGCACGTGCGCGTACGGCGCGCGTGCTCGCAGCAGTGTCCCCACTCGTTCGCGGGCGCTGAGCTCGTCGGCTCGCGAATTTGTCGCTAGGAGCGGGGCCCGGATCCAACGAGGCGAGGGCGCCGGTCAGCTGGCCTGGAGGTACTGCCGGACGGCCCGGCGTATGACCTCCGACACGCTGACGTGCTCCTCGCCGGCCCGCACGATCAGCTCGCGCTTGAGCTCCGGATCCAGTCGTACGGACTCGACCGAGGCGGCCGCGGAACCCATCGCCGGTCGCCCACCTCGTCGACGCAGGATCTCGTCGACGTCATACCCGGCCTCCGCCTCGTCTGCCATGGCGTCGACCATCTCGTCGGTGATCAGCGTTCCGTCCTTCTTGTGCCCGTGGCTCTTCGGCATGTCGTCACTCTCCAGGCAGCAGCCTGCGGTACTTGGGTCGCAACTCCATGGCGTGGATCACGGCTGGTCCCTGTGGCCGGTCCATCACGACCAGCTCCAGGAGCTTGCCCGCGCGGTCCGGCCCGATGACCAGGTAGCGAAGCGGATCCTCGCCGACCTCCTCCACGACCGCAGCGTGGCGAAGGGCATGGTCGACATCGGCCTCGTCGATGCCATGGCGACGGGCGGAGGGCAGGATCTCCACACGAGAGTATCGTACTACGGAACCTGAGGGCCTGGCGACTATGCAGCCGCGTGGTCGACGGGGTTGACGGCGGGCGACGTGGGGGCATCGAGCGCAGATGCTGCACACCGAACGCCGGCCTCGGATGCGGTCACGGCCGCACCGAACGGCACGTTCGGGACCTCGTTCAGCTTTGAAGACGCCAAGTGCCCGGATCGGAGTGCGCCCGCGAGTCGTGGTTGTCACGGCTGTTCGACGGTCGCTGGAGCCTCGTCCTCTCTTGCCATGTGGTCAGTAAGGCTTCGAGCTCCCTGCAACCAGGATCCAGTGTCGTCTGCCAGTCGAAGACCAGAACCCGTTCTGTGTTCTGACGAAGACCGACCCATGCGTGAGGGCGAACTGCTGGGGGAACTGCTCCTCGATGCCCGATGGCACGGCGGCCTTCCAGGTCGCCCCGTCGTCGACGGTTCGCCACAGCACGTTGTTGCCGAGCAGAATGAGCCACGCATCCGATGACGACGTGACCGAGAAGTATCCCGTCGTTCCCGAGTCAGGGAGCGAGCCGGTGAGCGAGATGTCGTTCGGCAGCGATTTCTCACCGGGTGCGGCCGAGGCCGGAGCCTCTCGAGGCGCTCGCCGGTCGGAAGTTCGATGAGGCCCTCGTCTTCCTCCTCGCCGTCCTCTTCGTCACCGAGATGACGGACGACCCGAAGCACACTTCCCACCGATGGGGTTGGATCTCGTTCCTGAATCCTCCGAGCCATTGCGCCAATTGAAGCGGAGTGCTCTTGGAGATGGGTGACAAGCACTCCGATGTGCTCGTCGACTCGAAGGCCTGGACTATTGGAAACAACCTCCCACATATGGAGTGTCGGGAGCGGAGGATCGGGCCTCCGGCTGCCTCGGACGCGGATTCGATCTGGTTCAATTCCGAGGTCGGCAGTGATCTCGGCTGCGGTCACTACCGTGCTGACCAGCAAGAAGGACCCGAACTGTCGAATCCGCACCTTTCAAGTCAATCAAATCGACCTTCCGTCCGCACGTCCGCGCCCCGGCGTTAGGGGACGCCCGGGCCAGCGCCGCAGCGGAGTGTTATGGGACGCGCGTTCTGTACAGCGGACCTGCAAGGGGACAGCACACGTACCCGTCGTTCGGCGTGGATCGTCGTGGCGCTTGGTCTGGTATTCACTCTGGGATCGAATGAGCCGTACTCTCGTGGGTCCTGATTTGACCACGGAGGTTGGTCATGGATGCCTACGGAACTGCCCGACTCGCAGCCAAAGACGCCGAGTCGGCGATCGTCGCTCGGATATGTGAGGACTTCAACCTCACCCCGGTGCTGGCCCGGGCGCACTACGAGCAGATGGCCCGCTATTTCACCGAGTTCGGGGACATCGCCCTCAAAGCCGGCGAGCTGTGTTACCTCGCGGTCGCGTCCGACGAGCCACCGGGAAAGCCGATCGCCGCTTGTCGCAAGGTGCAGGTGACCCTCGAGCTCGCCACTCCGGAGGATCACGAGGTGCTTCGCAGCAAAGGACTGTCCGCGATGCGACAGCAGCGCCTCGCTCGCCTCGCCCGCCAGGCCCAGCTCCAAGACGGACTGTTGAGCGTCGAGGACCTCGCCTACCTGACCTGTTCGTCGACGGCCACGGTGAAACGCGACCTCGCCGCATGCCGATCAGCAGAGATCGCAGTGCCCACCCGCGGCCAGATCCGCGACATCGGCCCCGGGGTCAGCCACAAGGCAAAGATCGTGCAGCTCTATCTGTGGGGCCTGCAGTTCACCGAGATCGAGCTGCGCACCCGCCACTCCGAGTCGGCCATCAAGCGCTACCTGGCGGACTTCCGCCAGATTGCCGCGCTCTATGCCCGGGGTGCGTCGGTCCCCGAGATCCGTGCAGCCTCGGGCCGCTCCGCATCGGTGATCAGCGAGTACATCGCTCTTTATGAGCGGGCCCGTCGTGAGTTCCCCGCCGCCCCACGGCTGGCTGATCTGTTGGAGGTGGCCCGAGGGTCGAAAAAGGGGGGCTCACGATGACGCCTCCCGTGAAGCGCTCGGTGGCGATGGGCCGACGGCTGGCCAAGCGGACGCTATCGAGCCTGTTGCTCTACAAGTTCCTCCACGAATACGGCTACGACAAAGGCGAGGTGGTGGCCACCGCGATCGTGGACGACATCTGCGCGGTGGTCCGCGACTACTTCGCCAAGCCCGAGGAGCTCGAGCCGGGCCAGCTCATCTACTGGTGCCCGGACGCCACCGAGCGGGCCCGCAAGGGCAAGACGATGGCGCACACCAAGCTCGTGCCGGTCCGCCTCACCGTCGTCGCCCAAGAGGACATCGACGCCTTCGTGGCCGGGGCGCCCGCGCTCGAACGGCGGGAGCTCCGGGTCCGTCGCTTGGCCCACGAGGCCTTCGACCAAGGCGGCGTGTTGTCCCAAGCCGATCTGTCCTTGGTCACCGGCTACACCGACGGCGGCGTCTCGGCAACGGTCATCCGCCTTCGCAAACGGGGCGAGATCCTTCCCCTGCGGGGATACGTTGCCGACATGGGGTCGTGGCCCACCCACAAGGCCGCCATCATCCGCCTCTATCTCGAGGGCCTGACCACCCCCGAGATCGCCAGTCGCACCTATCACGCGAAGAAGTCGGTCGATCGCTACATCGAGGGCTTCGAGCGGGTCCGCCTCCTCGCAGCCAAGCACGAACCCGAGGAGCTGCCGTTGCTCACGGCCATGACGCCGAACGTCGTCGCCCAGTACCTGACGATCCTCGAGGAGCACGAGCTCGGCCGACCCATGGTGCCGAGGCGGAAAGTGCGTCGCAACGCCTGAACATCACCGGTGAAACAATGCAACTCGCCCACCCGGCCACACGAAGTGCGGCTCATACGAAACTATTCGGGGTGCGCGTTCTGTTAGCGCGCGCCACCTGTCGGCACTCGGGGCCACGCTCTGCTTGCGGCGCGCATCCGCGCATTGCGGCGCACGCGCACGAACGAGCTACTTGCGGGCTCTGTACCAACGTACTAATACAGTTCGCATGGACGACGCGCCGCTCATTCGCTTCCGGCTCGACCCACGATCAGGCGTGGCCCCCTACCGGCAGCTCGTCGACCAGGTCCGCCACGCCGTCAGCCTCGGGCTGCTGCATCCGGGTGACCAGCTTCCGTCGGTGCGAGACGTCGTCGGACAGGTCCCCATCAACCCCAACACAGTGCACCGCGCCTATCGCGATCTCGAACAGGCTGGCGTTGTCGTCGGTCGCCCGGGTGTCGGCACCTTCGTCGTCGCTGCTGCCTTATCGGCGGCCACTCCCGAGCACCTCAAGGAGCTGTCGGCCGAGCTTCGATGGTGGCTGGACAAGGCACGGGGTGCCGGTCTCGACGAGGAAGGCATCTCGGCGCTCATCGACGCCACGCTGCACGCAGGGCCGGACGTCTTCTCGGCCGCGCCATGAGCGCGACACCCGCTCTCGAGACCATCGAGCTCGGAAAGCGGTATGGCCACACCTGGGGACTCCGGGACTGCTCCTTCGCCATCCCGCCCGGGCGAATCGCCGCGCTCGTCGGACCGAACGGCTCGGGCAAGTCGACCTTGCTTCGGATGGCCGTCGGCATCACTCGGCCGACGAACGGGCAGGTCCACGTCTTCGGGCACTCGCCCGCCAAGCAGGCGGAAGAGGTGTTGCGCCGCATCGGTTACCTCGATCAGGAGCGTCCCCTCTACCGCTCCTTCCGAGTGGGCGAGATGCTCCGATTCGGCGAGAAGTTGAATCCCAACTGGGACGCGGCGACCGCTCGTAAGTACCTCGCGGAACTCGGTATCGGCATCGAGTCGCGGGTTGGCAACCTCTCGATAGGTCAGCAGGCGCAGGTCGCCCTCACGATGTGCTTGGCGAAACGCCCTGAGCTGCTACTGCTCGACGAACCTGTCGCGGCACTCGACCCGCTGGCCCGTGAGGCCTTGATGCAGGTTCTCCTGCGCGCAGTCGTCCAAGACGGGACGACGGTGCTCCTGTCTTCGCACACGATCGCGGACCTCGCGACGGTCTGCGACTACTTGATCATCCTCTCCGCTTCGCGCGTGAGCCTGGCCGACGACCTCGACTATGTGCTCGCGAGCCACCGCCTGCTCGTCGGGGCGCGCGACGCGAACGCACCAGCGGGGGCCGATGTCGTCGCGGCCACGCACACCGAGCGCCAGACGAACATTCTCGTCCGCGTGGAGGAGCCGATCAGCGATACGGCATGGCGAGTCGAAGAACCGACGCTCGAGGAGATCGTCATCGCCTACCTCAGGCGAGCCGAAGCCGGGAGCGCGCCGTCCTTAGAGGCCCCTCGGGACGCATCTCGGACCAGCGAGCAGAAGCAGACCTCCCGATGATCTGGGCTACGTGGCGGATGGAGCGATCCCTCTATCTCGTCGCCGTCGCCGTGCTGGTACTGACCGCTGTCCTGCTGGCCCTCGCCGGCGCCCATCAGGAGGCTGCCTGGACCACATTCTCGAACCTCCACTGCAGCCAGCCGGGAGCGAGTTCAGGCTGTATGTCGGCTGCGGATAGCTACTACAGCGCGAGCCGATTCAGCAGCACAGGTGTCGTCGTAGGATTCCTCGTCCCCGGCTTGCTCGGTCTCGTGCTCGGTGCGCCCGTCGTCGCGAGGGAGATCGGCCAGAGCACCAACCGGCTCGCATGGACGCAATCGATCACGAGGACCCGATGGCTCGTTCTGAAACTCGGCGTCGGAGCGTTCGCGACAGTGGTCCTCGTCGCCGCGTTGACGCCGGTGTTCCAGTGGTGGACCGGAGCGGTGCAACGCGGGGACCGCATCGTCCCTCCGAACTTCGACGTCTCGGGCTTGGCGCCCCTCGCGTACGCCCTGTTCGCCTTCATGCTTGGCGCGCTGCGGCGCCTGTCAACCTTGGTGAGACGGATCGTTCACTGATTTGATGAGTCGGCGCCCTCCTCCTTCGGTTCGTTGATCCACGCCGCGACCGGGAGGGCCGGTGGAGTTGGAATCTTGCGGACGAATCGTTCGGGATGCTCGGCGTAGGCATCGAGGAGGACCACGCCGCGGCGATCCCGGATCGCCTCGGCCCGGCCGTAGTGGACATCGGACGGAGTGTGGAACCCGATGCCCGAGTGACGGTGGTCCTCGTTGTACTTATGCGGGTGATCGTGTCAAGGGGCGCCGTCGGTGCGGTGGTCACGATGCCTGGTCGTCGAGCCGGCTGAGGAGGCCCTCGAAGATCTTCTGGCGTCCGACCTGCCCCTTGTTGGCGGCGTCGTCCCGTTGGCGCTGAAGGGTGGGGCGAAACTCGACAGTCGTGACGAAGAAGGTGCACGACTCGCAGATGGACTCGAAGTGGCAGTCCATCTCGACCGGCCGGGCGCAGTAGCCGTTGCCAAGCATCCGCCGGTCCATCTCGGCGCGGAGCTTGCGCATTTCGGCGCCTTCGTCGTCGGCCTCGAGATGGCGGGGACGGTCGTAGAGGGCCTCGACCTTCTCGGTAACGGCGAAGTACTCGTCGGCAACGGTCTTGTCGGCGATGCGGGCGTAGACCATGGTCATCGCCAGGGTCTTGTGCCCGAGCAGGGCGGCGATGGCGTCGAGGCTCATGCCCCGGTTGATGGCCTGGGTGGCGAGCGTGTGACGGAGCTGGTGGGCGGTGACATGGTCGATCCCGGCGGCCGTCGCCTGGTCGTGGAGGATCTGGCTGACCCGGTAACCGGTGAGCGGCCGGTTCCGTTCGACCAAGAGGCGGTCCGAGCGCAGCCCGGCGGGACGGTGGTTGGTGACCCAGTCGTCGAGGAGCTCTTTGAGCTGGGGGTGCAGCGGGATGTAGCGGTCGTTGTGAAGCTTGCCCACCGGGATGCGCAACCAGAAGGCCGAGCCGATCTGCACGACAGCGTCGACGCTGAGGGCGAGCAGCTCGCCGCGGCGCATGCCGGTGCGGGCCAGGAGCTCGGTGACCAACCGGGCGAGGGGGTCGGTGTCGGCACGGGCGGAGCGCAGCAGCTTGGCTGCGGCCGCGTCGTCCAAGAAGCGGGGCAGCGGCCTGTCGAGGATCGGGAGGTCGCCGACAAAGATGAGCGGCCGCTGCGGGGGGTCGGGATAGCCCCACTCGGTGATGCGGTCGAAGAAGCAGTGCAGGTTGATCAGCTGCTCTTTGATCGACGAGCGCGACAACGGCTCGCCGGTCCGGCGGCTCGGGCGGGCAGCCAGCCACGACTTGAACGCCTCGATGTGACGCCGTTCGAGGTCGGCGCAGCTGGCGACGTCGGGGTGGTGCTCAGCGAGCCAGGTCCCAAAGCGACGGAGATGGTGCTCGATGTGCTTGACCGTGGCCGGGCGCAGGGTGAGGGCCACCTGCTCGACGTAGCGGCGGGCGGCCTCGGCAAAGCCGGGGGCGACGAGCGCCCAGCCGGTGACCGACACCGGCTGGCGGCGGGGAGGACGCCGATAGTCCTCCAGGTGCCCGGCGTGGAACAACGTGAGCCGCAGCCGATGGAGGATCGACGCCATGTTCCGGCCGGACTCGGGCCTTCCTCGCGAGGCGTAGGCGCCGAGGATGGCACGGGAGGCAACGGTGAACTCCTCGTCTCGCACCTGATCCGGGGCCGCTCCGGTGATGGCCGTGACCTTAGCCAAGGCGTTCCACTGCAAGGTGACGTCACTGTGGCCCACACCGAGGGCGGCGCAGGCGCCGGTGAACCAGGCGTAGGCCTCGGGGCAGTGACTGCGGGCCGCCACACCGAGCCAGAGGTCGACCCGGCCGAAGATGTCGGCGTCGACGACGAGACGACCAGTCACCATCAGCCACGATGCGAACGAGCGGGCCTTTCTGATGGCGTCGAGCTGGCGCGCTCGGCTCATCTGCTCCCAGCCGCCGGCTCGCTCGACCTTGGCACAGAACGTCCGGGCTGCCTGCATGGTGGACCGGCCGGTCTTGCGTCCAGCAGCCTGCATCGCCATGCGATAGTCGGCGACCACGTCGACGTGCTTGGGCGCCGGCGCCGCCACGGCGGATCTCATGGTGTCCCCAGCGCCTGCGCGTCGATGGCTTCGGTGGCCCGACGGTACTCACCCGCCAGCCAGTCGTTGGCCAGGTGGAGGTAGATGCGGGTCGACTCGATGGAGCGGTGTCCGGCCTGGGCCTGGATCGCTTCGAGGGCCATGCCCGCTTCCCGCAGCCGGGTGAAGCAGGTGTGCCGCAGCTGGTGACAGGTGAGGTGGTCGATCCCCGCACGTCGCCGCGCACCGGCGACGATCTCATCGAGACCCGCCGCGCTGAGCGGCTGGCCGCGGCGCTGACCCTTCAACACGACGAACAGCCGGTCGGTGGGCGAGGGCTGTGGCCGTTCGACGTCCAGGTAGTCGGCCACCGTGGCAAAGAACCGGGTCGAGACCGGGATCACCCGCTGGTGGCCGCCCTTCCCGTCTTCGATGAAGACCCGGCGCTCGCCGGGGTGGAGATCTTTCAACCGAAGACCGAGCACCTCGCACCGGCGCAGGCCGCCCAACAGCATTGCCTCGACCATTGCCCGGTCCCGCCGGGTGCGCAGCGCCGCCATGAACGCGTCGACCTCGTCAGGATCGACCACTCGCGGCAAGGTGCGCGGCGCCCGGATCAGTGGCACCCCGCGGACCGCCCGCTGGCCGGGGCGGCGCACCGACAGTCCTCGCGGCACTGGGTTGTGTGTGATCCCGGCGTCGCCTCGCACGATCAGGTACTCGTAGAGCCCAGCGATCGTCGCCAACCGCCGCTTGATCGTGCGTGCCGAGAGCCCCGCCTCGCCGTCTTCGATCCGCACCACCTTCGCACCACGGCGCGGGCGGCGCTGCTCCTTGATGAAGGCCAACACGTCGGCCGTCGCCACCTCGACTGGGTCCTTGCCCACGACCGAGAAGAACACCTTCAGATCGAAGGCGGTCGCCAGCACCGTGTTCCAGCGGGCCCGAGCGGTCACCAGCTCGAGATAGGCATCGAGCAACGGGTGGCCGAGGGTGATCAGGCGGTCATCGTTGTCTCTCTCAGACCGCACAAGGGCGGGCTCGAACGCCACCGAACCCATGGTCTCAAGAGCCCCGGACCAGGTGGTGGATCACCCGCATATCGTGACCAACCGAAGAAGCGGACGCAGTGGGCCCGGGCGTCCTCGAAGCTGCCGAACCGGTCGGGGAACGCGGGTCGGTACTTGAGGGTCCGGAATTGGCTTTCGGAATAAGGGTTGTCGTCCGACACGTGCGGCCGGCTGTGCGACTTGGTGACGCCGAGGTCGGCGAGCAGGTGGGCCACCGGCTTGGCGATCATCGGCGACCCCCGGTCCGAGTGGAGGGTGAGCCGGTCCCTCGGCACGCCGTGTTTGGCGATCGTGTCGTTGATCAGTCGCTTCGCGAGCTCCGCCCGCTCGGCCCGGGCCAGCATCCAGCCCACCGCGTGGCGGCTGAAGATGTCGAGGATCACGTAGCAGTAGTAGTAGGTCCACTTCTCCGGACCGTGCAGCTTGGTGATGTCCCAGGACCAAATTTCGTTCGGCCCGTTCGCGATGAGCTCGGGTTTCTTGTGGGCGGGGTGGGTGGCCTGGCGCCGGCGCTCTCGGACCTCGCCGTGTTCGCTCAGGATCCGGTACATGGTCGAGACCGACCCGAGGTAGGTCCCCTGGTCGAGCAGCTTCGCGTAGACGGTGGCGGGCGCCTCGTCGACGAACTCGTCGGACTCGAGGAGGGCCTTGATCTGCTTGCGCTCGACCGGGGTGAGCGCCCGGGGCTGGGGGGTGGCGACGCGTTCGGGTCGTTGCGCCGGCGGGCTCTGGCGGTGCCGGCGATACCAGCTCGCACGGTCGACCCCCGTCGCCGCCAACGCCGCGGTCGTGCCGACGATCGGGGTGAGCTCGTCGATCGCGCCGTCGATCATCTCTGCTCGCCGTTGTCCGCTGTGCTGTCCGTGGCGAGTTGCTCCAACAGCGCGGAGAGTTTTCCCTGGATCTCGACGACCCGTCGCTGCTTGTCGAGCTCGCCCGCCAGCCGGTCGACCTCCCGCTTTAACCGGGCGATCTCGCGATCGCGGGGATCGGCCTTCGGCCGGCCCGCCGGGCGCCCGAGCGCCTCGTGGGCACCCTGGTCGCGCTGCTGGCGCCAGGTGCTGATCAGCGAGGAGTAGAGCCCCTCGCGGCGCAGCAGCGCTCCTCGGGCGGACCGGTCGACGGCGTCGTACTCGGCGAGGATCCTGGCCTTGTACTTGGCCGAGAACTGCCGTCGGCCCGCGGAGCGCTCGGGGACCTCGGGGTCCGGTGGTGTCGTGCTGGTCATCGCACCAGAATCCTGGCGCGCGGCGAACCTGCGGTCGATTGTCGTGGTCATGGGAGAAGTTCCTTCTCCGCCCTCTCAGTTCATTGATTCGTCAACGCGAACCGTCTCACTGGAGGTTGACACAGAGGGCTGCTCGGCGCACTCGTGCGGCGCACTGGTTGGGCCTTCGCACTTGGAGTGCCCCTCTTCGCGGCATTCCGGTTCCTCGAGCGCACCTACGTTCGCTCCGGTCTTGTGCCGCCCGTCGATACGTCAACGGCCCAACTGGCGCCTTCGAACAACTGGGTGCTCAACCAGGGCTTCCTCCCGCTCGGGCAGTCGAGTCCAGGGAAAGGGATCACCTGGCAGAGCGAGAGCACCGCCATGGACAGCTGCACGAATCCTGGCGGCGGCAAGGTCGTCCACAGCGTGCAGCATTGCGAGTCCCTCTTCAAGCTCCACTACGTCGTCCAGATGCAACCCGGTAGCCACTACTGGGCGCTCCAGCTTGCTGAAGTCGGAGTATTCGTTGCCGGAGCCTTCGCACTGTTCGTCCTCACCGTCGTCGCTGTCCGTCGCTGGAGGACGTAACCGGAAGCGCTGCCTTGTACGCCTGGCTCGGATCCGACAGGACGTCCCCACCCGACCGCGAGCGTCCCCACAAGCAGTCGGCCGCGCCAAGCGGTCGGCTCCGGTGACACGAGGGTTCCGCGCCAGAAGGTCCATCCCATGCGCCACGACCCGGCGATAGGGGACGCCCGGGCCAGCGCCGCAGCGGCATTATGGGATGCTCAATCGGAACGCCGGGTTGATCGGCCAGCGCTGGGCCGTGGAGGAGCTGTATTTAACTTGCTGCTAGGGGTCCGTCTCCGATCGTGGGTGTCGCCCACACTTGTCGCCTATTCGCATTCCGTTCCGAGGAGCCTGATGACTGAGCCTGTACCCGCTTGCACGTCCCGGGTCGAAGAGGAGAGCTGGTAGCTCGCGTCGTTGACCCGGCAGCGTTCTGGGGCGCCCGCGGAGTACCCGGCAACAGAACCGAAAGGCGTAGCGTTCGCATCGAGGGGCGGACGTCCATGATCAACGAGAGGCGACCTTTCGTCTCGGAGTAGTGAAGGTGAGTATCGACAGCGTCTTCTCCGCAATCAGGTCGCTGGCGCTAGCGCTCTTGGTAGCTCTGACGGGGTCGCTGGTCACCGCCACGACCGTCGGCGCGACGCGATCGGATGCCGCGGGGCTCCCTCGATGCCGTGATACCCAGATCGCGATCACCGGGACGCAACTTCCAGGAGCAGCCGTCTCAGGCGGGTGGGTCCTTCGCTACCGGAACGTCAGTTCTTCCGCGTGCACGCTCTCTGGCTACCCGGTCGTCGTCGGGGTCGTCAGTGCGACCGGAAAGAGCGAGATGGCGAAACGCGCCCGCAGCGGTGCGCTAGGCGGCTGGGAGCAGCGTCACCCCGGTGCGCCGAAGCCGCTTCCCATCGTGGTGTTGCGTGCTCGAACGGGCGTGGCGTCGTCGGTGGTCGAGTTCGTCGCCGGGGCCACCGCGCAGTCGTCGTGCCCGAACGACTCCCGTCCTCTGTGGTTCCATGCTCTTTGGGTGAACGTGCCAGGCGGCACACGGCCGTTCGTGCTGAAGGTCTCGATGGTGGTCTGTTCTCACTTCGACGCGAATCCCATTGTTCCGGGCGCCACCGGCAGCGCGAACTAACAACTCGGACCCCGCTGATGTCATAGGTCCTGCGAGGCAATGACTTGTTGTCGTCGTGGGTCAACCGTGTCGCCGCCGGCTTTGTAATCTCACCACGCGCAGCAAGCCCGTCTGTCGGCTGGCGGCACGGCGTCTCGCATAGCCGGCGTGTGGTGGCACCCCTGGCGGTGCACCGACTCGTGTGGTCAAGCTGGCTTTCGTGCCCAGGCCGACACCATCGGGGAGGTCGCAAGGTCGAGTTGGCCGGAGGCGACATTAGTGTCGCTCGCCAGCTTGATGGGACCGGCTCGTCGCCAGTCACATGGGACCGGGTCCGGGGTCGATCAGCGCGGCGCTGTGATGATGACCGGCGGTTCAGCCGCGGTCAAGCACGCCGGCCGCGCCGTGCCGCCACCGGGCTGTCAGACGTGGCGGTCAGAGCCGGTCGCTGCCGGTGCCGGTAGGACTCCCCGTCGAGCACGAGCTCGTAGGCAGCTGACTGCAGGCGGTCGATCGCGGACTGGGCGAGCAGGCCGTCGGCCATGAGCCCGAGCCACTCGACGGGCTCCCGGTTCGAGGTCGTCACCGTGGCCGCGTTGCGGTGGCGCTCGACGATGACCTCGTAGATGTCCGCTGTGTCGGCGCCATCCATTGGCTGCAGGCAAAAATCGTCCAAGATCAGCAGATCGACGCGGAGCAGCTTGCGGAGCTCGACGTCGTGACTGTTGTCGAGCCGCGAAGCCTTCAGCCGCTTGAGCAGCACGTCTGCTCGCTCGAAGTGCACGCTGTAGTGCCGACGGATCGCGGCGTGCCCGAGCGCGGTCGCGAGGAAGGTCTTGCCGACGCCGACCGGTCCCATCACAAGCGCGTTGTGCCCGGCCTCGATGAAGCGGAGCGAGAAGAGCTCGTCGAGGACCGAGCGGTCGTAGGTGATCTTGGTGTCATTGTCGAACAGCTCGAGGCGCATGGCCGGATCGAGCCCGGCGGCCTTCGCGCGCCGTTCGGCCGAGGTGGCGTCGCGGCGCGTGACTTCGTCGGAAAGCACGAGCTCGAGGAACTCGGCGTGGCCGAGGTCCCGGGCGCGCGCGAGGGCGAGCCGTTCGGGGAGGCTGTCGAGGAGCTGGCCGAGCTTCACGCGGCGAAGCAGCGAGGAGAGCTCGGGCGAGACCGACGGGGCGGGCGCGCTCATGCGACGCCGCCGTTCGCGTCACTCGCATCCTCGTGTTGTCGCTGTGTTGTGCGGAAATGCTGCGCGTCGCGGGCGAATCGCCCTGATGCCGCTGAGAAGGGCAGCGGTGGTGCCACCGGCTGGTCGGCCTCGGCACCTCGCTCGAGCATCCGGGTGATGAGCCCGACGCTCACCGCCTCGGCCTCGAGGGCGCGGGCACACGCTTGCTCGACTCGGGTCGCTCCCCACTTCTTCACGAGGCCAAGGAGCGCGTAGACCTGGCGCATCTTGGTCCAGGGAAGTGGGTGCTCGAGCAGCGCCGCAGCGTACGCGCCGACCGCCGGACCTGCCGAGGAGGCCAAGTGCTTCAGGTGCTCGAGGTCGCGCATCGCGTACGTCGTCTTCTCCGCCGGCAGGTCGGCCGGGTCGGTCACCCGGCCGCCGGGTGAGCTCCGGGGATGCACCTTCACGAGCTCGCCACGGAAGAACACCCGGACGAGCTTCTGGTCCGAGCGAACCTCGACGCGATGCCCGATCAGATGCCCCGGGACGGAGTAGAGCGCCTTTTGCACCTCGATGTGGTGGTCCCGGTGCACCTTCGGGCTCGCGTAAGTGCGGCAGGTCGTAGGGAAACACTGGAGCCTCGAGCAGCCGCGGCGCTTCCTCGAGGGCGAACAGCTCGGCCGGGCGACACTGGGTCGTGCCGTGGATGCGCAGCCCAGCGCGGGTCGTGCACCAGGTCTCGGCCCGACGCTGCGCGTCGGCGAGGTCGACGAAGTGCTCACCGGCGAAGAAGCTTCCTCGCACGAAGGGCACGGTCCGCTCGACCCGGGGCTTGTCCTGTGGCCGGCGGACCCGGGCGGCGTCGACGAGGAAGCCACGACTCTGCGCGTACTCGATGAAGGCTTGGTTGAAGCGAGGGTCCGTCGGGTTCGCCTTGTCGATGATCGTTGCCATGTTGTCGGGGATGACAACCTTGAAGACCCCACCGAAGAAGGCCCAGGCCGCCTCGAAGCCAGCGATCACCGCCTCTGTGGTCTGGGTAAAGCTCAGGAAGACGAAGCAGTGCCTCGAGTAGCAGGCGGTGAAGATGAGCGCCTGGACGACGCGGCGACGATCGGTCTCAGGGTCGAAGAGCAGGCCCATCTTGCCGAAGTCGACCTGGCACTCTGCCCCCGGCTCACCGTCGGCGACCCGGACGGTCGTCATGCGCGCGCTGCGCCCGTGACCAAGGACTTGAAGCACGTAGCGGTGCAGCGTCCGCTCGGGAACGACGATGCCGCGGCGCGCGAGCAGCTCATGGATCTTCCGGACGGTGAGGCTGTCCTCGACGAGGCCCTTGACCTCGTCGTGGTGGGCGACGACGAGTGCCCAGGCCGACCCATGGCCGTCACCGCGGTGCGGGCGGACCGACTCGCAGACCCGGGCAATCAGCTCGTCGGTGAGCTGGCTCTCACCGCCTGAGCGATCGAGCCCGGCCTCCTCGGCCGCGGCGACGTAGCGGCGGACGGTCTTGCGGTCGAGTGCGGCGAGCCGCTCGACCGAGCGCAGGCTCTCGCCTCGCAGCCAGACGCGTAGGACTTCTCGGATCTCGTGCACGTGGACCTCCCGGAACGCCATCGCCGCCTTCCCGATCTGCTGGTCGGTGTGGCGGCAAGTCCACCGGCAGCAGCACCGCTGCTGGTGGATACCGGGTGGTCCCATGACTGGCGACGAGGTGGTCCCATGTTGCTGGCGAAGTTCAGCTCAGGGTGGTCCCATGTCGCTGGCGAGCGACAACATTAGACAGGTGCTGCTCGATCTCATCTGCGGTGGCCAAGCCGCCTGAGATCAGGCGGTGTCGGATCTGCTCGATGGTCGCCCGCTCAAGTTCGTTGCAGACCGGTCCGCCCATCAGGAAATAGGCATCGGACTGAACGTCAATCATCCCGGCCGACCGCAGCAGTCTCGGAAGAGTCCGTCCGAAGGAAAGGTCCACCCCTCGCTCCGACATTAGGGATCGAAACGCGAGTTTGGGGACTCACATACGTGACGCACCCAGCTGCGAGAATGACACGGATGTATGTCCGCAGGTAAATGCGTAACTGATACACCCCTTTGCGACAATGGGGGCATGAACAACGGACAAGCGCCCCGCACTCTTCTCCAGGCAATCCGGTACTTCTCTGACGAGCAGGTCGCTTTCGATTTCGTCGTCAGCCTGCGCTGGCCGACCGGCAAGCCGGTTTGCCCGCGGTGCGGCGACCTCGATAACTACTTCCTCGCAACCCGTCACATTTGGAAGTGCGCAGGCTGCCGCAAGCAATTCTCAGTGCGCGTCGGGACGATTTTCGAGGATTCCAAGATCGGCTTCGACAAGTGGATGCCCGCATTCTGGCTGATCTGCAACAGCAAGAACGGCATCTCGTCCTACGAGTTGGCCCGTGCGCTTGGGATCACTCAGAAGAGCGCATGGCACATGCTGCACCGCATCCGCCTCGCGATGCGCACCGGCAGCTTCGAGAAGATGCGGGGCACCGTTGAGGTTGACGAGACGTTCGTGGGCGGCCTCGCCAAGAACATGCACCTTTGGGACCGCGTCCACAAGATCCACGGCACAGGTGGCGCCGACAAGACAACGGTCGTCGGCGTACTGGAGCGGGGCACGGAAAGCACCGCATCCCGTGTGCACGCTCAGGTCACGGCAAACCGCTCACAGGCCACGCTGCACGCGCTGGTGAAGTCCACGGTGACCAAGGGCGTCACGGTCTACACGGACGAGTTCACGGGCTACGGGGGCCTCTCAGCGCTCCAGTTCGCTCACGAGGTCGTCAACCACGCCGAGACGTACGTCATGGGCCGGGTGCACACGAACGGAATCGAGTGCTTCTGGAACCTGCTGAAGCGGGGACTCAAGGGGACCTACACCCACGTCGACCCGATCCACCTTCACCGGTACCTGGACGAGCGGTGCTTCACGTTCAACGAGCGCGAGCGGGACGACTTCGGTCGTCTGCGTCAGGCCGTGAGGGGTGTCGCTGGCAGGCAGCTCACCTATGCGGAGCTGACGGGACGACAGTAGAAGCGAGAGGAGCCTACGATGCGACGATGGACCACCGGGAGGTCGAGGCCAGAGTCGGAGAGTGGATCCGCTCGCGTTGGAAGGGCGACCCGCGTTGCCCGCGCTGCCTCGAAAACGATTGGAAGGTCAAGCCTCGTGTCGCGCTACCTGCCATCGAACCGGACAGCACACATCAGTTTCTCAGCGTCCCTGTGGTGCCAGTGCGCATTTCGGAGATTCCGTACACCCAGATCGGAGTTTTCGAACGCGAGGTGTCGGAGGCCGCGTAGCGGCCGACGGATCTGGCTAACCCCGGAGCTCACCTCCTTCCCGGTGCTTGGTCGACAGTCTGTGGTGATCTCGCGCGGCGGTCGAATCCGGCGCGCGCGTTGTGGCGGTCACGGCGTGGTCACTTCGTGTCGCGGGACTTGGTGGGGGCATCGCTTCGCCGCATCGAGTCGCCGACGAGCTCGAGACGGTTGGCGCGCTCGAGCAGTCGGTCCAAGACGGCGTCCGCGATGGTGGGGTCGCCGAGGGCCTCGTGCCAGTTGGCGACCGGCAGCTGGCTCGTGAGGATCGTCGCGCGTTGTTGCGCGCGGTCCTCGACGATCTCGAGCAGGTCCGCGGCCTGATCCGTGCTCAGCGGTCGGATGAGGAAGTCGTCGACGAGCAGGACATCGATGCGCGCCCAGCTCGCCATCAGCCGGGCGAGGCGGCCGTCGGCGCGTGCGATCGCGAGCTCGTCGAACATGCGCGGTGCGCGGAGATAGAGCGCGGAGTGGCCGTGGCGGATCGCGGCCTGGGCGAGTGCGCAGGCGAGGAAGGTTTTCCCGACGCCGGTCGGCCCGACGATGAGCACGACCTGGCGCTCCTTCACCCAGTGCGACTCGCCGAGCTGCAAGATTACGTGGCGGTCGAGACCGCGCGGCCGGGAGTAGTCGAGCTCCTCGATCGCGGCGGGGAGCCTCAGCTTCGCGGTCTTCAACAGGCGCTGGAGACGTCGGTTGTCCCGGGCGAGGAGCTCGCGGTCGACGAGCAGCCCGAGCCGCTCCTCGAAGGAGAGCTCGGCGTAGTCGAGCTGCTCGCGCTGGTCGGCGACGCCCTGGGCCATCGCGTGCAGGCGGAGGGTCCTCAGCCCCTCGATGGTGGTGCTCGTCAGCATGATCTTCCTTTCTCTCAGGCGTAGTAGTTCGCCCCGCGCACGTTGCGGTGCCGGGGATGGGGAGGAAGCGGACGGGACTCGGGCAGCGGCTGCTCGTCGAGGCGGTGATCGAGGATCGAGGCGACGCTGCGGTAGGAGTAGGAGCGCAGATGCAGCGCCCGGGCACAGGCCGCCTCGACGTGGGAGGCGCCGTGGCGCTCGCCGAGGCGGATGATCCCGAGGGCGGAGCGGAAGCCCTGCTCGGGATGGGGTCGCGAGGCGAGGATCTCCTCGACGAGCGCCGCGGTCGAGGGCCCGGTCGCCTTCGCCCAGGCGACGATGCGGCTCGGCGTCCACTTCGCGTAGCGGCGGTGCGACTCGGGCATGTGCGCGGGGTCGGTCGAGAAGCCACCGCGATCCGTTGAGCGCGGCCACGAGGCGACGCGCTTCGCGCTGAAGAGGACCTCGAGCACCGAGGCGGTGCAGCGCAGATCGACGACCTTGCCGACGAGCTGGTGGGGCACGGAGTAGTAGTGCCGGTCGAGCTCGACGTGGTAGTCGATGTTGACCTTGGCGTGCTTCCAGGTCGCGAACTCGTAGCGGGTGGGGGGAAGGGGCTTGAGCGCCGGGCGGTCGAGCTTTTCGAACAGCTCGGCTCTCGAGCCCTCCATCTTCTTGAACGGGCGGGCGTTGATCAAAGCGACGCACTGGCGGATCGCTGCGTTCGCCTCGGCGAGGGAGGTGAAGCGGCGATGGCGCAGCCGGGCGATGATCCAGCGCTCCGCGAGCAGCACCCCCGCCTCGACCTTGGCCTTGTCACGGGGCTTGTAGGTGCGCGTCGGGATGACGGCGACCCCGTAGTGGGCGGCCATCTCCTGATAGGTGGCGTTCACGTCGGGCTCGTAGCGGTGCGGCCGGGTGATCCCCGAGCGGAGGTTGTCGCAGACCACGATCTCGTGGCAGCCCCCCATCGCCTCGAAGGCGTGCACATGGGCGCTCACCCAGTGCATCAGCTCCTGGGAGGGAAGTGCCTCCGCGAACAGGTAGCTCGACGCACCGGCCACCGCGACGAACAGCTCGGCATGGAGGACGACCTCGCCGGACCTGCGGTCATGGATCGGGATCTTCATGCCGGGAAAGTCGACGAAGAGCTTCTCCCCGGCGCGGTGCACCTGACGCATGACGACGTCCACGTGGCCTTTGAAAGCGCGGTAGTGGTGGACGAACTGGGTGTAGCCATAGCCGTCGGGGTGCTGCTCGCGGTATTCGATCCAGAGAAGCTCGAGCGTCACCCCCTTGCGCCGCAGCTCCCGGTGCACATAGGCGAAGTCCGGCATCGGCCGGGTGACGTTGGAGGGCGCCGGCGGCGGGAACAGCAGCTGCTCGAGGTCGTGGTCGGAGAGGTCCTCGGGCAACGGCCAGGACAGCCCGGCCGCGATGGCGCGCCGGACGTGGTCACCGACGGTGGTGAACGGGAGCTCGAGGGAGAGCCCGACCTGGCGGAGCGAGAGCCCCTCGCCGAGGGCGAGACGGATGACGTCGCGGATCTTGCGCATGGGGACGCGGGGTCTTGGCACGTTCACTCCTCGAACACGTCGGTCCGTGGAGCGTTACGAGATGGCCTACGTCACGCCAATGGCTGCGACAGCCCCTTCACCAGGTGTACGAAAACGCCGAAACAGGTGTACGGAATCGACCGAAACCGGTGTACGAATTCCTCCGAAATCCGCAGTGCCAGTCGTGTGCAGTAATTGTGGATACGTCGTCCTACTCGACGCCATCGCCCTCGGGCTTGTCCAAACCGTAGAGGAATCGGACTTCCTCGACGGCTGAGTCCCTTTAGGCGAACCTACTGCGGTGCCGCTAGTCGCACGACTTCCCCGTCATCCTGGGTCGCAAATAGTTGATAATCAACCGGGCAAACCAACGCCGGGATCTTGCGTCCCAACTTGCCGATTCCGGTGACGCCGGGCTTGCGTTCCAGCTCCGCGTCGCAGTCAAGGCATCTCGGCTGATCCATCTTCGCCCCCCTTCCTGCTAGCTGGGCTTCTGTTCCTGCTCATCAATCTCGCGCTTTGGGACCGCAATGATCTTGCGGGCAAAGTCCTCAAAACGCTGGAAGGGCGTGCGGTCCTCGTCGACCCCTTCGGGCGCTGGCTGTTCGTTTGTCATCCGCCATAGGTTATCGCTCGCAGCGACCTAACGCTACGTCTGTAATTCCAGCGGTGTGATATTGCGCCCACTTGCCATTTCACGGCAACAGGAGGACACTTGTGACTCCTGTTGTTTATGTGGCGGGCGGGGGCACCGTGCGGACACAGCGTCTGTTCGACCTTGAGTCGTCCTTATTCTTTGGCGACAACCTTGAGGTATTGCGGCAATTGGTCCGCGACGACTCGGTTGATCTTGTCTACCTCGATCCACCGTTCAACCCCAACGCCACCAACAACATGCTGTTCCGCCACGTAGACGGCTCTCCCGCTGCCGCCCTGATCAAAGCATTCGATGACGCGTGGCACTGGTCGATCGACTCAGAGCGTTCGTTCAAGGAGACCGTTGACGGCGGCGGTGAGGTATCTCGCGCCCTGCGGAGCTTTCGTGAGCTTCTGGGTCCCAACGACCTAATGGCCTACCTGTCGATGATGGCTCCGCGTCTCGTTGAGCTTCGCCGTGTTCTGCGGTCAACGGGCAGCATCTATCTCCACTGCGATCCGACAGCTAGCCATTATCTGAAACTGCTCATGGATGCGGTTTTTGGTCCCGCGAACTTTCGCAACGAGATCATCTGGAAGCGTACGGGGGCACACAGTGGCGCTCATCGCTTTGGGCCAGCACACGACGTAATCCTCTTCTACACGGTCAGTGGTCAATACGTCTGGAATGTCCCGTACGTCGCGTACAGCGACGACCACCTTAAGAAGTTCAAGCACAACGACCCACTGCTCGGCCCGTTTTCCGATGAGGCGCTTACGGGTCCGGGACGACGATCGGGCGAGAGTGGACAACCGTGGGGAGGGCACGACCCCACCGCAACGGGGAGACATTGGCAACCGGCCTCGTACGCGTATGACAAGTACCGGGCCGTCACTGGCGAGGACTTAGCTACCTATCCGTTTCTAGAGCGGCTGACGCGACTGGATGAGGCTGGGCTTATCTTCTGGCCGGCTCGGGGCAGCGTCCCGCGCCTCAAGCGGTTCCTGGTGGATCAGCACGGGGCGCCCGCACAGGACGTTTGGACGGACGTGGACGTGATCAACTCGCGTGCGGCTGAAAGGCTCGGATACCCAACGCAGAAGCCGCTGGCGTTGTTAGAGCGCATTATTGCTGCAAGTTCTAACCCGGGCGATACCGTCTTGGACCCCTTCTGTGGTTGCGGTACGACTGTTGATGCTGCTCAAAAGCTGGGCCGACGGTGGATCGGAATTGACATAACAGCGCGCGCGATGGAAGTGATTCAGGATCGCCTTGGCCGTTTCTACCCGGACCTGCACCCCGCGCTTCGTGGTATTCCGCCCACCATTGAAGAGGTGGATTTCCTCGCCGATCGTGACAAGTACGGATTCCAGCAGTGGGTGTGTGACTTACTCGGCATTCAAGCGGACATTCGTAGGGGCGCTGACCGCGGGATTGATGGAGAGATCGTCCGCTACGAGATTGGCGGAACGGTCGTCCGCGCGATCGTATCCGTCAAGGGCGGCGCCGTGAACGTGACGCAGGTGCGCGACCTCCGAGGAACAGCGGAACGCGAAGGAGCCCAAATCGGCATCTTCGTCACTCGCAAGCCACCCACGCGCCCAATGGTGCTAGAAGCCGTCGAGGCGGGCCTCACAGCCAACGGCATCCCGAAGATCCAGATTCTCACCGCCGCAGACATTATGGATGGGAAGCGCCCGGTTCTGCCGCTACCGCTAGAGGTTGGGGAGCGGGCAAGTGCCGTCGAGGATGCCGTGGCCACCATTTCGTCGCTAGCGGAGCGCCGCGGCGCCTGATCCGCTGGGTGCGTCACGTATGTGAGTCCCCGAGTTTGAGTTTGTTGGCGAGATGCTGTTCGTCTCCAAACTCGTCAGGACACACAAGCGGCTGAAGGCCGGGGTCGGCTTCTTCCAGAAACAGCCAGCCACCAGGCCGAACGGCCCCGATCAATGTGGATAGTGCGTTGGTTCGTTCGGGCACGTGGACGAGCACCAAGCGAGCGTGGACCAGGTCAAACAGGCCGTCGGGAGCTGGGTCCGTCCCGATGTCATGACGCTTGACCTCGTAGGTAGCGCACTCACTTTCAAGCCACGAGGTATCGATGTCGGTCGCCAACACATAGCCATTAGTCCGTGCGGCGATCCAGGAAGGCACGCTTGCACCTCCGGCCCCTACCTCCCAGACTCGCCAGCCGGGTGAGAGTCCGATGGCGTCCATGCGCCGAAATGTCGAAGGGTTGAACAGCTCGGAGAGTGCGTCGAAGCGCTCGCCCGCTTCGGCCTGCTGGTTGTCGAGCAGATAGTCGTCACGAGCCATGCTCAGATCCTACGTAGACATCGATCCTCGTATCCCCGATGTGCCGTTACACGGGTGATCCGTCAGGCTTCGGCTGTGAACATGGAAGCACCTTGAGACACTCTCGTCCACTGTTTTGGCCAAGAGTTCAACGAGGTATGACCTGAAGTTGTGGATCGCCCACTCGCCCGGAGACGCGGCGTACCTTCCTCGTTGAGATCAGAACGAGCAGCCGGCGTTGACGCGCCGGCGAGGAAGGAACGCCAGTGCTGAGCGTAGTGAACGACGAGACCGCCGTGGCGGACGGCCGGTCGATGCTGGACGAGATCTGCCGGGAGGGCGCGAAGCAGATGCTCGCCGCGGCGTTGGAGGCCGAGGTGGACGCGTACCGCGCCGAGCTCACGGCCGAGCGCGACGAGAACGGGCGTCGGCTGGTCACACGCAACGGTCACGCCCGGGCGCGCAAGGTCCAAACGGTGGCCGGTGCGGTGGAGATCACCGCGCCGCGGGTCGACGACCGCCGTGTCGACCCCGAGACGGGGAAGAAGCAGCAGTTCAAGTCCTCGATCGTCCCGCCGTGGTGTCGGCGCAGCCCGAAGGTCACCGAGGTGCTCCCGCTGCTCTACCTCCACGGACTGTCGACCGGCGACTTCGCGCCCGCCCTCGAGGGCTTCTTCGGCTCAGCGGCCGGCCTGTCGGCCTCGGTCATCACCCGGCTGAGCACCTCCTGGCAGGCCGAGCACCGCGCCTTCATGGATCGCTCGCTCGCGGATCGGGACTACGTCTACGTCTGGGCAGACGGGGTCCACTTCAACGTGCGCTTGGAGGAGGAGCGGCTCTGCTGCCTCGTCATCGTCGGCGTGCGCCTCGACGGCAAGAAGGAGCTCGTCGCGATCGCGGACGGCTACCGGGAGTCGACCGAGTCCTGGGCGGCGCTGCTGCGCGATCTCCGCCACCGGGGCATGCGAGCCCCCGTGCTCGCCGTCGGCGACGGTGCGCTCGGGTTCTGGGCGGCGCTGCGCGACGTCTTCCCCGAGACCCGCGAGCAGAGATGTTGGGTGCACAAGTCAGCAAATACCCTTGACGCGCTGCCGAAGTCGATCCAGCCCCTCGCGAAGAAGATGCTGGCCGAGATCCGCGACGCCGAGGATGCCGACCACGCCCGGACGGCCGCGAAGGCCTTCGACGCCGAGTTCCGGGCCAAGTGGCCGAAGGCGGCCGACAAGATCCGCGACGACCTCGACCAGCTCCTCTGCTTCTACGACTTCCCCGCCGAGCACTGGCTCCACCTGAAGACCTCCAACCCGATCGAGTCGACCTTCTCGACGGTGCGCCTTCGAACCAAGGTGACGAAGGGCCCGGGCTCGAGGGCGGCCGGGCTCGCGATGGCCTTCAAGCTCATCGAGGCCGCCCAGGACCGCTGGCGCTACGTCAACGGCGCCCATCTCGTCGCGCTCGTGCGCGCCGGCGCGAAGTTCCGAAAGGGGGTGTTGGTCGAGAGCGAGCTGCAGGAAGAGGAGGTCGCCGCGTGATCAGCGGGTCGGGCCGATCCACAACTCTTGACTATTCCTCGAGTTCAACGCGGCGGCTCGTCTTTGGTCATGCCGTCGATGAGGTCGGCGAAGAGGTGTGCCCGCTCGAAGTCGGCCTGCGCGGTGGCGTCGTCGCGTTGCCGCCTCAGGATCGTGACGAACTGCGGTCCGGTCTGGAAGAAGCCGCAACCCTCACAGATCGTCTGGTAAGAGCAGTCGAGCTGAGCCGGGCGGATGCAGTGCCCGTTCGCGAGCTGACGGCGGTGAGCGGACCCGTGCTCGCCGTCGTCGTTCGCGGGCACGACGACGCCGACGCGCTCGACTGCCTCGATCGCTCGGAAGTACTGGTCGGCGACCGAGTCATTGGAGATCCGGGCGTAGACGAGGGTCATCCGAGGTGAGCGATGGCCGAGCATCGCGGCAATCGCCTCGAGGCTCATGCCCCGGTTGATGCACTGGGTCGCGAGGGTGTGGCGGAGCTGGTGCGGATGGACGTGTCCGATCCCAGCGCGCTTCGCGACTGTGGCGACGTAGCGGTGGATGGTCCTTCGGTCAACGGGCTGGCCGTCGTCGCGCACGACGAGCAGCCCGGAGAGACTCGGCCCGCGTGTCGCGCGATAGGTCTCGATGAGCTCGAGGAGGACCGGGTGGAGGGGCACGGTCCGATCGTTGTGGAGCTTGCCGACGGGGATCCGCAGCCAATGCTCGCCACCCAGGCGGAAGACCGCGTCGTCGCGAATGCCGGCGATCTCCCCGGCGCGCATGCCGGTTCGCGCGAGGAGCTCAACGATCAAGCGCCGTCGGAGGTTCGGGTCCTTCGCGAGGGTCGCCATGAACTTCGCGTAGGTCGGGTCGTCCAAAAAGCGCGGCAGAGGCTCGTCGGCCTTCGGGATGTCGCCGGCGAAGATCGGCACCTTCTTCGCCGCATCGGGAGCGTCCCACTCGATCAGACGCTCGAAGAAGGTGCGCAGCATGCCGAGCTTGTTCCGGATCGTCGCCACGGCGATGGACCGATCGGGGTCCTTGCCAGGCCGCGTGGCCAAGGCGAGCTTGTAGGACTCGATGTGGTGCCGACCGATCGTTCTGACCGCATCACAGGAGGGATCGACTGCGCCGAGATGCGCGGCGAAGGTGCGAAGCGCGAGGTCCGCAGCCTCCACGGTGCCGGGCCGGGACGAGACGGCGATCTGCTCCAAGTAGTCCGTCATCGTCGTGGCGAGTTCGGGCGCGCGGCCGGCGATCTCGGCCCAGGCGGGAAGCCGGGTCGCGCTTCTGGTCGCGGGGAGCGGGAGGTCGATTGTCCCCCGATGGCTCTTCGGCTTCGCTGCCGGTCGTGCGGGACGGAGCTCGAGAGGGACGGTCCTCCTCGGTGCCGCAGCGCCGCTCATCGGGCGCCCTCGGCGAGGAGCGCAGCTTCGACGGCCTTCGCCGCGCGCCGGTACTCGGCCGCGAGCCAGTCGGCGCCCAGGTGGAGGTAGAGCTGGGTCGAGGCGATCGAACGGTGCCCCGCCTGGGCCTGGAGGGCCTCGAGCGACATCCCTGCCTCACGCAGGCGCGTGAGGCAAGTGTGGCGAAGCTCGTGGCAGGTGCCATGGGAAAGGCCGGCCCGTGCTCGTGCCGCGCTCATCACCTCATCGAGCCCCTCGGCCGAGAGTGGCTGACCCCGCCGAGGACCCTTCAAGACGACGAAGACGGCTTCGGTCGTGCAGTCATCAGGTCGTTCGTGATCGAGGTAGTGCGCGAGGGTGGCGAAGAACGTCGGCGAGACCGGCACGAGCCGCTCGTGGCCGCCCTTGCCCTCTCTCACGAAGAGTCGGCACTCGCCGAGACGGACGTCTTCCAGGCGAAGCCCGAGCACCTCGACTCGCCGGAGGCCGCCGAGGAGCATCGCCTCGGCGATCGCTTGGTCGCGATCGGTGCGAAGCGCCCCGAGGAGGCAGGCCACCTCGGTCGGGTCGAGGATCCGCGGCAGGCGTCGCACGCCCCGCACGAGCGGCGTGCCGCGAAGCTCACGCCGACGGCGCCTCGTCGGCAGTCCCCGGGGCACCGGGTTGGCGCTGACCGGGGTGTCGCCGCGGACGAGCAGGTAGCCATAGAAGGCGGAGATCGCCGCGAGGCGGCGCATCACTGTCGCCGGCGCGAGCCCGGCTGACGCGTCGGGGAAGCGCAGCACGTTCTCCGCGCCGGGACGGGGCTGCTGCTGGGCAGCGACGAAGGCGAGGACGTCGGCGGAGGTGACCTCGGTCGGGTCCTTCTGGACGACGCCGAAGAACGTCTTCAGGTCGTGCGTGTAGGCCCGGACCGTGTTCGGGCGAGAGCGGGCAGCGGTGAACTCCAAGAACGCGTCGAGGAGGTCATGGCCGAGCTTGTAGGAGACGCTTCCGTCGGGATGCGCGATGCGGCGCAGCTGCGGGGTGAAGACCACAAGATGTCCTCCTCGTTCGGTCCTCCCCGCCGGGGAAAGTCTCCCCGGTGGGTCAGCCGACCTGGCGGATCACCCGTATAACAAGATCACCCGTATAAGTGCCGGTAGGGGGCTCTCGCGAATGGCGCATCACGCCGAGCATCGAGATGTCAAGGAGTGAGGGTCGGTCCTCCCGGTCCAGCAGTTGGTGGAAGCGGCTGCGGGGCCTCGACGTAGCCGGCGTGGTTCCGTTCCACGCTCCACTCCTCCTCGACGGTCCGCTGTCCTTGTGGGCCGGTCCTCGATCCCGCAGCGGCGTCATTCTCTTCCTCCTCCCCCGATGACGTCGAGCCAACCCGGGTGGAGTCCGCTCGGCGACGAGCGATTGGTAGTTCTGCTCGGCTTCCGACAAGCGGGCCTCGAGCTCGGCTACCCAGCCGACCTCGCTCGGGTGATCGTTCAGCCAGCGTGCGCGTCGATCCTGGTAGACGGTGAGCGCATCGAGGTCGCGCCGTGCCTCATGCACCTTGCTCACGCCGTAGCGGGCGTGGTGGAGCTCGTTCCAGATCCGCGTGTTCGAGCGGTGCTCCTTCTCCGCCCGCTTGACGGCGATCTCGGCGGCCCGGAGCCGCTCCTCGACGGCTTCGACGTCGGCGCACCCGGTCAGCGCGGCGATCTCGGTGCTCCGGTCCGGGCCGGCGAGCTCGTCGACGCGGCGCTGGGCTTCATGCACGAGATCGCGGAGCAGGCTCCGGTCCTCGAGCCTCGCGAGCGAGACGCGCAGCACGTCGTGGGCGGAGCGGTCCGCGCCCTGGTGGCGG
Organism: uncultured Actinomycetota bacterium; assembly: GCA_963765505.1. Classification (GTDB taxonomy): domain Bacteria; phylum Actinomycetota; class Acidimicrobiia; order Acidimicrobiales; family Bog-793; genus DATKQY01. The sequence continues at coordinate 348,827 of CAVXWO010000014.1, forward strand.
AGGATCGATTCGAGCACCTCGAGCGGCGGGCTCTCGCGCGGCAGCTCGTGCTCGTCCTGGCGCTGCTCGGTGACGACCAGCACGCGGTTCTCCTCGCGCCCGCGCGTCGTCGCGACGTAGAGCTGCGGTCTCGTCGTCTGCTCGTCGACGAGGACGATCGCGGCGCCTCGTCGTCGCTCCCTGCGCCTTGTGGATCGTGAGCGCGTAGCCGAGGGCGACGTGGTTCGAGACGTAGCTCGGCGGGAGGACCATCGAAGCGTTGCGATCGAGCGAGACGACCGCGAGGCTCCCGTCCTCGCCGCGCGCTGTGATGGCGAAGCGCTCGCCATTGCGGACGAACTCGCCCGCATCGCTTCGGACCCGGCGGTCGTTCCTGAGCGTCACGATCTCGTCGCCGATCCCGACCGCGCCCGAGGCGATCACGACGCTCGCCCGCTCGACCTCGCCTCTTCCGACCCGGTCGGCACCGCGACCCGGTGCGCCTCCAGCACGGCGTGGCGCTCGACCTCGGAGCCGAGGGCCCAGAGCACCGAGACCGACTTCGGCGGCGAGAACGTCACCGCGAAGCCTGCGACCCGGCGAGGGTCCTTCTCGGCAAAGCCCCGCCCGAGCGAGCGGCCGTCGCGCGGATCCGCGCCGTGGCCGAAGAGCCGCTCGAGGGCCTCGGTCGTCACCGCCTCGCCGGCGAGCCCGAGCGCTCCCGCGCCCCGGCCGAGGAAGCGACCGGGCACCTCGGCCTCGCGGTAGTAGTCCTCGCGCCCGTCGGCCACCTCCGAGGCGTAGTAGCTCCACGAGGAGGGCGCGATCTTCACGAGGCTCATCACGGGAGGAGAACCTCCCGACCCAAGGGGCGCACCATGGGTGCAGACGTGTCGAACACAGAGCACTTATGCCAGTAGATGATTGGGAAGTAAAGGGATATCTGCGAAGCGGTGCGTGGCGGTAAGTAGTGGCACATAGTGGCAAGAGCCGTCGATCGGGGAGCGACGTCTGGCGAGCCGGGTTCGAGGCAGCGACGGCTAGGTCATGGGAGGCGAAGCGCGGCGAGGTTCGAACGCTCGATGGCAGCGCCGGGTGACTCAGTGAGGATGCGACTGTCCCTCCCGACTGTCGCGGGCCGGGGTCAAGGGCGCGAAGCGGCCGTGGCGGACCCTTGAGGTCGGCCTGCCGAGCCCGTCGCCGCCATCCTCCTTCAGGACCTGGCCGGGGCCAGGTCCTGGTTGCCCAGGGCGATCCCGCGCCGGGCCAGCCGCCTGGCGCATCCGACGATCGCCGCGTCCCGGTCATGGCGGATCGCGATATCCACAGGAGATTCTCGCCAACTGCCCGACTCGCGCCCCATTACTCCACCGAGCAGGCACTGAATGAGGAGCGTGGGCAGTGACGGACAAGACAGGACAGCTGCGGTTTCCCCAGCTCGTCGACATCGAGACGCTGGCGCCGCTCCTCGGCGTCGGCGAGCGGCACATCCGGCGCCTCGTCGCCGAACGAAGGATCCCCTACGTGAAATGGGGCCATCTCGTCCGGCCTTGTCGACGATTTGGGCTGAGTAGGTCCAGGCGTTCGGAATGTTCGGGGGGTTGGGCATCAGGTTGGCCGGGCCCGAATTTGCGCTGCCATAGCCCGTGGACGCGAGGTTGAGCGCGAGGTCTCGAAGCATCGGGGCACACCTCCAGTTCATAGGGCGTAATCCACTCATGGAGGCTGTCCAGTCGCCTCTTGACAGATGGTTCGAGAGTCGTTTGCTCACCTCCACTCCGAAGCCATTGGTCAGAGCCCGCCGCCCCGCCAGGACTCTCGTTGGGCATCAGTAGGCTCTCGACCGGCTCGAAGAGGTGCACCCCATGACGGTCAATAGCGCCCTGGCCCGCCTCGGTCGTCGCCAGAGCCCAAGGCGAGCCTCCCGTCGGGCTGTCTGGCGCGGACGGGCGCTGATCGAGAGCCAATGGAGCGCCTGCGCGCGTTCACGGCGCGATCGGAGACGGACGCTGAGTTCTCGGGCTTGAATCGGCAGGCGAGCGCGCCGTTAGTCGGCGTGAGCATTGCACTCGAGCAGCAGCCCGCTGTGCACCGTGGCAGATCGGCGGCGTCGATGCAGCACAAGAGCGCTCCCCAAGACGACGAGGCCGTCTCGGCCGACGCAGTGATGGGAATCGCCAAGACGTCCTCCGGCAGCGAACTCGGATCCGCAGAGGCGCAGCCTCCAGACGCCAGTCGCTCGCTGCCGTCTGTCCGCGCGAGGCGCCGCGTTGCCTCTCAGGTGGGAACGGGCCGAACTAGTCGGGGCCGCTGGCGGACAGCCGTCTCCTTGGCGACACCACACCGGCGCGAGCACAGGTCTCGCGCGGCGTCGCCCGACATCGGGAGAACAGACGACAGCGTCAGCAGCGTGAAGCGGAAACGGCGCCTCTGGGCAGTCGCGGCAGCCGTGCTGATCTGTGCCGGCACGGCCGGCTCGGTGCTCGCTGCGAACGAGGTCGCGCGTAATGGCAGCGAGGAAGTGCACCGGGATTTCACGAAGTCCTCGGTCGAGATTGCGTCGACCCTGCAGCTCGCGATCCAGCACGAAGAGGACCTCATCGTGAGCGCACAGGCTTTCGTCGTCGGCAACCCGCAGGCCACCAACGCCGAATTCGCCCGATGGTCGAGCTCCGTGCGGGCGATGCAGCGCTATCCCGAGCTCTTGGGGTGGGGCGAAACGGTGATCGTCCCTGCGTCGCAGCTCGCGGCGTTCGCGGCGCAGGCCCGGGTCGATCCCGCCGGCCCGCTGGCGCCTGGCGGCTCCTTGCAGGTCATCCCCTCGGGCAACCGCCCCTACTACTGTCTTGACCGTCTCGGGCAAACGCGACTCGGGGCTGCTCCCGCGCCTGCAGGCATGGACTTCTGTGTCGGGGACGTCGGCTCCGCGAACCTGCGCGCTCGAGACACCGGCCAAGGCTCCTATGTGCCGCTCAAGGTCGGGACGACGATGTCGTTGGCCGTGAACACCCCGATCTATCGAGGTGGGTCCGTTCCCGCGACGATCGGGGCACGGCGAGCGGCGTTCATCGGGTGGATCGGCATGGGGATCGTGCCGAAGATCATCTTGGACCGGGCGCTTCAGGGTCATCCGAACATGGCCGTGGCGTTGCGCTACCACGCGAGCTCCTCCGAGGTCGTGTTCTGGAGCGGCTCGGTTCCCTTCGGTGCCGCCACCTCGACGCTCGACCTCCACAACGGCTGGAGCGTTGAGACCTTCGGGGCCGTGACTGGGACCGGGATCCTCGGCAACGCGAATACCCTTACGCTCCTGTTTGTCCTCATCGCGCTGAGCGTGCTGCTCGGGGTGCTGATCTACGTGCTCGGTACGGGCCGTTCGCGTGCGGTCGAGCTGGTTCGCAAGCGGACCGACGAGCTGCGCCACCAGGCCCTCCATGACGCGCTCACGGGGCTTCCCAATCGCGCGCTGATCTTGGACCGCATCGACCAGATGCTGGCGCGTGCCCGGCGCAACCGGCTAGCTGCCGCGGTGCTCTTCATCGACCTCGACGATTTCAAGGACATCAACGACACCTTGGGCCACAATGCCGGCGACGATCTGCTCGTCGCGGTAGGCAGCAGGCTCGCTAGCGCGGTGCGTGCTGGCGACACCGTCGGGCGTCTCGGTGGCGACGAGTTCGTCGTGCTCGCTGAGGGTACTTCGCTCTCGGCCGGTGTCGAGGTCGTGGCCGAGAAGATCCTGGCGGTGCTGTCGACGCCCTTCCAGCTAGCCGGCAACGAACTCCCCCTGAATGTGACCGCGAGCGTCGGCATTGCTGCAGGCGACCGTGCGACGCCCGAAGAGCTGCTCCGTGACGCCGACATCGCGCTCTACCAGGCAAAGGCCGCCGGAAAGGCCCGCGCCGTGGTCTTCGCCCCGGCGATGCACACGGCCGTCGAGCACCGGCGTCTCCTCGAGGTGGACCTCCACGGCGCGCTCGACGCCAAGCAGTTCTTCCTCCTCTACCAGCCGACCATCGACCTACGGACCAACGCGTTCACCGGCGTTGAGGCGCTCCTGCGCTGGAACCACCCTGACCGCGGCGTCGTCTTGCCGGAAGACTTCATCCATGAGCTCGAGGCGAGCGGCCTCATCGTCGCGGTCGGAGGCTGGGTGCTGGAGGAGGCCTGCCGGCAGGGGGCCGCATGGCGCGCCCAGGGCTACCGCTTCTCCATCTCGGTCAACGTCTCCGCCAGGCAGCTCGAGCGCGACCGGATCGTCGACGATGTCAGCGGTGCCCTCGCTGCGAGCGGCTTCGACCCCGGCCAGCTGATCTTGGAGCTCACCGAGACAACCCTGATGAACGACGTCGACGCGACGATCGCCCGGCTCGGGCTGCTGAAGGCGCTCGGCGTGCGACTCGCGGTCGACGACTTCGGGACCGGGTACTCGTCGCTCGCCTACCTCCGGCGGTTCCCGATCGATGTGCTCAAGATCGACCGGTCGTTCGTGTCAGGCTTGGCCGATTCGAACGAGTCTGCTGCGCTCGTCCACACGCTCGTCCAGCTCGGCAAGGTGCTCGGGCTCGAGACCATCGCCGAAGGCATCGAGGACGACGATCAACGAGAGCGCCTTCAGGCCGAGCAGGTCGACACTGGACAGGGGTTCTTGTTTGCGCGGCCTCTCGACGTTGAGGCCGTCGGCCAGTTCCTGAAGAGGTTCTGCCGTGTCGCCAATACGGCAGGGCGCGCACAGGACCGAGTCGTGGACGCGCCGTCGGTGCTGAACTGAGACGGGTAGTCCGTACCGAAGTCCATCGATCGCGACCTTGACTCGAGCGACTTCAGCTCCTGGATCCGTGCGACAACTTGGAGACTCCGTTGCCCTCGCGGCGTGCCCGACAACAGGGGCGGTCGGCTTCGATTTACGCCGTCAGGTCGATATGCCCCACGCCTTGAGGTCGGAGGTTCTCGGTCGACTGGCGGTACGTGATCGCCGGGTCTCTTCCGAGATTCGGCGGTCCGAGGGTGCTGATGCACCGGTCGGCGCGCCGATCCCTCAAGTAGCGGCGCTCGCGCCGTCGTGGGCTGGGGGTGACGGGTCTCGCTTCGCCGTCGACGGCAGCGATGATCCCCGCGAGGAGGTAGGACTTTTCCACCAGGGCGATCGCTTCCGCGTCGGAGTCCGTGCTCTGCGCCTTGGCCATCAGTTTCACCGCCATCTGCATCCTGCAGTGATCCATCACACGCCCCATTCCTGCCCGGAACGGGTGAACAGCTCCAATCGATCAGCAGCTATGCTGCTCATCCCCGCCTCTCAGGTCGGACATCACTCCCACAGTCTCTATCTCATCGACGCTGTCGGGAAGGGTCAAACGGCCCGTTCGCCCTTGGTTCGCCCTCTTGCTATTGACCGGCAGCTCGGGCTTGGCGGACGAGGAGTCGCTCCCTCACGCCGGCTCCACTCGACCTGCTCCCGTGCCCTCGTCGCGACCTCATCCATGGCATCACAGGTCGTTCCCCGCGTAGGAGAGGTTGAAGCTCTTGTTGGCGAGCGGGAAGTCCGGGACGATCGTGTCGGCCAGGGCGACCGAGAGTGCCGGCCAGTTGAGGAACGAGGGATCGACCACCTTGCATCGCGTGAGCGCGCCCGCGATGTCGACCTCGACCCGATGGACGATGCTCCCCCTCCAGCCCTCGACGATGCCGAGCCCTGAGCCGCCTCGACGGGCGACTCGCGGCGCGGCGACGCTGAGAGCCCTCGCGTTCCCTGCGAGGTCGGTGACGAGGGCGAGCGAGACTCGCACCTCGCCGATCCGCACCAAGAAGCGCGCCATGACATCGCCCGCGACCTCGTGGACCGGGCGGAAGCTCTCGCAGAGCTCGGCGAAGGGATGGGCCACACGAGCGTCGAGGTCGAGACCCGAGGCCCGGGCGACGACCCCGAGCGTGCCCGTCCCAGCGGCATCCTCCCGAGCGAGCACGGCGGTTCCGCGGAAGCGGTCCATGACGACGGTGTTCGAAGTGGCGAGCTCGACGAGCTCCTCGAAGCGCTGACCGATCTCGATGAGCTCGGTTCGCGTGGGCAACCGGCGGAGCGAGACGCCTCCCGGACGGATCGCGCCGCGCAGCAACCGGTGCCCAGTCACGTCGGCGTTGAGGCGCAGCAGCAGCTCCCGGAGCGTCAGAGCCCGGGCCTGGGCGAGGCCGAAGCCGACGTCGTTGCAGAGCGCGCCGATGTCGGCGACGTGGTTGTGGACGCGCTCGAGCTCAAGAAGGAGCGCCCGGAGCTTGGCCGCTTCCTCGTGAAGCTCGATCCCACAGGCCTCCTCGACGGCCAGGCAGTAGGCGAGGCTGTGGCCGATCGCGCTGTCTCCCGAGATGCGCTCGGCGAGCGGGACGGCCGCCTCAACGTCGCGTCCCTCGAAGAGCCGCTCGACGCCCCGGTGCACGAACCACAACCGCGCCTTCATCTTGAGGATCGTCTCGCCGACGACCGAGAATCGGAAGTGCCCGGGCTCGATGAGGCCGGCGTGGACCGGACCGACGGGGATCTCGTAGACGCCTGGGCCTTCAACCTCGACGAAGGGGAACGGACCCGCGTCGGTGCGCATCGGTGGCGGCTCACCGGCGTCGTGAAGCATCGGGCGCCACCCCTCGGGCCAGTGCTGGTGGAGGACGAGCGGCCGAAGGAAGGGGTGACCGATCGGCACGATCCCGAACAGGTCGTGGATCTCGCGTTCGAAGCGGCTGGCTGGGAACGACAACCGGCCGAGGGAGGGCACCGCAGGATTCGAGGGATCCAGTCGCACCTGCAGCTCGACCCGCCGATCCGGCGAGCCGGCGAGGAAGACGTAGACAACGCGGAGCTCGTGGCGGTCGTCGTGGGCGACGACTGAGGCGAGGCGGAAGGACGAGGCGAGAAGGCTCGCCGACGCTTCGACGAGCTCGTCGGCGGCGATCAAGGAGCTCTCGCGGATACCCACGGCCCCCCCGGGATCCGCCTGACGTGTCAACCGACGCCCCCGGTCATCTGGTGCCCGGCTCATCCGATGCCCCGACTCACCCGGCGACGACATGCGCCGCGGCGTGCAGCAGCGACTGGAGGGGCCATGCGACGACGCCGAAGAAGGCACAGGCGACGAGACCGGTGATCAGCGGCACGGTGACGATACGCGGGGTCGCGGCGACCGGCGCCGACTGGGCAGCGTCGCCGAGGAGCAGGTGGCGGCCGTGCGCCGTCACCGTGGCGAAGATCACGGCCATGCACACGAGTGAGATCGCCGCGACCCAGCCGAGACCGACGGCGATCTCGGCGCGGATCATGTTCAGCTCGCTGACGAAGAGGCTGAACGGCGGGAGACCGAGCAGGGCGACGAGACCGAAGCCGAAGATCCCCCCGAGCACGGGACGGCGGGACAGGAGCGCGGGGACCTTGGCGATCTCGCTCGTCCCCTCCACGAGCAGGATCTCGCCCGACGCGAGGAAGAGCACGGCCTTGGCGAGCCCGTGGCCCAGGATGTGCAGCAGCACCGCCGCGATCGCGAGCGTGCTCCCCGCCGCGGCGCCGAGCGCGATGAGGCCCATGTGCTCGATGCTGTGGTAAGCGAGCATGCGCTTGTAATCCTTCTGCGTCACCAAGAGCGAGGCGGCGAGGAGAAGGGAGCCGAGGCCGACCACGACCAGCAGCGTCCGCGTGTAGCCGGGACCGAGTGCCCCGTCGGCGATGGCCTTGAAGCGCAACAACGCGTAGAAGGCGACGGTGAGCAGCACCCCCGACATCAGCGCGGAGACAGGAGCCGGTGCCTGGCTGTGCGCGTCGGGGAGCCAGCTGTGCATCGGGGCGAGACCGACCTTGGTCCCGTAGCCGAGGACGAGGAGCGCCATCGCGAGGCGCATCACCCCCGGGTCCAGGTGGCGCGAGACCACGATGAGCGAGGTCCAGTCGAGCACCCCCGCCCCGTGCCCGGCTCCGGGATGTGCGCCGACGTGCAGCGCCGCGTAGTAGACGAGCACCGTGCCGAAGAACGCGAGCGCGATCCCGATTGAGCAGATGACGACGTACTTCCACGACGCCTCGAGCGCCCCGTTCGTTCGCCGGTGACCGACGAGGAAGGTCGTCGCGATCGTCGTCGCTTCGACGGCCACCCACATCACCCCGAGATTCGCGGCGAGCACGGCGCCGAGCATGCAGGTCACGAAGATCTGGACGAGGACTGCATAGAGCGAGGCGTGACGGGCGCTCGAGTGGCCCCGCTCGATCTCCGTGCCGAGGTACCGGACCGCCTGGCCAGCCGCGAGGAGGGCGATAGTGCCGATCACGACGACCATGAAGGAGCTGAGCGCGTCGGCCCGAAGCCCCCCGGCGAGAGCGCCGAGCGGACGGCGGTTCGCCGTGTCGGCGCATAGCGCGATGCCGAGCGCGAGCACGGCGGCGTTGGCGAGCGTCGTCATCCAGCCCACCCACCGTCTCCACGGCACGAGGGCGGCCGTCGCCCCGGCGGCGAGCGGCACGGCGAGCGTGGCGTAGATGAGCATCAGTCGTGGAGCTCGCGGAGCTGGTCGAGGTCGATGGCGCCGAACCGGGCTCGCATCGTCGTCGTGAGCACTCGGAGCACGACGACGACGAGGAGGACGTCGAGCGACGCGCCGAGCTCGACGACGAGCGGCACGCCGGCCGTGAGGAGGAAGCCGACGAGCGCGACCCCGTTGTCCACGAGCAGGAGGCCCACGATTTGTGAGACCGCCTTTCGCCTCGTGGCGAGCAGGAAGAAGCCGACGAGAACCGTCGCGACGCCGATCGGGGCAAGTCGCGAGCCGGCGCTCGGAAAGAGCGTCGTCACCTTCGCGCTGGCGAGGTAGGCGATGACGACGAGCACGGCCGCGGCGACGAGCGAAGCCGGCACGTTGACGAGCGGCGTGGTCTCCCGGCTGCCGGGGTCGCGACGGACGACTTGGCGGAGGAGCCACGGGATGACGAGCCCCTTGGCGACGAGCACGAGCCCCGCAGTTATGGCGAGACCGGCGTCATGGTCGTGGGAGGCGAGCACCCCGGCGACGACGCCGAGCGCGAGTCCCTGGAGGGCGAGGACCGAGACGATCGCCCGCAGGTCGCGCCGCCAGAGCGTCAGCACCGCGCAGACGAGCACCGCGCCCGTTGCCAGGTCGAGCACCTCGACGTAGCCGGGGCCGCTCATCGCGTGACGAGTCCAGCGACGACGGCGAGCACCGCGAGCACGAAGCCTCCCGCGAGCAGCTCGGGGACCCGGAAGAGCCGGAGTTTCGCCGTCGAGACCTCGAGCAGGGCGATGGCGAAGGCGATGGCGGTGGTCTTAGCGCCGAGGACGACGAGACCGATCAACACCGGTATGGCGCCTGTCGTCGTGGCGATGCCCCACGGGAAGAAGAGGTTCGCCACGAGCGCGAACAGCAGGCCGAGCCGCATCGCCTCACCGAGGGTGACGAGCCCCAGCTCGGGTCCGGCGTACTCGAGGATCATCGCCTCGTGGATCATGGTCAGCTCGAGGTGGGTCGAGGGATTGTCGACCGGGATCCTGCCGGTCTCGGCGATGACGACGACGACGAGGGCTACGAGGGCGCATAGGCGTTCGGGGCTCGCCGCCCATGCCGGGTGGGCGAGCGTGGCGGAGACGATCGCGGGCAGGTTCGAGGTCCGAGCCTGGACCGACAGGGCGAGAACCGCGACGAGGAGGGCGGGCTCGGCGAGCGCGCCGATCGTCATTGCCCGACTCGCCCCCATGCCGCCGAACGCGGTGCCCGGGTCGAGACCGGCAAGGGCGAGCAGCGACGGACCCCGTGAGGAGGAGGTACACGATGACGAACAGGTCGGCGCTCTGTCGAAGGGCGGGGGAGGTCGTGACGAGGGGGGTGATCGCGACGGCGACCGCCGCGGAGGAGACGAGCACGAACGGAGCTACGGAAAGCACGACGCTTGAATGTTCGGCGTGGACGCACTCTTTCCCCACGAGTTTTCGCAGATCCAACAAGGGCTGGCGGATCGGCGCGCCAGTGCGACCCTCGGCGCGCGCCCGGACCTTGGCCATGAGGCCGACGAGCAGGGGGCCGCCGAGCACGACCGCGACGAGCTGGACGAGCGATGCCGCGACCGATGGCCCGAGCCCGGACGCTCCGATGGCGGTGATCACGCGAGCACTACGAAGACGACTATGAGCGCCACTAGACCGAAGGCGAGGTAGCGGTGCAGGCTGCCGTTCTGGGCGCGGCGCGCGAACCTGCCCCAGGTCTCGACGAGGCGGATCACCGGGCGGTAGAAGGTGCGCTCGAACGCATCGTCCACGCGGTTGTGGTAGCTGATGGCCTGTTCGAAGTAGCGCGACTCGGCGACGTGGGTGACCTCGAGGTCGTGGTCGGGGCGGAGCACGTCGGCGAAGACCCGCTGCAATGGCTCGGCGAAGGAGGTCGCGGTGTACTCCATCCTCGCCGTCTGCAGCTCGCGCCCGCACCCCCACGCCTCGGCCCGTCGTGCCCCCCGACGAGCGAAGACCCGGGCGCAGCACCAGGCGAGGACGAGCGCGGCGACGAGCGCCGCGAGGAGCAACACCGGCTCGATCGTGCCTTCGACGCTGGCGAGGTCGAGCCCGAGGCCCGCCCGCAGAGGATCCGGTGACGTGACGCCGAGTCCTGTCTCCGCTGCCCGCCGCAGCATCGGCACGACCGTGCCCGGCACGACGCCGAGGAGCAGGCACGGCGCCGCGAGCAACGCCATGCCGGCGAGCATCGAGGGCGCGACCTCACCCGCGTTCGCCGCGGCCGGAGTGCGGGGCTGGCCGAGGAATCCGATGCCGAGCGCCTTCACGAACGCCGCCGCGGTCAGGCCCCCCGTGAGTGCCGAGCGCGGCGACGCCGGCGAGCAGCGCGATCGCCGTCGCCGCGTTGTGGTCGGCGAAGCCATGCAGAAGCCCCTGGAGGAGGAGCCACTCGCTCGCGAAGCCGTTGAACGGCGGCAATGCGCTGATGGAGAGCGCCCCGATCCCGAACAGCAGCGCCGTCAGCGGCAGGCGGCGGACGAGCCCGCCCAGCCGGTCGAGGTCGCGAGTGCCGGTCGCCTGCTGGACTGCGCCTGCGCCTAGGAATAGGCAGCCCTTGAACGCGGCGTGGTTCACGAGTTGGAAGAGTGCCGCGAGCATCGACAGCGTCGCGAGGAGGCGGTGGCCCGTGACCTCGAGGGCACCGGCGGCACCGACCCCGATCAGGATGAGGCCGATGTTGTCGACCGTCGAGTAGGCGAGCAGGCGCTTCAGGTCCGAGCTAGCAGCCGCGTGCAGCGCCCCGAAGAGGGCAGAGACGACACCGAGGCCGACGACGACGAGCCACCACCACAGCACGCCCCCGCCGAGGAGCCCGTCGCCGACCCGGACGATGCCGTAGATCCCGAGATTGACCATCGAGGCGGACATGAGCGCCGAGACCGGGCTCGGCGCCTCGGGATGGGCGCGGGGCAACCAGACGTGGAACGGGACGGCACCGGCCTTCGAGGTGAAGCCGACGAGGACGAGCAGGAAGCCGAGCGAGCGCACCGTCGGAGACAGCCTGTCAGCGTGGAGCCTGATGACGGCGAACGTCTGGCCCCCGGCGTGGCTCGCGAGGAGGACGAGACCGAGCAGGATCGCCGCGGCGCCGACGTGGGTCATCGCCCCGTACCACTGCGCCGCGTCGCGGGCCTCGGCGCGGTGGCGATGCTCGACGAGGAGCAGGAGCGTCGAGGTGAGCGCCATGAGCTCCCAGACGACCATGAAGGTCGCGACGCTCGCGGCGGCCGGAACGAGCAGCAGGCTCGTGAGGAAGAGTGGGAGCATCGCCGTCGCGGTCCGGCTCCTCGGACCGCGCTCCGCGTAGCCGACGCCGTAGCAGCTCGCGGCCAGCCCGACGACGGCCGTCGTCGCGATGAACAGCGCAGCGAGAGGGTCGAGCGACAGGCTGACCCCCGTGAACGGCAGGAGCGCGAGCGAGCGGAACGTGCTCGTCTGGCCGGATATGAGGACCCGTCCTGCGGCGACGAAGGCAGCGACGCACGCTCCCGAGCTGCACACGGCGGCGGCGAGCACCCGGACGCGCGCTGACGTGAGGGCGCCAGCGAGCGCTGCCGCAAGACCGAGGCCGAGACCGACTAGGAGGAGCGACACGCTTAACGTCCGGTGAGCCCTCGCAGCGCATCGGTGATCGCCGTGGGGTCAGGTGGGCAGCCGGGTACCTGGACGTCGGGCTGGGCGATCGCTTCGAGGCCGGACGCGATCCCGTAGGCACCGGCAAAGACCCCGCCGTCGATCGCGCAGTCGCCACAGGCGACGACGACCCGAGGTCGTGGCACGGCCTCGAGCGTCTTTCGGAGCGGAACGGCCATGTTCCTCGTTACCACCCCGGTGACGAGGAGCCCGTCGGCATGACGGGGCGAGGCGACGAGTCGTGCCCCGAAGCGAGCCGCGTCGTAGTGAGGGCCGAAGGCGGAGCCGATCTCGAGCTCACAGCCGTTGCACGAGCCAGCGTCGACGTGACGGAGCTGGAGCGAGCCGCGGAGACGAGCGCTGCCTGAGGCGCTCGACGGGCGTGGAAGAGGCTCCGTAGTGGGACGCGCGGAACAACGATCGCAGCACGGAGAGGCGTCGCACGATTGACGAAGTTATCATGCGCTAAGGTGATCACCCGATCCGCTTCATTAGACGCGAATCTGCCATGCACCCTTGAGGACTCCGAGGGGCCTCGGTGCCCATCCGACGCGCCTGCTCGAGAGTACCGACGCTCTTGCCGGCTCCGAGGATCCTCGACGTTGCTGGCGCGGTGGCATGGGCTCGAGGGGGGCGGGCAGGCCGGTCACGCGTCACACGCACACACACGGCTTCGGGACGTCGCGCGGCGTCCGGAGCGCTCGGTCCGAGGCTCCGTCCAGAGCAGGCGCCGCCGTCCATCGACGAGAGGAACAGATGACTATGTCCCCGACCGCTCATCGTGGTCTTCGTTCCTGGGTCGATTCGTTCGCTGCGCTCACGAGACCTGACCGTGTCGAATGGTGTGACGGCTCGCCCTCGGAGTACGAGCGGCTCTGCCAGTTGCTCGTCGACAACGAGACGTTCACCCGACTCGCCGACGCGAAGCGCCCGAACAGCTACTGGGCTCGTTCAGACCCTCGCGACGTCGCGCGGGTCGAGGCCCGGACGTTCATCTGCTCGGCCAAGGAGGAGGACGCGGGGCCGACGAACAACTGGGCGGACCCCGCATGAGATGCGTGAGACGCTCGCCGGTCTGTTCACCGGGGCGATGCGCGGTCGCACGATGTACGTCGTGCCGTTCTCGATGGGCCCGCTCGGCTCGCCCATCGCCCGCATCGGCGTCGAGCTCACCGACTCGCCGTACGTGGCCGTGAGCATGGCGATCATGACGCGGATGGGCACGGCCGCCCTCGACGTGCTCGGCGAGGACGGCGAGTTCGTGCCCTGCTTGCACTCCGTCGGCGTGCCCCTCGCAGCGGGCGAGGAGGACGTGCCGTGGCCGTGCAACGCGGAGCGACAAGTACATCGTGCACTTCCCCGAGACCCGGGAGATCTGGTCCTTCGGCTCCGGCTACGGCGGAAACGCGCTGCTCGGCAAGAAGTGCTTCGCGCTGCGGATCGCGTCGGTGATCGCCCGCGACGAGGGCTGGCTCGCCGAGCACATGCTGATCCTCAAGCTGACCTCGCCCGAGGGCGAGTGCCACTACATCGCCGGCGCGTTCCCGTCAGCGTGCGGCAAGACGAACCTCGCGATGCTCGATCCCGACGCTGTCCGGCTGGAAGGTCGAGACGATCGGCGACGACATCGCTGGATGAAGTTCGGCCCGGACGGGCGGCTTGTACGCGATCAATCCCGAGGCCGGCTTCTTCGGCGTCGCCCCGGGCACGAGCGAGCAGACGAACCCGAACGCGATGCGCGATGCTCGCGGCGAACACGATCTTCACGAACACGGCGCTCACCGACGACGGCGACGTGTGGTGGGAGGGCATGCGGCGACCCGCCGGCGCACCTCATCGACTGGCAAGGCCAACGACTGGACGCCCGGTCCGGCGACGCCCGCGGCGCACCCGAACTCCCGCTTCACCGCCGCGGCGTCGCAGGGCCCGGTCGATCGCGCCGGAGTGGGAGGACCCGAAGGCGTGCCGATCTCGGCGATCCTCTTCGGCGGCCGGCGCTCAACGGTCGTGCCGCTCGTCTTCGAGGCCTTCGACTGGGAGCACGGCGTGTTCCTCGGCTCGACGATGGCCTCGGAGACGACCGCCGCGGCGACCGGGGCGGTCGGGAACCTGCGCCGCGACCCGTTCGCGATGCTCCCGTTCTGCGGCTACAACATGGGGGACTACTTCGGCGCACTGGCTCACCTTCGCCGATCGCATGGACGCCGAGCAAGCTGCCCAAGATCTTCTGCGTCAACTGGTTCCGCAAGGGCGCCGGACGGCAAGTTCCTCTGGCCCGGCTTCGGCGAGAACTCCCGGGTGCTCGCCTGGATCTTCGAGCGCTGCGCGGGGCGAGGCGCGGCGACAACCACCCCGATCGGGCGTCTGCCGGCGAAGGGCGCGATCGACACGCGAGGCCTCGACATCACGGACGCGGAGTGGGCCGAGCTGTTCCGTGTCGATGCCGACGAGTGGCGGGACGAGATCCTCGCGATCCGCCGCGCACTATGCCACCTTTGCCGATCGGCTTCCCCCGCTCCTCATCGAACAGCTCAACGACCTCGCCGCGCGACTGCGGTTGCAGCGGTGAACAAGCAGCGCGGCGCGCGGACGGTGTCGTTCGGCGACCCTTGCTCCGGAACCGGGCGCCCGTCCGATGGTTGAGCTGATCGGCAAGGATCAACTGTTCGACGAGGCTTTGACCAGGATGCTCGGTCCAGTCGACGCCTTCGTGGCCGACGCGATCGTCGAGATCTGTAACGATGCGCTGGAGGGCGTTCTCGGACCGGTGCTCGTCGCGGTGCTGGTCGACGATCGACACCGTCTCCCCCTTGTCGCGTCGTGGGTGTGGGACCTTGCTAGCGGACTCCACTTCCAGGCCCGGAACGGCCCACGCGAGCCTCCGACGCGCGAGCTGATCGCTCAGCTGGGTGATCGACACCTTGGCGTCGAGGAGCTCCGGCGCTTCGCCGAGACCGTCGACCTCGCTACGGTGCTCACCCTCGACCGCCTCCTCGAACAGGTGTTGGGGCCCGGTGCGTGCGCCCGCGTCCCCAAGGAGAACGAGGTCGCCCTGCCTTGGCTTGCCGGCCTGAAGCTCGGCTACCGCATCCGTCTCGCCCTTGAGCTCTTGCGGCTTTCGCCCTCGCGCTAATCGGTTGCCATCTTGGCGAGCTGGCGCTTTGCGGACCCGCGATGACCATCACGGTGTTGCGCTCCGTTGGGCTGCGCGGGACGGGAGACGCCCGAGCGACAGGTAGCGCGTGCGCCGCCGGATATGAGTGGGTCGGCTGGCGACGGGCGGCCGTCGGCGCTCAAGCGCTCGGGCGCCGGCGGCGGGTGCCGGATCGGTCCGAGAACTCCAAGGTCTTGAGCTCAGCGAGCAGGTGGCCCGACTCGGCGAGCGAGCTCGTGAGGATCGCTTTGGCTACTTCGAGGAGATCGAAGATCCGCGCATCGGTCACCGAGTAGCGGACGGTCGCGCCCTGCTTGCGAGCCTGCAGGATGTTCGCACGTCGCAGGATCCCGAGCTGCTGAGAAAGGTGGGACGCCTCGAGTCCCACCTCGGGAATCAGCTCGCCGACGGACCGCTCCCCGTCGCGGAGAAGCTCAAGTACCCGAATGCGCTGTGGGATGCGCAAGGGTCTTGAAGAAGTCTGCCTTCACCTGGTAGATGGGCCGCGTCATCGGACCAGCCCCTGGCGGCTCGTCCGGCCGCGTCCAGAGTGCGGCGCGGCTATAGCCTCAGTGCGCGGCTGCGGGTGACCTGAGAAGCGCATCAAATCGTCATTTTATCAGCCGGCGGCCGGCTCAGAGGCCGAGGGATGCCGGCGAGAGCTGGGGCTCGTGAGTGCGTCACTCCGGGGCGGCCTGAGAAAGGGACTTTCGGCCCTACTCGGCGGCGGAAGGATCGGTAGCTTGCTTCGGATGACATACCGTGGTGTATTGCCTCTCGAGTCGCTGAGCCGCCGGGAGTGCCTGGTCCTGCTTGGGAGCACTCCCGTCGGGCGGATTGGCGTGAACATTCTTGCGCTACCGGTGATCCTGCCGGTGAACTTCGCGCTCTTCGACGACGCGATCCTTGTTCGGACCGTTCCAGGGACGAAACTCGACGCCGCCACCCACGACGCGGTCGTCGCCTTCCAGGCCGATTCCTACGAGCCTGACGGATCGACGGGTTGGAGCGTGCTGGTCGTGGGCACGGCTTCGGAGATCACCGATCCCGTCGAGACCGAGCGGGCTGCTGCGGTCCCCATCGCGGCCTGGGCCGTCGACGATCGCGCCGACCACTTCATTCGCATCGCTGTGACCACGATCACTGGACGCCGATACTTTCGTCTTGACGGTGCTGCATCTAGCGGGCCGTCGAGCGCCGAGGCGTAGCCAACGATGTAGGTCGAGCACTTCGCTCACTGCAACGAACACCGTCCGCATCGCGCTCTCGATCAGCAGGCTCCACAACGCCTGGAAGTGGTGCCGGTTCTGAACCCGATCCGATGTGTCTACGACGAACCGAGATCCTTGGCGGCCTCATTCACGAGCACCAGCTGGTCGCTTGACCTGGCCGCATGGATATTCGGCACCGACAGGTTCTTGAACGCGGCTCGCAGCTTCGTCCTTACCCACGGGCGCTCGCGCTCGGGCAGGTGGGCCTCGACCTCCCGCTCGTTGTGCACCTTATGCAGTTGTCTGCATGGCATGCACCGTACGCGTAGTCGATGTAGACGGCGGTCACCTCGAGTCCGTCGAACCTCGCTTGAATCCGTTCCAGGATTCGCCGTGTCGCTTTGAACCGACAGCTGTTGGCCGACGACCTGGAAGAGGAGTGCGTCGAAGAGGTCCTTTTGCGGAAGCTCTCGGAGCCGCGCACGCGGCTCGAAGTCCGGTCGTTCGTCTATGAGCCGGGCGAGGACAGGATTGGCGCGGCGGAGATGGGCAAGTGCGCGCATGCGTCGACTCCTGGAGGAGGTTGAGCGCCCCGGGGGCCGACCCTCGTCTGCTCAGACCGGCTCTCACTCGTGCCCGCGCCCAATAGCCAAGAATGCCGAAACGGAGGCACGTCCGCTGCCGTCCAGGAGCGCCGGTCACCGAGTGGACCACCGCATCTCCCAGGCCCATCCCAAGAAGTACCGCGGGGCATTTGCACGCAGAAGAGTGCACCGAATGTCGGTCAGTCCCAGTCGGGCTGTCGCGCCAGATCGCCAGATCGGCGGCGGTGTGTGGCGGCTCACTGCCGGGGACCCGCCACGCAGGGTGGCGCGTGCCTGAAGGCAGTCGAAGCGGCGGCGGCCGACCCGGGGGCGCCGTACCGCCGACTGATTGATCTCATCGCGTGCTTCACCGAGCATCCCGCCCGCCCGTGCCCCTACACCTCTCTCGTCGGCTGGGAAGTGAGCCGCAAGTCGAGGGCGGCGCCCTCATTGCGCCACACCCTCCCTCCGGTGCTCAGCGACGGCGGCCCTTGGCGAGGAATCCGCGGAGCTTCGGGAGCGGCCAGGTGTTGATGACCCGATCGGGCGAGACCCATCCTCGCTGCGCAGTGGCCACCCCGTAGCGGATGTTGTCGAAATGCCGCGTCGCATGGGCGTCGGTGTCGATGGCGAAGACCGCCCCGTGGTCCTGGGCGAGGCGCGCCAGCTCGCCGTCGAGGTCGAGGCGATCCGGCCACGAGTTGATCTCGAGCGCCGTGCCAGCCCGAGCGGCCGCATCGAACACGGCCTCCGCGTCGAAGTCGATCGGCGGGCGACGGCCGATGCTCCGAGCCGTGGGGTGCCCGATGATGTTGACCGCCGGGTGCTCGATGGCACGGATCAGGCGGGCCGTCATCTGCTCGCGGCTCATGGAGAACTGGGAGTGGACGGAGGCCACGAGCACGTCGAAGCCCGCCAGGGTCTCTTCGTCCCAGTCGAGCGACCCATCGGGCTGGATGTTCAGCTCCGACCCGTGCAGCAGGGCGAGGCCGGCGTGCGCCTCGAGACGCGCGCAGCTCGGCGCGCTCGCGCGAGCGCCTTCTCGGTGGTCATGCGCTCCATGCGAAGCAGCGGCGCGTGGTCGGTGATGGCGAGGTACCGGTAGCGATGGCGCCGGGCGGCGGCCACCATGTCCTCAAGCGAGGCGAGCCCGTCTGTGAGGTCAGTGTGGACGTGCAGGTCGCCGCGGATGTCTGCGACCTCGACCAGGTGTGGGAGCGTGCCGTCGAGTGCCGCGTCGACCTCACCGCGGTCCTCGCGCAAGGTGGGCGGGACCCACGACAGGCC
Source organism: uncultured Actinomycetota bacterium (assembly GCA_963765505.1). Taxonomy (GTDB): domain Bacteria; phylum Actinomycetota; class Acidimicrobiia; order Acidimicrobiales; family Bog-793; genus DATKQY01. The sequence goes on from CAVXWO010000014.1 coordinate 367,224, forward strand.
GAGGCCGGCGTAGACGTCCGCCTCGGTGGCCGCGGCCAGCACCGTGCCGTCCGCGACCCGCACGAGGCCGTACTCGGAGAGCCTCATCCCGTTGCGCTGCGCGATCCGGCGGAGGTGGATGTTGTGCGCCTTCGACCCCGTGAAGTACATGAGCGCCGCCCCCCACACCTCGGGGATAACGACGCGCAGATCCACGTGCACGCCCTTCGCGGTCCGCGCCACCGCCTTCGTCCGCCCCCTGGCGCTCACCTCCTCGACGAGCGGGAGGCCGGCGAACTGCTCCATCACCGCGTCCGGCTCGGTCGAGGCCACTAGCAGGTCGACGTCCCCGATCGTCTCGCACATGCGCCGCAGCGATCCCGCGTAGGCGGCGCTTCGCACGTCGGGAAGCCGGCGCAGGTCGTCGATCAGCTCCTCGGCGACTGCGAGCGCGACGTCGAGCGGCATGCGTCGGGCTTCCTGCTGGGCCTGGGCAATCGCCCGTCGGAGGTTCTCCTCGCTGGTAGGCCCCCAACCCCGCAGCGTCCGGAGCCGCTCGCCGTGCAGGGCGTCGAGCAGCTCGACCATCGACGCGACGCCCAGCTGCTCGTAAACCTGCCGGGCCCGCTTGGGGCCGAGCCCGGGTACGTCGAGCAGGGCACGGAGGCCGGCGGGCACCTGCGCCCGCAGGTCGTCGAGCTCGCCCATGCGCCCCGTCTCGAGCAGCTCGCGAACCTTGGCCGCGATGTGCGACCCGACGCCTGGGATGGCGACGAGCGCGTGCTCGTCGAGCCCCTCGAGATCGACGGGGTGCTCGGCGAGGCCTCGGGCGGCTTTCTCGTAGGCACGAATCCGAAACGGCTCGCCACCGGCGATGGAGAGCAGCTCCGCGATCTCACGCAGCGCGGCGGCGACCGCGTCGTTCGACCGGGCCATCGGCTGGCCGAAGACTTCGGGCCTACCGGCGCCGCTGGCGCCGTTGGCGGTCGTGGGCGAATCGGACCCACAGGCTCAGGGTCATGCCGTCACCTCCCACCATGCCGGCATCACGCCAGCATGACGATCTTCAGCCGGGACGAACGGAACCGCCAGGGGCCAAGGTCCCGGCAACCGCCAAGGCCCCGGTGACCGGAGCCCAAGGCCTGGCGACATCGGGGACCTTCGCCTCTTGCCGTCGTGGGTCGGACGGAGTGCAGTCGAGTGGACGCAACGCGAGGAGGGAGAGCCATGAGTGACGTGGCGCGTGTGACGGAGATCTCGGCTCGCTCCCCGATCGGCTTCGAGGACGCCGTGAGGGTCGGGATCGAGCGGGCCACCCAGACGCTCAGAGGGGTGACCTCGGCGTGGGTGAAGGAGCAGCAGGTGAAGGTGGCAGACGACAGGATCGTCGAGTACCAGGTCAACCTGTTGGTCACGTTCGTGCTCGAGTAGCCACCGACCGGCCAGACCAGGGGCGGTGACACCTCGCATGAAAATGCGTCGGACATCTTCCTCGGTGTTTCGTTCGGGTACGCGTAGCGGCGGGCAGTGCGCCGCAGTTGATGGCGGAGAGCTCTTCGATGGATATCGGGCTACGTGCTGAGCGACGATCTCGACTCGGTGCGCGCAATCACGAATGCCTCAGGAAGCGTCACCGGCACTTTCGCCTACGATGCTTTTCCCCCAATACCTACGAGAGCTACCGCGGATAGAGCGCGCCCGCTGACGGTGCCGTGCGTGCGCCCCAGTCGGCGGCGATGCCTTGGGCGGCCCAGAGCAGTTGGCCGATCTCAGCGTCGGTGAGGGGTTCGGGGGCGAACGCGCGCACCGAAGGCCGACGCCGGAGCGTGGCCTCCACCGACCTGGCCGTGCCCGATCGGGATCGGGACGCCGAGGTCCGCGGAATCTGCATACTCAGGCGGTGCGGACCGCATACCGGGATCTCGCTCATCGCGCTGATCAGGCGAGCGTCGTTGATGCCTGCCGCGGCGGCCTGAAGGGGTGGAGGACCAACGCGCACGACGCCTCTTTCAGTACAACGGGTAGCGGCCGGCGAGGAGCCGGTCGCAGACGCCACGCCAGTCGGCCAGCCGCGCCTGCACGGTCTCGGCGACGCGGCGGCGATCTACGTCGCCGACGGCGGCCACGTGCACGATGTGCGGGCAGGTGACGGGGTTTCCGATCCGGCTCACCAACGTCACCGTGACCTCGTCGACGTCGGGCTCGGCGAGCATGCCCTCGGCGATGTCGTGTGCGACGGCGTGGTAGGTCTTGCCGACGTGGCCCACCGGGTTCTTCCCGGCGCACGCCTCCAGGCTCATGGGACGAAAGGGGGTGATGAGCCCGCCGAACCGGTTGCCCCGTCCCACCTGGCCGTCGTCACCCGCCTCTGCAGACGAGCCCGAGAGCGTGAGATACGGGTGCGTGCCGTTCGCCGCGTTCACCGCCACGTGCACGTCTCGGCCCAGCACGGCCTCGGCGACGCCGGCGGTCTCCTCCGTTGCCACGCGCACCGCGGTCTCGTATTCGTCGCGGTCGGCGACACGGGGCGCGAGCATCGCTGCCGCGACCGTGACGGCGACCGTTTCACTCGTCCGGATGCCCATGACCTTGACGTCGGGACCGATGGGGACGCGTTCGCGAAGCGCGGCAGAGGTGAGGTGGCACTCCACTTGGTACACGGCTTCCTCGAGCGGTGAGCGAGGAAGCGACACGACGGCCACCGAGGTGTCGTTGGCGCGGGGTGGCCGGTCATCGACGACGACGGCGAGCCCTGCCAGCTCCGCCGACACCGGGTTCAGCTGCACCTCGACGTCGAACGCGTCGACCGCGGCATTCGGCAGAACAGCGGCCACGTCTGCCCTCACGCCGGCTGCCAGCTGCTCGATGGGGAGCTCGCCGCCGAGCAGGTCGGCGCGGCCGGCGAGGATCACCCGGAATGGCCGGGCGCGACGGCCGCCGCCAAAGTCGACTTCGGCCGCACCGGCGACCAGGAGCCCCTTGTCGACGTTGAAGTGGCAGATCGCGCCCGTGCGCTCGAGGTAGATGGTCGCGATCTGGCAACCGAGCCGCTCGGCCAGGTGGTCACACAGCGTGTCGGGATGACCGATCCCCTTGCGCTCAACAACCTCGACGGCGGGTCCGTAGGGGTCCCGTCCCGTCACCGAGAGCCAGTCTTCCTCCGACCAGGCCACCGCACGCTTCACCACCCGCGGCGCTCGAGATCTCGTAACGCCGAGCGATCGTGCTCCTCGTCGGCCAGGGTCTCGGGAACGCCACACGGGCGCCGCGCAAGAGGCCCAGCACCTTGTCGTCCTTCGGCTCGTTCTCGGCCATTCCGCAACCGCGGCCTGCGTCGCCCGGCACCGCCTAGTACGAGGCGTCGATCACCCAGCTCTCGCCCCGCCTCGGCCAGCCCTGCGCCCTCCATGGAGCGATTCAATCCCCGCCCCCGCTCCCCGATGTAGAGGCAAAGGTCATGATGCCGCTCGGTTTCGACCCAGGCCGATCATCACGCTTCGGACGCCGGGATGAGAAGCCCTGGGCGATGATGCCCGGCCCAGAATTGAGTCCTCACGAACCGGTCAACAACGGCCGTTGTCACTGCGCCTAGCGCGTGCGGTCGCGCTCGCGGCGGACGGTCGTCTTGCGCCCCTTGATCGTGGTTGCCCGCAGCGCGGCGATGACCTGGTTGACGGCGGACTCGGGGACCTCGACGAGGGAGAAGCGGTCAGCGATCTCGATGGCGCCGATCTCCCGGCCGCGCACCTGTGATTCGCCTGCGATCGCTCCAACCAGGTCCTGGGGGCGGACTCCGGCGTTGCGGCCGAGGCCGACGAACAGGCGCGTCATGCCCGCTGACGGTGGCCGGCCCCGGCGCTGCTCTGCGGCTGGGCGCCGGTCCCCGCCCTCCCGCTCCACCCTGGGCGTGATCTCCGGAATCTCCTCCTCGGCGGCGGCCGCCCCGCTGGCCTCGTGTGCCAGCTTCACGGCTGCGAGGGCGACGTCCATCACGTCGAACTCGTCGGCCAGGGACTCGACGACGACCCGGAAGCTGTCGAGGTCGTCCTCGAGGATGCTCTCCTCGAGCGCGGCGCGGGTGAGCTCGAGGCGCCGGGCCCGGAGGTCGGCCACCGTGGGGATCTGTTCGATCGCGATGCGCTGCTTGGTCACCCGCTCGATGTTCTTGAGCATGCGGTGCTCGCGGGGCTCGGCCAGCGTGATGGCCACGCCCTCGCGGCCGGCCCGCCCGACCCGGCCGATGCGGTGGACGTACGCGTCCGGCGAGGCCGGCACGTCGTAGTTGATGACGTGGGTGAGCTGCTCGATGTCGAGGCCGCGGGCGGCGACGTCGGTGGCGACGAGCAGGTCGGCGGTTCCGCTGCGCAGCCGCCCCATCACGCCGGTCGCGCTGCTCCTGGTTCATTCCGCCGTGCAGCGCCTCGGCGCGGTAGCCGCGGCCGTTGAGGGTCTCGGTGAGCTGGTCGACCTCGTCGCGGGTGCGGCAGAACACGATGGCCGCCGTGGGGGCCTCGACGTCGAGCACCCGCCCCAGCGCCGCCGGCTTGTGGGCGCGGGGCACGATGTAGGCCTGCTGGCGCACGAGCGGCGCTTCGCCCGCCGGGCGCGCCTCGCGCCCGATCACCGTGCGGACCGGGTTGCGGAGGTGCCGGCGAGCGATCCGGTCGACGCGCGGGGGCAGCGTCGCCGAGAACAGGACGGTCTGCCGCTCGGGTGGGGTCGCGTCGAGGATCGTCTCGATGTCGTCGGCGAAGCCCATGTCGAGCATCTCGTCGGCCTCGTCGAGGACGACGACCTCGACCGCGTCGAAGGCGGAGCGTTCCACGGCCGAGGTGGTCGAGGGCGCGGCCCGGGGTCGCCACCACGACGTCGACGCCCCGCTCGAATGCCCGGAGCTGGCGCCCGATCGGCTGTCCGCCGTAGATCGGCAGGACGCGCACGCCGAGGTCGCGTCCGTACCGGTGGATCGCCTCGGACACCTGCATCGCGAGCTCGCGAGTGGGCACGAGAACCAACGCGCTCGGGGCGGTGTCGGGTCGGCCGGCGGGCAGCCGCTGGAGCAACGGCAGCGCGAAGGCCGCCGTCTTCCCCGTGCCGGTCGCCGCTTGGCCGAGCAGGTCGCGGCCCTCGAGGAGTGGCGGGATTGCCTCACGCTGGATAGGCGTCGGCTCCTCGTAGCCGAGAGCGGTAATGGCAGCGAGAAGCTCGGGCCGCAGAGCCAAGTCGGCGAAGGTGCCCGGGTCGTCGCTCGAGTTCATCCCTCGGCCCTCGTTCGCTGGCGTTCGACCTTGAACCGGTCGCCGCCCGAGATGGCGAGTAGCCCGGCGAACTCCTGCAGCATCTGGGAAACCGCGTCGTTCGAGCAGGCCACTGCATCGACAGTACGGCACCTCGGTCGCGACTCGGCAGGGCCGTTCGTCAGATCGAGGCGACTGTTGCGCGGCGTTGACCGTCTAGACGCGGTTCCGAGCGACTTCGGATTCACCTTTCGGCTCATCCCTTCACCGTGCGCTCCGACGTCGGCGCGCGACACGGTGCTTCAAGGCGGCTGCCGGGCTGGCGCAGGCCGCACCAGCAGGCGGCCGTTCGTGCAGCGTCCCGTCGAGGAGGTGGATGATCTCGTCGCAGCGTTCACGTGGTGACATCGGTCCCACCTCCCGGGGGTGGTTCCGGTCACCCTCCGCCATTGCAGTGCCGGGCCCCACGGCCGTCGGTCCCGTTGGTCTCGCCGACGGTCCTCGTGACCGCTCCGGTCACACGTCAACCGTCGCGCGGCAACGCCAGGCCCCGTCCACCCGACCGAACTCGAGGTCGTGGTAGGCGACGCCCTTCGGGACTGAACCGATGATGTCGAGCTCCTCGGCCGGGACGAACGAAAAGGTCCCGACCAGGTGATCGCCGCACAGCTCGACTCGAGTGACCTTCGCGACCCGACCTCGGGTCTCGGCGTCGAGGAGCACCTCCTCGAGCAGCAGCACGAGGAGATCCTCAGGTCGACCGGGACCGACGTCGAACGCCGCGGCCTCGCCGGTGGCGCAGTCGGTCGTGTCCGCGAAGATATCGACGAACGCCGCGGCTGCCTCCTCGTAACAGGCCACGGCCGTGGGCCCCCACGCCTCGATGATCACGTCGGCAGTGTGCGGACGGACGGCGTGGCCTCGTGCGGACGGGAGTTCAGCCGTCACCGCGGTGCACCCACGCTGCACAGACGCGCATGACGTCTCCCTCCGTCCGTTGAGACCAGCGTCGACGACACTGCAGCCGCCAGGGAAGGGCCTTAGGGCCCTTCCCTTCTGTGCGGGCGGCGGCGGAGCATGAAGAGTCGTGACCGTCTGCGAACGGGGGATCGACATGGCCATGATGACCGGTCCGCGTGACGGACAGATCGCCCTGGTCGAGGAGACACCTGTACGGTGGCGGATCGAGCCCTTCGGAGCGATGCATGTGCCCGGGATCGTCTTCGCGTCGCGCTCGCTCCTCCCCGACCTCGCCTCGGACCGGTCGCTCCAGCAGGTCGTCAACGTGGCGACGCTTCCGGGAATCGTGGACGCGGTCGTATGCGATGCCGGACGTGCACTGGGGCTACGGCTTCCCCATCGGCGGGGTCGCCGCGACGGATGTCGAGCGTGGTGGTGTCGTCTCACCCGGCGGTGTCGGCTTCGACATCTCCTGCGGTGTGCGCCTCCTCATCTCTCCCCAAACGGAGCACGAGGTCCACGACCGGCTGGCGGCGCTGATGGACGACCTCGACCGTCGCATCCCGACGGGCCTGGGCAAGGGCGGCGTGTGGCAGCTGCGGGACGATCATGAGCTCACGGCCGTGCTGCGGGGCGGATCCCGCTACGCGGTGGAGCGGGGTCACGGCGTCGATCGGGATCTCGAGCACTGCGAGGACCACGGTTGGGTACCCGACGCCGAGGTGGCGGGCGTCAGCGACCGCGCTCGACTTCGGGGCTACGCCCAGGTCGGGAGCCTCGGATCGGGCAACCACTTCCTGGAGCTCCAGGTCGTCGACCGAATCTTCGATGAGGACACCGCCGCGGCGTTCGGCCTTCGGCTCGGGGGCGTGTGCGTGATGATCCACTGCGGCTCCCGCGGCCTGGGTCACCAGATCTGCTCTGATCACGTCCGCACGATGCTGGCCGCCATGCCCCGCTACGGCATCGCCGTTCCCGACCCCCAGCTGGCCTGCGCGCCGGTCACGTCACGGGAGGGTCGCGCCTATCTCGGCGCGATGGCGGCGGCCGCCAACTACGGGCGCGCCAACCGGCAGCTCTTGACGGTCGCGACCCGTCAGGCATGCGCCACCACGCTCGGGTCCGGTGATCTCGATCTGCTCTACGACGTGTCGCATAACCTGGCCAAGCTCGAGCCGCACGAAGTCGACGGCGAACACCGCCTCCTGTGCGTGCATCGCAAGGGGGCCACCCGTGCCCTGCCCCCGGGACACCCCGACCTGCCGGCCGATCTGCGACCCTTCGGTCAGCCGGTGCTCATCCCTGGCTCGATGGGCACCGCCTCCCACGTGCTGGCGGGCGTAGTGGGCGGGGGTGCGTTCCATTCGACGTGTCACGGCGCGGGTCGCACCATGAGCCGCCACGCGGCCACCCGCCGCATCCGAGGTCGCGAGCTACGCGACCAGCTCGCCGCCGCCGGCATCGCCGTGCGGGCGCACTCCGACCGCGGCCTGGCCGAGGAAGCGCCGTTCTCCTACAAGGACGTCGATGAGGTCGTGGCCACCTGCGAGCAAGCGGATCTGGCCCGGCGAGTAGCCCGCCTGCGTCCCATCGGCGTCGTGAAAGGCTGAACCGGAACGTTCGCGACACCCCAAACACGGTTGACTCTCACCTACGCTCGATTCTCCGGAAGCTCGATGTCAGGTCACGCGTCGTTCTCACCCGCCTGCACGTCGATCAGCTTGTGGAGTTGCCTGGGCCCTGAGACGACCTCAATCCGTGACGTGCTCAGGCAGCATCTGGCGGAAGAGGCGCCGCACGAGCTCTCCGAGGCCCGAGGACCACGGAGACGATCAGAGCGAGGCCCTCGAGGCGCTCAACATGGATGGCGGTCACCCTCGAGGCGGCGCGGAGACGACTGGCACGACGAGCCATCACGTCCACCGCAGACGATCCCCGCGCTCTCACGTCGACAGCCCCAAATCCGCCTTCTGTCGCAATGTCCGAAGCGAGATCGAGGAGAGTCGCCGATGGGCGTCCGCTGGAAGCCGGCCTGGAGCGTCCTCGAAGACCCCGCAGCTTCGATCTCGCTCGTGAACGCCGGAACGTGAAGATCCGCTCGGGGAGGAATACTGACGTCTTAGACACGGCTCGTCTCCGTCAGCCGTCGGAATGCCGCAAAGCGACACCTGTCTAGCCAGCTTCGACTCCAGCTACTCCCGTGGCGTAGGGGAGCTTTGACCACCGCCCGTGACTCGGGGCCCGCCACAGATGCCGCGCCGCGTGGAGCGCGAAGATGGCGGCATGCGCGACCTTGCTCCGACTATCCGCCCCGCGATCGCCGCCGGGCGCGCCGTGCGGATCGCACGCGTCGTCGGGTTCGAGGGCTTTGGCGGCCGGCGGGCCGGGGAGACGCTCGTGCTGTTCGACGACGGTGCGAGCGCGGGATCGCTCCTCGGGGGGGCGGCCGATGGGACGCTGCGCGGCGAGCGGGACCGACGCGCCCTCCCTCGTCGAGGTCCGGATCGGCGACGCCGAGGCTGTCGGAGCGGGGCTCGCGTGCGGCGGGGTCGCCACCGTCCTGCTCTCCGACGCCTCGAGGGTGCCGCTGGGAGCTTGGTCGGCGCTCGAGGCGGGATGGCCGGTGGCGCTGGTCACCGCGGTCTTCGACGACCCGGGTCGTGGCACGCCCGCCATCACCATGGCGTTCGTGGACGACCCCGTTTCTCGCAGCCTTGAGCGGCACGGCTCATTGCCCGATCCCGGCATCGACGACGCAGCGGAGCTGGCGGCGCGCCAGGCGCTCCGGTGGGGGCGCGACTCCACCGACATCCAGCCTCACGGCGACGTCCGTCTCGTCGTCGAGGCCTCCTTCCCGTCGACCACGCTCGTCGTCGTCGGTTCGGGGGACCTGGCTGAAGCCTTGGCGGCACAAGGGAGACTCCTCCGATGGTCGGTCGTGGTCGAGGACCGGTGGCAGGCGAGGACCGCTGACATCGTCGGCTCCTTCGGGTGGTCCGACGCCGTCGTCGTGCTGTCGCACGACGCCGAGGTGGACACCCCGGCGCTCGCCGCAGCGCTCGGTGCCGGTTGCTATGTCGGCGCGCTCGGCTCGCGCCACACACAGGCGGCCAGGCGCGAACGCCTGCAGGCGCTCGGCGTGGACGACGCGTCGATTGACCGGGTCCACGGGCCGGTGGGCCTCGACCTCGGCGCAAGGACGCCTGAGGAGACGGCCGTCGCGACCGTCGCCGAGATCCTGGCGCACCGATCCGGCCGGGTGCCGACGAGCCTTCGCTCGACCAGCGGAGCGATCAACGGCTGAGGCGACGCCGGCCGGCAGGCAGACAGACATGGGGGCCCGGGCGGACGCGCCTGGCCTTGCCGCTCAGCTGCGCCCCTTCTGGGGGGGCCGGCACGGCGATTACGCGATCGGTAGCCTGCGGGTAGGCAAGAAGGGGGGTCGGCGTCTTGAGCATCCTTGGTAACCGCGTCCTGCGCAAGGAGGATGTCAAGTTCCTGACGGCGGGTGGCACCTACGTCGACGACGTGGCATTGCCCGGAGCAGCCTGGGTCGTCTACGTCCGTTCACCGCTCGCCCACGCCCGCATCGAGCAGGTCGACGTCGCGGCCGCCCGCCAGGCCCCGGGCGTGCTGGACGTGGTGACTGCCTCCGACCTGGGGCTGGCGCCGATCGGCCCCGGGATGCCGATGATCGAGCAGACCATGGTGCGGCCCGTCCTCGCCGACGGGGTCGTGCGCTTCGTGGGCGAGCCGGTGGTGGCGGTCGTGGCGGAGTCCAGGGCCCAGGCGGTGGACGCCGCCGAGCTGGTCGCCGTCGACTACGACCCGTTGACGGTCGTGGTCAGCCCGGAGGACGCGCTCGCCGGGGAGACCATCCTGTTCCCCGAGGCGGGGACCAACGTCGCCGCGGAGGTGACCTCCGAGCGTGACGAGTCGCTGTTCGACGGATGCGAGGTGGTGGTCCACCGGCGCATCATCAACCAGCGACTCGCGCCCTGTCCCCTGGAGGTGCGCGCCTCGGCCGCCAGCTGGGGGGAGGACGGGCGCCTGACCTTCTGGGCCACCAGCCAGGCCCCGTTCGCGGTGCGCGACTCGCTCACCCGGATGCTCGGCGTCGACACGGCGCAGGTCCACGTCATCGCGCCCGACGTGGGCGGGGGGTTCGGCGCCAAGGCGACGGAGTATCCGGACGAGCTACTGGTGGCATGGCTGGCCCGCCGCCTCTCCCGGCCCGTGCGTTGGGTCGAGACCCGCTCGGAGAGCATGGTGGGGCTCGGTCACGGCCGGGGGCAGATCCAGGATGTCACCATCGGCGGCTCCCGGGACGGGACCGTGAGCGCCTACCGGCTCGAGGTGATCCAGGACGCCGGCGCCTACCCGTCTCTCGGGGCCTTCCTGCCGTTCCTGACCCGGGTCATGCTGACCGGGACCTACGCCATCGAACGGGCCGAGTTCAGCAGCCGGTCGGTCGTCACCAACACCACGCCGATGGTCCCGTACCGGGGTGCCGGCCGTCCCGAGGCCACCGCAGCCGTCGAACGGGCAGTGGACCTGTTCGCCGTGGAGATCGGGATGGACCCCGCCGAGGTGCGCCGCCGGAACCTCGTCGCAGCCGATCGCTTCCCGTTCACCACCCCCACCGGCACGATTTACGACGTCGGCGACTACGGCCGCGCCCTGGACCTCGTGCTGGAGGCGGCCGGGTACGACGAGTTGCGCAAGGAGCAGGCCGAGCGGCGCAGCTCGGGCCAGACGCTCCAGCTCGGGCTCGGCCTGTCGGTCTACGTGGAGATCACAAACGGCGTCCCGGGGAGCGAGTTCAGCTCGGTGGAGGTCCGCCCAGGCGGGAAGGTGGTCGTCAAGACCGGCACCTCGGCGCACGGCCAGGGCCACGCCACTGCGTGGTCGATGCTGGTCGCCGAGACGCTGGGCCTGGCGATCGAGGACGTGGAGTTCATCCAGTCCGACACCGACCTCGTGGCGCGCGGCGTCGGCACGTTCGGGTCGCGCTCGCTCCAGACCGGTGGTGTCGCCGCCCGCCAAGCCGCCACCAGGGTCGTCGAGATGGCAAAGGAGCTCGCCGCTGAGCTGCTGGAGGCCAACCCTTCCGACATCGTGGTGGACCCGGCAGGTGGCGGCCTCCACGTGGCGGGGACGCCCACGGCGGCCCGGAACTGGGCCGAGCTGGCCCAGGCGGCGGTCGAGAAGGGCTCGCCGCTCCTGGCGGAGGTCGATTTCACCCCTCCTGGGCCGACCTTCCCGTTCGGCGCCCACCTGGCGGTCGTGGACGTCGACATCGAGACCGGCAAGGCCGTGCTCCGCCGCCTGGTGGCGGTCGACGACGCCGGGAGGATCCTCAATCCACTCCTGGCCGAGGGGCAGGTGCACGGCGGCTTGGCCCAGGGGGCGGCCCAGGCGCTGCTGGAGGAGTTCCGCTACGACGAGGACGGCAACCCCCTCACCACGACCCTGGCCGACTATCCGTTCATCAGCGCCACCGAGTTGCCCAGCTTCGAGACCGTTCGGATGGAGACACCGACGCCGGTCAACGAGCTCGGGGCCAAGGGGATCGGCGAGTCCGGCACCATCGGGTCGACCCCGGCGGTCCAGAACGCCGTGGTCGACGCCCTGGCCCACCTCGGCGTGCGCCACATCGACATGCCCACCAGCCCTGAGCGGATCTGGCGGGCCATCTCCGCTGGTGCCTAGCCCCGGCCCCCGGGCAGCCCTGCCGGGCCCGCCGCCGCCCAGTGACGGCCCTCGTCGGCGGTGGCCGGCCTGGGCGCTCGCGGGATCCGAGTCGCCCTTGGGCGATCTCGGGTCAGACCAGCTCCCCGGGGAGGGGACGGCTGAAGGAGGTTGACCATGAGGCTGAGCATGACGGTGAACGGCACCTGGTTCGAGCACGACGTCGAGCCGCGGCTGCTCCTGGTGCACTACATCCGGGACGTCCTGGGGCTCACCGGCACCAACGTCGGCTGCGACACCTCGTCGTGCGGCGCGTGCACGGTGCTCCTCGACGGGGAGTCGGTGAAGTCGTGCACGGTCCTGGCGGTCCAGGCGGACGGCGCGGAGATCACGACCATCGAGGGGCTGGCCCGCTCTGACGGGAGCTGCATCCGATGCAGGAGGCCTTCCGCGAGCACCACGGCCTGCAGTGCGGGTACTGCACGCCGGGCATGGTGATGGCGGCGGCCTCGCTTGCTCCGGGAGAACCCCGACCCGACCGAGGCGGAGGTGCGCGACGGTCTCGAGGGCAACCTGTGCCGCTGCACCGGCTACCACAACATCGTGCAGGCGGTGCTGGCGGCCGCCACGACGAAGGAGCTGGTGCGATGAGCACCACGGTCACCGGCACCGACCAGCCGAGAGCGCCCGGCACCGTATGGGCACCGGCTCCGCCGCAAGGAGGACCCGCGCTGCTGCCGGGCGAGGCCCTCTACGTCGACGACCTCGCCGTGCCCGGCGCCGCTGCACCTGAGCGTCGTGCGCAGCCCATACGCCCACGCCCGGATCACCGCGATCGACCTGTCGGCGGCCCAGGCGATGCCCGGCGTCGTCGCCGTCTTCACCGGCGCCGACCTGCACGAGCGAGTGGGCCGCGCCGATGCCCTGCGCGTGGCCGGTCGACCGCGGACATGAAGAACCCGCCCCACTACCCGCTCGCCACCGACGAGGTCGCGCTACGCGGGCGACGGCGTGGCGGTCGTGGTGGCCGAGACCGAGCGCACAGGCCAGGACGCGGCGTCGAGCGGTCGAGGTCGACTACGAGCCGCTCCCCGCCGTTGTCGACCTCGAGGACGCGGCGTCGGACCGGGTACTCGGTCCACGCGGCTCTCGGCACCAACCGCTCCTACATCTGGGAGCTGGCCCCCGACGCTGAGGCGGTGGAGCGGGCCTTCGCCGAGGCGCCGACGTCGTCGTCAAGCGAGCGCTACGTCCAGCAGCGCCTGATCCCGAACGCCATCGAGCCGCGCGGCGTGTGCGTCGTGCCGCAGCCCTTCGGCGGCGAGTACACGCATCTACTCGGCGACGCAGATCCCGCACATCCTGCGCACGTGCTCGCGCTCACCCTCGGCATCCCCGAGGCGCAAGCTGCGCGTGGTCGCCCCGGACGTGGGCGGCGGCTTCGGCTCGAAGCTCGAACGTCTACGCCGAGGAGCTGCTCGTGCGTCGCGCTGGCGCGGCGGCTCCGCCGGCCGGTGCAAGTGGATCGAGGAGCGACCGAGGACTCCCAGTCGCGACGATCCACGGCCGCGGCCATGATCCAGCAGATCGAGCTGGCCGCCGACGCACGACGGCAAGCTGACAGCGCGTCCGGGTCCGACCTGCTGCGCCGACATGGGCGCCTACCTGCAGCTCGTCACGCCGGGCATCCCGCTGCTCGGCGCCTTCCTGTACGCCGGCGTCTACGACGTGCCCGCCTACGCGTTCAGCTGCACGGCGTGTTCACCAACAAGACGCCCACCGACGCCTACCGCGGCGCCGGCCGGCCCGAGGCGACCTACGCCATCGAGCGGGCGATGGACGCGCTCGCGCGCGAGCTCGGCATGGACCCGGTCGGAGCTGCGGCGCCGGAACTTCATCCCCACGGAGAAGTTCCCGTACACCGCGATCGCCCGGGCCTGACTATCGACAGCGGCAACTACGCACGCCGGCGCTCGACAAGGCCGCTCGAGCTGGCTCGGCTACGACGGGCCTGCGAGCCGAGCAGCAGGCGCGCCGCGAGCGCGGGCGACCGAAGCAGCTCGGGATCGGCCTCTCGACCTACATCGAGATGTGCGGCCTCGCGCCGTCGCGGATCCTGGCGTCGCTCAACTACTCGGCGGGCGGCTGGGAGGCCGCCACGATCCGGGTCCTGCCCACCGGCAAGGTACAGGTGGTGACCGGCACCTCGCCGCACGGCCAGGGCCACGAGACCGCGTGGTCGCAGATCGTGGCCGACCAGCTCGGCGATCGACCCTGACGACGTCGAGGTGCTCCACGGCGACACGGCGGTGTCGCCGCTCGGGATCGACACGTACGGCAGTCCGCTCGCCTCTCGGTCGGCGGCGCGGCGCTCTACGCTGGCGGCCGAGCAAGGTGCATCGAGAAGGCGCGCGCTGATCGCGGCGCACCAGCTGGAGGTCGGCCGCGGAGGACCTCGAGTATCGAGGGCGGCGCGTTCACGCGTGCAGGGGCTCGCCGCGACAAGGCGATGCCCCTCGGCGCGGTCGCGTTCGAGGCCTTCACCGCCCACGACCTGCCCGACGGGCATGGAGCCGACGCTCGAGGCGACGGTGACGCTACGACCCGCCCAACTTCTCCTGGCCCGTGCGGCGCGCACGTCGGCGTGGTCGAGGTGGACACGCGAGACGGGCGAGGTGCGAGCTGCGTGCGCTACGTCGCGGTCGACGACTGCGGCAACCAGTGTCAACCCGCTGATCGTCGAGGGCCAGGTGCACGGCGGCATCGCCCAGGGCATCGCGCAGGCGCTGTACGAGGAGGCGCTCTACGACGACGGAGGGCAACCTGCTGACACGGCACCCTGGCCGACTACCTCGTGCCCGGCGGCGGCCGAGCTGCCGTCGTTCGACCTCGGCCGGACGGTCACCCCGAGCCCCACCAACCCGCATCGGCGCGAAGGGCGTGGGGGAGGCCGGGCACGATCGCCGCCGCCCCGGCCGTCGATCAACGCCGTCGTCGACGCCCTCGCGCCACCTCGGCGTCACCGACATCGAGATGCCGGCGACGCCCGAGCGGCGTCTGGCGACGCGATCCAAGACGGAGGCGAGAGCCACGTGATCCCCGCCACGTTCGACTACGAGCGGGCCGAGTCGGTCGAGCACGCGGTCGCGCTGCTCGGCGCGCGGCGACGGACGCGAAGCTGCTCGCCGGCGGCCACTCGCTGCTGCCGATCATGAAGCTGCGCCTCGCCGCGCCCGTCGCTGCTCGTCGACGTCGGGCCGGCTCACCGAGCTGCGCCTACGTACGCGACGCCGGGCGACCACGTGGCGATCGGCGCGCTGACGCGCCATCACGACCTCGAGACCGACCCGGTGCGCCGGGCCGAGGCTGCCGATCCTGCGCCCACGCGCCGGCCAGGTCGGCGACCCGCAGGTGCGGCACCGCGGCACGATCGGGGGCTCGCTCGCCCACGGCGACCCGGCCTCGGACCTGCCGGCGGTGGTGCTCGCGCTCGGGGCGGACTTCGTCGTTCAGGGCCCGGGCGGCGAGCGGACGATCGCCGCCGACCGAGTTCTTCACGGAGCTTCTTCGAGACGGCCCTCGGCGCCGGACGAGATGCTCACCGAGATCCGGGTGCCGAAGTCGGCGAGCGCCGGCTGGTCGTTCCAGAAGTTCCAACCGCCGGGCGCAGGACTGGGCCATCGTCGGGGTGGCGGCGGTCGCCGACGGGTCGCCCCGGGTCGCGCTGATCGAGCATGGGCTCGACGCCGTTGCGGGCGACGGCGGTCGAGGAGGCCATGGCCGGCGGTGCGACCCCCGCCGAGGCTGCGGCGCGAGCCGCAGAGGGGCTCGACCCACCGAGCGACCTGAACGCCAGCGCCGAGTTCCGCCGCCACCTGGTCACGGTGCTGGTCCGCAGGGCCCTCGAGGAGGCCGCGGCCGGGCACGAGGGCCAGTGAGCGAGTCCTCGGCCGAGGAGGACGCGCCCGGCCGGGCCGGGGTCGGCGGTCCGGACGAGGTGCGCGACGCGCTCGCCCGCCATGGGTACCTGGCTGATGAGGGGCTGTCGACCGTCGTCTACCTCGCGCTGGCGATGCGGCGTCCGCTGCTCCTCGAGGGCGACGCCGGGGTCGGCAAGACCGAGGTGGCCAAGGTGCTGTCGCGCTGGACCGCGGGCGAGCTGCTGCGCATCCAGTGCTACGAGGGCATCGACGTGGCACAGGCTGTCTACGAGTGGGATTACTCGCGCCAGCTGCTCCACTTGCGGGCCGCCGAGGCACGGGGCGTGAGCAGTGGCACGGGCGTCCCGGCCGAGGTGGAGGACGAGCTCTACTCGGAGCGGTTCCTGGTCCGCCGGCCGCTCCTCGCCGCCGTGACTGCCGACCCGTCAGGGCCTCGCCCCGTGCTGCTCGTCGATGAGGTGGACCGGGCTGACGACGAGTTCGAGGCGTTCCTGCTCGAGGTGCTCTCGGACTACTCGGTGACGGTCCCCGAGCTCGGGACTTTCACGGCCGAGGTGCCCCCGATCGTCGTCATCACGTCCAACCGGACGAGGGACCTGCACGATGCCTTGAAGCGCCGGTGCCTGTACCACTGGGTCGACCATCCTGACTTCGAGCGGGAGGTCGAGATCGTCACGCTGAGGGCGCCGCGCGTCGGAGTGAAGCTGGCCCGACAGGTGGCGGCGGCGGTGGAGCAGATGCGGGGGATGGGTCTCTATAAGCCGCCCGGCGTGGCCGAGAGCATCGACTGGGCCGAGGCGTTGGCCGCGCTGGGTCGCAGGGACCTGGACGAGGCCGGCGTCGAGCTGACGCTCGGCACCGTGCTCAAGTACCGGGAGGACGCGGAACGGGTGCGGGCAGCCGGCATCTGTGAGCTCGCCCGCGCCGCGGCGCAGCGGGCGGGGTGAGGGGGACTCTCGCATGACCAGGGTCGCCGCGCCGAGCGCCGCCTCCCAGCCCGAGCGGCTGGCCGTGGCCTTCGCACGGGTGCTCCGGCGGTCGGGCCTGGCCGTCCCCCCGGACGCGTCGGTGGCCTACGCCCAGGCGCTCTCGGCCGTGGGCCTGCTCCGGAGGGGGCCTGTCTACTGGGCGGGGCGCGCCACCCTGGTGCGCCGACCGGAGGACTCGGCCGCCTACGACCGGGCCTTTGCCGCCTTCTGGCTCGGCGAGAGCACCACTCGTCTGGCGCTCGAGGTCGATCCGGAGCCGCTGACCCTGGTTGTCGACGTTGCCAAGGAGGAGATCGATCTCGCCGAGTCCGAGGAGGACGAGGAGGCCGAGGACGAGCGCAGGCAGGTCCACCTCCGCTACAGCGGGGCCGAGGTCCTGCGCACCAAGGACTTCGCCGCTTGCACCTCGTGGGAGCTGGCGGAGGCCCAGCGCCTCATGGCCTCGCTCCGGTTCGCCGGAACGCGGCGTCGCACCCGGCGATTGCAGCCGGCCCGGTCCAGGGGGCAACGCCCCGATCTCCGGCGCACGGTGCGCCACGCGCTGCGGGCGGGGGGCGAGCCCGTCCGGCGGGCGTGGCTCGAACAGGGTGATCGACCCCGCCGCGTGGTGCTCCTCTGCGACGTGAGCGGATCGATGGAACCCTACGCCCGGGCGCTGGTCCGCTTCCTCCACGTCGCCGTCACTGGCCGAGGACAGCGTGGAGGCGTTCACGATCGGGACACGGCTAACCCGCCTGACGAGGGAGCTCTCGCTGCACGACCCCGACGTGGCCATGACGCGGGCGGCCCGGGCCGTGCCGGACTGGTCGAGCGGGACCCGCCTCGGAGAGGCGCTGCGGGAGTTCAACGACCGCTGGGGTACGCGGGGCCTTGCCAGGGGCGCAGTCGTCGTGGTCCTCTCCGACGGCTGGGACCGGGGTGAGCCCGACGTGCTGGCGACGGAGATGGAGCGGCTGTCGCGGGTGGCGCACAAGATCGTCTGGGTGAACCCGCTGAAGGCCACGCCCGGCTACGCCCCGCTGGCCAGGGGGATGGCGGCGGCCCTGCCGTACGTCGACGAGTTCCTGGAGGGTCATTCGCTGGCCTCGCTCGAGGCCCTGGCAGAGGTGGTGGGGAGCTAAGCGCGGTCGTCGGGACATGAGCCCCGGCGGCATGCTGGCCGCCGTCGGGTCGCGGCCCGGGCCCAGGAAGACGTAATGCGGTCCGCCTGACTTCGGCGCCACCGAGGCCCGCTTCCCGAGGGCGAACGAAGTGGTGATGGACCGTCCGGAACGGCACCTCGCAAGCTCCGATCCGGGTTGACCGGAAGATGGGCGGGACGTACCCGCCCGAGTCTGTCGCCCCGCCCGACTCCGAACGCGGGCGCGGATGAGAGGGCGGCTGCGGGCAGTCGCGAGCTGGTGAGCGACATAGCCTCCAGATAGCGCGCCGCAGGCGGACGGGCCATCCTTCCCCGACAGCCTCGGCCGTCAGTCGACGCAGCCGAGGTCGACTTCCCGTGCCGGCCTTTGGCAGGCTTTCGCTCATGGCCGAGGTGCATCATCCGCTGTTCGCTCGAATGTACGGGCGAATGGCCGACGTCGCGGAGCAGGCGGGCGTGGCCGAGCATCGCGAGGAACTGCTCGCCGGGCTGACCGGTCGGGTGGTCGAGATCGGAGCCGGCACCGGGCTCAACTTCGACCACTACCCCGTCGGCGTGACTGAGATCGTGGCGAGCGAGCCCGAGGCCCACATGCGCAGGCTCGCCGTGAACGCGGCGGCCGCCGCTCGTGTCCCGATTCGGGTCGTCGACGGGACGGCCGATCGGCTACCCGCCGAGGACGGGGCGTTCGACGCCGGCATCACCTCGCTCGTGCTGTGCTCGGTGCCGGACCAGCGTCGTGCCCTCGCCGAGATCCGTCGGGTAATCCGACCAGGCGGCGAGCTGCGCTTCTATGAACATGTCCGGTCGAGTGACCCACGCCGGGCTCGTCTTCAGGACCGCGTCGACTGGATCTGGTCGCGCCTCCTCGGAGGCTGCCACCCGAACCGGGACACCGAGGCCGCCATCGCGAGCAGCGGCTTTCGCATCGAGGCCTGCCGGCGGTTCGACTTCCAGCCCCGCGTCATGTCCGCGCCCGCGGCACCCCACATCATCGGTCGGGCGGTCCGCGACTGAACATCGGGAAGGACCGACAACAGTCGTGGTCGCCAGCCTGCCTATAGGCGCGCAGCGCCCACGAAGCCAGGCCTCCTGTTCATCGCCGCCGGTCTGGCCGACCGATGCGAACGTGCGGTCGGCGAGCGGTGTCCGACCCGCTGCGCGACGAGGTCCTCCACCTGCTCACGAAGCTGCCTTGACGAGTCGCTCGGGCTCACCTCGACGGGCGGCATCAGCGGCGAGCCAGCTCCGGTAGCCGCCGTCGAGGTTGCGCGCCTCGATCCCGAGCTCGTGCAGGAGCGAGGTCGCGGTGTGCCCGCGCTGGCCGACCTCGCAGTAGACGACGAACGGCCCGGTGCCGAGGCGAGGAAGTTCCTCGCGCAACGCGTCCAGCGGCGCGTTGATGCTGCCGGGGATGGAGCCGTTGGCGTGCTCACCTGCGGTTCGGACGTCGAGCAGCACCCAGCCTGAGGCCATGGCGCCGGCGATCTCGTCGGGCTCGACGACGTCGCACTCCCCGGAGCGGACGTTCTCGGCCATGTAGCCGAGCATGTTGACCGGATCCTTGGCCGACGAGAACGGGGGCGCGTAGGCCAGCTCGAGATCGGCGAGCGACTCGGCGGGCATCCCAGCCGTCATCGCCGTCGCTAGCACGTCGATCCGCTTGTCGACCCCGTCACCCCCGACCCCCTGCGCGCCGAGAATGGTCCCGTCGTCGGGGTCGAAGATGAGCTTGAGGGACATCGGTTCGGCTCCCGGGTAGTAGGTGGCGTGGCTCATGGGGTGCGAGTGGAGCACCCGGAAGCGCCGACCCGCCGCCCGGAGGCGCTTCTCGTTCCAGCCCGTCACGGCTGCGCTCAGCCCGAACACCTTGACGATGGCGGTCCCGAGCGACGGAGCCCGCCGGACTGGGAGGCCGCAGATGTCATCTGCGGCCCTCCGACCTTGACGGTTCGCCACGTTGGCGAGGGTGATCAGGGACGTCCCGCCGCCGACCGAGTCCTCCTTCTCGACGGCGTCGCCGACGGCATAGATGTCGGGGTCGCTCGTCCGACCGGCCTGATCGACCGACATCCCGCCGCTCGGGCCGAGCGCGAGTCCAGCCATCTCGGCGAGGCGGACGTCCGGGCGGACGCCGACGGATCCGATCACGAGCTCACCGGGGACCTCGCGGCCGTCGGCGAGCACGACACCGGAGTCGGTGATCTCGGTCACCGCGGTGCCCGTCTCGAGCGCGATTCCGTGGGCGACGAGCTCGGCAGCTACGAGGATTGCGAGCTCAGGGTCGAGGGGGCTCAGCACCTGATCGACGGCTTCGACGACCGTGACGGCGATGCCGTTCAGCGAGAGGTTCTCGGCGGTCTCAAGGCCGATGAACCCGGCGCCGATCACGACGGCGGTGCTCGGACCGCTTGTCACGTCGCTCGCGAGGCGCTCGGCGTCCTCGACGGTACGAAGCACGCGGACACGGGCGAAGCCAGGGATCGATGGTCTCACCGGAACGGCACCGGGGCTGAGGACGAGCTTGTCGTAGGGCAGCGTCGTCGCCGTCCCGTCGAGGGTGGACCGAACCGTGAGCTCGCGGGCGGCGACGTCGATCGCCACGACCTCAGCATCGACACGTACATCGAGACGGAACCGCTCGAAGAGGCGCTCAGGTGTCTGGAGGAGCAGATCGTCCTCGTCCTCGATCACGCCCCCGACGAAGTACGGCAGCCCGCAGTTCGCGTAGGACACGTGGCCGGAACGCTCGATGACGGTGATGGAGGCAGATTCGTCGAGGCGCCGCAGTCGGGTCGCAGCGGACATGCCGCCCGCAACGCCGCCGACCACGACGACACGCAGCGTCGACGTCATCGCGAGCCCCGGCTCACCGGGCCACCGGCTGCCTGCCAGCCGCGCAGACCACCCTTCACGTTCGTCGCCGACACGCCCCCCGCCCTCAGCTGGCGAGTCGCGGTCCGAGAGCGCACCCCGCTCGCGCAGATGACGAGCACGGCGCCCGCCGAGGTCAGAACGGAGAGCTGTCGCTCGAGCTGTCCGAGCGGCATCGACACCGCTCCCGCCGCGTGGCCACTCGAGAACTCGCTGGGCTCCCGCACGTCGACGAGCCTGGCGCCTTCGTTGACCAGCGCGATCGCCTCGGTGGCGGGCACCGCATGACTGCTGCCGAACATCAGGTCCTCTCCGCCGCGTCCCGATCGGGACTTTCGACACCGACCATTATACCCGATGGGGTATATGTGGATTGCGGTCAGCCGGGAGGTTCCCGATGCGCACGAGGTGGCGCGCCGCGCGGGTTCACCGTGCCGGGATAGTATCGTGCCACGATGGAATGTTGGCGACGCGACCAACGGCATCTCGTCTCCGATCTCTGGCCCGGTCGTCAGCCCCGACGCCGGGGCGCGGGCATGACCGAATCCGATGCGGCGACGAGAGCGGCCCCCGTCCAGTCCTCGAGCGAGGCGCCGACCGAGAAGGCGGAGGACCGTGCCGAAGCCGAAGCGGCCGGCACCCGCGAGGAACCGGACGGCGCCCCGGTCGCGGCTGCAACCACCTACTTCGGGGCCGACCTGCGCTCCCGGAGCGCCACCGAGCGCGCGCCGGGCGACTTCACGACCACGCCTGCGATCCTGCGGCTCGTCCCCTTGGCGATCGCCGTCGGGGCGCTCGGAGCCGGCATCTCGCTGGCGCTCCTCGACATGATCGGGTTCTTCACGAACCTCTTCTACTACCAGCGCTTGAGCGTCCATCTGGTCTCGCCGAACGCCAATGACCTCGGTGCTATCGCCATCGTCATCCCGGTCGGTGGCGGTCTCATCGTCGGGCTGATGGCGCGCTTCGGCTCTGAGCAGATCCGCGGTCACGGCATCCCCGAGGCGATGGAACGGATCCTGATCAACGGCGGTCGCGTCCAGCCGCGCCTCGCCGTCTTGAAGCCCGTCTCGAGCGCGATCAGCATCGGGACCGGCGGCCCGTTCGGTGCCGAGGGCCCGATCATCTTGACCGGCGGTGCCGTCGGGTCGATCGTCGGTCAGCTCTTCCGGCTGACGGCCGCCGAGCGGCGAAGCCTGCTGGTCGCAGGCGCGGCTGCCGGGATGAGCGCGGTGTTCGGCACCCCCGTGGCGGCCACGCTGTTCGGGGTGGAGCTGTTGGCCTTCGAGTTCCGGCCGCGCTCGATGGTCCTCATCGGCATCGCGGCGTCGACCGCCGACGGGCTCCGCATGGCGATGGCGAACGCCGGCCTCGTGTCGCCACAACCCCTGTTCCCGGTCCCGGGCCACGCGCCGCTCGGGGGCGTCGTCCTGCTGGGGGCGGCAGTCATCGGCATTGCGGCCGGCTTGGCCGCCTGGGTCATGACGCAAGCCGTGTACCGCTCCGAGGATCTCTTCAAGAAGCTGACGGGGCGCCTCCACTGGATGTGGTGGCCGATGATCGGTGGCCTGATCATCGGTCTCGGCGGTCTCGTCGATCGACGGGCACTCGGCGTCGGCTACAACACGATCCACGCCGAGCTGCTGGGCCAGCTCAGCACGGGCGCCCTGGCCCTCCTGTTCGTGGTCAAGCTGGTCATCTGGTCTGGCGGCCTCGGCGGAGGAACGAGCGGCGGCATCCTCGCCCCGATCTTGATGATGGGGGCTGCGCTCGGTGGCGTTCTCGGACATCTCCTGCCGGGAGCCTCGCCGGGGGTCTGGGCGCTCATCGGGATGGCCGGGGCACTCAGCGGTGTCACGCGATCCCCGTTCACCGCCGTCGTCTTCGCGTTCGAGCTCACCCACGACGAGAACAGCCTGCTCGTCCTGCTGCTCGTGGCCACGGTCTCCCACCTCGTCAGCGTTCTCGTCCTGAAGCGATCGATCCTCACAGAAAAGGTCGCCCGACGGGGCTTCCATGTCATGCGGGAGTACGCCGTCGACCCCCTTGAGGCGACGTTCGTGCGCGAGGTCATGGACACCGACGTCTACACCGTCGAGCCGACACGCAAGCTCGGCGAGGTCTACCGCGCACTCACCGAAGGCTCGCCTGAGCGGCGCCAACGGCTGTACCCGGTGGTGAGCGGTGACGACCGACTCGTCGGGGTCCTCCCGTGGTCGGCGGTGCTCGCGGCCAGGGATCGACCGGAGGAGCAGGTGCACGACGTGATGATCGCTCCCACCGCCGTCGCGCACTCGGACGAGATCCTGCGCTCGGTGGCCGATCGCATGGCCGCCTTGAGGCTCGGCGTGGTCCCCGTCGTCGACCGGCGCGACTCCAGCCACCTCGACGGTCTCATCACGCAGTTCGACCTGCTCGCGGCGCGCCAGGAGCTCCTCGAGGAGGAGCGCCACGCGGAACGGGTGCTGACGCTGCGCAAGGTCACGAGGCGCGTCACCGAAGACATGGCGGCAAGCGATGCGCCCGCCCGGCGCGGCCGGTGAGGGAGCGGGCCGTGGCCGCCACCGCCCTGTCGGCCGGGGAGCTGCGGTTGACCGGTCACCCGGTTACGCTCCGACCGTGAGGCGGTCGATCGTCGGCTACCACCGCGACGAGGCGGACGACTGGGTCGCGGAGCTCACCTGCGGCCACAACCAGCACGTCCGTCATCGCCCACCGTTCCAGGCCAGGCCGTGGGTGGTCGACGCCGAGGGGCGGGCGGCCAGGCTCGGGACACCGCTCGACTGTCCGCTCTGCGACCGAGCCGAACTGCCCGACGGCCTCCGGCTCGTTCGGTCCAGCAAGGAGTGGGACGAGCGCACGATCCCGCCGGGCCTGCTGCATGCTAACCACGTCGCCAGCGGCACGTGGGGACGGATCCTGGTGCGTCGCGGACGGTTGCAGTTCGTCGCGTCGACCGCGCCGCCGATAAGCCTCGTGTTGGGCCCCGGCTCGACCCAGGCCATCCCCCCCGACGTCGAACATCACGTGCGACCGCTCGGGGCGGTCTCGTTCTCGATCGACTTCCTCGGCGTCGACGAGCACGATCCGGGCGCTCCCGCCGGGGACGTCACGCCGCCGGCCCAGCCCGTGCCGGACGAAGGCGGCGATCCCGCCTGCTGGGCCGGGCTGCTCTGCCCCGAGTGCGGGGTCGTCCTCGACGGTGGATCCCACCGGGAGGGCTGCCAGGCGGCGTTTCGCGGCTGACCGGACCCCTCCGGCGGCGGCGCGGCCACCGATGTCCAGTCGGGTGCTCCTGATCCGAGCACCGGTACTCGGATGATCCGAGACGGTCGCTCTGGCAGGTGCTCCGACGGCAGCGCCGATCATGTCTTCGTGGGACGGAGCGCACCGGGAAAGGCGCGGGGGTGATGACGCCGTTGAGGACGTGCCGACCGTGGCGCGACCGGCTGCGCGGCCGGGGTCGCCGGCTCGGACCGATCGTCAGAGCGCTGCGGAGACGACGATGTCGGCGAGCCGCTGGAAGCGGTCGATGTTCCGGGCCTGGCTGAGCAGCCCGGCGGTGAGCGCGACGAACGTCACGTCGAGCTCGGGTTCCACCCAGTAGACGGCGCTGCCGGCACCGTAGTTGCCGAAGGTCTCCGGCGAGGTGAGCGTGCCCAACTGGTGGCGGACGATCTGCGTGCCGCGCACATTGAAGCCCAAGCCGATGTATGCGGGTGGGGGCGCGTAGCCGGCGCGCAGGGCCACCGCTCGGTATAGCTCGTTGGGGAGCTCGCCGGTCCAGTTCCTGCGGGCGACGCTGATCGACCGCGGGCTCAGGACGCGGGCGCCGGCGAGGGTGCCGCCGTTCCGCAGCATCTCGGCGACGGCCAAGAGATCGCCGGTCGTCGAAGCGGCGCCGACCCAGGTCGCCTCATTGGACTCGGCGACGTACAGCCCGTTGTCCCCGGGGGCTCCGTGCGCCAACGCCTTGACGGGGATGAGGCCGCGCATGTCAGGGACGACGTGGCGGGCCCGCATATGAGGTAGGACGCCGAGCCAGGTGTCGGTCATCTCGAGCGGAGCGAGGAGATCCTGCTCCAGGATGTGATGGATCGTCCGCCCGCTCGGGTCGGTCCGTCGCAGCACTTCGCCGAGCAGCGCATGGTTGGCCATCGGCGAGTAGTCGCAGCGCGTCCCGGGTTCGACGACACCGTGGACGTGCTCACACACCGCCGCGACGGTCTCGTCGAGGCGGTCGACGTACATCCCCGGCTCGGCCTCCCAGACGCTCGGCATCCCGGTGGTGTGGGTCAGGAAATTGAAGATCGTCGCTCGATCGCGTGGGGCGCCGGCGAACTCCGGAATCAGGTCGACCATCTTGGTCGTCAGCGCGAACTGCCCCAGCTCGATCGCCCGCAACGTCAAGATGTTGATGAACGCCTTGGTCAGCGAGAAGACGCTGAACACGGAGTCGGCCCGAATCGGCTGTGTCCTCTCGGCATCGGCGAACCCGACTGCCAGATCGAGCGCGAGCTCCCCGTGCCGTGCCACCTTGATCGAGGCGCCGTAGTAGAGCCCGGACTCGACGTCTTGCTCGACGACGGCCTGCAGATGGGCGAGGCGGTCCCGGGACATGCCGGAGCTCGTAGTCATGAGTCCCATTTCTCCTGATCCGTGTTCGGACATCGCCTCGATCATGCCCGGCCAGTCCTGAGCAGGGCCGGAAAGCGCGGCTTGCGACGTACTGGACCTTCTCCCTCTGACACCCGCTCGTCCGGCGCCGGTCGGAGGGCGCGCGACCATCCGGCCATGGATGAAGGTCGACAGACGACTCCGACCGGCACGAGTGCCGGACGTGACCGCCACACGGTTCGAGCGCGCCGCGCCTGCATGGCGCGATCACGGTGTGACGCCGAAGGTGATCCGGTAGACACACCCGCCGGCGCAGGTGAAGGTGCTGGTCGCGTCGTCGTACGCGTACGAGTAGGCGGACGGCTCGGCTCGCTTGAACACCGCCGCGTCGTCGATCGGCCATCTCGTCGGAATGCAGACCGAGCGGCTCGACCACGACCCGCGACAGCAGTAGGGGTCGGTGCCGAACCGTGCGCAGGCGGACAGGCAGCCGACGACCGTGCCCCCGGCGTGCACCTGGAGCACCGGTGGACAGACCACGATCCTGGTGCAGCCCGCCGCCGAGCAGCCGTCCGGGCTGATGCGGTCCTTCGTCGAGGCGTGGAGCGTGTCGATGTACATGGGCACGTTCGAGCCGTCGACCATGCTGACGTCGTAGAAGTCGAGGTGGTCGTAGGAATCGAGGTTGTACTCGGCGAGCGCCGCCGGGATCGCGCCGTAGTCGGTGCACTGGAACCTGCCCTCGCAGTCGCCCGTCTCACAGTGCCCTCGTCCCTCTCGGTTGAAGTGGCAGCCGGTCCGCCCCCAGAAGCGGCCGTTCCAGCGATTCGGGACCCCGATGGTGACCTCGTGACCGGCGGGGAGCACCCAGCCGGTCTCCGCGTAGGGCCGGGGGTCGGGGTCTGCTGCCAACCGGCCACCCATATCGTTTCCTGAAGAGCATTGCCGAACGTGACGGTTCGCTGGCGCGACGTCCCGGGGGTCGCCGGCGCCGAGGCACCGGCGGGTCCTGCCGGGTCTGCCGAGGCGAGGCCGAGCACCATGAGGAAGATCAGTAGCGGTGCGGTGAAGGGCCGGGCGCGCCGTCGCGGCGGTGGTTCGTGCGCTGTCGCGTGGGCCGATGATGACCGCTCACCGCCGGTGCCACAAGCATCCTCCCCGAGGCGACGGGGCCGCCGGTCAGCTCGCCGCGCGCGGAAGGTCGCCCGCGCCACCGGGACGCTGCGACGTCGGGACGTGGGCGCAGGGGCCGCTCGCGTGCGCCGCATCCAGCGGTGCCCCGAGCGACACCGGACGGCAAACGAGACCGGCTGCGTGGTGCTCGACGCCCGCCGATTCGGCCAGGCGGCCGGTCGTGACCGTCTTGCTAGCGTGGGTGCGGCTATGGGGGAGCGGGCCACGTCCGAGCGGCGCCCCGTGCTGGCCGAGCGCTCGTTGCGGTCGTGCCTGGGGCGCTTCGCCACCGGCGTGGCTGTGGTCACCTTCGACGGACCGGACGCGAGCAGCGGCATCACGGTGAACTCGTTCACGTCCGTCTCGCTCGAGCCACCACTCGTGCTGGTGGCGGTCGCCAAACGTGCCCGTTCGCACGACGCGCTCGGTGGGCGTGCCTTCTGCGTGAACGTGCTGGGGGCCGAGCAGGAAGTGCTGGCGCAGCACTTCGCGGGAGGACCCCGGGCAGTGTTCGAATGGGTTCCCGGGACGTACGCACCGCGCCTGCCCGGGGTCCTCGCGCACCTGGAATGCACGCCGTGGCGCTCGTACGACGGGGGGGACCACACCCTCTTCCTCGGCGAGGTCCGGGGCTTCGACTACCGCGACGGCGACTCGCTCGCCTACCTGGGCAGTCGTTACCGGACGATCGCCGAGCAGGAGCTCGGCGTCGACTACCTGATCTGAGGCGTGACAGAGGGGGACGACGGATGGCGGTCAGAACTGGGAGCGAGTACATCGAGCGCCTGCGCGGCGAGCGCGCCGACGGTGATCGTCGAGGGGGAGACGGTCACGGTCGGGATCCCCGATCATCCGGCCTTCCGGAACGTCGTCGCCACCTACGCCGAGCTGTTCGACATGCAGCACGACGCGGCACTCCGAGACGTGCTGACCGATCCGTCACCCGTCACGGGCGAGCCGGTGGCCACCTCGTTCATGGTGCCGCGCACGCGGGACGATCTCGACAAGCGCGGTCGCGCGATGAAGACCTGGGCCGACCACAGCTTCGGCATGCTGGGACGCACCGGCGACTACCTGAACAGCTGCCTGATGGCGCTCAGCGAGGCGGAGGGCTGGTTCGCGGAGGCCGATCCCGCGTTCGGCGAGAACATCCGGCGCTATTACGAGATGGCGCGCGACCAGGACCTGCTCAGTACGCACACACTGGTCCCGCCCCAGGCGAACCGGAGCCAGAGTGCGGGCCAGCAGCTCGGTGGCGCGCTCGCCGCACGCATCGTCAAGGAGACCGACAACGGCGTCGTCGTCCGCGGTGCCCGCCTCCTAGCGACCATCGGCCCGACCGCCGACGAGCTCCTGGTGTTCCCGTCGACGGTGCTGAAGGGCACCCTGGACGACGCTCCTTACTCGTTCGCGTTCGCGATTCCCTGCGACACGCCGGGCCTGCGGTTCGTCTGCCGGGAGCCGATGGACCGCGGGCGCAGCCATTTCGACCATCCGCTCGCCTCACGCTTCGAGGAGATGGACGCCGTCGTCGTCTTCGACGACGTGCATGTTCCCTACGAGCGCTGCTTCCTGCTCGGCCATCCTGAGCTGTGCAACACCTTCTACACCGAGACAACGGCCGTCGCGCACATGACGCATCAGGTCGCGAGGCGCACGACGGCCAAGACCGAGTTCATGCTCGGGCTGATCACCTGCCTCACCGAGGCGATCGGGATCGGCAAGTTCCAGCACGTCCAGCAGGACGTCGCGGAGGCGATCGTGGCCCTCGAGATCATGCGCGCCCTTGTACGCGCCGCCGAGGTCGACGCCGCCCCCAACCGCTTCGGGGTGATGACACCGAAGTGGGAGCCGCTGAACGCAGCCCGCAACTGGTATCCGAAGCTCTATCAACGCTTCCCGGAGATCCTGCGCAAGCTCAGTGCCAGCGGACTGATGGCACTTCCCACCGAGGCGGACGTCGTTGGCCCGGCGCGCGTGGACGTCGAGGCATTCCTGCAATCGGCGACGCTCAACGGCCCCGAGCGCACGCGCCTGTTCCGTCTGGTGTGGGACACCTGCATTTCGTCGTTCGCCGGCCGCCAGGCCCTGTACGAGTACTACTTCTTCGGCGATCCGGTGCGCATGGCCGGCGCCCTGGCGGACAGCTACGACAAGGAACCGTTCGCAGAACGGATCCGCCAGTTCCTGTCGAGCCCGGGCGCGCTGCCCGGGCGCTGACGCTTCGGGATCGGGCGACGGGGAGGTCACCCTCGGTTGCCCCGTCGCCGACGCGACACGGTGGTCACATCCCGACGGCGGCGCCGAGCCGGTCCGCCGGAGGTTCCGTGTCCCTGCGGTGACGTGGTCCGACAGCATCCGGGGACGCCCGGTTCCGTACCGGCCGGGCGCGAAGCGCACCAGTCGGCACAGCCCAGGACGATCGCGGCCGCTCGACCCGAGACGGTTCGGCGGATCAGACGGTCTCGGTGTCGAAGAGACCTGTGCTCAGGTAGCGCTCGCCGGTGTCGGGGAGAACGACCAGAATCGTCTTGCCCGTCATTTCCCCGCGTGCGGCGAGTCGGGTGGCGGCGCAGAGGGCGGCACCGCTCGATATGCCGGCGAGGATGCCCTCGGTGGCGGCGAGCCTCCGGGCGGCCTCGGTTGCGTCGGGCCCGCCGACCTTCATCACCTCGTCGTAGATGGTGGTGTCGAGGATCGCCGGGACGAATCCGGCCCCGATGCCCTGGATCCGGTGGGGCGCCGCCGATCCACCGGAAAGGACCGGTGATTCCTCGGGCTCGACGGCCACGACCCAGATCGCCGGGACGCGGGCCTTCAGGACCTGCCCCACCCCGGTGACGGTACCGCCGGTGCCGACCCCGGCCACGAAGGCGTCGAGCTGGCCGTCGAGGTCGTCCAAGATCTCGAGGGCAGTGGTCCGGCGATGCACGTCCGGGTTCGCCGGATTCTCGAACTGCTGGGGCAGGTACCAGCCGTGCTCGGCAGCGAGCCGGCGCGCCTCCTCGATGGCCCCCCGCATCCCGTCAGCGGCAGGCGTCAGGACGATGCGGGCGCCGTAAGCGGCGATGATCCTCCGGCGTTCGACGCTCATGCTATCTGGCATCGTGAACACGGAGCCATAGCCCTTGGCGGCCGCGACCATGGCGAGACCGATGCCCGTGTTGCCGCTCGTCGGCTCGATGACGGTGCCGCCGGGCGCGAGATCGCCGGAAGCCTCCGCGGCCTCGATCATCGCAAGGGCGATGCGATCCTTGACGCTTCCCCCGGGGTTCGCGCTTTCGAGCTTGGCCACTAGCGTCGCCGCCACGTCGGCGCCGAACCGGTGGAGCCTCACCAGCGGCGTGCGACCGATGAGCTCGGTCACGTCATCGTGCACACCCATCACGCGTCTCCTTCGGCATCGCCCTTCATCCACGCTGCTGGGAGGTGCTCCTCACCTGCCGGCTGCTCGACTCGCGTCCCGCCCACGGTCACGCAGCGGCCGCGCGCCGAGACCACGACCGAGCCCGGCGCCACGTCGTCGACCACCAGCGCGTGCGGGCCGATCCGGCTGTTCTCGCCGACGACCACGGGACCGAGCACCGAGCAACCGACGCCGAGCGTCACATCGTTGCCGATGGTGGGATGACGCTTCGCGCCCTTTTCGTCGGCCCACCACCCATGGCCGCCGAGGGTCACGCCGTGGTACAGCATGACGTCGTCGCCGACGACCGCCGTCTCCCCGATGACGACGCCCGCACCGTGGTCGATGAAGCACCGCCTGCCGATCGCGGCTCCGGGATGGATCTCGATCCCCGTGAGGAGCCGGGCTACCTGGGATATCAGCCGCGGTAGGAAGGGAACACCGACCTTCCAGAGCGCGTGCGCGAGCCGGTACGACCAGATCGCCCACAGACCTTGATAGAGGATGACCTCGATGGCGTGCACACCGTGGAGCGCCGGATCCTTGCGGTACGCGACGGTCAGGTCTTCGAGCATTGCTCAGCTCGGGATGCCGACCGGATCTCCATGAATGGACCGTACCCACTCAGCTGCCCTGCCGTCCCGTGCCGAACGGCCCAACTTTGTCGCGCGACGAGGTGCCGCCGGAGCTGCGCCAGTTGCGCCGAACGGTCACAGGACGGTCCACCGTTCGGCTCGGCGTCTCGACAGGCGACGAGCTCGTGCGCCTCGTCCTCGAGCCGCCGGGCGTCAGGCCAGGCCCGGAGCCAACTTGGTCGCGCGCCAACGGATCACCTCTCGCTGCACGCCGAGCGTCACAGCGATGCACAGCAACAGGCTCGACGCGCCGAGCGCGACGATCTTGGTCGAACGGTCGATGCCCACCTCCATCAGGAAGTGGGCGCCAAGCGAGACGAGTCAGAGGACAACCGTGACCTGGTGCCTTTCCGCCACGGCGCACCGTCCTCGACGCGCCAGACCTTGACCGTGAGCGCGCGCACGGCTCCGAGTGCGGCGCCGAGGAGCAGCTCGCCGAGCAGCCACGCGATGGTGGCGGCGCCGATGGCGTGGCCCTTGGTCGCGCTGACGATCTCGACGACCCCGATTACGACGAGGACGAGGACGAGGTGGACCGCGGAGCGCTCGTTCACGGGTCGGGTCTGCACCTGACGGGTCACGAGCAACGCCACGATCGCGACGCCGACGACGATGTTTGTGACTGCGCCGGTGGACATGATCGGCCTCGCGACGACGGGTGCGTGCCGTCAGTATGGCTGTGCTCCCGGGGGGTCGGCACCACTGCTTCCGCGGATCTCGAGCCGCGACGCCGAACGAGCAGGTAGGCATCGCGAATCGGTGCTTCGCTCGTCTGGGGCCAGAGCGAACACCAGCGGGCTCCTCCCGCGCTCGATCGTAGGAGGAGCGGTGCGTCCGGTCGAGAGCGACGCCGGGGAGCGTGGCGCCGCCGCGCAGCCACCGGGTCGTGATGTCTGCCGGTGGGCTCGGTCGCGTCACGGTGCCCGAAGAGACGCAGGACCGGCGCTCGTTGACCGGGCCGTCCCCACCTTCAGGTGCCACCGAATGGGCGGCTCGTTCAGTAGACGAATCTCGCCGATCGGACGGCCGCGCTGGTCCCGCGTGCGGTGTGGACCCTTACGTACTGGACGCCGGTGCCGGCGGGGCACACCGCGATGAGCCTCGTGGCGGAGAGGTCGCGTACGCCACGGGCACGGTGGGATCCGAAGAGGACCGTCATGTGCTTGGTGAAGCCCGATCCGATGACGAGGACGCGGACTCCGCCCGTCGGCGATCCTCGCTCGGGCGTCAGCCGCACGACGTGTGGCGCCGTCGCCCGGGCGGTCATGGCGGGGCCTGGGGAGATCACCGGGCCGAGCGCGGTCGTCGCCGGGGCGACACTCGTGGTGATCGGCGTGGTGACGGGCTCGGTCTCGGCCGGGCTCGATGTCGTCGTCGCAGGGGCCGACGTCGACGTCGTGGGGCTCGGCACGGTCGTGGTGGTCGTCGACGGATCGGTTGTGCTCGGCGATGACCCGGCGACGGTCACGACCAGCTGCTTGGAGGCGGAGCCGCCGTTCAGGCCCGCGAGGCCGTGCGCCGTGAGCGTGAACGTGTAGTTCAGCGCTTGGGACCCCGGATTGGACGGCAGGCTGGCCAGCACGGTGCCGGTGCTCGCCGGGCACGGAGCGACGTCCGACAGGGGTGCTGCGGGGTTGTGGCCCTGGTACAGGTAGGCGAACGGCATCTCGACCGAACGTCGCGGCCGACGGGGTCACACTCACGGCGCACTGCGTGGCGTTCGTCGTGGCGTAGTCGAGGGTCACGGCGCCACCGGAGGACGCTAGCGTCCCGGGCCCGGTGAAGGAGGAGACGGCGGGACCCCCCTGGGCCGGGCCCTGGTAGACGCTCTGGGAGACCTCCGCCTCACCGGGGAGGGCCGAGCCGGTCGCTCCGATGATGTCGTGCCCGGTCCCGTACTTGTCGTACTTGAAGGCGACGCCCGAGGTCGGGATCGGACCCGGGAAGGTCACCACGACCGACGTCGTGGGCGACGCGTTACCGGGGCAGCTGATCGCGCTGGCGAACGTCAGGCTCGCGGGGTTCGTCGACCACCACGGCGAGGCGTAGTGAAACGAGACGGCCGTGAACGGGTCGTTGCCGGACGCCTGGCAGTAGACGGGGGTGGAGAAGTGCATCGTCGCCGTGCTGCCGCTGATGTCGATCGAGGTGAGCTCCGGCCCGACGCCGGTCGCGCTGACGTAGTACGACCCGGGAATGGTCTCGATGACGCCGACCTGTTCGTAGGAGGCGAGCGCAGGCGTCGGGATGTAGTCGAGATTCGCGCCGTACGTGTTGCCGAGGGCGGATTCACCCGGGTTCGAGGTTCCGCAGGCGGCGCCACCCAGTACTACGGCGGTGGCCAGGTCGTACACGGTGTCCGTGCCGCTGGCGCTGCTGCAGAAGGTGATGACCTCGGGGGCGGAATCGTCGGGCGGTCCGATCAGGTCGGAGGTCGGCACGGCGATCTCATCGAAGATGTCTGGTATCGATGGTCCCGGCTCGCCGAAGCCGATGCTGCAATTGTGGCCGCCGAACACCCGTGAGAACGTGGTGGGCGAGGTGATCTCCGCGCAGCTCGCGACCTGGTAGGGCTTGGACGCCTGACCGCTCGCGACGAGGTTCCAGGCGGCGCCGTTGGCGGTGATCCCGGTCGAGCTGAGGATCTCCAGATCCGTGAGGGACGGCGCTGTGCCCGAGAAGGCGCCGACCGTGAAGGTAATCGTCGAGCCGCTCTCGCTCGCGCCCGGCAGCGCACCCGCCTGGTTGCTCGACAGCGTGACCTCGTTCGTTCCGTCGGTCAGCTCGAGCGCCCACGGGACCGTGACGGTCGCGCTCTCGTTGAACGTGACGGACAAGGTGTCTCCGGGCGCGAGCGTGGTTCCGGCGCAGCTCCCGCCGCACTCGCTGGTCGAGGTCGAAATCAGCGGCGTGACGGCCGCGTCGACGGTCTCGGGTCTCGCCAGCGTCACGACCGTCGACCCCGCGATCATGCCGAGCACAACGAGCACGGTGACCAGTCGCGGCGCACGCCCGGACCGCCGTCGCCTGCGCGCCGCCTGGGAGTGGATCGCGTGGGCCAAGGATGGTCTCTTCTGGTCGGAGGGCACGACTGTGGGTCGCGCTCTGGCGGGCACGACGGCCACGCGGTGCAGACGCAGGAGTCGACTCGCGTAGGTCGGGGCGATCTGACCGTATCCTCCGATCATCTCCTGGTCATCCTCCATTTGCGTGATCGGATTGCATGATCGGGGACCCGAACTTTGCTTCTGGGCGCCCGATGTCGGCCGTTCCAGGCCCGGAAGGAGGACAACGAGTCGACCGGCGCGACCGCGGCCGTCGGGGCTTGGCGCCTGAAGTACCCTCGGGTGATGTCGTTCTTCCGTCGTGCGCCGAGGGACCGAGCGCCGTCGACTGGCGGTGGCGAGACCCTTGAGGCGATGGAGCAGAGTCCGGCGCTGCTGGATGCGGAGCGGAGGGTGAACCGGCTTCCGCCGCCTCCGCCCTCTCCGAACGCCTACCTGGACGCGATACTCGGTCCATCCCCGCAGATCGTCGTCTACCCGGACGACGAAGGGCTGGCCGATCCCTGAGGGAACAGCGGCCTGGGCGGCCGCAGCCTCCGGGACAAGCAGGGGACTGCATGCGAGCCACACGACCGGCGGGGTCTGATCGGGTCGACGAGCTGCCGTCAGCGCCTGGTCGGCAGCACGGAGGCGAAGACGCTGCGGTAGCGCTCGTCGTGGAAGAGCTTCGCAGTGAGCGTCTCGAGGGGGACGATCGCCCACACTCCAACGGCGCAGAGGGCGCCGGAGAGCGGGCCGATCACGTAGACCCAGTAGTCGGTGAACCGCCCGGTCACCACCGCGGGCCCGAGGCTGCGGGCCGGATTGAGGCTCGTCCCGGTGTAGGGCGCCCCTTGCCAGACGAGCACGGCAACGACGACGGCGGCGGCGAGCGGCGTCCAGCGAGCGGTGCGCCGTGACGAGACGAACGCGAAGATGGTGACGATGAGCAGGGCGGTCATCGCCGCTTCGATCCCCGTGGCGCCGAATGGGCCGACGGCGTGACTCGGGAGCGTGAGCCCGTCCCGGACACTCATCGCCCGGCGCCCCCATAGCCCCCGCACCGCGAAGGCGCCCGCGACGGCGCCAGAAGCCTGAGACATGAGGTAGCCGAGCAGGTCGTGCCAGTGGAGATGCCGACGGCACCAGAACGCGAGCGTCACGGCCGGGTTGAGGTGCGCTCCCGAGCGGCGGCCGAGCGGAGAGATGGCGACGAGGGCGCCGCAACTGGCGAAGAGCGTCCCGGTGATCAGCAGCCGGAACGAGTGGGAGGGGAGCGACGGGGCCACCGGAGAGCCGGCGCCGAAGTCGAGTACGACGGCCGAGAGGCCCCCGAGAAGGAGGAGCGCGGTCCCGAGCAGCTCGCAGCCCCACTCCGTCCAGTGCCAGCCTCCCTGTGCCGCATGCGGCGATTGCCCTGGAACGCGTGCTCCGCTCGGCCCGGGCACACGTCTCGGCGCCATGGCGGGAGGCTACCGGGACGTCGTGGTAGCGCGGGAGGCGCCCGGGTAGGTGGCAACGGTCGCTCGCCCGAGCCCGAGCCGCTCCTATCCGGACGCGAGCGACGTCGACGACGCCCGATGGTCGGGCGTCGTTGCGAACGGGTCCATCTCCCCACCCGACCCGCCGACCTAGTCCGGCTCCTACCCTTACCGTCTGGTGGGCTTCAGCGCGCTCGACCGGGTCACTCCGGCAAGCTCGGGCTGAACCCCACGCTCGGCACGGACCGGCGGCGGGCGTGAGGACCGGACACGGCGCTCGGATCCCCACCCCCGGCCTTGGCCTGGATTATGGTGCTCGCACCACTAGCACTGATGAGCCTATGGACCGTCGCCCCGGAACACCTGTCGAACGAGACGTCGGGCGTGGAGGCGCTGATCGAGGAGGCGCGGCGGCGACAGCGCCGCCGTCGCAGGAAGGTGGGCGCCGCCGCCCTCGCGATCGCCGGCATGTGCTCGTACCTGGCGATCGGCGGGAGGGGCGCCGGCGTCCCGTCGGCGACGCCAGCCGCTCACGCCGCGTCCCGGGACGTGCCGTACGCGGACCCCGCGGCGCTCCACGGTCACGGCGATCTCGCGTTCGTTTCACGGGATCGGCTCTGGGTGATCGACGGCGCGAAGGACCGGCTGACGGCGGTCTCGAGCCGGTCGCAACAGGCGAGTGGCCCGCGGTTCTCCCCGGACGGGAGGTGGCTGACCTACACGACCCGGCTCCTCGGAGCTCTGGCTCGCCCGATCCGACGGAAGCTCGCTCCGGCGGGTCCCCGCAAGCGTCAGCGAGAGCTGGCTCCCGAACGGTCAGCTCGTGACCAACCGGGGGCTCTGGCGGGTCGCGCCGTCCGGGCTCGCCGCGTGGTCGCCCGACGGTGACCGCTTCGCGTTCCTGACGACCACGCTCAAGGTGAGCCTCGCCACGCCCTCGCGCGGCGTCGTACGCCTCGAGGTCTCGAGCTCGCCCACCGGGGCACACAGGCTGTGGTACGAGACCGCCGTCTCGTTCTCGAAGCGGTCGGGGCTCCACGGCGACTTCGTTGCCCAGGTGGACGTTCTTCCCGACCGCGCAGGCGCCCTCATCTGGATCGATCCCGACAGGGCCGGTGCGGCGGACGGGCTCGATCTGTACCTCCTCCGCGCTCCCGGAGACGTCCCGACACAGCTCGGCACCGCGCCGGCGGGCTCGGTCAACGACGGGCGGCCCGGCACGTTCGCCATCGTGAGCGGCGGGAACCGCTACGCGTGGCTCACGAAGACCGTCGAGACGTGCGTCGCCGCGACCGCCGTGTGAACACCGGTGGACGCGCCGGCGGGGGGGCTCACCTTCGACCCCGCGTGGTCCCCGAATGGGTCCGTCCTCGCGTTCGTCGAAGCGCCGCCCAGCGCGGCGACGAACTTCTACCAGTCGACCGTTTCGAGCTGGTACGCCGAGCACACGCTCTGGCTGCTCGGTCGCGGTTCACGGGTGCCGACCGAGGTGGGGGGCGCGAACGGCGCATCCGTGCCCGTGTGGTCGAGCGATGGCGAGAGCCTGCTCTACGTGGCGGGCGACGGGCTCTGGCTGCTTCCCACCGTTCGGAGCAGGCCGGTCAGGGTCGCCGGCCCGCTGTTTCCGACCGGCGCATGGCCCACGTACTGCGGCCAGGTCGGTGGGCCGAGCCAGCTCGCCCGGTCGACGCCGTGACCGCCTGAGCCGACAGGGCTAGCGTTGGCGCACGCCGATCGGCGGGCTGCGACCGTACTGGGTGGGCGAAAGGGTGGCATGGACTCGCTAGCGGTGGTGCTCGACGAGGCCTGCGAGCGCATCCTGCAGGCGCAGGACGAGGAGCGGTCCCTGACCACGATGCGCGTGAGCGCCCCCGTGTACCGGGCGATCCTGGCCGCGAAGTCGGACGACCTCGCGCGCGGTGACCCGGTGATGCTCCTCGACCTCGAGGTCGTGCCAGACCTCTCGCTCTCCGGCGAGTCCGTCGACGTGCGCTGAGGAGGGCCATCGCCGCCGAATGCGCAGGCGCCGTCCAGGCGGGCGAACCCCGGGCCCGGACGCTCGGGTCGCCACAGGTCGTTGCACATAGCGCCATTGACAGCCCAGGTCGGTGTCACTACGGTCCGCGTGAGTACTGCGCGTCGTAGCAGGGAGGGGGACGGTGCTCACTCGCGAGGAGAACGAGTACCTGTGCAGGGTTGGCCCCGGGACGCCGATGGGGTCGCTGTTCAGGCGCTATTGGATGCCCGCGGTCATCGCCTCCCGGCTGCCGGCCCCGGACTGCCCCCCAGTGGCGTTCCGGCTGCTCGGCGAGCGACTGGTCGCGTTCCGCGACTCGGAGGGTCACGTCGGCGTGCTCGACGAGCTGTGCTGCCACCGTGGGGCGTCGCTCGCGCTCGGGAGGGTCGAAGACTGCGGGATCCGGTGCCTGTACCACGGCTGGAAGTTCGGCGCCGACGGCACGATCCAGGAAACTCCGAACCTGCCCGATTCCCGCTTCAAGGAGCGCGTAAGGGCACCCGCCTACCCGGTACGGGAGGCGGCAGGGCTGATCTGGGTCTACCTCGGGCCCACCGAGAAGCAGCCACCCTTCCCCACCTACAGCTGGATGGACGAGGGGGCTCCGGTTCGCGCCGTGGAGCTCGTCTTCGATTGGAACTGGGCCCAGGTGATGGAGGGCCTGCTCGACTCCTCGCACGTCGGCGTGCTGCACGTCGACGAAATAGGCGCGGTCACCGACGGCGAGTACCGCGACACCAAGACTGGTCGCGATGGCTACCCCACCCGGGACAACGCACCGAAGATCGAGGTCCGCAACACCGACTTCGGCTTTCACTACGCGGCGCTCCGGCAGCCGACCGAGGGCGGTGACGACGACTGCTACGTGCGCATCACGCCGTTCATCATGCCGTCGATGTGCTACATCCCGCCGTCCGGGCCCGGCGCGTTGATCGTGGTTCCGCGCGATGACTCCCTCACGTCCCAGATCGCGGTCGGCGTGACCGGTCCCACCACGAACTCGCAGAGCACGGCGCGCCTCCTCGGCATGGGCTTTGTCGGACCGGACGGCCGGGTCCAGCTCCCCCCACAGGACCGGGAGGCAATGGCTCGCGGCGATTCGTTCTGCGGCGTTCCGGGGATCCCGGTCCAGGACGCGCTGGTGCAGGGCTCGATGGGTGCGATCTTCGATCGCAGCAAGGAGCACCTCGTGCCGGCCGATCTCGCGGTCATCCGGATGCGCCGGCTGCTCATCGAGTCCGCCCGACGGGTCGAGGCGGGCGGCGACCCCGTCGGCCTCGATCGGGACGTGGGCACCAAGGAGATCGCTTGTTTCAGCGGCCTCATGGCGCGTAGCACGCCCTGGCGGCAGATGGTCCCGGGCAACGTCGAGATCGACTCGGCGAGCGCCGGCGCGGAGCCGGTGCTGACCTAGAGCGCCTGGCGTCGCGGGCGACGACGCGCCTACGGCCGCGAGGACGAGACCCAGCGCTTGCGGGCGGTGGCCACCCGTTCGAAACTGCGCAGATGGCAATGCTTGCGACCTTCGAGGAGCTGGTGTCCGAGGCGGAGGCGGCGCCGGTCGACGGTTGGGGCTTCTCCTGGTTGGAGGGGAGGGCCACCGAGGAGCGACCGGCCTGGGGCTACTCGCGCCTCCTCGGCCAGCGGATGGCGGGCGTACGATCGGGGCTCGACCTCCGGACCGGTGGCGGCGAAGTGCTCGCCGGGATCCCGCATCCGCCGCCGCTCCTCGTCGCCACCGAGTCCTGGCGCCCGAACGTCGGGCTGGCGCAGGCGAACCTGCGCCCGCTTGGCGGGTCGGTGGTCGAGGTCGCCGAGGATGCCGATCTGCCCTTCGCGACCGGCTCGTTCGACCTCGTCGCGAGCCGCCATCCGACGGACACACGTTGGGATGAGGTGGCGCGCGTCCTCCCCTCCGGCGGGAGCTACCTGTCGCAGCAGGTCGGCGGCGGATCCAACCGTGAGCTCTACGAGTTCATGAGGGGTCCGCAACCGACGAGCGACGAGCGCAGCGCTGAGCGAGCGGCCGGGGAGGCCGCGGCGGCGGGCCTCGTCGTCGCCGACCTTCGCGAAGCGGTGCTGCGACTGGTGTTCGACGATGTCGGGGCGATCGTCTACTTCCTCCGCAAGGTCGTCTGGACGGTCCCGGGCTTCACCGTGGAGCGCTACCGCGACGAGCTCCGCCGGCTCCACGACCGCATCCAGTCGGAGGGACCCTTCGTCTCGCACACCCGACGGTTCCTGATCGATGCGGGCAAGCCTTCCTGAAGCTCGCTGTGGCAAGTGACCTCGATCGGTGTTCGCCGGCCGCCGCGGGCGGAGCCTGGTCGGGGCGCTCCTGGCGGCCGGCCTCAGGTCACGGCGTCCGCTCCGCCGCTCCGTCGGCGGGAGACGACCGCATCGCCTTGGTGAGCTGCGCCTGGCGCTCGATCTCCACGAAGCCGAGCGATCGGTAGATGCCGACGGCCGGTCCGCCGGGATCGGCCACGATGACCAGCTTGCCGGCGCCGAGCTGTCGCACCCCATAGCTGCCGGCCCGGTGCACCAGCGTGCTGGCCAGTCCCCTCCTTCGGTGGTCCGGGTGGGTCTCGACGTGCTGGAACCGGCCCAGCCCGGCGCCGTCGGCGACGAGGCCGAGCCAGGAGCGCAGCCGGCCGTCGACGAAGGCGCCAAAATACGCCGCGCGACCCGATCCGCTGAGCTCTCGCGCTTCGCTGGTCCTGCGCACCAGGAACGCGCCGTGCTCGGCCGAGCTGAGTCTTTCTTCCCAGGCGATGGCGCGGCGCAGTTCGATGATCTGCTCCCAATCGTCGTCTGCGCCCAGCCGGCGAAAGTCTGCGTCGCGATTGAGCCGGGCCGGTGCGCGAAGCGTCGTGGCAGTCATGACGGCCTGGATCTCCGGATTCAGGCCGGCGGCGCGGAGTCCCGAGATCTCCCCGAAATCGCCGGCCGTGCCGTCGATGCCGATCGCGACGTGACCGGCACCGGGGAACTCCTCTGCGAACAGGGCGAGCCACCGCTCGGCATCCCCTGGCCCCGGGGTGGAGGGGAAGAGGAGAAAGTTGCCCCAGTAGTACGTGGCATTTCGGGGGGTCGCGCGACAACGTAAGGGCCGCGGTCGACCACCTCGGACCCGGCCAGGCGGCGCACCATTAGGTCGGTGCGGAAACCGAGCGATCGCACCTCCACGCGCGCGACAGTAACCGGGCGCGAATGCAGACGGTCCACCGCGCCTGCGCCGCGCGCTGCGCCCGAAGGCGCTTCCGCGCCCGCGCCGGTCGATTCGCGGGCGCCGGCCCGCCGCCGTACGATCGGGCGAAGGAGAGCCGACCGCCGGTTCGACGCGGGTGCGTCGAACCGTGGGCAACGTCGGCAGGCCGGTCCGGGGCAGGGAGGGGCACGTGACGCGTGGTGGTGGCCGGCAGTGGCTCGAGACGATGGGCGCTCAGCTCGTCCGGTACTTCCAGATGGCGCCGAACGGCAGCGCCAGCATGGACGAAGGCGGGTGGCTGGCGCTCACGGGCGAGCGGTCGGCCGATCTCAACATGGCTTGCGTGCTCGACGGTCCGCGTGCGCCGTCGCTCCTCACGAGCTATGTGCGATCGGCGCACGCGGCGGGGGTCCCGCTGGTCCTGATGCTCGAGCACGCCGACGATGAGCTGTTCGACCGAGCACGCGAGCTCGGCGCTGAGCACGTCGGAGAGATCCCGATCATGGTCTGGAGCGACGGGCTGACGTCCGCGATCGCCACGTCGGACCACGCCCGTCCCGTCTCCGCGACCGACGAGCTCGCATCGGTGATCGGGCTCATGGCCGAGGCATTCTCGCTCGATCTCGGCATGTGCCTCAGCGCACTGGCGCCGCTCTACGGCGTCGAGGGCGTCACCTTCTGGCTCTGCGAGCGAGAGGGCGAGATACTCGGGACGGGCGTGGGCATCCGCAGCGGGGAGGTCGTCGGCATCTACAGCATGGCGACGCCGGAGCGGCACCAGCGCCAGGGCGTCGGCAAGGCGGTGCTGTCGACGATGATGGCCAACTACCTCGCCGACGGCGTGGCTGCGTTCTACCTGGGCGCGACGTCCGCTGGCTTTCGGCTCTACGAGCAGCTCGGCTACCGCGTCGTCGCCGAACCGCCGGCGTTCGTGATCGGGACCTCGACGCAGTTCCACCAATGATCCCCGGCTGCCGGGGCGGTCCCCGTCGGCCGAGCACGAAGCCCGACGATGCGGGACCGGACAAAGCGGCTGGCCGTTCCGACTCCGGTCAGCCGTGACCCGCGGCGCCGGTCACCCGCCATCCCGCCCGCTCGAGGGCCCGGTTCGCCCGGGCGAGGTCGGCGTCGCGCACCAGGACGAGATCGGTCTCGTACGTCGAGAGGACCAGCACCGGGATCCCCTCGTCGGCGAGGGGGACGGTAAGCGACGCCGCGATCCCGACGAGCGAGAAGTCGAGCGGCCCGCGCGCCTTCAGGCATCGCCACCCGCGCTCGCACTCGACACCGGCGGGGACGGCCGCCTCGGCGGCGATGACCGAGAGCTCGTCCGCGGTGCGGGTGACCGACACGAGCTCGGCGCCGTCGGCCCACGCCGGCACGGGATCGCCGGGGTCGAGGCGGCAGGCCGCATAGGTGCCAGCGAGGATCTGCAGCTCCCGTGACGGCTCGACCACCTCGTCCTCCCACCTCGTCCGCGCCCACCGTCCCCGACCAGTGTGGCGCAGGCGCTCGGTAACCTCGTTCGATGATCCGTCCCGCGACCCCCGACGACGCCGGTGTGCTGGCCGAGCTGATCCACGAGCTCGCCGAGTACGAGCGCGAACCGCACCAGATCGAGGTCGACCCCTCGATGCTCACCGAGGCGCTGTTCGGCGAGCATCCGGCCGTGTTCGCCCACGTCGCCGAGGCCGACGGCGAGGTCGTCGGCATGGCGCTCTTCTTCCGTTCCTTCTCGACCTGGACTGGTCGCCACGGCATCTATCTCGAGGACCTGTTCGTCCGGCCACAGCACCGCGGGCGAGGTCTCGGCAGAGCGCTCGTCGCCTCGCTCGCCGGCCTCGCCGTCGAGCACGGCTACCCGCGGCTGGAGTGGGCCGTGCTCGACTGGAACGAGCGGGCGATCGGCTTCTACCGCTCGCTCGGCGCGGCGCCGATGGACGAGTGGACGGTGTTCCGCCTCACCGGGGCGGAGCTCGCGGCGGTCGCCGGGCGCGAGGCCCCCGGAGCCGTCGCACCGGCGCCGGCCGAGCAGCCCATCGGCGGCGGAGGTGGGCAGGAGCGATGACCCAGGAGCTTTGGACCGCCGTCGACCGCTACTTTTCAGGGCTGCTCGTCGAGAGCGACCCAGCGCTCGACGCCGCGCTGGCGGCGAGCGATGCCGCGGGTCTACCACGCATCAACGTCTCGCCGGCCGAGGGAAAGCTGCTGCACCTGTTGGCGCGCCTGCAGGGCGCGCGCTCGGTGCTGGAGATCGGGACGCTTGGCGGCTACAGCACGATCTGGCTGGCACGCGCCCTTCCGAGCGACGGCCACCTCGTCACCTTGGAGGTCGACGGGCGCCATGCCGAGGTCGCCCGGGCAAACATCGCTCGGGCGGGCTTGGCCCACCTCGTCGAGCTGCGTCTCGGTCGCGCGCTCGACAACTTGCACCGGCTGGCGGAGGAGGGAGGCGGCCCGTTCGACTTCGTGTTCGTCGACGCCGACAAGCCGAACAACCCCGAGTACTTGGCGTGGGCGCTCCGGCTCACGCGCTCCGGCAGCGTCCTCGTGTTCGACAACGTCGTGCGGGGCGGGGCGGTCGTCGCAGACGGACGCGGCGGTCCGACCGTGCAGGGAACGCGCCGGCTGGTCGAGCTGCTCGCCGCCGAGCCCCGGGTGAGTGCGACCGCGATCCAGACCGTTGGCGAGAAGGGCCACGACGGCTTCGCCCTCGCGCTCGTCCTCGCCGGAGCGAGCGACGGGGAGCGCTGAGGCGGCGATCAGCTGGCGTGCCCCGCCGTAGCGCCGAGGTGGGCGCCCAAGTGCCGCCGGCTACCAGGCGTAGTCCTCCGGCGCGGGCAGGTGGCCCGGGAAGATCTCGTCAAGGCGCGCCAGGCTCGCCTCGTCGAGCTGCACCTCGAGGGCGCGCATCGCCCCGTCGAGCTGCTCCATGGTGCGCGGCCCGATGATCGGCCCGGTCAGGCCCGGCCTGGTGAGCATCCACGCCAGGGCGACGGTCGCCGGCTCCTCGCCGAGCTCCTCGCAGAGCGCCTCGAAGCGCTCGATGCGGTCGCGGCCCGCCTCCAGGCCGGCCTTGGCGTGGTCGCGGTGCCGGCGCGAGCCCTCGCGCTCTTTGCGGATGACCCCCGAGAGCAGGCCGGCGTGGAGCGGCGAGTAAGCGATGACGCCGATGCCGTAGGCCTGGGCGGCGGGGAGCACCTCGAGCTCCAGGTCACGCAGGAACAAGTTGTAGCGGGACTGCTCGCACACGAGGCCGAGCATCCCGAGGCGCCGCGCCGCCTCTTGGGCCTGGACGAGGTGCCAGCCGGCGAAGTTCGACGAGCCGACGTAGATGATCTTGCCCTGATGCCGGAGGACGTCCATCGCCTCCCAGACCTCGTCCCAGGGCGCTTCACGGTCGACGTGGTGCAGCTGGTAGAGGTCGATGTGGTCGGTCTGCAGCCTCCGCAGCGACTCGTCGCAGGCGCGGCGGATGTGCAGCGCCGAGATACGGCCCTCGTTGGGCCAGGTGCCCATGGGGTTGTAGAGCTTGGTCGCGAGCACCGTCTTCTCGCGGCGGCCGCCACCTTGGGCGATCCACCGACCGATGATCTGCTCGGTGACGCCCTCGCCGAGGACCCAGCCGTAAACGTTCGCGGTGTCGAAGAAGTTGATGCCGTGCTCGTGCGCGCGATCC
The DNA here is from genome assembly GCA_963765505.1 of uncultured Actinomycetota bacterium. Classification (GTDB taxonomy): domain Bacteria; phylum Actinomycetota; class Acidimicrobiia; order Acidimicrobiales; family Bog-793; genus DATKQY01. The sequence goes on from CAVXWO010000014.1 coordinate 411,299, forward strand.
ATGATCGCGGAAGAGTCCTCCTCCGCGGTCTCCGGCCCGAAGTTCATGGTCCCGAGGACGAGCCGGCTGACCTGGAGCCCGGTCCTACCGAGGTGCGCGTACTCCATCGTGTCTCCTCTCCGCGAGGCCATCCCCGCCTGGACGGGCGCAGCGGCCCAGCCCGAGACTAGCAAGATCAGATAGCATTTAAGATCTGATGCCCGAGGCGCGCGAGCAGGCCCACGTCAGCCCTGGGCGGCATCAGGCCACGCTGGTCAGCCCGGTGCGCTTCCGGGCGACGCTCGCCGTCCTCTTCCTCGCCGTCTCGGCCTACGGCCTCCTGCAGGGGCTCGTCGTACCCGTGCTGCCGGTGATCCAGCGGCACATGCACACCTCGCAGACCGGGGCCGCCTGGGTGTTCACGGCCTTCCTGGTCTGCTCGTCGGTGGCCACACCGATCCTCGGCCGGCTCGGCGACATGTTCGGCAAGGCGCGGATGATGCTCGTCGCCCTCGGGTTCGTCGCCGTGGGCTCGATCCTTGCGGCCCTTGCCACGAACATCGTTGTCCTCGTGATCGCACGGGTGATCCAGGGAGCGAGCGGCGCCGTCGTGCCGCTGTCGTTCTCCATCGTGCGGGACGAGGCGCCGCCACGCAAGGTCATCGGCGCGATCGGCATGCTCTCGGCGCTCCTGGCGGCATCCGGCGGCGTGGGTGTCGCGCTCGGCGGGCTGATCGTCGTGCACCTCGGCTACCCGTGGCTCTTCTGGATCCCGCTCGCCATGACAGTCGTCGCCGGCGTGGCGATGCGCCTGGTCGTGCCCATGTCGCCGACCAGCACGCCGGGTCGCATCAGCTGGCCGGGCGCGCTGTCGCTCACCGCCTGGCTCGTCGCGCTCCTGCTCGGGGTGAGCCAGGGGCCCGAGTGGGGCTGGACGTCGCCGGCGGTGATCGCCCTGCTGGCGGGCGCGGTCGTGGCGGTCGCCGCGTGGGTGCGCCTGGAGCTGCGCGCCGCAGAGCCCCTCGTCGACATGCGGATGATGCGCATCCCCGAGGTGTGGACGACCAACCTCGTCATCGCCACGGTCAGCGTCGGCGCCTACGCCACGTTCGTGCTCATCCCGCCCTTCGTCCACACGCCGCGGGTCGACGGCTACGGCTTCGGCGCGGGGGTCGTGGTGGCGGGGCTCTACCTGCTACCGCAGTCGGGAATGCTGTTCGTCGCCGGGTTGATGACCGGCCGGGTCACCCGCGTGGTCGGTCTCCGGCGCACGGTGATCGCCGGCTCCGTGCTCAGCCTGGGCGGCCTCGTCGTCCTCGCGTTCTTCCACGCGAGCCCGTGGGAGATCATCGTCGAGGGCGCGCTCATCGGCTTCGGATTCGGCTTCGCCATGTCGGCCGCGAGCAGCATCGTCGTCGAGGCCGTCCCGCGCAGCCAGACGGGCATCGCGACCGGCATGAACGCCAATATCCGGACCATCGGAGGGTCGATCGGCGCGCAGGTCGCCGCGACCATCGTGACGGCAGGCGTCGCCCTCGGTCGCGTCCCGGCGGGAGCGCACTACACGCGGGCGTTCATCTTCCTCGCAGCATCGGCGGGCATCGCGATGTTCGTGTCGGTGCTGATCCCGGCGGCGCGCCGCGCCGTGCCGCCGGCCGCCGCCGGGGGTGCCGATCTCCCAGGGCTACCCGCTCGCCGAAGAGGCCTGAGCCCGCAACGTCGCGCCCGCGCTCGGATCCAACGTGTCTAGCGCCTGTCCTCGCTGAAGCCGTCGGCGCCGACGGTCACCTCGGCCACCTCGGTGAGCTCGGTGGTGGGGCGGACCTTGCCGTCGAGGCCGAGCACGGGGGTCGCCTCGGAGTACCACGAGGCGACGACGGCGTGGCCCCAGAAGTCGCGCCGGCGGGGGTCGTGGACGGACCAGCGGAAGGTCTCGTGGTCGGGGTCGCCCGTGAAGTAGTCGCTCGTGTAGAGCTCGACGCGATGGCCGTCGGGGTCGCGCAGGTACACGTAAAAGGCGTTCGAGACCCCGTGGCGGCCCGGGCCGCGCTCGATGTGGGCCTCTTCGTGCAGCGAGCCGAGCACGTCGCACAGGTGCAGGATCTGGTGGGCCTCGTGCGCGAAGAACCCGAGGTGGTGAAGGCGCGGCCCCGCCCCGCCGGTGAAGGCGACGTCGTGGACGGTCTGCTTTCGGAACATCCACGCCGCGTAGAGCCGGTGCTCGTCCTCGATCGTCTCTGAGCAGGAGAAGCCGAGCGAGCGGTAGTAGTCGTAGGCGCCGGCCACGTCGGGCACGACGATGTTGAAGTGGTCGAGGCGCGCCGGCTCGGCGCCCCGGCGCAGGTCGTAGCGCTGGACGAGCCGCTCGGGGTGCTCGGTCGCGAAGAAGAACTCGACCGGAAAGCCGAGCGGATCCTCGACGCGCACCGCCTCGCCGATGCCGCGCACCGCCCCCGCCGGGCGGCGCTCGGTCGCGCAGCCGAGCGCGTCGAAGTACGCCTCGGCGCGCGCCAGGTCCTCGGGCGAGCGCACGCGGTAGGCGAGGGCGACGAGGGCGGCCTCGGGGCCCTGGCGGAGCACCAGGTTGTGGTGGGTGAGCTCGTCGTAGCCGCGCAGGTACAGCGCGTCGTCCTCCTCGGCGGTCACCGAGAAGCCGAGCAGGTCGACCCAGAACCACCGGGAGCGGTCGAGGTTCGTGACGGCGAGCTCGGCGTAGGCGGAGCGCACGACGTCGGGAGGGGCGGGGGGCGTGCGAGGCGAGGGTGCAGCGCGGTCGGTCATCGGTCAGCCCTCCGGTGTGCGGGAAACGGGTGCACGCCCGGCCCGGCGGGCCGGGCGTGCCCGGTTACTCGGTCGCGCCGCCGGGCTGGGGGGAGGGGGGCGCCCGGCGGCGCGACCGGAATGGGGCGGGCGTGGGGATTAGCCCGCGTCGCCCCAAACCTCCTCGGCGGTCTCGACCACGAGTCGGAGCTTCGCCACCTGCTGCTCGTAGGTGACGGCGTTGCCCTCCACCGTGGAGGAGAAGCCGCACTGAGGCGAGATGCAGATCTGGTCGAGGTCGACGTAGCGGCTCGCCTCCTCGATCCGGCGCTTCGAGCGCGTCCTTCGACTCGAGCTCGCCCTTTTTGCTGGTGACGATGCCGAGGACGACGTTCTTGCCCTTCGGCACGAAGCGGAGCGGCTCGAAGCCCCCCGAGCGCTCGTCGTCGTACTCGAGGAAGTAGCCGTCGATGTTGAGCTCGCCGAAGAGTGCCTCGGCGACGTAGTCGTAGCCGCCCTCGGCCACCCAGGAGGAGCGGAAGTTGCCCCGGCACAGGTGCGCGGTGACCGCCATGTCCGCCGGCTTTTCCTTTAGCGCCTGGTTGATCGTGCGGATGTAGATCTCGTGCTGGTGCTCGGCGTCGGCACCCTTCTGCGCCATCTCCTCGCGCTGCTTCGGGTCGTTCAGGTAGGCGAGGCTGGTGTCGTCGAACTGCAGGTAGGTGCAGCCGATCTCGCCGAGCCGGCGGACCTCGTCGCCGTAGGCGGAGCCGAGGTCGTTCCAGAACTCGTCCATCGTCGAGTAGACGGCCGGGTCGATCGCCGCCTGGCCACCGCGATAGTGCACGAGGCTCGGGGCGGGGATGGTCAGCTTCGCCGTGCCGCGGTCGACCGTCGCCTTCAGGAACTCGAAGTCCGGTCCGAAGATCGTGTGGTCCATGCCGAGCTTGCCGGTGACGCGGACCGCCGAGGGCGTGAACTCGATCGTGCCGCCCTCGTTTCGGAACACGCTCTTCATCGGGCTGTCGACCTTGGTGACGCCGGCGATCTGGTAGATGAAGTCCATGTGCCACGAGGTCCGCCGGAACTCGCCGTCGGTGATCGAGCGCAGCCCGATGTCCTCCTGCATCTTCACCGCGTCTCGAACCGCCTTGTCCTCGGCGGCGCGCAGCTCGTCGTGCGGGATGGTGCCGTTGGCGAACTCCTGGCGGGCCTTCAAGAGCGCAGGCGGGCGCAGCAGGCTGCCGACGTGGTCGGCCCGGAACGGCGGTGTGGTACGTGCGGACAAGACGTCCTCCTGGGTTGTGGCGGGGCGGGTTAGCCGTAGCGGTGGTACGCGGTCTTGATCTGGGTGTAGCGGAGCAGGCCCCATTTGCCGTCTTCGCCGCCCAGGCCGGACTCCTTGTAGCCGGCATGGTGCGCGTGGACCGACTCGCCGAGCGTCCGGTTGATGTAGATCTCCCCGAACTGGAGCTCGTTCACGGTGCGCATCACGGTGCCATAGTCGCGGCTGAACAGGTACGCCGAAAGTCCGTAGTGCGAGTCGTTGGCGATCTGCACGGCCTCGTCCATCGAGTCGACCCCGAAGATGGGCGTCACCGGCCCGAAGGTCTCCTCGGTCATCACGCTCATCTCCGGCGAGACATCGACGAGCACGGTGGGCGCATACCAGTAGCCTCGGGAGAGTTCCGGATCGGACGGCCGCCCCCCGCCGGTGAGCACGGTGGCGCCCTCGTCGAGGGCCGTGGCGACGGCGGCACTCGTCTTCTCGAGCTGCCCCGCGCTGGCGAGAGGTCCCATGTCGACGCGGCCGGCGGGGTCGCCGACGGTGAGCGCCTCGACGGCGCGGACGTAGAGCTCGGTGAACGGCTCGAGCAGGTCCCGGTGGACGAGGACCCGTTCGGCACAGGTGCAGACCTGGCCGCTGTTGGTGTGACGGGCGGCGACGATGGCGGGGACCGCGACGTCGAGGTCCGCGTCGTCCCAGACGATGGCCGGCGCCTTGCCGCCGAGCTCGAGCGAGACACGGGTGAGGTGGCGTGCGGCCCTCGCCATGATCGCCTTGCCCGTGTCGCGGTGGCCGGTGAAGGACACGAGCGAGGTGAGCTCGTCATCGACGAGCGCTTGGCCCGTTGCCGGACCCCCGGTCACGAGGTTGAGCACACCGGGCGGCAGGTCGAGCTGCTCGTCGATCAGCCGGAAGAGCGCCATCGTCCCGAGCGGGGAGACCTCGCTCGGCTTGACGACGACGGTGTTCCCGGTCACGAGCGCCGGAGCGATCTTGCGACACAGCACGGCCAGCGGGAAGTTCCACGGGCAGATCGCGACGACGACCCCGAGCGGGGCTCGCAGCAGGTGGATGACCTCGCCCGGGGTGTCGCCGGGCAGGATCTCCCCTTCGAGCCGGCGGTCCCACTCGGCGTTGTAGCGGAGCAGCCCCTCGGCGAAGTCGACCTCGGCGGCAGCCTGCTCGGCAGGCTTGCCCACCTCCGCGACGAGCAGGGCCGCGAGCTCGTCTTTGTGCGCGACCACCAGATCGGCGAGGGCGCGAAGGTGGGCGCCGCGCACGACCGAGGGGGAGCGCTCCCAGCCTGGCTGTGCCACCCGGGCGGCCTCGAGTGCGGCGTGCGCCTCCGCTGGCGTCGCGCTCGGCACGCTCGCCAGGCAGCGCTCGTCCTTCGGGTTGACGACGTCGATCGCGCCTCCCGACGCGCCGCGCCAGGAGCCGCCCACGTAGCACGGTGCCTCGGTGCTCGGAACGCTCACTTCCACTTCCCGTCCGCCTTTCGGGACTAGATACTATACGCGATCATAGATGATCTCGTCTGTCCGCGCCGCCGTCCCGCCGCGACGCTCGCGCCCGTGCCACCCCCTGGGTCGTACCCCGTTGGAGGCCGCCCAGCCTGCGCCCTGAGCACCGCGCGTCGCCGGTCAGCGCGGCGCAGGCACCCGGGGGCCGACCGCGTTGGCGTCGAACGAGACGAACGGGATCTCCCCGAACCACTCAGGGAAGTGCACGGCGCCGGAGTCGGCCGCCGCGCTCAGCGCGGCGCGGAGCGCGGGGAGCTCGCCTTCCACCTCGTAGAGCGCCAGGTGCGTGTGCTCGACGGGTCCCGCTGCATCGACCACGACCGGCTCCAGCTTGAAGCGCCACCCGGCGAGGAAGCCGTCCGCCGTGAGGTTCTCGGCCATGTGGGTGCGGTACCAGGTCACGTACTCGTCGCCGGACACCGCGGGCGGTGGCTTGCTGAAGACGATGTAGAGATGGTCGGGCGTGACTGGGTCGGCGGGATTGCCGTGCGAGAAGCAGTTGAACGAGGAGAAGCGGATCTCGGGGAACCACGCCGGCAGGTCCATCCGTCCTGATTCGATCTCCCTGTCGAGCTCGGCCATCACGTCGTTCGGGTCGCCGTCGAGCTCGTACATGGAGAGGTAACGGTGCTGCGAGGGTGGGATGGCGCCGACGGTCGTCTCCAGGCGGTAGCGGCGGGCGGCGACGAAGCCCGGCACGATGAGGATCTCGGCGAGATCCGCGTCGTACCACCGGTTGTACTCATCGTCCGAGAGCCACTCGGGCGCCTTGCTGAACACGAGGTGCAGGTGCTCGGACATCGGGGGCCTCCCGCTCTTGACGCTGATCGGATGCTGCTCGGGCACGGGTCATCGTTGCTGCGCGGCGGTGGGGCCGACGCGTGACGGGTCCCCGGCCGTTCCATGCAAAATCGTATATCTTCGGCTACATGATTGCACCGCCGGAAGTCGAGCGGCCCCGTTCGGGGCTGCTCCGGCCGGCTCCCGCGGCGCCGGCTGCCGCCGGCGCCGCGTGCGGCCCCGTCGGCGCGGGCGTCCACGCTCCGTATTGCATAGGAGATGCTATAGGATTAGGAAGAGTGACCGCGGGCCCGCTGGGGCGCGCCGGCTCATGCCAGAAAGGGGCGGTGTAATGACGGGCTCTCGGGCGAGCGGCGTGATCGGCGGTGTCCCCGTGCCGAGCGTGCCCACCCAGCTGTTCATCGGGGGAGGCTGGCGTGACGCCGCGGACGGGTCGACCTTCGACGTCGTCGCACCCGCCAGCGAGGACCACCTGGCGAGCGTCGCCTCCGCCACCGTCGCGGACATCGACGCCGCCGTCGCCGCGGCCCGCGCCCAGTTCGACGGCGGCGCCTGGTCGCTTCTCACCGGCGCAGAGCGGGGGCTGCTGCTTCACCGGCTCGCGGACCTGATCGAGCGGGACGCCGAGGTCTTCGTGACGCTCGAGGCGCTCGACGTCGGGCGCCCGGCCTTCGAGCCGCGGCTGGTCGACATCCCGAACGTGATCGACGTCTTCCGCTACTTCGCAGGGTGGGCCGACAAGATCGAGGGCCGCTGGGTCGCCCCACTGCCCGCGTTTGGCCGCTTCCGCCAGGCGTACACGATCCGTGAGCCCCTCGGGGTGGTCGGCGCCATCACCGCCTGGAACGCCCCGACGATGATCGCCTCGTGGAAGCTCGCGCCCGCCCTGGCGGCGGGGAACACCGTCGTCCTGAAGCCAGCGGAGGACGCCAGCCTGTCGACGCTGCATCTCGCCTCGCTGATCGCGGAGGCGGGATTCCCCGGCGGTGCAGTGAACGTGGTGCCCGGGCTCGGCGCGACGGCGGGTGCTGCGCTGGTGCGCCATCCCGGGGTGGACAAGGTGAGCTTCACCGGCAGCCCCGAGGTCGGACGAGAGATCGCCGTGCAAGCAGCGGGGGACTTCCGGCGCGTCACCCTGGAGCTCGGCGGCAAGTCGCCGCAGATCGTGCTTGCCGACGCCGACCTCGCGTCCGTCATCCCCGGAATCGCAGGTGGCTTCTTCGCGAACCAGGGTGAGATCTGTGCGGCCGGGACCCGGATACTCGCCGCACGCGAGGTCTACGACGGTGTCGTCGATGGCCTGGCGGAGGCGGCGCGCTCCGTCCGGCTGGGCGACCCGTTCGACGCCGCGACGACGATGGGCGCACTCGTCAGTGAGCGCCAGCTGGACCGGGTGCTGAGCTACATCGGCCGCGGCAACGAGGAGGGGGCGACGCTCGTCGCCGGTGGCAGCCGACCCGATCGCAAGGGCTACTTCGTCGAGCCGACGGTGTTTGCCGGAGGCGGCAACGACCTGACGATCGCGCGCGAGGAGATCTTCGGGCCGGTCGGGCTGGTGCTCCCCTTCGACGACGTCGAGGACGCCCTGCGCCAGGCGAACGACACTCGTTACGGCCTCGCCGCCTACGTGTGGACCAACGACCTCACCCTGGCGCACCGAATCGCCGCCCGGGTGCGCGCCGGCGCGGTCTGGATCAACGGTCCCGGGGCGCCCGATGCGCGCCTGCCGTGGGGCGGGGTGAAGATGAGCGGCGTCGGCCGCGAGCTCGGCTGGGCCGGGATCGAGGCCAACACCGAGGAGAAGACCGTGACGGTCAACCTGTGACGCCCGTTCGCGACGCAGATGCTGCAGGACGCGTCCGCGGCCGTGCCCGTTTGACACCGAGGAGGAAGTGATGCCCGACGACGAGCTCTACGAGAAAGGGATTGCGATCCGCGAGGAGATGCTCGGTCCCGAGCACGGCCGCGCCAAGGTCGAGAGCCAGTCCGACTTCACCCGCGAGTTCGAAGAGCTCGTCACGCGCTACTGCTTCGCCTCGGTGTGGGGCAGGGAGGAGCTCGCGAGGAGCGTCCGCAGCATGATCACCGTCGCGATGCTCGTGGCACTCGGGCGCGCCCAGGAGATCCGGGTGCACGTGAAGGGAGCGATCGCCAACGGCGTCTCCAAGGAGGAGATCCGGGAGGTGCTGATGCACTCTGCCATCTACTGTGGCATCCCTGCCGCCGTCGACGGCTTCCGCAATGCCTCGGCGGTGCTGTCCGAGATGGGTCTGGAGTGAGCGGCGCGATGCCCGGGCCGATCGAGGTGGGCTTCGTCGGTCTCGGCAACATGGGCTGGAGGATGGCCCACAACCTTGCCGTCGGCGGCTTCGACCTCGTCGTCCACGACGCGGACGGCGACCGGCGCGACCGCTTCGCCGAGGAGCACGGGTGTGCTGCCGCTGCCTCCCCGCAGGATTTCGCCAAGGCGTCGGTCGTCCTCACCATGCTGCCGGACGGCTATGCCGTTCGCGAGGCGATGGTCGAGTGGAAGGGTGGGATCGCCTCCGCGCTCGCGCCGGGTTCGGTGCTCCTCGACATGAGCTCGGCGAACCCGGTCGGCACCAAGTCGCTCGCCGCCGAGCTGGCGCCGCGCCAGGTCGCCGTGGTGGACGCGCCGGTGTCGGGGGGCATCGTCCGGGCCGAGGCCGGGACGCTTTCGATCATGGTGGGTGGCGACGACGAGGACGCGATCGCCCGGGTGCAGCCCGTCCTCGAGTGCGTCGGGGAGCGCCTGTTCCGGACGGGCCCGCTCGGCTCGGGGCACGCCATGAAGGCCCTGAACAACTTCCTCGGCGCGGCCGCCTACACGACCGCGGCCGAAGCGCTCGCCATCGGTCGCCAGTTCGGTCTCGACCCCGTCACCATGCTCGACGTGATCAACACCTCGACCGGTCGGAGCTTCAACACCGAGCACGTGCTGAAGGAAGACGTCGTCACCGGCCGCTACGGGACCGGCTTCGCGCTCGGTCTGCTGACCAAGGACGTGGGCATCGCCGCGGCGCTCGCCGAGGCGGTCGGCGTCGATGCACCGGCCTGCCGGCTCGTGAGCGAGCGCTGGCTGGAGGCACTCGCCGGGCTCGGCTTCGCGGCCGACCACTCCGAGGCGCACAAGCAGTGGTGGCCGATCGACCTCACCGAGCGCGCGGAGGACGCCGCAGCGGCGAGGCCCTGAGCGCGCCGGCCGGGCACGGCGGCGCCCCGTCACGGGGCTGCCACCGGCGCACGGTCGGGCGGGAGCGAGAGCGACGGTCGGTGGGCGCGGTCCGAGGGGATCGTCCCGAAAGGCCGCCGGGGAGGGGGTCCAGCCGGATGACGAGCCAGCGGCAGAGCGGCCAGACGAAGCAGGAGCGCGTCTACACCGCGATCCGCGAGCGCATCCTGAGCGGCGCGTACGGCCCGGGCTACCGGGTCGTCATCGACGCTCTGGCGGAGGAGTTCTCCGTCTCGGCGCTCCCGGTGCGCGAGGCGATCCGCCGGCTCGAGGCTGAGGGCCTCGTCGTTTACCGGCCCAATGCCGGCGCGCAGGTGGCGCCTGCGGACCCGGGCCTCTTCGACGAGGAGATGAGCGTGTTGGCACTGCTCGAGGGGTACACGACGGCGCTCGCGATCCCCTTCCTCGGCGGTGCCGAGATCAACCGCCTAAAGGAGGTCAACGACGACATGGCCGAGGCGATGGGGCGGCTCGATTCGCTCAGCTTCGGTCGGCTCAACCAGGAGTTCCACGCCCTCATCCACGAGCGCTGCCCGAACACGGCGCTGGTCGGGCTGCTCCGCGACGTCGCCCGCCGCCTCGACGCCATCCGCCGCACGGTCTTCGTGCAGATCCCTTACCGCGGCGCCGCCTCCGTCGCGGAGCACCGCCAACTGATCGAGCTGCTGGAGCGGCGTGCACCCGACGCCGAGGTCGAGGCCGTGGCGCGTGAGCACAAGCTGAACACTGTGCAGAGCTTCCGCCGCTGGCAGTCCGAGCAGCTCGCACCGGCGGCCGGGCGGGGGCGCGCCCGCGGACGCGAGGACGACGGTCGGTCAAAAGGCCCGGGCGCCAGCTAACCGGATGTCGCGCGGGTGGCCGGGCTCAGGACAGCCTCACGTAGGGGCTGTCCCGGAGCAGCTCGGTGACGCGCCGCTGCGATGCCTCGCTGAGCGGTGCGAGCGGCTCGCGGACGTGCCCTGAGGGCAGGAGGCCCATCTGCTCCATGACCCACTTCGCCGGGACCGGGTTCGTCTCGACGAACGCGGCGTCCACGAGCGGGTGCAGTTCGTAGTGGAGCGCCCGGGCTCGCTTGTCGTCACCCGCGCTGAAGGCGTCGTAGAGCTCGGCCACCGGCTCCGGAGCGAAGTTGCCGACGCAGCTCAGATGGCCGCGGCCGCCGAGGGTGAGCATGGGGTAGCAGAGCAGCTCGATCCCCGACAGGGCGATGAAGTCGCTACCGCACTGGTCGAGGACGTAGGAGACGTGCTCGAAGTCCTTCGTCGTCTCCTTGATCCCGACGATGTTGTCGTGCGCCCGGCGGAGCCGGGCGACGGTCGCCGGCGCGATCTCGACCGCGGCGCGGATCGGGACGTTGTACACGACGATCGGTACGTCCGGCAGCTCGGTTGCGAGCCGCGAGTACCACCGGAAGAGCCCCTCTTGCTGCGCACGGCCGTAGTAGGGAGTGACGACCAGCGCGGCCGCGGCGCCGAGCCGGTGCGCCTCGATCGTCAGCTCGAGCGTCTCGGACATGAGCGCCGTGCCCGTGCCCGGCAGGAAGGGCACCCGCCCCGCGATCGCCTCCGCCGCGGTGCGCATCACCGTGATGCGCTCAGCGACGGTCTGGGAGGTCGGCTCTCCGGTCGAGCCGCCGACGGAGATGGCGTGCGAGCCCCGCTCGAGCTGCCACTCGATGAGACGGGGGATGGACTCCACGTCGAGCGAGCCGTCGGCGTGGAACGGCGTGACGAGGGGCGTGATCGCCCCCCGGATGGAGGACGGGTTTCCTGCGAAGGGGTTCATCTCTGGTCCTCCTTGGTCGGCAGCGGCCGGCGGCGACACCGGGCCCCGGCCGTCGAGCGCCACGCCATGCATCGAAGCCGCCGCGTCGGGTGCCGGTCAATAGCTTGCGCCAGCGGATCGCCCTGCGCTCGCGCATCCGAGGCGAGCGTCTGCAGCGTCGTCCGGCACGACGGGGTGCCCGGGCCGGACCATACTGTTCCGGTCGACGCGCACGGTCCTGGCGCCGCCGACCGCCGCAGCGAGGATCCCGGCGTCATGCCCGGATCATATACCATTTGATATGGTATCGGCGGGAGAAGCGCCCAGCGGCGTGCCGCGGGGCAACCGCGGAGGAGGATGGTGGCGACAGTGGGCAGCGACGGCGCGGGTGTCCCCGCTCCTGATCAGGGAGGGCGCCCTCCGTCGGACGCGCCTGGTCGCCGGCAGTTCGTCAACGACCCAGCCGACCTGGTCAACGAGGCGCTCGAGGGACTGGAACGGAGCAGGCCCGAGCTCGTCCGCTGGAACCGCGAGCCCAGCTTCGTGGTGCGCGCCGACGTCGGCCGGCCGCAGAAGGTCGGGGTGCTGTCGGGGGGAGGCTCGGGGCACGAGCCCCTCCACACCGGCTTCGTCGGCGCCGGGATGCTTGACGCGGCGGTGCCCGGCTCGATTTTTGCCAGCCCGTCCGCCGCCCAGGTGCACGCAGCGACCGGGGCGGTCGACTGCGGGCGTGGCGTCCTGCACATCGTGAAGAACTACACCGGCGACATCATCAACTTCGGCATCGCCGCCGAGATGGCGGGGGACGAGGGTGTGGAGATCGAGACGGTCGTGGTCGACGACGACCTCGCCACCGACATGGCCGATCGCGACGGGCCGGGACGCCGGGGGACGGCGGCGGTCGTCACCGTCGAGAAGATCTGTGGCGCGGCCGCGGAGGCCGGCGCAGGGCTGGCCGAGGTCGCCGCGCTCGGCCGGCGTGTCGTCGCCGGGTCTCGGTCGATGGCGATCGCGCTCCACGCCCCTACCCACCCCGGCGAGCGGCGGCCGTCATTCGACCTCGGCGCTGACGAGATCGAGGTGGGGGTCGGCATCCACGGCGAGCGCGGCACCGGGCGGCGTCCGTTCGCGCCCGCCCGCGAGCTGGCCGAGCTGCTGGTGGGTCCGATCGCCGGGGCGGTCGGCCTCGGCGCCGGCGACGGCGTCATCATGATCGTGAACGGGCTGGGCTCGACGCATCCGCTCGAGCTCTCGGTGATGTTCATGGAGGCGTCGCGGCTCCTGGAGGCGCTCGGCGTCTCGGTCGTCCGTTCACTCGTCGGCTCGTACGTCACCTCGCTCGACATGGCCGGCTGCTCGATCACCCTGTCGCGCGCCGACGACGAGCTGGTCGAGCTCTGGGACGCGCCCGTCCGCACCAGCGCGCTCACCTGGTAGCGGGGACGAGGTCTGCGATGCCCGACACGATCGACGCCGTCGCAGCGCGCGCCTGGGTCGAGGCGTTCGCGGAGGCGTTCGACGAGCGCCGCGACGAGCTCAACGAGCTCGACCGCCGCAGCGGCGACGGTGATTTCGGCACGAACCTGCACGGCGCCCTCCTCCGGGTTCGGGAGAAGCTCGCCGCCGGCGACGTCGTGACGGTGCGCGACGTCTTCGGCACCGTGTCATCGGCATTCCTTGCCGCCGGCGGCACTAGCGGGCCGCTGTTCGGCATGTGGTTCAAGGAGCTCTCGCGTGCCGCCGTCGCCCGGGAGGAGATGGGCGTGGAGGCGCTTGCTGCCGCCTTCGCGGCGGGGGCCCAGGCGGTGCAGGCGATGGGCAAGGCACGGGTGGGGGACAGCACGATGGTCGACGCGATGGTGCCGGCGGCGGCTGCCCTCCAGCTCGCGGCCGAGGAGGGTCGTCCGCTCGACGTGGCGCTCGCCGCTGCGGCGGCTGCGGCCGAGACGGGAGCCGAGTCGACCGTCGACCTCGTGGCGCGCCGAGGACGTGCGAGCTACGTCGGCGAGGTGGGTCGGGGGGTGCTCGACCCGGGGGCGGCGGCCGTCGCCCTGTTCTTCGCCGTCGCTCCTCGCGCCGCGCAGGGCGGGGCATGATCGTCCGACCCGCGGCCGTCGGCCCGCGGGTCGCGTCGGCTGCTCCTGGCCGCGCCCATCGTGACTGTTTGCTATCTGAAACCATATAGGATCTAGCTCGCGGCATAGCCTGAGAACGAAGGTCAGGAGCCAACGGAATGGACTACGTGCAGACTGAGGAGGGTCCCAACCACGACCCGACTCCGGCAGCGCAGAGGCCTGCAACGGCACTACATCGGCGGCATCTTCCGCGAGAGCCAGGACGGCGCCACGTTCGAGACGCTCAACCCGGCCAACAACGAGCCACTCGCCGAGGCGGCCGACGGCAAGGAGGCCGACGTCGACGCCGCGGTGCGCGCCGCTAGGCGGGCGTTCGACGACGGACCGTGGCCGCACCTGCGCGCCACCCAGCGGGCCGCCGCGCTGCGGCGCATCGCGGGGGCAATCCGGGAGCACGCTGAGGAGTTCATCGAGCTCGAGGTGCTCGACATCGGAATGCCGATCGCCCAGATGAAGGCGCTCGCGGCACGCTCGGCCGACAACTTCGACTACTACGCCGGCGTCGTCACGGAGCTGCACGGCAACTCCTACCAGGTCGGCGACGAGTTCGTGAACTACACGCTGCACAAGCCGGCGGGAGTGGTCGGCGCGATCATGCCGTGGAACGCGCCGCTGATGCTCTCGACGTGGCGCATCGCGCCGGCGCTGGCTGCCGGCGACACCGTCGTCCTCAAGCCGGCGGAGTGGTCGCCCCTCACGGCGACCTTCTTCGCCGAGGTGCTGGCCGAGTGCGGTTTGCCGGACGGCGTGTTCAACGTCGTGCACGGCTTCGGCGAGACCGCCGGTGCGCCGCTGTCGTCACATCCCGGCGTCAACCTGATCTGCTTCACCGGCGAGCCGTCTACGGGCTCGAAGATCATCGCCGCGGGGGCACCGACGCTGAAGCGCTTCTCGATGGAGCTGGGCGGCAAGTCCCCGGTGGTCGTGTTCGAGGACGCCGACCCCGAGCTCGCGGTCGACGCCGCCCTCGCCCAGATCTTCACGATGAACGGCCAGCGCTGCACCGCCGGATCGCGCCTGCTCGTGCAGCGGCGCCTCTACGAGCAGGTCGTGGAGGCCATCGCGGCACGCGCGTCCAAGGTGCGCGTCGGCGACCCGTTCGACCCCCGCACCGAGCTCGGACCGTTGATCCATCCCGAGCACCACGCCCGCGTGATGGCGTACATCCAGTCCGCCAAGGATCAGGGTGCACGCATCCTCGCGGGCGGCGCCCGCCCGGCCGGCATGGAGCTCGGCAACTTCTTGGAGGCCACGGTCATCGCCGACGTGGACGAGACGATGACGGTGTTCCAGGAGGAGATCTTCGGCCCCGTCCTCGTCGCGATGCCCTTCGAGGACGAGGCCGAGGCGGTCAGGCTCGCCAATGCCACCCCCTACGGGCTCGCCGCCTACATCTGGACGAACGACATCAAGCGCGCGCACCGGGTGGCGGCAGCGGTCGATACCGGCATGTGCTGGATCAACTCGCAGAACGTCCGTGACCTGAGGACACCGTTCGGCGGGATGAAGGACTCGGGGATCGGCCGCGAGGGTGGGGACTACGCGTTCCAGTTCTATTGCGAGACCGAGATCGTCCACGTCGCGCTCGGCTCGCACCACATCCCGCGCCTCGGCCTCGGGGATGACGCCTGACCTGCGAGCCTCTTGGCACCGGTCATATCATCTAGTAAAACATATATGAAAAGGCGTTAGGGTCTGGCGCTCCCTGTGGGGGGACGGCGACCGGCGAGCTGGGGGTGGGCGAACCAGGGGTGGCGACGGTGCGCGATCGGCGCATCGCCACGCCGGTTCGGGCGGCGCCCGGCCGAAGGAGCGAGGGGTGACGATCGAGGTCAGGTCGAGCGGGCTGCACGAGCCGGTCGTCGAGGAGGTCGAGCTCCAGGAGCGCGGCTCCGACCTCTGGCCCGCCGAGGCGACGACGTGTGACGCGCCCGGCGACGTCTCGGACATCGAGCGGGGCGGCATCTGGGACATCGGCGGCGACCGCGGGCGCGTCGGACCGTCCACGTCCCCGGAGGTCGAGAACCTGCACCGGGGTAGCCCCGATTGGGCCCGGACGTACCTCGCTTCCCCGACCCACCTCCTCGCCTCCCGGCCAGGACGTCCGGGATTGTCGGTCCCTTGATGCACTAGTCAGGCCGCCGGGCCGGTCCGGACTCGCCCGTGTCACGCCGGCGGCGGCGAAACGCTCACCAACGACAGGAGATCGAACATGGCTGAGTTCGTCAATGCCACCCCCGCCCTGGAAGCGCTCATCGACCCCGTCGCGGAGTTCAAGCTCCTCGGCTCGGGCTACCTCTTCACCGAAGGCCCGGCGTGGAACCATCACGAGGGCTACCTGGAGTTCAGCGACATCCCGGGCGACACGCGCTGGCGCTGGAGCGAGGCACGCGGGGTCGAGCTCGTCATGCGCCCGAACTTCAAGGGCAACGGCATGGTCTTCGAACCTGACGGCAGCCTGCTCATCTGCGAGCAGGTCACGAGCACGCTCGTGCGGGTGAAGCCGAACGGCGACCGGCAGATCGCGGCCTACCACTACAAGGGGAAGTACCTGAACAGCCCGAACGACGTCGTGACGCGATCGGACGGGAGCATCTACTTCACCGATCCGAACTACGGTCGCTGGCCCGTCGCGGTCGGCGTCGGGCGCGACTGCGAGCTCGACTTCCAGGGCGTCTTTCGGGTGCCGCCGGGTGGCGGCGACTGCGAGCTCGTCGTCGACGAGCGCGAGTTCGAGCAGCCGAACGGCCTGTGCTTCTCGCCGGACGAGCGCGTGCTGTACGTCAACGACAAGACGGACGTGAAGGCCTTCGACGTGGCGCCCGACGGCAGTCTGTCGAACGCCCGGCAGTTCCACGCCGACATGGGCAGCCAAGGGGGGCCGGCCTCGGGCAACCCTGACGGGATGAAGTGCGACGAGCTCGGCAACCTCTGGTGCACGGCGCGTCACGGTATCTGGGTGCTCGACCCCTCCGGCGAGCTGCTCGGCATCGTGCGCACGCCCGAGGTGGCAGGAAACCTGGTGTGGGGTGGCCCGGACCTGCGATCCCTGTTCGTGCCGACGACGACGACGTTGCACGTCATCGAGACGAAGGTGGCCTCCGCGCCGCTGCCGTACCACTGAGCGGCGCCGGAGCCGGGAGGATGTGCGGGACGGCCGGGCGCGCGGAGGCGGGCGCCCGGCCGCCGGCGCCCCGCGGCCTGGCGCCGGCGCGTTGACGACGCCCGTCTCCTGGCGGCCGAGCGGCTTCACCGGGATGCAAGCGGCGGGCCTCGAGGCCGTGGTCGACCGGCTGATCCCGCCCGAGGACCTCGGGCCCAGAGCGACCGACAGGAAAGGACACCCATGACGAACCGAGAGGACACAGAGGCACGCCTCCAGCGGCTGGAGGACCTCGAGGAGATCCGCGAGCTGTTCATCGAGTACAAGCGCGTGCTCGACGGGAAGGACTTCGCGGCGTACGCGTCGCTGTTTGCCACCGATGGCGAGTTCATCGCCGGTGAGATGCACGCGAAGGGGCGTGCCGAGATCCAGGCGCTGGTCGAGGGCATGCTCGGCAACTTGCTCACCGACGAGCGGGGGAACGACTTCCACCTCGTGATCAACCCCTCCGTGCGCATCGACGGCGACCCGCGCGACGGCGGAGGTCACGTGGGCCTACGTGGTTCGGGGCGAGGACGATCAGCCGGTCCTCGCCAAGCTCGGCCACTACGACGACGTGCTCACCCGCGAGGACGGCCGCTGGAGGTTCTTGCGCCGCTGCGCGCCGACCGACATCCCGGCCGTCTGACGACGGCGTCGCGGCCCCGACGCGCGCCGCCGGGCAGGGTCAGCGCGGCGGGCTCCCGACCTCGGACGCGTGCCGACCGGCGAGATAGCCGAAGGTGAGCGCGGGGCCGAGCGTGGCGCCGCCCGAGGGGTAACCGGGGCCGAACACCGAGGCGGCCGTGTTCCCCGCCGCGTAGAGCCCGGGGACGACCCCGCCCGCCGTCGACTGCGCGCGCGCGTGCCCGTCGACGCGCAGGCCACCCGCCGTGCCGAGCGCCCCGTCGTAGATGGCGACGGCGAAGTAGGGGGGCCGGGCGATCGGTGCGAGCGCCTGCTGCGGGCGCGGGCCGCCCCCGGTGAACCCCTCGAACCACAGCGTGCCGCGACCGAAGTCGGGATCGTTGCCGTTCGCCACGTGGCCGTTGAACCGCCGCACCTCGTCGACGAGTCCGTCGGGGTCCACGCCGATCGCCCCCGCCAGGTCGGTGATCGTCGGGGCCTCATGGACCCAGCCGGGAGTCGGCGCTCCCGGGCGCAGGTCGCCGAGCTCGATCCGCTCGCGAGCGTCCTGGTCGAAGATCGCCCACACCGGCGGCGCGTTCGGGTACGACCGGGTGACCGGGTCGAAGATCCGGTGGACGAGAGCGAAGTCCATGTACGAGGCGCCCTCGTTCGTGAAGCGCCTCCCGTGGCGGTTGACGGTGATGCAGCCCGGGAAGTTCCGTGGCGTCGCCACGGAGTGCAGCGGCTCGCCCTCGTAGGTGGATCGTTCGTCCCAGGTGACGGGGAACGCCCACGCCGTCGTCATGTTCGCCAGGGCAGCGCCCACCCGCATGCCCATGACTAGGCCGTCGCCCACCGCCGTCGGCGGGCTGGCCGGCTTCAGCTCGGGGACGCCGAGGAAGGTGCGGACCAGCTCCCGGTTCCACTCGAAGCCCCCCGCCGCCAGCACGACACCGCGTGACGCTCCGACGGCGACCTCGGTGCCGCCTTGCTTCGTGACGACACCGGTCACCCTGTCGCCATCGAGGACGAGCCGGAGCGCCGGCATCCCGGTGCGCACCAGCACGCCGCGGTCGAGCGTGCCACGGAGCAAGGCGGCGATCAGCCCGCCACCTAGGGTGCGGATGCCGCGGCGATCGGGCTCAGCCGACAGAGCCAGGGCGGCCGTGCTCAGCCCGACAGCCCCGGCGCCACCTCCGCGGTCCGTCTCGGCGTCGCCGCCCCCGGTGAGCTCGTCGAGCGTCAAGCGCGGGTAGTGAGGGCCGCGTCGGATCCGCTCGTCCCACTCGCCGAGCGACGCGCGCGACTCGAACGGTCGGGGGTCGAGCGTGCGCCCGGCGAGCTTGGCGCCGGGCAGCTCCTGGTAGTAGTCGCTGAAGAACCTGGAGGCGGCGAAGCGCACGGGCGTGCGGGACTCCAGGAAGTCGAGCACCTCCGGGGAGCGGTCGACGTAGACCTCCAGCAGCTCCGGGCTCGGTTCACCGCCCCTGCAGCTGGCGCGGGTGTAGGCGAGCGCCTCCTCCCGTGAGTCCTCGATGCCGACGTCGTGCATGTGCCGGTTCATCGGCACCCACACGCCTCCTCCCGAGAAGGCCGTGGCGCCCCCGATGAAGGCGCTCTTCTCGAGCACCTCGACCTGGCAGCCGCCCTCGGCGGCGGCGATCGCCGCGGCCAGCGCCGCCGCCCCCGAGCCGACCACGACCACGTCGACCACGCGGTCCCACGAGTTGTGCGCCACCGGCTCGCCCCGTGCGCTCAGGAGCCCGGCCTGCGGCCCGTAGCCCGCCGGAAGTTCGGGTCGACCGAGTCGTCTCCGGGATTGCTCCCGGCGATCGCCTCCTCGGTCCTGGCACGCATGGCCGACGCGTACTGCTCGGGGTGCGTCAGGATCCAGAACCGTCGGGCGACCAGCGCGTCGAACACCTTGTCCGCCACCTCGTCGGGTTGCATCATCTCGTCCAGCTGGGGGTACTCGCCCTCCGGCACCTCGGGTGCTGGGCCGAGCCGCGCGGGCCAATGCCGGGCCGAGCGCAGGATGTCGGTCACGATGGCGCCGGGACAGAGCACCGAGACGCCGACGTCCGAACCCGCGTCCTGGAGCTCGCGGAACAGCGTCTCGGTGAGCGCCACGACGGCGTGCTTGGACGCGACGTAGCTCGAGGTGTTCTGCACCGTCACGAGGCCGTCCACAGACGACGTGTTCACGACGTGCCCGGCGTTGCGTTCGACCATGCCGGGGAGGAACGCGTGCATGCCGTGGACGACGCCCCAGAGGTTCACCCCGAGGACGAACTCCCACTGGGCGACCGTGCTCTGCATGAACGGCGCCGCCACGAACACGCCGGCGTTGTTGACCAGCAGCCAGGCCGGCCCCACCTCGTCGTGCACGCGCTCCGCCAGACGCATCACCGACGAGCGCTCGGAGACGTCCACCTCCATGGCGTGCGCCTCCACGCCCTTCGCCGTCAGCGCATCGCGGGCGTGCGCCAGCTTCTCCGCGTCGAGATCGGCGAGGACGACGATCATGCCCTCCGCCCCTGCCCGCTCGGCGATGGCGAATCCGATCCCGCTGGCCGCCCCGGTGACGACGGCGACCTTGCCCCGGTGGTCAGCCATCGGACCTCCGCGCCCTCATCCGCTGTCGCGATCGCCAGACGGCGAGCGCGTCCTGGCTGCACTTCATGTCCGCTCCTTGTCCCATGTCCCCGGGATCCTGTGATCGACCACGCTCGGTGCAACACGCCGGCAGGGGCGCCGGACCGTCAGGCGACCGGTGCCGCGCGGCCGCGGTGTCCGCTGACACTCGAGACCGACTGCGCGTGTGTGCCCTCCTGCCACTTTCATGTAATGACCGAACAGCTTATTCGAATATGTCGGTCGTTCCATCCCGTCGTTGAAACTTCCATTGGCCACGCTGACGTACGAGGACGTCGTTGTAATGGCCGACCTTCTGCACGGACGGACTTCCGTCCGCCGAGCGCACGATGTACACCCACGTAACATCGGTGACGGCTCGGTCGCCGTCAAGCTCCACGACCTCGTTAGCGACAAGGTGAACGTCGTCCCCCTTCTTCTCACGAAGGTGGCTGCCGACCATCCCCTCGACCATCGCCCGAATTCCCTCGGGACCCTTTCCGCCACCATCGCTGCCGGTGAACTCTGCATCGTCGGCGAAGAGCTGCGAGTACGAGACGAAATCCTTTCCGTCGAGGAAGCGTCGATAGTCGCGAAAGAGCCGTGCGATCGCCTGGAGATCTTCAAGGCGTTGTACCCGCTCCTCGAGCGTCAAGTCATCGGTGGTCATGGGCCTCCCTCTCGTCCCGGCGGGACCCTGCGGTCCTACGCGTGGCGCATCGTGCCGATCGGACGTGCCGCTCTCCCGTCGCGGCGACCGAGCTCGCCGGGCGGCCACGCGCTCCTTCGACGCCGAGCACGCGAGCGACCATAATGTTACCGCCTCTTCGCTTGAAAAGCCTGAAAACTCCTCCATCTGCTGACTCGCGGAGGAAGGGTCGCCGCATCCCAGCTCGCCACCAGACCCCCAAGCGGAGCGCGCGGGCGCCGCCGCCCCCCGGACCGGTCGCGCTGGCCACGGCCGTGTCCAGCGGGACCGGTCCTCGCGATTGACCGAACGCACGCGAGGCCCGGCCACTATCGTGTCGGGACCCTCCCGCCTCCTGGTTTCCACAATGCTGGTCAACGTGTTGCCGGCTGGAATTCGGTGG
Source organism: uncultured Actinomycetota bacterium (assembly GCA_963765505.1). Lineage (GTDB taxonomy): Bacteria > Actinomycetota > Acidimicrobiia > Acidimicrobiales > Bog-793 > DATKQY01. Next base: position 432,299 of record CAVXWO010000014.1, read on the forward strand.
AGTCCGTGCAGCGTTGCTCGGACTCCGGCGCCGGAGAACGTGCGCCGAATCTGGGATGCTTCTCACGTCGATGGAAGCGCTCGGACCGGATCCGTTATGAGCCCCGCAGGGGCCGACGGCTATGCGCCCCATGCGATGCCCGGTGCGGGCACGACACACCACCGACGCCCGGTATCGACTGGTGCGGCCGAAGAACATGTGCAGTACGATCACGGTCGGCGGCATTCCGTCTGTGGCGCTGAGCATCGGCCGCGTTGAATGGAGCCGAGGGCCGTGGCGGGACGGCACGCCGATCGCGCTGAGCTTTGAGCGACGCATGTGATCGCGACGTGAGACGGAGACTGCCCGGATAGTAGGGGCCGCGCGCTCCTCGACCATGATTATCGAACGTACGGGCATTGGGAGTCCGGAGCGCCGGGACGGTGCCAGCGCTCTGGTCAGAGAGGAGCAGCAGATGTTCAAGGTCGTATCGGTGACGCGCTTTCGCAAGGGGCTGGAGCGTGACGAAGCCCGGAGGTTGTGGCACGCGCACGGTCAGCTCGCGTTGGCGACGCCGGGGCTCGTCCGTTACGTGCAGAACCATTGGCAGCAAGAGGCCGACCCGCGATTCGTCCTCGGCACCTTCGGGGACGGCTCACCTGCGTTCGACGGGCACGCGGAGCTGTGGTTCCGGGATCGTCAGGCGTTCGAGGCGGCGATGGAGACGGAGGAGTGGGCCGCGACGATCGAGGACGGTCCACGCGTCTTCGACGGCGAGTCGATGGTGTCGGGCGTGGTGGACGAGTACCTGATGCGCTGGGACGCCCTGCCCGACGGACGGTTCTACACGGCGACCGACGACCCGCCGAGAGGCTGAGTCGCCCGGGCGGGTCGTCGGACGGTTAGCCGACGACGACCCGCTCCGCCAGCGCGGCGCACCACATCTTCGCCATGTCGAAGATCTGGTGCCTGTCCTCGTGCAGACGTCGCCAGTCGGGCGTCGCCAGCGCGTCGATGAATCCCTGCTCGTCGGCGAACCAGCACTCCGAGAAACCGGCGAAGTCCGGCTCGAGCTCGCCGCCTTCGATGCCGAGCGCGCCGACGACGTGGTTCTGGACGTAGCGGTCGATGCCGGCGTCCCTCACGATGGGGCCGTGCACGTGCTCCCAGTAGCGGTGACCCTCCTGCTTCGTCAGCTCCGGCTTGAAGCGGGTGATCCACACGACCTTGTATGGGCCCGGCTCGCCGTCGACGATGACGCGCTCCTCGACCGCGGCGCTCATCGCCCGCACCCACTGCAGGTCGAAGAGCTCGGCAGCGTCCTTCTCCATCGCTATCCACTCCGCCGTCTCGGCGGCGCGCACGAAGTGGTCGCGATCGGCGAACCAGAGCGAGGAGTAGCCGTCGAAGGACGTCTGGGCGTCTTCGGCGTACACGCCCTCGGGGTCGGCCTCGTGGGGGAGCGGCCCGACGACGTGGCTCTGCGTGTACCGCTCGAGCCCCGGCAGAGCCCGAGCGAGCGCGGCGTGCGGACCGGCCCAGTGCCGTCGCGCCTCCTCCTTGTCCGTCCCCTCAGCGAAGCGCGCGATCGCCGCCACCTTGTACACGCGGGCTCCGAGCGGTCTCTCAGCGCCCGCGAGCGCTGATGAGCGCTGCGGGCGGCGGCGGCAGCGGCAGCGGCGTCACGACTTGCTGCTCAGCGGGATGTGGCGGAGCGCCTCACGGCGGAGGAAGAGCCACCGGCCGCTCTCTTTGGTCAGGACGTCGTTGTAGTAGCCGAGGGTCGGGAGCAACGGCGTGTCCCCCTCCCCCCGGACGACGTGCACCCAGAACGTGTACGCCGTGGCGCGCTCGCCGTCCACGTCGATGACGGGATCCGTGTTGAGGTGGAACAGCGTGCGTCCTGGTGCCGGAGGGTTGTCTTCGAGGTGCTCCTGCATCATCGTGAGGATCGCCGCCGGTCCGCTCGCCTCCCCGATGCTGCCCGCCCACGTGCCGTTCTCGGCGAAGAGCTCGGAGTACGCGTGGAGGTCCCGCTCGTCGAGCGTGCGGCGGTAGTCCTGGATCAGGCGCCGGATCTGCTCACGGTCCTCGAGGACCGTGATCCGGGCCCGCAGCTCCTCAAGCTCTGTCGGCATCGCTTCGTCCGCCCTTTCGGCTTCGTCGTGTGGTGGGGGAGGGTCGGCGGCACGGCCGACCCTCGACGGTGGGTTCGTCGAGCTCCGAGAAGGGCTGCACCCACGCACGGGGCGTACGTGGGTGCAGCCGATCCTCGGTTCCTGCCCTGCCGGGCAGGAGGTGGGTCGCCTAACCGGGGAAGTTGCCGACCGCCCCGCTGACGTTGAAGTACGTGTTCAGGCAGGTGTTGTCGCACCACGCGGTGGTGGCGCCACGCATCTCGCCGTCCCAGGAGAGTGGCTCGTTCGGCGTCGCGTACTGTGCGATGTTCGCGTCAGTGATGAGCGGCGCCGGGATCTCGGTGACGTTTAGCTTGATGCCCTTGCCGTCGAGCATCCGGAGCGCGGCGTTGAAGTACGTGTAGCCACCCTGGTAGCCGTTGTAGCACCCACCCGCGCCCTTGTACGTCTTGACGTTCGCGAGCCACCACGAGAGGTCGGCACCCTCGCACTCACCGTCGGCGACCGGCGGGACGGTCCGACCGGCCGCCTGGAAGGCCTCGATGACGCCGGGCATCATCCCGCCGTCCTGGAACACGCCCTGGAGCGGCGCTGGGTGCGAGACGAGGTACTCCGAGGTGACGGTCTTGGCCGTCGAGGCGTTCCACTCACCGTAGACGGTCCCGGCGAGGTGGACGTTCGGGCAGTCCTTCAAGTCCGCGGCGAACTGGCCGTACAGCAGCGTCTCGTTCTCGTTGCCGGCGATGCCACGCACTGCCAGCACGTTGCCCGTCTTGACGATCCCCAGCCACGCACCGACGTCCTTGTACTGGTTCTGCGACCAGATCGAGACGGCGTACTTCGACTGCGTGATGATGTTGTCGGCCAAGATCACGGGCACGTGCGCCTTGCCCGCCGCGTCGATCGCGGCGGCCTCAGAGGCGCCGGCGACGGGGGACAGGATGATGGCGTTCACGCCTTCGCGGACCATCTGCTCGATCGCGTTGATCTGCGACTCGGGCGTCGACAGGGCGAGGGTCGCAGGGATGCTCGTCGCGAGGGTGCCCTTGAGGAGCCCTTGCTTCACGCCCTGCTTGTAGAGCGTTTGGAGCTCGGCGAGGACGTGCGCGTCGTACGGCGTGCCGATGGCGAAGTCGATGTATCCGAGCCTCCAGGGAGGCTTGACGCCCTTCCAATGCGCCCACGGGCTGGGGTTGAGCGCGTTCGGGTAGACCTGGTACAGCGCCTTCACGGCCGCCGGGAGCGTCTTGTAGACGCCGTTCGGGTTCGACGGGCCCACCGGCACCGTCGTCCCGCAGGCCGCCGTGGCCTTGGCCGTGGCAGCGGGCTTTGCAGTTGCGGCTGACGAGACGCCGGCCGTCACCGCGGTCAGGGGCGCCGCGATCAGCAGCACGCCGAGCACCCCGGCCCAGGAGCGGACGCGCCGCGATCTGAGCCCTCTGGCTGAATTCTTCATGTATGTACCCCCATTTGGTTAGCGGTTGGTGAGGAAAGTCGTGAACTGCCGGGCCCTCCTCCGTCGGGCCCTTCTGTGTGCGTTCAAAGGCGGTCCCGAAGAGCGCGCTCGTCGGCCGTAGACGGTGATGGCGGCGAGGATGATCACCCCGTAGATGATCTGCTCGCCCGCGGCACTCGCCCCGTGCCCGACGAGCACCGTGGTCAGCACCGTGAGGAAGAGCGCCCCGATGCACGTGCGGGTGTAGTCGCCGGGCCCACCGAAGATGGTCCCGCCGACGATCACCGAAACCACGCTCTGGAACAGGTAGGGGTCGCCGAGGTTGCCCGCGACGGTCCCGGCATAGCCGGCAATGAGCACGCCCACGAGCGCCGAAGCGATCGCGCTGAACGCGAAGGTCGCTGTCCAGACCCGCCGGGTGTCGATGAGCGCGTACTGCGCGGCCCGGGCGTTCGCTCCGGTAGCAAACAGCCGCCGGCCGAGTGTCGTGCGGTGGAGGAAGATCGCGAAGAGGATCGCGGCCGCGATCCACATCGCTACCATCGGCGGCAGCCCGACGCCGAAGGTGGACTTCGTCGGGTAGGTCAGGTACGTCAGCCAGGAAGGCGCGCCACCCGAGGTGAGGCCGCTGTTCAACACCTGGACGACGCCGACGGCGATCGTGCCCATGGCCAGGGTGACCACCAGCGGATTGATCTTGAAGCGGTGGCAGACCTGGCCGGCGATCGCTCCGAGCAGGCCGGCGCCGACGACGGCGATGAGCATCGAGAGCCCGAACACGATGTGGTACTTCGTGCTGATCGCAGTCACCATGAGCGCGCTCGCGACGATGAATCCCGACACGCCGAGGTCGAAGCCGCCCATCAGGATGAGCAGCGTCTGACCGCCCGAGGCGAGGCCGACGAGCGAGGCGATCACCAGGATGGACTTGATGCTCGACCAGCTCCCGAGGCCCTGGAGGGTGGCGTCGCCGTAGGCGAAGACGGCGATCAGGGCGACCACTTGGAGGATCGGGTACTTCGACTGGAGCGCGCCGAAGCGCTGCAGCAACGTCGTCGGGCGTGCCTCAATGAACGCGACTGTCGCGGCTTGGTCGGGCGCGCTCGGCGGGGCGACGGCCGGCGAGGGTGGATAGGCCTCGACGGTTGCCGGCGGGGCGAGGGCGACGGCGGTTGCCGGCGGGGCGAGGGCGACGGCGGTTGCGACCCGGGGAGCGACGCTCGCGGCAACCGCCGCAGCCGGCGCTCCCGTTGCAAGGGCGGGTACGAGCGCGCCGGGGCTCGCCTCGTCCTCGGCTTCGACGGTTGTGGTGCTCAGCGGCACGTAATCCTTCCGCCGCATCGTGAGCTTGCCGCCGAGCACCACGGCGACGACGAGCATCCCGCCGTAGACGACCTGGAGGTAGCTCGGGTCGATCCCGAAGGCGGCGAGCAGGTTCTGCAGGAGATAGATCGAGCATGCTCCGAGGAAGGCGCCGATGAGGCTGCCCCGGCCGCCGCTCAGCGACGTCCCGCCGAGTGCGACGGCGGCGATGGCGAGCAGCGTGTACTCGGTGGAATCCGACGAGTTGGTGGAGCTCACGAGCGCCGTGAGGGCGAAGCCGCCGATGCTGGCGAAGAGCCCGCCGAGCGCGTAGCTGGCGACGCGGATGGTGGAGACGTTGACGCCGCTCGAGTAGGCGCTCGCGTCGTTGCTCCCGACCGCGTAGAGGAGGCGCCGGAAGGGAAAGAAGCGCAGCCCGAACCAGATGAGCAGCGGCAGTCCGATGGTGAAGAGAGCACCGGGGACGGGGCCGACCGTGGTGGCAAGGTGGCCCACCCATCCCGTGCTGGCCGAGGCGGGCGTCGGGGAGACCAGCAGGTCGACGCCCTGCAGGATGAAGTACATGGCGAGGGTGACGACGATCGGCTGGACGCGGAGGCCGACGATGAGGAGGCCGTTCAACATACCGACGGCCATCCCGACCGCGATCATGATCGGCACGGAAATCAGGCCGCCGAGACCGTGCGGGGCAAGCCAGATGACGAAGACGCAGTTCGTGAGGAACATGAGCGGCGAGATCGTCAGGTCGAAGCCACCCCCGATGATCGAGGGGGTGCTCGCGAGCGCGGCGATCGCCATCGGGGCGACGTTCGCCAGCTGGTCCGAGAATCCGAAGCCGCCGTGCTCGGACGTGAGGTTGGCGATGAGGAGCCCGAGGGCGAGTAGGAAGGCGAACGCGTAAGCTGTAGGTGCGCAGGATCCGTGCCACGTCGAGCCGTGGCACGGACCTCCTCCTAGCCGGCAGCGCCAGCGTTTGCGCCATTGCCTTCAACCCCCCTTTCGCCGAAGAACGCCGCTACGAGCACCTCTCGCGAGCGAGCTGCTCGCGCGGGATCTCGCGGAACAGCTCGTGCTCGCGGAACACGAGCACCCGGTCCATCAGCTCGACGTGCTCGTCGACCTCGGTCGACAGCATCACAACGGCGAGGCCTTCGCCGGCCAGCTCGGCGAGGAGCCGGTAGAGGTCGTTCTTCGCGCCGACGTCGATGCCCCGGGTCGGGTCGTTGAGCAGCAGGATCCGGGGCCCGGCGGCGAGCCAGCGGGCGATGACGACCTTTTGCTGGTTGCCGCCGCTCAACGTCGTGATGGCGTCGTCCTGACTACCGAGGACGACGCCGAGGCGTTCGATGTACTTGGAGAAGCGGTGCCGCGACGATCGGGGGCTCAGCCAGCCGGCGTGGGTGTCCTTCGCAAGTGTCGGCAGCGCGAAGTTCTCGCGGATCGTCATCCAGCTGAACAGCGAGTCGAGTCGCCGCTCGCGCGGGACGTAGGCGATGTCGTGCCGGGACGCCTGTCGCGGCGAGCGGATGACGACGTCCCGTCCGTCGAGGTGGCGGACGATCTCGCCGGCCACGATGTTCTCGCCCCAGAGGGCCTCGAGGAACTCGTTCTCGCCGTGGCCCTCGAGGCCGGCGACGCCGATGAGCTCGCCGGCGCAGACCTCGAGATTGATCGGGCGGCCATCGGGCCGCAGCTTCAGCTCGCGCACGCCGAGCACCGGCGCCCCTCGGCGAGCGGCCACCGACGCGGCTTCTTGACGCCCCTGGGCCTCGAGGACGTCCGAACCGGTCATCAGGCGCACGAGCTCACGGGGTGTCCACTCACCGCGCCCGAGCGTCGCCACCGTCCTGCCCGAGCGCATCACGGTGATCCGATCGCCGATCTCCTCAATCTCGTCCATCCGGTGCGTGATGAAGATGACGCCGACGCCGTCGCGGCTCAGCCGGGCGACGATACGGAAGAGCCGGTCGCGCGTCGCGACGTCCAGCGCGGACGTCGACTCGTCGAGGATGAGCACCCGCGGCTCGCGCAGCAGGGCGCGCACGACGCTGCACGACTGGCGGTCGCTGAGGGAGAGGTCCTCGACCGGAGTGCTGAGGTCGAGCGAGTGGCCGAGCAGCTCTGAGAGGGCGCCCCGCGCGGCTGCGCTTCTCGGACTCCGGGATCTTCGTGCGCCACGTGTCGTCGATACCGAGCCAGACGTTGTCGAGAACCGAGCGCGCCTCGGCGACGAGCACCTCCTGGAACACCGTGACGATCCCGTGGTCCTGGGCTGCACGTGGCGTCCTGAGGGCCTGCACGGCCTCGCCCGCGATCTCGATGGTGCCGGCGTCCGGTGCGTGGACGCCGCTCAGGATCTTGACGAGGGTGCTCTTGCCCGAGCCGTTCTCACCGACGAGGGCATGGACCTCGCCCGCCCGCAGATCGAAGGAGCTGTACGCGAAGCGCGTGCGTGGCCCCGAAGGACTTCGCAAGGTTCGTGAGCCGCACGAGCACCGTGGCCTCACGGGCGCCGCTGGTGGCTGGCGCGAGGTCGCTGGTGGTCATAGAGCGACGCGCCGTGCGTTCCGCTCGGAGGCGACTGAAGTGCCGCGATCCGGTTGCCCTGCCAACCGACTCCCCCCTCCTGCGGCCGGCGCAGCCGGCGTCCTCAGAAGCCCTACCTCAAATCGTATAGCAAATTCTAGACGATATGTAATGACATGTCGAGGTCGACTTCAGGAGTACGACGGGCCGCCGGCCGTCGTGAGGTCGGCCTCTCGCCGGCTCATGGTGACCGAGCGACGCCCCCGGACGGCGCAACGGGCGGTCGTGCGCTGCGTCGGGTGCCGGACACCCCTGACGCGTGACGGCCGCACCCGCGCACGGCTGTGCGCGGGTGCGGCCATCCTCGGCGACTGCCGCTCGAGGCAGGGTCACGTTCCTCGGAGCGTTAGCTCTTCGTTGCTGGTCCGGAGACGTTGAAGTACTTGTTCAGGCAGGAGTTGTCGCACCACGCCGTGTCCGGGCCGCCGACCTCGGCCGTCGAGCTGATCGGCAGACCGGCCTTCGCGTACGTCGCGAGGTTCGCGTTCGTGATGGCGGGCGTCGGCATCTCCAAGACGTTGTACTTCGGTCCCTTGTTATCGAGCACCCGGAGGGCGACGTCGAAGTACGTGTAGGAGCCCTGGAACCCGTTGAAGCAGCCGGCGACAGTCCGGTAGATCGTCTTGTGCGCCAGCCACCACGACAGGTCGCCACCGCCGCACTCGCCGTCGGCGATCGTTGGGACCTTGAGGCCGTCCGCCTGGAACGCCTCGATGATCCCCGACATCATGCCGCCGTCCTGTACGGCGCCGGCCAGCTGCTGCGGGTGTGAGGAGAGGTACTCGGCGACCACGGTCTTCGTTGTCCCTTCGTCCCAATCGCCGTAGAGCGTCGCGGCGACGTGGATGTTCGGGCAGTCCTTCAGGTCAGCGAGCGCCTGGTCGTACAAGACGACGTCGTTCTCGTTCCCCGCGACGCCCCTGACCATCAAGATGTTGCCCTTCTTGATGATGCCGAGGGCGCCGGCGTCCGCCTGGACCTGGTTCTGCGACCAGGCGGCGATCGCGTACGGCGTCCCGGGGGCGGGGGGGGTGTCGGCGAGAATGACCGGCACGCCGGCCTTCCCGGCTGCGTTCATGGCCGGAGCCTCGGCGACGCTGTCCACCGGGTTGACGATGATCGCGTTCACGCCCTCGCGCACCATCTGCTCGATCGCGGAGATCTGCTGCTCCGGAGTCGACGCGGCCGTGGTCGCCGGGATGCTCGTGATGAGGCTGCCCTTCACGAGGCCGGCTTTCTTCGCCAGCGCGAACTGCTGCTTCAGCCCCGTCACGACGTCCGCGTTGTACGGGTTCGTGGTCGCGAAGGCGATGTAGCCGATCTTCCACGGGGGCTTCGCCGTGATCTTCTTCGTCGCCCACGGGCTCGCAATCAGCAGCGCCCGGGTAGCTCGAGTAGATGGCCTTTAAGTTGGCCGGCAGGGTCTTGTAGATGCCACTCGGGTTCGACGGGCCGACCGTAACGCTGGTCCCACAGCTAGCCGCCGCCTTGGCGGTGGCCCGCGTACGGACGCTGACGAGGCACCCGCTGCGGTCACAACGCTCAGCGGTGCCGCGACCAGCAGCGCGCCGAGTACCCCTGCTCGTGCGCGGCTGCGCCGCGACGTGAGCTTTCTTTTACCATTATCCATGGGTTGTTCCCCCTTGCTTTCAGTTGTTGATCCTTGCTTGCGGTTGTTGATCTGGCGAAGCGTCGCGGCACGGGCCGCGTCCCGCCGTCGGCGGGCATTCATAGGCGATCCCGGAGCCGCCGCTGCCGGCCGTACACGGTGATGGCGGCGAGGATGATGACGCCGTAGATGATCTCCTCGGCGGCCGCGCTCGCGCCGTGGCCGACGAGCACGGTCGTGAGGACGGTGAGGAAGAGTGCGCCGATGCAGGTGCGGGTGTAATCGCCCGGACCGCCGAAGATCGTCCCGCCCACGATCACCGAGACGACGCTCTGGAACAGATAAGGATCGCCGAGCGTGCTGTCGACCGTGCCGGCGAATCCGCCGATCAGCACACCCACGAGCGCCGAGGCGATCGCGCTGAAGGCGAAGGTGGCCGTCCAGACGCGCCGGGTGTTGATGAGGGCGTAGTCGGCCGCCCGCGAGTTCGCGCCGGTCGCGAAGAGATGCCGTCCGAGCTTCGTCCGGTGCAAGAAGATGGCGAAGACCACGAGGACCGCGACCCAGATCGCGATGGTCGGCGGAATCGACAGTCCGAAGGTCTTCGTCGCCGGCTCTGCCAGGGTGGCCAGCCACGGCGGAGCGTTCCCATCGGCAAGGCCGCCGTTCTGGACCTCCACGATCCCGACTGCGATGGTGCCCATCGCCAACGTGACGACCAGCGGGTTGATCCTGAACCGGTGACAGACGTAGCCCGCGATCCCACCGAGGACGCCGGCTCCGATGACGGCGAACAGCAGGGCCACCCCGAAGGAAATGTGATAGTCCAGGTTGAGCGCGGTCACCGTGAGTGCCCCTGCCACGATGAAGCCAGAGACCCCGAGATCGAAGCCACCCATCAGGATGAGGAGGGTCTGGCCTCCGGAGGCGAGCCCGACGAGGGCGGCAAGGACGAGGATCGAGCGGATGCTCGTCCAGCTGCCGAGCCCGGGGAGCGTGAGATCGCCGTAGGCGAACACCGCGACGAGCGCCAGGACCTGGATGATCGGGAACCTCGCCTGGAGCAGCGGCGAGCCTCATCCGCGGTGTGGAGATCCGCTCGGCACCGTCGGTCGCTGCGCTCGCTTCAAGCGCGGTCCCGTCGGCGAGGCCGCCGATTGCAGGGCCGACAGCGCCCGGGTCCGTCCCCCCGAGCTCCTGGAGCGACGTGTCCGACATCGCCTGGGTCGGCTGGAGGACCCTGCCCCGGCGCCGGATCCAGCGAGCGCCCGGGCGCCGACGCCCGCCGGCGCCCGCCGGCGAGAGCGCTCCGCCGAGCACGACGGCGACGATGAGGATGCCGCCGTAGACGATCTCGAGGTAGGCGGGATCGATCGCGAACGTGGCGAGGAGGTTCTGGAGGAGGTAGATCGAGATCGCACCGAACAGGGCTCCGAGGAGGCCGCCCCGACCGCCCACGAGGGACGTGCCGCCGAGCACGACGGCGGCGATCGCCACCAGGGTGTACTCCGTTGCCGACGAGGAGTTGGCCGAGCTCACGAGACCGGTCAGCGCCAGGCCGGCGAAGCCGGCGAAGAGCCCGCCGAGCGCGTAGCTGGCCACCCGCACCGCGCTGACGTTGACGCCACTGGAGAAGGCCGTCGTGTCGTTGCTCCCGACGGCATAGAGGAGGCGGCGGAACGGGACGAATCGCAGGCCGAACCAGATGAGCAGCGGCAGCCCGATCGTGAGGAGGCCACCGGGCACCGGGCCGACGGACTGGGCGAGATGCCGGACCCACCCGGCGCCCGTCATCGACACCGGATTCGGGGCGATGAGGAGGTCGACGCCTTGGAGGGTGAAGAACGTCGCGAGCGTGACGACGATCGGCTGGACGCGCAGCCCGACGATGAGCAGGCCGTTGAGCGCCCCGACCGCCATGCCGAGGGCCAGCACGATCGGGACCGAGATCGCGCCGCCGAGCCCGTGAGGGGCGAGCCAGACGACGAAGACGCTGTTCGTGAAGAAGATCAGCGGCGAGATCGAGATGTCGAAGCCGCCGCCGATGATCGTCGGCGCGCTCGCCAGCGCGGCGATCGCCATTGGAGCGACGTTGGCCAGCTGGTCCGTCAGCCCGAAGCCGCCGTGCTCGGTGGCGAGGGTCGTGAACAGCAGCCCAAGGGTGAGGAGCAAGGCGAAGCCGAAGCTGTAGGTGCGCAGGAGCCGCTTGGCTTCGAAGCGCGCGGTGGCGCTGCCTGTCCGGGCGGGCAACGTGAGCGTCTGTGCCATCTCAGTCCTCGCCGTTCTCGCCGAAGAACGCCGCGACGAGGGCTTCTCGTGACAGCTCGCTCCGGTCGAGCTCGCGGAAGAGCTCGTGCTCGTGGAACACGAGCACCCGGTCCATCAGCTCGACGTGCTCGTCGAGCTCGGTCGAGAGCATGACGACGGCGAGCCCCTCGTTGGCGAGGGCGCCGAGCAGCGCGTAGAGGTCGTTCTTCGTGCCGATGTCGATCCCGCGCGTTGGGTCGTTCAGGAGCAGGATGCGCGGGCCGAAGGCCAGCCAGCGCGCGATGACCACTTTCTGCTGGTTTCCGCCCGACAGGGTCGTGATCGCGTCCTCCGGGGAGCCGAGGACGATGCCGAGCCGCTTGGCATAGGAGGCGAACCGCCGGCGCGACGAGCGCGGGCTCAGCCAGCCGAAGTGGCTGTCCTCGGCGAGCGTCGGGAGCGCGAAGTTCTCGCGGATCGTCATCCAGCTGAACACCGAGTCGAGCCGCCGCTCGCGGGGCACGTAGGCGATGTCGTAGTCGGCGGCTTGGACGGTCGAGCGGATGGCGACGTCACCACCGGGGAGGTGGCGGATGACCTCGCCGCCGAAGGCGTTCTCACCCCAGAGCGCCTCCAGGAACTCGTTCTCGCCGTGGCCCTCCAAGCCGGCGACGCCGACGAGCTCGCCGGCGCACACCTCGAGGTCGATCGGGCGGCCGTCGGCAGGCGGAGCTTCAGGCCGTGGACGCTGAGCACCGGCGCCCCGCGGCGCGTCACTGCCGATGCCTTCTCTGCCGCGTCCGGCGCCCGCCAGCACGTCCGAGCCGGTCATCAGGCGCACGAGCTCCCGCGGCGTCCATGCACCTCGCGCGAGTTCGGCGACCGTCTCGCCCGATCGCATGACGGTGATCCGGTCGCCGATCTCCTCGATCTCGTCCATCCGGTGCGTGATGAAGATCACGCCGACGCCCTGGGCCGAGAGGCGGGCGACGACGGCGAAGAGGCGGTCGCGCGTGGCGACGTCGAGCGCCGAGGTCGCCTCGTCGAGGATGAGGATCTTCGGCTCGCGCAGCAGCGCCCGGACGATCCCGCAGGACTGGCGGTCCGAGAGCGAGAGCTCCTCGACCGCCATGTTGAGGTCGAGCGGGTGCCCGAGCAGCTCTTGCAGCGCCTCGCGCGCCCGCACGCGCTTCTCCCTCTGGGGGATCTTCGTGCGCCACGTGGCGTCCGTGCCGAGCCAGACGTTGTCCAGGACGGAACGGGCCTCGGCGACGAGGACCTCCTGGAACACGGTGACGATCCCGAGGTCCTGGGCGGCACGCGGGTTGCGAAGCTGCACGGTGCTGCCGGCGAGCTCGACCGAGCCCGCGTCCGGCGCGTGCACGCCGCTCAGGATCTTGACGAGCGTCGACTTGCCGCAGCCGTTCTCACCGACGAGAGCGTGCACCTCGCCGGGTCGCAGATCGAAGGTGCAGTCGCGCAGCGCCTGCGTGGCGCCGAACGCCTTGGCCATGTGGGAGACGCTGAGCAGCGTCGGCCCGCTGCCGTCGTTGGCGACGGCGGCCGTGGGCCCCTGCGGCACCCGATCGGTGTCGCTGGTCACTGGGGCGACGTCCGGACACCGGCCGACGGGGCGGGGCGATCGGCGGCGACCGACGCGTCACGGCCAGGCTGCCCAGTCAACCGATCTCCCCCTCCCGCGTCGGGCGGCCTTCGCGGGCCCAAGCTACATCCTGCGGCCATATCGTATAGCAAATACTAGATGATCAACCTTGGCAAGTCGACCCGCCCGGTCGCTGAGTTGCCGTGGCAACGGTTGACGGTACACCTGCGGCAGCGCGGCGACATGGCGCCTGCAACTTTGCCGCCACCAGGTATCTGGCGCCCCGCCAACAGGCCGCTCGAGGCCGGTCCGGTACGCCCATCGCATGCGCGCCAGCGTCGAGCGCCATAATGCGCACCATGACACCCGAGCTTGGACCCGTCGGCATCTGGAGTCGCGAGCTGCGCTTCCACCAGGACAAAGGCGCCACCGCGGCCGCGGCCGCCGAGCTGGAGGACCTCGGCTACACGGCCCTGTTCGTACCCGACGTCGGCGGCGACGTGATGGGGGCGGTCGAACACCTGCTTTCCGCCACGCAGCGCGTCCGAATCGTCACCGGGATCCTGAACATTTGGATGCATCCACCCGACGAGGTGGCACGCCGTCGCGCGAGCGTCGAAGAGCGTTGGCCGGCCCGGTTCGTGCTCGGCCTCGGGGCGAGCCACGCGCCGATCGTCGAGGCGAAGGAGCCGGGCTCGTACCGTCGTCCGTTGGCGAAGATGCGCGAGTACCTCGACGAGCTCGACGCGGCCGAGCAACCCGTCCCTGTGGACGGGAGGCTGCTGGCGGCCCTTGGTCCGAAGATGCTCGAGCTCGCCCGCGACCGCAGCGCTGGCGCGCATCCCTACCTCGTCACTCCCGACCAGACGCGGGCGGCGCGCGAGCTGCTCGGGCCCGACAAGGTGCTCGCTCCCGAGCAGGCGGTCGTGCTCGAGGCGGTCCCGGTCGTCGCACGCGAGCGCGCCCGCGCCTTCGTCAGCAGCTACCTGACGCTGCCGAACTACACGAACAACCTGCTGCGAGGCGGCTTCTCCGAGGAGGATCTCGCGGACGGCGGGAGCGATCGGTTGGTCGACGCGCTCGTCGTGGCCGGCGACGAGGAGACGATCCGGGCGCGTATCGCCGCCCATCACGAGGCCGGGGCGGACCACGTGTGCATCTACGTGTTCGGCGGTCCCGACGAGGCGATGCCGCTCGAGCAGTGGCGCCGCCTCGCGCCCGTGCTCATCGGCTGACACGATGGCCGCACCTGCGATCGGAAAAGGTATACGATTACGTTTGACCTGCGGAGTGGCGGCGGGCTGACGGTCCGCTGTTGGCGTGCCGCGGGCGCGGCGCCTCGCGGCCGTCATCCCCGGGGTCGTCGCCGGCGCGTCCGACGCCGATCCGACGACGCTCGCCACTTTCGCCGTCGTCGGCGCGGCGAGCGTCTACCCGCTCTCGTGGGTGGTCGTGCTGATCCTGCCGGTGCTGGCGATCGTCCAGGTGATCGCCGCTCGCGTCGGGCTCGCATCGGGCCGAGACCTAAAGTCGCTGGTGGTCTCCGCCTACGGGCGCCGCGTCCAGCTGCTCGTGCTTGTGGCGATCGTCACCGTGAATGTCGTCACGGTCGGCGCCGACCTCGAGGGCGCCGCTGCGGCCGGTGGGCTGCTCACCGGGATCGACTGGCGCCTCCTGGTCGTGCCGATCGCCATCGGCGTGCTGGTGCTGCTCACCGGGGGAGGGCACGAGCGCGTGCGGCGTGTGCTCGTCTGTGTCGTGCTGTGCCTCGTCGGGGCCGACGTGGCGTGCGCGTTCGCCGCCCACGTGGACTGGGGCGCGCTCGCCTACGCGGTGCTGGTCCCCTCGGTTCGCTTCGATCCGGCATCGACCGGCCGCGAGCTCGCCCTCTCGGCACGACGCTCACGGGCTACGTCTACGTGTGGCTCACCATCTCGGAGTCCGAGGCGGCCTCCCCGTCGCCGACACCCCGCACCGAGACCGCCGGGGCGGTGGCAGGCGCCGTGCTGCTGGCCGTGGTGCTGCTCTTCGCCCTGGTCGCGACCGGTGCCACACTCGGGACGCGTCACCAGCGGGTCACGACCGCCACAGACGCCGCACGCGTGCTGCAGCCGATCGCCGGCAGGTTCGCCGGCGACGTCCTCGGCGCGGGGCTCCTCGCCTCGGCGCTCGTGGCGCTGCCGGTGATCATGGCGACGACGGCCCATGTGCTCGCTGCCCAGCTCGGCTGGCGCCGGGGCCTGATGTGCCGGCCGCGCGAGGCTCCGAGCTTCTACGGCGTGCTCGCGGCGGTGGCGGCCCTCGGCGTCGCCATCTCTTACGGCGGGCTGTCGCCCGTGCGGATCCTGTACGTCGGCAGCATCATCGGCGGGGTCGGCACGCCGGTGAGCCTGGTGGCGCTGATCGCCGTCTCAGGGAGCGAGCAGCTCATGCGGGGCCGGCAGGTGGGGCGGGCGCTGCGCGCCGCCGGCTGGACCGCGGCAGCGCTCGTCTCACTCGTGAGCCTTGCGTATCTGCTCCAGCAGGTCGGGCTGCTCAGCTGAGCGACCGAGCCGCGGGGTCGGGGTGCCCCCCCGGCCGAGCGGCTCAGCGCAGGATGATCGGGTTGAGGTTGACGCCGTTGGCGCCCTTCACCACGAGCGGCGCGACGACGAGCGCCCCTGCGATCTGCGTGCCGCCTCCGAGCACGGCGCGCAGCGCGGCGAAGTCGCAGTTGTCGACGAGGAGCAGGCCGATCGCCCACGTGAGGACGTGCGCCGAGGCGCGCGTCGCCTTGGCCTCCCGCGAGTCGAGCATGTCCCAGGCGAGCATCGAGACGCCGTGCTCGGCGACCCAGCGCGCCCCGTCGCTCGACAGCCCGCCGCCGGCGTCGTCCTCGCTCTCGGGACCGCCGAGGACGTGGCCGCTCGCCGTCTCGAAGCGGTCGCGTCCCATGTCGAGGCAGAGCGCGTCGCCCCGCTCGAAGGTGAGACCGGCTGCGCCGAGCGCGGCGTCGATGTCCGCCCCGGTGACCGGCGTGTCGGCCCAGTCGGTGCCGCGCAGGGCGGGAATGTCCACGAACACGGCCCTCGCCACCAGCCCGTCCGGCGCGAGCACGTCGGCGGAGCCCTGCTCGGGGGCATCGTACGGTCGGCCGCCGTAGTAGGTGCCGTTCAGCGCGACGTGGTTCAGCGCGTCGATGTGCGTGTTCATCAGGCCGTGGGGGTCGAGGACCAGATGGTCGCTGCCCCAACCCGTGCCGTCGGGTGTGACGCGGTAGTCGATCTCGTGGGCGAAGCCCGGTCGCTCTGGCGTCGCGTTGTAGTCGCCCCCGCGCACCGGCCTGGCGAGGCTGACGCTCTGCCCGCTGCGCACGGTCGCGGCCGCCCTGGCCCGCGCCGCCTCGTCGATGAGGTTGACCGTGCCTCGCCGGTCGCTCTCACCGAAGGGACGCGATGCGGCGAGCTCGAGGATCCACTCGGGCGGCTCGACCTGCGCCTGCTCGTCCATGGGCTTCCTTTCGTCGGCCCCACGACCGGCGCTTCGCCGGGCGGGGGAGCGCCACGCCCCGCATCCTCAGGGGCTTCGTCTGATGCGAAATCCTATATGGTCCTCCGCCGTCAATGACGGGAACAGCAGGTGGGGCCACAGATCGCACAAGGGGGGTGGCACGCATCGGCGTTCGCGCGGCGAACGGCGTCGGGGCCGGCGGAGGGACAGCCATCCCCGACGGTGACGCGCACCTCAACCCGCCTGCTCGCCGGGGCGTTAGATAGTCGTGAACAGCGACGGACGGGGGATCGCGCGCCTCGCCCACCGGCTCGCGGCGGCGGGACCGCCGCGCGCCGCGGCACGGCGCGGCGAGGACCAGCGCCTCGCGCAGATCGTCGCGGTCCAGCGCGACATCGCCGCGGCCGGGCTCGACCTCGAGGCGGTGATGCAGCTGACCGTCGACCGCTCCCAGGAACTCACACGCGCCGAGGGCGCGATGGTCAACCTCATCGAGGGTGAGCAGCTCGTGGTGAGGGCAGCCGGCGGGATCGCACGGGCGATGGTCGGCGACCGCAGGCCGCTGTCGACGACGCTGATCCGCTTCGCGATCGAAGCCGGCAGGCCCGTGCTCATCGCCGACACCCGCAACGACCCGCGCATCAACAAGGAGATATCGAGCGTCGTCGGCGAGCGCTCGATCATCTGCGTCCCCTTCTTCAGCGGCGGCGGCATCGTCGGGTCCCTGAACGTCGTCAGCTCGTCGGTCGAGCACCCGCTCGACGAGGACGACCGTCAGACCATGGAGCTGCTCGCCGCGATTCTCTCGGCGGGGGTGAGCCACGCCGCCGAGTTCGAGGCGAAGCGCACGGAGGTCGAGGCGCTGGCGCGCTACCAGACCATCTTCGAGGGTGCCTCAATCGGCATCGGCAGGTTCACCGCCGACGGACACGCCGTCGCGGTCAACCCGTCCCTGGAGCGGATGCTCGGCTACTCGCAGACCGAGCTCGCCCGCATGCCGATCGCGGCGTACACGCATCCCGAGCACGTGGAGGAGGAGACGGCCCTCTTCGAGGCCATGATGGCCGGGGCCCGGGACAGCTATCAGGTCGAGAAGCGCTACCTGCGCCGGGACGGCGAGACGATCTGGGCGCACGTCGCGGCCGCGGTGGAGCGGGACGGGCAGGGCCGCCCGGCGTTCGCGATCACGATGATCGAGAACATCACCGAGCGCAGGGAGGCGGAAGAGGCGCTCCGGCGCCAGGCCGAGATCAACCGCTACCAGGCGCTGCACGACAACCTGACCGGCCTGCCGAACCGGACGCTGCTCCGGGACCGGATCGAGCGTGCCATCGACGAACCCGCCGAGAAGGGACGTGAGCGCATCGTCCTCATGCTGATGGACCTCGATCGATTCAAGGAGATCAACGACTCGCTTGGCCATCATGCCGGCGACGCCGTCCTGCGCCAGGTGGCGTCCCGCCTCGAGCGGGTCCTCGGGACGGGCGGGACGGTCGCCCGCCTCGGCGGCGACGAGTTCGCCATCCTGCTCTCGAAGCTTCCGGACCGCAGTGCTGCTGTCCCGACGATCGAGGTCGTCCGCGAGGTGCTCAGCCGGCCAGTTGTCGTGCAGGGGCTCCCGATCACGCTGGAGGCCTCCATCGGCGTCTCGGTGTACCCCGACGACGGTCCGGACGTCGAGACGCTGCTGCAGCACGCCGACGTCGCGATGTACCAGGCGAAGACCGACGAGTCCGGTTGCGCCTTCTACGACGAAGCGGCCGACCACTACGGTTCCGCCCGCCTCACGCTCGTCGCAGAGCTCCGCCGGGCGATCGCCCAGCGCGAGCTCGTGCTCCACTACCAGCCGAAGGCGCGGCTCTCGGACGGGGCCGTCACCTCCGTCGAGGCGCTCGTGCGCTGGAAGCACCCCGAACGGGGACTCGTGCCACCGGACCACTTCATCCCGCTCGCCCAGCAGAGCGACCTCATCAAGCCGCTCACGCTCTACGTCGTCGACGAGGCCCTCCGCCAGGTCCGGCGCTGGCGCGACGACGGCATCGAGCTGTCGGTGTCCGTGAACATCTCGACGCGCAACCTGTTGGACCTCGACTTCCCGACGCAGGTCGGCGAGCTGCTCCGGCGCTGGCGGGTCGACTCGTCCACGCTCGAGTTCGAGATCACCGAGTCGACGATGATGGCGGACAAGTCCCGCATCGGCGTCGTCCTCGGACAGCTGGAGGAGATGGGCATCCGGCTCTCGATCGACGACTTCGGCACCGGTTACTGCTCGCTCGTTCACCTCCGGCGGCTTCCCGTGCGCGAGATCAAGATCGACCGCTCGTTCGTCATGAACATGCACGTCGACGCCGACGACGCGGCGATCGTCCGCTCGACGGTCGAGCTCGGCCGCAGCCTCGGCCTCGATGTCGTCGCAGAGGGCGTGGAGTGCCGCGAGGCGTGGGATCAGCTCGTGGCGCTCGGCTGTACGTTCGCTCAGGGCTACTTCTTGAGCCGCCCGCTCCCCGCCGAGGGGCTCCAGAAGTGGCTGGCCGGACGGGACCCCGCGCCGGCCGTGGACGGACGCCCAGCGGAGGAGTCGAGCGCGCCCGCGCAGGCCCCGATGGCGCACCTCGGGATCGTCCCCGAGGCGGCCCCCGGTCGGGTCCGGGATCGGGGGAGCGGGACCGGCAACGTCGCCTGAGACCGGTCCTTCTCAGGACGTCGACCTGCGCTGGAATCCCCGGATCGTGGGGCGGTGGACGATCGCCGAGGCGCGAACCTTCGGTAGCCACGGCGTGCTCTCGCCGAGCAGCCGCGAGATGCCCGCCGCCGGCTGGGGCCGACCGAGCAGGTACCCCTGCGCCTCCTCGCAGCCGATCGTGGAGAGCGTCTCCAGCTGGGCGGCGGTCTCGACGCCCTCGGCGATCGCCGTGAGCCCGAGCGAACGGCTAAGCCCGAGAGTGGCGAGCACGATGGCGCGGTCCTCCCACCCGGTCTCGAGGCCGGCGATGAACGACCGGTCGATCTTCGGCCGCGCCAAACGGGAAGCGCCTGAGCGCGGTGAGGGAGGAGTAACCGGTACCGAAGTCGTCGATGGCGAGGCGGATGCCGAGCTCGCCGAGGCGACGCAGCACGTTCTCGGCGCCCTCGGCGGCCAGCGCGCTCTCGGTCACCTCCAGCTGGAGCTGCTCGGGCTTCAGCTCGGCAGCCTCTAGGGCGCCGAGCACGTCTGACTCGAGTCCCGGCGCCCGGAGCTGGCGCGGCGAAAGGTTGACCGAGATGCGCAGTGCTGTGGCGCGCGGGTGCTCGCGTTGCCACACCCGCAGCTGCGCGCACGCCTCGAGCAGGACCCATCGCCCGATCCCGACGATCGCGCCGCTTGCTTCGGCGAGGGGGATGAACCTGTTCGGCAAGAGGTGCCCGTGCTCGGGGTGCTGCCACCGCACGAGTGCCTCCACCGCGGTCACCTTCCCCGTCGCGAGCTGGAAGATGGGCTGGTAGTGGACGCGCAGCTCGCCGCCCTCGACCGCGCGGGACAGCCGCGCCTCGAGTGCTACGCGCTCCATCACGTCCCGCTCCATCGCCTCGTCGAAGACCCGGACGGAGCCGCGCTGCCCTCGCTTCGCCGCATACATCGCCACGTCCGCCGCGGCGCAGCACCTCCTCCACCCGGTTCCCCGGCCGGCAGAGCGCCACGCCGCCGCTGACGCGCACCGTTAACTCGCGCCCCCCGATCACCACGGAGCCGGAGAGCGCCTCGAAGACCCGCTGCGGCGCCTCCTCGGCGCTCTTCGGTCCGACGCCCTCGAGGAGGATGACGAACTCGTCGCCACCGAGGCGTCCCACCACGTCCTTCGGGCCGACGGCGCCCCGCAGCCGGGCCGCGAACGCGGCGAGCAGCTCGTCGCCGACGTGATGGCCGAAGCTGTCGTTCACGTCCTTGAAGTCGTCGAGGTCGACGAGGACGAGCGCCGATCGGCAGCGCGGGCGCGCCAGCGTCTGCTCCAGGATCTGGAGGAAGAAGCCCCTGGTGTGCAGGCCCGTCAAGCTGTCCAGCTGGGCCTGGCGCACGAGGGCTGCCTCGGCGTGCTTGCGGTCGGTGACGTCCTGGGACACCCCCAGCACGGCACGGACCGCGCCGCTCTCGTCGCGCAGCGGGACGGTCGAGATGGACAGGCTGACCTGCCGGCCGTCCTTTCGCCTGCGGACGGCCTCCAGGCCCGAGAACGGCTCGCCCGCCATGACCCGCGACCGGAGCCGCTCGAACTCCTCGTCCGCCTCGGCGTCGACGAAGGGCAGGCGCCGCCCGACCGCCTCTGCGGCCGTCCAGCCGAACAGCTCCTCGGCGGCCGGGTTCCACAGCTCGACGACGCCGGCGGAGTTGACGACGTAGATGGCCAGCGGCGAGCTCGCGACGACGGCGCGCAGCAGCTCCTCGTCGGACCATGCCGGCGCGGCGGTACCGAGCTCCCCGGTCGGCGCCACTTCCGCGCCGTGCCGGGCGCCATCCCGAGCGCCACGCCGCCGGACCATCAGCTCCCGCCTCGGGCCCTGGGCACCTCCGTGATGTCGATGGGACCGGTCATCTCCGAGCTCCTGGTCGGCGCCGCCCGGGCAGCGTTGCTGCCCCGGGCGGGACGTTCCCTCCAGGTATCTATCGGCAGATGGGTGCCGCGGATTGAGCCGCGCTGGAGCAATACGGCCGGGATACCGGCATGTTTGTGCCGGCTCAGCGTCGCCGGGCAAGGATCGGGAGATGCTCGATCCCGCGCAGCACGAGGGTCTCGCGATAGCGCGGCTCGCCCCCGGGGGCGAGGTCACGCCGGCGGTCCAGCAGGCCGGCGAGAGCGAGCTGGGCCTCGGCCCGAGCGAGCGGCGCGCCGAGGCAGTGGTGGGCGCCGAGGCTGAACGAGAGGTGGCGGGTCCCGGCGCGGGTGACGTCGAACACCTCGGGCAAGTCGAAGCGAGCGGGGTCGCGGTTGGCAGCCGCGACGAGCACGAGGGCGAAGGCCCCCTCCGGCACCTCGACCCCGCCCACCTCGACGTCGGCGAGCGCCACCCGGCTCGTCAGCTGCACCGGCGGGTCGAAGCGCAAGACCTCCTCGACGCAGGGGGCGACGAGCGCCGGGCTCCGGCTGACCAGCGCCGCCTGGTCGGGATGGCGCAGGAGCGCCAGCACGGCGTTGGCGACGAGGTTCACCGTCGTCTCGTAACCCGCGACGAGCAGCAGTACCAGCGTCGTGACGAGCTCCTCCTGGCTCATGGCCGACTCGATCGCCGGCCCCTCGGGAGTGCTCGCCGCGCTCAGCGCGGAGATGAGGTCATCGGCAGGTCGTCGCCTCCGCTCGGCCACGAGACCGAGCATGTAGGCGCGCAGCTCCCCGACCGCCTGGCGGCGCTCGCGCATCACCTCCGGCGGCACGACGAGCTCCGGGTCGAGCGCGGCGACGAGGTGGCGGGACCACTGGTGGAACGATCCGCGGTCGCCGACAGGGATGCCGAGCAGGTCGCAGATCACCGTGACGGGAAGCGGGTAGGCGAGCTCGGTCACCACGTCGAACGGCGCCCCATCGGGGAGCCGGTCGACGAGCTCTTCGACGGTGGCGCCGATGCGGGCCCGCAGCCCCTCGACGACCCGGGGTGTGAACGAGCGCGAGACGAAGCCCCGCAGGCGCGTGTGCTCGGGCGGATCGAGAAAGAGGAACGAACGCCCGAGCTCGTCGCGCTGGCCGTCCTGGTTCGGCGCGAACTGGCGGTACAGAGTGCTGTTGCGCTCGTCCACGCCGAAGCGGGCGTCGCGGAAGATGGTCTCGCACTCCTCGTAGCCGGCGAAGTACCAGATGTCGAGGCCGGGGACCTTGCCGGAAGGCGCCTCGGCCAAGAGCCTGCCGTAGAGAGGGTAGGGGTCGGCCCACCACGAGCGGTCGAACGGGTTGAACACGAGCTGGCCGACCTCCACGGCACGATCATCCACCGTCGAGGGCGCCGTGCGCGCCCGGCCCGGCGGCCCGTGAGGGCCCGGTTCGCGCGGGCGGGTGCATCGACGCACCTCGCACCCGTGGACGATCGGCTCCGCTGCACGCCCGCGTCCGTGGACACGGCGGTCCACGGGGACGATCATGCTGGTACGACACGACGGAGGAGGCGAGGTGGCATCCCGTAAGAGCCTGAGGAGCCAGCTGTACAGGGCCGCGCGCGACCTGGGGAACGTCGAGGCGGCGGAGCACCGCGGCGCCGGCGGCCTGGCGCGGCGGGCGGCTCGGCGATCGGTGTACCGCAGGTCGAACAGCCTGACCGGCGGCCTGCTCCGCGCCATCGGGCTCGGCCCCCGCCGCAGGCGGGGTTAGACGCGGCCGGCCGCGGGGAGGACCGTGGACGCCGACGACTGGAACGAGCGCTACCGGGTCGAGGGACTGCTGTGGCGGGAAGACCCCAACCGCTTCGTCGTCGAGGAGCTGGAGCACGTCGCGCCCGGGCGAGCGCTCGACCTCGGCTGCGGCGAGGGGCGGAATGCGGTCTGGCTCGCCGCGCGGGGATGGCGGGTGACCGGGGTCGATTTCTCCCGCGTCGCCCTCGAGAAGGCACAGCTGCTCGCCGGCGACCGCGGTGTCGAGGTCGAGTGGGTCGAGGCCGACGTCCGGACATGGCGCCCGGACGAGGCGGCGTACGACCTGGTGATCGTCTGCTACCTCCATCTGCAGGCTGAGGAGCGGCGTCAGGCGTTCGCCCACGCGGCGGCGGGCCTCGCTCCTGGCGGGACGTTCCTCGTCGTCGGTCACGACCTCGCGAACCTCGCCTACGGCATCGGAGGCCCGCAGGACCCGGCGATCCTGTACACCGCCGGCGACATCGCCGGGGAGCTCGCCCCGCTCGACGTCGAGCGGGCGTGCATCGTCGAGCGTCCGGTCGAGACGCCAGAGACGCGCCGGATCGCCTTCGACACGCTGGTGCGCGGCCGCCGTCTGGCGTGAGCGATCCTCGTGGGGAGCCGCGTGGCCCGACGCCGGGGCCTGGCGGGCGGCGGCGATCGATCAGACGTTGAAGCGGAACTCGACGACGTCGCCGTCGCGCATGGCGTAGTCCTTCCCCTCGATCCTGGCGCGGCCGGCCGCGCGCGCCGCCTCGGTACCGAGCCGGCCTGCGACGAGGTCGTCGAAGGTGACGACCTCGGCCTTGACGAAGCCGCGCTGGAAGTCGGAGTGGATCACCCCGGCCGCCTCGGGAGCGGTGGCGCCCTCGCGGATCGTCCAGGCCCGTGCCTCTTTCGGGCCGGCCGTGAGGTATGTCTGCAGGCCGAGGGTGCCGGAACCCGACGTGCACCAGCTGGACCAGGCCGGACTCGTGCTGGCCGTAGCCCGCGAGCAGCTCGCCGCGTCGGCCGGCGTCGAGCGCGGCGAGCTCGGCCTCGATCTGCGCGTCGAGGAACACCGACTCCGCCGGCGCCACGAGCGCGGCGAGCTCTTGGCGGCGCCCCTCGTCGCCGAGCTCGGCCTCGTCGACGTTGAAGACGTAGATGAACGGCTTGGCGCTGAGGAGCTGGAGGTCGCGAAGCGGCGCCGGGTCGACGTCGCCCGCCGCCGCGGCGGCGGCGATGGTGCGACCGCTGTCGAGGATCCCCCTCGCCGTGGTCGTCGCCGCCAGCACGGGCCCGAGCTCGGGGCGTGTCCGCGCTTCCTTGGCGAGCCTCGCCAACCGGTTCTCGACGGTCTGCAGGTCGGCCAGGATCGAGCTCGGTGTTGACCGTTTCGATGTCGTCCACCAGGGTCGACCGCGACCGGTCGACGTGGACGACGTCGGGGTCGGAGAATACCCGGATCACCTGGCAGATGGCGTCGGTCTCGCGGATCGTCGGCGAGGAACTTGTTGCCGAGCCCCTCACCCTCGGAGGCACCGCTTGACGATGCCGGCGATGTCGACGAAGGACACCGTCGCGGGGAGGATCCGCTCGCGTGCCGAAGAGCGCGGCGAGGCGGTCGAGACGCGCGTCGGGGACGCCGACTACACCGACGTTCGGCTCGATCGTCGCGAACGGGTAGTTCGCCGCGAGCACGTCGTTCTTGCGTCAGCGCGTTGAAGAGCGTCGACTTGCCCACGTTGGGGAGGCCGACGATCCCGATGGACAGGCTCACTGGCGACTCCTCACGACGAGCCAGGCGACCTGCGAGCGTACCGATCCCCGGCGGGCGCCCGTGCGCCCGTCCTCGGGGCCGAGGCGCAACGAGGCGGTGGACGCCGCGCCGGGAGCCAGGGCTACCATCTGGCGGGCCCGGTGGGGGCGACCGGGCCGGAGCGGCACCGAGGGTGCCGACGTCCGCCGACGATCGCGGGAGCTCGGCACGTGGTTACTCCATCCAGCCTCGGGACACCGCCGGCCCAGACGAAGCCGCTCCTACGCGGCTGGCTGCACCTCGGCGCGTTCGTCTGCACGTTGGTCGCCGGACCGCTGCTGGCGATGCGGGGATCGGGCGCTGCGGCGACCTTCGAGCTCGCCGTCTACGTCCTCTCGCTCACGTGCCTGTTCGGCGTGAGCGCGGCCTACCACCGGCGGGACTGGGCGCCTCCGGCGCGCCGGCGGCTCCGGCGCGCCGACCATTCCATGATCTTCTTCGCGATCGCCGGCACGTACACCGCGGTTGCCGGGCTCGCCCTCCACGGCTGGGCGCGGACCTTCATCCTGTGCCTCGTGTGGGTGGGCACCGTCGCGGGGATCGCGCTTCGCCAGTTCTGGCTCGACGCCCCGAAGTGGGCCGTGGCCGTGCCGTACGTCGTCGTCGGATGGTCGGCGCTCGCCGTGCTCCCCGAGCTCGAGCGCGGCCTCTCCGCGGCGGGGTTCGCCATTTTGCTGCTCGGGGGCGCCTTCTACACGGCCGGCGCCCTCGTATACGCGGCGCCGCAAGCCGGATCCGGCGCCGCAGGTGTTCGGCTTCCACGAGGTCTTCCACGCCTGCACGCTCGCCGGGGCCGCGCTCCAGTTCGCGGCCGTCGCCGCGTTCGCGCTGCCGCGCGCCTGACCCGGGTAACCGGGTCGACGCGTCCGGCCGGCGCCGACGGGCCCGCTGGGCGACGATGGGGCCGGAAGGAGGTGCCCGT
Source organism: uncultured Actinomycetota bacterium (assembly GCA_963765505.1). Taxonomy (GTDB): domain Bacteria; phylum Actinomycetota; class Acidimicrobiia; order Acidimicrobiales; family Bog-793; genus DATKQY01. The sequence goes on from CAVXWO010000014.1 coordinate 457,801, forward strand.
GGACGGGTCCGGACCGAGTGCGCAGACGAGCTCCGCGACGCTGAGCCTGCTCGACTGGCGGCGTCAGGTCGGCGCGCTGTACGCGCGCATCAGAGGAAGCGGCGACGTCCGGGCGGCCCACGAGCTGTGGCGCTCGGCGCGTGACCGCCTGCTCGCCGAGCATCCCCAGTCCCCCGTCCCCGCCGACCGCCGTGCGACCTTCCGCGGCGTTCCGGTGGCCCCTTACGACCCGGCCTACCGCTTCGAGGTCGAGGTCGAAGCCGCGGGGGAGCCCGAGCGCATCGAGGTGGTCACCGGGACCGACGGGACCGTGCGCTTCGAGCGGATCGGCGTCGTCGAGCTACCAGGTGTCGGCTCGCTCGACGTCTGGTGGCTCCTCGGCTACGGCGGGGGCATCTTCGTCCCGCTACGCGACGCGCTGGCGGGAGCGGCCACCTACGGCGGCGGCCGCTACGTCCTCGACACGGTGAAGGGCGCCGACCTCGGCGGCTCCGGCGGGCGGCTCGTCGTCGATCTCAACTTCGCCTACAACCCGTCGTGCGCGTACGACCCGGCATGGAGCTGCCCGCTGGCGCCCCCGGGAAATGTCGTGGGCGTGCCGTTACGGGTGGGCGAGCTCACGGCGTAAGGGCGCGCCGGGCCCGGCGAGGGCGGGAACCAAGGACCAAGGTGCCCTATTCGCGGCGACGTCCGCCGGTTACCGTCCCCAGATGGCCCGCGGGAACGAACGAGAGCAGCGCAGGGCGCGCACGCGGCCGGGCCGAGCGCTCGGTGGCACCGTCGCGGTGGCGGCGCTTCTCGTCGCGCTCCCGGTCGTCGATCAGCCGACGCGCGCGCCCGGCGCCGCGCACCGGGGTGCGGCGCGCGTCACGCGCCGTGCGGTGCCCCTGGACCACGGCGGCCGCGGCGCGCCGTTACACGCCGCTCGAGCTCGCCAGGCAGGTCGTGGCGAGGATGACGCTCGCCGAGAAGCTCGGGGAAGTCAGCCTCGCGGCCGGAGGCGGCTACGAGAACGAGAACGCCGGCGTGCCCCGGCTCTGCATCCCCCAGCTCACCCTCCAGGACGGCCCGAACGGGATCGCCAACGGTGACACCGGGGTCACCCAGCTCCCCGCGTCGCTCGGGGTCGCGGCCAGCTTCGACCCCCTGGTCGCCTACGCCTACGGCCGCGTGCTCGGCGCCGAGGCCCGCGCCCAGGGCGTCACCGTCGTCCAGGGACCGAACCTCAACCTCGCCCGCGTCCCGACGAGCGGTCGGGCTTTCGAGGCCTACGGCGAGGACCCGTACCTGACGTCGATCATGGGGATCGCCGACATCGAGGGGATTCAGTCCCAGGGCGTCATGGCCGACGCCAAGCACTTCACGGCGTACACGCAGGAGACGGCGCGCCTCAACCTGAACCAGATCATCACGGAGAGGGCGCTCCAGGAGGTCTACTTCCCGCCGTTCGTGGCCGCGGTCGAGCAGGCGCACGTCGCGTCCGTGATGTGCGTGTACGGCCGCATCGACTTCGTCTACGTCTGCCAGAACCCCGCAATGTTCGACATGCTGACGAAGGACTGGGGCCTGCAGGGCTTCGTGCGCTCGGACCTCGGCGCGGTGAACGACCCAGTCGCCGCGTTCCGGGCGGGCCTCGACGCGATCAAGCCCGCCGCCACGGCCGAGCTCGCCACCGCCGCCGAGGACGGCCAGCTGCCGATCGGCCGGCTCGACGACGCGGTGGTGCGGATCCTTCGCGAGATGTTCGCCTTCGGCCTCGTCCGGCACCCGCTGACCGGCAGTCCCGGGACGCCCGTCGACACGGCGGGTCACGCCAAGCTCGCCCTGGCGACCGCTGAGCGGTCGATGGTGCTTCTGAAGGACCGCCGCGGCATCCTGCCGCTCGTGAAGTCGCGACTGCGCACGGTGGCGCTGATCGGCAAGGGCGCAGGTCCCCACGCGACCACCGCCGGGGCCGGCAGCGCCCACGTCATCGCCCCGTTCGTCATCACGCCCCTCGGCGCCATGCGCAGGTGGCTCGGCAAGAAGGTCAAGGTGACCTTCAGCCCCGGAGGGTCGGCGCATGAGGCCCTGCCCCTGATCCCGTCGCGCTACATCACCTCCTCCCGCCCGCTTTCCCCCGGCGTCGGGTCGCCGATGTTCGCGGGGGAGAAACCCCGGGGCGACGCGGACCTCCCCATCCTCAACCGACCGGGGATCGTCACCGCCGAGGTCGCCACCGCTTCGCTGCCAGGGTCAGGGCCGCGGTGGCTGACGTGGACCGGCACGCTGACGCCGCCGCACACGGGCCTCTACGACCTCTCGCTCACCTCGCCCGGCGACACCTGGTTCTACCTCGACCACAAGCTGGTGCTCGCCGACCGGGGGCTGCACGGTCCCGCCTCGTGGTCGACGACGGTGCACCTCGTCCGCGGCCAGCAGTACGAGCTCGAGCTGCGCTGGTTCGCGGTGGGCGCCGGCGAGGACCCGCGGCTCGGCTGGCAGGACGTGACCCCGATGATCGCCGCGGCGGTGCGCGCCGCACGGCACGCCAGCGTCGCCGTCGTGTTCGCCAGCGACTACAACAGCGAGGGCTTCGACCGGCCGACGTTGGCGCTGCCCGGCGACAGCGACGCATTGATCTCGGCCGTGGCGGCCGCGAACCCCCGAACGATCGTCGTGCTGAACACGGGCGGGGCGGTGCTCATGCCGTGGCTCTCGAAGGTCGCCGGCGTTCTGGAGGCCTGGTACCCGGGCGAGGAGGACGGCGCAGCCACCCTGGCGGTGCTGCGCGGCTCGGTCGACCCGTCGGGTCACCTACCCGTCACGTTCCCGGCGAGCGACAGCCAGAGCGCGACCGCGCAGACGCGCAGCTGGCCCGGCGTGGACAGCAACGTGTACTTCGAGGACGGCCTCGACGTCGGGTACCGCTACTACGACGCCAAGGGGATCCGCCCGCTGTTCCCGTTCGGCTACGGCCTGTCGTACACGACGTTCGCGCTCTCCGACCCGGTCGCCCATCACTCGGCGGGCGGCTACGTGGTGGACGTGCGCGTCCGCGAACACCGGCACGCGCCGGGGCACGGCCGTCGTGCAGGCGTACCTCGGCTTCCCCGCCTCGGCTGACGAGCCGCCGCGCCAGCTGAAGGCGTTCCAATCGGTCGAGCTCCGGGCGGGCAGCGCGCGCACCGTCGCGCTCACCCTCCCGCCGTCCGCGTTCGAGAGCTATCTCGCCGGCCGCTGGCAGGCCGTGTCCGGCACCTACGTGCTCTCGATCGGCCAGTCCGAGCGCGATCTGCCCATCCAGATGGACCTCACAGCACCCTGAACCCTGGCACGGCTCGCGGCTACGACGTCGGCCGCTTCGTCCCGAGCAGCGAGACCAGCATCCTGCCGTGCTCGCACACCGGGGTCGGCGGCACCACCGGCGCGACGAGGGTGTCGCGTCGTGGCGGCACCGTGACGCGAACCGAGTACGCCGTCGCTTCGCACTGCAGGCTCACCGGCTCACCCTTGCCCGGCACGTCGGGCGAGAAGCGCGCGCTCGCCCATGCCGATGCGCCGGGGGCCAACGAGACGAGCACTGCCGCGGCTGTGCCGGGCTGCGCCGGCACGACGTTCGTCTGAAGGGGCGTGCCCGTCCGGCCGCGCAGCTGCAGGCCGATCAGGCCGGAGACGAAGCAACGCGCCGTCGAGCGGTTGCGGAGGCGAAGCGAGTAGCTCACGTTCCCCGCGCCGGCGCTGCCGACGATCGTCGCGAACGTACCCGTCAGCTGCGTCGAGCGGCAGGCGATGGGCACCGTCGAGGCCGCCGTGGCCGTTCCGCTCGCGACGGCCGCCGGCGCGAGCGGAGCAGCACCGGCGAGCACCACGAGCGAGACGCACCTTCGGGCCCGGTGGCGGGCTCTTCGCGGCGCCCGACCTCGGGTGCGGATCATCTTGGCATCGTAGGTGCAGCAACCTACCGCTGCCGTGCCGCACCGGAGCTCGGGCTGATCATGAGGGTCGACTCGTCCACCGCCTGGAAGGCACTCGCCGGGATCGTCTTCAGCTCGTTCACCAGCGCGAGCGGCCAGCGCGGGTCCGCGGCGCCCTGGAAGTACCAGTTGCTGCCGTTGTCGGCCAGGATCAGCCCGTACTGCTTCATCGCGCGGAGGACGACCTGGGCGTCGCGCGAGTAGCGGGAGATGTTGAAGCTCGCCTTCAGCCGGAAGCGCGCGCCCATCGGGGGGAGCGAGGGATCGTTGCGGGCACCGGCCTCGTGGCGTGCCGGCCAGATGAAGCGGGTGTCGGTCAGCTCGGCCGTCATCCGGATCGCATGGGTGATCTGACCGGAGAGCACCTGGCTGTAGTTGAGCAGCCCCGGAAGGAGCGGCAGCCCGGCCGCGTCAGCGGAGGTCCATCCGGCGGGGCGCAAGGCATTGGATCGGAGGTGCCAGATCGCTCCGGATCCCGCCGTCGAGCCCGTCGGGGAGTAGCGGGCGTCGTAGAGCTCGTAGAGCGTGCACGTGGCGGGGTTCACCATGATGGCGTGACGGTCGCCGGTGGACGCGTTCCCGCCCTCGATCGGGATGTCGGGGCCGAAGGGGTAGGGCCCGGGGTTGCTCTCGTCGGCGTACTCGAAGCTGATGCGGACGAGCGGGTGGGACGGTCGGACGACGGCGAAGGGGATGCCGTAGGGAACAGCCGGGTCTCCGGAGGGACCGAAGTCGGGATGGAGGAAGGTGGTCGACGAGTCCATGCTCCGCAGCCATTCGGCGCTGTGGGGGTCGACGGGCAGGCCGGTGATCGGGGTGTTCCAGACGTTGTTCGCCGGGAACATCGGGCAGCTCGGCGCGCCCGGAACGGTGGTGCCGGCGGCCGGCGCCGTGGCCCCGAGCGCGGTCGTGCTCGTCTGCGCGCCCGCCGACTGGGCGGCGGCGCCAGCGGTCCCGGTGGCGAGCAGCGCCAGCAGCGGGAGGAGCGAACGGCCAAGCGCTCGGTGACAGCGTGGGCGCGGTCGCACGGCGCGATCGTTGCACGCGCCGGGCGCCCGGCGGGGACGCGCTCGGCCTACCCGTTCGTCACGCCGTCGTAGGTGGCGCCGAGGATCAGGTCGACGACGCCGCTCGGCAGGGCCGAGCTGGCCTCGAGCGTCGTGGCCCCAGCCACGTGGGCCGCCACCGTCTCAGCCGCGGCGAGGCCGCCCGGCGGGTACTCGACGACCGTCTCGGAGTACTGGTAGTTCGCGGCGTTGCCGGTTCCGTTGATGAGGAAGCCCTGCCCGGCGAGGGCGTGGGAGGCCGCGGTGGCCGCGCCGGTCTGGCCCGTGCCGTTCAGCACCTCGACGAGCACCTGCGACGGCGGGAGCGTGCCCGTCGCCGGGATGGCGGCCGGGATGGTCGTCGTCGTGGCGGCCGGGATGGTCGTCGTCGTGGCGGTCGTCGTCGTAGTCGTCGAGGCGGTGGTCGTGGTGACAGCAGTGCTCCCCGCCGCCGGCAGCCGCCGTCGAGGTCGTGGTCGATCGGCGCTGCGCCGAGGTGGAGGAGGTCGACGAGGCGGATGGACCGGCCGCCGTGCCGGGCGTCGAGGGCGTGCTGGTCGCGCTGGAGGCGCCTCGGCCGGTCCCGCGGCGGGCGGGCGCACCCCCCGGGACGACGGCGAGCGCGACGGCACCGCCGACGATCGCCGCCGTGCACAGGCACGTGATGGTGAGTCGCGTCCTCCTCGTCGGCCCCCGACGGTGCTGCGGCCGGCTTCGGCGGGGCGGCGACTCGGGCGGGCGCGGCCTCGACGCGGAGTGCCGTCCCGGCGCCCAGGCCTGGCCGGGCGGGGTGGTCTGCTCCGTGGAGCCGGACCGACCCACCGATCCGCCTCGGCTCGGCGACCCGGAACGGCTCGGGGTTCCAGGCGGGAAGTTCTCGGAGCACGCGGTCCGACCCTACCGCCAGCCGGGCGGGCACCGGCGGCAGCTCGCCGTTTCGCCGCCTTGCTACGGTGCGTGGTGCCGGCGGCGCCGTCGGCGCACAGGAGGAGAGTGCGGGTTGGCGCGCCACAGCGGTCCCCTTGTCGCGTGCCGGCTCGCCGCGCCGGTCGCGGCCGCGCCGGCAGCGTGGAGGAGCGCCCAAGGCCGGTGCCGGCACGCGGCCGGTGCCCGCCCCCCCTGCTACGGGGCCCAGTTGGCCCCGGAGACCACGACGACGACCTTCTCGTGCTCCCGCGGCTCGTACGACGGGCGAGCAGGCCGGCGAGCCCGGTGGCGCCCCCCGGCTCCGCGGGCACTCTGACGTGCTCCCAGAGCCACGAGCACGCGCGCGGCGATGTCGGCGTCGCCGACGAGGCGTGGCTCGGTGCGGTTCGCCGACCGCGACGGCCGTGGCGATCGCGCCGGCCTGGCGCGCACCCAGGCTGTCGGCGGCGAGCCCGCCGACGTCGACCGGCACCGGCCGGCCGGCGGCCACGGCCTGCTGCAGCGTCGGGCAGGTGGCGGGCTCCACCGGTACGACGACGGCGCGCCCGGCACACGCGAGCGCCACCCCGGCGAAGAGCCCGCCACCCCCGCAGGCGAGCAGGACCGTGTCGACGTCGGGGACCTGCTCGAGCAGCTCGGCGCCGATCGTCGCCTGCCCGGCGACGACGTCCGGGTCGTCGTAGGCGTGGACGAGGCGGGCACCGGTGCGGCCGGCGTGCTCGATGCTCGCCGTCAGGGCCTCCGCGTAGTGCCCCTCCACGACGTGGAGCTCGGCGCCGTAGCCGCGGATGCGCTCGAGCTTGCTCGCCGGCGACGTCGACGGTACGAAGATCGTCGCCGGAACACCGCAGGTCGAGGCCGCCCAGGCCACGGCCGCCCCGTGGTTGCCGCCCGAGGCTGCCACGACTCCCGCTTCGGGGACGGGCCGGGCGAGGAGGGAGTTCAGCGCGCCTCGCGCCTTGAACGAGCCGCTGTACTGGGTCATCTCCAGCTTGAGGACGAGCGACCAGCCGGCGCCGCTGCTCCCGTCCGCGCCCCCGGTGCCGAGCTGCGTCGCCAGCTCGTCGCCGAGCTCGATCACGGGCGTGCGCCGCACGCGCCCGGACAGGCGCTCCCGGGCCTGGTGCAGCTCGTTCGGAGACGGCACTGGCGAAGGCTCGGGGGAGGTCTCGCTGCCGGTCACGGCGGTCCATCATGCTCGGCGTGGCGACGTGACGCGGCCCGGCGGCCGCGATGAGCCTCGCTGTCGCCGCCGCGGTCTTCCCCGTCATCTTCGTCGGCGAGCTCCCGGACAAGACGATGTTCGCCTCGCTCGTCATGTCCACGAGGGGCCGGCCCCTCTCGGTCTGGCTCGGCGCGGCCGGCGCCTTCGTCGTCCACGTGGCCATCGCGACGACGGTCGGCGTGGCGCTCTTCCGCCTGGTGCCGCGCCGGGCCGTCGATGCGGTCGTCGCCGCCACGTTCCTGGTCGGGGCGGTGCTCGCGGTGCAAGAAGCCCGCCACGGCGAGCGCCGGGGGCCGCTCCTGGCCGGCCGTGCCGGCCGCCACGGCACGGTGCTCACCGCGTTCGTGGTCATCTTCGTCGCCGAATGGGGCGACCTCACCCAGCTCCTCACCGTCAACCTCGCCGCTCGCTACCACGCGCCCTTGTCGGTCGGCCTCGGCGCGCTGCTCGCCCTGTGGGCGGTCGCGGCGCTCGCCGTCGTCGGCGGGCGGGGGTTGCTGCGCTTCGTGAACGTCGCCACGGTGCGCCTGGTGACCGCGGTCCTTTTGGTCGGGCTTGCGGCCTACGCGGCTTGGAGCGCCGTCACGTGACGCGATGAAGGGCACGCCCGGCGGGCCGATCCGAGCGTGGGGCCGCTCGGTGCCGGAAACAGCGCTGGCGCCGAGCCTCAGGCTCTCCCGAGCTTCTCCACGTCGTCACCGACGATCAGCGGCACCACCGCGGAGAAGTCGAGCTCGCCGAGGCCCGCCGCCTCGCCCGCCTCCAGCCAGGACTGCGCCGCCGCCGCGATGCGCAGCTCCAGCTCCGAGCGCTCGGCAGCGTGGGTCACGAGACGGAGGTCCTTCGCCGCGAGCGTCAGCTTGAAGGTCGGCGGGAACGAGTGGGACTCGAGGTTGGCGCGCTTCGCCCGCACGAGCCCACCGATCGGCGAGTCGGAGAGGACGTCGAGGAGGGTGGCGCGTTCCACGCCGAGCGACTCGCCGAGCGCGAGCGACTCGCCGAGCACGCCCACGCTCGCACCGAGGACGAGGTTGACCGCCAGCTTCACCGTCGCACCGCTGCCGCGGCCCCCGACGTGGTGAGGTGTGCCGAGCACCGAGAGCACGGGCTCGACGCGACGGTAGGTCTCGTCGTCGGCGCCGACGTAGATGGTGAGCCGGCCCTCGGCCGCTTCGGGGGTGCTGCCGCGTACCGGAGCGTCGACGAGCTCGACGCCGCTCGGCAGCCGGGCAGCCAGGCGCGCGATCTCCTCCGGCCCAACGGTCGACATCTCGACGAACGCCTGGCCGGGCACGAGGGCCTCGCGCGACGCCGCCGTGACCGAACACCACCTCCTCCAGCGCTTCAGGGGTCGCGAGCATCGTGATGACGAGCTCGGCGCCGTGCGCCGCGTCGCCCGGCGAGGTGGAGCGGCGGGCGCCGAGCGACCCGAGCTGTTCAGCCCGCTCCGGAGTCCTGTTCCAGACCGTGAGCTCGTGGCCGGCCTCGATCAGCCGCGTCGCCATGCGCGAGCCCATCAGGCCGAGACCGATGAACGCCACCTTGGTCATCTCCGAACCTCCTCGTCGCGTCGAGCGCCGATGCGCCACCAGAGCCTTACCCGAAGACCCGGCGGCCACACGTGCCGGCCGTCGAGCCGCCCGAACCTTTTCGGACCGCCGTGCGTCAGTACGCCGTGCGAGCACGAACGAAGGGCCCCGACGAGCTCGACCGGTGGCTGGAGCGCTGGTACGAGCCGGCGTTCCGGACCGCGTACCTCGTCCTCGATCGACGCGACGACGCCGAGGAGGTGGTCGGTCAGGCGTTCCTGCGCCTCTGGCGCTTTCGCGAGTCGATGCCGGAGGGGGACGCGCTCGGGCCGTGGGTCTACCGCGCCGTCGTGAGCGCCTGCAGCTCGCTCGCCACAGGCGAGCCGGGCCGCTCGGACGAGTGCGTCGGGGAGGCGCCGGCCGGTGGCGCCGTCCTCGGCGCGCTCTCGAGGCTCCCCGTGGACCTGCGCGTCCCGGTGGTGCTGAGCCACTACGCCGGGCTGTCAGAGCGCGAGATCGCGGTGGCGGTGCGCCGCCGCGCGGGCACCGTGCGGGCACGGCTGGAGGAGGGCCGCCGACGCCTCTGTGCCGATCCGAGGATTGCCGGGCTGTCCGAGTCCGAGAGGGGAGCGAGATGATCACCGACGAGCAGCTGCAGCGGCTGATCCACGAGGCGGCGGAGGCGGCGGTGCCACCGCCGGCGGGCCGGGACGCCGTCCGATCGGCCGCGACCGCGCAGCCGGTGCCGGCGGCGGAGCCGGGCCCGGCACGGCTCTGGGCCGCGCTGACCGAACGGTGGCACCCGCGTGAGATCGTGCTCGCCGCCACCGGGGGAGCAGCGGTGGTCGCCCTGTCGGTCGCTCTCGCCTCGAGCGGTGGACCACCCACGCCGGTCCCGGTCGCCTACGGGGCCACCCATGTCGCATCGGTGCCGGCGAACGCCGAGGTGAGGTCCGCGTCGCCACCGGCAGGCTCGTCATCGTCCGCCACTTCGGCCGCGACGAGCGCGTCCTCCCCGCCAGGAATGGCGGGGACGGGGGCGACCAAGGTGGTCGCGACCGGCACGCTGATCCTCCGGATCCCCGGCGGCCGACTGCGGGCCGACGCCGCCCGCCTGGAGGCGCTCGCGACGTCCGTGGGCGGATTCGTCTCCCACGCCTCGGTCTCGCAGGCCGGTGGCCCGCTCGGCGGGGTGGTGGTGCTGAGCGTGCCTGCCGCCTCCTTCCGCTCGGTCGTCGCGCGGGCCGAGCCGCTCGGGACGGTGCGGTCGCTTACCCTGTCCGACGAGGACGTGACCTCCCGCTACGTCGACCTCGGCGCACGTCTGAGCGCCCAGAAGGACGTCCACGCGCAGCTCGAAGCCCTCCTCAGCCGGGCGGGCAAGATCTCCGACCTGCTCGCCGTCGAGAACCAGATCGCGGCGACCCAGACACAGATCGACCAGCTCACGGCGGAGCAGCGCTCCCTCGCGGAGCAGGTGAGCTACTCGAGCCTGACCGTCGACCTCCACGTCGCATCCCATGTGACGAAGCGTCACGCTCCATCCGGCTTCTCCCGTGCCTGGCACGACGCCGTCTCCGGCTTCGTCGGCGGTGTGCGGGTCCTCGTCGCCAAGTCGGGGGTCGTCCTGTTCACGGTGCTCGCCCTGGCGGCGCTCGCAGCGCTCGTCTTCGGCGCCGGTCGGCTCGCGTGGACGGCGGCCAGGAGGCGCTCCGTCTGAGGGGAGGCGGCGGCTGCCCGCGGGCGGCACCGGCGGCGACGGGCACCGGGCATATGATCCGGCCGTGAGCCCGGCTGCAGAACCCGCAGACGCCGACCAGGTCGAGGGCGTCCTCGACCTGATGCGCTCCGAGGGGAACCGCGTCACGACCTCGCGCCGGCTCCTGATCCGCTGCCTGGTGGAGGCTGCGGGACACCGCACGGCGGAGGAGCTGGCGGCGGCAGTGCAGGAGCACGCGCCCGACGTGCACCTTTCCACGATCTACCGGAACCTCGACGAGCTGGAACGGCTCGGAGTGGTCACCCACTCCCATCTCGGCCACGGACCGGCGACGTACCACCTGAGCCCGGGCGGCCACGGGCACCTCGTCTGCGAGGTGTGCGGAGCGACCTTCGAGGCGCCCGACGAGCTGTTCGACGGGCTCGCCCTTGCGGCGGCGGAGCGCTTCAGCTTCTCGATCGACCCGCACCACTTCGCGGTGCTCGGCCGCTGCGCGAAGTGCGCGGCGAGCTGATGCATCCCGGTTCCCCGAGTCGTAGCGCGCCTGTCGCACGGCGCGTTCAGCGCGCCGGGACAGCTCCCTTGTTGCGGTAGACGAGCGAGTACCGGCGGATCGAGTACGCCTCCGCCATGAGCGCCCGGTTCTTGCGAACGACGAGCGGCCGGTCCCACTTCGATCCCGGGCGCGTGACAAGTGAGATGCAGTCGAGGAGCCGCATACCTGACCACCACGTGATCAGCTCCTGACCGAAGCAGTGGAGACCAGCCTGTTCGGCGGTCACCGCGAAGTTCTCCGCGGTGACGCTCGGCGCCCGCCACTGCGGGGCGTGGGAGACGCCGATCCTGATGAGGCGACTCTTCACCGACTGCGGCAGCAGGCGCATTGTCGGCTGGACCTTGGCGGTGACGCGGACCGACCGCTCGTAATGGCCGAAGTTCGAGTGGTGGATGAACGCGATCCCGTCGGGTGCGAGCTTCTTGGCAAGCTCGTTCAAGTATCCCGCCAATTCGTCGAGCTCGACGTGCACGAGCGAGTCGAAGCTGAACGCCAGGTCGACCGAGCCGTCCTCGACCATAGGAAGGTTCCGGCCGTCATTCAGGAAGAAGCTCGCCTTCGGTTCGTGAGCGAACCGCTCCTTGCAGGTCGCCACACAGCGCGGCGTGAGGTCGACGCCGGTCAGCTTCTCGCAGTGGCCGAGCAGGAAGGTGGTCCATCGTCCCATGCCGGGGGCAATTTCCAGGATGCTGGATGCCGGCAGGAAGGGTTGCAGGCGCGGGTAGATCGTGCCGTGCCACTGTGCTGCCGGATCGCCACCCCAGTGGTCCGACCACTCCGAGCCAGCCTCGGGCCACCCGTAGCGTTCGTCCCACATCTTGAGGTTCTCTTCAATCGACGGCACCGCGTTGAATGATATTGGATCCGTCAAGAGAGCGGTCCCGGCGCGCCAGCCGGCGGTGGCCCACCCGACCCCAGCTTGCTGCCGATTGGCGATGCAGCGATGGCTGGCGGTGCTGGGTGTGCGGTACTCGCGTCAGTACAGAGGTCTGCAAAACCATCGACCATTCGCGCCCGGCGTGCAATCTTCACGGCGTTGGCAACCTCCTCCTGACCGCAGGCGGTGGAGTTTGGACGGTGATCGCGCATCAAGGCACGACGCCGTGCGAAGCCCCGCCCTCGGTGGTCCGCCCAGTCACGCAATCTCCATTTACGAAGGCGCGAAATCGCCGGGAGCGTTCTCCCGCGCAGGCGCGCCTGAGGACCGACACGATCTCGGTCGCGACCGGCGCGTCGGCGCCCTGCGGCCACGACAGGTCCGCACCGGCGCAACTCGCGATCGCCGCCCTCCGTCGTAAGGCCGGCGGAGACGCCGGTCCGAGGTGTCTCGACGTCACGCGCGAGCACGCTGGCGCGTCCGATGGCTCGCGTCCCCGCCGATCCCAGGGGATCACGGATGCCGCCAGCCGAGAACGGCGCGCAGGGCGGATCCGCTCGCGCCCTTGGGCCGGGGAAGCACGCCCGGGCGGGGAGCGCACGGCGTCGCGGGATCAGCGGGCGACGAGGTCGCCCGTCACGTCACACAGGCGAGGTGTTCCGGCGAGCGCCAGGCACTCTTCGAGCTCGGCGACGAGCTGGTCGAGGAGCTCGGCGACCCCGGCTGCTCCGGCGGTGGCGAGCCCCCAGAGGACCGGGCGCCCGACGAACACGGCGCGGGCCCCGAGCGCGAGGGCCCTCAGCACGTCGGTGCCGCTGCGGATACCACCGTCGACATAGACCTCGGCACGCCCGGCGACGGCCTCGACGACCTCGGCCAGGGCGTCTGCGCTGGCCACGGCGCCGTCGAGTTGGCGACCACCGTGGTTCGAGACGACGATCCCCGCAGCGCCGGCCTGGAGGCACGTCTCGGCGTCATCCGCGCGCAGCACGCCCTTCACGACGACGGGGAGGCCGCCGGTGAGTTCCGCGAGCCACGCGATGTCGGCCGGCGTCACGGCGCGGTCCTGTGCGGCGCCGGGGTCGATCCCGGCGAGCTGGACGTCGGGTGGCAGGGAGAACCCGTTGCGCCGGTTGCGGGGCTTGCTGCCGGGGAAGGGGGTGTCGCAGGTGAGCACCAGCGCTCCGCAGCCCCCCTCGCGGGCGCGGTGGACGAGGTCGACCGTCCGTGACCGGTCGGCGAGGACGTAGACCTGAAACCACCACGGGCTCCCCGCGAGCGCCTCGGCGACCACCTCGATCGGCGTGCTGGAGCGCGTCGAGAGCACGAAGAGGCTGCCTGCCTGGCGGGCGCCGTATGCCGTCGCGACCTCGCCGTCGGGGTGTGCAAGGCGCTGGTAGCCGACGGGCGCGACCAGCACGGGATGTGCCAGTGGCGTCGTGAGGACGCTGAGCGAGGTGTCGACCGACGACACGTCTCGCAGCACCCGGGGCCGGAGACGGATCCGCGACCAGCCCTCGGCGTTGTCGAGCAGGGTCTGCTCGCGCCCCGAGCCGCCCGCCATCATGTCGAACACCTCGGCCGGCAGCATCGCTCGGGCGCGGCTCTCCCAGTCCTCCACTTCGACCCTCCTGTTCGCTTCGGCTCGGCTCGTCCGGCCCGGAAGCCTCGCGCGCCGGCGACCGTGCCGCCTACGCCCGAGCCCGCCGCGGCGGTCCCAGCCGTACTCTGGGAGCATGGCGCTTATGGCACTGGAGCGGCAGGACGCAGGCCGGCAAACCGGCAGGGGTTCCCCGTGACGGCCGGGTCGGGCCTGCCGCCCGCGGCGCCGAGGCGGCCACGTCCTCGCGTCGTCGTCCTCGGAGCGGGATTCGGCGGCCTGAACGCTGCCATCGGGCTGGTGCAGGCCGAGGCCGACGTCACGATCGTCGACCGTGACAACTACCACGGCTTCTGGCCACTGCTCTATCAGGTGGCGACGGCGGGGCTCGGTCCGGAGGACATCGCCCACCCGATCCGGGCGAGGTTCGCCCGCTACCCGAACGTGACCGTGCGGCGCGGGCTCGCGAAGAAGGTCGACGTCGACTCGCGCACCGTCGAGCTCGAGCACGGCGAGCAGCTCGACTACGACTACCTGGTCGTGGCGCTCGGGAGCTCGACCAGCGACTTCGGGATCCCGGGCGTGCGTGAGCACGCCTTCGGGCTGAAGACGCTCCCGGAGGCCGTCCGGCTGCGCAACCACATCCTCACCCTGTTCGAGCGGGCCGACACCAACCCGGCGGCGATCCCCGAGGGTCTGCTCACGATCGTGCTCGCCGGCGGCGGCCCGACCGGCGTGGAGATGGCCGGTGCGCTCTCGGAGCTGATCGGCAGGAACCTCGCGCTCGATTTCCGCCACCTCGACGTGACCCGGGCCCGCGTCGTCCTCGTCGAGGCGACCGACCATCTGCTCGGCGGCTTCTCTCCCCGCTCGCAGCTCGAGGCCCTCGCCGCCCTGCGCACGAAGGGCGTCGAGGTGCTGCTCGAGGCGCCGCTCGCGGAGGTGACGGCAGAGGGGGTGAGGCTCGAGGACGGCACCCAGATCGCCTCGCAGACCGTGGTGTGGACCGCCGGCGTGCGCGCCAACCCCTTCGCCGAGCTTCTTCCGGGCGCCAAGGCGCCGAACGGCGCCGTCATGGTCGAGGCGGACCTCTCCCTCCCGGGCCACCCCGAGGTCTTCGTCGTCGGGGACCTCGCGAGCCGGGTCGACCGCAAGGGTCGCCGGCTCCCGCAACTGGCGCAGAACGCCATCCAGGGCGGTCGCCATACGGCGCGCTCGATCCTGCGACACCTCGCCGGGAAGCGGACGAAGCCCTTCCGCTATCACAACCACGGGATCATGGCGACGATCGGCCGCAAGTCCGCGGTCGCCGAGCTCCCCGGCGGCGTCTCGATGCGCGGCACGGCCGGCTGGCTCGCCTGGCTCGGCGTGCACCTCGTCTTCCTCGTGGGCTTCAGGAACCGGCTCGTGGTCCTCGTCAACTGGGCCTGGAACTACCTCACCTGGGACCGGGCGAGCCGCGTCATCCTGGAGGACTCCCAGCAGCCCTGATCGCCCGGTCGTGTCCTGGCCGGGTCAGTCTCGGTGACCCTCATTCCCGCCGGGGGTCTTGTCGCGGGGGTCGTCGGTGGCCAGGAAGTGGTGCGCCGTGACGGCGTGGGGGTCCGTCCCCGCTGCGACCGAGGGATTGACATGGATCGTCGCCCCCGAGAGGCGGGCGACCTCGTGGAGGAGGCGGTGCCGGACCTCCTCAGCGATCGCGTGGGCCCGCTCGACGGTGAGGTCGCCCCGCACGGTGATGTCCATCTCGGCGAGCAGCTCGTGGCCCGTCCAGCGGAGCTTGAGGTCGCCGACCGACTCGACGCCGGGGACCGCGGCTGCAGCGGCCCGCACGCGCTCGACGAGCTCGGGATCGACGGCGTCATGAGCCTGCGGATCACCTCGCGCGCCGCGTTGCGCAGCACGAGAACGATGGCGACGGTGATCGCGATCCCGACGATCGGGTCGGCGACGCGCCAGCCGGCGGCGGCGAGGCCGGCCCCGAGCACGACGGCGAGCGAGGTCAGGCCGTCGGTGCGGGCATGGAGCCCGTCGGCGACGAGGGCGGCCGAGCCGATCCGCCGCCCGACTCGGATGCGGTAGTGGGCGACGGCCTCGTTGCCCACGCAGCCGACGCCGCCCGCGATCCCGACGAGGAGTAGGTGATGGACGACCCTCGGGTGGGCGAGGTCCCCGAAGGCGGCGACCGCGGCGGCGACCGCCGAGGCTGCGATGAGCGCGACGACGCCGAGGCCGGCCAGGTCCTCCGCCCGGGCGTAGCCGTAGGTGTAGCTGTGGGAGGGGGCGCGCCGCGCCAGGAGGAAGGCGATCCCGAGCGGAACGGCGGTGAGGGCGTCGGCCACGTTGTGGATCGTGTCGGCGAGCAGCCCGACCGAGCCGCTCAACGCCGCGACGGTGGCCTGCAGGCCGCCCGTGACGAGGAGTCCGACGAGGCTGACGCCGAGCGCCCGGGTCCCGGCCCGGCTCGCGAGGAGGGCGTCGTCGATGGAGTCCGACGGGTCGTGGCTGTGCTGCCCGGCGAACCGTGCGATGGCGCCTCGCCAGCCGCCGTGTTCGTGGCCGTGGCCATTCTCGTGGTGCGCCTCGTGGCCGTGCTCGTGGCCGCCGTCGGCTTCGTGGTCGTGGCCGAGCCGATGGTCGTGGCCCTGCCCACAGGCGGCGTCGCACGCACGGCCGTGCTCAGGAGAGCTCACACGACGATCACCCGCCGACGCGTCAGCTCCTCCGGGCGGGCCGGCCTACTGGCGCCGGAGCGCCCGGCGGTGCACGGCACGGGCACGCAGGTCTCCGACCCCACGGAAGCGACGGTACCGGCTCCTGTCCGCTCCATCTATCCTCGGTCGTCGTGGACGAGCCGCAACCCGCCTCCGAGGGCGCTCCAGGTGAGCTGACGCCGCCGTCGGTCGACCCGGTCGTCGCCGAGGCGCAGCGCCTTCTCGGCGAGATCGAGGCAGAGCTCGCCGCCATCGAACGGGCACTCGATCGCCTCGAGTCGGGCAGCTACGGCGCGTGCGAGGTGTGCGGAAGGGCGATCACCGCCGACGAGCTCGCCGCAGATCCGGTGACGGCGCGCTGCGCCGAGCACGCCCGTCCCCCTGGCGCGTAGCGCTGTTACGAGGCAGCGCTGACGGGGCTCGTCGCGGTCCCTACGCGGGCCGACGGGCGCCTCGCGGCGCCGGCCGCGGGCCGGTCACCGCCGGCCCGGCCCGCGACGGCGCTGCGGATCAGGCCTTCTTCGTCTCCCAGAAGATCCGGTCGATCTCGGCGATCTGGTCCAGGAGGCGAGTCGCGACCGCGACGTCGTTCGTCTTCTTCGCCTCGCCGGCGGCCTTCGTCGCCTTCCAGAACGTCTCGTGGAGCTGGGGGTAGCGCTCGAGGTGCTCCGGCTTGAAGTAGTCCGTCCACAGGACCCACAGGTGGTGCTTGACGAGCTCGGCGCGCTCCTCCTTGATGAGCACGGCGCGCTCTTTGAACACCGGGTCGTCGGACCCGTTGAACTTCTCCATGCAGCCCTTCACCGATTCGGCCTCGATGCGTGCCTGCGCCGGGTCGTAGACACCGCAGGGCAGGTCGCAGTGCGCGTGGACGGCGGTCGCCGGCCGGGCACGGTCGAGCAGGGTGAACAGGCGTGAGGTGAGATGCATGTCGCGGCTCCTTCGATCGCTCTTGCCGAACCGCCTCGTCGAAGGGGACGGCGTCCCCGCGCCAGGCGAGCAGGGCCACACTACCCGCCGACCTTCGGCCTACACCGTGGCCGGGATGGCCCTCGTCGGGGTCGCCGGACTCGGCACGCTGCTCTCGCTCGTCGCGAGCAGGGTCGAGGTTCACGGTCCGAGCATGCTCCCCACCCTGGACGAGGGCGAGCGGCTGCTGGTCCGACGCGCCCGCAGGGTGCGACCCGGTGACCTCGCCGTGCTTAACGATCCCGAGATGCCGGCCCGGCTGATCGTCAAGCGGGTCGTGGCCGTCCGTGGCCGGCAGACCGACGTCGCCGGCGACAACCCGGCGACCAGCCGGGACAGCCGGGCGTTCGGCCCCGTCGACCGTTCCGCCATCGTCGGCGTCGCCTGGTACCGGTACCACCCGGCTGCGCAGGCCGGGCGCCTGCGGCGAAGCCAGCCCGCTGAGCTGCCCGCTTAGGCCACCATCCGGACCGACCGGGTCCCGAGGGAGGCGCGGGCGGAGCCCGCCGATACGCTTTGGCCCGACATGCAGAAGCTCGCGGTGCTCTCCATGCACACCTCGCCGCTCGCGCAGCTCGGCACCGGCGACGGCGGCGGGATGAACGTCTACGTCCGCGAGCTCTCCTCGGCGCTGGCCCGGGCCGGGGTGGCGTGCGACGTCTACACGCGAGCCAGCTCCCCCGACCAGCCTGACGCCGTCCACGTCGAGCCGGGACTGACCGTCCACCACGTGGAGGCGGGGCCTCGAGCGCCGATCGAGAAGGCGAAGCTACCCGCGCTGGTCGGCGAGTTCGCCGACGCCGTCGAGCACCGCATGGACCGTCTCGCGACCCGTGGCGGCGCCCCGGCCGACGCGATCCACGCCAACTACTGGCTCTCCGGTGTCGCCGGGCACACGCTGAAGCACCGCCTCGGGCTGCCGCTCGTCTCGACGTTCCACACCCTCGACCGGGTGAAGGCCGAGTCGAGCCCGGAGGACGTCGACCCGACGGACCCCGGCCGTCGCGCCCACGCGGAGGCCGAGGTCGTCGGCTGTTCGGACGCGGTCCTCGCCTCGTGCAGCGTCGAGGTCGACCAGCTCGTCGACCTCTACGGAGCCGAGCCGTCGCGCGTCGAGGTGATCGCGCCGGGCGTCGACCACGCCTTCTTCTCGCCGGGGGACCAGGCGCAGGCCAGACGGGCGCTCCGCCTCGACGCGCGCTCCACCCTCCTGCTCTTCGTCGGGCGGATCCAGCCCTTGAAGGGCGTCGACGTCGCCGTGCGCTCGCTGGCGGCGCTCCAGGCGCTTGGGGTCGACCGCGCCCGGCTCGTCGCCGTCGGCGGGCCGAGCGGGCCGAAGGGCGAGGAGGAGGTGCTGGCGCTTCGCGCCCTCGTCGACGCCCTCGGGCTCGGCGACAGCGTCTCGTTCGTCCCGCCGCAGCCACACGAGCTCCTCTCGATCTACTACCGGGCCGCCGACTGCTGCCTCGTGCCGAGCAGGTCCGAATCATTCGGGCTGGTCGCGCTCGAGGCCGCGGCCTGCGGCACCCCCGTCGTCGCGTCGGCGGTGGGCGGGCTGACGACGCTCGTGGAGGACGGCGAGACGGGCTTTCTGGTGGAGCGGGGCGACGTCTCGGCGTTCGCCGAACGCGTCGCCGAGCTCTGCGCCGACCCCCTCCTTCGCGCCTCGCTCGGCACGGCAGCTGCGCAGCGGGCCTGTGGGTACACGTGGTCGCTCGCCGCCGCCCGGCTCCGCCGACTGTACGGCGAGCTGACGGCCCGTTCGCTCGTCTCGTGCGGGTGAGCACTAGCGTGCTGCGCTGATGCCCAAGATCCTCGTCCTCGGCGGCGGGCGTATGGGCTCCGCCCTGCTCGGGGGCCTGTTCCGGAGCGGCTGGGCCACCCAGGACGAGTGCACCGTCGTGGAGGTGCGCCCCGAGGCGCGCGAGCTGCTCGCCGACCGTCATCCGGGGCTGCGGGTCGTCGAGGTCCCCGAGGCGGCCGAGGCGGCCGTCGTCGCCGTGAAGCCCCCGGACGTAGAGGCGGCGTGCCGCTCGCTGCCCGTGCACGGCTACGACCGGGTCCTCTCCATCGTCGCCGGCGCCACGATCGCACGCCTCGAAAGCTGGCTCTGGCCCGGTGCGGCGGTGATCCGTGCGATGCCCAACACCCCGGCCCTCATCGGCACGAGCGCCTCGGCGATCGCGGGCGGGACGGCGGCGACCGAGGAGGACGTCTCCTGGGCTGAGTCGGTGCTCTCGTCGATCGGCGTGGTGGTGCGGCTGCCCGAACGGCTGCTCGACTCGGCGACGGGGCTCTCGGGCTCCGGCCCCGCCTACGTGTTCCTCGTCGCCGAAGCTCTGGTGGAGGCGGGCGTGCTCCAGGGGCTGGACCGCGAGGTCTCCAAGGTGCTCACGAACCAGACCATCCTCGGCGCAGCCCGGATGCTCACCGAGAGCGGCGAGTCGGCCGAGGTCCTGCGGGCCGCGGTCACCTCGCCCGGTGGCACGACGGCGGCCGGGCTGAGGGAGCTCGAGGCACGCGCCGTGCGCGCCGCCTTCTTGGAAGCCGTCGCCGCCGCGGCGCGCCGCTCACAGGAGCTCGGCGCCCCCGACTGAGCCCCCGGCGTGGCGTCGCCCCTGGTCGCTCCGATATCCCCACTTTCCCCTCGTGCAACACGCGCCTACAGTCGTAGCGGCGGAGAGGGGTGATACCACTGACCGTTCACTACACGAAGTCCCAGTTCCTCACGGTGGCTGAGGTCGCGCGCGCGCCCTCCGGGTGTCGAACATGACCGTCTACCGGCTGATCAGCTCGGGGCAGCTCCCAGCGGTCCGGGTCGGCAAGTCGTACCGGCTGCGCGAAGAGGACGTCGACCACTACCTCGCCGCGCGCTTTACCGAGGCCGGCTGACCGACGGCGAACGGGCGCGGCCTTGTGGTCCGCCCGAGCCCTGCCGTACGGTCGCGTCGGTGGGGGGCACGCGGGGGAGGGCCCGGTCCCGCATCCCCGGGCCGACGGTGTCGAGGCTGCCCGTCTACCACCGCGCGCTCGTGGCGATGCGCGAGCGGCAGCGGAGCACGGTCTCGTCCTCCGAGCTCGCCGAGGCCACGGGCGTCAACGCCGCCACCCTTCGCAGGGACCTGTCGCATCTCGGCTCCTACGGGACGCGCGGGACCGGCTACGACGTCTCCCATCTCCTCGGCCGGGTAGACCGCGCCTTGGCGCTCGATCGGGAGTGGCCCGTCGCGATCGTCGGGGTCGGCAACCTCGGCCGTGCGCTGGCGCGCTCTGGCAACTTCTCCGCCCGGGGCTTCCGTGTGGCGGCGCTCGTCGACGTCGACCCCTCCTCGGTCGGCACGACGGTCGACGGCCTGGTGGTCGAGCACCTCGACGAGCTGGCCGAAGCGGTGCGACGTGAACGGGTGGAGATCGCCGTGGTCGCCACACCGGCGAGCGCCGCGCAGGACGTCGCCGACCGGCTCGTCGGCGCCGGCGTTCGGGTGATCTTGAACTTCGCCCCTGCGGTGATCCAGGTCGACGAGGGCGTGCGGCTGCGCAACGTCGACCTCGCGGCCGAGCTCCAGGTGCTCGCCTTCTACGGATCGCGCTTGCCGCCGGCCGAGACGGTGCTCGACGTGGCCTCGCCGGTGCCGGCGGCTGTCCAGGGGTTGTGGCGCAGTGGGCCGGCGGGCCTCGCGCCCGGTGCCTCGACTGGCACCGGGCGCCCGCGACGGCCAAGCTCGTAGGGCGGCCCGCTAGGTTCGATCGGGGTCGCGGCCAACGGGCCGGGCACGCCGGGGGCGAGCGCGTGAGGTCCACCGCCGCAGCACCGGCGGGGGAGGAGGTGAGCAAGCGTGTCCGTCGTCGTTGTCGGCCTCCACGAGCGCGACGCGTCCCTCGACCTCCTCGAGCAGCTGGCCGTGCCGGAGCGCGAGCTCGCGAAGACGTTGCAGACCCTCTGTGACAGCCCCCACCTCTCCGAGGCCGTCGTGCTGTCGACGTGCATGCGGACCGAGGTCTACGCGGTGCTCGAGCGGTTCCACGACGGCCTGGAGGACATCCAGGCGTTCTTCCAAGGACGAGTCGGGGACTCGCGACGCGGCGCTGCGACGCTCGCGGAGCAGCTCTTCGTCGCGTATGACGACGCGGCCGCCCGCCACCTGTTCGAGGTCGCCGCGGGCATCGACTCGGCGGTGCTCGGCGAGGGCGAGATCCTCCGCCAGGTGCGCCACGCCAGCGAGCGCAGCCGGCACGAGCGCGCCGCGGGCCCGGTGCTCGGCAGGCTGTTCCGCCACGCCGTCGAGGTCGGCAAGCGGGCGCGGACCGAGACGACCATCGCCCGCGGGGTCACCTCGCTCGCCCACGTCGCCGTGGCGCTCGTCGCCGAGCGCCACGGCCAGGACCTGAGCGGCCTGCGGGTCCTCGTCGTCGGTGCCGGCGAGATGGGCCAGGGCGTCCTCGGAGCGCTGTCCAGGCTCAACGGCTCCCCCGAGGTCGTCGTGGCGAACCGAGGCCGGGCCCGTGCCGCCCAGCTGGCGGCCGAGGCCGGCGCTCGCGCGGTGGACCTCGCCCGGCTCCCGACAGAGCTCGCCGAGGCCGACGTCGTCGTCACCGGTACGGCGGCGGGCGAGATCCTCCTCGGCCCGGACGAGGTCGCCGCGGCGCTCCGGCACCGCCCCGAGCGGCCGCTGCTCGTGGTCGACGTGGCCGTGCCCCGCGACGTCGACCCGGCGGCCGGTCGGCTGCCGGGCGTCACGCTGCTCGATCTCGACGACCTCACGCGCTATGCGGAGTCCGGCATGGCGGCGCGCCCGCGCCGAGGTGGGTCGCGTGCGCCAGATCGTCGAGGAGGAGCTCGAGCGTTACCGCGCCGACGCGCTGGGCAGGTCGGTCGCCCCCCTCGTCGCGGCGCTTCGCGCCCGTGGCGAGGAGCTGCGCGTCGCCGAGCTCGAGCGCTCCTCCTCCAACTTGCAGGGACTGGGGCCCGACGCTCGCGAGGCCGTCGAGCAGATGACGCGGCGGCTCGTCGCGAAGCTGCTCCATGAGCCGACGGTGCAGGTGAAGGGGGCGGCCGGATCGCCGCGAGGCGAGCGGCTGGCAGAAGCGCTCCGCTCGCTGTTCGAGCTCTGAGCCCCGCCGTGGCGGCAGGCCTCGGCGAGCAAGGGGCAGCCGGCGTGAGCCGCCCGCCCGGGGGGCGGTGAGCGTGGGCGCGCTGCGCCTCGCGACTCGGGGGAGCCCGTTGGCGCGCGTCCAGTCCGAGCGCGTCGCCGAGCGTCTCCGCGCCCGGGGAACGGCAGCCGAGCTGGTCATCGTCGAGACGCGCGCCGATCGGGAGCTGGACGTGCCGATCAGCGCTTTCGCCGGGCGCGGCGTCTTCGTGACCGAGGTGGAGCTCGCGGTGCTTGAGGGCAGGGCGGACGCAGCCGTGCACTCGGCGAAGGACCTGCCGTCGGGCGCGCCGCCCGAGGGTCTGGTGCTCGCCGCCGTCCCGGAGCGGGCCGACGCACGTGACGTCCTCGTCGGCCGCCCGCTCGACGACCTCGCACCGGGCGCCGTCGTCGCCACCGGCGCGGTGCGCCGCAGGGCGCAGCTGGCCTGGCGCCGGCCAGACCTCGCCTTCTCCGAGCTGCGGGGCAACATCGCCGCCCGGCTGGCGAAGGTGCCCGCCGGCGGCGCCGTCGTCGTGGCGCTCGCCGCGCTCGAGCGGCTCGGCCTCGCCGACGTCGCCGCCGAGGTGCTGCCGACGAGCGTCGTGCTCTCCCAGGTCGGCCAGGGTGCGCTCGCCATCCGGTGCCGAGAGGACGATCTCGCCACCCGCGAGCTGCTCCGAGCGGTGGACGAGCCGCTGGCGCATCGTGCCCTCCTGGCCGAGCGCGCCTTCCTCGCCCGGCTCGGCGGCGGCTGCGACGCCCCGGTCGGCGCGCTTGCAACCTGCTCGGGCCCCTCCGCCGCGGTGACGATCGAGGGCATGGTCGCGAGCGCGGACGGCCACGTCGTCGTGCGCCGGCGGCACCAGGCGGCCCACCCGGCCCAGGCGGGCGGTGAGCTCGCAGCGCTGATGGTCGCCGAGGACGGCGCGGGCATGCTGCTCGGCTGGGGTCCGGCGCGTGACTCGCCGCCGCCGGCGGCAGCCGCCGCCGGCGGGCCCGTTCGGTGACCGTTTACCTCGTCGGGGCCGGCCCTGGTGACCCGGGGCTGCTCACCGCGCGCGCGTTGGAGCTCCTCTCGGTGGCCGACGTCGTCGTCCACGACCGGCTGGTCGATGCGCGGGTGCTCGGATTCGCCCGGCACGGGTCGCTCCTGCTTGACGTGGGCAAGCGGGCCGGCGGCGACGCAGCGGCGGCGCAGCAGGAGATCAATGCGCTGCTCGTCGAGCACGGGCGCGGGGGAGCGCTCGTCGTTCGCCTGAAGGGTGGCGACCCCTACGTCCTCGGACGTGGCGGCGAGGAGGCGCTCGCCCTCGAGGCGGCAGGCGTCCCCTACGAGGTCGTGCCCGGCGTCTCGGCGCTCGCGGCCGTGCCCGCCTACGCCGGCGTGCCGTTGACGCAGCGCGGACTCTCCTCCTCGGTCGTCGTCGTCACGGGGCACGACCCGACGGGGGAGGCTGGCGTCGAGGTGGACTGGGACGCGATCGGCCGCTCGGCGGCCACCGTCGTCGTCATGATGGGCGTCGCCCGGCGTGCCGAGATCGCGGCCAGCCTGATGCGGGCCGGCCGGGCGGGCTCGACCCCGGTGCTCGTCGTCGAGCGCGGGACGACCCCGATGCAGCACTCGGCGCGCACGACCCTGGAGGGCCTCGGCGCGCTCGAGGTCGAGAGCCCGGCGACGATCGTCGTCGGCGCGGTCGCCGGGCTGCACCTCAGCGCGTTCGAGGATCGCCGCCTGTTCGGCCGGCGAGTCGTCGTCACGCGGCCGCACCATCAGGCCGGCCCGCTCGTCCGTGCGCTGTGGGCCGAAGGGGCGTCGGCCGTCGAGATGGCGACCATCGAGATCGCCGAGGCCGCGGACGGCGGCCGGGCGCTCGCCGGCGCCGCGGCGCGCCTCGGCGCGTTCGAGTGGGTCGTCTTCTCCTCGGAGAACGGCGTCGAGCGCCTGTTCGCCGAGCTGCGCGACGCCCGGGCCTTCGGCGCGGCGCGCGTCGCCGCGATCGGTCCCGGCACGGCGGCGGCGCTCGCGGCGCACGGCGTCGTCGCCAACCTCGTCCCCGAGCGCTTCGTCGCCGAGGGGCTGCTCGAGGTCTTTCCTTCCCGCGACGCCGTTGCCCGGCCGGGGAGCGGCAAGGTGCTGCTCGCGCGGGCGGCGCTGGCGAGGGACGTGCTGCCGAAGGGCCTCGGTCGTCTCGGTTGGCAGGTGGAGGTGGTCGAGGCCTACCGGGCCGTCCGCCCGGAGCCGTCCCCCGAGCTCCTCGGGGAGGTGGCTTCGGCCGACGCCGTCACCTTCACCTCATCCTCGACGGTGACGGGATTCCTCGAGATGGCCGGCCGGGACCGCCTGCCCCCCGTCATCGCCTCGATCGGACCGGTCACCTCCGCCACGGCGCGGGCCGCGGGGCTGGAGGTCACCGTCGAGGCGCGCGAGCACACCGTCGGCGGGCTCGTGGAGGCCCTCGCCGCGCACGCCGCGTCGCTGCGGCCGTAGGCTCCGGGCGATGAGCGAGCACTCGGCGAACCCCGATGCGGCGGGCTTTCCCGCCCGCCGGATGCGTCGGTTGCGCCGGACGCCGGCGCTGCGGCGGATGGTCGCCGAGACGCGTCTTTCCGTCGACGACCTGATCGCCCCGCTGTTCGTGCGCGAGGGGATCGACGAGCCCGTTCCGATCGCCTCCCTGCCGGGCGTGTCCCAGCACACCGTCGCCTCGCTGGTCGCCGAGGCGAAGCGCCTGGTGTCGCTCGGGGTGCCGGCGGTGGTGCTCTTCGGCGTGCCCGAGCGCAAGGATGCCGCCGGGTCCGGGGCCTCGGCCCACGACGGGATCGTCCAGGTGGCGCTGCGGGAGCTGCGCGACGCCCTCGGTGACGAGCTCGTCCTGGTCCCCGATCTCTGCCTCGACGAGTACACCGACCACGGGCACTGCGGGATGCTCGACGCGCGCGGCGAGGTGGACAACGACGCCACCCTCGAGCGCTACGCCGAGATCGCCCTGGCTCAAGCGGACGCCGGCGCCGACCTCGTCGCGCCGAGCGGGATGATGGACGGGCAGGTCGCAGCGATCCGCGGCGCGCTCGACGGGGCGTCCCACGGCGCCGTCGGGGTCCTCGCCTACGCGGCGAAGTACGCCTCTGCCCTCTATGGGCCGTTTCGCGACGCGGTCGACGTGGCGATCGCCGGCGGCGGTGACCGGCGCGGCTACCAGCAGGATCCGGCGAACTTCCGCGAGGGGCTCGCCGAGGCGCGCCTCGACGTCGCCGAGGGCGCCGACATCGTCATGGTGAAACCGGCGCTGCCCTACCTCGACGTCCTCGCCGCGGTGCGCCGCGAGGTCGAGGTGCCGGTCGCGGCGTACCACGTCTCGGGCGAGTACGCGATGCTCGCCGCCGCCGCGGAGCGCGGCTGGATCGACCGGAGCGCCGTCGCCGTCGAGACGCTGCTCGCGATCCGGCGCGCCGGCGCCGACCTCATCCTCACCTACCTGGCGGCGGAGGTCGCAGAGCTCCTCGACGGCGGGCACGCCGGGCACGGCCGGTGAGCGCGGGACCGGTCAGCGCCCGCCTGTTCGCCCGAGCGCAAGCGGTCATCCCCGGCGGCGTGAGCTCGCCGGTGCGCGCGTTCCGGGCGGTCGGGGGGACCCGTGGTTCGTCGCCCGCGCCGAAGGCGCGTACGTCGTCGACGTCGACGGCAACCGTTACCTGGACTACGTCCAGTCGTGGGGCGCCTCGATCCTGGGCCACGCCCACCCGGCGCTCGTCGACGCGGTGCGCGAGGCCGCCGGGCGCGGCACGACGTTCGGTGCGCCGACCGAGGGCGAGGTGCGCCTGGCCGAGGAGATCGTCGCCGCGGTGCCGGGCTGCGAGCTCGTCCGCCTCGTCTCGTCCGGCACCGAGGCGGCGATGACCGCCGTTCGGGTGGCGCGGGGCTGCACCGGGCGAGACCGGCTCGTCACCTTCGCCGGCTGCTACCACGGCCACAGCGACGGCCTGCTCGCCGCCGGTGGCAGCGGCGTCGCGACGCTCGGCCTGCCCGCGTCGGCCGGCGTGCCGGCCGGAGCGGTCGCCGAGACGGTCGTCGCTCCCTACAACGTGGTACCCGAGCTGGACGAGCGCGTGGCGTGCGTGATCGTCGAGCCCGTCGCCGCCAACATGGGCCTCGTCCCGCCTGTGCCGGGCTTCCTCGAGGGGCTCCGGCGGGCCTGCGACGAGGCCGGCGCGCTCTTGATCTTCGACGAGGTGATCACGGGCTTCCGCCTCGGCCGCGACGGCGCCTCCGGCCGGTATGGGGTGCGCCCCGACCTGTGGTGCTTCGGCAAGGTCGTCGGCGGCGGCCTCCCGCTCGCGGCCGTCGGTGGCAGGCGCGAGGTGATGGAGGTGCTGGCCCCCCTCGGCCCTGTGTACCAGGCGGGCACGCTCTCGGGGAACCCGCTCGCCACGGCGGCCGGGCTCGCTGCGCTCGAGCTGCTGGTGCCCGACGCGTACGCCGGCCTGTCGGCCCGGGTGGCCCGGCTGGCGGAGGGGCTGCGCGCCGCCGTCTCCTCGGCAGGCCTCGCCGTAGAGGTCCCCGTCGCCGGCACGCTGCTCGGCCTCTACTTCGCCGGCGAGCCGGTGACCGACTATGCGGCGGCGCGGGCCGCGGCGTCGAACGGCCGCTACGGCGCGTTCTTCGCGGAGATGGCGGCCCGGGGCGTGGCGCTCGCGCCGAGCCCGTACGAGGTGGCGTTCACCTCCCTCGCCCACACCGACGCCGACGTCGACCGCACAATCGAGGCGGCCGGCCAGGCGGCGGCCGCCGTCGCCGCCGGCTGAGACGGGCGGCGACGGCTCAGTCGGCGCGACGCGCGATCGCGGCGAGGGCGCGGTAGGCGGCCTCGGCGGGCCCGAGCTCGTCCGGCCGGAGCAGGTTCGCCATGATCCGTAGCACCCACTCCATGAGCGAGCGCGAGTACATCCCGGTCCCGACGAGCAGGCGCATCAGGTCGGCACGTCCCATGACGTGCATGAAGGCCGACGCGACTCGGTAGTAGAGGCCGTAGCGCTCCTCGAGGCGGGCGTCGTAGCTAGTGAGCAGCCGGGCGTCGCCGCCGACCAGCGCCTCGCCGACGCTCGCCGCGGCGAGGCGCCCGGTCTCGTAGCCGTAGGCGATGCCCTCGCCGTTGAACGGGTTGATCGAGCCGGCGGCGTCGCCGACGAGGAGGTAGTCGGGGCCGGCGTGGGGCCCGACCGACAGCCCCATCGGCAAGCGCCCTCCGGTCGCGGGGCCGAGCGCGCTGGCCGGCCCGAGGCACCACGAGGCGGGCGCGTAGGCGACGAACGCATCCATCAGCTTCGTCGTGTTGATCTGCTTCCACCGATCCGAGGTCGACAGCAGGCCGACACCGACGTTCACCCGACCGTCGCCGAGCGGGAAGATCCAGCCGTAGCCGGGCACGACGCCGCCGTCGCGTCGCGGATGTCCAGGTGGGACTCGATCCAGGTCTCGTCGTGGCGGGGCGACTCGTAGTAGCCGCGGATCGCCATGCCGAGCGGGAGCGACCGGTCCCGGGTCGCGCCGAGGGCGCGCCCGAAGCGCGAATTGGCGCCGTCGGCCACGACGACGTAGCGAGCCCGCACCCGGCTCGTGGTGCCGTGGTCCCGGTCGGCGAGCACCGCGCCGAGCGCCGCGCCCCGGCCGCGGCCTCGGCGCCGAGTGGCGCGACCGCCTCGACGCCCTGCCAGAGCGTGGCGCCCGCCTTCTCGGCGCGCGCCGCGACGAGCGCGTCCAGGTCCGCCCGCGTCACGACATAGCCGTAGCCGGGGAACTCCGGGTGCTCGGGCCAGGGGAGGAGCAGCTCCTTGCCGAAGGCGAGGGCGCGCAGCCCGTCGAAGCGGTGGTGCCGCTCGAGCGCCTCGGCGAGCCCCATGTCGGCGAGCTGGCGGACCGAGCGCGGGGTCAGGCCGTCGCCGCAGGTCTTCTCCCTCGGGAAGTGCTTCTTCTCGACGGCGACGACGTCGAACCCGGCCTCGGCGAGCCAGAAGGCGGCAGCCGCCCCCGACGGTCCCGAGCCGACGACCAGCACCTCGCAGGAGTGCTCGGCGGGCAGGGCCGGGCGGAGCGCGGCCTGTTGGGTTCGCGCGCTGGCCACCGCTGGACTGTACCGGCAACGGCGACACCGGCGACACCGGCGAGGCCGGCACGGCCGGCGGGGGCCCGGGTCCGCGCCCCGGCGCCACGGCGCCGGCACGTGCGGGCGGGGCGGGCCGGGGCACGGCTCGGATGTGCCTTTGCGGTGGATGCCGTGGTAGAACCGGCACCGAGCCATGGGCAGCCTCGACAGCTACCTCCCGATCCTCCTCCTCTTCGTCCTTGGGTTGGCCTTCGCCGCCCTGTCACTGGTCGCGTCCCGGCTGATGGCGCCGAAGCGGCCGACGGCGGCGAAGGAGGCCCCGTACGAGTGCGGCATCGTGCCGACCCACGAGCCGGCGCAGCGCTTCCCGGTCCGCTTCTACCTCGTGGCGATGATCTTCATCATCTTCGACATCGAGGTGATCTTCCTCTTCCCCTGGGCCGTGATCTACAGCCAGCTCGGTCGCTTCGGGCTGATCGAGATCATCGTCTTCGCCGCATCCGTCTTCTTCTCCTTCGTCTACCTCGTCTCGAACGGCGCGCTCGACTGGGGGCCGATCAAGCGGGTCCGCCCCGTCGCCACCGACGAGAGCCGCACGACCGCTTCGACGGTCCGCAGGGTCGGCCCGTCGGACGGGCAAGCCGCGTAGGAGGTCCGCGTGTCGTCCTGGAATGGCCTGGAGTCGCTCAGCCACAACTTCCTGACCGGTCGGCTGGAGGACTTCGTCAAGTGGTCGCGGCGCATGTCGATGTGGCCGGCGACCTTCGGTCTCGCGTGCTGCGCGATCGAGATGATGGCCGCCGGCACCGCCGAGTACGACCTCGCCCGGTTCGGGATGGAGGTCTTCCGGCCCTCGCCCCGCCAGTCCGACCTGATGATCGTCGCCGGGCGGCTCTCGCAGAAGATGGCGCCCGTGCTCCGCCAGGTCTACGACCAGATGGTCGAGCCGAAGTGGGTCATCTCGATGGGCGTCTGCGCCTCGAGCGGCGGCATGTTCAACAACTACGCCATCGTGCAGGGCGTCGACGAGGTCGTGCCCGTCGACGTCTACTCGCCGGGCTGCCCGCCGAGCCCACAGACGCTGATGCACTCGATCCTCACGCTGCACGAGAAGGTCCGCACCGGCGAGATCACCCGCCGCCGCGCCGTCTCCGGCGCGGGCGCGGGCGTCGACCTCGTCGCCGAGGTGCCCGGGTGGGTCCAGCCGCTGCCGGCGCCGGTACGAGTCGGAACACCCCGCTGATGTCGGAGCAGGCACCGGGCGCCGTCGTCGCGCCCCGGCCGGGCACGCGCCATTCACGGCGTCGATCCCGGGCTGCGAGGGCGTGCCCGTCTCGTCCTCGCGCGCCCAGGAGGTGCTCCACCCGAACCGCGAGCGCTACATCGACGTGGCGGCGGCGCTGCGCGACGCCGGCTTCGTGACCTGCGCCGACCTGTGCGGCGTCGACTACCTCCGGCACATGGACCGCGCCCTTCCCGAGGGGGTGGCGCGTGAGCGCTTCGAGGTGGTCGTCAGCCTCCTCAACCACGCCGACCGCAAGCGGGTGCGCCTGCGGGTGCAGGTGCCGGCCGACGACGCCGTCTGCCCGACGCTCTTCTACGTCTACCCGGGCGCCGAGAACATGGAGCGCGAGGCGTACGACCTGCTCGGGATCCGCTTCGAGGGCCACCCCGACATGACCCGCATCCTGATGCCCGAGGACTGGGAGGGCCACCCCCTGCGAAAGGACTACGGCGTCGGTCGCGTGCCCGTGCAGTTCAAGGACGCACCGGGACCCCGATGAGCGACGAGCACCCCACCGACGCCGGGCGCCCGGGCACGACCGACGTGCTCGACGGCGAACGCGTCCCCGGTCACGACGACTTCGAGCGTCTCATCGAGGCCGAGACCGAGGAGGGCGCGCAGGAGCTCGGCCTGGCCAGCTCGACGAGCGCCGTCGAGCTGCTGATCGAGCAGGGCGGGGTGCTCCGGCTGCCCGAGAGCGCGGTCCTCGACCCCGGCGCCGAGGACGCCCGCTTCGGCGAGGACGACACGATGATCCTCAACCTCGGGCCCCAGCACCCGTCCACCCACGGCGTGCTGCGGATCATGCTCGAGCTCGAGGGCGAGACCGTGCTCCGCTCGAAGCCGGTCGTCGGCTACCTCCACACCGGCATGGAGAAGACCGCCGAGGACCTGATGTACGTGAACGGCGCGACGAACGTCACGCGCATGGACTACCTGTCCCCGATCCACAACGAGCTCGTCTTCGCCCTCGCGGTCGAGGAGCTGCTCGGGGTCGAGCTGCCGCCGCGCGCCACGTGGATCCGCATGCTGATGTGCGAGCTGAACCGCATCTCCTCCCACGTCATGTGGGCGGCGACGAACGGCATGGACCTCGCGTCGACGACGATGATGATCTTCGGCTTCCACGAGCGCGACATGGTGCTCACCTTCTTCGAGAAGGTGACCGGGTTGCGGATGAACCACAACTACATCCGCCCGGGGGGCGTGGCCGCCGAGCTGCCCGACGGGTGGGAGGACGACGTCACCGCCATCGTCGACACGATCGAGTCGCGCATCGACGACTACGACGAGCTGCTCACGGGACAGCCGATCTTCCGGGAGCGGACGGAGGGCGTCGGCGTCATGGGCCCCGAGGTCGCGCTGGCGCTGTCGGCCACCGGGCCGATCCTGCGCGCCGCAGGGGTGCCCTGGGACCTTCGCCGGACCATGCCGTACCTCGCGTACGACCAGGTCGACTTCGACGTGGTCGTCGGGACGGTCGGCGACACCTTCGACCGCTACGCCGTGCGGCTGAACGAGATCCGCGAGTCGATCAGGATCGTCCGCCAGGTCCTCGAGCGGATGCCCGCCGGCGACTACCGGATCCAGGACCAGAAGGTGACGCCACCGCCCCGGGCACGCATCGACGAGTCGATGGAGGCGCTGATCCACCACTTCAAGCTGTTCACCCGCGGCATCGAGGTGCCGGAGGGCGAGACCTACGTCGCCGTCGAGTCGCCCCGGGGCGAGCTCGGCTGCTACATGGTCGCGGACGGCTCGAACCACCCGTACCGGATGCACATCCGCGGCCCGAGCTTCGTGAACCTGCAGAGCGTCCCGCCGTTGCTCCGGGGGGCGCTCGTCGCCGACGCCATCGCGATCCTCTCCTCGGTCAACCCCGTCCTCGGCGAGGTGGACCGCTGATGGCGCCGCTCAACGAGGAGAGCCTGGCTCGAGCGCGCGCCGTCGTGGCGCTCTACCCCGAGCGGCGCTCGGCGCTCATCCCGCTCTGCCACATCGCCCAGGCACAGGAGGGGTGGCTCACGCCCGAGGCGATGGAGCAGATCGCCGGGCTCGTCGGCGTCACCGCCGCCGAGGTGCGGGGCACCGCGAGCTTCTACGACATGCTCCACCTCGAGCCGATCGGCCGCCACCTCGTCGCCGTGTGTACGAACATCGCCTGCCTGCTGGCCGGCGGCTACGAGCTGCTCGAGCACACGGAGGAGCGCCTCGGGATCCGTGCCGGCCAGACGACCGACGACGGCGAGTTCACCCTGGAGGAGGTCGAGTGCGTCGCGGCCTGCGACGTGGCCCCCTGCGTCCAGGTGAACCACCGCTTCTTCGGCCCGCTCGACGACGACTCCTTCGACCGGCTGGTCGACGAACTGCGATCGGGAGCGCTCGCCGGTGACGTGCCGCGCCACGGCGTGCTCTGCCGCGTGGAGCGCGCCGTCGGCCTGCTCGCGCGGCCGGCCGGCGACGGCGCCCCGGCCGCCGCGCCCGTGGCGGCGCCCGTGGAGCCGCCCGCCCGCAAGGCCACCAGGAAGCGCTCGTGATCACCGACGCCGCAGCGATCATCACGGCGCGCCTGAGCGCGCATCCCGATTCGCACACCCTCGAGCGCTACCTCGCGACGGGCGGCTACGAGGGCCTGCGGCGCAGCGCTCGCGACGGCCCCCGAGACGCTGCGCGAGGAGGTCAACAAGGCCAGCCTGCTCGGGCGGGGCGGGGCTGGCTTCCCGGCGGGCCGGAAGTGGTCGATGCTGCGCCAGGCCGACGTCACCTACCTCGTCGTGAACGGGGACGAGAGCGAGCCGGCCACGTTCAAGGACCACCTCCTGATCGAGCGCGACCCGCACCAGGTGATCGAGGGGACCCTGATCGCCGCCTATGCCCTCGGCGTCGAGCAAGCCTTCATCTTCTGCCGGGGCGAGTTCGCCCTCGGCCTCGAGCGGCTCACCCAGGCCTGCAACGAGGCGTACGCGCTCGGGGCGATCGGGCACGACATCTTCGGCTCCGGGTTCTCGGTCGATCTCGTGATCCACCCCGGCGCCGGTGCGTACATCTGCGGCGAGGAGACCGCGCTGCTCGAGAGCCTGGAGGGAAAGCGCGGCTTCCCGCGCATCAAGCCGCCGTACTTCCCGGCCGCCGTCGGGCTCTACGGCGCGCCCACGGTCGTCAACAACATCGAGACCGTCTCGAACATCCCCTGGATCACCCTGAACGGCGGGGACGCCTTCGCCGCGCTCGGGCAGGGGAGCTCGACCGGAACCCGCCTCTTCGCGCTCTCGGGCCGCGTCGAGCGCCCTGGCTGGTTCGAGGTCGAGATGTCGAAGACGACGTTCCGCGACCTGATCTACGCCCCGGCGTTCGGCGGCGGGGTGAAAGACGGCAAGGAGCTGAAGGCCCTCATCCCCGGGGGTGTGTCGGCGCCGTGGTTCGGCCCCGAGCACGTCGACCTCGGCCTCGACCAGGACGCCGTGGGCAAGGCCGGCTCGATGCTCGGCTCGGGCTCGATCGTCGTGATGGACGAGACGACCTGCGCCGTGCGTGCCGCCTGGCGGATCGCTCGCTTCTTCTGGCGCGAGTCGTGCGGCCAGTGCACGCCGTGCCGGGAGGGGAGCGGCTGGATCGAGAAGATCCTGCGCCGGCTGGAGGACGGCGGCGGGCGCGAGTCCGACCTCGACCTGCTGATGGACGCCTGCGACAACATCTCGCCCGGCGTGCACTGGCCACCGGAGCAGACGACGATCTGCGTCCTCGGCCCCTCCATCCCCTCCGCGGTCGCCTCCGGCATCCGGATGTTCCGCGACGAGTTCCTCCTCCACGTGAAGGAGGGCGGCTGCCCGATTCGAGGTCGCGCGATGACCGACACCGCGTCGAAGCCGGCGGAGCAGGCCGCGCCGGAGTCGCCGACGATCACCGTCGACGGCGTGGCGGTCGAGGCGCAGCAGGGTGAGCTCATCATCGAGGCGGCCGAGCGAGCCGGCGTCTTCATCCCGCGCTTTTGCTACCACCCGCGGATGAAGCCGGTCGGGATGTGCCGGATGTGCCTGGTCGAGGTCTCCGGGCCCCGCGGTTTCAGCCTGCAGCCGGCGTGCTTCCTGCCCGTCGCAGACGGCCTGGAGATCCGCACCTCCTCGGAGAAGGCGCGCAAGGCCCAGGAGGGCGTCCTCGAGTTCCTGCTCATCAACCACCCGCTCGACTGCCCGGTCTGCGACAAGGGCGGCGAGTGCCCGTTGCAGGACCAGGCGCTCTCCCACGGCCCCGGCGAGAGCCGCTTCATCGAGGAAAAGCGGCACTGGGAGAAGCCGATCGAGATCAGCCCGCTCGTCTACCTCGACCGGGAGCGCTGCATCCAGTGCGCCCGCTGCACCCGCTTCGCGGAGGAGGTCGCGGGCGAGGCGCTGATCGACTTCGCCGAGCGCGGTGACCGGGTGGAGGTGGCGATCTTCCCCAAGCGCCCCTTCAGCTCGTACTTCAGCGGCAACACGGTGCAGATCTGCCCGGTCGGCGCGCTGACGGCGTCGCCCTACCGCTTCAGGTCGCGGCCGTGGGACCTGGAGCAGGTCGAGACGACGTGCACGACGTGCTCGGTCGGCTGCCGCGTCGTCGCCCAGTCCTCCGCCGGCAAGCTCGTGCGCTACCTCGGCATCGACGCCGAGGCGGTCAACCAGAGCTGGCTCTGCGACAAGGGCCGCTACGCCTTCGAGGCGGTCAACGCCGAGAGCCGTTTCACCGAGCCGCTCGTCCGCCACGCCGGCGAGCTCGTGCCCGCGCTCTGGCACGAGGCGCTCCGGGACGTCGCGGCCGGGGTCCGCCAGGCGCGGGAGCGGACCGGGCCGGCGGGAATCGCCGTCATCGGCGGCGCGCGCCTCACGAACGAGGACGCCTACGCCTGGGCGAAGCTGGCCAAGTCCGTCCTCGGCACGGACTCGGTCGACGCGCAGGTCGGCGACGGCCTGCCGGCCGAGCTGGTCCTCGGCCTGCCGAGGGCGACGATCGACGACGCGGTGCACGCCAAGGCCGTCGTGGTGCTCGGACCGGACCTGCGCGAGGAGCTGCCCGTCCTCTACCTGCGGCTCCGCGCGGCGGCGGTGCACGGGTCGCTGCCGATCGTCGAGTGCTCGCCCGAGGGGACCGCCCTCGGCGCCGACGCCAGCGCCCGGCTCCGCTACACGCCGGGCGAGGCGGTCCGCCTCGCCGAGGCGCTCGCCGCCACCAGCGCGCCCGGGGAGGTACCCGGCGCCGACGCCGCCTCGATCGAGGCGGCGCGCCGGCTCCTCGGCGGAGCGCTCGCCTCGGACGACCCGAAGGCCGCGCGGGGTGACGGCGTCGTCGTCGTCCTCGGGCGCCCGTCGCTCGCCGAGTCGGCGGAGTCGATCGCCGCGGCGGCCGCCTCGCTGCACGAGGCGTGGCCGGGGGCCCGCTTCCTCAGCGCGCTGCACCGGGCCAACGTCCACGGTGCCCTCGACATGGGCCTCGCGCCGGGGCTGCTCCCCGGCAGGGTCGAGCTCGAGGAGGGGAGGCGCTGGTTCGCCGACGCCTGGGGCGCGCTCCCCGAGGTGCGGGGACGTGACACGCGGGGGATCCTGCAGGCCGCGGCCGCCGGCGAGATCTCGCTGCTCGTGCTGCTCGGCGCGGACCCGCTGGCCGACTTCCCCGACCACTCGCTCGCGCGCGCCGCCCTCGAAAACGTCGACCTGCTCGTGTCGATCGCCACGCACCCGGACGCCTCCACCGATCTCGCGCACATCGTGCTCCCGGTCTCGGGCGACGCCGAGCGATCGGGCTCGACGACGAGCTGCGAGGGGCGGGTGAGCCGCCTCGCGCAAAAGGTCGTGCCGCCGGGCATCGCCTGGGCGGCGTGGATGATCGCCGTCGAGACCGCGCGCCGGCTCGGCGCCGACCTCGGCTTCGAGAACCTGGAGACGATCACCGCCGAGATCGCCGAGCTGGCCCCGGCGTACCGGGGTGTGACCGACGACGTGCTCGCCCAGCCGGCGCTGCGCGACGGCGTCGTCGTGCCCGTCGACGCCGTGCCCGTCGCGATCGCCGTCCGGCGCGACGGCTCGAGCGGCCCTCGGGCGATCGACCCGATCGCGACGCCGGGGATCCTCTCGGTCGAAGAGCAGGGTGCGCCGATCTGGGTCGGTTCCGGCGTCCCGCTCGGCGGTCTCGGCGAGCTCGAGGTCGACGAGCCCGACCACCACGGTGTTCCGCGCCCGTCGCTGCTCACCTTCGCCGCCGCCGCCGCCGCCGGCGCCCCCGCGCCCGCCACGGCGCGGCGCGGCGGGGACGCCCTCCGTCTGGTGGTGCACCGCTCCCTGTACGACCGGGGGACGGTCGTCGCCGCCAGCCCCTCGCTCGCGCCGCTCGCGCCCGACCAGGTGCTCACGGTCAACCCGGCCGAGCTCGCCCGCCTCGGGCTCGACGGCGCCGCGCGGGTGGTCGTCCGTTCGGAGCACGGCGAGCTCGAGGTCGAGGTGGCCGGCGACGCCGAGCTCCCGCCAGGGCTCGCGGTGCTCGGGGCCAACCTCGCCGCCGCCAACGCGTCGGCATCGGTGCTGGTCGACGCCACCGCAGCGGTGACCGACGTGCACCTGGAGGCACGCTGATGCCCGACCCGCTGTTCGCGCACGGTGTCGACCTCGCGGTCTTCGTCATCGTCCTCGTGAAGGTGCTCGTCGCCTTCGGCGCCCTGCTCGTCTCGGTGCTGTTGATGATCTGGTTCGAGCGCAAGGTGATCTCGGACATGCAGAACCGGATCGGTCCGAACCGCGCCGGCCCCTTCGGGCTGCTCCAGACCCTGGCGGACGGGACGAAGCTGTTCTTCAAGGAGGACCTGCTCCCCGAGCGCGCCGACCGGGTCGTCTTCCGGCTGGCGCCGTTCCTCTCACTGCTCCCGGCCTTCCTCATCTTCACCGTGGTGCCGGTGGGCGGGGTCGTGACCATCGCGCACCACGTCATCGAGCTCCAGGTCGCCGACCCGCCGATCGGGATTCTCCTCGTGCTCGCCCTGTCGTCGGTCGCCGTCTACGGCACGATGCTCGCCGGCTGGTCATCGGGCTCCAAGTACCCGCTCCTCGGGGCGGTGCGCGCCTCGGCGCAGATGATCTCCTACGAGGCGGCGATGGGCCTCACGGTCGTGACCGTGGTGCTGGAGGCGCACAGCCTCTCCACCCGCACCATCGTGCAGTCCCAGGCGGTCCACTTCTGGCAGTGGAACTGGCTGCGCCTCGGGATCGTCCCGTTCGTCCTCTTCTTCATCGCCTCCACGGCCGAGCTCAACCGGCCGCCGTTCGACCTCGCGGAGGGCGAGTCCGAGCTCGGCGGCGGCTTCCACACCGAGTACTCCTCGATCCGCTTCGCGCTGTTCTTCATGGCGGAGTTCATGAACACCGTCACGATGTCGGCCGTCGTGGTGACCCTCTTCTTCGGCGGCCCGGACGGCCCAGGCTTCCACTTCTTGCGCTGGCTCTGGCCGATCGCCTGGTTCCTCGGCAAGACGATCGTGTTCTGCTACATCCAGGTCTGGATCCGGGCATCGCTCCCGAGGATGCGCTACGACCAGCTGATGAACGTCGGCTGGAAGGTGCTCATCCCGCTCTCGCTCGCCTGGCTGCTCGTCGTCGCCGGCGTGATCCAGTCGGCGGCGTGGGGCTTCGCCATCATCGGCGGCTGCCTGCTCGCCTGGGCGCTGCTCGGCCAGTCGGTGCGCATCGCCCGACTGCGGCGCGAGGCGCTCGTCGAGGGGGACGCGGCACTCGGTGCCGAAGACGACGTCCGCGGTGGCGTGGCGCCGCGCGGCACCGGGATCACGAGCCTGCGGCCGGTACCCGGCGGCGGCAAGGTCGGAGGCTAGCGATGGGGTACTTCGGCGAGCTCCGCTTCTTCGGCGGCTTCAAGCAGACGCTGACCCAGGTCCTCGAGCCGCGCGTCACGACCGAGTACCCGAAGGAGAAGCGGCCGAAGCCGCCGCGTCTGCACGGCCGCCACGTCCTCAACCGCTACGAGGACGGCATGGAGAAGTGCATCGGCTGCGAGCTGTGCGCCGGGGTGTGTCCGGCCGACTGCATCTACGTCCGCGGTGCCGACAACCCCGAGGACGCGCCGGTCTCGCCCGGTGAGCGCTACGGCTTCGTCTACGAGATCAACTACCTGCGCTGCATCCACTGCGACATGTGCGTGGAGGCGTGCCCGACCGAGGCGATCACCGAGACGAAGATGTTCGAGTTCTCCTTCACCAGCCGCGCCGACGCGATCTACACCAAGGCCGAGCTCGTGGTCGACGACGACGGCCGCCCGCAGAAGCTCCCCTGGGAGGACTGGCGCGAGGGCGAGGACCGCTTACACCTCGGGCTGGATGCGCGCCACCTCGCCGTCGGGTGCCGCCGCCTACGAGGGCGAGGTGCAGTGGTCGGGCGAGCTCGGCTACGGCGTGCGCGCCCCGGAGGGCGGCCAGAGCGGCAAGCGGGACGACGAGGCCGACGGGCAACATCTCCATCCGCGAGGTGGCGCGGCAACAAGATCCCCGTCCGATCGGCGGCAGGGCCGTTGATGCCGCACGGCCACGTCCTCGCCGCGGCGACGCTTCCGGACGCCCTGACCTTCGCCATCGCCGCGGCGGTCGTCGATCATCGGGGCGCTCGGCGTGGTGCTGTCGCGCAACCCGGTCCACGCCGCCCTGATGCTGGTGACGACCCTCTTCGGCATCGCCGTGCTCTTCGTCGAGCGAGGACGCGCAGTTCCTGGCCGCCGTCCAGGTCATCGTCTACGCCGGAGCGATCGTCGTCCTGTTCCTGTTCGTGATCATGCTGCTCGGGGTCGACCGGCGCGAGCAGATCTTCGCCGGCGGGCTCGTCGGCCAGCGCGTCGTGGCGGTCATCCTCGGCGTGCTGGTGCTGGTCGAGGTGATCCTCCTCGCGGCACCACCGCTGGGTCACCGGGGCGCACTCCGTCGCCGGGTCGCTCAGCAGCTCGAGCTCGAACGTCGCCCAGCTCGGCCGGTCGATCTTCACGACGTACCTGCTCCCCTTCGAGATCACCTCGCGCTCCTCGTGGTCGCGGTGATCGGCGCGGTCGGTGCTGTCGCGCCGGCCCCGCCGCCGGCAGGGCGAGGTCGGGATCGCCGAGCCCGTCGTCGATCCGGACGGGCTCGAGCTCCCGGGCGACGCCGGCCCGGAGGGCGCGGTCGAGCCGGCACGGGAGCGCCCGACGGCGCTCGCGCCGTCTCGCCTCCCGAGGAGGTGGGCGCCCGATGAGCCATCGCAGCCAGCCTGGTACCTCGTCCTCGCCGCCATCCTCTTCACGATCGGCGCGGTCGGCCTCCTGGTCCGGCGGAACGTCCTGGTGATGTTCATGTGCGTCGAGCTCATGCTGAACGCGGTCAACCTCACCTTCGTGTCGTTCTCCCGGTCGCTCAACGACATCGGCGGCCAGGTGGTCGTGTTCTTCGTGCTCGTCGTGGCGGCGGCCGAGGTCGTGGTCGGCCTCGGGATCATCGTCGCCATCTTCCGCCGCAAGCAGCGGTGCGACCGCCGACGACGCCCACGTGCTGAAGGGCTGACCGGGACACCGTGATCCACGCCGCCTGCCTCATCCCGGCCCTGCCCGCTCGCCGGGTTCGCGATCCTGGTGCCCTTCGGGCGCAAGCCTCGGCGAACCCGCTCGCCGGCTGGCTGGCGACGGCCGATGGTCGCCGCCTCCTTCGTCGTCACCGTGGTCGTGTTCGCCGGGCTGTTCCAGCTCGCGCCGGCGCACCGCTCCTTCACGCAGACGCTGGTTCACCTGGTTCGCCGTCGGACAAGCTGCACGTCGGACGTCGGGCTGCTCGTCGACCCGCTGTCGATGACGATGGCCCGTTCGTCACCGGCGTCGGCACCCTGATCCACCTGTACTCGATCGGCTACATGGAGCACGACGACGCAGTTCCCGAAGTTCTTCGTCTACCTGAACCTCTTCGTCGTCTCGATGCTGATGCTGGTGCTCGGCGGACAACTTCGTCCTCTCCTTCCTCGGCTGGGAGGGCGTCGGCGTCTGCTCGTACTTCCTCATCGCCTTCTGGTTCGACCGGGCCGCCGCGGCGAGCGCCGGCAAGAAGGCGTTCGATCACCAACCGAATCGGCGACGTCGGCTTCCTGCTCGCGCTCTTCTTGATCTTCGAGCGCACGGGCAGCTCGTCAAGTACCAGACGGTGTTCGCCCGGCTCGGCCACGTCGGCCAGCCGAGCCGTCATCGCGATCGGTCTGCTGCTGTTCCTCGGCGCCGTCGGCAAGTCGGCGCAGATCCCGCTCTTCCTGTGGCTGCCCGACGCGATGGAGGGCCCCACCCCGGTCTCGGCGCTGATCCACGCCGCCACCATGGTCACCGCCGGCGTCTACCTGATGTGCCGGATCAGCCCGGTGCTGCACGCCGCTCCGGACGCCGCCCACGTCGTCGCCTGGGTCGGCGGCGCGCACCGCCTTCCTGGCGGCCGACGATCGGCTGCGCCCAGAACGACATCAAGAAGGTGCTCGCCTACTCGACGGTCTCCCAGCTCGGCTACATGTTCCTCGCCGTCGGCTCGCGGCGCCTACATCGCGGCGATCTTCCTGATGCTCACCCACGCCTTCTTCAAGGCGCTGCTGTTCCTCGGGGCCGGCTCGGTCATCCACGGCCATGGACGACGAGCAGGACATCAAGCAGATGGGGGGCCTGCGCAAGCTCATGCCCGTCACCGCGGTCACCTTCCTGATCGGCTGGCTCTCCAT
The DNA here is from genome assembly GCA_963765505.1 of uncultured Actinomycetota bacterium. Lineage (GTDB taxonomy): Bacteria > Actinomycetota > Acidimicrobiia > Acidimicrobiales > Bog-793 > DATKQY01. The sequence goes on from CAVXWO010000014.1 coordinate 498,171, forward strand.
CGCCGGCGTCCCGCCGTTCACCGGCTTCTGGTCGAAGGGCGAGGTGCTGCTGAACGCGTGGGCGGTGAGCCCGGCACTCTGGGCGATCGGGGCGGTCACCGCGGTGCTGACCGCGTACTACATGGGCCGCGAGTACTTCCTGGTGTTCCTCGGCAAGCGGCGCTGGACCGAGGCGCGGCCGACCGGTGACGGCTACGGCGGGGTCCGGGGGCACGCCGCGGCGGAGGCGGACCGCGGCGGGCCGGGCGCAGCGCTCACGACCCCCGAGCCGGTCGCGGGCGGTCACGGCGCCGCACCGCCGCACCCGCACGACCCCGGCTGGGTGATGCGCCTGCCGCTCGTCGCGCTCGCCGGCCTGTCGCTGCTCGGCGGGTTCATCGATCTGCCGTTCCACCCGGACTTCGACCTGCTGGAGCGGTGGCTCGACCCCGTGGTCGGCGCGAATCTGCTGGCCCACCACTTCGGCCTCGGCCAGGAGTGGGGCTTCGCCCTCCTCGACGCGGCCCTCGCGATCACCGGCGTCCTGCTGGCGGCGGCGCTGTGGCGCGACGTCGTCGAACGGCGCGCGCTCGAGCCGCGCTTCTTGTCGATGGCGTGGTACATCGACTGGGCCTACGACCACTTCGTCGCCCGGCCCGGGGAGACCTTCGCAGCCTTCTCCGCAGCGGTGCTCGACTCGCGGCTGATCGACGGGGCGGTGAACGGCGTCGCGACGGTGGTGCGGGTGGGCGGTGAACGGCTCCGCAGGATCCAGAGCGGCTACGTGCGCAGCTACGCGCTCGGCATCGTCGCCGGCCTGGTCGTCCTCGCCGCCTACGTGCTCAGCCGGGCGGGGTCCTGACCGTGACACACCTCCACCTCGCCGCGGCGCTCCTGGCCGGCACCCCCGCCGAACGCGCCTTTCCCTACCTGACCACGCTCGTACTCGTCCCGGTCGGCGCCGCCATCCTCGTCATGGTGGTGCCGAGGACGGCGACGTGGGCGGTCCGCGCCGTCGGGATGGCGGCCTCCCTCGGCGTCCTCGGCATCGCCGCCGCCATGCTCGCCGCCTTCCAGTCGAACGACGGCGGCTACCAGATGGTGACGACGCACGTCTTCGCCTCGCCGCTCGGCATCTCCTGGACCCTCGGGGTCGACGGGATCTCGCTCTTCTTGGTGCTCATGTCGGCGCTGCTGTTCCCCATCACCCTGGCGGGTGCGACCGAGCGCCGGAACCCGAAGGCGTTCACCGTCTGGGTCCTGATCCTGGAGGCCGGCTGCCTCGGCAGCTTCCTCTCGCTCGACCTGATGCTGTTCTTCCTCTTCTTCGAGGCGACCCTCGTCCCCGTCTACTTCATCATCGGGGGCTGGGGCCACGAGCGACGCGGCTACGCGGCGACGAAGTTCTTCCTGTACACCTTCCTCGCCTCGGCGTTGATGTTCGTCGGGATCCTGGCGCTCGTCTTCATCCACCAGGGCCAGACGGGCGTGACCACCTTCGACATCCGCCAGCTCGCCTCGACGCACCTGAGCGGCACGGCCGGGGTCCTCCTGTTCCTCGCCTTCACGACAGCCTTCGTCGTGAAGGCTCCGGTGTTCCCCTTCCACACCTGGTCGCCGGACGCCTACAGCGAGGCACCGGCCGGCGGCGCCATCCTCCTCGCGGGGATCATGGCGAAGCTCGGCACCTATGGGATCGTCCGCTTCGACCTCGGGCTGTTCCCCCACGCCGTCGTGGTGCTGGCCCCGCTGCTGCTCACCCTCGGCGTGATCGGCATCCTCTACGGCGGGATCGTCGCGGCGGTCCAGCGCGACCTCAAGCGGCTCGTCGCCTACTCCTCGCTCGCGCACATGGGCTTCATCGTGCTCGGGGCGTTCGCGCTCACCGGCGAGGCGCTGTCCGGCGCCGTCCTGCAGATGGTGAACCACGGGCTCTACACCGCAGCCCTGTTCCTCCTCATCGCGATGATCTACCACCGCCGCCAGACGTTCATGATCCCCCGGCTCCGGGGTCTGCAGCGCACGGCGCCGGTGATGGCGGGGGTCTTCACCCTGGTGATGCTCGCCTCGATCGGCGTGCCCGGCCTCAACGGGTTCGTCGGCGAGTTCCTCATCCTCGCCGGCACCTTCCTCACCCACCGCTGGTGGGTCGTGGCCGCGGTCGGCGGGATCGTGATCGCCGCGGTCTATCTGCTCTGGGCCTACCAGCAGGTCTTCCACGGGCGTTCCGAGGAGCTGGCGGGCGAGGAGCAGCCCTTCCGGGAGATGACCTGGCGGGAGGGCCTCGTCATGGCGCCGCTCGTCGTGCTCATCGTCTTCCTCGGCGTGTACCCGAAGCCCGTGCTCGACCGGATCTCCCCGTCGGTCGACAACCTCGTCGCCCACGTCGAGGTGGTCGCGCATCCGAAGATCCCGACCCTCGGCAAGCCCGGCGTGCTCACCGTCAAGGTGCTCCCGGGCTCCACGTCCACGGAGGCGGCCAAGTGAGCAGCGGCATCCTCGGCGTGCTCGCCGCGCACCTCCTCGGGAGCACGCTCGCCCTCCCGCACGTCAACTACACGACGATCCTGCCCGAGCTGATCGTGCTCGGCGGGATGCTCGTCATGATCGCGGCCGGCTCGGTCACCACGCGCCACCTGCCGACCGAGGCGTTCGCCTCGGCAACGGTCGGGATCGGCATCGCCTCGCTCGTCGCCTCGCTCGTGCTCTGGCACGACGTCGACAAGCACGGGCCGTTCACCGCCGTGGCGCGCTCGATCGACGTGGACGGCTTCTCGATCTTCATCCTGGTGCTCGTCTCGGTGATCCTCATCGTCGCCCCGATGTTCGCCGCCGGCTTCTTGCAGCGCGAGGGCGTCGCGGGCTGCGAGTACTACGTGCTGGCGCTGATCTCGGCGTCGGGCGCGATGCTGATGGCCTCGGCGAACGACCTGATCCTGATCTTCCTCGGCCTCGAGATCCTCTCGATCCCGCTCTACGTCATGGCAGGCTTCGACCAGCGGCGGGAGGCCTCCGGCGAGGCCGCGATGAAGTACTTCATCCTCGGCGCCTTCTCCTCCGCGGTGTTCGTCTACGGCATCGCCCTCACCTACGGCGCCACCGGCTCGACGAATCTCGCCGAGATCGGCGCCTTCCTCGCCCGCAACGTGCTCATCTCGAACGGGGTCCTGCTGGCGGGGCTCGCCCTGATGCTGGTCGGCTTCGGGTTCAAGGTGGCGGCCGTCCCGTTCCACATGTGGACCCCCGACGTGTACCAGGGCTCGCCGACCCCGGCCGCCGGCTTCATGGCCGCGATCGCCAAGGCCGGCGCCTTCGCCGCCCTGCTGCGCGTCTTCGTCTCGACCCTGCCGACCCTGCGCACCAGCTGGCAGCCGGTCATCTGGGTGATCGCGGTGCTCACGCTCCTCCTCGGCGCGGTGGTCGCCGTCGTGCAGCGCGACGTCAAGCGGATGCTCGCCTACTCCTCGATCAACCACGCCGGCTTCATCCTGCTCGGCCTGCAGGCGGCGACGGCGCGCGGCGTCGCCGGGAGCCTCTACTACGTCTTCGTCTACTCCCTGCTCGTCCTCGGGAGCTTCGGCGTCGTCGCGGTGGTCGGTGGCAGGGGGGACGAGGGGCACGACCTGGAGCGTTACCGCGGGCTCGCCCGCCGCCGGCCGGTGCTGGCGACGACCTTCGCGCTGCTCCTCCTCGCGCAGGCCGGCACGCCGTTCACCACCGGGTTCTTCGCCAAGCTGTACGTCGTGGAGGCGTCGGTGGCGGCGCACTCCTACGCCCTCGCCGTCATCGCGATGGTGTCGGCGGCGATCGCGGCCTTCTTCTACCTGCGGGTCGTCTTCTTGATGTTCGGCGACCTCGTGAGCTCGCCCGCCGCCGACCGGGCCGTGGCGATCCCCGCGGGCGTGGCGCTCGCCGGCGCCGCCCCGGCGGGGGCCATGGCCACCGGTGGAGGTGCGACGGTGCTCGCTGCCTCGGGAGTCGCCACGCTGGAGGCATCTGCCGAGACGGTGGTCACCACGCCCGGAGAGCCCCGGGCGGCGGCCGGCGAGCTCGAGGTCTCGCCGTGGGTGGCCGCCGGGCTGTTCTGCACCCTCGGCGCCACGATCGTGTTCGGGATCTGGCCCCAGCCCCTCGTCGAGTTCGCGCAGCACGCGACGCTGCTGTTCTGAGCGGAGCCCGCCGGGCGCCGGGCCTCCGGCTGCTGCTGCGCCGCCGCGTCTCCGGCTAGTGCATCCTCGCGTTAATGACAGTGATGTGCTTTGCTGGAGCCATGAGACTCGAGCCCTTGAAGCTCCGGCGTGGTGATCGGTCGCGCCTGGAGGCCATCACGCGGTCGGGGACGGTCGAGGCGCGCACCGCCAAGCGGGCGCGCATCGTCTTGTTGGCGGCCGACGGCTGGTCGAACCGGGACATCGCCGACACGGTCGACATGCACTACAACCAGGTGGGCATCTGGCGGAAGCGCTACAGCGAGCTGGGCTTGGCCGGTCTCGAGGACGAGGAACGCCCGGGACGACCCCACGTCTATGGCCATGACGACGTGCTGTTGCTGGTGAAGCTCGTGACGGAGCCGCCGCCGGACAACGCCTCGCGCTGGACGATGGAGGCCCTCGCTGGCGCGATGGCGGCCCACGGCGTGGCGATGTCGGCGTCCCAGGCCTGGCGCATCTGCCGGGCGCTCGACTTGAAGCCCTGGCAGGTCGAGAGCTGGATGACGAGCCACGATCCCAACTTCTGGGAGAAGGCCTCCGACGTCTGCGGGCTCTACCTCGATCCCCCGACCAACGCCGTGGTCTGGAGCGTCGACGAGAAGTCGGGCATGCAGGCGAAGTCGCGCGTCAACCCCACCAGGCCGGCTATCCCGGGCACCCCCGTGCGCCGGGAGTTCGAGTACAAGCGCAACGGAACCGCCGTGTTATTCGCCGCCCTCGACGTCCATGACGGCGGGGTTGCCGGATGGGTCACCGACTCGACGAGGTCGGAGAACTTCGTCGACTTCCTCGCCGATCTCGTGCGGCTCACGCCTGCGGGACTCGACCTGCACTGCATCGCCGACAACCTCTCGGCCCACAAGACCGACGCGGTCGCCACCTTCTTGGCCGGGCATCCCCACGTGCACATCCATTACACGCCCACCCACGCGAGCTGGCTGAACCAGGTGGAGCTGTTCTTCTCGATCTTGGAGCGCAGGCTGTTGCGACGAGGCGAGTTCGCCTCGATCGACGAGCTGGCCGAGCGGGTCATCACCTTCATCAAGGACTACAACCGACGAGCGGCGCCGTTCCGATGGACCTACGACGGCCGCCCGCTACAGGTCGCGTAAGTCACAATGACTTACGCGCGGGAGCACTAGTCCCGGAAGTTGCCGAACTGGAGCGGGATCCCGAGGTCCTGTGCCTTCAGGCTCGCGATGACCGCCTGCAGCTCGTCACGCTTCTTCCCCGTGACGCGCACCTGGTCGCCCTGGGCCTGCGAGCTGACGCCCTTCATGCCCATGTCCTTCACGATCTTGTTGATCCGCTTGGCGTGGTCCGCCGAGATGCCGGCCTGGAGCGTGACGACCTGGCGGACCGTCCCCTTCGAGGCCTCCTCGACCTTGCCGTAGGAGAGCGCCTTCAAGGACACCTCCCGGCGTACGAGCTTCTCCTCGAGCACCTGCACGAGGGCGCGCAGACGGTCCTCCGTCGGGGCGTGGAGCTCGATCTCCTCCGCCTTCAGCTCGACGGTCGCACCGGTGTTCTTGAAGTCGAAGCGGGTCGCGACCTCCCGGGACGCCTGGTCCACGGCGTTGCGGACCTCCTGCATGTCGACCTCGGACGTGACGTCAAAACTCGGCATGGCGATCAAGCTCAGCGCGCGTCCCCCCAGCTCCGATCGGCGTGCCACCGGCCGTCCGCGCCATCCGGCGCGTCCGGTATCGTGTCGACCCGACGGGTCGGTACCCAAGTGGCCAAAGGGAGCAGACTGTAAATCTGTCGGCACAGCCTTCGTAGGTTCGAATCCTACCCGGCCCACTCGTCGCGACAGCTGCGAGCCACGGCCCCCGTGCGCAGATCGGGTGGCTCGTCGCTGTCGCCAGCTCCCCGCCTCTCGTTCCCCGCAGCTGCGTCCGGCGAGCGCCGGCCCACGCGTCGCGTTGAGCCGGGGGCGTAACCGGCCCGCTTCGGGCTGCCGCCTGGCGGCGCCAGGCCGTCCCTGGCGCTGCTGCCTCGCTTCGTGCGGGGAGGCAGGCAGGCGGTGTCGCGCCGGCCAGAGCAGGGGCGCCCGTTCTGTGTAGCGTCGGCGGGCGAGGGCCGGCGACGCAGGTCGAGAGGGGGACCGGTGGCGAGACAGATCACCGCGGCGGTTGCACGCGCCGTCAAGGGGGAGCTCACGCTCGAGACCCTCGAGCTGGGCGATCCCCGTGAGCGCGAGATCCTGGTGCGCAACGTGGCCACCGGGATCTGCCACACCGACATCTCGATCCGCGACCAGCTGTACCCGGTGCCGCAGCCGATCGTCCTCGGCCACGAGGGCGCCGGGGTGGTGGAGCGCGTCGGCCCGGCGGTGAGCAAGGTGGCGCCCGGAGACCACGTCGTCATGAGCTACAACTCGTGCGGTGGCTGCCCGAGCTGCCTGGAGCATCAGCCGAGCTACTGCCACGACTTCTTCGGCTACAACTTCGGTGGCTCCCGCCCGGACGGATCCAGCCCGCTCTCGTCGCCGGAGGGGGTCGTGCACGGCAACTTCTTCGGGCAGTCGTCGTTCGCGACGCACTCGATCTGCCACGAGCGCAACGTCGTGAAGGTGCCCGACGACGCGCCCCTGGAGCTCGTCGGCCCGCTCGCCTGCGGCGTGCAGACCGGCGCCGGGGCGGTGATCAACTCGCTCGGCGTGCGCCCCGGCACGTCCGTCGCCGTGTTCGGCGCCGGCTCGGTCGGCCTCAGCGCCGTGATGGCGGCTCGCCTGTGCGGTGCCGGAGCGGTGATCAGCGTGGATCTCGACGACCGGCGCCTGGCGACCGCCCGGGAGCTCGGGGCGACCCATGTCGTCAACGCCGGCTCGCAGCGCCCGGTGGAGGCGATACGCGAGATCACCGGGTCCGGGGCCGACCGCTCGCTCGAGGCAGTGGGCTCGGCCACCGTGCTGCGCCAGGCCGTCGAGTGCCTGGCACCCCGCGGCGTGTGCGGCATGGTCGGGGGCACCTCGCCCGAGGATGAGGTGCGGCTGAATATCGTCCATCTGATGACGGGAGGACGGACGGTGCGGGGCATCGTCGAGGGCGACTCGACGCCGGAGGTGTTCATCCCCCAGCTGATCGAGCTGTACCGGCGCGGGTCCTTCCCCTTCGACCGCCTTCTCGCCTTCTACGACTTCGCCGCCATCAACCAGGCGATCCACGATGCCGAGACCGGCGTGGCGATCAAGGCGATCGTGCGCTTCGGGGCTGCCCCCTGATCCCCGCACGCTCGACGTCGCCGGGCGTGCCGCACCCGGAGCACCGGCCGCTCGGCCGCAGCCGCGGGTGACTGGCGGCCCGCCACGACCGGACGGCGACCGGCGCGCCCGGCGCGGACGTGCGGTCGCGAGCTCAGCTGCCCTTCACCTTGCTGGCGACCAGATCGGCGAGCGCCTGCGCGCCGGTGCCACCGATCGGCAGGTGCGTGCCGTCGGAGTAGAGCCAGTCGGGGTTGGCGTCCGCGAGCGCGGTCCAGTCGGCGAGAACCGTGCCGGGGTGCGACGCGACGCCGGCGCGCAGCACGGCGTTCACGGAGTTCTGCCACGGCTGGTCGACGCGGACGGTGACGAAGACCACCTTCGAGACCCCGGCGAGCGCCGACATCATCGCGTCGAAGTCGGCCGCGCTGATCGGGCCGTTCGTGCCGAGGCCGATGACGACGACGGCGCCGAGGCGGTGCTCGGCGCGTAGCTGCTCGGCCTCGGCGATGCCCGCCGACCACTGGCGGCTCACCGCCGCCTCGACGTCGATGCCGGGGATGTCGGCTTGCAGGTCGGCCTCGTAGTCCACCATGACGGAGTCGCCGATGGCGGTGACGTGTCCCTTCTCGATGCCCGGGCCGGGCGCGAGGGTCGTCGTAGCCGCCGCCGCCGGGCTCGAGTTGGTCCCCGGACTCGTCTTCGGAGCGTGCGCCCGCTGACCTGGGGCCGCCACCGAGCTCGAGCAGGCGGCGAGCGCGAAGCCGGACGCGAGGAGCGCAGCGAGCCCGAGGCCGCGGCGCCGGGGCGAGCCGGCGTCCTGTGCGACCGGCGGGTTCCGGAGTGCCCGCCTCGTCAGTGCGATGCGCATCTCTTTCCCGTCCTTCCCCGGTGTCTCGCCGGCGCGCCCGCGCCGTCCGGATCCCGGACCCGAACGCAGCTGCCTAACGGCGACGGCCTATGGGGGCGTGCGCACGCCGGCTGCGCCTCAGGCCCATGGCCAGGAGGGCGACGATCCCGGCGCAACCCACCGCGGCGAGCCAGAGGCCAAGGGTGAGTCCTGGGGCAGTGTAGGTGAAGGTCACCTCGGAGTGGCCCGCGGGCACGTCCACCTCCTGGATGAGACCGATCCGGCGGATGGGCACGGTGCGGGTGCGGCCCCCGGCGGTGACGAGCGCCCGCCAGCCGGGTAGCGCGGCCTCGCTGCGGACGAGCAGCGCGGCACGGTCCGAACGTACCGAGACCTGCTCGGTCGGCGAGTAGGGGGAGCTGGCGACGACCCGGGCGGCGGCGCGAGGGGCGGGTCCGGGCCCGACGGGGAGGAACGAGAAACCGGCCGCCTGCGCGGGTGTCGAGGAGCACCGCGTACGGACCGATCGTGCCGTCGAGCCGCCAGTGGGGCCCGCTCGCCGCGGCGGCCAGCGGGCCGGTCGGCGAGAAGGTCGCGCCGTCCGCCGCCCGCACGGCGACCCGGACGCTCGCCGGGAGGCCGTCCGCCGCCGGCAGTACCAGCCCACCGGCTGCCGGCGAGCCTGCGAAGCGCAGCGTGACGCCGCCGCCCGGGCCGGGCACGACCAGCGGCACGGCGACGATCGGTCGGCCCGTGGCGGCGTCGAGCAGCCGCACCTCGCGTGCAAGGCCGGCGAGCGCGCCCGCCGGTGCGGCCGAGGCGCTCGCCGAGCCGAGCTCGACGGCGACGACGTGGACGCGTTGGCCGAAGTAGCGGGAGGTGGTCGCGCGCCGCCGCGAGCGTGAGCGGGCCCGATGGGACCGGGGCCTGGAACGATCCCGGAAGGGCGAGCAGGGCCCGCACGTCGAGGGCGTCGAACGTCGTCCCGGCGATCGCCGCGGGGTCGGCGACGTCCTGGCCGTGGGTCCCGGTCGCCTCGGCGTAGAGGCCCCAGGTGAGCGAGCCGTACCCCTGCGCGCTCGCCACGCCGGTGAAGACGTTGAGGTTCGGCGCGCCCACCTGGTCGAGCACCGCGCCCCCGAGGCGGCCGGGGTCGACGACGAGGAAGCGACCGGCGGGTCCGACGATGCGCGCCAGCGCGCGCGACGAGGCGTTCGGGCTGTCGAGCGAGGAGGCGCGCAGCGGTGCGAAGGAGCTCTGGTTGGCGCTGAACAGCAGCAGGTCGACGAGGGCGATGGCGAGCAGGGCGCCGGTGCGCGCCCGCGGCCCGAGGTGGCGGTGCCGGACGGCGAACCACGCCGCTGCGAGGGCGAGCGCCGCCGTCGGGGCGAGGTAGGGCATGACGCGGGCGACGCTCCACGGCCCGGTCGGCTGGCCGCCGATCGCCTGCGCCACCGGCACGCCCCCGATGGCCAGGGCGACCACCAGCGCGAGCACCATCGCCGGGAGGACGGTGCCGGCGAGCGCCTCCGCGCGCCCGCCGCCCGCCGGCCGGCCGGGCGCACCGCTTCGCGACGTGCCGGCCGCTGGCGCTGTCGCGCGCTGGCCCGACCTGGCCGGCGCGCGCTCGGGCGTCACGGAGCCCGGCTGGAGCACCTCGGCGGCCCAGTAGGCGAGGAGGACCGCCGAGGCGAGGCCGAAGAGGAGGAGGGCGCGGCTCGGGAGGCGGCTCAGGCCGACGACCGGCAGGTGGCGCAGCAGGTGGGGGAGCGGCGTCACCCCCCCGAGGGCCGTCACCAGGCCGACCAGGCCGATCAGGTACCAGACGCGCCACCGGCTCGCGCCGGGCGAGCGCCACCTCGCCGCCAGGGCGCCGATCGCGACGAGGGAGGCGATGCCGGAGTAGCCGTCCAGCTCGCCGAGGTCGTACCGGCCGACATAGGGCGTGAGGCCGATCGGGCCGCCGCCGAGGATGTGCGGCGCGAGCAGGAAGAGGAGGTGGGGCGGCGAGATGCCGCCCGCGCCGAGGAAGGCGAGCGATCCCGCCGAGCGCTGCGAGATCGCCACGAACCGGTCGCCGGGGACGATCTGCACAGCGGCGACGAGCACGCCGAGGGCGGCGCCGAGCAGGAAGAAGCCGCCGGTACGGACGCGGCGCCGGTCGTGGAGCAGCAGGTGGAGCGAGTAGAGCACGGCGGCGACGACGGCGTCGAAGGCGGCCTCGGGGCTGCCGGCGAGGCCGACGCAGCCGATGGACGCCGCCAGCAGCGCGCAGTGGGCGGGGCGCAGGATGTCGCGACCATCCGCGATGCGCTCCAGCGCGACGAGCATCCAGGCGAGCGCGGCGCCGGTCTGGACGACGTCGAGATGGACGGCCTGTGAGGCGAGGAAGCCGGCAAGCCCGTACGTCGCGGCGCCGAGCGAGGCCGGCAGCGGCGAGAGGCGGTTGCCGCGCAAGAACGCGTAGAGGCCGACGGCCGCGGCGGCGTAGGCGAGACCCTCGGTCAGGACCCAGGCGGCGAGCGGCGGGAGGACGACGAACAGCCAGTTGGCGGGGAGCGCAGCGCCGGCGTTGATCCCGCCGAGCAGCGGGGTCCCGGCCCAGGCGTACGGGTTGAGCACCGGCAGGTGGCCGTGGCGGAGGATTTCGCCGACGAGGGCGCGAAGCGGGTAGTTCTGGATGACGTCGTCACCGGTGAGGAGCGGGTAGCCGGCCAGCGCGGCAACGGCCATCAAGACGATGGGCGTCCCCGCCAGGACGGCGAGCGCGCGGCCGTCGGCGCGTTCGATGCGGGCCCGGAGCACGGACGGGTCGGCGGGTGCCGGGGCCGAGCGCCGTCAGGCGGCCTGCTGCGCCCGGCACGGCGCGCGCCGTCCGCAGGGCCCAGGGCGGCTCGGGTCCCATCGGTGCATGGCGGAACCGTAGCCAAGCGCCGCGGCGCGGGTCTCAATGTGCGCCCGCCGGCGCGGGTTCGTGTCCGTGGCGCACGGCCGCCGATTCCGCCTGGTGGGCCGGATATCCGCGGGCTGCCGGAGGTAGGATCGCAACGTGCCGAGGAACGAGGAGGTTCGTCCGGGCGCGATCGTCGAGCGGGCGTCCGGCGCCGTGGTGCGTCTGCGCTCTACCGGAACCTCGGTCGCCGGTTGGCGCGCTGTGCGCCGGGTCGTCGGGTGGTCAAACGGTGCCTGGTCGATGGTGGCGGCGTCCCCCCGGCCGGAGCCCGCGCCCGAACCCTACGTCCCGGGAGTCACCCGGATCGGCAGGCTCCTCTACCGACCGGCGCTCCTCGGCTTCATCGCCTCCGTGGCGATCTTCCTTGGCGGGACCCAGCAGGACTCGCCGTTCACCCTGAAGCTGCCCGGCGCGTGGTACTTCGGCATCCCGGCCGTGCCAGCGGTGCAGAACCAGACGCCGCAGCCGGGTCAGAGCCTGTTCCTCGGGGTCGTGGCCGTCTACGGCGGCATGCTGCTCATGCTGCGCGCCTGGTACGACATCGTGCGCATCCTGTCCCGCCACCCGGGGGTGCCCGTCCGCAAGCTCGTCCCGGTCTTCATCGCCTGGGTCGCACCGCTGCTCGTCGTCGCCCCGCTGTTCAGCCGCGACCTCTACAGCTACGTGGCGCAGGGCGAGATGATGTCCCACGGGATCAACCCGTACCGCTACGGCCCGAGCGTCCTCGGCTTCGGGCCGCTCAACAACCTGGTCGACCCGCTCTGGAAGAACGTCTCGTCGCCGTACGGGCCGATGTTCCTCGTCCCGGCGGGCTGGATCGTCCAGCTGACCGGTCACAACGAGCTGATGTCGGTCGAGGGCATGCGGCTGCTGGCGCTCGCCGGCACCGTCTCGTTCGGTGCGGCCCTGCCGAGCATCGCCCGCTCCTTCGGCCGGGACGGCGCGAGCGCGTTCACGCTCGGCGCGTTGAACCCCCTCGTGCTCCTCCACCTCGTCGCCGGCGGCCACAACGACGCGCTGATGCTCGGGCTGCTCGTGCCCGGCTACGCCCTGGCGCGGAGGGGACGCCCGATCCTCGGCATCGTGCTGTGCGCCTTCGGCGCGGCGGTGAAGGTCCCGGCCCTGATCGGCGCGGTGTACATCGGCTGGGAGTGGCTCGGGGCGGGGCGGACGTGGCGCGAGCGGCTGCGCCCGCTCGGGACCGCGATGCTCATCGCGCTCGGGGTGATGGCCTCGCTCTCCGAGCTCGCCGGCCTCGGCTGGGGGTGGATCAGCGGCCTGTCCAACCCTGACACGGTGCGCTCCTGGCTGGACCCGGCCACGGCGGTCGGGCTGGCGGCCGGCAAGCTCGCCGAGCTGGTCGGGCTCGGCGGTTCCGCCCACGCGCTGCTCACGGTGGCCCGCGGCGGGGCCCTCGTGCTGGCGGGGGCGCTCTCGCTGCGGCTCCTGCTGCGCTCGGAGCGGATCGGGGCGATCCGGGCGATGGGCTGGAGCCTCGTCGCGATCGTGCTGCTGAGCCCCGTCGTCCAGCCCTGGTACCTCTCCTGGGGCTTCGTCTTCCTGGCGCCGATCGCCGAGGGGCGGGTCCGCCGGCTGATCCTGATCTGCTCGGGCATCGCCTGCTTCGTCGGGCTGCCCGGGGGCCGGGTCCTCGTCGACGAGATCGTCATCGCCAATCCCGTGCTCGTCGCCCTGGCCTCAGCGGCGCTCGTCGGCGTCGCCTTCGCGCTGGTCCGGCCGCGCCTGCGCCGGCACCTCCCGACCCCGCCCGAGCCGGAGCTGGTCGCCGAGCACGTCTGAGCACCGCGAGCCGGAGCCCTCAGACGGGGCGCCCCGCGCCGCGGCTCAGAGCAGCAGCTGCATCACCGCGACGTCGAGCCAGCGCCCGAACTTGCGCCCGACCTCCTGCTCGACGCCGACGAGCCGGAAGCCGCACGAGCGGTGGAGGGCGATCGACGCCTCGTGGTCGCCGACGATCCGGCCGATGATCGAGTGGAAGCCGTGCGCGCCGGCGAGCCGCACGATCTCGCCGAGGAGCGCCTTGCCGACGCCCTGGCCCCGCCGGTCGCCCGAGACGTAGACGGAGTCCTCGACGGTGGTCGAGTACGCCGGTCGCGGGCGGTACGGCGAGAGCGAGGCGAAGCCGATGATCTCGTCGCCGTCGACGGCGACGACGGCCGGGTAGACACCGCTGTGCTCCTCCATCCAGGCGCGCTGCTCGTCGCTCGTGCGCGGCACGAGGTCGAAGGTGACGGTCGAGCCGAGCACCTCCACGTTGTAGATGGCGCGGACGGCCTCGCTGTCCGCCGCGGCTGCGGGGCGCACCTGCATCCCGGTGACACTACCGAGCGGCGGCACGAGCGTCCGGAGCTGACCGGCGACGGCGCGGCCCGCCACGCCCCGGGACCGGCGGGAGCCGGGAGCCGGGAGCCGAGAGCCGGGAGCCGGGAGCCGGGAGCTAACCTTCGCGCGCCGTCGCCGGCCGAGCCAGGAGGCCGAGTCTGCAGCACTCAAGGTCACGGAGAAGCCGCCCGGCGGAGAGCCTGGCCGGCGCACGACCGCGAGCCCGGGCGCCGGGCGAGCCCGGGCGGTCGTGAGCGTCCCGGCCGAGGACCCGCCGGCGCCGGGTGCAGCCACAGCCGTCGAGTCGCTGCGGGCGGCGTTCGCCTCGGGGCTGACCCGCCCGCTGGCCTGGCGTCTCGGCCAGCTCGACGCGCTCGTCGCGCTGCTCGGCGAGCAGGAGGGCGCGATCGAAGAGGCGCTCCGCTGCGATCTCGGCAAGCCACCGGTCGAGGCGTACCTGACGGACGTCGCGACGGTGCGGCGGGAGGTGCAGGCGCTGCGGCGGGGCCTGCCGCGGTGGATGCGCGACGAGGCGGCACGCGTGCCGTGGGTCCTGCACCCCGGCCGGGCGTGGATCCGCCGTGATCCGCTCGGGGTCGTGGTCGTGGTCGCGCCCTGGAACTACCCGGTCAACCTGGTCCTGGTCCCGCTGGCCGCGGCGCTGGCCGCGGGCAACTGCGTCGTCGCCAAACCCTCGGAGCTGGCGCCGGCGGCGTCGCGCCTACTCGCCGGGCTGCTGCCCCGCTACCTCGACGAACGGGCCGTCCGTGTCGTCGAGGGTGGAGCCGAGGTCACCACCGAGCTCGTCGGGTCCGGCGTCGACCACGTCTTGTTCACGGGCAGCGGCCGCGTCGGCCGGCTGATCGCCGAGCAGGCGGCGCGCCGGCTGGTCCCGGTCACGCTCGAGCTCGGCGGCAAGAGCCCCGCGGTCGTCGCCCAAGACGCCGAGGTCGAGGTGGCGGCACGCCGGATCGTGTGGGGGCGCTTCCTCAACGCCGGCCAGACCTGCGTCGCGCCCGACTACGTGCTGGTCGAGGAGGGCGTGCGCGAGGAGTTCCTCGCCGCCGCCACCCGCGCCGTCACCACGCTCTACGGCGCGGACCCCCGGTCGAGCCCCGACTACGGGCGCATCGTGAACGACGCCCACCTGGCGCGCCTCGAGCGGCTGCTCGCCACCCACGGGGGCGAGGTCGTGGTCGGGGGGACCGTCGAGCGCGAGGCGCGCTACGTCGCGCCGACCGTGATCGCCGGACCCGATCCCGACTCGGAGCTGATGAGCGAGGAGATCTTCGGGCCCGTCCTTCCAGTGCTCGCGGTCGCCAGCCTCGAAGAGGCCGCCCGGTTCGTCGCCGACCGGCCGACCCCGCTCGCGCTGTATGTCTTCACCGCCGAGCGGGCGCGCCTCGAGCGGCTCCTCGACGCGACGCGCTCGGGGGCCGTCGCCTGGAACACCACGGTGGAGCAGTTCGCCGTCAGCTCGCTCCCGTTCGGGGGCGTCGGGGCGAGCGGGACCGGTCGCTACCACGGCCGGTCCGGCTACGAGACGTTCTCGAACCTACGGCCGGTGTTTGCGCGCCCGACGTGGCCCGACGTGGCGCTCGTCCGCCCGCCGTACCGCCGAGTGGCCTCGGCGCTGATCCGTCGCATCGTGTGAGCGTCCGTCCCCCATGCCGCACCGCTGCCGCCTGGGCTGGCGGACGTCCCGCACGACCGCCCGGGCGCCGTCGTCGCCGCTGACCGAAGACCGGCTGGCGCTGTCGCCCGGGGCCGGGCGGTCGCCCGAGATCGCGCGCCGGAAGGGGAGGGGCTCCCGGCTGTGGAGCGCCGTCGCATCGGCGCTGGCCGCGTCCGGCGGCCTCCGCGGGCTGCGCCAGCGTGCGGATATGATCGAGGCGGCAGGGACCGGCGTGGCCGCCCTCGACCGCCCCCTTAGCTCAGTCGGCAGAGCACAGCCATGGTAAGGCTGGTGTCGTCGGTTCGATTCCGACAGGGGGCTCGCAGGTCCAGGCGGCGTAGCTCAGTTGGTTAGAGCACACGGCTCATAATCGTGGGGTCGCCGGTTCGAGTCCGGCCGCCGCTACCATCGGGGCCTGGGTCGGCCCCCCTGACGCCGGTCGCGGCGCAGCGAGCAGGAGGAGCCTGAGTGGCGAAGAACGAGAAGCGCGTGAAGGTGACGCTCGAGTGCGAGGTCTGCAAGCGACGGAACTACATCACGACGAAGAACAAGCAGAACGACCGTGAGCGGATCGAGATGCGCAAGTACTGCCGGTTCGACCGGCAGCACACCGTGCACAAGGAGACCCGCTGAGCAGGAGCGCGAGCTCCTGATCCGCCCTGCCACGGAGCGCGCCGGGGCAGCGGCGCGCGTCGAGCGGCTCGGCATGCTCGCCGGAGCGGCGCGCCGGGGTGACCGAGCCGCGTTCGAGCGGCTGGTCGTCGAGACGTCGCCGCAGGTCTACGCCCTGGTGCTCCGCCTGGTCGGCGACGAGCACGACGCCCGCGACGTCGTCCAGGAGACCTACCTGCGGGCGTTCCGCTCGATCGGCCGCTTCCGCAGCGAGGCGGCCGTGACGACGTGGCTGCACCGGATCGCCGCCAACTGCTCAGCGACGCACCTCGCCAAGCGCCGCCGCCCCTCCGACCTGCCGTTCGACGAGAACCTGCCGCTCGTCGACGAGCGGCCCCAGCTCGACCTGGAGCACGTCGCGAGCGCCGCCGACGACCGGGCCCGGCTGGTGGCGGCGCTCGACGCCCTCCCCGAGCCGCTCAGGTCCGTCGTCGTGCTCCACGACGTCTACGACCTTCCGCACGAGGCCATTGCCATCGAGCTCGGTATCTCGAGGACCGCAGCGAAGGTGCGGCTCCACCGCGCCAGGCGGCGGTTGCGCGACTCGCTCTACCCGCCGCAGGTCCGCGAGGCGGGGAGCATCGAGCACGACGCCGTGGCGCCCGTCCCGATCGCTGCCGCGCCGATCGCTGCCGCGCCGATCGCTGCCGCGACGGCCCCTCGGGCTCCGAGCGTGGGCCGCCCGATCGTGGCGGACCAGTGGAGCGGGGCCGCAGGGCGCGGCGGGCGCCGGCGTGCCGAGGCCGCGGGGGCGACGAGCAGCCCGGCCCGGCGGGGACAGGCGGGCCGGGCGGTCGTGGCGAAGGCGACGCAGCCGCCGGGGGACGGGGGCCATGCCGGCGCGCTGTGACGACGTCGCCGAGGCGCTCCCGGCGATCCTCGACGGCCACAGCCGGGCCGACGCTGCGCCGGCACTCGTCGACCACGTCGAGAGCTGCCTGCGCTGCCAGGCCGAGCTCGCCCGGTACCGGCGGCTCCTCCGCATGCTGGCCCAGCTCAGGGCGGAGCGGCCCGAGCTGCCGCCGGGATTCGTCTCCGGCGTCCTCGACGCCCTCGGCGAGGCGGCGGAGCGGCGCGCGATCCGCTCGGCGCTCTCGGGACGGCGGGTCGCCTACGCGGCGGGCCTGGTCGCGGCCGCGCTCGCAGCGGCCGGACTGGTCCTGGCCGGCAGGGCGCGGCCCGGCCGGGCGGCGCGCGCCGGCTCGGCGCAGGCGGCAGAGGGCTGAGGCCGGCCTGCTCGACAGATCGGCGCCGCTGACCGGGTGCTATCGTTGACCCGCCCCGGGGGTAAGCGCGCGGCCGTTGATCGACGGTCGATGCCCGTGCCGCTCGGAGGGCAGTAGCTCAACTGGCAGAGCACCGGTCTCCAAAACCGGCGGTTGGGGGTTCGAGTCCCTCCTGCCCTGCTCGCCCGCTCTACCGAGGTCGTGGTGTGAACCGACAGACGAAGCGCATGCTCCAGCGACAGGGACAGCTCGGCGCCGACGGCGTGCCGGCACCTCGGCGCGCCCCCGTCTCGACGCCGACCGGCCGCCGGCCGCCGGAGGCGCAGCGGCCGAACGCGGCCAAGCGGTTCGCCCAGTACTTCCGCGAGGTGAGAGCCGAGCTCGGCAAGGTACTCTGGCCCAAGCGGCCGGATGTCGTGAACTACTCGATGGTGGTGCTCAGCACCCTCGTGCTCCTCGCGCTCTTGATCTTCGGGCTGAACTACCTGTACGCACGAGGAGTCCTGTTCCTGTTCCACAAGCCCTGAGCAGGCAGTGCCGCGGCGGCCACGGGCCGCTGCCGGTTCCGGACCGGTCGTGCCGGAGGCGCCCGCCGCGGCGCCTCGACGAGCCCTGTAGACGAACCCTGTAGGCGAGCATGGTGATGACGATTTCTGACAGCGACGGCGACACCCCGATCGGCGACGAGCCCGAGGACGCCGGCGCGCCCAGCGCGACCGACGTGACCGCGGCCGACGTGACCGGGGACGGCGAGAGCGACACCTCCGCGCTCGGTGACGACGCGACCGAGGCCGAAGCCACCGCCGAGGCCGGCGCCGCGGAAGACGACGAGTCCTTCGACGAGCTGACCGAGGTCGACGACGACGAGCTCAGGCCGGTCAGGCCTCCGAGCCCCTACGACCGCCCGGGTCGGTGGTACGTCGTGCACACCTACGCCGGCTACGAGAACAAGGTGAAGTCGAACCTCGAGAGCCGGATCTCCTCCATGAACATGGAGGACCGTATCTACGAGGTCGTCATCCCGATGGAGGACGTCGTCGAGTTCAAGGGTGGCAAGAAGGTCACCGTCCAGCGCAAGGTCTTCCCGGGGTACCTGCTGTGCCGCTGCGAGCTGGACGACGACTCGTGGTCGGTGATCCGCCAGACTCCCGGGGTGACCGGCTTCGTCGGCCCCGGCACGAAGCCCACGCCGCTGTCGCGCTCCGAGGTCGAGAGCATCCTGCAGGTACGCGAGGAGGGCGTCGAGGGCGCGCCGAAGCGGACCAGGGCCCGCCTCGAGCACGAGCTCGGCGAGACCGTGCGCGTGAAGGAAGGGCCGTTCGCCGACTTCACGGGCCAGGTGGCGGAGATCAACGAGGACCAGCTGAAGCTGAAGGTCCTCGTCAACATCTTCGGCCGGGAGACGCCGGTCGAGCTCGAGTTCAGCCAGGTCGCCAAGCTGTAGGCGCCGGCGCGAGCACGGAGAGAGAGAAGAAGAGACCAGCTCATGGCACGTAGGCGCGTTTCCGCGATCGTGAAGATCCAGCTTCCCGCCGGTCAGGCGACCCCGGCGCCACCCGTCGGGACGGCGCTCGGCCCCCACGGGGTGCAGACGATGGAGTTCTGCAAGCAGTACAACGCCGCGACCGAGAACATGCGCGGCACGATCATCCCAGTCGAGATCACGATCTACGAGGACCGCTCGTTCACCTTCGTCCTGAAGACGCCGCCGACGACGGTGCTGTTGCGCGAGGCCGCCGGCCTCGACAAGGGGAGCAAGCTGCCGGGCCGTGAAGGGGCCGGGACGATCACCGAGGAGCAGTTGGCCTCGATCGCGACGACCAAGCTTCCGGACCTGAACGCCAACGACCTGGACTCTGCCAAGCGGCAGGTCGAGGGAACCGCGCGCTCGATGGGCATCGCAGTCGCCCGCTGAGGCGCTGCGGCGAGCAGCTCCGACGTACGAGCAGGAAGGGACGAACGAACCGATGGCCCCCAAGGGAAAGCGGTACCTCGACGCCGTCAAGCGGCTCGATCGCGAACAGCTCTACGCGCCGGTCGAGGCGGTGGACCTGGTTAAGAGCCTGGCGACCGCGCGCTTCGACGAGACGGTCGAGCTTGCGGTGCGGCTCGGCGTCGACCCGCGCAAGGCCGACCAGATCGTCCGCGGCTCGCTCACCTTGCCTGCCGGGACCGGGCGGACGTTCCGCGTCGCCGTGTTCGCTGCGGGCGAGCAGGCCGCCGAGGCACGGACGGCCGGCGCCGACATCGTCGGCTCCGACGACCTCGTGGCGCAGCGTCGAGAAGGAGGGTTTCCTCGACTTCGACGTCGCCATCGCGACGCCGGACCTGATGGCGCAGGTCGGTCGCCTCGGGCGGATCCTCGGGCCGCGCGGCCTGATGCCGAACCCGAAGACCGGGACGGTTACGACCGACGTGGCGAAGGCCGTCGCCGAGTACCGCAGCGGGCGCGTCGAGTACCGCACCGATCGCGTGGGCAACGTCCACGTCCCGGTCGGCAAGGTCTCGTTCGACCGCTCGGCCCTGCTGGCGAACATCCGAGCGGTGCTCGACGAGCTGCAACGCGTCAAGCCGGCAGCGGCAAAGGGCCGCTACGTCCGTTCGGTGACGCTCTCCTCGACGATGGGCCCCGGCGTCCGCATCGACCCGGCGCGCATCCGCATCACCGACGAGGAGCTGGCCGCCACGGCATGACGCTCGGCGACCTGACTGGGGCTGCTCGGACCGTGCGCCGGCGAGGCGCTGCGGCGTCCGCGGCCTTCGTGGGCCTGTAGTAGCCTCTCGCACCGACCGGCGGGCCCCTGGCCCGCCGACCAGAATCAACCGCCGAAGACATCTGGTGCGCCGGAAGGCGCCGAACGGGCCCAGGCCCGCCCGACGAGGCGAAGTGAACGTCGCTTCCCCTCACGCGCGCTGCCTGTGCCGACGGCTGTCCGCAGTCTCGAAGGGAGCGAGCGTGAAAGAGAGCGTCCGGGAGCCGAGACCCGAGAAGGTCGCGGTCGTGACGGAGGTCCGCGAGCGCTTCTCCGCCTCAAGCGCCGCCATCCTCACCGAGTACCGCGGGCTGCCCGTGTCCAGCATGGAGGCCCTCCGTCGGTCGCTGTCCGCGGCCGGCGGCGAGTACAAGATCTACAAGAACACCCTGGTCAGGCGTGCGGCGACGGAGATCGGGCTCGAGCAGCTGGTTCCGCTGCTCGAGGGTCCGACGGCGATCGCCTTCGTCAGCGGCGACGTCGCGGCCGTCGCCAAGGTGCTCCGGGACTTCGCCAGGACGCACCCCGCGCTCGTGGTCAAGGGCGGCCTGATGGGTGCGAGCACACTCGACGCCCGCCAGACGGCGGCGCTTGCCGAGCTGCCGACGCGCGAGGTGCTGCTGGCCCAGTTCGCCGGCGCCCTCGCCGCGCCGATGCAGCGCTTCGCGGGCCTGCTGGCGGCGCTGCCGCAGAAGCTCGCCTACGGCCTCGCCGCCCTGGTCGAGCAGCGCGAGGCCGCCGGTGAGCGCCTCCCGGCCCCGGAGGCGGCGGCCGACACCGTCGTAGCGGGGGAGAGCGGCACCGAGGTGTCGGCCGCCGGAGCACCTGCGGCCGAGGCTCCCGTCGCAGAGGCCGAGGTTGCCCCGGCGGAGGGCGCGGTGGCCGAAGCGGGCGCGGACGCGCCCGAGGCCGCGGAGGCGAACGGCGGCGGCGGCGGGGCGCCCGAGGACGGCGCGCCGGCGGGCGAGGACGAGTAGCCGGGCCGCGCCTCGCGACCCGTGACCGACACGATCTGCACGACAAGAAGGGACAACGAGACCATGGCGACGAAGGAAGAGATCCTGGACGGGATCGCGAGCATGACCGTGCTGGAGCTCTCCGAGCTCCTGAAGGAGTTCGAGGAGCGCTTCGGCGTGACGGCGGCCGCGCCGGTGGCGGTCGCGGCCGCTCCGGGCGCCGCGGCCGGCGGCGGTGGCGAGGAGGCTGCCGAGGAGCAGGACGAGTTCGACGTCGTCCTCCAGGCGGCCGGCGAAAAGAAGATCCAGGTCATCAAGGAGGTGCGTGCGCTCACGAACCTCGGCCTCAAGGAGGCGAAGGACCTGGTCGACTGCGGCTCCCAAGCCCGTGCTCGAGAAGGTCTCGCAAGGAGGACGCCGAGAAGGCGAAGGCCCAGCTCGAGGGGGCCGGCGCCACGGTCGAGCTGAAGTAGCGGCCTGGACCGCCACGCCGCTGGCCCGGTCTGGCCGGGCCTGCGGCGCCACCGTGGCATGGCTGCGGGGACGATCCCCTCGTCGGGGACCTTGACCGACGGGCGCCGCGTCCCCTACCCTGCCTCGTGGCGCGCGACCGGCGCGTTGCCGTGCTGTCGCCGCGCGCCTGATGCTGTCTGGTGCCGTGCCCGTTCTCCACGCGTCCATCCTTCCGTCCCCGCTGGTGACGCGCGCCCTGGCTACGACACCGTTTGCATTCCGGTCGACACGCACTCGCGAGGAGTAGACCCTTGCCGTCTCGTTCCCGCACCCCTGAGCGCTTTTCCTTCGCGAACCTCGACGAGGTACTGACCGCTTCCGGACCTGATCGCCGTCCAGCGCGACTCGTTCGAGTGGTTCCTCTCGACAGGGGCTCGCCGAGACCTTCCGCGACATCAGCCCAATCGAGGACTTCACCGGCCAGCTCAGGCTCGAGCTGGAGTTCGACCCGAGCGACCCGGACCTGCGGCCGCCGCCGAAGTTCTCGGTCGAGGAGTGCAAGGAGAAGGACATGACCTTCGCCGCCCCGATCTTCGTCCGGGCGCGCTTCATGAACGCCTCGACCGGCGAGATCAAGGAGCAGACGGTCTTCATGGGGGACTTCCCCATGATGACCCCGAAGGGCACCTTCATCATCAACGGCACCGAGCGCGTGGTCGTCAGCCAGCTGGTTCGCTCTCCGGGCGTGATCTTCCAGCCGGGCCGGGACGCCAAGACCATCGTGACCGGCACGATCCACCCGTACCGGGGCGAGTGGATCGAGTTCGACGTCGAGGCCAAGCCGAGCAAGGACGTCACCGCCGGCACCCGCGTCGCCCGCAAGCGCCGCCTGTCGCTCTTCGTCGTGCTGCGCGCCCTCGGCTACGAGGACGAGTCCTTCCTCGAGCGCTTCGTGCGCCACTTCGACTTCCTCGACGGCCAGTGGGAGAAGGAGCGCGACCTCGTCACCACCCGGGAGGACGCCCTGCTCGAGATCTACAAGCGCGCCCGCCCCGGCGAGCCGCCGTCGCGTCGAGTCGGCCCGCGCCTACTTCGAGAACGCCTTCTTCAACCCCGCCGCTACGACCTCACCCGGGTCGGCCGCTACAAGCTGAACCGCAAGCTCGGCCCGGAGATCGAGCAAGATGTCCGAGGCGCTCTTCGGCATCGACCTCGAGCGGCCCGAGCCGGGCCAGGCGCGTGCTCAGCCCGAGCGAGATCCTCGCCGCGTCGCACCTACATGCTCCACCTGGCCGAACGGCGAGCCGGGCTACCGCCTGGACGACCAGGACCACTTCGCCAACCGGCGCATCCGCTCGGTCGGCGAGCTGATCCAGAACCAGGTGCGCATCGGCCTGTCCCGGATGGAGCGGGTCGTGCGCGAGCGCATGACCACCCAGGACGTCGAGGCGATCACGCCCCAGACGCTGATCAACATCCGGCCGGTGGTCGCGGCGATCAAGGAGTTCTTCGGCACCAGCCAGCTCTCCCAGTTCATGGACCAGACACAACCCGCTGTCGGGCCTGGCCCACAAGCGGCGCCTCTCGGCGCTCGGCCCGGGCGGCCTGTCGCGTGAGCGCGCCGGCTTCGAGGTCCGTGACGTGCACACCTCCCACTACGGCCGCATGTGCCCGATCGAGACGCCCGAGGGCCCGAACATCGGCCTGATCGGTCACCTGGCCACCTACGCCCGGGTCAACGAGTACGGCTTCATCGAGACGCCCTACCGCAAGGTCGTCGACGGCAAGGTCACCGACGAGATCGTCTACCTCGCCGCCGACGAGGAGGAGGAGTACGTCATCGCCCAGGCCAACGCCGTCCTCGATCGCGACGGCCACTTCATCGACGACCGCGTGCTGGTCCGCCGTGGCCCGCAGGGCGCCGGCGTCCGCGTCGGCGCCAGCGACGACCTCCTACGGCACGACCAGCGAGGTCGACTTCGTGCCCCCGGCCGAGGTCGACCTGATGGACGTCTCGCCGAAGCAGATCGTCTCGGTCTCGACCGCGCTGATCCCCTTCGTCGAGCACGACGACGCCAACCGCGCGCTCATGGGCGCCAACATGCAGAAGCAGGCCGTGCCCCTGGTGCGTGCCCGAGGCGCCCTACATCGGCACCGGCATCGAGGCCCGCGCGGCCCGCGACGCCGGCGACGTGATCCTCGCGGAGGGCGCCGGCCCGGTCGTCGAGGTCTCCGGCGACCAGGTGGTCGTCGAGTACAAGCCGGGCCAGAAGGACCGGTACGGCACGCGAGCTGGCGCGCAAGGTCTACCCGCTCGTACAAGTTCCGCCGCTCCAACCAGAACACCTGCATCAACCAGAGGATCCTGGTGGAGGAGGGCCAGGAGGTCAGCGCCGGCGACGTGCTGGCCGACGGGCCCTCGACCGACAACGGCGAGCTCGGCGCTGGGCAAGAACCTGCTCGTCGCCTTCATGCCCTGGGAGGGCTACAACTACGAGGACGCCATCATCCTCTCCGAGCGCCTCGTGCGCGACGACGTGCTCACCTCGATCCACATCGAGGAGCACGAGGTCGACGCCCGGGACACCAAGCTCGGCGCCGAGGAGATCACCCGGGACATCCCGAACCTCTCCGAGGAGATCCTGGCCGACCTCGACGAGCGCGGCATCATCCGCATCGGCGCCGAGGTCGGCCCGGGCGACGTCCTGGTCGGCAAGGTCACCCCGAAGGGCGAGACCGAGCTCACGCCCGAGGAGCGCCTGCTGCGCGCCATCTTCGGCGAGAAGGCCCGCGAGGTCCGCGACACCTCGCCTGAAGGTGCCCCACGGCGAGTCGGGCAAGGTCATCGACGTCCGGGTGTTCTCCCGTGAGGACGCCCACGAGCTGCCGCCCGGCGTGAACCAGCTGGTCCGGGTGTACGTCGCCCAGAAGCGCAAGATCTCCGAGGGCGACAAGCTCGCCGGCCGCCACGGCAACAAGGGCGTCATCTCGAAGATCCTCCCGGTCGAGGACATGCCCTACCTGGCCGACGGCACCCCGGTCGACATCATCCTGAACCCGCTCGGGGTGCCCTCGCGGATGAACGTGGGCCAGGTGCTCGAGTCGCACCTCGGCTACGCCGCCCGCTGGGGCTGGGACGCAGACGACGCCTCGCCGGGCTCGTCGGCGTCGCGATCCGCGGCACCGAGTCGAAGACCCGCCCGCGCACCGACCCCGCCGTCTGGGTCTCGACGCCCGTCTTCGACGGCGCCCACTGGGACGAGGAGGACCAGGCCGGCCGTCACCCGACGATCAAGCGGATCTTCGAGCGCCTCCGGTCCGACGCGGCCGACGGGACGACCCGCCAGATCCAGCCCGACGGCAAGGCCCTGCTGTACAACGGCCGCACCGGCGAGCTGTACGACAACCCGATCAGCGTCGGCTACATGTACATCCTGAAGCTGGCCCACCTCGTCGACGACAAGATCCACGCCCGCTCGACCGGCCCGTACTCGATGATCACCCAGCAGCCCCTCGGCGGGAAGGCCCAGTTCGGCGGCCAGCGCTTCGGGGAGATGGAGGTCTGGGCCCTGGAGGCCTACGGCGCCGCCTACGCCCTGCAGGAGCTCCTCACCATCAAGTCCGACGACGTGCTCGGCCGCGTGAAGGTCTACGAGGCGATCGTGAAGGGCGAGAACATCCCCGAGCCGGGCATCCCCGAGAGCTTCAAGGTCCTCATCAAGGAGATGCAGTCGCTCTGCCTGAACGTCGAGGTCCTGTCGACCACGGGCGAGGAGATCGAGATGCGCGAGCTCGACGAGGACGTGTTCCGCACAGCCGAGGAGCTCGGCATCGACATCAGCCGGCCGGAGCGCGGGTCGGACGAGGAGGACGCGCGGCGCGCTGCCGAGAGGAGCTTCTAAGTGCTCGACGTCAACAATTTCGACCAGCTGCGCATCGGCCTGGCCACCGCCGACGACATCCGGACGTGGTCCAACGGCGAGGTCAAGAAGCCCGAGACCATCAACTACCGCACGCTGCGCCCGGAGAAGGACGGGCTCTTCTGCGAGAAGATCTTCGGTCCCACCAAGGACTGGGAGTGCTACTGCGGCAAGTACAAGCGCGTGCGTTTCAAGGGCATCATCTGCGAGCGCTGCGGCGTGGAGGTCACGCGCTCGAAGGTCCGCCGCGAGCGGATGGGCCACATCGAGCTCGCCGCCCCCGTCGTCCACATCTGGTACCTCCGCGGCACGCGGTCGTGGCTCGCCTACCTCCTCATGGGCACCGAGGCCCGTGAGGAGCTGAAGGCCAAGCAGCTCGAGAAGGTCATCTACTTCGCCGCCAACCTGGTCACCTGGGTCGACGAGGAGAAGCGCCACGACGACCTGCCGAACCTCGAGGCCGAGCTCGCCGAAGAGATCGCCGAGATCGAGCGGGCGCGCGACCTCGACATCGACCGCCGGCTCAAGGAGCTCGAGGACGAGCTCGCGACGCTCGAGTCGGAGGGCGCCAAGGAGTCGGAGATCCAGCGCCCGCCAGCGCACCGTCGAGCGCGAGGTCACGGCCGTGCGTGAGCCGCGCCGACGCCGAGATCGTCATGGCCCGGCGGGCGCTCGACGAGCTGAAGGACCTCCACGCCCGCAAGATCATCGAGGACGAGCTGCTCTGGCGCGAGCTGAGCGACCGCTACGGCGACTACTTCGAGGGCGGGATGGGCGCCGAGTCGATCTCCCAGCTGATCGACGCGCATCGACCTCGACGAGGAGGAGATGAAGCTCCGCGACAATGATCGACCCGACCGACGGGCGCCGACCGCTGTCGGCGCAGCGCAAGCAGAAGGCGATCAAGCGCCTGAAGATCGTCTCGGCCTTCAACCGCCGCGACGACGACGGCCGGCGCGTCAACGACCCCGCGGGCGATGATCCTCGACGCCGTCCCGGTGATCCCGCCCGACCTGCGGCCGATGGTCCAGCTCGACGGCGGCCGCTTCGCCACCTCGGACCTGAACGACCTCTACCGCCGGGTGATCAACCGCAACAACCGCCTGAAGCGGCTGCTCGACCTCGGCGCGCCCGAGATCATCGTCAACAACGAGAAGCGCATGCTCCAGGAGGCCGTCGACGCCCTGTTCGACAACGGCCGCCGCGGCCGGCCGGTCACCGGACCGGGCAACCGCCCGCTGAAGAGCCTCTCGGACATGCTGAAGGGCAAGCAGGGCCGGTTCCGCCAGAACCTGCTCGGCAAGCGCGTCGACTACTCGGGCCGCTCGGTCATCGTCGTCGGCCCGACGCTGAAGCTCCACCAGTGCGGGCTGCCCAAGCAGATGGCGCTCGAGCTGTTCAAGCCGTTCGTGATGAAGCGGCTCGTCGACGTCGAGCTCGCCCAGAACATCAAGTCGGCCAAGCGCATGGTCGAGCGCCGGCGCCCCCAGGTCTGGGACGTGCTCGAAGAGGTCATCAAGGAGCACCCGGTCCTACTCGAACCGGGCGCCGACGCTGCACCGCCTCGGGATCCAGGCGTTCGAGCCCGTGCTGGTCGAGGGCAAGGCGATCCAGATCCACCCGCTCGTCTGCACGGCCTTCAACGCCGACTTCGACGGCGACCAGATGGCCGTCCACCTGCCGCTGTCGGCCGAGGCGCAGGCCGAGGCGCGGATCCTGATGCTCTCGGCGAACAACATCCTCTCGCCGGCCACCGGGCGCCCGATCGACCGTCCCGACCCAGGACATGGTCTTCGGCGCCTACTACCTGACCTTGATGGTCGACGGCGGCACCGGCGAGGGCCGGGTCTTCCGTCGTCTCCACGAGGTCGAGGCGGCCTCGAGGCGGGCGACGTCGCGCTGCACGCCAAGGTCATGCTGCGACGCGGCCCGAACGGCTTCCCGTTCGCGATGCGCAACGTCGACAAGAGCGACGAGGCGGTCGAGGAGCCCGAGGCGATCGAGACCACGCCGGGCCGGATCTTCTTCAACGCCGCCCTGCCGGCTGACTTCGGCTACGTCAACGACATCGTCGGCAAGCGCGCCACCTCGATCGGGTCGATCGTCGAGCGGCTCGCGGCCAACTACCCGAAGGCCGTCGTCGCCGAGAGCCTCGACCGGATCAAGGAGCTCGGCTTCCGCTTCGCCGACCCGCTCCGGGCTCACGATCTCGATCGACGACGTGAAGACGCCCCCCGAGCAAGCGCCAGATCCTCGACCGCTACGAGAAGGAGGCCGAGAAGGCCGAGAGCGCAGTTCAAGCGGGGCATCATCACCGACGACGAGCGGCGCCAGAAGGAGATCGAGATCTGGACCTCCGCCAACAGCGAGGTCGGGCGGGCGATGGAGCGCAACCTCGCCACCGATCGCCTTCAACCCGCTCGACATGATGGTCGACTCCGGCGCCCGCGGGAACCCGCAGCAGGTGCGCCAGATCGCCGGCATGAAGGGCCTTGTCTCCAACCCGCGTGGCGAGATGATCCCGCGCCCGATCGTCTCCTCGTTCCGTGAGGGGCTCTCCGTGCTCGAGTACTTCATCTCGACCCACGGTGCCCGTAAGGGTCTCGCCGACACCGCGCTGCGCACCGCCGACTCCGGCTACCTGACCCGCCGGCTGGTCGACGTCGCCCAGGAGCTCATCGTCCGCGAGGAGGACTGCGGCAGCACGCGGGGCATCTGGATCGAGGGCGTGGTCCCGGACGAGTCCGGGCGGCGCTCCTACCTCGAGACCCGCGCCTACGGCCGGGTGCTCGCCGAGCGACGTGAGCCTGGCCGACGGGACGGTGCTGCGGGCGGGCACGATGCTCAGTGACGTGGACGACGCGCGCCTGGCCGCGACGACCCGGGGGTCACCCGGATCCGCGTCCGGTCGGTGCTCACCTGCGAGGCGACCCACGGCGTGTGCGCCGCCTGCTACGGCCAGTCGCTCGCCACCGGCAGGGTCATCGAGCTCGGCGAGGCGGTCGGCGTCATCGCCGCCCAGTCGATCGGCGAGCCGGGCACCCAGCTCACCATGCGGACCTTCCACACCGGCGGCATCGCCGGTGAGGACATCACCCACGGCCTGCCCCGCGTCGTCGAGCTGTTCGAGGCGCGCACGCCCGAAGGGCGCGGCGGTCCTCGCCCGAACCTCGGGCGTCGTACGCGTCGAGGAGGACGAGGCCGGTCGGCGCGTCACCGTCGTCGGCCGACGACGGCACGGAGGAGACGTACACCGTCTCGCAGCGTGCGCACCTCGAGGTCGCCGAGGGCCAGGAGATCGCGGCGGGCGACCCGCTCGTCGAGGGCCCGAAGGACCCGAAGGAGCTGCTCGAGATCAAGGGCATCCGGGAGACCCAGCAGTACCTCGTCGAAGAGGTGCAGAAGGTCTACCGGGACCAGGGCGTGTCGATCCACGACAAGCACATCGAGCTGATCGTCCGCCAGATGCTGCGCCGGGTCCTCGTCGCCGAGTCCGGGCGACGCCCCGTTCCTCCCCGGGGAGCGGGTCGACAGCCAGCGCTACGCCCTGGTCAACCGTGAGCTCGTCCAGGAGGGCAAGCGCCCGGCCGAGGGACGCCCCGAGCTGATGGGCATCACGAAGGCCTCGCTGGCCACCGACTAGCTGGCTCTCCGCGGCCTCCTTCCAGGAGACGACGCGGGTGCTCACCGAGGCGGCCATCGAGGGCAAGTCCGACCGGCTGTTCGGCCTGAAGGAGAACATCATCATCGGCAAGCTGATCCCCGCCGGCACCGGCATCAGCAAGTACCGCGACCATCGAGGTCGAGACGCCGGAGGCCCAGCGGATGACGTTCTGGTCCTCCGACCTCGCCGAGCCGGGCACCGACGAGCTGGCCGCCTGGCTGCGCAACGTCGAGGGCTCGCCGTTCGGCGGCTACCGCGAGGAGCAGGGAGCCGTCGACGAGGCGCTGCAGTACCTCCGTGACGGCGAGGGCGAGGCCCCGGCCGTCGCCGTCGAGGTCCAGCCGGAGGATGGCGCGGGCGCCGCCGCCGCTCCCGAGGCCGGCGGGGAGGCGTCCGCCGAGGGTCGCGGCGGCGCCGGCGTCCGAAGAGCTCGGGCCGACCGGGGAGGGCACCTACTGATCCCTACCGGCAGGGACGGCTGCCACGGCGGCCGTCCCTGCCGGGGACCCGCCGAGCTGGGGCCTGTTGCCCACCAGGTCAGCGGGCTCTAGTATCGTCTGGCCGTCTGCGCGTGGCGTACGCCAGGCCGACGACCCATCCACCGCAGTCCCGAGAGGTTTCGCGTGCCCACGATTGCCCAGCTCGTCCGCAAAGGGCGGACATCCAAGCGGACGAAGACGAAGACGCCGGCGCTGAAGGGCGCCCCGCAGCGTCGCGGCGTCTGCACGCGCGTCTACACGACGACCCCGAAGAAGCCGAACTCGGCGCTGCGCAAGGTCGCCCGCGTCCGGCTTGACCGGCGGCGCCGAGGTCACGGCGTACATCCCGGGCGTGGGCCACAACCTCCAGGAGCACTCGATCGTGCTCGTCCGTGGCGGCCGGGTGAAGGACCTCCCCGGCGTCCGGTACAAGATCATCCGCGGCACCCTCGACACCTCAGGCGTCCGCGACCGCAAGCAGGCCCGCAGCCGCTACGGCGCCAAGAAGGAGTCCTGAGATGCCCCGCAACGGTCCCGCACCCCGTCGCGAGCTCAGCCGGACCCCGTCTACCGGTCGGTGCTCGTCACCCAGCTCGTCAACAAGGTGCTCTCCGCGCGGCAAGCGGAGCCTGGCCGAGAAGATCGTCTACGACGCGCTCCAGGTGGTCGCCGAGAAGACCGGCGGGGACCCGATCGGCACGCTCAAGCGGGCCGTCGACAACACCCGGCCCGAGCTCGAGGTGCGCAGCCGCCGCGTCGGCGGTGCGACCTACCAGGTCCCGGTCGAGGTGCGCCCCCGGCGTGCCACCACGCTCTCGGTCCGCTGGGTCGTGGGCTACGCCCGCCAGCGCCGCGAGAGCACGATGGCCGCAGCGCCTCGCCAACGAGATCCTCGACGCCGGCAACGGCGATCGGGGCCGCGGTGAAGCGCCGGGAGGACCTGCAGAAGATGGCGGAGTCGAACAAGGCGTTCGCGCACTACCGCTGGTAACGCCCGCAGGCGTAGGCCGTACTCTGTACAGTGTCAGCCGCGTCGCCTCCGAGTGCGGCGACGTTGGCAGCGATCTCCCTCCCGCCCGTACGCCTCGCATCCACCCCCTGGCACCGAGCGCGATGCCAGAGGACAACTGAGACCCGCATGGCCAACATCCCGCACCCGCGAGTTCCCCCTGGCCAAGACCCGCAACATCGGGATCATGGCGCACATCGACGCGGGCAAGACCACGACGACCGAGCGCATCCTCTACTACACCGGTCGCAACTACAAGATCGGCGAGGTGCACGAAGGCGCCGCGACCATGGACTGGATGGTCCAGGAGCAGGAGCGCGGCATCACCATCACGTCCGCCGCGACCACGTGCCAGTGGCGCGACTGCCGGATCAACATCATCGACACGCCCGGCCACGTCGACTTCACGGTCGAGGTGGAGCGGTCGCTGCGCGTGCTCGACGGCGCGGTCGCGGTGTTCGACGCGGTCGCCGGCGTGGAGCCCCAGACCGAGACCGTCTGGCGCCAGGCCGACAAGTACAACGTCCCGCGCATCTGCTTCGTCAACAAGATGGACCGCATCGGCGCCAACTTCGAGCGCTGCGTCGACATGATCAAGCGACCGCCTCGACGCGCTGCCGCGGTCGTGCAGCTGCCGATCGGCGCCGAGAGCCGAGTTCCGCGGCGTCGTCGACCTGGTCGCGATGAAGGCGCTCGTCTGGGACGACGAGCCTCGGCGCGAAGTGGAGTCGAGGATCGTCGAGATCCCCGCCGAGCTGCGTGCGACGCGGCCGAGGCTGGCGCGCCACGACCTGGTCGACATCGTGTCGCACTATCGACGACACCGTCATGGAGAAGTACCTCGCACGAGCGAGGAGATCACGGCCGACGGACCTGCGCGCGGCGCTCCGCACCGGCACGCATCGCCGGTCACGCCGTGCCGGTGCTCTGCGGCTCGGCCTTCAAGAACAAGGGCGTCCAGCCGCTGCTCGACGCCGTGGTCGACTACCTGCCGAGCCCGCTCGACATCCCGCCGACCATCGGGCACTGACGCTGCAAGGGCGACGCCGAGCTCGAGCGCGAGCCGCGACGACGACGAGCCGTTCGTCGGCTCTGGCCTTCAAGATCATGAGCCGACCCGCTACGTCGGCAAGCTCACCTACTTCCGCGTCTACTCGGGCACCTCAGAAGGGCGACACCGTGCTCAACTCGACCAAGGACACAGCAAGGAGCGGATCGGCCGCATCCTCCAGATGCACGCCAACCACCGCGAGGACACAGGACGTCGTCTTCGCCGGCGACATCGTCGCCGTCGTCGGGCCTGAAGAACACGACCACCGGCGACACGCTCTGCGACCCGCGCCAACCCGATCGTGCTCGAGTCGCTCGACTTCCCCGAGCCGGTGATCCACGTCGCCGTCGAGCCGAAGACCAAGGCCGACCAGGACAAGCTCGGCAAGGCGCTCTTCGCCGCTCTCCGAGGAGGACCCGACCTTCCGGGTCCGCACCGACGAGGAGACCGGCCAGACGGTCATCTCGGGCATGGGCGAGCTGCACCTCGAGGTCCTCGTCGACCGCATGCTGCGCGAGTTCAACGTCGACGCCAACGTCGGCAAGCCCCAGGTGGCCTACCGCGAGACGATCCGCAAGCGCGGTCGAGAAGGTCGAGGAGCGCTACGTCCGCCAGACCGGCGGCCGGGGCCAGTACGGCCACGTCGTCATCAGCCTGGAGCCCACCGGCCCCGGCGGCGGCTACGAGTTCGTCGACAAGATCACCGGCGGGGTGATCCCGAAGGAGTACATCCCCGTCGATCGACGCCGGCATCCAGCGAGGCGATGCAGTCCGGCGTGCTCGCCGGCTACCCGATCGGTCGACATGCGGGTCACCCTCACCTACGGTTCGTACCACGACGTCGACTCCTCGGAGATGGCGTTCAAGATCGCCGGCTCGATGGCGTTCAAGAAGGCCGGCCGGCGCGCCGAGCCCGGTCCTGCTCGAGCCGATCATGGCCGTCGAGGTCGTCACGCCCGAGGACTACATGGGCGACGTCATCGGCGACCTCTCCTCGCGCCGGGGCAGGGTCGAGGGCATGGAGCAGCGGGGCACGCAACCAGGTCATCCGGGCCCAGGTCCCGCTGGCCGAGATGTTCGGCTACGCTACCGACCTGCGCTCCCGCACCCAGGGCCGCGCGACGTACACGATGCAGTTCAACTCGCTACCAGGAGGTTCCCGAGCCGATCGCCAAGGAGATCGTCGCCAGGGCGACGGGGGCGTAGGGAACCGAGCGGAGGCGTCCAGTCCGGAACGCCCGCGGTCAGCGAACGTGCTGCGCCCGGGGCGGGCGAGACGACGACCGATCCACGGAATCCAGGTCACGGCGGGCCGGAGCGGCTCTGCCCAGAGCAGACGGAGCTGTCGGCAGCAATGGCCAAGCAGAAGTTCGAGCGCACCAAGCCCCACGTCAACATCGGGACGATGGGGCACATCGACCATGGCAAGACGACGCTGACGGCGGCGATCACCAAGGTCCTCCACGACCACAACCCGAGCACGTCGCCTTCACGGCGTTCGACCAGATCGACAAGGCGCCGGAGGAGAAGGCAGCGCGGCATCACGATCTCGATCGCCCACGTGGAGTACGAGACCGACAAGCGCCACTACGCCCACGTCGACATGCCCGGCCACGCCGACTACATCAAGAACATGATCACGGGCGCGGCCCAGGTCGACGGCGCCATCCTGGTCGTCGTCGGCCGCCGACGGCCCCATGCCCCAGACGCGTGAGCACGTCCTGCTCGCCCGCCAGGTCGGCGTGCCGTCCATCGTGGTCGCGCTCAACAAGGCGGACATGGTCGACGACGAGGAGCTGCTCGACCTGGTCGAGCTCGAGGTGCGCGAGCTGCTCACCGAGTACGAGTTCCCCGGCGACGACACCCCGATCGTGCGGGTCTCGGCGCTGAAGGCGCTGGAGGGCGACGCCGAGGCGGACGCCAGGGCATCCTGGAGCTGATGGAGGCGGTCGACGACTACATCCCCGAGCCCGTCCGCGACATCGACAAGCCGCTTCCTGATGCCGATCGAGGACGTGTTCACGATCACCGGCCGTGGCACCGTCGTGACCGGCCAGGTCGAGCAGGGCATCAGTCAAGGTCGGCGACGAGATCGAGATCGTCGGTCTGCGCCCGACGCAGAAGACGGTCGTGCACCGGCGTCGAGATGTTCCGCAAGCTGCTCGACCAGGGCCAGGCCGGCGACAACATCGGCGTGCTGCTGCGCGGCACGAAGAAGGAGGACGTCGAGCGCGGCCAGGTGCTGTGCAAGCCCGGCTCGATCACGCCGCACACCAACTTCGAGGCCAAGGTCTACGTGCTGACCAAGGAGGAGGGTGGCCGGCACAAGCCGTTCTTCTCGAACTACCGGCCGCAGTT
This sequence comes from uncultured Actinomycetota bacterium, assembly GCA_963765505.1. GTDB lineage: Bacteria > Actinomycetota > Acidimicrobiia > Acidimicrobiales > Bog-793 > DATKQY01. The sequence goes on from CAVXWO010000014.1 coordinate 531,928, forward strand.
CTACTTCCGCACCACCGACGTCACCGGCTCCATCACCCTCGCCGAGGGCACGGAGATGGTGATGCCCGGTGACAACACCGACGATGACCGTCGAGCTGCAGAAGCCGATCGCCATGGACGAGGGCCTGCGGTTCGCCATCCGTGAGGGTGGCCGCACCGTCGGCTCCGGCGTCGTCACCAAGATCCTCAAGTAGCGACGGGAGCGAGACGTGGCTGACGGTCCCCGCCAGAGGATCCGCATCCGCCTGAAGGCGTACGACCACGAGGTCATCGACCAGTCGACGAAGAAGATCGTCGAGACGGTGCTGCGCACCCAGGCGAAGGTCCGCGGCCCGGTCCCGCTGCCCACCGAGAACCACCGCTACACGGTGATCCGCTCGCCCCACAAGTACAAGGACAGCCGCGAGCACTTCGAGATGCGGATCCACAAGCGCCTGGTCGACATCGTCGAGCACACGCCCAAGACCGTCGACTCGCTCCAGCGCCTCGACCTGCCGGCCGGCGTCGACATCGAGATCAAGATCCAGTCGGCCTGACGCCAGGCGGCCACCTGGCCGCCTGGTGGTATAGTCGTCGTCTCGCGCCGCGCCGTGCGGGGCGGGTGACGAGCACGACGTCCGAGCGTGCCCCGGGATGTGTCCCGGGGGACCGCCCGGCACCGAAGAACGAGCGCTCCGCTCGGGGTTTCCCGGGCGGAGCGCACGCATGAGCGAGGGACGGTCGTGTCCGTCCCGCCGGACCGGCTCCTCCCCCGACGGGCCTTGCTGTGTCCGGACGAGGCGGATCGAATCCCACGGAGAGACGAGCGAGCACGATGGCAACCAAGGCGATCGTCGGCGAGAAGGTCGGCATGACCCAGATCTTGGACGAGGAGCACCGGGCCGTCCCGGTGACGGTCGTGCGCGTGTCGCCGCTGCGGGTCGTCCAGGTGAAGACCCCCGAGCACGAGGGCTACTCGGCCGTCCAGGTGACGTACGGCGTGCGGCGGGCCTCCACCTTGACCAAGCCGCAGACGGGTCACTACGCCAAGGCAGGCGTGGACCCTGGTCGCCGCCTCGTCGAGCTGCGGGTCGACGACACCAGCGGCTACGCCGTCGGCCAGGAGTTCGACGCGGGCGTGCTCGCCGCGGGCGAGAAGGTCGACGTCACGGCGATCTCGAAGGGCAAGGGCTTCGCCGGCGGCATGAAGCGGCACAACTTCAAGGGCCAGGGCGCGGCGCACGGCAACCACAAGAAGCACCGTGCTCCCGGCTCGATCGGCGCCTGCGCCACGCCAGCCCGGGTGTTCAAGGGCACGCGCATGGCCGGCCACATGGGCCACGCCCGGGTCACCACGCTCAACCTGGAGGTCGTCGAGGCCGATGCCGAGCGTCAGCTCGTGCTCGTGAAGGGCGCGGTGCCCGGCCCGAATGGCGGCCTGGTGCTGATCCGCAACGCGGTGAAGGGAGGTGGCCGGTGAGTTCCGCCGCAACCCGCGAGGCCGAGCGCCCCCGGCTGGAGGACGTGACGATCGAGCGCACCTCCGCCGACGGCACGACCCTCGGCAGGGTCACCCTCGACCCGACCATCTTCTCGGTCCCCCTGAACGGCCCCCTGCTCCACCAGGTCGTCACCGCCCAGCTGGCGGGGCGGCGCTCGGGGACCCAGAGCACCCGCACGCGCGCCGAGGTGCGCGGCGGCTCGGCGAAGCCGTACCGCCAGAAGGGCACGGGCAACGCCCGCCAGGGATCGATCCGCGCCCCGCACTACAGCGGGGGGGGGGTCGCCCTCGGACCGAAGCCGCGCAGCTACGCGCAGAAGACGCCCCGCAAGATGACCCAGCAGGCGCTGCGCTGCGCCCTGTCGGACCGGGCGCGCAACGGCGGCATGCGGCTCATCGACCGCTGGACCTTCGAGGTCCCGAGGACGAAGGACGCCCTCGCCGCGCTCGGCGCGCTCTCCTGCGAGGGCACGGTGCTCGTCGTCCTCGCCCGCGCCGATGTGGCGGCGGCGAAGTCCTTCGCCAACCTGCCGGAGGTCGTCACGATCCCGGCCGACCAGCTCAAGGCGTACGACGTGCTCGGCGCCGACGTCATCGTGTTCACCGACGAGACCCTCCTCGGCACGGCGACCGAGGTCGCCGCGGCGCCGGCCAAGGCACGCCGCGCCCCGGCGAAGGCGGCCGCCGCCGTCGCACCGGCGGCGGAGGAGAGCGCCGAGCCGGTCGCTGAGGAGCCCGCCCCTGACGCGGGCGAGGGCGCGGCCGCCGACGGCGCCGCCGAGGCAGGGGAGGACGCATGAGCGGCGAGCGAGCAGTGCTGCTCCGGCCCGTGGTCTCGGAGAAGTCCTACGGGCTGATGGACGGCGGCGCCTACATGTTCGTCGTCGATCCCGGGCGAGCAAGGTGGAGATCCGCGAGGCCGTCGAGCAGGCCTTCGGCGTGCGCGTCGCCAGCGTCAACACGTTGAACCGCAAGGGCAAGCGGAAGCGCAACCGCCGCGCGGCGACCTTCGGCCGGCGTGCCGGACACCAAGCGTGCGATCGTCGCGCTCGTCGGCGGCGACCGCATCGAGCTGTTCGAGAGCTGAGGGGCGAGCTATGGCAGTGCGCAAGCGCAAGCCCACGAGCGCGGGCCGGCGGTTCCAGACGGTCTCCGACTTCTCGGAGATCACGAAGGACCAGCCCCGAGCGCTCCCTCACCGTGCCGCACGCCCACGACCGGGGGCCGCAACAGCTACGGCCGCAAGACGGCCCGCCACCGCGGCGGCGGCCACAAGCAGCAGTACCGCATCATCGACTTCAGGCGGGACAAGGACGGCATCCCCGCCAAGGTGGCGGCGATCGAGTACGACCCCAACCGCAACGCGCCGCATCGCCCTCGCTGCACTACCGCGACGGCGAGAAGCGCTACATCCTCGCCCCGCAGCGGCGTCGCGGTCGGCGACAAGCTGCAGTCGCGGCCAGGGCGCCGAGATCCGTCCCGGCAACGCCCTGCCGCTGCGCTACATCCCCGTCGGCTCGGTCGTCCACAACGTGGAGCTCACGTCCGGGCGGCGGCGGCAAGATCGCCCGCGGCGCCGGCATGAGCGTCCAGCTCGTGGCCAAGGAGGGCGCCTACGCCACGCTGCGCCTCCCCTCGACCGAGATGCGCCGGGTGCCGATCGACTGCCGCGCCACCGTCGGCGAGGTCGGCAACGCCGAGGCCGAGCTCGTCAAGATCGGCAAGGCCGGCCGCAACCGCTGGAAGGGCGTCCGGCCCCAGACCCGCGGCGTCGCCATGAACCCCGTCGACCACCCGCTCGGCGGTGGCGAGGGCAAGACGTCCGGTGGACGCCACCCGGTCTCGCCCTGGGGCAAGCCCGAGGGCCGCACCCGCTCGAGGAACAAGAAGTCCGACCAGCTCATCGTCCGGCGCCGCCGCAGCCGCGGCGCCCGGCGCTGACGCCCAGAGCGAGGACACGATGCCCCGCAGCCTGAAGAAGGGACCGTTCGTCGACGACCACCTGCTGAAGAAGGTGGACGACCTGAACAGTCGCAACGAGAAGAAGGTCATCAAGACCTGGTCACGTCGCTCGACGATCATCCCCGACATGGTCGGGCACACGATCGCCGTGCACGACGGGCGCAAGCACGTGCCCGTCTACATCACCGAGGCGATGGTCGGGCACAAGCTCGGCGAGTTCGCCCCGACGCGGACGTTCCGGTTCCACGCCGGCCAGGAACGCGCGGGGAGGCGCTGACCATGGCCGTGAAGACGAACGAGCGCCCCGGGACCCGTGCGGTGCTGCGCTACTGCCACTTGTCGGCGCTACAAGGCCCGCGAGGTCCTCGAGCCTGATCCGCGGAGTCGAGTACGTCGCCGACGCGACGCGAGATCCTGCGACCACTGCGAGCGCGCCGCCGCGCCGGTCGTGGCGAAGCTGCTGCGACTCGGCCGTCGCCAACGCCGAGCACAACGACGGTCTCGACCCCGACGAGCTGTACGTCGCGGCCTGCTTCGCCGACGAGGGGTCCACCCTGAAGCGCTGGCGGCCCCGTGCCCGCGGCCGCGCCACCAGGATCCGCAAGCGCACCTGCCACATCACGATCGTCGTCGCCCGGCTGCCACGACGAGCGAGCTCGAGCTCGCCGTAGGGCCCGGGTGGCGGCGCGAGGCGGCTGAGCCGCCGCGGCGCGCCGCGGTCGCCGGCGTCGAGGCGACGCTCGCGTGCCGACCAGGCGGGTGAGCCGGCGCCGAGCGCCGGGGCGGCCGATGCCGAGCGGCGAGCTCGCGGAGGCGACGTCCGCCCCCGAGACCGAGGTGCTCGAGACCGAGGCGCTCGAGACCGAGGCGCTCGAGGCCGAGGCGGCGGAGAACGGCGAGGCCGAGGACGAGGTCGTCGAGACCGGTGACGCCGAGGCGGAGGACGCCGCGGACGAGGCGGTCGCGGCCGAGGCGGCCGACACGGCCGCACAGGAAGAGAGAGGACTGATGGGCCAGAAGGTCAACCCCTACGGCTTTCGCCTCGGCATCACCACCGACTGGAAGTCGCGCTGGTTCGACGAGCGCGGGAGTACCAGGACCGCGTCATCGAGGACTGGAAGATCCGCGACTACCTGATGAGCCAGCTGGAGGCGGCGGCCGTGAGCCGCATCGAGGTCGAGCGCACCCGTGACCGGCTCCGCGTCGACGTCCACACCGCGCGCCCGGGCATCGTGATCGGCCGGCGCGGCGCCGAGGCCGACCGCCTCCGCCGCCGAGCTGGCGCAAGATCACGGAGAACCCCAAGATCCAGCTCAACATCCAGGAGATCAAGCAGCCGGAGCTCGACGCCGCGCTGATCGCGCAGGGCATCGCCGACCAGCTGGCGCGCCGGGTCGCGTTCCGCCGCGCCATGAAGCGCGCCATCCAGACCGTGCAGAAGGCCGGCGCCCTCGGCATGCGCGTCCAGTGCTCGGGCCGCCTCGGCGGCTCCGAGATGGCCCGCAAGGAGTCGTACCGCGAGGGCCGGGTGCCGCTGCACACGCTGCGCGCCGACATCGACTACGGCTTCCGCGAGGCCCGGACCACGACCGGCCGCATCGGCGTCAAGGTCTGGATCTACAAGGGCGACATCCTGCCCTACAAGCACCGCCGCGGAGGACAAGATCGCCCGCGAGGCCGCGATGGCCGTCGGCGAGACGTCCGGCCAGGCGCGCCGCCGCCGCATCGTGAGCGCCGGAGGCGGCCGCCGCCGGCCCGAGCTCGGCGAGCCCGGCACGCCGGCCGCGCCCGGCGTCGAGGCCCCGGCCCCGGCCCCGGCCGCGGCCGCCGAAGAGGTGGTCGAGGAGCAGCCGCCCGTCGGCGAGGTGCTCGTGGCCGCGGCGTCCCCGGACGACCCGCTCGAGAGCTCCTGGCGGAGGAGGAGGAGATCGAGCGGCGCACCCGCGAGCAGCACCACGACGCTCCCGCACTTCCGCAAGGAGACAGGACTGACCATGCTGATGCCCCGCAAGGTCAAGCACCGCAAGCAGCACCGCGGCCGGCTCACCGGCATGGCCAAGGGCGGCACGACGATCGACTTCGGCGACTACGGCATCCAGGCGCTCGAGCCGGGCTGGATCACCGCCCGCCAGATCGAGGCCGCCCGTATCGCGATGACCCGCCACGTCAAGCGAGGCGGCAAGGTCTGGATCCGCGATCTTCCCCGACAAGCCCGTCACCCAGAAGCCGGCCGAGACCCGCATGGGCTCGGGCAAGGGCAACCCGGAGCACTGGGTCGCGGTGGTCAAGCCCGGCCGCGTGCTGTTCGAGCTGTCCGGCGTTGACGAGCAGCCTGGCGCGCGGCGCCATGGAGCGCGCCATCCAGAAGCTGCCGATCAAGGCGCAGCTTCGTGGTGCGTCCCGGCGTCGGCTCGTCGACGGAGGTGCAGGTCTGATGGCGAAGGCGACAGGAGCTTCGCGAGCTCGACGACGCGCGACCTCGACCAGCGCCTGGGCGAGTCGCGGCAAGGAGCTGTTCAACCTGCGCTTCCAGCTCGCCACGGGCCAGCTCGACAACTCGAGCCGCATCGGCGTCCGTGCGCAAGGACGATCGCTCGGCTCGTCGACGCTGCGGACCGAGCGCGAGTCCGGCATCGTGCCGGCCGCCCGGCGCGCCCCGGCCGTGGCGAAGGCGCCCCGGCACGCCGTGGCCGCGCGCCGAGCCGAGTGACGGAGGAGGAGTGATGGCCGAGACCGCCGGGCAGACGCCCGAGACCGCTCGGACAACGCCCGCAAGGTCCGCGAGGGGACGGTCGTCTCGCACGACGATGGACAAGACCGCCGTCGTCGCCGTCGATCGAGCGTGTCGCGTCACCGCCCGCTACGGCAAGACGGTCCAGCGCACCAAGCAGCCTCTACGTCCACGACGAGGAGAACGCCGCGGCCGTCGGCGACCGCGTCCGCATCGCCGAGACCCGCCCGCTCTCGAAGCTGAAGCGCTGGCGCCTGGTCGAGATCCTGGAGCGTGCCCGATGATCCAGCAGGAGTCGCGTCTCAAGGTCGCCGACAACAGCGGCGCCAAGGAGGTCCTCTGCATCAAGGTGCTGGGCGGCTCGCGCCGTCGCTACGCGTCGCATCGGCGACATCTTCATCGCCACGGTGAAGGACGCCGTTCCCGGGCGCCGCGGTGAAGAAGGGCGACGTCGTCCGCTGCGTCGTCGTGCGCAGCGAAGAAGGAGAAGCGCCGTCCCGACGGCAGCTACATCCGCTTCGACGAGAACGCCGCCGTGCTGATCAACGAGCAGCTCCAGCCGCGAGGGACCCGCATCTTCGGTCCCGTCGGCCGGGAGCTCGCGACAAGAAGTTCATGCGCATCGTCTCGCCTCGCGCCGGAGGTGTCTGTGATGCGGATACGCAAGGGCGACCGAGGTCTCAGGTGCTCACGGGCAAGGATCGTGGCAAGACGGGTCGAGGTCGATCGGGCGATGCCCGAGCGAGCAAAAGGTGATCGTCGCCGGGGTCAACATCGCCAAGCGCGCACACCAAGCCGACCCGGCGCCACGATCCAGGGCGGCATCATCGACAAGGACATGCCGATCCGGACGCGTCGAACGTGGCGCTGCTCTGCTCGAAGTGCGGGCCGACACGGGTCGGCTACCGCATCTCGGAGGACGGCATGAAGGCGCGGGTCTGCCGCAAGTGCGGGAGGCGACCTGTGAGCGCGGCGACGGCCGTGGCCGAACGGCCGCGCTTGAAGACCGCTACACGAGCGAGATCCGCGACCAGCTCGCAGAGCGAGCTCGGGCTCTCGAACATGATGCAGGTCCCGCGCTTCGAGAAGATCGTGATCAACATGGGCGTCGGGCGCGCCACCCAGCAGGCAGTCGCTGCTCGACGGGGCGGTCAGCGCGACCTCGAGACGATCACGGGCCAGAAGCCCGTCGTGACCCGGCGCGAAGACGTCCATCGCCAGCTTCAAGCTGCGCGAGGGCAACGCCATCGGCGTGCAAGGTGACGCTGCGGGGCGACCGCATGTGGGAGTTCTTCGACCGGCTGCATCAGCCTCGCGATCCCGCGCATCCGCGACTTCCGGGGCCTGCCGCCCGGTCGTTCGACGGGCGCGGCAACTACACGTTCGGCGTCACGAGCAGCTGATCTTCCCCGAGATCGACTACGACAAGATCGACGCAGTCCGCGGCATGGACATCACGATCGTGACGACGGCCGCGACCGACGCCGCAGGGCCGGGCATTGCTCGACGCCTTCGGCTTCCCGTTCAGACGCGAGGAGACAGTAGCGAGCGATGGCGAAGAAGGCACTCGATCAGAAGCAGCAGCGCAAGCCGAAGTTCAAGGTGCGCGGCTACACGCGCTGCCGGCGCTGCGGCCGGCCGCGCTCGGTCTACCGCAAGTTCGGCCTGTGCCGGATCTGCCTGCGCGAGCTGGTGCACGCCGGGCGAGATCCCCGGCGTGACCAAGGCGAGCTGGTGAGGGGAGGCGATCGACGATGACGATGACCGACCCGATCGCCGACATGCTCACGCGCATCCGCAACGCGAACGCCGCGATGCACGACTCGGTGCGGATGCCGGGCTCGAAGCTGAAGGCCGCGCTCGCCCAGGTCCTCGAGCGCGAGGGCTACATCGCGGGCTTCGAGGTGAGCGACGACGCCGCCGCGTCCGGGCCGGTCGCTCGAGATCAACATGAAGTACACGCCACGACCGCAACCGACGTCGATCGCGGGGCTGAAGCGCGTCTCGAAGCCGGGGCTGCGCGTCTACACGCAAGTGCCGAGCGGCTGCCCCGCGTCCTCGGGGGCATGGGTGTCGCCGTCCTCTCGCACGAGCCACGGGCTGATGACCGACCGCGAGGCGCGCCAGCGCAAGGTGGGCGGCGAGGTGCTCTGCTATGTCTGGTAAGCGCCGGAGCGCCGTCGGGGCGACCGTCGGCGTGAGCGGGAAGATCGGCTGATGTCCCGCATCGGACGAGCCCGATCCCCGTGCCCTCGGGCGTCGAGGTCACTCGGCGGCGACACGAAGTCACCGTGAACGGCCCCAAGGGCACGCCTGCAGCGGTCGATGCCCGTGACGCCATCACCGTCCGTCGCGACGGCGAGACGCTGCCGTGCTCGTCGTCGAGCGGCCCGACGACGCCCGGACGAGCCGCGCCCTGCACGGCCTGACGCGCTCGCTCGTGGCCAACATGGTCACCGGCGTGACCGAGGGCTTCGCGAAGGAGCTCGAGATCGTCGGCGTCGGCTACCGCGCCGACCGCGAAGGGCCCGAGCCAGCTCGAGCTGGCGCTCGGCTTCAGCCACCCGGTCGTCGTCGACGCGCCCGAGGGGATCACCTTCGAGGTGCCCGGTGCCGACCAGCGTCATCGTGCAGCGGCATCGACAAGGAGCGTCGTCGGCCAGGTGGCCGCCGACATCCGCAAGATCCGCAAGCCCGAGCCCTACAAGGGCAAGGGCGTGCGCTACGTCGACGAGCGTGGTCCTGCGCAAGGCCGGAAAGGCCGGGAAGTAGCCATGACGAACGCATCACGACGCACGACGCTGCAGGGAGCGCCGCCACGCCAGGGTGCGGCGCAAGGTCGCCGGGCACGCCGGCGCGCCCGCGCCTCGCGGTGTTCCGCTCCAACAAGCACATCTCGCCCAGGTGATCGACGACGTCGCCGGGCGCACGATCGCGGCGGCCTCGACCGTCGAGGCGTCGCTACGCGGCGAACCGACCGGCAACGTCGCCGCGGCGGCCGAGGTCGGCCGACCTGGTGGCGCGCGCGGGCGAAGGAGAAGGGCGTGGAGACGGTCGTCTTCGACCGCGGTGGCTTCTCGACTACCACGGCCGCGTCGCGGCCCTGGCCGAAGCAGCGCGCGAAGCGGGACTGGAGTTCTGAGGATGGCCGAGCAGCAGTTCGAAGAGCGCACCATCAAGGTGAACCGCGTGGCCAAGGTCGTCAAGGGTGGCCGCCGCTTCTCCTTCACCGCGCTCATGGTGATCGGCGACGGCCAGGGCCGCGTCGGCCTCGGCTACGGCAAGGCCAAGGAGGCCGGCCTCGCGGTCCAGAAGGGGATCGAAGAGGCCGGAAGAACCTGTTCGACGTGCCCCTCGCCGGGTCGACCATCACCCACCCGATCCTCGGTCGGGCAGGTGCGGGCCGCGTCCTGCTCAAGCCCGCCGCTCCCGGTACCGGCGTCATCGCCGGCGGCGCGGCCCGTGCGATCCTCGAGATGGCCGGCATTCACGACATCGTGGCGAAGTCGCTCGGGACCTCCAACTCGATCAACGTCGCCCACGCCACCATCGCCGGGCTGAAGGCGCTCCGGCGCCCCGACGAGATCGCCGCGCCTTCGGGGCAAGACGCCCGAAGAGGTCACCCCGGCCGGGGTGCTGCGCGCCTACGACGAGCGTCGCCGCGCCACGCGCCTCGCCGCGGAGGCCCGCTGAGATGGCGCGTGCACCAAGGCCGCCCCCGAGGCGGCCGCCCTCCAGGTCACCCAGGTGCGCTCCGCCATCGGCACCAAGCCCAAGCACCGTGGCACCCTCCGGGCCCTCGGGCTGCGCAGGATCGGCGAGACGAACATCCTGCCCGACCGGCCCGAGATCCGCGGGATGATCGCACGGGTGCCGCACCTGGTGCGGGTCGAGTCGGTCCCGGCGGCAGCGCCCGCCCGGTCACGCTCCGCTTCGGCGGACGCCGCCGCGGCGACGAGCGAGGAGGCGAAGAGCTGATGCGGATCCACGAGCTGACCCCGGCACCCGGGTCCCGACCGTTCGCGCCGGCGCGTCGGTCGCGGCATCGGCGGCAAGGGCGGCAAGACCGCCGGCCGCGGCACCAAGGGCCAGAAGGCGCGCAACACGGTCAAGCCGGGCTTCGAAGGCGGCCAGCTGCCGCTCACCCAGCGCATCCCGAAGCTCCGCGGCTTCACCAACCCCTTCCGGGTCGAGTACAACGTCGTGAACCTCGACGTGCTCGAGGCGATCGGCGCCGACACCGTGACGCCGGACACCCTGCGCGCCGCCGGTCTCGTCCACCACAAGGGGCTGGTCAAGGTCCTCGGCGGCGGCGCGCTCACCCGTGCGATCGCCGTCGAGGCGCACGCGATTCTCGAAGAGCGCCGAGCGCGGCCATCACCGCCGCCGGCGGGAGCGCCACCGTCGTCCCCTCGCCCTACGGCGACCGCCGGCCCCCTGTTCGGGGCAACGCTCTCGCCAACCGCTGATCCCGTCCGAGGCGCTAGGGTCCGGGGCACCGGATCCGGGACCCCGCCACGATGGACGTCCAGCGCCCTGCGAATAACAGGGAGGTGTCGTGCTCTCCAGCCTGCGCAATATGGTCAAGGTCGCCGACCTGCGGAACAAGGTCCTGTTCACGCTGCTGATCGTCGCGCTCTACCAGCTCGGCGCGAACGTGCCCGTGCCGGGCGTCAGCTTCTCCGAGATCCAGGCGATCAAGAACTCCACGAGGGGCTCGCGGCCTCCTCGGCTTCCTCGACCTCTTCTCGGGCGGGGCGCTCACGCGCGTCGCGGTGTTCGGGCTCGGGATCATGCCCTACATCACCTCCTCGATCATCATCCAGCTCCTCGGCACGGTGATCCCGAAGCTCGCCGAGTGGCGTGACCAGGGTGCGGTCGGCCAGAGCAAGATCACCCAGGCGACGCGCTACCTGACGGTCGGCGCTCGCCCTGATGCAGTCCACGGGCCTCGTCTTCCTGCTCCACTCGGCCACGCTCTCGGCGGCGGCTCCACCTCGGCATCGACTTCATCCCGGACTTCACCGCGCCGCGGGTGCTGTTCATCGTGCTCACCTTCACCGCCGGCACCGCGTTCGTCATGTGGCTCGGCGAGCTGATCACCCAGCGCGGCATCGGCCAGGGCATGTCGATCCTGATCTTCGCCAACGTCGTCGCCACCCTCCCCCTCGAGCGTCGATCTGATCAAGGCGACCAAGGGCTGGGCGGGGCTGGTGATCATCGGCATCGTCTGCGTCGGTCTGCTGGTCGCTCATCGTCTTCGTCGAGCTCGGCCAGCGCCGCATCCCCGTGCACCTTCGCGAAGCGCGTCGTCGGGCCGGCGGATGTACGGCGGACAGAGCACCTACATCCCGCTGAAGGTGAACCAGGCCGGCGTCATCCCGATCATCTTCGCCAGCTCCGTCCTGTACATCCCGGTGCTGATCGCCACGGTCATGCCCTGGACGGGCGTGCGCAACTGGATCCAGGCCAACCTCTACAGCCCGACGGGCGGCGTCTACCTCGTCCTCTACGGCCTGTTCATCGTGGTGTTCACGTTCTTCTACGTGCAGGTGAGCTTCGACCCGTACCAGCAGGCCGACACGATCCGCAAGCAGGGCGGCTACATCCCCGGCATCCGCCCCGGGCAGCCGACGGAGCAGTACCTCGCGCCGGATCCTGAACCGCATCACCCTCCCCGGCTCGCTGTTCCTCGCGGCCGTGGCGCTCCTCCCCTCCGTGCTGCTCGCGGCCTGGCACATCACGTCGATCCCGTTCTTCGGGACGACGCTGCTGATCTGCGTCGGCGTCGCGCTCGAGACGATACAAGCAGATCGACAGCCAGCTCACGATGCGCAACTACGAGGGCTTTCTCCGCTAGGTGGTACCCGGCGCAAGACTCGTCGTCCTCGGCAAGCAGGGGGCGGGCAAGGGGACCCAGTGCGTCCGCCTGTCGCACCACTACGTCATCCCGCACATCTCGACCGGGGACATGCTGCGTGCGGCGGTGAAGTCCCGCACGTCGCTCGGCCAGGAGGCCCAGCGCTACATGGACGCGGGCGAGCTCGTCCCCGACGAGGTGGTGCTGGAGATGGTCGACCTGCGCCTCGACCAGGACGACACGAAAGGGCGTGGCTTCGTCCTCGACGGCTTCCCCCGCACCGTGGTGCAGGCCGAGGCGCTCGCACAAGCTGCTCGAGCCGATCGAGCTCGACGTCGTGGTGGACCTCGAGGTGCCGACCGAGCTGGTGCTCCAGCGCCTCGCCAGCCGCCGGGTCTGCGCCGACTGCGGCGCCAACTACTCGGTCAAGGTGCCGCCGCGCGTCGACTGGATCTGCGACGTCTGCGGCGGGCGAGGTCGTCCAGCGCCAGGACGACACCGAGGCGGCGATCAAGCGCCGGCTCGACCTTTACGAGGCCCAGACGGCGCCGCTGATCGTCGTGGTACGCGGAGAAGGACAAGCTCGAGGCCGTGGCCGGCGAGGGGACGCCCGACGAGGTGACCGACCGGCTGCTCCGGGTGATCGACGAGCGGCTCTGGCGAGCGCCGTGATCCGCACGCCCCGAGGAGATCGCGAAGATGCGCAGGGCGGGGCGCGTCGTCGCCGAGATGATCGAGCGAACCCGCGCCGCGGTCGCGGCCCGGGGTGACCACCCGCGAGATCGACGCCGTCGCCCGCGAGGTGCTCGAGCGCCGCGGCGCACGCTCGAACTTCCTCGACTACCACGGCTTCCCGGCGGTGATCTGCACCTCGCCGAACGACATGATCGTCCACGGCATCCCCGGAGACTACGTCGTGAAGGAGGGCGACCTGCTCTCGGTCGACTGCGGGGCGATCATCGAGGGCTATCACGGCGACGCCGCGTACACGGTGGCGGTCGGCGAGGTGACGCCCGTCGCGCGCCGGCTCCTCGAGACGACGGAGCGCTCGCTCTGGGCCGGCATCGAGGAGATGCAGCCCGGGGGCCGCCTCCACGACATCGGCCGGGCGGTCCAGGAGGTCGCCGAGGCGGCCGGCTTCTCCGTCGTGCGCAAGTACGTCGGCCACGCGATCGGCACGGCCATGCACGAGGAGCCCCAGGTCCCGAACTACTGGCCCGGCACGCCCGGGCCGAAGCTCAAGGTCGGTAACGTGTTCGCGGTCGAGCCGATGGTCAACGTCGGGACGCCCGACACGATCGAGCTCGACGACGGCTGGAGCGTCGTGACGGCCGACGGCAGCCTGTCGGCGCACTTCGAGCACTCCATCGCGGTGACCGAGGACGGGCCGGAGGTGCTCACGCTGCCGTGAGCGGCCGTGAGCGGCCGTGAGCGCGGCGCGCCGGCCCCTGGGGCCGTGACCGGGCCGCGCCGGCGGTGCTAACATCATTGTCTGCTTCGGGTCGTGGGGCTCGCGGCCGTCCAGTCGCGTGCCTCGCACGAGCGCTACAGGGCTCTACGGCCGTGCGGGAGCAACCCGCAGGCCTAAGCGACCCGTCACCGGACGGTCCGTGAGTGGGCACGCGGCCCGCCCGTCACTGGACGGAATGCTTCTAGGAGGATGACCTGCCAAAGCCCAAGGAAGATGCGATCGTGCTGGAAGGGACGGTCGTCGAGCCGCTGCCGAACGCCATGTTCCGCGTCGAGCTCGAGAACGGCCACAAGGTGCTCGCGCACATCTCGGGCAAGATGCGCATGCACTGCATCCGCATCCTGCCCGGCGACAGGGTGCAGGTCGAGATCACGCCCTACGACCTCACCCGCGGGCGGATCACCTACCGCTACAAGTAGCAGGTCGTTCGGGCGCCGCTGCGGCGGGGCCCGGGTGCATGGGCGAGTTGGGCACGAGTCAGGGGACGGGCAGTGAAGGTACGACCGAGCGTCAAGAGCGATGTGTGAGAAGTGCAAGGTCATCCGCCGCCACGGGCGGGTCATGGTGATCTGCGAGAACCCGCGCCACAAGCAGCGGCAGGGCTACGAGGGACACGATGGCCCGCATCGCAGGCGTCGACATCCCGCGCGAGAAGCGCCTCGAGATCTCCCTCACCTACATCTACGGCATCGGCCGCACCACCGCCCAGCAGGTCTGCGACGCGGCCGAGCGTCAACGTCGACACCGGGTGCGCGACCTCACCGAGGAGGAGGTCGCCCGCCTCCGCAACTACATCGACGCCAACTGCAAGGTCGAGGGCGACCTGCGCCGGGAGGTCGCCCAGAACATCAAGCGCAAGATGGAGATCGGCTGCTACCAGGGCGTCCGCCACCGCCGCGGGCCTGCCGGTGCGCGGCCAGCGGACGCACACCAACGCCCGGACCCGCAAGGGACCGAAGAAGACCGTCGCCGGCAAGAAGAAGGTCCGCAAGTACGATGGCAAAGCCCACGAAGCCCGGAGGCCGCAGGCCCCGCAAGCGCGAGCGCAAGAACGTCGCCCACGGCGTCGCGCACATCAAGAGCTCGTTCAACAACACGATCGTCTCGATCACCGACCACGAGGGCAACGTCCTCGCCTGGGCGTCGGCCGGCAACGTCGGGTTCAAGGGCTCGCGCAAGTCGACGCCGTTCGCCGCCCAGATGGCGGCCGAGCAGTGCGCCCGGCGGGCGATGGAGCACGGCGTGCGCAAGGTCGACGTGCTCGTGCGGGGCCCCGGCTCCGGCCGGGAGACCGCGATCCGCTCGCATCGCAGAACGACCGGGCATCGAGGTCACCGGCATCAAGGACGTCACCCCCATCCCGCACAACGGCTGCCGCCCCACGAAGCGGCGCCGGGTCTAGCGGGACCGACGGAGGAGGACATGGCCCGCTACACCGGTCCGGCGTGCAGGCTCTGCCGCCGGGAGCAGGTCAAGCTGTTCTTGAAGGGCACCGAAGTGCGAGAGCATCGGCGTGCCCGATCGAGCGCCGGCCGTACCCGCCGGGCGAGCACGGTCGCGACCGCACGCGCCAGGGACGTCAGCGAGTACCTCGCTCCAGCTGCGGGAGAAGCAGAAGGCGCGCGCGCATCTACGGCGTGCTCGAGAAGCAGTTCCGCAACCTCTACGAGGAGGCGAACCGCCAGAGCGGCATCACGGGCGAGAACCTGCTGCGCATGCTCGAGCTGCGTCTCGACAACATCGCCTTCCGTGCCGGCTGTGGCGGCCAGCCGCGCCCAGGCCCGCCAGTTCGTCAACCACGGCCACGTCCTCGTCAACGGCAAGCGGGTCACCATCCCGAGCTACCGGGTGCGCCAGGGCGACGTCGTCTCCCTCGCCCCGGCCTCACGCGACGTGATCGCCGTCCGCCAGAACCTCGACACGATCGACCGCCCGGTCCCGGGCTGGCTCGAGGTCGAAGACGGCGGCAACGCGGTGACGCGTCCGCACGCTGCCCCAGCGGGAGCAGATCGAGTGCCCGGTGCGCGAGCAGCTCATCGTCGAGCTGTACTCGAAGTAGGCCGCCCGCAGCAGTACGACAGCGCGCACACAGGAGCCAGAGAAGATGCTCATCATCCAGCGACCCAGCGTCGAGGCCGTCGGCGAGGAGGAAGCGAACCGCCAGCGGTTCGCGATCGGCCCGCTCGAGCCCGGGTTCGGCCACACGCTGGGCAACTCACTTCGGCGGACGCTGCTGTCCTCGATTCCGGGCGCGGCCGTCACCCAGGTGCGTTTCGACGACGCCCTGCACGAGTTCGACACTACCTGCAGGGGGTGAACGAGGACGTCACCGACGTCATCCTGAACCTGAAGGACCTGGTGCTGACCTCCGAGAGCGACGACCCGGTGACGCTCCGGCTGGACGTGCGCGGCCCCGCCGACGTCACCGGCGCCGACCTGAAGACGACCTCGGACGTCGAGGTGCTGAACCCGGAGCTCCACCTCGCGACGGTGAACGCGAAGGGCCGCCTGGCCGATCGACGTCACGGTCGAGCGCGGGCAAGGGCTACGTCTCGGCCGAGCGCAACAAGCACTCGGCGACGATCGGCGTGATCCCGGTGGACGCCATCTTCTCGCCCGTGCGGCGCGTCGCCTTCGCGGTCGAGCCGACCCGGGTCGAGCAGTCGACGAACTTCGACCGGCTGGTGCTCGACATCGAGACGGACGGCTCGGTCACCCCGCGTGAGGCGCTCGCCTCGGCGGGCCAGACGCTGCGCGCCCTCGTCGGCCTCGTCGCCGAGCTCTCCGAGGACGCCCAGGGTCTCGAGCTCGGCGACGTCGGGACCTCGACCAGCGGCTCGCCCGACCTCGACCAGCCGATCGAGGACCTCGACCTGTCCGAGCGGCCGCGCAACTGCCTGAAGCGGGCCCAGATCAACTCGATCGGCGAGCTCGTCGAGCGCACGCCGGCCGACCTGTTGAACATCACGAACTTCGGTCAGAAGTCCCTCGACGAGGTCATCCAGCGCCTCGACGAGCGGGGCCTCTCGCTCGCCGGCGAAGGCTACTGAGATGCCGGCCGCACCGAGGAAGGGTGCCCGCTTCGGCAGTGGCCCCGCGCACCAAAAGGCGATGCTCGGCAATCTCGTCGCGTCGCTCATCGCCGCGGAGGCGATCGTCACCACCGAGGCGAAGGCGAAGGCCCTCCGGCCCGTCGCCGAGAAGCTGATCACGAAGGCGCGCGCCGGCGGGGTCCACAACCAACGCCAGGTGGTGGCGTTCATCCGGGACAAGGAGATGGCGCACCGGCTCTTCGCCGAGATCGCCCCGCGTTATGCCGATCGCCCGGGCGGCTACCTCCGCATCTTGAAGCTCGGTCCCCGTCCGGGCGACAACGCCCCGATGGCCCGGATCGAGTTCGTTCGCGATTGACCTTGTTCGATCTCGGGTCGGCCGGGCCCGGCACGCCCGGCGACGGCGGCCCGCCCGCCTCCCCGACCGAGGTGCCCGAGGACACAAACGAACCTGCACGAGCGGCCCCTTCCGGGCCGCTCGTCCGCGTCGCCCTCGGGGTCGCGTACGACGGCTCGGGCTTCCACGGCTTCGCCGCCCAGCCTGGCCAGCGCACCGTCGCGGGGGCGCTGGCCGCGGCGCTCGAGGCGATCGCCGGCGCCCCTGTGGCCTGGACCTGCGCCGGGCGCACCGATACCGGCGTCCACGCGTCCGCCCAGGTCGTCCACGTCGACCTGGCGGCCGGGCTCCTGGCCCGCCGGTACGGGGCCTCCGGCGCACCGGGCGAGAAGCTGGCGGTCCTCGCGACCTCCCTCTCCCACCAGGCAGGCCCGGACGTCGAGGTGTGGCGGGCCGTCACCGTGCCCGCCGGCTTCGACGCCCGGCGCTCGGCGCTCTCGCGCCGGTACCGCTACGACGTCGAGGTCGGCCGGCGCGACCCGTTGCGCCGCAGCCACGTCTGGCACGTCGGGGGGCCCGTCGACCTCGCCGTGCTGCGCCTGGCGACCGACCCGCTCGTCGGCGAGCACGACTTCGCCGCCTTCTGCCGCCGGCCCCCCGATCGCCCGTCCGGCCCGCTCACCCGGCGGGTGCTCGACGCGCACTGGAAGGATGCGGGCGAGGGCCTGCTGCGCTTCGAGATCGAGGCGAAGGCGTTCTGCCACCAGATGGTGCGCTCGGCCGTCGGCGCGCTCGTCGCGGCGGGGACGGGGCGGATCCGTCCGAGCGACGTCGTGGCCCTGCTGCGCAGCGGCGACCGCACCGGCGCGCCGCAGCTCGCCCCGCCGCAGGGGCTCTGCCTTGTCGCCGTCCGCTATCCCGACGACCTCGGGGGCACCTGGAGCTGAGCGGCCCCGTGTCGTTACGATCCCGTGAAGTCCATATGACCAGGACCGCAACCATCGGCGGTGACTGGCTATGCTCTGGCCGTCAATCTGGCAGGTGGGAGGCACCATGACGCAGATCCGCACCCGACCCAACAGGTTGCTCGCGGCCTCGCTCGGCGCCGCCTTCGCAGCGTCGCTGCTGGCGGTGGGGGTCGCCGGCGCGCCGGCCGGGGCCGCGGTCCGCCACGCGGCGACGATCCCGACGCCACCGAAGGACCCCGCCGTGGCCAAGCTCGTCCCGGCCTCCATCGTGAAGACGGGCGTCATCTCCTACGCGTTGGACGCGACGTATCCGCCCGACGAGTTCGTCGCGGCGAACGGCAAGACCATCATCGGGATGGACGCCGACTTCGCGACCGCCCTGTCGGCGGTGATGGGCGTCAAGGCCAAGACGGAGAACATCACCTTCGACACGATCATCACCGGCCTCACGTCGGGCAAGTTCGACGTCGGCAACTCCTCCTTTACGATCACGAGCGCCCGCGCCAAGGTCGTGAACTTCGTCTCGTACTTCCAGGCCGGCGAGGGGTACTACACGAAGGCCTCGAGCACCCTGAAGCTGAACGGCCTGGCGAGCTTGTGCGGCAAGACGGTCTCGGTCGAGAACGGGACGACCGAGCAGACCGACGCCCAGACGCAGAACACCGCCTGCAAGAAGGCGAAGAAGGCCGGCGTCACGGTGCTCGGCTACAACGACCAGAACGAGGCCAACCTGGCGGTCTCGAGCGGCCGCGCGCAGCTCGGCTTCTCCGATTCCCAGGTCGCGGCCTACATCGTGAAGCAGTCGAACGGGCAGTTCAAGCTCAACGGTCAGGCGTTCGAGGTCGCGCCCTACGGGCTCGCGTTCCCGAAGTCGTCCACCTTGGACAAAGCGACGCTCGCCGCGGTGAAGGTGCTGATGAAGGACGGGATCTACGCCAAGATCCTCGCCAAGTGGGGCACCCAGACCGGGGCGATCACGAACCCGCAGATCGTCTCGTAGCGCCCGGGCTCCGAGCGGTACGGGCGGCTGGGGCCGCTGATGATGAGTGACGCGCAGGGGCACGGCCCAGAGGAGATCCGGGCGGTGCCCCTGCGTCATCGGTGGCGATGGGTGGCGACGGCCGCCCTCCTCGTGGTGGTGGCGATGCTCGTCCACACCCTTGTCACGAACCCCCGCTTCGGCTGGCGGGTCGTCGGTCACTACCTCTTCTCCGGACCGATCCTCGGCGGCGTCGCGCTCACCCTCGAGATCACCGCCGGGGCGATGGCGATCGGGATCGTCCTCGGCATCGTCCTCGCGGTGATGCGCCTCTCGCCGAACCCGCTCGTGTCGGGCTCCAGCTGGCTCTACATCTGGTTCTTCCGGGGGACGCCCGTCTTCATCCAGGTGCTCTTCTGGTACAACATCGCGGTTCTCTTCCCCTCGCTCGGCATCGGCGTGCCGTTCGGGCCGCAGTTCGTGCACGGCAACGCCGGGACCTTCATCACCGCCGTCGACGCCGCGATCCTCGCCCTCGGGCTGAACGAGGCCGCCTACTACGCCGAGATCGTCCGGGCCGGCATCCTCTCGGTCGCGCACGGCCAGACCGAGGCCGCCCAGTCGCTCGGGATGCGCCGCACGCTGGTGATGAGAAAGATCGTGCTCCCCCAGGCGATGCGGGTGATCGTCCCCCCGACGGGCAACGAGGTCATCTCGATGCTGAAGACCTCGGCCCTCGCCTCGGTCGCCGCCGTCTACGAGCTGACCGGCGAGTCGTTGCTGATCGCGGCGCGCACGTACCAGATCATCGCGATGCTGATCGTGGCCAGCCTCTGGTACATCGCCCTGTCGACCGTGCTGACGATCGGCCAGTACTACGTCGAGCGCCACTACGCCCGGGGCGCCGTCGTGACCGTGCCGTACCCGCCGTTGCGCACCCAGCTCCGGCGGAACTTCGCCAGGTGGCGCGTGCCCTTCCCCGGCGCGACGGTCGAGGTGTAGCGGTGACCGGACCGATGGTGCGCGCCGAGGGCGTGCACAAGCGCTACGGATCCCTGGAGGTGCTGAAGGGCATCACCTTGGAGGTGGCGCCGAACGAGGTGATGTGCCTGATCGGCCCCTCGGGGTCGGGCAAGTCGACCTTCCTCCGTTGCATCAACCACCTCGAGAACATCAACGCGGGCCGGCTGTACGTCGACGGCAGCCTCGTCGGCTACCAGGAGCACGGTGGGCGCC
The DNA here is from genome assembly GCA_963765505.1 of uncultured Actinomycetota bacterium. Classification (GTDB taxonomy): domain Bacteria; phylum Actinomycetota; class Acidimicrobiia; order Acidimicrobiales; family Bog-793; genus DATKQY01. The sequence goes on from CAVXWO010000014.1 coordinate 552,005, forward strand.
TCCACGAGCTGCCCGAGCGCGAGATCTGCCGGCGCCGTGCCGCGATCGGGATGGTCTTCCAGCACTTCCACCTCTTCCCGCACATGACGGCGCTCGAGAACGTCACCGCCGGGCCGGTGCTCGTGAAGCGGGAGCCGCGTGCCGTGGCCACCGAGCGCGCCACGCGGCTGCTCGGGCGCGTCGGGCTCGGGGACAAGCGCGACACCTACCCGAACCAGCTCTCCGGCGGCCAGCAGCAGCGGGTCGCGATCGCCCGGGCGCTCGCCATGGAGCCGAAGCTGATGCTCTTCGACGAGCCGACGAGCGCCCTCGACCCCGAGCTCGTCGGCGAGGTGCTCGACGTCATGCGCGGCCTCGCGGCCGAGGGCATGACGATGATCGTCGTCACCCACGAGATCGGCTTCGCCCGGGAGGTCGGCGACTCGCTGGTCTTCATGGACGGCGGGGTCGTCGTCGAGCAGGGCAGCCCCCGCGACGTGATCGCCAACCCCCAGCAGGAGCGCACGAAGGGGTTCCTGTCAGCTGTGCTCTGAGCCGGGCCCCGGCCGGGTGGTCCGGGCGCGGCGCGCCCGGTGCGGCCCGCCCGCCGACGCGGCCCGGGACCGTGTGACAGGCCCCCTCGCCTCGACTACGCTGGGCACGCCTCGCGCCCGGCGTGGCCGTCACGGCCCCCGGCGGCGGAGCGTCAGTTCCGCGAACGAGCGCGCTGAAGAGCGCGAGCAAAGGACCCCAGTGCGCACCTACTCACCGAAGCCGAGCGAGATCGAGCGTGCCTGGCTCGTCGTCGACGCCGACGGCCTGGTGCTCGGCCGCCTGGCGACCGAGGTGGCCGCGCGCCTGCGGGGCAAGCACAAGCCCATCTTCGCGCCGCACCTCGACACCGGCGACCACATCATCGTCGTCAACGCCGCCAAGATCGTGCTCACCGCCGGCAAGGCGGACGCCAAGACGGCCTACCACCACAGCGGCTACCCGGGCGGGCTCCGCGCCACGAGCTACACGAGGCTGCTCGACAGCAAGCCGGAAGAGGTCGTCCGGCGTGCCGTGCGGGGCATGCTCCCGAAGGGGACCCTCGGCCGACAGATGTTCGCCAAGCTGAAGGTCTACGCGGGGCCCGACCACCCGCACGCCGCCCAGATGCCGAAGCCACTCCACCTGCCCGGCGCCCGCCGCGCCTCCTAGCAGTTCCTCCAGAGGGGTCGTACATGCCCAATCCGCTCGTCCAGTCCACCGGCCGCCGCAAGTCCGCCGTCGCGCGTGTCCGCCTCCGTCCCGGCCAGGGTGCGGTGACGGTGAACCGCCGGCCGATCGAGGAGTACTTCCCGTCGGCCACCCACCGGGTGCATGCCACCGAGGCCCTGCGGGTCGCCGGCCGGGCCGAGACCTACGACGTCGACGCGACGATCGACGGTGGCGGCGTCTCCGGCCAGGCGGGGGCGTTGCGCCTCGGCATCGCCCGGGGCCTCATCGAGCTCGACCCGGAGCTGCGGACCGGCCTGAAGCGTGCCGGCCTCCTCACGCGAGACGCCCGCGAGAAGGAGAGCAAGAAGTACGGCCTGAAGAAGGCCCGGAAGGCGCCTCAGTACTCCAAGCGCTGAGGCTGCCGTGCCCCTGCGGTTCGGCACCGACGGGATCCGCGGTGTCGCCAACACCGAGCTGACGCCCGAGCTCGCGCTCGCGCTCGGGCGCGCCGCCGCACGGCGGATGCCGGGGGGCACGTTCCTCGTCGGGCGCGACACGCGCCGCTCGGGCCGGATGCTCCTCGGCGCGCTCGCCGCGGGCCTGACGGCGGAGGGCACGACCGTCGTCGACGTCGGGGTCATCCCGACGCCCGGGCTGGCCTGGCTCGCCGCAGCGCGCGGGATCCCGGCGGCGATGATCTCGGCGTCGCACAACCCCTTCTCCGACAACGGGATCAAGCTGCTGTCCCCGGCCGGGACGAAGCTGCCCGACGCCCTGGAGCGCGCGGTCGAGGAGGAGCTGGACCTGCTCGTCGCCGCGGCAGGGGTGCGTGCCGCCGATCCGAACGCCCTCGTGGGAGCGGCTGTCGGCGACCTCGTCGAGGAGCCGGAGGCCGTTTCGGCCTACCTCGACCACCTGGTGACCTCCGTCGCGATGCGGCCGGGGACGACGCTGCGCGTGGTCTGCGACTGCGCCAACGGCGCGGCGAGCGCCGTCGCGCCGGCGGTGCTGGCCCGGGTCGGGGTCGAGGCGGCCGTGGTGGCGGCGGACCCCGACGGGATCAACATCAACGAGGGGTGCGGGTCGACCCATGCCGAGCGCCTCGGCTCGGCGGTGACCGCGGCGGGCGCCGATCTCGGGCTCTGCTTCGACGGGGACGCCGACCGGCTGATCGCGCTCGACCACCTCGGAAGGGTCGTCGACGGCGACCACCTGATCGCGATGTTCGCCCTCGACCTCCACGAGCGCGGCCAGCTCGACAACGACGCCATCGTCGTCACCGTCATGAGCAACCTCGGCCTCAAGCGGGCGCTGACGGCGCGGGGCATCAAGGTCGTCGAGACGCCCGTCGGCGACCGCCACGTCGCCGACGCGCTCGAGGCCAACGCCCTGGTCCTCGGTGGCGAGCAGTCGGGCCACCTGGTGTTCCGGCGGGAGGCGACGACCGGCGACGGGATCCTCACGGCGCTGAAGCTGCTCGAGCTGGTGAGCAGGAGCGGCCGGCGGCTCGCCGACCTCGCCGCGGAGGCGATGACCCGGCTGCCCCAGGAGCTGCGGAACGTCCCCGTCGCACAGCCGGGCAGGCTCGGCGCTGCGGCCGAGGTCTGGCAGGAGGTCTCCTGCGTCGAGGCCGAGCTCGGCGACTCGGGCAGGGTGCTGCTACGAGCGAGCGGCACCGAGGCCGCGGTGCGCGTCATGGTCGAGGCCCCGACGGCCGACGAGGCCGCGGGCGCGGTCGAGCGTCTCGTCGCCGTGGTGCGCCGCGCCCTCGGCTCGCCGGAGCCCTAGCGCCCGCGGGGGCAGCGCGCACGGGCGGCACCGGGCCACGGCCGTAGCCCGCGGCGAGGCGCCATGCGGCGAAGGTGGCGGGCCGCACGGCTAGCCTTTGGGTCACCATGTGCGGGATCATCGGTGTCACCGGCTCCTCCGACGCGGTCTCCATCCTGCTCGCGGGTCTCGAGTCGCTCGAGTACCGGGGGTACGACTCCGCCGGCATCGTCATCGTCGACAAGGAGGCGGGCGAGCTCTGGCGGGTCCGCGCCGCCGAGCGGGCGCGCTCGATCGAGAAGCTCGCCGCCCGGGCCGACGACGCGCCTGCCGCCGCCGGGGCGGCGATCGGGCACACGCGCTGGGCGACGCACGGAGCGCCGACCGAGGAGAACGCCCACCCGCACCTCGACTGCACGGGCCGGATCGCCATCGTGCACAACGGGATCATCGAGAACCACCGCGAGCTCGCCGAGCGACTCCGGGCCTCCGGCCACACGTTGGTCTCGGCGACCGACACCGAGGTCTTCGTCCACCTCGTCGAGGAGGAGCGCGCCGGCGGCTGCTCGCTCGTCGAAGCGGTCCGTCGCTGCCTCGCCGTCGTGCGCGGCGACTTCGCCGTCGCCTTCGTCGATCTGGACGACCCCGACGTCATCGTCGCCGCACGGCGGACCTCGCCGCTCATCATCGGGTGGTCGGACGGCGTCGGCATCCTGGCCTCCGACATCGCGGCGGCGCTCGCGACGACGCGTGAGCTGTACCAGATCGGCGACGACCAGGTCGTCGAGCTGCGCCGCGACGGCTTCTCCGTCGTCTCGGCCAGCGGGGAGGCGGTCGAGGCGCTCCGCCTGCACGTGACCTGGGACGTCGCCGCCGCCCAGAAGGGCGGCTACCCCGACTTCATGTCGAAGGAGATCTTCGAGCAGCCGGTCGCCGTCGGCGACACCCTCCTCGGGCGCGTCTCGCCCGACGGCTCGACCGAGCTCGAGGAGCTGGCGCTCTCCGACGAGCAGCTCCGCGCGTTCGGGCGGGTCATGCTCGTCGCCTGCGGCTCGAGCTACCACGCCGGCCTGGTCGGCCGCCAGGCTATCGAGACCTGGGCCCGGATGCCCGCGGAGACCGACATCGCGAGCGAGTTCCGCTACCGCAACTCGGTCCTCGACGAGCGGACGCTCGTCGTCGTGGTGAGCCAGTCGGGCGAGACGATCGACACCCTGCACGCGATGCAAGAGGCGCGTCGGCGGGGCGCCCGGGTCGTCGCGCTCACGAACGTGGTCGACTCGGTCATGGCGCGAGAGGCCGACGGCGCCCTCTACACGCGGGCCGGGCCCGAGATCGGTGTCGCCTCGACGAAGTGCCACCTCGCCCAGCTCGTCATGTTGCAGGCGTTCGCGCTCCACCTGGCGCGTCTCCGCTCGACGCTCGACGACGCGGCGCGGCGCGAGATCGCCGAGACCCTGCTCGGGCTCCCAGATGCCGTCGCCGGCGCGCTGGCGTCGTCGGAGCAGTACGCGGAGGTGGCGCTGCGCTTCAAGGAGGTCCACGACTTCTACTTCCTCGGCCGCGGCGCCGGCCTGCCGGTCGCCCTGGAGGGCGCCCTCAAGCTGAAGGAGCTGGCCTACGTCCGCGCCGAGGCGTACCCGGCGGGCGAGATGAAGCACGGGCCGATCTCGCTTATCGAGCCCGGCGCCGTGGTGGTGGTCGTGGCGACGCGGCACCCGCTGTGGGAGAAGGTGATGGCCAACGTCGAGGAGATGAAGGCGCGGGGGGCGACGGTCGTCGCCGTGGTCGACCAGGGCGACAGCGAGACCGCCGGGCACGTCGACGCCGTGCTCGAGGTCCCGCACGTCCTCGAGCTCTGCTCGCCCGTCGTCGACGTCCTGCCCCTCCAGCGCTTCGCCTACGAGATCGCCCGGGCCCGGGGCAACGACGTCGACCGTCCGAGGAACCTCGCAAAGGTCGTCACCGTCGAGTGAGCGGGGGTGCGGCGGCTCCCCGCGGGTCGGGCACCCCGTGATCGGCATCGGTCTCGATGCCGTGGAGATCGCCCGCTTCCGCCGCGTGCTGCAGCGGCGTCCGGGCTTCGCCGAGCGCGTCTTCACCGCTGCCGAGCGTGAGGACCTCGCCGGGAGGGTCGACCCCGTGCCCGGGCTGGCGGCGCGCTTCGCGGCCAAGGAGGCGGCGATGAAGGCGCTCGGCGTCGGGCTGTGGCGTATCGGGCTGACAGAGCTGGAGGTGCGCCGCGCCGAGGACGGCGCCCCGCACCTCACGGCGTCGGGCCGCGCCACCGAACGCGCCGCCGAGCTCGGCGTGGCGACCTTCCACGTGTCGCTCACCCACACCGCCGGGCTCGCGGGCGCCGTGGTGGTCGCAGAGTGAGCCGGGCCGTCCGGCACCGCGCCCCCTCCTCGGGGGGTGCCCGGTGAGGCCGGTCTGCACCGCCGAGGAGATGCGGGCGGTCGACGCGGAGGCGCTGGCGCACGTCGGCATCGATGAGCTCGTGGAACGGGCCGGCTACGCCCTCGCCAGCGAGGCGCTCCGGATGCTCGGTGGCAGCTACGGCCGGCGAATCGTCGTCGTCGCCGGCAAGGGCCACAATGGCGACGACGGCCGGGTGGCGGCGCGCGTGCTCGCCCGTCGCGGCGCGAGCGTCCGGGTGGTCCCCGTCGCCGAGGCGCCCTCGGCGCTGCCGCCGTGCGATCTCGTCGTCGACGCCGCGTTCGGCACGGGCTTTCGCGGCAGCTACGACGCCCCGACGCCGCCGCTCGGCGCGTTCGTCCTCGCGGCCGACGTGCCGACCGGTGTCGACGCCAACACCGGGCGGGCAGGCCCGCGCTCGGTGCAGGCGGACGTCACCGTCACCTTCGGCGCGCTGAAGCCGGGACTCCTGTTGGGCGCCGGCCGCCGGCGCGCCGGGGAGGTCGTCGTCCGCCGGATCGGCCTCCCGGTCGGCAACCCGCCCCAGCACCTCGTCGAGGACGCCGACCTGGCCCTGCTGCCGGCCCGCCGGCCCGAGGGCCACAAGTGGGACGCCGCGGTCTACGTCGCCGCCGGCTCGCCCGGCATGCTCGGCGCTGCCGAGCTGGCCACGCGTGGGGTGGCACGGGCCGGCGCCGGGATGGTGCGGCTCGGCTCGCCGGGCGTCGCGCCGGGCACCGTGCCCGTCACCGAGGCGGTGGCCCGCCACCTGCCGGCGAGCGACTGGGCCGTGCCGCTCCTCGACGATCTCAGCAGGTGCCGGGCGCTGGTCCTCGGGCCCGGCCTCGGCAGCTCCTCCGAGACCGTGGCGGCGGTCCGGCGCCTGGTGGTCGGCGCAGCGGTGCCGCTCGTCCTCGACGCCGACGGGTTGAACGCCCTCGGCACGCTCGACGAGGCGGTCCGCCTCCTGTCGGCACGCAGGGCGCCGCTCGTGATGACCCCGCACGACGGGGAGTACGCGCGCCTCGTCGGGACCCGCCCCGGGGAGGACCGGATCGCGGCCGCGCCGCGACCTGGCCCGGCGCGCGCACGCGACGGTGCTGCTGAAGGGCTGGACGACCGTCGTGGCGTCGCCCTCGGGCTCGGTCCTGCTCGTCACCTCGGGCTCGGCTCGGCTCTCGACGGCCGGTACCGGGGACGTGCTCTCCGGCATCATCGGCGCCTTCCTCGCCCGAGGGGTCGACCCGTTGCTCGCCGCCGCCCTCGCCGCCCACGCCCACGGGCGCGCCGCTACGCTCGGTCCCGCCGACGGGCTCGTCGCCGGCGACCTCCCTCCCCTCGTCGCCGCCGTGCTGGGCGGGGGCGCGCCGACGCCGGCGCCGCCAATGGCTGAGGCGTTCCGCCCGGCCTGGGTGGAGGTGGACCTCGCCGCGGTGCGGCAGAACGCGGGCCTGCTCGCCCGGCTCGTCGCGCCGGCGCAGCTCTGCGCCGTGGTGAAGGCCGACGGTTACGGCCATGGCGCGCCAGACGTCGCCGGCGCGGCGCTCGAGGGCGGCGCCACGTGGCTCGCCGTGGCGCTCGTGGAGGAGGGCCTGGCGCTTCGCGCCGCAGGGGTCACAGCCCCGGTCCTGCTGCTCTCCGAGCCGACGGACGAGGCGATGCGCGAGGCGGTCGTGCACCGGCTCACGCCGACCCTCTACCGCCACGGTGGCGTCGCCGCGGCGCGCCGTGCAGCGGCCGGGGTCGGTCGCCCGGTCCAGGTCCACCTGAAGGTCGACACGGGCATGCACCGCGTCGGGGCGGCGCCGTGCGAGGCGCTCGCCGTGGCGAAGGCGATCGCCGAGGCGCCCGAGCTCGAGCTGCAGGGCCTCTTCACGCACCTCGCCGTCGCCGACGAGCCGGACGACCCGTTCACCGCGCGCCAGCTCCGCGTGTTCGACGAGGTCCGCCGCGAGCTCGCCGGCCATGGCATCCGGCCGCCGATCGTCCACGCGGCGAACTCGGCGGGCGCGATCGCCCACCCCGCCGCCCGCCTCGACCTCGTCCGTTGCGGCATCGCCTGCTACGGCCACCTGCCCTCGCCGGCCCTCGCCGGTCACCTGGCCGCGGGCCACTTGGCCGCGGGGCTTGGCCCGAGCGCGGCGCTCCACCCGGTCCTGTCGCTGAAGGCGCGCGTCGACCTCGTGCGCGAGCTCGACGCCGGGGAGCGCACCAGCTACGGGCTCGCGTACGAGCTCCCGGTGCGATCGCAGGTCGCGGTGATCCCCCTCGGCTACCACGACGGCGTGCCCCGCGGCTCGAACGGGGAGGCGAGGTGCTGGTCGGCGGACGGCGCCGGCGGATCGCCGGCACGGTCACCATGGACCAGGTCATCGTGGACTGCGGGCCCGACGGCGGGGTGCGCCCGGGCGACGAGGCGATCCTCATCGGCCGCCAGGGCGGCGAGGAGATCACCGCCGAGGAGTGGGCCGAGCGGCTCGGCACCATCTGCTACGAGGTGCTCTGTGGCATCGGGCCGCGCGTCCCGCGCATCGCCGTCCGCTCGTCCGCCGCCACGCCCGCCGGCGCCGAGGCGAGCCCCCCGGGGGCGCCGTACGGGCTGGTCACGCCCGACGGCGCCGCCGTGCTGCGCAGGTAGCATGCCTGCGTGTCGACGCTCGCCGAGCTCGAGCGCGAGGCGAGCGCGTGCGTGGCGTGCCCGCTCGCCGCGGGCCGCACCACGGTCGTCTTCGGGGCCGGGGACTCGCGCGCGGACCTGATGTTCGTCGGCGAGGGGCCGGGTCGGGAGGAGGACCTCGCGGGGGTGCCGTTCGTCGGGCGCTCGGGACGGCTGCTCGACCAGCTGATCGTCGAGGAGCTCGCCATGGAGCGCGACGCGTGCTACATCGCCAACGTCGTGAAGTGCCGTCCGCCCAACAACCGCGACCCCGAGCCGGCCGAGGTCGCGGCGTGCAGCCACTTCCTGGAGGGCCAGCTGGCGGAGATCCGGCCCCGCGTCGTCGTCACGCTCGGCAACTTCGCGGCTCGCTCGCTACTGCGGACGAACGAGGGCGTGACCGCGTCTTCGCGGGCGGGCGTACCCGTTCGGAGCGGCCGTGCTCGTCCCGACGTTCCACCCGGCCTTCGCGCTGCGCGGCGGGGGTATGGTGGTGGCCCAGATGCGGGCCAACCTGGTCCGGGCGAAGCAGGCGCTCGCGGCGGCGGCCGCCGCGGGGCCGTGAGCACCGCCGGGGCGACGGTCGCGAGGCTCGTCAGCCCCTCGGAGGAGGCCACGCGCCGCATCGGCGCCCTGCTCGGCGCGCTGGTCGAGCCGGGCGACGTGGTGCTGCTCTCCGGCGAGCTCGGGGCGGGCAAGACCACGCTCGTACAGGGCCTCGTCAGAGCGCTCGGCGCGAGCGCCCGCGCCACCAGCCCGACGTTCGCGCTCTGCCACCTCTACGACTCCGATCCGGTCGTCGCCCACGTGGACTGCTGGCGCCTCGACCAGTTGGCGGAGGTCGCCGACCTGGCGCTGGAGGAGGTGCTCGAAGACGGTGGCGTCGCCGTCGTCGAGTGGGGCGAGGCGGCGGCACCGCTGCTCGGGGAGCATGCGCTGGTCGTGACCCTGACGGTGCGGGCCGACGGCGGACCCGGGGGCGAGCGCCTCGTCGAGCTCGCCGACCCCGGAGGCGGTTGGGGGGCGAGGATCGCGCGCCTGGCCGAGCTCTTCGCCGCTGAGCAGGCGGCGCCGGGCGACGTCCTCCCGGCCCGGGGGGCGACGCGGCCGTGACCGTGCTCGCCATCGAGACCGCGACGGTCGAGGTCGGCGTCGCGCTCGCCGGGACGGCCGGGCTGCTTGCCGCCGCGACGGCGCGGCCCGGCCGACGGCACGCCGAGACGCTCCACGTTGCGATCGGCCAGGTGCTCGACCTCGCCGGCGTCCGTCCGGAGGCGCTGGAGGCGATCGCGGTGGACGTGGGCCCGGGGCTGTTCACCGGGCTGCGGGTCGGCGTGGCGGCGGCGACCGCGATGGCGTGGGCGCTCGCCCTCCCCGTCGTGGCCTGCACCAGCACGGACGTGCTGCTCCACGCCGTCCGCCACGGCGGGCGCGAGGCGTTCGCCGTCGTCGACATGCGCCGGGGCGAGGTGGCCTGGTCCTCCCGGGTGGGTGGGCCGATCGAGCTCGGCACCCCGGAGGCCCTGGCGGGCGAGCTCGCCGGCGGTGACGCGCCGGTGCTGCTCGTCGGGGACGGGGCCCGGCGCCACGCCGCGCAGCTACTCACGCTCGGCGGTGGGCGGGTGCAGGTGGCGGGCGACGAGCTCGGTGCCCCGCCGGTGGTCTCCCTCGCCGACCTCGCCGTGCTGCGTCTGGCGGCGGGGGACTTCGCGGACCCGCTCGCGGTCCGGCCGGAGTACCTGCGCGCGGTCGACGCCCGCATCAACTGGTCGACGCGAGACGGGGCCGCGGCGCCCCGCGCCGGGGACGCCCCCGAGCCTGCCGCAGTGGGGGAGTGACCGTGGCGATCCGCCTCCGCCATCGCCGTGCCGAGCCCACCGTGCCCCCGCTGCGATGCGACGCCGAGATCGACATCGTGGCGATGCGGCGTCGGCACGTGCGCGCTGTCGTGGCGATCGAGCAGCAGATCTTCCCGAGGCCGTGGTCGGCGGGCCTCTACCTGAGCGAGCTCGCCGCGCCCGAGACCCACGCCTACTACGTCGCGCTCGTCGACGGCGCGGTGGTGGGCTACGCCGGGTGCATGCTCGTGGCCGGCGAGGGCCACGTCACCACGATCGGTGTCGCGCCCGCCTGGCAGGGCCGGCGGATCGGCATGCGGCTCCTCCACCAGCTGGCGACCGAGGCGCGCCGGCCGCGGCTCGGAGGCGCTCACGTTGGAGGTCCGGGTCTCCAACCACAGCGCCCAGCGCCTCTACCGGCTCTTCGGCTTCGTCCCGGCCGGGATCCGGAAGAACTACTACGCCGAGGTCAACGAGGACGGCCTGGTGATGTGGGCGCACGACGTGCAGTCGGCCCTCTACGGCGAGCGTCTGGCGGCCATCGGCCGCAGGATCGACGAGCCCACCGGCAAGGAGGCGGGCGGGTGAGCGCGGCCGGTCGCGGCCGGCCGGCCGGCAGCCTCGTGCTCGCGCTGGAGACCTCCTGCGACGAGACCGCGGCCGCGGTCGTCGCCGGCGGGCGCGAGGTGCTCTCCTCGATCGTCTCCAGCCAGGTCGACCTCCACGCGCGCTACGGCGGTGTCGTCCCCGAGCTGGCCGGACGCGCCCATCTGGAGCGCATCCTGCCGGTGCTCGAGGAGGCGCTCGCGGCCGCGGGCTTGCCGCTACCGGGCCGCCGGACGCCCGGGTCGCCGCTTCGCGGTCCCGGCGGGGCGATCGGCGCCGTGGCCGCGACCGTCGGACCGGGCCTCGTCGGCGCGCTGCTCGTCGGGATCTCGGCGGCCAAGTCCCTCGCCCTCGCCTGGGGCGTCCCCTTCGTCGGGGTGAACCACCTGGAGGGCCACCTCTACGCCTCGCTGTTGGAGGAGCCGGAGCTGGAGCTGCCGGCCGTGGTCCTCCTCGCGTCGGGCGGCCACACGCTCCTCGTCGAGATGGACGGCCCGGGGAGCTACCGGCTCCTCGGCGGCACGGTCGACGACGCGGCCGGCGAGGCCTTCGACAAGGTCGCCCGCTACCTCGGACTCGGCTACCCCGGCGGGCCGGCGATCGAGCACGCGGCGCTCGACGGCGACCCGGCGGCGATCGCCTTCACGCGGCCGATGCTCGACCAGGGCCTCGAGCTCTCCTTCAGCGGGCTGAAGACCGCCGTCGTCCACCACGTCCGCGCCCACCCGGAGGTGGCGACGCCCGACGTCGCCGCCTCGTTCCAGGCGGCGGTCGTCGACGTCCTTGTCCACAAGGCCCTCGCCGCGGCGCACCTGGTCGCGGCCCGCTCGGTCTGCCTCGCCGGCGGCGTCGCGGCGAACGCGTCCCTGCGCGAGCGGCTGACGACCGCCTGCGCCCGGGAGGGGCGGCACGTCTTCCTCCCGAGCCGCGCGATGTGCACGGACAACGCCGCGATGATCGCCGCCGCGGCGCACTTCCGCCTCCGCCGAGACGGCCCGACCCCGCTCGGGGCCGGTGCGGAGCCGAGCATGGGCTTCCCGCAGCCCTCCTGAGGCCGACTCCGGGCCCGGCGGACATCAGCACTCGGCCCACGCGGTTGCCAGCGGGCCCGCGGACCGGTAGATTGGCACTCGTATGGCAAGAGTGCCAACGCAGCCACACAGGAGGCATCGGAGATGAAGCTGCAGCCGCTGGACGACCGCATCGTCGTCCGCCCGAGCGAAGCGGAGGAGACGACGGCGTCGGGTCTCGTCATCCCCGACACCGCGAAGGAGAAGCCCCAGCAGGGCGAGGTCCTCGCGGTCGGCCCGGGCCGGCGCGCCGAGAACACCGGCGAGCTCATCCCGCTCGACGTGAAGGTCGGCGACAAGGTCGTCTATTCGAAGTACGGCGGCACCGAGATCACGATCGACGGCGAGGAGCTGCTCATCCTCTCGAGCCGCGACGTCCTCGCGAAGGTCGGCGCCTGATGTCCAAGATGCTCCGCTTCGACGAGACCGCACGCCGCGGCCTCGAGGCCGGCGTGAACAAGCTCGCGGACACGGTCAAGGTGACGCTCGGCCCGAAGGGCCGCAACGTCGTGCTCGACAAGAAGTTCGGGCTGCCGACGATCACCAACGACGGCGTCACGATCGCCAAGGAGATCGAGCTCGAGGACCCGTTCGAGAACATGGGCGCCCAGCTCCTACAGGAGGTGGCGACGAAGACGAACGACGTCGCCGGTGACGGCACGACCACCGCGACCGTGCTCGCCCAGGCGCTCGTCCACGAGGGGCTGCGCAACGTCGCCGCCGGCGCCAACCCGATGGCGCTCAAGCGCGGCATCGAGCGCGGCGTCGCCGCCGCGGTCGAGTCGATCCGCTCCTACGCGAAGGACATCGAAGGCCGTCACGAGATCGCCCAGGTCGCGGCGATCTCCGCCGCCGACGCATCCATCGGCGAGGTCATCGCCGACGCGATCGACAAGGTGGGCAAGGACGGCACGGTCACGGTCGAGGAGTCGAACACCTTCGGCCTCGAGCTCGACTTCACCGAGGGCATGCAGTTCGACAAGGGCTACCTCTCGCCGTACTTCGTGACCGACCCCGAGCGCCAGGAGGCGGTCCTCGAGGACCCCTACATCCTGATCGTGAACTCGAAGATCACCGCCGTCCACGACCTGCTGCCGGTGCTCGAGAAGGTCATGCAGACGGGCAAGCCGCTGCTCATCATCGCCGAGGACGTCGAGGGCGAGGCGCTCGCCACGCTCGTCGTCAACAAGATCCGCGGCACGTTCTCGTCCGTCGCCGTCAAGGCTCCCGGCTTCGGTGAGCGCCGCAAGGCGATGCTCGGCGACCTCGCCGTCCTGACCGGTGGCCAGGTCGTCTCCGAGGAGGTCGGCCTCAAGCTCGACGGCGTGACCCTCGACCTGCTCGGCAGGGCGCGCCGCATCGTCGTCACCAAGGACGACACGACGATCGTCGACGGGGCCGGCTCTGCCGACGAGGTGAAGGGCCGCATCGCCCAGATCAAGCGCGAGATCGAGGAGACCGACTCCGACTGGGACCGCGAGAAGCTCCAGGAGCGCCTCGCCAAGCTCGCCGGCGGCGTCGCCGTCGTCAAGGTCGGCGCCGCGACCGAGGTCGAGCTCAAGGAGAAGAAGCACCGCATCGAGGACGCCCTCTCCGCGACCCGTGCGGCGATCGAGGAGGGCATCGTCGCCGGTGGCGGCACGGCGCTCTTGCGCAGCCGCGCGGCGATCCTCGACGCGGCCGAGAAGCTCAGCGGTGACGAGGCGACCGGCGCGTTGATCGTCGCGCGCGCCGTCGAGGAGCCGCTGCAGTGGATCGCCCAGAACGCCGGCCTGGAGGGCTCCGTCTTGGTGCGCGAGGTCGAGCGTGCCAAGGGCAACATCGGGCTGAACGCGGCGACCGGCGAGCTCGTCGACCTGGTCAAGGCCGGCGTCATCGACCCGGCCAAGGTGACGCGCTCCGCGCTGCAGAACGCGGCGTCGATCGCGGCGCTCCTGCTCACGACCGAGGCGCTCGTCGCCGACAAGCCCGAGAAGAAGCAGGAGCCGGCCGGGCCCGGCCCCGGCGGCATGGGGATGATGTAGGACAGCACGGCACCCGGCGCTGCCGGGTCGTGCGGTGGTGGTGGCGGCCGGGCGCGAGCCCGGCCGCCGTCGCGCCCGGCGACGGTACGCTCGGCCAGTGGCCGCCGGCTCGTTCCGTCAGCACGTGCCGCGCCCGGCGACCGCCCGGCCGGGCGAGCTGCCGCCGTGGTCCCGCCTCGATCCGGCGCGGCGTGCGAGCGTGCCGCTGAGCGTCGTGCGCCGCGCGCTCGCCGCAGGCGGCGACCGGGGCCTCGCCGACGGCGAGCCCCCCGGCCCGGCGTCCACGGGGCGCGCGTCGGCGGCGCCCACGGAGCGCGGATCGACGCCGCGGTGCTGCTCGCGGTGTTCGAGGAGGAGGGGGAGACGCGGGCGGTCCTGATCCGGCGCTCCCCGCACCTCCAGCGCGATCCGGGCCACGTGGCGCTGCCCGGGGGCCTCGTCGAGCCGGACGAGGCGCCGCTCGCGGCGGCGCTGCGCGAGGCCGAGGAGGAGATCGGGCTCGACCCGGCGCTGGTGGAGATCGTCGGGCCGCTCGACGTGGTGCACCGGCAGCGCTTCGGCGACCGCATCGCGCCCTTCGTCGGGCTGCTCGCGAGGCGCCCGACGCTCCGGCCGAGCGCGGCGGAGGTCGATGTGACGCTGGAGGTCCCCCTGGCCGACCTGCTCGCCGACGGCGTCGGGTGGGAGGAGCGCTGGGAGATCGCCGACATGGTCGACCGGCCGGTCCACTTCTTCGCGGCGCCGGACGTGCTCGGGGACGACCTGGTGTGGGGCGTCACGGCGAGGATCCTCTGGGATCTCCTCGAGCGCGTGGCCGAGCGGTTGGCGGCGGCGCCGGGTCCGTGAGCGCCGCTCAGCCGTCGTGGGCCGGCGGGCTCGGCTACTCTGCCCGGCGTCGTCGCCGCCGGTCACCCGGCGGGATCCCACGAGGGAGCTGCTTCCGACGAACGTGACCGAACATGACGTCGAGGCGCGCCGGGGACGCCGCAGGTCCAGCGGCGCGACCGTCTTCGTCGTCGCCTTCCTCGTCTCGTTCTGCGCCATGGCGCTGTGGAGCGTGGCGACGCCGCTGTTCGCCGCGCCCGACGAGCCGGTCCACGTGATCAAGGCCGCCGCCGTGGTGCGCGGCCAGCTGCTCGGCGAGGTGCTGCCGGCGCCGACCCTGCCGGCGGTCGAGATCGTCCGCGTGCCGGACTTCTACGGCTCGCCGACGACCGAGAAACCTCCCGACCTGCTTCCACCGCAAGCCCAAGGTGCCCGCGAGCTGCGAGCCGAAGCCGGTCGGCTCCGCCCAGATGGTCCAGGCGCGCATCTACAACGCCCGCTACCCCCCGCTGTACTACGCGATCGTCGGCCTGCCCTCCCTGCTCGGCGAGGGGACGTGGGCGCTCTACCTGATGCGGCTCGTGAGCGCGCTGCTGTCGTCGATCTTCATCGGCCTCGCCGTCATGGCGGCGCTGCACTGGTCGCGCAACCGCGTCGTACTGGTCGGCGTCCTCGTCGCCGCGACGCCGATGACCATCTTCCTCGGGGGCGTGGTCAACCCGAGCGGGCTGGAGGTGAGCGCCGCCATCTGCACCTGGACGGCGGGGGCGGTCCTCGTCCTCGAGCGCCGCGACGACCCGCCGCCCGGGCTGGTCGCCGTGCTCGCCGTGTCCGCCTGCGTCTTCGAGCTCGTCCGCGCGCTCTCGCCGTTCTGGCTGGCACTCACCGCGGTGGTGCTCGTGGCCGTCTCCGACCTCGCGGCGCTGCGCCCGCTCGCGGCGAGGCGCTCGGTCCAGGTCGGCTTCGCGGTCGTGCTGGTCGTCGGCGGGCTGGCGCTCGCGTGGGTCCTCGGCGAGCACGCCTACGACGTGTACTCGCGCACGCCGCTCGCGTACTCGGTGCCCGAGTCGACGATCCTCGAGACCTCCTTCGCCCACAACGACTTCTACCTCCAGGACATGGTCGGCGTGTTCGGCTGGTTCGACACCTTCGCCCCGACGTTCACCTACGTCGCGTGGTACGGCCTCGTGGGCTTCGTGGCGATCGCCGCCGCGGCCGTCGGCCGGCTGCGCCACGCCATCGTGCTCGCGCTGTTCGCCGTCGCCGTCGTGGTGATCCCCGTCGCCATCTCGAGCTCGCAGGTGCACAAGTACGGCTACACCTGGCAGGGGCGGGACACCCTCCCCTTCGCCGTCGGCCTGCCGATCGTCGCCGCGGCGCTGATCGGCAGGAGCGCCCTCGCCCGTCACCGGGGGCGTCTCGTCGGCACCGTCGCCGTCGTCGCGGCGCTCGCGCAGTTCGGCGCCTTCTACGAGGCGCTCCGGCGCTACGCCGTCGGCACGGCCGGCCCCGACTTCGGCTTCCTGCTCCACCCGAGCTGGCGGCCACCGATCGGCCCGGTGCCGGTCGTCGTGGCGGAGGCGCTCGTCTTGGCGCTCGTCGCCCTCCTCGCCACGCTCGCCACCCGCGGCCGCCGCCGTGTCGTCGTCGAGGGCAGCCACGAGGGGCCGTACCGGGACCCGCCGTCGCGCGGGCTCGGCTCCGGCGGGAAGCCAGCTCCCGGCGAGGCCGTTCCGGTGCCGGGATAGCCTGAGCGGGTCAACGGGGGAGTCGGGAGAGTCGCGTGGCGGACGTCGAGATCGGCATCGGCAAGTCGGCGCGCCTCGCGTACGGTCTCGAGGACGTCTCGATCGTCCCCTCGCGGCGCACCCGCGACCCCGAGGACGTCGACATCTCCTGGCAGCTCGACGCCTTCGGCTTCCCCCTCCCCCTGATGGCCGGACCCCTCGACGCCGTCGTCAGCCCGCGCTCCGCGGTGGCGATCGGCCGGCTCGGCGGCCTCGCCGCCTTGAACCTCGAAGGGCTGTGGACCCGCTACGAGGACCCGGGGCCGCTGCTGGAGGAGATCGCCTCGCTGCCGGCCGAGTCGGTCACGAGGCGGCTCCAGGTGCTCTACGCCGAGCCGGTGCGACCCGAGCTCGTCACCGCCAGGATCCGTGAGATCGGCGAGTCCGGCGTGGTCACGTGCGCGGCGGTGAGCCCCCAGCGCGCCGACGCCCTCGTGCCCGCCGCACTCGAGGCCGAGCTCGACGTCCTCGTCGTCCAGGGCACCGTCGTCTCCGCCGAGCACGTCTCGAAGGGCTCCGAGCCGCTCAACCTGAAGCGCTTCATCCGCGAGATCGACATCCCCGTCGTCGTCGGGGGCTGCGTCTCGTACCAGGCGGCGCTGCACCTGATGCGCACCGGTGCCGTCGGGGTGCTCGCCGGCGTCGGCTCGGGCGAGGCGTGCACGACGCGGGGCGTGCTCGGCCTCGGCGTGCCCCAGGCGACGGCCATCGCCGATGCCGCCGGGGCGCGGACGCGCCACCTCGAGGAGACCGGCGTCTACGTGCACGTCATCGCCGAGGGCGGCATGGAGCAGGGCGGCGACATCGCGAAGGCGATCGCGTGCGGCGCCGACGCCGTCATGCTCGGCGCCCCGCTGGCAGCGGCGGAGGACGCGCCGGGCCGGGGCGCCTTCTGGGGCAGCCACGCCGGCCACGGCTCGCTGCCGCGCGGGACGCGGATCGCGACGCCGCCGATCGGCACCCTCGCAGACGTCCTCCTCGGGCCGGCGACGCGCGACGACGGGCGGCTCAACCTCTTCGGCGCGCTGCGGACGACCATGGCGATGTGCGGCTACGCCAGCCTTCGCGAGTTCCACAAGGCGGAGGTCGTCGTGTCCCCGGCGATCCGCACCGAGGGCAAGCGGCTCCAGCGCGCCCAGTCCGTAGGGCTCGGCCGCTGAGCACCGCAGCGGAGGACGAGCGCCCCCGTCTGGCGCTGCTGGCGCGCCGCGGGCGCGCCTTCGGGCACTGGGGCGACGTGCTCGGCATCGCCTGGATCGTCCTGTTCGTCCTGCTGTACCTGTCGCCGGCGCTGAAGGACGGCCCGAGCTTCGCCCCGGCCGACCTCGGCCGCGGGCTCAGCCTGCTCACCTCGCTCGGCCACGGCGCGCTGCCCAACCACGACACCACGAACGGCGACATCATCACCCAGGCGATTCCGTGGAACACGCTCGACTGGCGGCTCGTGCACCACGGCGAGCTCCCGCTGTGGAACAGCCTCTCGGGCACCGGGATGCCGCAGCTGCTCAACTTCGAGTCGGGCGTCTTCGCGCTCCCGACGCTCGTCGGCTACCTCTTCCCGCTCTCCCTCGCCTTCATCGTGACCGTGGCGATGAAGCTGCTCATCGCCGGGACGGGGGCGTACGTCCTCTGCCGGCTGCTGCGCACGGGCCCGCTCGCGGCGACCTTCGGCGGCACGACGGCGATGCTCTCGGGCGCGTTCGCCGGCTGGCTCGGCTGGGCGGTGAGCGGGCCGCTCGCCTGGTCGGGCTGGATCGCGGCGGGCGTCGTCTGCTGCTACCGCTCACGCGGCCGGGCCCGCGACGTCGCGCTGTTAGCGGTCTCGGTCGCCTTCGCCCTCTACGGCGGCTTCCCGGAGTCCTACGTCCTGCTCGCCATCGGCCTCGGGGTCCTGCTGGTCGTCGCCGGCCTCGCCACGCTCGTCTGGCAGCGGCGCGTGGCGCCGGTCGGGGTGGCCCGCATCCTTGCAGGGTCCGTGCTCGGCGTCGCGCTCGCCGCGCCGCTGTGGCTGGCGGGGATCCCGGTCATCTCCGCCTCCGCGCGCAACGGCAAGGAGGCGGCGAGCGGCATCCCGCTGCACGCGGCGATCCTGCTCTTCGCGCAGGGCTTCGACGGGCTGCCGATCGAGGGCAGCCACTGGTTCGGGCCGGTGAACTACTTCGAGACCGCCGGGTACCTCGGCATCGTGGCGATCGTGCTCGCCGTCGTGGCGGTGCTCATCGCCTGGCGCCGACCGGTCGTCGTCGGCCTGGCGGCGGCCGGGATCACCTGCCTGCTGGTCGTCTACCAGCTCGGCAACGGGGCGCCCGTGCAGCACCTGTTGAAGGATCTCGGCCTCGGCGCCGTCGCGCTCCAGCGCATGCTCCCGGTGCTCGGCTTCGTCGTCGCAGTCCTCGGCGCGATCGGTCTCGACATCGTCGTCACCCGCTGGCAGTCGCGCCAGGTGCGCGTCGCGCTGCTCGGGGTCTCGGTCGCCGTGGCGCTCGTCATCGCCGCGCTGTGGGGCAAGGTCTCCTCCGCCCGCATGCCGCCCGGTTCGCCGTCGCCCCTGCCGCCCGTCTCGGTGGTCGTCGCCCTCCGGCGGGCCAGCCTGTGGTGGCCGACCGGCTCGATCGCCCTCCTCCTCGTGCTCGCGCTGGCGGCGTTCGCGTTCCGGCGGCGCACCTCGGGGGAGGCCGCGCTGAACCTGGGCCGCGTGGCCGGCGCCGGCCTGCTCGCGGCGCAGGGTGCCTTCCTGCTCTTCGCCGGGGTGGGCATCAACAGCTACGCCGCCACCGCCTACCCGGTGACGCCGGCCGTCGCCGAGCTGCAGGCGGACGTCGGCACGCAGCTCCTCGGGCTCGACGGCCCGAACCTCGCCTGCCCGCCGCCCGGCCCGCAGCCCTTCTGCGGCGTGCGCGACTGGACCGGGACGGGCTTCTACCCGCTGATGAACGTGCCGTACGGCATCGACGAGCTGGGCCTGCACGACCCGACCGTCCCCCAGGCCTACTTCGAGAGCTGGCCGGTCCCGAACGAGCAGCAGAACACGCCGCTCAACCTCAACCTGTTCGTCCCGCAGGTGAACACCGTCGCCCTCGCCCACCGCTACGGCGTGAAGTACGTGCTCGTCCACCCCGGGGTGCCCGCCCCCGCCGGGATGCGGCTCGTCGCCACGCTCTCGAACGCCGGCGCGACGATGGGCCTGTACGAGGTGCCGGGCTCTTCGCGCTTCTCCTTCGGCGACCCGGCCGGTGTGGTCACCTCGGTCGCCCACCCCGGCGACGCCACCTACGACCTCAAGGTGCGCGTGGCGCAGCCGTCGAGGTTGGTGCTCCGGGTCACCGACGTCTCGGGCTGGCACGCCACCGCCGACGGCAAGGCGCTCGCCATCTCCCGCTACGACAGCGCGCTGATGAGCGTCGTGGTCCCGGCGGGGACGCGCACGATCGTGCTCCACTACTGGCCGAACCGCCTGACGCTCGGCTTCGCGCTCGCCCTCGCGGCGCTCGCCGTCCTCGTGATCTGGGGCCTTTGGGGCCGACTCGCCCGCCTCGTGAAGCGCGGTCGCGAGGACGGGGCGCTGGTACCCTCGACGGGTGGCTAGCCCCTCCGACGAGAGCACCGGGACCGGCGTCCTCGACCCCGCCGCGTTCGACCGCGTCCTGGTCGTCGACTTCGGGGCCCAGTACGCGCAGCTGATCGCCCGGCGGGTCCGCGAGGCCCACGTCTACTCCGAGATCGTCCCCCACTCCATCTCCGCCGCGCAGGTGGGGGCGATGCGGCCGAAGGGGATCGTGCTCTCCGGCGGGCCGATGTCCGTCTACGCCGACGCCGCCCCCTCGCTCGACCCGGAGGTCTACGCGCTCGGCGTGCCGGTGCTCGGCATCTGCTACGGCGCCCAGCTGCTGACGGCCCAGCTCGGCGGCGAGGTGGCGCGGACCGGGGTGGGCGAGTACGGCAGGACCTCGCTCAGGCTCGCGCCCGGCGCCACGTCGTCGCTCTTCGAGGGCTGGGCCGAGTCGAACGACGTCTGGATGAGCCACACCGACTCGATCGTCGCCGCGCCCGCCGGCTTCGACGTCACGGCCTCGACGGCCGAGGTCGCCGTGGCGGCGCTCGAGGACCCGGCGCGCCGCCTGTTCGGCGTCCAGTTCCACCCCGAGGTCGCCCACACCGACCGGGGCCAGGAGCTCTTGAAGCGCTTCCTCTACGACGCCTGCGGGTGCCGCCCGACCTGGACGCATACCTCGGTGATCGAGGCGGCGGTCGACGAGGTGCGCCGGGTGGTCGGGGGCTCCCGGGTGCTCTGCGCGCTCTCGGGCGGCGTCGACTCGGCCGTGACGGCCGCCCTCGTCAGAAAGGCGATCGGCGACCAGCTCACGTGCGTGTTCGTCGACACCGGGCTGATGCGTGCCGGCGAGGCCGAGCAGGTGGAAGAGACCTTCCGCCGGCAGTTCGCGGTCGACCTCGTCCACGTGAAGGCCGCCGACCGCTTCTTCGGGGCGCTCGACGGCGTCGTCGACCCCGAGGAGAAGCGCAAGACGATCGGCGAGCTGTTCATCCGGCTCTTCGAGGAGGTCGCGAAGGAGGTGGCCGACGTCGGCTTCCTCGCCCAGGGGACGCTCTACCCCGACGTCATCGAGTCCGGCGCCGGCGACGCGGCGACGATCAAGTCGCACCACAACGTCGGCGGGCTCCCCGCAGAGATGGGCCTCGAGCTCGTCGAGCCGCTGCGGCTGCTCTTCAAGGACGAGGTCCGCGCCATCGGCGAGGAGCTCGGGCTCCCCGAGGAGATCGTCTGGCGCCAGCCCTTCCCAGGGCCGGGCCTCGCGGTGCGCATCGTCGGCGAGGTGACGCGCGAGCGGGCGGAGATCCTGCGCGCGGCCGACGCGATCGTGCTCGACGAGGTCCGCCGCGCCGGGCTCGACCGGGAGCTGTGGCAGGCCTTCGCCGTGCTGCCGGCGGTCCGCTCGGTCGGGGTGATGGGCGACGAGCGCACCTACGCCTACCCGATCGTCGTCCGCGCCGTGACGAGCGAGGATGCCATGACGGCCGACTGGGCGCGGCTGCCCTACGACCTACTGGCGCGGCTGTCGAACCGGATCATCAACGAGGTCCGCGGGGTCAACCGGGTCGCGTACGACGTGACCTCGAAGCCCCCGGGCACGATCGAGTGGGAGTGAGCCTCCCCGCGCACCCCGACGAACTGCTCGAAGGGCTGAACCCCGCGCAGCGTGAGGCCGTCCTGCACGAGCGCGGGCCGCTCCTCGTCATCGCCGGCGCCGGGTCGGGCAAGACCCGGGTCCTCACGCGCCGGATCGCCCGCCTGGTCGCGACCGGCGTCAGCCCCTCGCGGATCATCGCCATCACCTTCACCAACAAGGCGGCCGACGAGATGCGCCGGCGCGTCGCGGAGCTGGTCGGCGCCGAGGCGGCGCGGATGTGGGTCTCCACCTTCCACTCGGCGTGCGTCCGGATCCTGCGGAGCAACGCCGAGCGCGCCGGGTACCGGCCCGGCTTCACGATCTACGACGACGCCGACAGCCGCCGGCTCGTCGAGCACGCGCTGGACGACCTCGGCCTCGACACGAAGCGCTTCCCCTCCCGGGCGGTGCTCGGCGCGATCAGCCAGGCGAAGGCCGAGCTGCTCGACGCCGACGCCTACGGCGCGCGCGCCTACACGATCTACGAGCAGCGCATCGCCGAGGTCTACGCCGAGTACGAGCGCCGGCTGGTCGCGGCGAACGCCATGGACTTCGACGACCTCCTCGGGGTCACCGTCCGCCTGCTGCGCAAGGACGCCGAGGTGCGCGCCTACTACCAGGAGCGCTTCCAGCACCTCCTCGTCGACGAGTACCAGGACACCAACCGCGCCCAGAACGAGCTCGTGACCCTGATCGGCGCGCTGCACCGCAACGTCTGCGTGGTCGGCGACTCCGACCAGTCCATCTACCGCTTCCGCGGCGCCGACATGCGCAACCTGCTCGACTTCGAGCACGCCTTCCCCGAGGCCCGCACGATCGTCCTCGACCAGAACTACCGGTCGACCCAGACCATCCTCGACGCCGCCAACGCCGTCATCGCCAACAACATGCTCCGCCAGGACAAGGCGCTGTGGAGCGCGCTCGGCCCCGGCGAGGCGATCCGGCGCTTCCGTGGCGGCGACGAGCGCGAGGAGGCGACCTACGTCGCCCATGAGATCGCGACGCTCCGGCGCGAGGAGGGCATGGGCCTCGACGAGATCGCCGTCTTCTACCGCACCAACGCGCAGAGCCGGGCGATCGAGGAGGCCCTCGCCGACCGGGGCCTGCCCTACAAGGTGATCGGCGGTACCCGCTTCTACGACCGCCGGGAGATCCGCGACCTCCTCGCCTTCGTGCGCCTGGTCGCCAACCCGACCGACGAGGTCTCGCTGCGCCGGGTGGTGAACGTGCCGAAGCGGGGCGTCGGCGCCACGAGCCTCGCGCGCGTGGCCGCGATGGCGGCACGCGACGGCGGCGGGTTCGCCGCGGCGCTGGCGCGGGCCGAGGACGCGGGTGTCACGGGCAAGGCGCTGGCGGGGATCCGCTCGTTCCTGGAGCTGCGCGACGAGCTGGCGACCCTCGCCGAGCGCCGGCCCGGCGACATCGTCCGCGAGGTGCTCGGCCGCACCGGCTACCTGGCGGCGCTCGAGGCGGAGGCGGCGGTCCCCGGGGCGAGCCGGATCGAGGCCGAAGGCCGGATCGAGAACCTGGAGGAGCTCGAGACCGTCGCCTCGCGCTACGAGGACCTCGAGTCCTTCCTCCAGACCACTGCCCTCGTCGCGGCGACCGACGACCTCGCGGAGGGCGACGGGCGCGTCTCGCTGATGACCCTGCACGCCGCGAAGGGCCTCGAGTTCCGCGCCGTCTTCCTCACCGGTCTGGAGGAGGGCGTCTTCCCCCACGACCGCGCCCTCGCCGAGCCGGACGACCTCGAGGAGGAGCGGCGGCTCTGCTACGTCGGGATCACCCGGGCGCGCGAGCGCCTCTACCTCACGAACACCTGGGTGCGAACGCTGTTCGGCGCGACTCGCGACAGCCTCGCGAGCAGGTTCTTGAAGGAGATCCCCGACGCGCTCGTCCGCGACGTCTCCGACCCGTTCTCCGCGGCGCGGCCGCGCTATGGCGCGCAGGTGATCCCCGGCGCGTCCCGCGACCGCGGCTCCGGCGGCAGCTCGTCGCCGACGCGCGGGCCCGCCACGCCGGTGCGCTCGACCGGGGCGGAGGAGCTCGGGCTCGCTCCGGGCGACCGGGTCGTCCACGCGCGCTGGGGCGAGGGCGTCGTCGCGCAGGTCGCGGGGGAGGGCGAGCGTGCGGAGGCCCAGATCGACTTCCTCCGTCAGGGGCGCAAGCGGTTCCTGCTGGCGCTCACGCCGCTGAAGCGCGCCTAGCGGCGACGGGGGCGGCGCGGCCCTTGCCGAGCGCCACGCCCGCCTTGGGCGCCGCGAGATGGCGCCACACCGTCGCCTTGCCGGCGTAGACGAGGCGGTAGTTGGCGAGGAACCATTGCCGGAGCGCCGGGGTCCACGGGATCCGGAAGTCGCGCGGGCCGGCCTGGACGACGTACTGCGCCTGCTCGAACCACCGCTTCCACAGCGCCACAAGCGCCGGGTCGAACGGACCCTTCAGCGACGGTGGATGGTGCGGGTCGAGGGAGAGCCAGGTCCCGGTGGCATCGACGAGCTCGGGGCAGCCCGGCCGGGCGCTCGTGAAGCGGTCCGCCGAGATCAGCAGGCTGGCGGCGTCCGAGACGGCACAGGCGCCGGCCGGGACGACCGCCTCGATCGCCGGCCCCGGGTCGGTGGAGCGCTTGGTGAGGGAGTAGCTGTCGAACTTGAGCTCCGCCGTGACGAGCGGGACGAGCCCGGCGACGACGGCGAGGGCGGCGAGCACCGCGGCCGCGGTGGCGAGGCGCCGGCGGGCTGTGCCCCGGGCCGGCGCGGCGAGCCGGGTGGCGAGGCGCACGACGCGATCGGCCGCGAGGGCGAGGGCGAGGGCGAGGAAGGGCGCGGAGAAGTAGGCGTAGTGGCTGTAGAACTCCGGCGGGACGAGGATCGCCGTGACGGTGCCGGCGGTGGCGAGGAGGGCGAACCACTCGAGCGGGCTGCCCCGACGGCGGAGCGCCGGCGCGAGGCTCGCCGCGACGAGGAAGGCCGCCAGCACGACCGCCACCCGCACCGCGAGGATCCGGCTCTGGTAGACGCCGGCGACGCCACGGACGCCCACGATCGAGACGAGCCGGAGCGCCACGCCGGTGTGGCGCGCCGCCGCGCGCGCGAGCTGGGAGGCGACGACGTCGTGGAAGAAGGCGTGCGGCGCGAGGAGGACGAAGGGGAGGCAGGGGAGGACGAAGCCCGCCGCTGCTCCGGCGACGAGGAGCGCGCCGGAACGCCGCGAGCGCCAGACGGCGCAGACGCACAGCGCGAGCAGCGGCACGACGGCCCAGGTCTTGACCGTGCCGGCGAAGCCGAAGGCGACCCCGCCCGCGACGAGGCGCCAGCGCACCGAGGTCAGCTCGTCGCCGGAGAGGGCGAGGTTCGCACCGATCAGGCAGAAGAGCACGAGGTAGGGCTCGAGCATCATCGTGTGGTCGGCGTAGATCGCCGCCGGGAACGCCGCCAGCACGAACGCGCCGGTGACGACGGCCGCGAGGCTCCGGTGGCGCACCAGGTGCGCCACCAGCAGGACGTTCACCCCGGCGACGACGGCGGTGAGCACGCGGGCGAGCGCGAGCGCGCCGCGCGCGCCGATCCCGTGGGCGGCCAGCGCGATCGGCGCCATGACGAGGGTGATGCCGGGGGGCTGGATGAAGACGAAGTCGCGGTAGGGGAGGTGGCCGTCGACCAGGCGGATGGCGGCGCCGAAGTAGGTGCCGTCGTCGTACTCGGTCGCCCCGTAGAGGCCGATCGGGCGGGCGAGGTCGTGCACGACGATCCCCGCGGCGAGCAGCGCGGCGGCGACGGCGGTGACCACGGAAAGCAGGCGCCCGAGCTCGACGTGGCCCCGTGCAGCGCGCGCCGGCGGGACCGGTGGCCGGTCGCCGGTGCCGACCCGAGACATCGGTGGGACCAGCCCGGTCGGCGAGCTCACGGGCCGAATGGTAGCGGTCACCTGGGCTTCCGGACGCGGCGGCACCCCCAGGCTCCCGGATTGGGCCGCTGCGGGCGGCCCTGCGTAGTATCGCCCCACCACGCGTTGCCCGGCCCCCGCCCCGCCGCGTCGCGGCGCCGCCGGGCCGCCACCGGCGTCGAACACCGCGACGCGTGGAGCGACGAGAAGGAGGCCGCGCTCGGTGGATCTCTACGAGTACCAGGGCAAGCAGTACTTCGCCCGCTTCGACATCCCGGTCTCGAACGGCGCGGTCGCCGAGACCGTCGCCGAGGCCGTCGCGGTCGCGGAGCGCATCGGCTACCCCGTGGTGGTGAAGGCCCAGGTGCTCGTCGGCGGGCGGGGCAAGGCGGGCGGCGTGAAGCTGGCGGCCGACCGAGCCGAGGCCGAGGCGCACGCCCGCTCGATCCTCGGTCTCGACATCAAGGGACACGTCGTCCGGCGCGTCTGGGTCGAGCACGCCTCGGAGATCGCCCGGGAGTACTACGCGAGCTTCACCCTCGACCGCACGACGAAGCTGCACCTGTGCATGTGCTCGGCGCGCGGCGGGGTCGACATCGAGCAGGTCGCCGAGGAGGAGCCGGAGGCGATCGCCCGGCTGCAGGTCGACCCCCTCGACGGCATCGACCTGGCCGCCGCGCGCCGGCTGGCCGCCGAGGCCGGCATCGACGAGGAGGCGCTCGACGGCGTCGCGGACGTGCTGGTGAAGCTCTACCGCTGCTACGTCGAGGGCGACGCCGACCTCGTCGAGATCAACCCGCTGGTCCTCACGCCCGACGGCCGGGTGCACGCGCTCGACGCCAAGGTGACCCTCGACGACGCGGCCGCCTTCCGCCATCCCGAGTGGGACGAGTGGCGTGACCTCTCCGAGCTCGACCCCCGCGAGCGCCTCGCCCGGGAGAAGGGGTTGCAATACGTCGGGCTGGACGGCTTCGTCGGCATCATCGCCAACGGGGCGGGGCTGGCCATGAGCACCTGCGACGTCGTCGAGCAGGTCGGCGGCAAGCCGGCGAACTTCCTGGACGTCGGCGGGGGAGCGAGCGCCGAGGTGATGGCGAACGCCCTCGAGGTGATCAACACCGACGAGAAGGTGCGGTCGATCTTCGTGAACATCTTCGGCGGCATCACGCGGGGTGAGGAAGTGGCGAACGGCATCGTCCAGGCGCTCGGGCGGGTCGAGATCGAAGCGCCGATCGTGATCCGCCTGGACGGGACGAACGCCGAGGAGGGCCGGGCGATCCTCGCCGGGCACGCGTCCGACCGGCTGGTCTCGCTGCCGACGATGATCGAGGCGGCCCGCAAGGCCACCGAGCTCGCCGGGGGGCCGGCACGATGAGCATCTTCGTCGACCAGCGCACCAAGGTGGTCATCCAGGGCCTCAGCCCGACGAGCCAGGGCCTCTACCACGGGCTGCGGAACCGGGCCTACGGGACGAACGTCGTCGCCGGCACGAACCCCAAGCGCGGTGGCGAGGTGATCGAGGGCATCCCCGTCTACTCGAGCGTCGCCGAGGCGGTCGCCGATACGGGCGCGGACGCCTCCTTCATCGCCGTGCCGCCGTCCGGGGCGTCCGCGGCGATCGCGGAGGCCGCGGAGGCCGGGATCGGCTTCATCGTCTGCATCACCGAGTTCGTCCCGGCCCAGGACGAGGCGCGTGTCTACAACCTGCTCCGCCGCGAATTCCCCGACACCCGCCTGCTCGGCCCGAACTGCCCCGGGGTCATCAGCGCCGGCCGGTGCAACATCGGCATCACCTCGGGCGACATCGCGCTCGCCGGCGGGCCGGTCGGGCTCGTGAGCCGGTCGGGCACGGTCTTCTACCAGGCGCTGTACGAGCTGACCCAGAAGGGGATCGGCCAGACGACGTGCGTCGGCATCGGCGGTGACCCTGTTCCCGGGACGAGCTTCATCGACTGTCTGGCCGCCTTCCAGGCCGATCCCGAGACGCGGGCCGTCATCCTCATCGGCGAGATCGGCGGCGCCGAGGAGGAGCGGGCGGCGGAGTTCATCGCCTCGGAGATGACGAAGCCGGTCGTCGCCTACGTCGCCGGCGTCACGGCCCCGTCGGGCAGGAAGATGGGCCACGCCGGCGCCATCATCTCCGGCTCGAAGGGGACGGCCGCGGTCAAGATGGCGGCGCTGTCGGCGGCGGGGGCCCAGGTGGCCCAGAACCCGACCGAGGCGGCCGACCTCATGGCCGAGGTCGTGCGGGGCCTCACGTGAGCGCCCCGCCCCACGTCGCCGCGGTGGCTGGCACGCGACCCGACGCCCAGGGTGGCTGGTCGGGCGACCTGGCCGCCCCGCTCCCCGAGGTCGACCCCGAGCTCGCGAGGATCGTCGCCAACGAGCTGGTCCGCCAGCGCGCGACCATCGACATGGTGGCCTCGGAGAACTTCGCCCCCGAGGCGGTCCTCCAGCTGCAGGGCTCGGTGCTCACCAACAAGTACGCCGACGGCTATCCGGGCGGGCGGGAGTACGACGGCTGCGAGTGGGTCGACGAGGCCGAGCGGCTGGCGATCGAGCGGGCGAAGGCGCTCTTCGGCGCCGAGCACGCCAACGTGCAGCCGTACTCCGGGTCGAGCGCCAACTACGCAGTGCTCCAGGCGCTGTGCGAGCCGGGCGACCCGGTCCTCGGCTGGGACTTCACCCACGGTGGCCACCCGAGCCACTACGACCGCGAGACGGTGGGCGGGCGCTTCTACCGCGGCTCCGCCTACCACGTGCGCCGGGAGGACCGGCTGGTCGACATGGACGAGGTCGCCGAGCTGGCGCGCCGGCACCGCCCGCGGGTGATCTTCGCCGGCTGGTCCTGCTATCCGCGCCACATCGACTACGGGGCCTTCCGGGAGATCGCCGACGAGGTCGGCGCCTACCTGGTGGCGGACATGGCCCATGTCGCCGGCATCGTGGCCGCGGGCCTGCACCCGGACCCGGTCCCCTTCGCCGACGTCTGCACGTTCACGGTGCACAAGACGCTCGGCGGGGCGCGCGGCGGGGCGATCCTCTGCCGCGCCGAGCTCGCCGAGCGGATCGACGCCGGCGTCTTCCCGGGCAGCCAGGGCGGGCCGCTCGCGCACGTCACCGCGGCCTACGCCCTCACCTTCGCGCTGGCGCGCACGCCGGCGTTCCGCGAGCGGATGGAACGGACCCTCGCCGGCGCGAGCCTGGTCGCCTCCCGCCTGCAGGAGGCGGCGGGCGAGACGCAGGTCGCCGTCGTGACCGGCGGGACCGAGGTGCACCAGTTCCTGCTCGACGTCTCGGGCACCGGGCGCGACGCCACCGAGGTGATGGGGTGGCTCCACGCCCTGTCGGTCAACGCCAACCCGATGGCGATCGCCTACGATCCCCGCCCGGCGCCGGGCATGTCCGGGCTGCGCCTCGGGACGACGTCGCTCGCCACCCGCGGCTTTCGCGAGGCGGACTTCGCCGAGCTGGCCGAGGTGTTGGTCGCCGGGCTCGGCCCCGAGCGCGAGCGCCGTCGGCCCGAGCTCGCCGGGCGCACCCGGGCCCTCGCCGAGGCGCACCCCGTCTATCCCGGCCTCGGCTGAGCGGCCGCCACCTGGACCGGCGCCCGCCGCCGAGCAACCCCGCCGCCGGAGCGCCGGGGCCCCGCTGGTAGCGTGCAGCCCGTGCAGATCGGGGTGCTCGCGTCCGGCACGGGCACGATCCTGACGGCGCTCCTGGAGCAGGACCTGCCGATCGGTGTCGTCCTCGTCGACCGTCGCTGCGGCGCCGAGAAGGTCGCCGAGCAGGCGGGCGTCCCCGTCGAGCTCGTCGAGCGGGTGGACTTCAGCCCCGGCTTCGACCGCGGCGGCTACACCGCCAGGGTGGTCGCGGCGCTCGCGCCCTACCGGGTCGGCGTGCTCGCCATGGCGGGCTTCGGCACCGTGCTCGGCGCCGCGGTCCACGAGGCGTACGGCGGCCGGATCCTCAACACCCATCCGGCGCTGCTCCCGGCGTTCAAGGGCTGGCACGCGGTGGCCGACGCGCTCGCTGCCGGGGTGAAGGTCACGGGCTGCACGGTCCACGTCGCGACCCTGGAGGTGGACGACGGGCCGATCCTCGCCCAGCAGGCGGTGCCCGTCGAGGAGGGCGACACCGAAGCGACGCTCCACGAGCGCATCAAGGAGGTTGAGCGGGTGCTCTACCCGACCACGATCCGCAGCTTCATCGACCGGCTCGGCCCGAGCGGGGAGGCGTCGTGAGGGCGCTGCTGTCGGTGTACGACAAGACCGGTCTCGTCCCGTTCGCGAGCGGCCTCACCGAGCTCGGCTGGGAGCTCGTCGCGAGCGGCAACACCGCCCGGGCGCTCGCCGAGGCGGGGATCGCCCACCGCGAGGTGGCGGACGTCACCGGCGCGCCGGAGATGCTTGGCGGCCGGGTGAAGACGCTCCATCCCGCCATCCACGGCGGCATCCTCGCCGACCGCACGAACCCCGCCCACGTCGCCGACCTCGCGGCGCGCGGCATCACGCCGGTCGACCTCGTCGCCTGCAACCTCTACCCGTTCACGAGCGAGCCCTCGATCGAGATGATCGACGTCGGCGGCCCGACGATGGTGCGCGCTGCGGCGAAGAACCACGACAACGTCGCCGTCGTGGTCGACCCGGCCGAGTACGGCGCGGTGCTCGACGAGCTCCGGCGCGACGGTGCCGTCTCGCCCACGACGCGGCGCCGGCTGGCGCGCCAGGCCTTCGCCCACACCGCCGCCTACGACGCGGCGATCGTCTCGTGGCTGGACGCCGGCGGCGCGGGCGACGGGGCCAACGAGGTGCTCCCCCCCACGTTGCACCTCGCCCTCGAGCGCTGCCAGCCGCTCCGCTACGGGGAGAACCCGCACCAGCGCGGCGCCCGCTACCGCCGCCTCGGCGAGGCGCCCGGCTGGTGGGACGGCGTCGTCCAGCACGGCGGCCGGGAGCTGTCGTACCTCAACCTGTTCGACGCCGAGGCGGCGTGGCAGCTCGTCCACGAACTCCTCGAGCTCGACGGCGTCGGCGCGGCGGCGGTGATCGTCAAGCACGCCAACCCGTGCGGAGCGGCCATCGCCGACGACCTCCCCACCGCCTACGGCCGGGCCTTCGCCGCGGATCCCGTCTCGGCCTTCGGCGGCATCGTCGCCCTCTCCGGCCCGGTCGACCTCCCCCTCGCGAAGCAGATCGTCGCCAACGCCCTGGCCGACGTGCTCGTCGCGCCGGGGATCACCGCGGAGGCGGTCGAGCTGTTCGCGGAGCGCCGGAAGAACATGCGCCCGCTGTCGGCGCCGCCACCGGGGGCCGACCCGCTTGTGCTCCGCCAGATCAGTGGCGGCTTCCTCGTGCAAGAGCCCGACCGCTTCCTCGTGCCGCGCTCGGCTTGGCGCGTGGTGACGAAGGCGGTCCCCGCCGAGGAGCAGTGGCGCGACGCCGAGCTGGCCTGGCGCGTCTGCGCCCGCACCTCGTCGAACGCGATCGTCCTCGCCCGCGAGGGCACCGTGCTGGGCGTCGGCTGCGGCCAGCAGAACCGGGTCGACCCGGCGATGCTGGCGGCGCGCAAGGCCCACGGCCGGGCCGCTGGCGGCGTCGCGGCCTCCGACGCCTTCTTCCCCTTCCGCGACGGGCTCGACGCCGTGGCCGACGCGGGCGTGGCCGTCGTCGTCCAGCCGGGAGGGTCGCTTCGCGACGACGAGGTGATCGCCGCGGCCGACGAGCGCGGCATCGCGATGGTGATGACAGGGGAGCGCCATTTCCGTCATTGACCGACCGCCGGGCGCACCAGCCGAGGTCGGGACGTGGGCCGACGAGGGGGCGTCCCCGTCGCCGGGCTCCACCGTCGCAGCGTCGCTGCGGTCGGCGTCGACCGCGCGTTGGGCCGCCGTCGCCGCCTTGACGGCGCTCGTGCTCGCCCTAGGCTGCTTCGACCTCACGGCGCGCAGCCTCTGGGGGGACGAAGGGGCGAGCATCGTCATCGCCAGCCAGCACGGTGCAGCCTTCTGGTACGCCGTCGCGCACGACGGCGGGAACATGCTCCTCTACTACCTCGTGCTCCACGTCGTGGTGGGGCTCTTCGGCAGCGGCCTCGTCGCCGTGCGGCTCCCCTCGGTGATCGCCGCGGCGGCGTGCGTCCCGGCGATCTTCCTGCTCGCCCGCCGGCTCTTCGAGCCCCGGGTGGCGATGATGGCCACGGCCGTCGGCGCGGCGAGCCTGTTCCTCGTCTACTGGGGCCAGATGGCGCGGGGCTACACGCTCGTGGCGCTGCTCGCGACGGCCTCGACCCTCGCCTTCGTCGACGCCTGCGAGACCGGCCGCCGCCGCAGCTTCATCGCCTACGGCGCCGTCACCGTGCTGATGTGCTACACGCTGCTCCTCGCCGTCCTGGTCGTCGCCGCCCACCTCGCCTCGCTCGCGCTCCGCCGGCGACCCGCCCGCGTCCGGGCCCTCCTCGTCACCTTCGGGGCGGGCGCGCTCTGCTGCACGCCCCTCGTCGTGCTCGCCCTGGCGCGCGGCAACGGCCAGCTGTTCTGGCTCGGGCCGCCCACCGGCTACGACGTGCGGGTCGTGACGGCGTTCCTCGCCTCGGCGCCGGAGACCTACGCCAAGGGCGTCGCGGGCGAGCTCCTCGTGGTCTCGAGCGTCGTGCTGGTCGCCGCCGCGGCGGCCTTCGTCGTCCTTGACGTCGCGAGACGCGGCCGTGGCCGCGAGCAGTGGGCACAGCTCCTCGTGCTCGGCTGGCTCGCGCTGCCCATGGCGATCGCGTACCTCGTGTCGCGCGCGGTCCAGCCGGTCATGGTCGACCGGTACTTCGCCTTTTCCGTCCCGGCCATGGCGCTCGTGCTCGGGCGCCTCCTCGGGCGGATCCGCAGCGCTCCGCTCGCCTGGTCGGCGTGCGCCGGCCTCGTCGCGCTCCGCCTCGTGCAGGTGCCCCCGCAGTACGTGCAGCCGATCGACGACTACGCCGGGGCGAGCGCCTATGTGCTGTCGTCCAGCCGGGCGGGGGACTGCATCGCCTTCTACTCGAACGACGGGAGGGTGGAGTTCCGCTACTACCTCGAGCACCGCTCCGCCACCGAGCGCTCCGCCGACGGCCCAGCGCCGCGCCCGGTGCTCCCAGCGGCGCCGTGGTCGGAGAACCGGGCCGTGGTCGAGCAGTACTCGTCGCTGTCGCCGGCGCAGCTGCGCGCCGTCGAGGCGAGCTGCCCGCGCGTCTGGCTCGTCGCGAGCCACGTCGGGCACGCCTGGGGCACGCCGGGGAGCCGGGCGGACTACACGCGCTTCATGGCCCTGCAACGCTCGCTGTCGGCCGCCTACCCGACGAGCGCGACCCGCCACTTCTCCGCGGTGAGCGTCACGCGCTTCGCCGCCAGCGCCCCGGCGCAGAGCTGAGCGGGCGCGGTCCGGGACCGGCGCGGGCGGCCCGTGCTCCCGGCGGCCACGGACCGGCGGCGCCGACACGCCCGGCGGTAGGCTCCCGTTCATGGCCGAGAAGATCACGATGTCCGCCGATGGCGTGCTGCAGGTGCCCGACGAGCCGATCATCCCCTTCATCGAGGGCGACGGGATCGGCGTCGACATCTGGCCGGCCTCGAAGCTCGTCCTCGACGCCGCCGCCGCCAAGCACGCGAAGCGCGTGGCGTGGAAGGAGGTCCTCGCCGGCGAGAAGGCCTTCAAGGAGACCGGGGACTGGCTGCCCGAGGAGACGATCGAGGCGTTCCGCGAGCACCTCATCGGGATCAAGGGGCCCCTGACCACGCCGATCGGCGGCGGCTTCCGCTCGCTGAACGTCACCGCTCCGCCAGCTCCTCGACCTCTACGTGTGCCTGCGCCCGGTCCGCTGGTTCAGCGGCGTGCCGTCGCCGGTCCAGCCACCCGGAGAAGGTCGACATGGTGATCTTCCGGGAGAACACCGAGGACGTCTACGCCGGGCTGGAGGTCGCCGAAGGCACTCCTGAGGCGAAGCGCATCATCGAGTTCCTCCACGACGAGATCGGCTGGACGATCCGCGCCGACTCCGGCATCGGCATCAAGCCGATCTCGATCACCGGGTCGAAGCGCCTCGTGCGCGCGGCGATCCAGTACGCGGTCAGCGCAGCGGTCGCAAGAGCGTCACCCTCGTGCACAAGGGGAACATCCAGAAGTTCACCGAGGGCGCCTTCATGAAGTGGGGCTACGAGCTCGTGCGTGAGGAGTTCTCCGACGTCGCCGTCGCCTGGGAGGACTGCGGCGGCAAGCCCGACGGCAAGATCCTCGTGAAGGACGTCATCGCCGACATCGCCCTGCAGCAGGTGCTGACGCGCCCGGACGAGTTCGACGTGATCGCCACGACGAACCTGAACGGCGACTACCTCTCCGACGCGCTCGCCGCGCAGGTCGGCGGGATCGGCATCGCTCCCGGCGCCAACATCAACTACGTCACGGGACACGGCGTCTTCGAGGCGACGCACGGCACGGCGCCGAAGTACGCCGGCCAGGACAAGGTGAACCCCGGTTCGATCCTGCTCTCGGGCGTGATGATGTTCGAGTACCTCGGCTGGGACGACGCCGCGGCCGACATCGTCCGGGCGCTCGAGCAGACGATCTCCGAGAAGATCGTCACCTACGACTTCGCCCGCCTGATGGAGGGCGCGCACGAGGTGCGCTGCAGCGAGTTCGCCGAGGCGATCGTCGAACGCCTCTAGGCGCCCGGCGACCGCACCCGGCTCGCCGCCGGCTTGTCGTGGCGTGGGACGATGGCGCCTCGCCGTGGCCTCGCGGCGGACCCCGCCGGACCTAGGCGAACTGCTCCTCCTCGGTCGACCCGGCGAGGGCGAGGGTCGAGGCGTGGCCCTGTGAGAGCACGGTCATGAGGTCGTCGAAGTAGCCGGCGCCGACCTCCCGCTGGTGGCGGGTGGCGGAGTAACCCTCCGCCTCCAGCGGCGAACTCCTCCTCCTGGAGGGCGACGTAGGCGGTCATGCCGTCGCGGTGGTAGCCCGAAGCCAGGGCGAACATCGAGGCGTTCAGCGCGTGCCACCCGGCGAGGGTCACGAACTGGAGGCGGTAGCCCATCGACCCGAGCTCCTTTTGGAAGCGCGCGATCGTCTCGTCGTCGAGGTTGCGCCGCCAGTTGAACGAGGGCGAGCAGTTGTAGGCGAGGAGCTTGTCCGGGATGCTCGGTGCGCACCGCCTCGGCGAAGCGCCGTGCCTCGTCGAGGTCCGGCGTCGAGGTCTCGCACCAGATCAGGTCGGCGTAGGGGGCGTAGGCGAGCGCCGCGGGCGATCGCGACCTCGAGCCCGTTGCGCACGTCGTAGAAGCCCTCGGCCGTGCGCTCGCCCGTGAGGAATGCGGCCGGTCGCGCTCGTCGACGTCTGAGGTGAGCAGCGTCGCGCCGAGCGCAGTCGGTGCGGGCGACGACGATGGTCGGCACGTCGGCGACGTCGGCGGCGAGGCGGGCGGCGA
Organism: uncultured Actinomycetota bacterium; assembly: GCA_963765505.1. Lineage (GTDB taxonomy): Bacteria > Actinomycetota > Acidimicrobiia > Acidimicrobiales > Bog-793 > DATKQY01. The sequence continues at coordinate 586,697 of CAVXWO010000014.1, forward strand.
TCAGCGTCCGCACGTGCTCGGCGGTCGGCACGAGCACCTTGCCGCCCATGTGGCCGCACTTCTTCGCCGAGGCGAGCTGGTCCTCGAAGTGCACGCCGGCCGCGCCGGCCTCGATCATGGCCTTCATCAGCTCGAAGGCGTTGAGGGGGCCGCCGAAGCCGGCCTCGGCGTCGGCGACGATCGGCGCGAGCCAGTCGCGGTGCCCGGCTGCGCCGGGGCGCTCGCAGGTGCTCGATCTGGTCGGCCCGCTGCAGCGCGTTGTTGAGGCGGCGGACGAGCGCCGGGACGCTGTCGGCCGGGTAGAGGCTCTGGTCCGGGTAGACCTGGCCGGCGAGGTTGGCGTCGGCGGCGACCTGCCAGCCCGAGAGGTAGATCGCCTGCAGCCCGGCCCTGCACCTTCTGGACGGCCTGGTTGCCGGTGAGCGCCCCGAGCGCCGCCACGTACTCCTCGCGCTCGAGGAGCGCCCACAGCCGCTCGGCGCCCCGCCGCGCCAGCGTGTGCTCGATCCGCACCGAGCCTCGCAGCCGCAGCACGTCGGCGGCCGAGTACGTGCGCTCGACCCCGCGCCAGCGCTGCTCGGTCGCCCAGCGCCGCTCCAGCTCCGCAACTTGTTGCTCGAAGTCGTCCATCCCTGCTCCTCAGGCGTCGGCACCCGGCGCCAGGTTCGGCAGCGGGCGGGCGCATCCTTGCACGCCCCACATGGTGACGGTATCGGCAGTATGGGCGAAGATCTTTCGAACTGTCACGCGGGAGATCAACTATAGTTTTGAAATGAGCGAAGAATCGTCAAACTTCGCAGTCGCCGGTGACGCCCGCATCGACCCGCTGGTCGTCGGGCGGCGGGTCCGCCACTTCCGCCGCCGGGCGGGCCTCACCCTGGATCAGCTCGGCGAGCGGCTCGGCCGCCCCGCCTCCTACCTGTCCCAGCTGGAGAACGGCCATCGTGAGCCGCGGCTGTCGACCCTGAACGACCTCGCCGCTGTGCTCTCCTGCGGTGTGGGCGACCTGCTGGAGGCCGCCCCGCCCGACCGCAGGGCCGCGCTCGAGCTGCAGGTCGCCCGGATGCAGGAGGACCCGCGCTACGCGGCGCTGCACCTCCCCTACCTGCGCCCCTCGGCGCGCGTGTCGACGACACGGTGCTCCAGCACCTCGTGACCCTCTACGACCGCCTCGTCGAGGTCACCTCGGCGCCGTCGGCCGCCGCCCCCCAGGGCGCTCGTGCCGCCAACGCGGCGATGCGCGAGGAGATGCGCCGGCGCGACAACTACTTCGCCGAGATCGAGGCGGTCGCGGGCGAGGCCGTCGCCTCGGCCGGCATCGACGGCGCGGCGCCCGTCTCGGCGCACGCGCTCGGCGAGCTGGCGTCGCACTTCGGCTTCTCCATCGCGAGGGTCCAGGACCTGCCGGCCTCGACGCGCTCGATCACCGACGTGCGCAGGAAAGTCGTCTACGTGGCGCAGCGCAACGACCTGGCGCCGCGCGCGGCGCGCTCGGTGATCGCCCAGACGCTCGGTCACTTCGCGCTCGGACACGTCGACCCCGCCGACTTCGGCGACTACGTCCGCCAGCGCGTGGAGGCGAACTACTTCGCCGGCGCGCTGCTCGCGCCGGAGCGGGCGGCGGTGCCGCTCTTGGTTCGTGCCCGCGAGTCGGGCGACATCTCCGTCGAGGACCTGCGCGACGCCTTCTACATCTCCTACGAGATGGCCGCACACCGCCTGACCAACCTCGTCACCCGCCACCTGCAGATCCCCGTGCACTTCCAGCGCTCGAACCCCGAGGGCGTGCTCTGGAAGGCCTACGAGAACGACGGCGTGCCACTCCCGGCCGACGCCGACGGGACCGTGGAGGGCCAGCGCCTCTGCCGGCGCTGGAGCGCCCGCCAGGCCTTCGAGTCCGAGGACGCGTTCAACCTCCACTGCCAGTACACCGAGACGCCGGCGGGCGAGTTCTGGTGCGTGACGAACATCGAGGCCGACGGCTCGAGCCGCGACGCCGTCACGATCGGCACTGCCGCGGCCTACGCGCGCTTCTTCCGGGGCAGCGACACCTCCTTGCGGACCGCGTCGACCTGCCCCGACCCGTCCTGCTGCCGGCGCCCCGCGCCCGAGGTCACCCGGCGCTGGAGCGGTGTCGCCTGGGCGTCGGCGCGCGACCGGAGCCACTTCGTGTCCGGCCTGCCGGCCGACGCCGAGTCGTTCAACGCGTTCCCCGGCATCGACCTCACCGACGTCTACGCCTTCCTCGACCGCCACGCCCGGATCTGACCGCCCCGGCAAGCCGGCGGTAGCCTCGCTGGCGTGACCACCAGTCCTTCATCCACGAAGCTCGCCCCGGTCCAGGTGACGGTGACCGGCGCGGCGGGCCAGATCGGCTACTCCCTCCTGTTCCGGATCGCCTCCGGGCAGCTGCTCGGCCCCGGACAGCCCGTCGTCCTCCGCCTGCTCGAGATCGAGCCGGCGATGAAGGCGCTCGAAGGGGTCGTGATGGAGCTCGACGACTGCGCGTTCCCGCTCCTCGCCGACGTCGTCACGACCTCGCAGCTGGCCACCGCCTTCGACGGCACCTCCTACGCTCTGCTCGTCGGCTCCGTGCCGCGAAGGGCCGGGATGGAGCGCGACGACCTGCTCGGCGTGAACGGCACGATCTTCAAGCCGCAGGGCCACGCCATCGCGGAGCACGCCGCCTCGGACGTGCGCATCCTCGTCGTCGGCAACCCGTGCAACACGAACTGCCTCATCGCCCGCACGAACGCCCCCGAGGTCCCGGCCGACCGGTGGTTCGCGATGACCCGGCTCGACGAGAACCGGGCGAAGTCCCAGCTCGCGAGGCGGGCGGGTGTCCCGGTCGCCGAGGTGACCAACCTGGCCATCTGGGGCAACCACTCCTCCACCCAGTTCCCCGACTTCGCCCACGCACGCATCGCCGGCAAAGCGGTCCCCGAGGTGATCGCCGACGAGGCCTGGCTGCGGGGCGAGTTCATCTCCACCGTGCAGCAGCGCGGCGCGGCGATCATCGACGCACGCGGCGCCTCCTCGGCGGCCTCCGCGGCCAACGCGGCGATCCACTCGGTGGTGGCGGTGGCCGCCGGGACCGCCGAGGGCGACTGGACCTCCCTCGCCGTCGCCTCGCCGCGGCGAGTACGGCGTCCCCGAGGGGCTGCAGTTCGGCTTCCCGGTGCGCAGCGACGGCGCGACGTGGGAGGTCGTCGAGGGCCTCGAGCACGACGACTTCGCTAAGGAGCGCATCCGGCTCACCACCGAGGAGCTCCTCGCCGAGCAGGCCGACGTCGCCGAGCTGCTCGGCGACGGCTGACCCGCCCTCCGGCGGGACCGCTCCCGCCGGGCCGACCTCAGACCGCGGCGACCAGTCGGAAGTGGTCGACCTCGGGGGCTCCGTCGAAGAAGGAGCCGACGATCCGGCGCCACTCGGTGAACGCCGGCGAGTTGCGGAAGCGCTCCATGTGGGCCTCGACGCTCTCCCATTCGACGAGGAGCAGGAAGGTCGAGGGGCGCTCGATGCCGCGGAGCAGGCGGGCCCCGCCGCAACCGGGCGCCGCGCTGATGACCGGCCCGGCCTCCTCCTCGAACGCCCGTGCGAACTCCTCCTCGGTGCCGGGCCGCACGGCGATGATGGCGTGCTCGGTGATCACTCGTCGCTCCTTCCTGTCCGCCCAGGGCGCCCCTGGGCCGTCTCCGGAGGGCCGCGCCCCCGCCGGGCCCGGCCGGCGGCGCGTCCTCGTGCGCCGGCGCCCGCTCCTCAGAACTCGGTCGCCGCGGCCAGCCCGGCGAGGGCCCCGCCGATCACGGCCAGCTGCTCCTCGGCGGCGATCAGCGCGTTGGCGTCGCCGCGCACCTTGACCCTGCCCTGCGAGAGCAGCTCGGCGGCGGGCGTGCCCGAGGCGATGGCCCGCGCCGTGGCGTAGTCGGCGACCAGGGTGACGGTGGCGCCCTCGGTTGTGCCCTCCACGACCTCGGGCGGCTCGCCGCCGCCGACGGCGAGCGTGTAGCGGACCTCGCCCGAGGGCGCGCCGGTGACGATCTGGCCGAGCAGGAGCCGGTCGCCGGCGACAGGCGCGGCGCTCCCGAGCGCCGCGGCGAGCCCGTCCATCCAGGCGCGGGAGAGGAAGGTGGCCATCGGGTGCGATCCGGTCCCGGGTCGGGCGCGTGTCGGTCGGCCCGCTACTGCCCTGCGGCCCGCGGCTCGACGACGATTCGCTCGCCCGACGCCGCTGCCGGCGTGCCTGCCGCAGCGACCCCGGCCGGCGTCGGCGACGGCCGGCGACGGATCTTGCGGCCGAGCCACGCCACGGGGTCGTAGCGGGCATCGACGACGCGCTCCTTCAGCGGGATGATCGCGTTGTCGGTGATGTGGATGCTCTCCGGGCACACCTCCGTGCAGCACTTGGTGATGTTGCACAGCCCGATGCCGAGCTCTCTCGAGATGAGCTCGCGCCGGTCCAAGGTGTCGAGCGGATGCATCTCGAGCTCGGCGAGGCGGACGAAGAAGCGCGGCCCGGCGTAGTGCTCCTTGTTCTCCTCGTGGTCACGGATGACGTGGCAGACGTTCTGGCAGAGGAAGCACTCGATGCACTTGTGGAACTCCTGCACCCGATCGATGTCGACCTGGGCCATGCGGTAGGTCCCGTCGGGCTCCTTCGGCCCCGGACGGAACGTCGGGATCCGCCTCGCCACGGCGAAGTTGTACGAGACGTCGGTGACGAGGTCCCGCATCACCGGAAAGGCGCGCATCGGCGAGACGGTGACGGGCTCGCCGGCGGGCAGCGTGCTCATCCGGGTCATGCACATCAGCCGGGGCTGGCCGTTCACCTCGGCGCTGCACGAGCCGCACTTGCCGGCCTTGCAGTTCCAGCGCACCGCCAGGTCCGGCGCGTGGTCGGCCTGGATCCGGTGGACGACGTCGAGGACGACCTCGCCCTCCTGGGCCGGGACGGTGTAGTCGCGGAACTCCCCGCCGCTCTCGTCGCCGCGCCACAGCCGCATCGTCACCTGAGCGGGCGCCTCGACGCCCGGCGCCTGCGTTGTCGCCGCCTCCGTCGCCATCAGTGGTCCTCCTCGAAGAGCGTCTTCAGCTCGTCGGGCATCTCGGGCAGCGGCTCGCGCACGACCGCCACGCGCCCGCCGGCGAGCCTCGTCACCATGTTCACCTTCGCGAGCTCGGGATCGGGGGCCGGGTAGTCGTCGCGGGTGTGGCCGCCGCGCGACTCTCGGCGCTCGATCGCCCCGAGGGTCGTGCATCGGGCGACGGCGAGCATCGACTGGACGTCGAGGGCGAGGTGCCAGCCCGGGTTGAACTGGCGGTGGCCCTCCACGTGGAGCGTCGAGGCCCGCTCGTCGAGCTCGTCGAGCCGCCCGAGCGCCTCGTCGAGCTCGGCCTCGGTCCTGATGATCCCGACGAGGGACTGCATCGTCTCCTGCAGCTCCTGGTGGACCGTGTAGGGGTTCTCGCCGCCCTCGTGGTCGAAGAAGGAGAGCGCCTCGCCGGTGACCGCGGCGACCTGGCCCTCGTCGATCACGACCTCGCCGGCGGTGCCGAGGGCGTGCTCCGCGGCGTACTGGCCGGCCCGGCGGCCGAAGACGAGCAGGTCCGACAGCGAGTTGCCGCCGAGGCGGTTCGCGCCGTGCATGCCGCCGGCGGCCTCACCAGCGGCGAACAGCCCGGCGACCGTCGTCGCGGCCGTGTCGGCCTCGACCCGGATCCCACCCATGATGTAGTGGCACGTCGGGCCGATCTCCATCGCGTCGGTCGTGATGTCGACGTCGGCGAGCTCCTTGAACTGGTGGTACATCGAGGGGAGCCGCCTCCTGATGTACTCCGCGCTGCCGACGCGAGGCGATGTCGAGGAAGATGCCGCCGTGCGGGCTGCCGCGCCCGGCCTTCACCTCGGAGTTGATGGCACGCGCCACCTCGTCGCGCGGGAGCAGCTCGGGCGGGCGCCGGAAGTCCTTGTTCTCGTACCACTGGTCGGCCTCCTCGATGGAGTCGGCCGTCTCCTTGGCATAGAACTCCGGGATGTAGCGGAACATGAACCGCTCGCCCTCCCGGTTCTTCAGCACGCCGCCGTCGCCGCGCACCCCCTCGGTGACGAGCAGGCCGCGCGCGGACGGCGGCCAGACCATGCCCGTCGGGTGGAACTGGACGCACTCCATGTCGATCATGTCGGCGCCGGCCCAGAGCGCGAGGGCCTGACCGTCTCCGGTCGACTCCCACGAGTTCGACGTGTACTGCCACGTCTTGCCGACGCCGCCCGAGGCGATGATGACCGACTTTGCGCCGAAGACGACGAACTTGCCCGACTCGCGCCAGAACCCGACCGCGCCGTTGACCGCCCCGTCGGCGCCCGCCAGGAGGCGGACGATCTTGCACTCCATGTAGACGTTGATGCCGACGCTGACGGCGTGGTGCTGCAGCGTCCTGATCAGCTCGAGGCCCGTCCGGTCGCCGACGTGGGCGAGGCGCGCGTAGCGGTGGCCGCCGAAGTCGCGCTGGAGGATGCGGCCGTCCGGGGTGCGGTCGAACAGCGCCCCCCACTCCTCGAGCTCGAGGACCCGGTCGGGGGACTCCTGGGCGTGGAGCTGCGCCATGCGCCAGTTGTTGAGCATCTTGCCGCCGCGCATCGTGTCGCGGAAGTGGACCTTCCAGTTGTCCTCGGGCCAGACGTTGCCGAGCGCGGCGGCGACGCCCCCCTCGGCCATGACGGTGTGGGCCTTGCCGAGCAGCGACTTGCAGACGAGCGCCGTCTTCAGCCCCATCGCGCTTGACTCGACGGCGGCGCGCATCCCGGCGCCGCCCGCCCCGATGATCAAGACGTCGACGACGTGCGTCTCGTGCTCGGCCATCAGAAGATCCTCGGATCGTGGATCGTGCCGCTCGCCACGAGCCAGACGTACAGGTCGGTGGCGATGATCGAGAAGAGCGAGCACCAGGCGAAGAGCTGGTGGTGCTCGTTCAGCGGCGTCGAGATGTTCTTCCAGAACCAGTGCCGCACCGGCGCCTCGGAGAAGCGCTTCACGCCCCCGCCGCACAGGTGGCGGCAGGCGTGGCACCCGAGCGTGTAGGCCCAGATGAACACGGCGTTGACGACGAACAGCAAGGTCCCGAGGCCGAGGCCGATGCCGTCGGGGAAGCGGAAGGCGGTAATGGCGTCCCACGTGAGGATGCCGGCGAAGACCACCGCGAAGTACCAGGTGAAGCGGTGGATGTTCTGCAGGATCAGCGGGAAGCGCGTCTCGCCCGTGTAGCGCTTGCGCAGGCCGCTGCGCCCCGTCGACCCGGCGTCGGGCACGGCGCACGCCGGCGGGGAGAGCCAGAACGAGCGGTAGTAGGCCTTGCGGTAGTAGTAGCAGGTGGCGCGGAAGGCGCCGGGGAAGATGAGGATCAGCCAGGCCGGGGAGACGCGCCACCAGCTCCAGCCGCCCCAGACGTAGCCGGCGGTGGTGCAGCTGTTCGAGAGGCACGGCGAGTAGAGCGGCGAGAGGTAGTCGCGCCCGACCGAGGGGCCGGCGTAGAAGCCGCCGTTGCGGTTGGCGGCCCAGATCGAGTAGCCGATGAAGCCGAGCAGCCCGAGCGCCACGAGGGCGGGCTGCAACCGCCAGCTGTCCCGTCGGAGCACCGTCGACAGGGGCGGCCCGCCGCGGACGCCGCCGATACGGACGGGGGTCGGCACGGGCGCGCCCGGTTGCTCCTCCACGACGGTCACGGGCATCCCTCCTGTCAGGCACTCCGCTGACACCGGGACGCCCCCCGGGCCCCGGGGCCGCGCCGGCCCGCCATGCTCGGCAGCCGGTTCGACCGTCTGACATATTCGCACCAACCGGTGGCGCGGGGCGAAACGGTGCGAGGCCGGGGGCTCGGTAGTCTCGACCCATGCCCACTCCACCGCCCGCGACCACGCTCGGCGAGCTGAAGGCCTCGGGGTACCGGTCGGTGCCGGTGCACGAGGAGGTGCGACGCAACCTCCTCGGCCGCATCGCCGACGGCCGGCCCGTCGTCGAGGGCGTCCTCGGCTTCGAGGACACCGTCGTGCCCCAGCTCGAGCACGCGCTCCTCGCCGGCCACGACGTGATCCTCCTCGGCGAGCGCGGCCAGGCGAAGTCGCGCATCTTGCGCTCGCTGGTCGAGCTGCTCGACGAGTGGCTGCCGGTCGTCGCCGGCTCGGAGATCAACGACGACCCGTTCCAGCCGGTCTCGCGCCATGCGAGGGACCTCGTCGACGAGCTCGGCGACGAGACGCCGATCACCTGGGTGCACCGCTCGGACCGCTACGGCGAGAAGCTCGCCACGCCCGACACCTCCATCGCCGACCTGATCGGCGAGGTCGACCCGATCAAGATCGCCGAGGGCCGCTACCTCTCCGACGAGCTGACGATCCACTACGGGCTCGTGCCGAGGACCAACCGCGGGATCTTCGCCGTCAACGAGCTGCCGGACCTCGCCGAGCGGATCCAGGTCGGCCTGCTGAACGTGCTGGAGGAGCGCGACGTCCAGATCCGGGGGCACCGGGTGCGCCTGCCGCTCGACATCCTCCTCGTGGCGACGGCGAACCCGGACGACTACACGAACCGCGGGCGCATCATTACGCCCCTGAAGGACCGCTTCGGCGCCCAGATCCGCACGCACTACCCCTTCGAGGTGGCGACCGAGATGGCGATCGTCGACCAGGAGGCCGCGCCGATCTCCCTCCCGAACGTGGCGGTCGCGGTGCCGCCGTTCATGGCCGAGATCGTCGCCCGCCTGAGCCAGGCGGCGCGCGCGAGCGGGCGGGTCAACCAGCGCCCGGGCGTGTCGGTGCGCCTGAGCGTCGCCAACTACGAGACCCTCGTGGCGGCGGCCCTGCGCCGGGCGCTGCGCCTCGGGGAGGCGGACGCGGCACCCCGGGTGAGCGACCTCGGCGCGCTCTTCGCCTCGACGCTCGGAAAGGTCGAGGTGGAGGCGCTGGAGGAGGGGGAGGACCGGGAGGTCGTTGCCCAGCTGCTCTCGACCGCCGTGCTCCAGACCTTCCGCGAGCACTGCCCGCCGGCGCACCTCGCCGAGGTCGTCGGGGCCTTCTCCCAAGGCCGCGACGCCGAGGCTGGGCCGCTCGTCCCCTCGGCGGCGTACGTGAAGCTCGCCGGCGAGGTCCCCCGGCTGGGCGAGATCGTGACCGGACTGGTCGGTGCCGGCGCCGGCGCGTCCCAGGTGGCGAGCGGCGTCGAGCTCGTGCTCGAGGGGCTCCACCTGTCTCGCCGGCTGAACAAGGACGAGCTCGGCGCCACCGCCGCCTACCGGGCGCGCTGACGGCGGGCGACGGGGCGAGCGCGGGCGAGATGGAGCCACAGCGATCGAGCTCGCGCTGGCGCTACTCGCGCTGGGACGGGACGCAGCAGCCGATCGTCTTCGACGGCGACGAGGTCCTCGCGCAGGTCTCGGACGACCTCCTCTACCACGGCGACCTCGACGCGGCCCTGCGGCGCCTGCTCCAGGAGGGCTTCACCACCCGCGACGGCCAGCGCGTCGCCGGGCTGCAGGAGCTGCTCGAGCGGATCCGCCGGCGCCGCCAGGAGCTGGCATCGCACGACCTCTCGGGCCTCACCGATGACGTCGTGCGCGCCCTCGAACGAGGTCCTGTCGACCGAGCGCCGGGCGATCGACGACGAGGCGGCGCGCGCCGCGGCCGGCGGCGACGAGGACGCGAGCCGCGACGCCGCCCGGCGGGCGGCCGAGCACCACGCCGAGCTCGACCTGCTCCCGCCGGGGCTCGCCGACCAGATCCACGCCCTCGCCAACTACGACTTCGTGTCCGAGGAGGCCCGCCAGCGCTTCGAGCAGCTGGTGGAGCAGCTCCGCCACGACCTCGCCCAGCTCCAGCTCGACCGGGCGGCGGGCGCGATGGCCGCGGCCGGGCCCGAGGAGCGCGAGCACCTCCGTGCCGGCCTCGACGCCCTCAACCGGATGCTCGAGCAGCGCGCCGCGAGCGAGCCGCTCGACCCGTCCTTCGAGCAGTTCATGGAGCAGTTCGGCGACCTGTTCCCGGGCAGCCCACGCGACCTCGACGAGCTGCTCGCCCAGATGGCCCAGCGCATGGCCGCCGCCTCCGCCCTCGTCGCCTCGATGACCGAGGAGCAGCGTGGCGAGCTCGCCGCGCTGATGGAGGAGCTGCTCGGCGACCTCGACCTCGCCTGGCAGGTCGACCGCCTCGCCAACAACCTCCGCGACGCCCTGCCGGGGGCGGGCTGGGACCAGGGGGTCCAGATGTCGGGCGGCGACCCGATCGGCATGTCGGGCGCCGCCGACCTGTTCGGCCAGCTCGGCCAGCTCGGCCAGCTCGAGCAGCTCCTCGCGGCCGGCACGGACCCCACAGGGCTCGCCGAGGTCGACCCGGAGGCCGCGGAGGCGCTCCTCGGCCCTGACGCCGCGGCGTCGCTCCGGGCGCTTGCCGAGCTGACACGGCGCCTCGAGGAAGCCGGGCTGGCGCGGCGCAAGGAGGGCCGGCTGACGCTCACCCCGCGGGGGCTGCGGCGCCTCGGCACGAAGGCCCTCGACGAGCTGTTCGCCCGCCTCCGCCGGGACCGCATCGGCGACCACGCCCATCAGAGCCCCGGTCTCGGCCACGAGCGGGAGGGCGAGACGAAGAGCTACGAGCACGGCGATCCGTTCCACGTGCAGATCGAGCAGACGATCCGCAACGCCATCGCCCGCACCGCGGCCGACCAGCGCGACGGGCCGGCCGGGCGCGGGGGCGTCGAGCTGCCGATCCGCCTCCAGGTCGACGACTTCGCCATCGAGCGCAGCGAGCACCTGAGCGCCGCGTCGACGGTGCTGTGCGTCGACCTGTCGTTGTCGATGCCGATGCGGGACAACTTCCTCGCGGCGAAGAAGGTGGCCATGGCGCTCCAGGCGCTGATCGCCTCGCGCTACCCGCGCGACTACCTCGGCCTGATCGGCTTCTCGGCGACGGCACGCGAGATCCGGCCCGAGGAGCTCCCCGAGGTGTCCTGGGACTTCGCCTACGGGACCAACCTCCAGCACACGCTCGCGCTCTCGCGCAAGCTGCTGGCGCACCGCAGCGGCTCGAAGCAGGTGATCGTGATCACCGACGGCGAGCCAACGGCGCACGTGCTGCCCGACGGCGGGGTCTTCTTCAACTACCCGACGGTGCCCGAGACCCTGGAGGCGACGCTGCACGAGGTGGCCCGCTGCACCCGGGAGCGCATCCGCATCAACACGTTCGTCCTCGACGCGACGGGGGGGCTGCGCTCCTTCGTCGAGCTGATGACCCGCCGCAACCGGGGGCGCGCCTTCTTCACGACGCCCGAGACACTCGGCGACTACGTGCTCGTGGATTTCGTCGAGCACCGCTCGGCCTCGAACCGCCGCCTGCGCCACGGCGCCTGACCGGCGCTTTCGCGATTGCCCCCTTGCGAAACTGCCCTTTTGGGTCCATGATGATGACAGCGGTGTAATTCCACCGTTGCCACTCGCGGCCTGGTGGCGGACGCTGAGAGGGGAGGGTGCCGGTGGACATCCGAGCGCTCATAGGTGGAGCCGAGCGGGGATGGCAGTCCCGTGCGAACTGCATGGGCGTGGACCCGGAGCTCTTCTTCCCGGAGCGGGGCTCCTCGACCCGGGAGGCGAAGGAGGTGTGCCGCGGCTGTGTCGTGCGCGAGGACTGCTTGGAGTTCGCGATCGCGAACGGCGAGAAGTTCGGCATCTGGGGCGGGATGAGCGAGCGGGAGCGGCGCCGCGTGCGCCGGGCCCGGGTGCTGCAGCAGCGCGAGGCCGCGGCATCGTGAGCTGAGGCCGCCCGCACGCGGCCTCAGCGGCTCGCCAGGCGGGCCTCGATCGTGCGGTCGTCGCCGAGGTCGAGCTGCTGCCAGCGTTCCCGCGGCACTGCCCGGAGCACGCTCTCGGGCACCAGGCCGACCAGCTCCGCCGAGGCGATGGTGGCGCGTCCGGCCACGGCATCGAAGGCCTGGAGCGGACCGAAGCGCCACGGCGTCACGAGGTTGCAGGAGACCTGGATGGCGTCGCCGACGACGAACGCGAGCGCGCGGACGTCCGGGGAGCGCAGCTCGCGGGCGATCCGGCGGGCCGCGTCCAGATCGGGGCGCTCGAGCACCAGGTTGTAGGCGACGAGGACCCGCCGTGCCCCGACGCAGCAGGCCCCGGCGGTCGGGTGTGGCGAGACCGGTCCGGCGTCGGGAGCCAGGTCCGAAAAGGCCCTCCGGCGCACCTCGGGGAGCGGGCGCTCGGGGCCGTAGCGGAACGCCGGGACGCCGAGCACCTCGGCCACGTACCGGATGAACTCCTCCCTCGCCCGGAGGGCCTCCTCGAGCGGCACCTCGGCGAGCTCGTCGGGGCCGGCCCCGGGCACGAGCGGGACGAACGGGACCACGTCGACGACGCCGAGCCGGGGGTGGACGCCCTCGTGCGCAGGCAGGTGGAGCAGCTCGACGGCGCGTGCCGCGACCGCGCGGGTGGCGCCTTCGGTCCCCGGCCCGGCGAGGGTCAGCACGCTCCGGTTGTGCGAGGCGTCGGTGTGCACGTCGAGCAGCGACGTGCCGGCCTCGCGGGCGATCGCGGCCACGACGTCGGGGCGGCTGCCTTCGCTGAGGTTGACGACGCACTGGAGCACGAGCGGCTCAGCTCAGCCAGCTGCGGCCATCCCGGGCGCGCGTTGGCGACGATATGGGCACGGCCGGGGAGTGCTCGGGTCGCCGCGGGCTGGCCCGCAGGCTCAGCGCACCGGGTGCAGGCTGAGGTGGCGGCGCTGGCGGGCGAGGCGGCGGCGCTCGCGCTCTGAGGTGCCGCCCCAGACGCCATGGTCGATGTGGTTCTTCATCGCGTACTCGAGGCACGGGGCCTTCACCGGGCAGTCCGCGCAGATGCGCCTGGCCACGTCGACACCGACCCCGTCGCTCGGGAAGAAGGTCTCGGGTGGGAGCTCCCGGCACTTCCCCTGCGCCATCCACACCGTGTCCATCACAACCACCATTCTGCCCGGCAGCAGCGCGGTCCGCACTGCACGGGCATCGCCCCGTGACACGCTGCTTGTCCCGCCGGATTAGCTGGTGCGACGGCACTTTCGCCGCTCCGAGCGCCCGATGGACCCTACTGTTACGACCAGGTTACACCTTTTGGCGCGTGTCGTCACCCCATCGGGCACCACGCTCACCAGAGATTGTCGCGCGTCGAGTGGTGACGATGGTGACGGAGCGCGCGCAGCTTGCCGACGCTCCGGTGTCGAACGCGTTGCGACCCGAGGCGCTGCGCCGGCCTCGGGGCCCCCCGGGCGGCTCGGTAGACTCGTGCGCCGTACCGAGAGCGAGGAGCTTCGCATGACCATGCCGCACGTCGAGGAGAACGCGCCGCCCGAACCACCACGGGGCCACGTCCGCGTCGTCTACCTCGGCCCCGTGGCACCCCACTGGGAGGTCGAGTCGGAGTTCGGCGACCGCGCCGTGATCGAGGCCTTCCGCGAGCGGGCGCTCGCCCGCCTGGTGCTGCTCCCGCCGCACGACCCGCAGTTCCGCCGCAACCGCGAGCGCGTCGTCCGCGACGCCGAGCGCGAGAACCTCCTGCTGGAGTGGGACCTCGGCCTGCCGGAGGAGGAGAGCACGCCCGAGGGCTGAGCGCCGGGACCGTGGGCCGCCCGCGACTGCGGGCGGCCCGCAGCCGAGGTCGCCTCCGTTCGACCCGTGGGGTGGCGGCCCGGCACCCCGGGGAGGATCAGCTCGGTGGTGCATCGCCACCTCCGGGCGCCCCGCCCGATCCGGGGTCGGCACCGGCCTCGGGGCCCGGCGTGAGGCCCGGCAGGTTGACCCGCTCGATCCACAGGCCCGGCGCGTCGACCTCGGCCGGCGTCGGCAGGTTCGCCTCGACGACCCAGAGCTTGGCGAGCTCGGACTCGCCGCCCCGCTCCAGCACGCCCCGGACGAAGGCCTCGCCCCGGTCGAGCTGGTCCTGGTCGAGGAGCAGGCCGAAGAGCGCCTCGGCGACGCGCTCCTGCTCGCCGCGCTCGACCCGGCGCCGGCGCATCGCCTCGCGGATCGCGGCCCGCGCGCCGATAGCGTGCAGCGCCGCGGTGTCCGTCGCCCACTCGACGTAGCCGCCGATCGTGGCCCCGAGCGCCTGGAGCTCGGAGCGCACCCGCCGCAGCTCGGGCGTCTCGGCCACCTCCTGGAGCGCAGCCGGGTCGGCCAGGAGCCTGGTGAGATCGCTCAGGTCCCCGAGCCCGCCCTCCGCCTCACCGAGGCGAGCCTCCAGCGCCCGGGGGTCGGGCCGGAAGCCGCGCGCCTGCTCGACCAGGAGCGCCTCGAGGCGTGCCGAGACGTGCGGGCGCGAGAGCACGGCGTGGGTGGCGACGTCGCGCACGGCGAGCCACAGCGCCACGTCGTCGGGCGGCAGGCTCCAGGCGCTCGCGAACTCCTCGGCGTTCGCCGGGACGACGAGCAGCTCCCCGCCGGCACGGCGCGGCAGCGGGAGCTCGTACTGGCCGAGCGTGCGCCGGGCGAGGTGGCCGACGACGGACCCGACCTGCATGGCGATGAGCGCCGGGGCGACCGCCGTCGTCCACTGCCCGAGGAAGGCCGCCAGGTCCGGGCCCTCGGCCTCCCCCCCGTCGCCGGCGTCGGGCTCGGTCGTGGCGGCAGGTCCCGGCGGCGGGGCGAGCGCTGCGGCGATGGCCTCGATGACCCCGCGCCAGCTCTCGAGGCTGCGGCGCGCCCAGTCGACGCGGCCGGCTGCGACGACGGCGACGGGCCGGCCGTCCGGCGTCGTCGCCATGCCCGTGACGTCGGCGACGTGGAGCTCGGCGATGCGCGCCAGCTCCTCCAGCCGGATGCGGGCCAGCGGGTCCACGTTCGCCTCCGGGCCGTTCTCGCCGGCGATCGTCTGGGCGAGCTGGAGGGCGAGGTCCCACTGGATGGGCGAGTCGGTCCGCAGCAGGCGGAGGAGGTCGTTGAACATCCCCGGGAAGAAGCCGCCCATCCCGGCGGGCAGGTCGGGGTCCATGAGGCGAATCTAGGCCAGCCCGGGCGGGGGCGTTCCCACGGTTCCCGTCGTCGAGCGGAGCCGTCCGGGGGGCATCGGCGGCGCGGCGATGCGCGGCGCCCCGGCGCCGCGCACCTCGCCGAAGCGCAGGCCCGCCTCCCAGTCGGCACGGGCCCCGGCGATCTCCTCGGTGCTCCGGCCGACGAAGTTCCACCAGACGACGATCGCCTCGGTGAGGGGCTCGCCCCCGATCAACAGCAGGCGCAGGCCATCCGGCCCGGCGCTCACTTCGAGCCCGTAGCGCCCGGCGCCGAGGTAGCAGAACATGCCCGGAGCGATCTCGGCGCCGGCGAGGGTCGCGCCGCCGTCGAGCACCGCCACGCCGTGCTCGAAGCCGGGATCGAGCGGGAGGCTCCCGCTGCCGCCGGCGGGCGCCGTGACCTCCAGCGCCACGATCCCGGGGACCGCGTGCGCGGGGGACGGCGGGGCGCCCGCCGCCGAGCCGGCGATGACGGTCGCCGAGAGCGCCCCCCACGAGAGCCGGGGGAGCTCGGCGTGGTGCTCGAAGGCCGGTGCGCCGGCGCTGTCCTCGGCGGGCTGGGCCACCCAGAGCTGCACGCCGTGGAGCCGCGGGGGATGCGGCACGGGGGACTCCTCGGCGTGGGCGATGCCGCGGCCCGCCGTCATCAGGTTGAGCTCGCCCGGCCGGATCTGCTGCTCGTTGCCGAGGCTGTCCCGGTGGAGCACCTCGCCCTCGAGGAGCCAGGTGACCGTTTGCAGCCCGGTGTGCGGGTGCGGTCCCACCTGCATCCCGGGCCCCGCCGACACGTCGTGCGGTCCGAAGTGGTCGAGGAAGCACCAGGCGCCGATGGTGCGCCTCCGCCGGTGGGGGAGCAGCCGCCTGACCGCCGTGCCGTCGCCGAGGTCGAGCTCGCGGGCGGGGAGGGCCTCGAGGAGCGGCGCGGCCCGAGCCGGCTCGCCGTCCGCCGAGCACGAGACGGCGGGATGGCGATCGGGGTCGCTCACGGGACGAGACTATGGCCCCGCGTCGCCCGCCCGTGCCGGTCGGGACGCCGCCCCGTCGCGGTGGTCGGGGTGGTCGCGGCTCGGCTCCTCCCCGCCGGCGCGCCGATCGTCGGCGCGAAGCCAGCGCGCCGCGAGGATCCCGTAGAGGCCGGCACGGCCGCAGTAGAGGTTGGAGACGACCTGGAGCACCACGAAGGTGAGCGGGTACAGCGCGCGTCGCCGAGCCCGGGTACCACGTCGACCGGCAGGGCGTAGGCCATCACCACGCGGAGGGCGGCGTCGGCGAGCAGCCCGACCGCCCACATGACGCTCACCACCCGCCAGATGCGGCGGAAACGGGGCTCCCCGTCCCACAGGAGATCCCACGAGCCCGCAGCGAAGACGCTCCGGCCCCCCATGAGCGGGCGGGCGAAGAGGAAGGCGGCGGGGCGGCGGGCCCGGACGCTCGCCAGGAACCACGCGCCCCACGCGCCGGTGATCAGCCCGTCCTTTGCGAGGAGGAAACGGGGACCGTGGGCGGCGATCGAGACGGCGACGGACGCGGCCATCGTCGCCAGCACGAGCAGCGCAACGCCGTCGGCGCGGCGCTCGGTGGCCAGCTCGTAGGTGGCACCGAGCGCCGGCAGGACCGCCCCGGCACCGAGGGCCACCAGGTTGGAGACGCCGAGCCCGTGGAGCAGGTAGTAGAGCGCGATGGGTGCCGCGAGGTCGACACCGAGCGTCGCGAGCGTGCGCCCGAGCCCTGCGGGCACCGGCGCTTCCGCGGCCTCGGGCGCCCCGTCCGCCTGCCCGGGCGCGACGGCCGCGGGCATCCCCGGAGACGGCGGGAACGCTCGTGCCGCCGTCACGCGCCCGCCCGGGTCGCGAGGGCGAACGCGGTGGCGACCTCGGCGGCGCAGGAGGCCACGTCGAGGCCCGGGTCCCCCGCGAGCAGGCACGGCAGACCGTCGACGGCGCGCTGGACGAGCGTGGCCATCACCGTCGGGTCGAAGTCGCGGAACTCGCCGCTCGCCTGTCCGGCGCGCAGGATGTCCTCGATCGGCGAGACGACCGCGCGCTCCGTGGAGGCGTCGTAGGCGAAGCCCCCGTTCACGAAGATCTCGAGCAACGCCTTCATCTCGGCGCGATCCGCTCCGATGAACTCGACGTTGGCCTCGATGTAGGTCCGCAACGCCGTGGTGGCGTCGGCGGCGCCGGCCATCCGCTCCGTCATGAACGACCCGATGGCGCCGAGCACCTCCGAGACCACCTGCCCGATCAGCTCGTCGCGTCCGGCGAGGTGGTACGAGATCAGCCCGGTGCTGCTGAGGCCGGCCCGTTCGGCGATCCGGGCGAAGGAGGCGTCACGGAAGCCGAGCTCGGCGATGGTCGCGATCGCCGCCTTCACGATCTGGGTCCGGCGCGCCTGCTCGGTGAAGCTCCGCCTCGCCGGTGCCGCCGGTCTTGCTTGCATGAGCAACAGTTAGCTCAACTGAGCAATGCCGCGAGCAGCGCGGGAAATCCCAGGGCGAGCAGGCCTTCTTGGGGTGCTCGACGGGGCGGCCGGCAGCCGCGAGGCCCACCGACCGTCGCATCGCGCGCGGATACGATGGATCCAGATCAGCAAGCGTTCGGGGGGTGTGCATGGCCGTTGTCGTTCGGAATGTGAGGCGCACCGACCTCGCTGTCGTCGACGGGCTCGGCCAGTACGGCGTCGCCACCGTGCACGAGGCCCAGGGTCGGATCGGGCTGTTCGCCTCGCGCCTGCGGCCGATCTACCGACCGGTGCGGGTCGCGGGGACGGCGCTCACGTGCGAGGTGGC
The DNA here is from genome assembly GCA_963765505.1 of uncultured Actinomycetota bacterium. Taxonomy (GTDB): domain Bacteria; phylum Actinomycetota; class Acidimicrobiia; order Acidimicrobiales; family Bog-793; genus DATKQY01. The sequence continues at coordinate 604,517 of CAVXWO010000014.1, forward strand.
GCCGGGCGACAACTGGTCGATCCACGTGGCGGTCGAGCAGGCCCGGCCGGGCGACGTGCTCGTCGTCACGCCCACGAGCCCGTGCGAGGACGGTTACTTCGGCGAGCTCCTCGCGACGAGCCTGGTGGCGCACGGCGTGCGTGGCCTCGTGATCGACGCCGGCGTGCGCGACGTCGCCGACCTGACCGACATGGGCTTCCCCGTCTGGTCGAAGGCCGTCTCCGCGCAGGGGACGGTGAAGGAGACGCCCGCGAACGTCCAGGTGCCGATCGTCTGCGCCGGCGCCTACGTCCGCCCGGGTGACGTGATCCTCGCCGACGACGACGGTGTCGTGGTGGTCCGGCGCGAGGACGCCGCGTCGGTGCTGGAGCGCTCCCGCAAACGCGAGGAGAACGAGGCCGAGAAGCGTGAGCGCCTCGCCAAGGGCGAGCTCGGGCTCGACCTCTACTCGATGCGCGAGAAGCTCGCCGAGCGTGGCCTGCGCTACGTCGACGAGCCGGAGGCCTGATGCTGCAGACCGCGATCCGCTGCGCCGTGCTGCGCGGCGGGACGTCCAAGGGGCTGTACTTCCTCGCGGAGGACCTGCCGGGCGACACCGAAACCCGCGACGCCGTGCTGCTGGCCGCGATGGGCTCGCCGGACGTGCGCGAGATCGACGGGATGGGCGGCGGGCACCCGCTGACCTCCAAGGTGGCGGTCGTGAAGCGCTCCACGCGCGACGACGCCGACGTCGACTACCTCTTCTTGCAGGTCTGGCCGGATCGCGCCGAGGTCTCCGACAGCCAGAACTGCGGGAACATCCTCGCCGGCGTCGGGCCGTTCGCGCTGGAGGAGGGTCTGCTTCCCGCCGGGGAACCCACGACCTCGGTCCGCATCTGGATGGAGAACACCCAGAGCCTCGCCGTGGCGCACGTCGAGACGCCCGGCGGCGTCGTCCGCTACGACGGCCCTGCCCGCATCGACGGCGTCCCGGGCACCCACGCCCCGATCCCCATCGACTTCCTCGACGTCGCCGGCTCGTCCTGCGGCGCCCTGCTCCCGACGAAGAGCGCGGTCGACCTCGTGGAGGGCGTCCGCGTCACCTGCATCGACAACGGCATGCCGGTCGTGTGCATCGCAGCAGCCGATGTCGGTCTCTCCGGCTACGAGGAGCCCGCCGACATCGACGCGAACGCCGCCGTGAGGGCCAGGGTCGAGTCGATCCGCCTGGCGGCCGGGCCGCTGATGAACCTCGGCGACGTCACCAACAAGACCGTGCCGAAGATGTCGCTGCTGGCACCGGCCAAGCACGGGGGTGTCGTCTCGACGCGGACCTTCATCCCCCACCGCGTCCACGACGCGATCGGCGTCTTCGGGGCCGTGTCCGTCGCGACCGCCTGCCTCGTGCCCGGCTCGGTCGCTGCCGAGATCGCCGGCATCGCCGCGCCGTCGGGGGTCGCGGATCTTGACATCGAGCATCCGACAGGCTTCTTCACCGTGTCCATGGACGTCGGGATCGACGCCGGGGACGTGACCGTCCGCCGTGCGGCGCTGTTGCGGACGGCACGGCTGCTGATGCGCGGCGAGGTGTTCGTCCCCGCGTCGGTATGGGCGGGCCGGTGACCGGAGCGGTCCGGCACGGCGCGGGTGCGCCGGACGTCGCACGCGCCGGGGGCCCGCCAGAAGTTGCGGCAGCCGCCGCCTCTTGCTTGGATGGCGTCCGGAAGGCGCACGCATGATCATCGACTGTCACGGCCACTACACGACGGCGCCCGAGGCGCACAACCTCTGGCGGGAGGCGCAGAAGGCGGCGTTCGAGGCCGGTGGCTCGCCACCGCCGTACCCGGCGATCTCCGACGACGAGATCCGCGAGACCCTCGAGGCCAACCAGCTCCGCCTGCTCGCCGAACGCGGCACCGACATGACGGTGTTCTCGCCGCGCGCCTCGGCGATGGCCCACCACGTCGGCGACGAGGCGGTCAGCCGTGCCTGGACGCGGGTCTGCAACGACCTCATCAGACGGATCGTCGACCTCTACCCCGACACCTACGTCGGGGTGTGCCAGCTGCCCCAGTCGCCCGGCGTCTCGATCGCCAACTCGGTCGACGAGCTCGAACGCTGCGTCACCGAGCTCGGCTTCGTCGGCTGCAACCTGAACCCCGACCCGAGCGGCGGCTACTGGACGGCGCCGCCGCTGACCGACAAGGCCTGGTACCCCTTCTACGAGAAGATGGTCGAGCTGGACGTGCCGGCGATGGTCCACGTCTCGGCGAGCGCCAACCCCAACTTCCACGCGACGGGCGCCCACTACATCAACGCCGACACCACCGCCTTCATGCAGTTCCTGCAGGGGGACCTGTTCGCCGACTTCCCCACGCTGCGGTTCGTCATCCCCCACGGCGGCGGCGCGGTCCCGTACCACTGGGGCCGCTACCGCGGGCTTGCCGACATGCTCAAGCGGCCGCCGCTCGCAGAGCACGTCATGAAGAACGTCTACTTCGACACCTGCGTGTACCACCAGGCCGGGATCGACCTGCTGTTCGAGGTGATCGACGTCGACAATCTCCTGTTCGGCTCCGAGATGATCGGTGCCGTGCGCGGCATCGACCCGGAGACCGGCTACCACTTCGACGACACGAAGCGCTACCTCGACGCGCTCGACCTGCCGGAAGCGGTGCGGGAGCAGGTCTTCTCCGGCAACGCCCGGCGCGTCTTCCCGCGCCTCGACGCGCGCCTGAGGGCCAGAGGGCGCTGATGTCCACCACGTTCCAGATGGACGCCGACTGGCTGCCGTTCCACCCCGATCCCTCCCCGCCGACCTACGTCCTCCCGCCGGGCGCCGTCGACGCGCACTGCCACGTCTTCGGCCCGGGCGACGAGTTCCCGTACGCGCCCGAGCGCAAGTACACGCCGTGCGATGCCGGCAAGGAGCAGCTCTTCGCGCTGCGCGACCTCCTCGGCTTCGACGCGCAACGTCATCGTGCAGGCGACCTGCCACGGCGCCGACAACCGCGCGATGGTCGACGCGCTGCGGTCCTCGGACGGCCGGGCGCGCGGCGTCGCGACCGTCCGGCCGCGACGTCACCGACGAGGCCCTGGCGGAGATGCACGAGGCCGGGGTGCGCGGCGTGCGCTTCAACTTCGTCACGTCGCCTCGTCGATTCCACGCCGGACGACGTAGCTACCGGGCATCGTCGGGCGGATCGCCGCCGCTCGGCTGGCACGTCGTCATCTACTTCGAGGCGGCCGACCTGCCAGAGCGCTGGGACTTCTTCACCTCGCTGCCGACGACCGTCGTGGTCGACCACATGGGCCGGCCCGACGTCACCAAGCCGGTCGACGGGCCCGAGTTCGGCCTCTTCGTGCGGTTCATGCGCGAGCATCCCCAACGTCTGGTCGAAGGTCACCTGCCCGGAGCGGCTCTGACGGTCGTCGGCGACCGACGGCGAGCGCCGCTACGACGACGTCGTGCCGTTCGCCCGCCACATGGTCGAGAACTTCCCCGACCGCGTGCTCTGGGGCACCGACTGGCCGCATCCGAACCTGAAGAGCCACATGCCCGACGACGGCCTGCTCGTCGATTTCATCCCCCACATCGCCACCACGGCCGAGCTGCAGCCAAAAGCTGCTCGTCGACAACCCGATGCGGCTCTACTGGCCGGAGCAGACGCTGATGACCGACACTGTCCGACTTCGACGACATCCCCGGCACGACGATCTTCACGCCGAACAGTCGCGCAAGGGCTACCACCTCAACCAGTTCTGCATGAGCCTGATGAAGGCGGAGAACCGCGCCCGCTTCAAGGCCGACGAGCGCGCCTATCTCGACGAGTGGCCGATGACCGAGGCGCAGAAGCAGGCCGTGCTGACGCGCGACTCAACCGCTGCCATCGCCTGGGCGGCAACATCTACTTCCTCGCCAAGATCGGTCGCGACCGACGGCAAGAGCTTCCAGCAGATGCCGCCGGCAGCGATGACCGGCATGAGCGACGAGGAGTACCGCGGCGATGATGCTCGCCGGGCGGCCGCTCGCCCGAGGGCAATGCGCGTCGATCGAGCGAGGGCCGCTGACCATGGCGAGGATCACCGCAGGCCGTCTACACGAGCCACGTGCCCGCCATCGGCGCGGCGCTCGACCTCGGCAAATCGACCGAGGAGTACTGGCAGCCGGTCTTCGCCGGCTACGACTGGGCCAAGCGCTGGATCGCCGAGGAGAAGCCGGACGTGGTCTTCCTCGTCTACAACGACCACGCGACGGCCTTCTCCCTCGAGATCATCCCGACGTTCGCGATCGGCTGCGCCGAGAGCTTCGCGCCTGCCGACGAGGGCTGCGGCCCGCGGCCGGTGCCGGTCGTCGAGGGCCACCCCGACCTCGCCTGCGCACATCGCGCAGTCGGTGATCCAGGACGAGTTCGACCTGACGATCGTCAACAAGATGGACGTCGACCACGGCCTCACCGTGCCGCTGTCCCTGATGTTCGGCCAGCCGGAGGCGTGGCCGTGCAGGGTGATCCCGCTCGCCGGTCAACGTCGTGCAGTACCCGGCCTCCGACGGGCAACCGCTGCTGGCAGCTCGGCAAGGCGATCCGCGCGCGCCGTCGAGAGCTACGACGGAGGACCTCAACGTCCAGATCTGGGGCACCGGCGGCATGAGCCACCAGCTCCAGGGGCCGCGCGCCGGGCTGATCAACCGGGAGTTCGACAACGCGTTCCTGGACCGGCTGATCGCCGATCCCGAGGCGCTGCGCCGGATGCCGCACATCGAGTACGTGCGCGAGGCGGGCTCGGAGGGCATCGAGCTGGTGATGTGGCTGATCATGCGCGGCGCGATGGGCGACGACGCCGAAGCGAGCGTGCACCGCTTCTACCACGTGCCCGCGTCGAACACGGCCGTCGGCCACATCGTGCTGGAGCCCGCTCGCTGACGCCCCGCCCGCTGCCCGGTGTGCCGACGCCGGCCGGCACCAGCCACGCCACCGCCCAACCTGGGCCGCAGCACCGGCTCTTGCGGGGATGACCGACGATCCGAAGGAACCGCTATGCGAATCGCACTCGCCGGCGCCGGCGCATTCGGCATCAAGCACCTCGACGGACTCAGGCACATCGACGGCGTCGAGGTCGTCTCGATCGTGGGCCGCCGGCTCGACCAGGCGCAGGAGGTCGCCGGCAAGTACGGCATCGGCCACGCCACCACCGACCTCGCCGAGAGCGCTGGCGCTGCGACGACGTCGACGCGGTGATCCTGTGCACGCCGACCCAGATGCACGCCGCGCAGTCGATCGCCTGCATGCGAGGCCGGCAAGCACGTCCAGGTGGAGATCCCGCTCGCCGACAGCTGGGCGGACGCGCGAGGAGGTCGCCGGCGTCCAGCGCGAGACCGGGCTCGTCTGCATGGTCGGCCACACCCGCCGCTTCAACCCGTCGCCACCAGTGGGTGCACCGCCGGATCGTCGCCGGCGAGCTCGCCATCCAGCAGATGGACGTGCAGACGTACTTCTTCCGCCGCACCAACATGAACGCGCTCGGCCAGCCGCGCAGCTGGACCGACCACCTGCTGTGGCACCACGCCGCCCACACGGTCGACCTGTTCGCCTACCAGACCGGCGAGCGAGATCGTCGTCGGCCAACGCCGTCCAGGGCCCGATCCACCCGAGCTCGGCATCGCGATGGACATGTCGATCCAGCTCCGAAGCCGGCGACGGGCGCGATCTGCACGCTGTCGCTGTCGCTTCAACAACGACGGCCCGCTCGGCACCTTCTTCCGCTACATCTGCGACAACGGCACCTACATCGCGCGCTACGACGACCTGTTCAACGGCAAGGACGAGCCGATCGACGTGTCGAAGGTGGACGTGTCGATGAACGGCATCGAGCTGCAGGACCGCGAGTTCTTCGCGGCGATCCGCGAGGGCCGCGAGCCGAACTCGAGCGTCGCCGCCGGTGCTGGACTGCTACCGCGTGCTCGGCGAGCTGGAGGAGCAGCTCCGGAGCCAAGGTTGACCACCGACCGGCGCCGGGCGGTGCGGCGCTCGGCAGGGTGAGGGCCGCGAGCCCGCGATACTCGATGCTGTGGGCGAGCTCGCCGAGGGACCCGACAGGCCGGACGCGGCCGCGGACTCGCTCTACGAGCGCGTCGGCGGCCGCGAGTTCTTCGTCGAGCTGGTCGGGCGCTTCTACGCCGGCGTGGCACATGACGAGCTGCTGCGGCCGCTGTACCCCGAGGAGCTCGGCCCCCCCGCGGAGCGCCTCGCCCTCTTCCTCATCCAGCTCGCCGGCGGCCCGCGCGACTACGAGGCGCTCCGCGGGGGGCGCGGCTGCGCCAGCGGCACCTGGAGTTCCCGATCGGCACGGCCGAGCGCGACGCGTGGCTCGTGCGCATGGAGGCCGCGCTCGTGGCGTCCGGGCTCGGCGGGGCCGAGGAGGAGGAGCTGCGTGCCTACTTCGCCAAGATGGCGTCGTTCCTCGTCAACCGAGGGCTCGCCATCGGTGGCACGAGGTGAGGTGGTCGTTCACCAGCCCGGCGGCCTGCAGGTACGCGTAGCAGATCGTCGGCCCGACGAAGGAGAAGCCCCGGCGGCGAAGGTCGCGGCTGAGGGCCGCTGAGAGCGGCGTGGAGGCGGGGAGTTCGGCGGTGGTCGTGAAGGCGTTACGGACACCGGCCGGCCGTCGACGAACCGCCACACGTAGGCGTCGAAGCCCCCCTCGGCCTCCTGGACGGCGACGAAGGCCCGGGCGTTTGTGACGACGCTCTCGAGCTTGCCCCGGTGGCGGATCACGCCGGGGTCGGCCAGCAGCGCCTCGAGGAGGGACGGCGTGAACGACGCCACCCCCGCGGGTTCGAAGGAGGCGAAGGCCTGGCGGTAGCCGTCGCGCCGGGCGAGCACCGTCCGCCACGAGAGCCCGGCCTGCGCACCCTCCAGGGTGAGCATCTCGAAGTGGCGGCGATCGTCGTGGACCGGCACCCCCCACTCCTCGTCGTGATAGGCGGCGAGCAGCGCGTCGCTCGCCCAGGGGCAGCGCACCAGCCCGTCGGTCGGCGCGGCGCGGCGAGTCGTCCGGGGGCGTCGGCACGGCGCCGAATCTACCGAGTCCCGGCACACCGTCCGGGCGACGTGCGCCGGGGCGCTCCTCCGGGCGCGGCGCGCGCCGCTCAGCCGGGTGGGTTCTGCTGGAGGTAGACGTAGTAGAAGAGATCGGTCGAGCCGCGGTCGATCCCGACGGTGAGCTTCGCGCCCGCCGGGACGCCGTAGAGGTGACCGAGCAGCCCGACGAGGGAGTCGACCGGCTGGGCGCCGACGGAGGTGATGATGTCCCCGACGCGCAGCCCCGCCTCCCCGGCGGCACTGCCCGCGACGACCGACTGGACGAGCACGCCGGCCGGCGAGAAGCCGGACTCGTTCACGGTCTTGCCGGTGATGCCGAGCCAGCCGTGGTCGACGGCGCGGTCGGCGAGGAGCTGGCTGGTGACCGGCCCCGCGACCCACGACGGCACGGCGACGGCACGGCCGTCGTACGACCCGGCCACCATCCCGACGACGGCACCGCTCGAGTCGATGACGGCGCTGCCGGGCGGGGCGCTGCGCGCGGGCAGGTCCGTGAGGAGCGTGTCGGCGAGCTGGCGCCCGTCGACCCTCAGCTGGGTGTCGAGCTTGCGGACCGTGCCGAGGTCGTACGTCGACCCGCCGGGCCCCGTTATCGCGAGGGCGAACGAGCCGGGGATCACGGCCTCTGCGGAGCCGAGCTTCACGGCCGGCAGGTCCGTCGCGCCATTGATGCGCAGCACGGCGAGGCCGCTTCGCGAGTCGCTCGCGACCACCGAGGCGACGTAGGAGACGTTGTCGGAGAGGGTGACGAGCGTGGTCGTCCCGCCGCGGACGTAGGCGGCCGGGGCGACGAGGATCCCGTTGTGGCGGACGACGAGGGCGAGGAAGCGGTGGTCCGTCGTGCCGTGCATGACGTCCACGACCGCGATGGCCTCGCCGACCTGCCAGATGCTCGACCTGAGCGCCGAGCCGAGGCCGTCGCTCTTCGGCGTCGAGGTCCTCGGCAGGAAGGGCCCGATCGTCCCTTCGATCGGCGGGGAGGCGGCGCCGACCGTCGCGTGCCCGGTGAAGGCCCCGGCGAGGTGCGTGCCGAGCGCGACCAGGCCCGTGGCGAGGATCGCCCCGACCAGGCCGGCCGTCCAGGCGCTGGCCCGCGAGGGCTGGCTGGCGAGCCACCGCCGACGGACGGCGACCGGGTCGAGCGCGATCGACGGGTTGGCGTTTCCGAGCTCGGAGGGATGGCGCCACAGGCGGTCTTCTGGGGGCAGGGGTCGGGAGGAGAACTCCTCCTCCGGCACCTCCTCGAAATCCCCCGAGAACGCAGCCACGACGGGGCAGGCTACCCCTTGGCGGGCGTCCGGGGAGGTCGGGACGGTGCGACGCTCGCCCGGCGGCCCGTACGATAGGACCCATGCGCGTGGCGGACGGTCATTGAGCGCGGATCTGGCGCTCGACTTCGGGACCTCCAGCACCCGCGTCCTCGACTCCGACGGTCGTCTGCTCCTCGACGAGCCGACCGTCGCGGCGGTCGACGGCGATTCGGGCCGGCTGCTCACGTTTGGCCACGAGGCGCTCGGCGTCGGTGCGGGCTCCGCCGGCAGGGTGAGCATCGTCCGTCCGGTCCGCCGCGGCCAGCTCTTCGACCTCTCCCTCGCCGAGGAGGTGCTCGGCGAGGTGCTCCGCAGCGCCGGCGTATCCCGACTCCAGCACCCCCGGATCCTCGTGTGCACGCACGTCGGAGCGACGAAGGTCCAGCACCGCGCGCTGGACCGGGCCCTGCGCAAGGCCGGTGCCCGCCAGGTCCGCTTCGTGGAGCTGCCGCTGGCCTGTGCCGTCGGGGCCTCGCTCGCGATCGAGGAGCCGTCGGGGTCGATGGTGGTCGAGGTCGGCGGCGGGACGACCGACGTCGGCGTCCTCGCCCTCGGGGGGCTCGTCACCTCGAGGTCGGTCCCCTTCGGCGGCGACGACGTCGACGACGCCGTGCGGTCGCTGCTTTCCCGTCGCCACGATCTCGTCGTCGACCACGCCACCGCCGCCGAGGTCCGCCGCACGATCGGCACCCTCGACCCCGCCTCACCCGAACTGCGGGTGGAGGTCGTCGGGCGCGACGGTCGGACGGGGCACACCGCCGCTGCGGTCCTCGCTCGCTCCGAGCTGCGAGTGGTGCTGGAGGAGCTCGTGTCGCCGGTCCTCGACGCCGCCGTCGGGTGCATCACGGACGCCCCGCCCGACCTCGCCAACGACCTGCTCGGGCGGGGGCTGGTCCTGGCCGGCGGCGGCGCCGCGCTGGACGGCTTCGACCGGCGGCTCGCGACCGCGACCGGACTGCCCGTCCACGTCTCCGCCGAGCCGCGCCTGTGCGCCGTCGTGGGGGCGAGCCGTTGCCTGTCGATGCTCGACGTGCTCGCGTCGGCGCTGAGCGCGGCGCCGCGCCGCTGAGCGCCCGGCGCCGACGAGCGGAGCCCGGTCGGGCCACCGCCGGCCGCCGGTCCTACTCCGTACCCTCCACGGCGGCGTCGGGACCGAGCACGTCCTCGGCCGCCTGGCGCACCTGCCAGTCGCGGTCGGACAACCGCCCGCGCAGCGCCGCCTCGACGTCGTCGCCCTCGAATGCGGCGAGTGCGACGACGGCGCGGCGGCGGATCGCCGGGATGTCGCCGAGGGCCTCGAGCACCGCCTGGCGGCCGCCCTCGTCGCCGATGGCCCCGAGGGCGGCGACAGCCGACTCCCGGCAGAGCGGATCGGGATGCGAGCCGGCGAGGGTGGCGAGCCGGGCGACGGCCCGGTGGTCTCCGATCTCGCCGCAGGCGAACGCGGCGGCCTCGACGACGGCGGGCTCGGGATCCTCGAGCAGCGGGGCGAAGTCGGTCTCCGGCAGGCTCGAGGCGAGCTCGCAGGCGTTCCTGCGCACGTCGGGGTCGGGGTCGACCAGCGCGTCCGCCACCTCGGCGGGGCCGGCTCGCCCGAGCCGGGCGAGCGCGGCGAGCGCCGCGGCGCGGACGGCGCCGTGTTCGTCGCGCAGACGCTCGCGGGCGGCGTCCTCGTCGCCGAGGAGGCCGGCGAGCGCCGCCTCGCCCCGCCGGCGGGCCGTGGCGATGCGCGACGCTTCGCCGGGTGGAGTCGTCTCGGACGCGACCGGAGCTCCCGCGGCCTCGGGCTCGTCGGATGTCGGCGAGGCCGGCCCTCGACGCGATTCCGGGACGTCCGGGCTGCGTGGCAGGCTACGGGGCATGGGACGCGGGCGCGATCGTGGCGGTAGCCGGTCGAGCCGGCCGGGCTGAGGGACCGAGGAGCGCCTGGTGTCGTTCGAGGACCACGCGCCGGCGAGCGTAGTAGGGGGGCCGGGAGGCGCCACCCCCGGGCCGGAGATCGCGCCGCCGCGTCATCGCAGGCTGCTCTCCGTCGCCCTGTCGCTTCTCGTCTTCCTCGTCGTCGCCGCGGTGGTCGCCGCGTTCGTCCAGCTCCCGTACTACGCGATCACGCCCGGGTCGGGCATCGACGTGGCGAGCCTGATCGTCGTCCCGAAGCCGCTGCACCACAAGCACAGCGGCCGCATCCTGCTCACCGATGTCGAGCTGGTGCGGCTCCCGCGATCAACTACCTGTACTACCGCTGGAACAGCGCGGACCAGGTGGTGTCCTCGTCGGCCCTGACGAACGGCGCCTCCTCGACCGAGTACGACCAGCAGGGCGTCATCGACATGGCCAACGCCCAGCAGGCTGCGACGGTCGTCGCCCTCCGGAGCGTCGGCTACCACGTCGGGGCGGTCCCGACCGGGGTCATCGTCTACCAGCTCGAGCCGGGCGCCCCGGCCACCGGTCGGCTGGTCGTCGGCGACGTGATCACCCAGGTCGACGGCAAGACGGCGACGACCTCGGCCGCGCTCCGGGCGATCCTCACGAAGGCGGCGCCCGGGCAGGAGGAGGTGCTCGCCGTCCACGAGTTCGGGACGAAGCGCCGGCGCACCGTCCGCGTCCGCCTCGGCCAGGAGCGCGTCCGGGGCACGGGCAACGACGCGCAGATCGTCTGCCTCGCCGCGGGGCAGCACACGAAGCTCCCCTTGCCGCCGGCGGGCTACCCGCGCGCATGCCTCGGGATCCTCACCGAGCAGGAGTACCGGACGGTCGGCAGCCCGTTCCCGGTGAGCATCCAAAGTGACGGGATCATCGGCCCCTCGGCGGGCCTGGCGTTCACGCTCGGGCTGATCGACGAGCTCGACCAGGGCGATCTCGCCGGCGGGCACCGCGTCGCGGCCACGGGCACGATGTCGGTCGGCGGTCAGGTGGGCGACGTCGGCGGGGTGGCGCAGAAGACGGCCGCCGTGCGCGCCGCGGGCGCGACGGTCTTCATCGTCCCCGACCAGGAGCTCGCGACGGCGAGGGCCCATGCGGGAGCGGGTCTCACGGTGTTCGGCGTCTCGACGATCCACCAGGCGATCGCCGACCTGGAACGCCTCGGCGGGAAGCTCCGCGTCCGCCCTGGTGGCTGAGGCGCCATAGGCTCTCCGCCGTGCCGGACCCACATCCCTACGCGATCGGCTCGCCGACCGGGCTCTCGCCCGAGGAGGTGGCGAACCGCTCTTTCCCACTCACCCGGCGGGGTCTCGATCCCGACGCCGTGCGCCGCTTCCTCGGAGAGGTCGCCGCGGAGCTGCGGGAGCTGAGCGGTCGGGAGTCCACGCTACGGGGCGAGCTCGCCGACGCAGAGCGACGCGCCGCGGACCCCGAGCTCGACGAGGTGACGCTCTCGGCGAAGGTCGGCAGCGAGACCGCCCGCGTGCTTCAGGCGGCGCACGAGGCGGCGCACGAGCTCGTCGCCCGGGCCGGGGCGAGGGCGGCGGCGCTCGAGGCGGAGGCTGAGACCGTCCTCGGCGAGCGGACCGCGGCCGCCGACAAGGAGGTCCGCCGCCTGCTCGCCGAGGCCCAGGCCCGTGCCGAGGACCTCGTCGAGGCCACGAAGCAGGAGTGCCGCGCGATGGTCGATGAGGCGCGCGAGGCACGGCGGCGGATCCTCGCCGACCTCGCGGCGAGGCGCCGGGAGCTCCATGTCCAGCTCGAGCAGCTGCGCGCCGGCAAGGACGCCCTCGCCGACGTCGTCGCCAGCGTCGCGTCCTCGGTGGACGCCGTGCGTGCCCGGCTGACCGGCTCGGAGGAGGAGGCGCGCGCCGCTGCCGAGGAGGCCGGCCGCTACGCGCCGCTCACGGCCGACGAGCCGCCGCTCGAGGTCCTCGTCGCGGAGGCGCTCGGCGCTTCGCCGGAGGAAGGCGACACGGCGGGGCACATGCCCGAGCAGGAGTCCGGCGAGACCGGCGTGAGCCTGGTGGGGGCGCCTGGAGCGCCACCCTCCGGCGGCGAGCCGCCGACGGAACGCGGGGTCGACGACACGGGGCCGTCGCCAGACGCAGAGACCGCCGCGGAGGTGGCCCCGGCGCTCGAGGGCGTGCGGGAGCCGGCGGCGGCCGACCTGGCAGCAACCGCCGATCAGACGCTGGCGACCGCGCCGGCCGACCGTTCGTCCGGCGCCGGGGACGCCGGCGCTCGCCCCGGCGCCGGCGAGGAGGACGAGGCGCGCCGGGAGACCGCCGCGGCCGCCTCCGCTGGCGGAGCGGGAGCCGCGAGCCCCGTGGACGAGCTGTTCGCCAAGATCCGCGCCAGCCGGGCCGAGGAGCTGGCGCATGCCCGCTCGGTGCTCGAGGAGCTCGACTCGAGCGAGATCGACGATCCGGGCCCGGAGTGGGGAGCAGTTGGCGGGCCACCCCCGCTCGGCGAGGACGTGGCGGGCGACCTGCGAGCGGCTCCGCCGAGCAGGGCCGCCAATGGTACTGACGTGCCGGACGCGCTCGCGCGGCGCGACGAGCTGCTCGCTCCGGTGCTCCTCGATCTCGCACGCGCCGTGAAGCGGGTGCTGCGCACCGACCAGAACGAGCTGCTGCACACGCTGAGGCAGGGCGGCGAACGCTCGGGTCTGCTTCCCGGCGAGGAGGCGGTGGCCCGTCTCGCCAGTGCCGTGCTGCCCGGGCTCGAGTCGGCTTGGGGGGCCGGGGGCGCATTCGCGGCGGGGGCGGCTCTGACGGGCGATCGCGCCGAGGCGGAAGCGGCAGACGACGGGAGCGGCCGGGGCGCCGAAGAGGAACCGGGCGGCGGGGCCGACGCCGCGGGGTCGGACGCGGCCGCTCGCTTCGCGCGCGAGCTCGCCGAGACGGTCGTCGCCACGCTGCGCCAGCGGCTGGAGGATGGCCTGCACGCCGGCGACCCCGACGAAGCGGGGCTCGCCGAGCTCGTCGGCCATGCCTACCGGGAGTGGAAGGGAGAGCGCGTCGACGACGTGGTCGGCGACTACGCCACGAGCTCCTTCTCCGCCGGGCTCATCGCCGCCGCCGGCGCTCGCGGGCTTCGGGTGGCCTGGGTCGTCGACGACGGTCGCGACGAGTGCCCGGACTGCGATGACAACGCGATCGCCGGCGCGCAGCCCGTCGGCGAGGTGTTCCCGACCGGTCAGGCGCACCCACCGGTGCATCCGGGCTGCCGCTGCCTGCTCCTGCCCGTTCCGGCCTAGGTTCTGGAGGTGCGAGTCCCTTCGGAGCTTCCTGCGCGGCCGAAGTCGATGCGGCGCGGCCTGTGGGTGCTGGCCGTCGTCGTCCTGCTCATCCTGCTCGTCGTCGTCGTGCAGGGGCTCGCCGGCTTCTACACGAACTTCCTCTGGTACCACTGGACGGGGCTCGGCGAGATCTGGGGCACGGTGATCGCGACGAAGATCGCCCTCGCGGCCGTCTTCGTCGTGGCCGCCTTCGCGCTGCTCTGGGCGAGCCTGTACCTCGTCGACAAGATCGCCCCGCGAGTGCTGTTCATGGCGCCCGACACCGAGCTCGTCCGCCGCTACCAGGCGATCGTCGGGCCGCACGCCTTCGCGCTGCGCACCGTTGTCTCGTTCCTGCTCGCCCTGGTGCTCGGCGCGGGCACCGCCTCGCAGTGGCAGCACTGGCTGCTCTTCGAGCACGCCGTGCCGTTCGGGACGACCGATCCGCTGTTCCACCGTGACGCCAGCTTCTTCGTCTTCCGGCTGCCCTTCCTGTCCTTTCTGGTCGACTGGCTCCTCGTCGCGCTCCTCGTCGCGTTCATCGTGAGCGCCATCGGACACTTCTTGAACGGCGCCATCCGTTTCCAGAGCTCGCCGAAGATCGAGCCCCGGGCGCTCGCCCACCTGTCGCTGCTGCTCGGGCTGATGGCGCTCGTGCGGGCCTGGGCCTACTACTTCGTCGACCGCTTCACCCTCGACCTGTCGTCCAACGGGTTCGTGAGCGGCGCCGGCTACACCGACGTCCACGTGCGGCTCCCCGCCATGACGCTGCTCGCCGTCGTCTCGCTCGCCGCGTTCGCCATGCTCGTCTTCAACGCCTACCAGCGCTCCCTCGTGCTCCCGGCGATCGCCGTCGGGCTGTGGGCGTTCCTCGCGCTCGTCATCGGCGTGATCTACCCGGCGGCGGTGCAGGCGTTCCGCGTCACGCCGGCCCAGAGCTCGCTGGAGCGCCCCTACATCCAGGACAACATCGACGCGACCAGGTTCGCGATGGGCCTGTCCGGCGTGCAGTCCAGGACCTTCCCGGCGAACGAGGACCTCACGCCCGACGTGCTCGCCCGCTACCAGACGAGCCTGCAGGACGCGCAGGTGTGGGATCCCATCTTCACGAAGAGCACCTTCGACAAGCTCCAGGACGTCTCCTTCTTCTTCACGCTCACGGATCTCACGGTCGACCGGTACAAGCTCGGGGGCAAGCTCACCCCGGTAGTCGTCGGCGTGCGCGAGCTGAACACGGCCGGATCGTCGGCCGCGCAGAGCTGGGTGAACGTGCACCTGCAGTACACCCACGGCTACGCGGCCGTGGTGGCGCCCACGAACGCGGCGAGCGGATCGCCGGGCACACCAAACTTCGCCCTCGGCTACATCCCCCCGACCTCCCAGAAGGGCGCACCCGTGCTGACGCAGCCGGAGGTGTACTTCGCGCCGGGGGAGACCCAGTACGTCGTGGCGGACACAAAGGTGCCCGAGGTCAACTACCAGACCCAGAGCTCGGGCAGCTCGGGTCACTACAAGGGGGACGGTGGCATCCCGATCGGCGCGTTCCTCTCACCGCGGCGTTCGCCATTCACCTGAAGGACTTCAACCTCCTCATCTCCAACGAGATCACGCCGAAGTCACGCCTGATCTACATTCCCGACATCAGGCAGCGGGTGCAAAAGGCGCTTCCGTTCCTCCAGGTGGACTCGAACCCCTACGCGGTGATCGACGGCCAGGGCCAGCTCGAATGGATGGTCGACGCCTATACGACGACCTCGTACTACCCCTACGGGGAGCCGGCCGACACGAGCGCGTTGCCGGGCGGAAGCGGGCTCGCCGGCCAGTACAACTACGTCCGTGACGCAGTGAAGGTCGTCGTCAACGCCTACACGGGCAGGATGCAGTTCTACGTCGTGAACGGCGTCCGCGACCCGCTGATCGAGTCGTACGAGCGGGCGTTCCCCCACCTGTTCCAGCCGATCTCGGCGATGAGCGGCGTCCTGAAGCAGCACCTGCGTTACCCCCAGGACCTGCTCACCGTGCAAGCGTCGATGTGGGGCAGCTACCACCTGACCAACGCGGCGCAGTTCTACAACTCGAGCGGCTTCTGGGACCTCTCCCAGATCTCCACGTCGCCGGACGGCTCGCCCTCCAAGCAGCTCCAGATCACCGCGAACGGCTCGGTCGCCCGCTACCTGCCGATCTACGAGCTCCTCCAGCTCCCCGGCGACGCCACGCCGACGTTCAACGCCGTCGAGCCCCTGGTGCCGATCTCGACGGGCGACCGGATCCAGACGCTCGCCGCGATGCTCTTCGCCGACTCGAGCTTCAAGCAGTACGGGCGCCTGGAGGCGCTCGACACCGCCTCCACCGGGCGCACGATCGACGGACCCGGCATCGTCAGCGCCGACATCCTCGACGACCCCACGATCTCCAAGGCGATATCGCTCCTCGACCAGGGTGGCTCGGTGGTGACGCTCGGCACGGTCCAGGAGCTCCCGATCGCCGACTCGCTGCTGTACGTCCGGCCGCTCTACGTCTCCTCGGCGCAGACCCAGCTGCCCCGGCTCGTCGACGTCATCGTCGTCTACGGCAAGCAGATCGTGATGGAGCCCACGCTCGGGTCGGCGCTGTTGAACCTGTTCGGCACCCAGGTCGGGCTGAGCGCCGGGACACCGACCCCATCGACGGGCGCGGGCGGCAGCACGTCGATCTCCGCGACCGTGCGGCGGGACGTCGCCGCGGCGTACGCCGACTACACCCAGGCCCAGAAGGCGCTCGACGCGGGCGACCTCGGCGCCTACCAGGCTGACGTGACCAAGGCCGGGCAGCTACTCGCCAAGGCGCAGAAGCTCCTCGCCTCCTCGGCGACGACGAAGAAGGCCGCGACATCCTCGGGCGCGACGTCGACCGGGACCACGCAGCCGGCGAGCGCCGCCACGGGGTCGTCCAGCTCCAGCGCACTCCGTGCGGCGCCCCGGGGCGGCATCGCGAAGGACCCGAACGTCCCCGCGACAGGCCCGATCACCTCGACGACGACCGCTCCGACGGCGGTCGCCACGGGCTCGTCGTCACAGGGCGTCGCGGCGACGACCACCTCGACGGCGCCGGCGACGACGGCCTCGGTGTCGGTGAGCAGGGCTCGCGGCGCGGCGACCACGGCCGCCACGACCCGGCAGGAAGTCGCGGGCGCGGTCCCCTCGTCGACAACGGGGTCCCACGCCCCAGCGCCGGCCACGACCACGAGCGCGCCGGGCGGGGCGGGGGTGGCCGGGCGGGTCGTCTCGACGGGTGCCGCGTCGATCCTCCCGCCGGAGGCGGGCCTGCCCGGGACTGCCGCCTCGCTCCCGGTCGGGTCAGCGCCTTGAGGACGCGCAGGCTCGGCTCGACGGGACCGGTCGTATCGGCCGTCGGCCTCGGCTGCATGGGGATGTCCGACGTCTACGGGCCGGCCGACGAAACGGAGAGCCTGGCGACCGTCGACGCCGCGCTCGATGCCGGGGTCAACCTGCTCGACACTGGCGACTTCTACGGCATGGGGCACAACGAGATGCTCATCGGCCAGCGCGTTGCGCGGCCGCAACCGTGACGAGGTGGTCATCAGTGTGAAGTTCGGGGCGCTGCGCGCGCCCGGCGGTGGCTGGCTCGGCATCGACGGGCGACCGGCCGCGGTCAAGAACTTCCTCGCCTACACGCTCCGCCGGCTCGGGGTGGATTACGTCGACGTCTACCGTCCCGCTCGTGTCGACCCCGCCGTCCCGATCGAGGAGACGGTGGGGGCAATCGCGGAGATGGTGGAGGCCGGCTACGTGCGCCACGTCGGCCTCTCCGAGGCCGGCGCGGCCACGATCCGCAGGGCGCATGCGACCCACCCGATCTGCGACCTGCAGATCGAGCACTCGCTCTTCGCCCGCTCCATCGAAGGGGAGATCCTGCCGACCTGTCGCGAGCTCGGCGTCGGCGTCACCGCCTACGGCGTGCTGGTGCGCGGCCTGCTCAGCGGTCACTGGAGCCGAGACCGCGAGCTGGCGCCCGGCGATTTCCGGGGCCACGGACCGCGCTTTGGCGGCGAGAACCTGGACCGCAATCTCGCGCTCGTCGAAGCGCTGCGGGACGTGGCCACGGCCCGGGACGTCACCGTCGCCCAGCTCGCGATCGCCTGGGTCCTGTCGCGTGATGACGGAATCGTCGCCCTCGTCGGCGCCCGGCGCCGCGATCGCCTGGGCGAGGCGCTCGGAGCGCTGGACGTGGAGCTCACCGAGGAGGACCTGCGGGCGATCGAACAGGCGGTTCCGGCAGGCGCCGCGGCCGGCGAGCGCTACGCCCCCGAGCAGATGGCGTTGCTCGACAGCGAGCGGCCTGCCTGACCCGCTCGTACCCACCCGTCACGAGCGATCGCGTCCCGCCGGGGCGGGAGCATCGCGGGGCCCGGTTGTCCAGGAGGTACCGCAGCTCGCTCACCTCGCTCCGTCCCGAGCGCCGGCCTCGTCGTCGGCCAGGCAATCCGAGCCGCGCTTGGCGGCGCGAGCTACGCCACGGCTCGCGGCGCTGGCACGGGCTTGACCAGGTACCTGGCGACCGCGCTGCGATACTCTCACTGCCGGTGCTTCTGGCCGGCTGAGGGTGGTCAAGAGGGTGATAAACTGATGTCTTCAACGCCGCGGGGTGGAGCAGTCTGGTAGCTCGTCGGGCTCATAACCCGAAGGTCGCAGGTTCAAATCCTGCCCCCGCCACCAATAAAAGAGCAGATGAGAGGCCCTCCCGAGTGGAGGGGTTTTCGCGCATTAGGCCCCGTGTCAATCACCTGTTAATCGCAAGCGCCCTTGTGTGTGTGCGACTGGGGGCCACCGTGCGGACCCGCCGCGCACCTACGCACCTTCCTCCCTGAGCATCCCCGCAAGAGTGCCGCCCCTCATTAGCCGGATCGAGATGGCTTCGATTTGGCAGTGCATGCTCGTGCTGCCTGACGGAAGGCGCTTTGCCGGAGCGAGTGAGGGTTTGGCGTTCGAGGAGCTGACGCCCGTTCCGGACACGGAAGTCCGAGACACGATCGCCTTGGCCCTGATGGGAGTTGCCGCCAGCGCCGCGTGCGGAGACTTCACGGCTTTTGCATCAGCGCCGTCCGAGATGCAACTTCTTGGCTTCAAGGCCAGGGAGATCTCGGCGCAACCCGAATCCGTGCGCGCGCTCCTTCAGGAGATCTCCTGCATACCTCAATGCGCGGCTGGGATGAGCAGCATGGGACCGTTGCTCTTCGCGATCTTCGATGGTGGCGACACATCAGTCCAACGACACGTGGTCGAGATCGCCACGCGGTACGACGCGACAGTGCAGGGTCCCTTTAGCTTCCGCAACACGGGATTCGACATCTCGTGAGAACGGAACAGCCGTCGAATCTGAACTCGCCGCGCCAACTCTTCAGGGACTGCCCCGGCCGCTCAGCCAATCAGATCGAGACGGCTACGGAGCCCGCGTCGGCAACGTAACAAGCCTCGTCGCGCCGTCACCAACGGCTGCGCGGACGGCCGCCCTGGCGCAACCGGCAGGAATAGACCTATGTAGCGTGGCGCGCATGCTCAGAGGCAAAGGCCGCGCTGTCCTGTGGAACGCGGCGCTCGGCGCACTGGCAGGTTTCGCGCTCGTCCCGGTCTCAGCGGCTGCCACCGCGGCGCGCGTCACCGCGGATATTGCGACAGCTGCCAAGGGAACAAGCAGCCCAGTGACGATCCCCTCGCCGACATCGAGGTGCTCGACAGCGGCGGTACTGCTCCCGGCGGGCACCGCTGTGCCGGGAAGCGACCTTCAGGCCGTCGACTTCCTCAGCACGACCGTGGGGGTGGGCCTCACCGCCTCGCGGATCGCCTGCACGGCGAGTTCCGCCGGCGAAAGCGGAAACCGCGCCTTTCCGATCCGCCTCGCCGTCAGCTCCGATGCCGGGCGCAGCTGGACCATCGAGGGGACCGTCGCGCCGCCCGGTGCGCAAACCGGTGTTGGCCTCGGGCCACCCGGTACGCGGCCGAGCCCAGCTGGCGGGTTCGCACCGCCGGGCATGCTCGCGTTCGTGTCGCCCAAGCTGGGATGGGTAGAGATCGACGGACAGCTCTCGCTCACGACTGACGGCGGTGACGCCTGGCAGTCCGTCCGCCTCGGTGCCGAGCCGGTGGCTGCGCTGCACGACGCCGGTGGCAGCGTGCTCGCCGTGAGCTGGGGCAGCTGGCAGCTCTGGCGTGCCGACACCGCGTCACACCGCTGGAAGCTCGTCTCGGCGATTCCGGTTGCAGCGAAGACGATGTTCTCGACCGTCGTCCTCGGTCCGGCGGCAGAAGACGCCGTTGTCGCGACCACTCGCTATGGCGACGCGCCATCCCAGATCGCTGAGACGAGCGATGCCGGACGGAACTGGTCGGTCGTTCCCGACCCCTGCCACGGCCCGTACTGGCTCACCGCGACTGCCCTGGCCGAGTCGCCGGATGGGACGATGGCGATCGTCTGTCTCGGAGGGGCTGCAGCCGGCTCGGCCGACCATGGTGTTTACGTCTCGAACGCCCGCGGCCGGACCTGGTCCGTGCGTGCCGAGGTGACGAACTTGGCGAGTCCGGGCCACTCGGGGCTTCCGCTCCAGGACACGAACGAGGTGCTCGCCGCTCCGACCTCTGGCCGGTTCTTCCTGGAGACGGCCAATACCTTCTCAGAGTCCACCGATGGTGGGCAGCATTGGAGCGCTGTGGTCGGTGTTGGCAGCGTGCTCGCCGCCGGTGTAGGTGGCTTCGTGGCCTTGGACTTCGTCGATCCCGATCATGGCTGGGCGCTCTTTCCGGGAGAGGGCGTCATCGCGACTGTCGACGGGCTGCACTGGAAACCTTTGTGATCCCCAGTGCGGCTTGCCGGCTCGCAGTAGCCGAGCAGAATGACCCATCTGGGTGTGCTGCCGGCGAAATTTGAACCGGACCAAGGAGCGCGTAACGACGGATCCGGTCGCTCCGGCCCAGACGGTTAGCGAACGCGCGCGGGCATCGGGATGGTCACCCGGGTCGCCAGCCGCACACGTACGTGCCGTTCTGTGCGATGACCGTGAAGGCCGCGGTCGTTGATCTGTCGCGCCGTTCTGTATTCGGTGATATGTGCGAGATCGCCGAATCGGGCGCGGCCGGCCGATCGCCCGGGACGGCCTTTGGCCGAGCATTCTGTACGGCCCCACTCCCGTCGTTGATCGGCGACACCCCGAGGCGTTCTGGCGGGGTTCCGAGGAGCGCTTGGCTCATTGAAACGCCGGGTGCCCACTGGAGACGGCCATCTATCTCACGGCGCCGATGACTCCTCCGCCGACGCCGGCGATCAGGATTCCGGCCAGGGCAATCCGCGCAGCATGCGAACCCGGCTTGGGCACTTTGAACACCCAGATGCCAATGCTTGCATTGACGAGGAGGCTTAGCTGGGCAATGGTGAAGCCCACGCCGGTGCCCACTCGGGAGACCAAGCCGAGCAGGGCAAGATTGCCGACGCCGAAGAGAACTCCTGCCGTTAGCTGCAGAGTGGTGACCCGAAGACTCAGTCTGGATGGTCCGCCAGCAGGCAGCGTCAAAGCGCATCCACCAGCGAGGATGCCGATCGCGAGGGGAAAGTTCGCCACCTGCGTCGACACCTTTGCCCACTCAGCCGGAACGAAATAGCTGCCCCACAGCACTCCTGCTGCAACGGCCCAGAGCAGGCCGCGTCGGTAGGTGTCGGCGCCCCCAGAAATTGGTTCTGGCTGACTAGCCGACGCGGATACGCCAACAGCGTCTTGCGAGCGCACAATCAGCAGGACACCGACAAGGACGAATACGAGCGCCAGGGATACCGCGGCGAAGCGGGTGGAGGTGAAGCTCTTCAATTCGCTGAAGAGCAGCGCGCCCCAAACGAACGCTGTGATGATGTTCAGTGGCGTCCAACACCCGGCAGCACGGGCTAGTCCGATTGTCTCGGAGGCCCGAAAGGCCGAATAGTTTCCTACCGTCCACACCATGCCACCAGCCAGCGGCAGCCAGAAATCTCGCCAGCCGAACGAGAGATGACCACCGCTTGCGAGGAGCGCAATCGTTGCGAACGTGAAGTTGCCAACGGTCGCATAGAAAGTCCGCGAGCGCTGCGGCACGCCGTGTGCGGCCTGGGCCAGCGGTATCCAGGTGCCCCAGGACGCCACCGTGATGAGGGCAAGCAGCGCGGTCAAAAGCCCCCATCGTCCTTTCGGTCAGCTGCGGTGAGGCTGGAACGTGGCCCACTCATGCGGCGCGGCGCAGACTCGATGGTACTGGCGGATGGGGTCAGCACCGGGCCAGCCGTCTAAGCGCCGGTAGCTGACCGCCGCGAATACCGAACGTCACTGCCAAACGTCGTACCTTGATGGTCGTTGTGCCGCCCATAGACGGGTCGGGGGCCTGTCTGAAGATCGTGGAGGCGCGGCGAGCAAGGCGAACGTTGTCGGTCGCGGCGCTGGCCAAGCAGACTGATCTCGTGCCCGCCGGTGATGACGATCACGATGAGCATCAGGAGCACGATCGCGAGCACGAACAGGAACACGAAGAAGTAGCCGAAGACGACGGTGAAGAAGATGACGAGGAGGTTCCGGAGCTTCCGTTCGAGATAACCGTCGGCGTCGTCTCCACGATCCACCAGGACTGGTGGGACGAGCACCCCGATGCGCTCCTGGAGGCTGAGCAGGTCGCCGAGTGGCTCGACTTCCGGGTCGAGCGACGAGCGGTCGGGCCGGTTATCGAGCAGCCAGTCCACCGCCTGACGGTGACCGTGGAGGAGGCAGCCCAAGTCCTCGGCATCTCCCGTGCCACCGCCTACGAGGCAGTCGGCCTGGGCGAGATTCCGTGCATCCGGATCGGACGGCGCATCCTCATCCCTCGGATGGCACTGGATCGGCTGCTGGAGGGCGTAGATGGAGAGGCAACGCAACCCTAAACACACCTGGACTGTATGTAGGGTTGTAAGATAACCCTACATAAGGAGAAACCATGTCTAGGGTTATTCGCCGCCGTTGGATCAGCGAACACTCGGGGCCATCTCGCAAAGACAACCGCGGGTGCGAGTACGAAGCCTACATCCCGGATCACCTCGTGGGGCGCAGCTTCACGATTGATGGCGAGGTCGCTGCCGACCTGGCAGACGCCGAGGCTGCTATCGCACGCTTGAACGTCGAGGCAACCAGCTTGGTCGATACCGAGGCCCTGGCCCGCATCCTGTTGCGGGCGGAGTCTGTCGCCTCCTCTCGGATCGAGGGGCTGGAGATCGGCGCTCGCCGACTGCTGCGAGCAGAAGCCGCCAGGGGACTCGGAGACGATCCGTCCGACGTCACTGCCGTCGAGGTCCTCGGGAACATCGACGCCATGGTCTATGCCATCGAGCAGATAGACGCTGGCGATCCCATCACCGTGGACCTCCTCCTGGAGGTCCATCGGCGCCTTCTCGCAAAGACGAGGCTGGAGGAGTACGGCGGAAAGTTCCGCGAGCAGCAGAACTGGATCGGCGGCAGTGCGTACAACCCATGCACTGCGGCCTTCGTCCCCCCCCCTCCCGAGTTCGTCGCGGACCTCATCGGCGACCTGGTCGCCTTCTCCAACGACGACTCACTGCCTGCCGTTGCACAGGCGGCAATCGCGCACGCCCAGTTCGAGACCATCCATCCCTTCGTTGATGGGAACGGACGGACGGGAAGGGCGCTCATTCACCTCATCTTCCGGCGCCGAGGCGTGGCTCCTCGCGTCCTGCCTCCCGTCTCGCTCATCCTCGCTACGTGGGCACAGGACTACGTTGGCGGGCTCGCGGCCACCCGGTACAAGGGACCGGCAACCTCGAAAGAGGCAACCGAGGGGATCAACTTGTGGATCGGGCGCTTCGCCACTGCCTGCAAGCGGGCGGTGGATGACGCAGCCTCTTTCGAGCAGAGCGCACGAGCCATCGAAATCACATGGCGGGAGCGCCTTGGTCGGGTTCGTGCCCGGTCCGCTGCCGATCTGCTCTTGGGAGTGCTCGTCGGAGCCCCCGTCGTCACGGTCAACAGTGCCGCCGAGATGATCGGCAGAAGCTTCATTCAGACCAACGAAGCCATCGTTCGACTTGTCGATGCTGGCATCCTCAAGCAGGTCACGGTCGGTCGTCGCAACCGAGCTTTCGAGGCCCCCGAGATCATCGAGGCGTTCACCGCTTTGGAACGACAGTTGGCCAGTCCAGCGGGAGACACTCGAACGAGCGAACCCACTCGCCGAGTTCCACGGCGCCCACAAGCGAGCTGAGTTGTCGCATTTCTAATGACAATATGCCTGCAACGATCTGATAGTGATCATGCAAGTACTGACGTCTGTATGTGCAGACGTACTGATGTCTGTACATCTGCACTCCACTATGCGGACGACGGCGACTTCCTCTGCGCAGACTGCTGGTACGGCCCCCGATGATCAGGACGGGTAGTAGTCACCGAACACGCGACCGTAGGCCTCGTGCATACTGGCCAAGTCCCCATCCCTGGCGGCTTTCTCTGCTCGTACGCACCGCTCATGGGCGGTCGTCATCTTGCTGATCGCTTCTCCATCGACGATCCGGCATCTCAGGTGAGAAAAGACGATCCAGGCAGCGGACGTCAGCTTGACTACGGCCGCTCATTCGACCGGTCAGACAGGTCGGCTTCGCTCAAGACCAGATGAGACTCTCGGGAGCTACCTTCGGCGGTGGCGTGTCCGCGGTGCTCGGGCATCGCAGCCTCCTGTCGGCCGGCGGTGCCGAGCGAACCGTAATCAATTGACAGCGTCGCTGTTGACTCATGACTCGTCCATCACCGTCGGCGCGCTCGCCCGCAACGCCACGGGGCCGCAATGGCGGGAAGTGCTCGCCGGGTGGCGGCCCGGGGTTCGGTCTCACCAGGCACGGGACTCACCCGAAGCCATTAGCGTGTGTCCCTCTTCGAGGACGACCGGGAGCAGAGGGATGTCGACGCAGGCAGCGACACTGGTGATCGGGGGGACGGCAGGGCTCGGCCGAGAGGTCGCTCAGCGTTGCTCGGAGCGGGGGGAGCAGGTGGCGATCGCCGGCCGCGACGCCGAGCGGGCCAAGGCGGCGGCGGCGGAGATCGGCGGCGGGACGACCGGGATCGCCGTCGACCTCGCGGAGCCCGGCACCGTCGCTTCTGCGCTCGCCGGCATCGCACGCGTCGACCACCTCGTCATCGCGAGCGCCGAGGGGTACGTGAATTCCGTGCGGGAGTACGACGTGGCCCTCGCCAGCCGGCTCGTCACCCTCAAGCTCGTCGGCTACACCGAGGCCGTCCACGTCCTCTCGCCGCGTTTCGGCCCGTCGGCGTCGGTGGTGCTGTTCGGTGGCCAGGCGATGATGCGCCCCTACCCAGGTTCGACGATGGTCACCACGTCGAACGCCGGTGTGTCAGGGCTGGTGCGCACGCTCGCCAGCGAACTCGCGCCCGTACGGGTCAACGCCGTGCATCCCGGCGTGATCGGCGACAGTCCGAGGTGGATGGATCAAGACACGAGTGCGGCGGTCGCCCGCAGCCCGATCGGCCGCCTCGTCACGATGGCGGAGGTCGCCGATGCGGTGCTGTTCCTGCTGGACAACGGCGGCATGAACGGGGTCAACCTCGCCGTCGACGGCGGCTGGCTCCTCCGCTAGCATGGCGGTACCCGATCGAGGGGGCGGCCGCGCGCCGGGTGGTCTCCCCGGGGCGCACCGGTCGCCAGGCGGCCCATGCGTCAGGGGAGCCGCGAACCCGCCTGGTCGCTTCGTCGTCTTCGCGTCGAGGTCCGAGCTGCGGAGGTCGTCGAGGACGCCCTCGGCGACGAGGGGGCGTGTCCGCTCATCGCCTTCGGTAAAGACCCACTCGACGACCGCCCGGAACCGCTCGATCCTGTGCCTCAGCTGTCGCGCGTGAGCGGAGCCGAGGACCACCGCATGGAGGATCCGCTGTAGCTGTTCCCGAGGCTCGTGGTCCACGAGGGTCCCGTCCTTCCCGACGCCGCAGCGATCGATCGGCAGGCGAGCGCAGGCCGGCCCGATGGGCGCGGCCCCCACGTAGTCGAGAACGCTTGCGAGCGCAGCTTCCGCGCCGAGGCCGCGACCTTCCGCCGCGACGTTGATCCAGGCGACCGGCTTGCCGTAGAGATCGCCGTTGCCCACCGTCCAGTCGAGCAGGTTCTTGAGGCTGCCCGGCAGGTTGCCGGCGTACTCTGGCGTCGAGAACAGCACGGCAGCCGATTCGGCGAGCTCCCGGCGCAACCGGGCGACCGCAGGATGGAGGGGCTCGTGCTCCTCGTCCGGATTGAAGGCGGGGAGCTCCGCGAGCCCGTCATAGAGGATGGCAGTGACGCCGTCGGGGGCCTCGTCGCGCGCGCTGCGCAGTGCTGCGGTGTTGATGAGCCGGTTCGGGTGCTGCCCGTCACCAGCAGGATCCGTAGGTCCGAAGTCATCGCCGTCGCCTCCCGAGTAGCTCGCCGTCCCCACCTGGGCCAACCGTGACGCCGGTCGTCAACTTCCGCCGGCGGCTCGGATGCCGCGCTGCCGGCGAGCGCGAAGCCCCTGAAGGCCGAAGAACAGCCTGCTCGAAGCCAGCGTGGAGTGACACCGCAGTCCAGGGTGCCGGCTGCGGAGCGTCCGGCGCCCTGGGCCCGGGGATCGTCCAAGACTCCTCGCGAGCCGCGGCGGGGCGGCCCACCTCGGTTCCGGTGCGCGCCCCCCTAATCCGCGGTAGGAATTCCCCGAGGTGGCGGAGGAGGATCATTCGTTTGAAGGAAGTGCGCATGAGGTCGTTAGGGGATGATCGAGCGCGCACGTCGTCGCGCGGCGACACGGGCTGGTGACCGAGCGGATGGAGAGGACTCGACGCGTGCCGTCAGAGCAGGCAGATGGCGTGGCAGGGCACGCGTCCGTGCAGGTCCCGGCGGCCGAGCACCGTGAGGCCGGCGAGTGGGCTGGCAGCGCTGGCGGCGTGCTCGCCGCCGACGCGCCACTGGTGTCGGTCACCGTCGTCATCTGTGCCTACACCATGCGCCGTTGGGACCAGCTCGTGGCCGCAGTCGAGTCGGCCGGTGAGCAGTCCTTCCCGCCGGACCAGATCGTGCTCGTGATCGACCACAACGACGAGTTGCTCGAGCGCGCCCTCGCGGAGTTCAAGAACGCAGAGGTGGTGCCGAACTCGGCGACCCGGGGGCTGTCCGGTGCGCGGAACACGGGTGCAGCCCGCGCGAAGTGCGACGTCGTGGCCTTCCTCGACGACGACGCCCACGCCGAGCCGGACTGGCTGGCCGAGCTCGTCGCGCCGTACCGGGACCCTCACGTCATCGGCACGGGGGGCACGGCCGTGCCCGAGTGGGCGGCGGAGC
The DNA here is from genome assembly GCA_963765505.1 of uncultured Actinomycetota bacterium. Classification (GTDB taxonomy): domain Bacteria; phylum Actinomycetota; class Acidimicrobiia; order Acidimicrobiales; family Bog-793; genus DATKQY01. Next base: position 631,464 of record CAVXWO010000014.1, read on the forward strand.
CACCGGCGTGGTTCCCGCGAGAGTTCTACTGGGTCCTCGGCTGCACCTACACCGGCCTGCGTACGACCCCAGGGCCGATCCGCAATCCGATCGGCGCCAACATGTCGTTCCGGCGGTCGGTCTTCGAGCAGGTCGACGGCTTCTCGGTGAGCGTCGGGCGGATCCCGACGCTTCCGCTCGGGTGCGAGGAGACAGAGTTCTCGATCCGCGCTCGGCGACAGTTCGCCGGGGGCGAGATCGTCCAAGCGCCGGCGGCCGTGGTGCACCACTCGGTCGGCGCCGAGCGCGGGACGGTCGGCTACTTCATCGGCAGGTGTTTCGCAGAAGGCCTGTCGAAGGCGGTCGTCGTGACCAAGGTCGGTCGCACCCGAGGCCTCGCTGCCGAGCGCTCCTACGTCACGCGCGTGCTCCCGCTCGGGGTCGCACGCGGCATCGCCGACGCGCTGCGCGGACAGCCAGCCGGGCTCGGGAGGTCCGGGGCGATCGTCGTCGGCCTCCTCTGGACGGGGCTCGGCTACGTCTTCGGAAGCCTCGGACTCGACGCCGCCGGGGTGAGGGTCCTCACGACGATCAACGCGCTGCAGGCCCGCGGGACGAAGAAGGCGCGGTGAGCGCCGTCGGTTCGCCGGCCGCGCCGGTAGCCGTCCTCATGTACCACGACGTAGTCGACACCCGTCCCGGGCGCGCCTTCCGCCGTTACGTCGTGCCGCCGAGCCTGCTCGACGAGCATCTCGATGCGCTCGCGGTCGCCGGCTACCGCACCGCCCGGGCCTCCGAGCTCGTCGCCGGGTCGACGGTCGCGGGCGACACGACCGTCGTGCTCACCTTCGACGACGCGTTTGCCTCCTTCGCCTCGGCGGTCATGCCGATGATCGCCGCGAAGAAGATGTGCGCCACGGTGTTCGTCCCGACGGCCTACGTGGGCGGGACGACCGAGTGGCTTGCCCCCGAGGGTGAGGGCGACCGGAAGCTGCTCGACTGGCCCGACCTGCGCGACGCCCTCGCCCAGGGGATCGAGGTCGGCTCGCACGGCCATCGCCACCTTGAGTTCGATTCGATCGGCCTCCCCGAGCTCCGGGAGGAGCTCGCCGACAGCCGGAAGGCCCTCGAGGACCGACTGGGAGCGCCGGTCTCCTCGCTCGCTTACCCCTTCGGGTACAACGACCGCGCCGTGCGCGAGGCGACGCGGGAAGCGGGGTACCTGGTGGCCTGCGAGGTCGGCTACGGCCTCCAGCCGCCGGGGCGCGACCCGCTGCGCGTTCGTCGCCTCCTCGTCGGGCCCGACACGACGCCGGAGGAGCTCCTCGCGCTCGTGTCCGAGGGGCGGACCACCCTCGCCGAGCGGGCGCGTCGGGCGGGCGGCCCCGCGTGGCGCACCTACCGGCGGCTGCTCGGAGCGCGGAGGAGGCGGCCAGCGTGAACGGCGAGGCGACCACCGTCATCATCTGCACCCATCGCGTCGGGCGCTGGCCGTGGCTCGTTCGGGCCGTCGAGTCCGTCGAGCAGCAGACCGTGCCCGCCTCGCGGATCGTCGTCGTCGTCGACGGCGACGCCGCGCTCGGCGAGCTCGCCGCCAGGGAGCTCTCGGATCGTTGCCTCGTCGTCGAGCGCCCGGAGTGCGGCGGGCTGTCCGCCGCCCGGAATTCCGGGCTGGAGGTGGTGCAGACGCCGCTCGTCGCGTTCCTCGACGACGATGCGGAGGCGGAGCCCACCTGGCTCGCCGAACTGTCGACGCTGATGGTGGACGACTCCGTCCTCGGCGTCGGTGGCTGCTCCGTGCCGGAGTGGGACGGGTCGGTGCCGCCGTGGTTCCCCGAGGAGCTGTTCTGGGTGCTCGGCTGCACCTATCGGGGCCTGCCGACCAGGGTCGCGGAGATCCGCAATGTCTTCGGTGGCTGTGCCATCTACCGCGCCGACCTGTTCACGGCCACCGGCGGCTTCAACGAGCTGCTCGGGCGCAAGGCCCTCGGCCTGGACGGCTGCGAGGAGACCGAGCTCTGCCTTCGCGCCAAGGCGCACTTCCCGAGCGGCAAGTTCCTGTTCGCGCCCGCGGCGGTCATCCATCACCACGTTCCCGCCGACCGGGTCCGGCTCAGCTACGTTCTGCGCCGTTCCTACGGCGAGGGCCGCTCCAAGGCCGTGCTCGCCAAGCTCGTCTCCTCCGCCGGAAAGCTCCGACCCGAGGTGAGGTACCTGCGCTCGACGATCACCCGTTGCATCGCCGGAAACCTCGTGCGCGCCGTCTCCGAGGGTCTCGATCCACTGCGCAGCGCCGGGATCGTGGTGCTCAGCATCTGCGCCGCCGCGCTCGGCTATGCGTCGGCGTCGGTCGAGTACCGTGACCGCGAAGCGCTGGCCGGACGGAGCGCGCTGGGCATCCGCCCGAGCGAAAGCGGCACCCTCCCGGCCCCGCCCGCGTCCCGGCCCGGCGCCGGAACGGCGCCCCGCGTCTCGGTCACGCCGAAGTAGGCGTCCTCAGTAGTCGGCGTCGCCGTAGACGACCATGCCGCGCAGGTTCCTGCCGGCCTCCATGTCGAGGTAGCCCTGCTCGACCTCTTCGTGGCGGTAGGTCGTCGTGACGAGCTCGTCCAGCTTCAGCTGCCCGTCGCGGTAGAGGTGCAGCAGACGGTAGATGTCCGCCCGCGGGTTGGCGCCGCCGAAGAGCGCGCCCTTCAGGGTCTTCTGCATCACGGTCATGTCAGCGAGGCTGAGCTTCACGTCGACGCTGGTCGCGTTGCCCATGGCGGTGACCACCGCCGTTCCGCCCTTTCGCACGAGGGCGAGCGCCTCGGCGATGTGCTCGCCCTGGATCTGGCCGACGGTGAGGATGCACGAGTCGGCCATGCGTCCCCATGTCAGCTCGCGCACCGGCTCCAGCGCGTCCTCCATCGAGGGATAGGTGTGCGTCGCCCCGAACAGCGCCGCCTGCTCCCGCTTGAACGCGACCGGGTCGATGGCGACGACGCGCTCGGCACCGGCCATGGCGGCGCCCTGCACGGCGTTGATCCCGATGCCGCCGATCCCGACCACCACGACCGTGTCGCCGGGCCGGGTGTCGGCGACGATCGTCGCCGAGCCCCAGCCGGTGGTGACGCCGCAGCCGAGGAGGGCGGCCTTGTCGAGCGGGATGTCCTTTTCGATCTTGATGGCGGCCGAAGCGTGGCAGGTGACGTAGGGGGCGAACGTGCCGAGCAGGCAGAGCGGCAGGACCGGTGCCCCGCCCACAGTCACGCGGTAGGTGCCGTCACTGATCGAAGCGCCCATCATCAGCCCGGCACCGAGGTCGCAGAGGTTCTGATGGCCGGTCGCGCAGGGGATGCACCGCCCGCAGGACGGCACGAAGCCGAGCACCACGTGGTCCCCCTCGACGAGGCCCTCGACGGAGGGCCCGACCTTCGTGATGACGCCAGCGCCCTCGTGGCCGCCGAGGATCGGGAGGAACTTCGGCGGGACGTCGCCGTTGCGGAAGTGCTCGTCCGAGTGGCAGAGGCCGGTGGCGGCCAGGCGGACCTGCACCTCGCCGGTCCTCGGATCGCCGACGTCGATCTCCTCGAGCGTCCACGGCTTGCCGACTTCCCAGCAGAGCGCACCCTTGGTCTTCATAGAACCCGCTGCCTCCCTCTCGGTCCCCCGGTCGCGCCGGACGCGTGGCCGGCCGTTCGCGGCGAGCGCCGGCGCCCGGTCGCCATTCGCCCGTCTCGGCGCGCGATCCCACCCGGTGGCGCGACGTTACCGGGCCGGCGAACCGGTGGTTGGAGCGGTCCGCCGGCGGGGCGCTCAGGGCGCGACGAACGATACGGCCGCTTCCTCCTCCTCGCTCCGGACGAGGTGGAGGACCGCGTTGATGAGGGCGAGGTGGGTGAGGGCCTGGGGGAAGTTGCCGAGGTGGTGGCCGGTCGCCGGGTCGATCTCCTCGGCATAGAGCCCGAGTGAGCTGGCGGCCACGAGCAGGCGCTCGCAGAGCTGCCGAGCCCGCCGGCCTTCGCCGATCTCGGCGAGCGCCGACACGAGCCAGAACGAGCAGGTGATGAAGCTCCCTTCGGGCTGGTCGAGCCCGTCGTCGGTGGTCTCGGTGCGGTAGCGGGCGACCATGCCCTCGTCGGTGAGCTCGTCGGCGATGCCGAGCACCGTCGCGCGAAGTCGCGGATCCTCGGGCGGCAAGAAGCGCACGAGCGGCAGCAGCAACAGCGAGGCGTCGAGCTCCGTCGAGTCGTAGGACTGGGTGAAGCGACCGCCGGCGTCGACGCCGTGCGCGCAGATGTCGGCGTGGATCTCCTCTGCCGCCGCGCGCCAGGACCCGGCTCGCCCCTCGTCGCCGTGGAGCGCGGCGAGGCGGGCCCCGCGGTCTGCGGCCACCCAGCACATCACCTTCGAGAAGGTGAAGTGGCGGGGCTCGCCGCGCACCTCCCAGATGCCGCGGTCGGGCTCGCGCCAGTTCGCGACGGCGGCCTCCACCGCGATGACGGTCGTGCGCCAGGCCCGCTCGGAGAGGGCATCGCGGTTGCGGGCGTGCTGGTAGATGCAGTCGACGACGGTCCCGTAGATGTCGTGCTGCTCCTGGCGGTAGGCGTCGTTGCCGACCCGGACCGGGGCCGAGCCGTCGTAGCCGGAGAGGTGCTCGAGGACCGCCTCCGGCGTCTCGCGTGAGCCGTCCACGGCGTAGAGGACCTGCAGGCGAGGCGTGTGTTCGCCGAGCGGTTCAACTCCTCCCTCGCCCGCCGTGCCTGCCGGGTCCAGGTCGGGGTCGAGCATGTCGCCGAGGAAGGCGAGGAAGTCCTCCGCCTCGGCGTCGAAGCCGAGCGCGTGCAACCCCCACATCGCGAACGCCGAGTCGCGCACCCAGGCGTAGCGGTAGTCCCAGTTGCGCTGCCCTCCCGGCTGCTCGGGGAGCGACGTCGTCGGCGCGGCGAGCAGGGCCCCGGTCGGGGCGTAGCTCAGCCCCTTCAGGGTGAGCGCGCTGCGTTCGAGGGTCTCACGCCCCGGATGATCGGGGAACGAGCCGGAGTCGAGCCACGCGCGCCAGAAGCCCTCGGTCTGGCGAAGCCACCGCGTTACCTCGTCGAGCTCGCCGGGGAGCGGCCGTTCCGACCAGCCGAGCGAGACGAACGACGACTCGCCCTCCTGCAGCCGGTGGCGGGCGAGCACGGAGCGGCCCTCGATGCCGAGGCGCAGGCTGCCGGCGAGCGAAAGCTGGATGGCGCCCGGCGTGCGGGTCGCGACCTGCTCGTAGCCGGGCCCCGTGTACTCCCAGCGGCGCGTCGAGCCGGCCGTAGTCGAACGACGGGGCGCACTTGAGCGTCAGGTCGACGACGCCGTGGATGCAGGTCGCGATGCGCACGAGGACGTGCTGCGCGTCGTAGTCGCCCGGAGTCCGCCGGTGCAGGGCCGAGCGGCTGTCGGTCCGGTGCCAGGGCCCGACGGCGAGGAAGTCGACCACGACGAGCCAGCCCGTCGGCGTCTGCCACGTCGTCTCGAGGACGGTCGTGCCGGGCACGTATCGGCGGCTGGCGGGGACGGCGAGCTCGGCCGGGCCCAGTCGGAACGAGCCCGAGCGGCGGTCGAGCAGCGTCCCGAACACGCTCGCGTCGTGCGGGTTCGGGAGGCAGAGCCATTCGACGGCACCGCTCGGTGCGACGAGGCAGGTGTTCTCGCAGTCGGAGAGGAACGCGTAGTCCGCGATCGCCGGGAACGAGGAGGGAAAGGCGGACACGCGTCCGGCGAACTCGTCGGCACGGCGCGCCGGGAGGGCGACGAGGGACGGGACGCCGGCGTGCGGATCGACGAGCGCGAGCGCCCCTCGTCCGTCGGGTGCCAGCTCCATGGCCATCGTGCCCTCCCTCGTGGTGCCGCCGCCGCCCGCGGCGGGCGCCGCGGGACGAGGTCAGCTCGCCGTCTCGCGCGCTAACGGCAGGGGTGGGCGTGTTCTCCAGGAACTCCCGGCCGAAAAGGCTCAGGCGGCCCGGCGACGATGGTGGTGGTGCGCGACCGTCACACGCTGGACGGCCGAGCGCGAGGCACCCTCGAGGGTCATGAGACCGACGGCGAGGACGACCAGACCGAGCGCGGAGCCGAGCACGTCGCCCAGCGCGGCGCTGGCGGACTGCGCGGCCAGCGCCGCGGCGAGCGCGGCAAGGAGCAGGACCACGGCGAGCCTCCTGCGCATGGCGACCTCCCTCTCGACGATCTCGCCGTCTGCTAACGGCAGCACCGGCGCGGAAGTTGCGCCCGAGGGGCAACCTCCGCGCTCCCCGGCGCCTGCAGCAAGGGCGTGGCGGCCGCGCCCCGGCGACTCGGACGGCGAGAAGCACTACGACGGCCCCGGCCCCGCGGCCGGGACGGCCGTACGGACGACGGAAGGAGCCCAACGCATGCAAGCGAAAACTGCGTCCGGAGGCTCACACACTTTTCACAGAATGCTCCATGGCCCTCAACAGCCGCCTCGCATACTGGCCCTGCCGGCGGGAGCCGGAGCGACTGACGGAGATTGCCAGTACCCACGTATCGACGAAGGGGGAGACATGAAGCGGCGCTCTATCTCGATCGCACTAGCAAGCGCACTGGCGACGGCGGCCGGAGCGGTCGTGGCACTGCCGGGGATGGCCTCGGCGTCCACGACCACCTCGACCACGCCCGCGTCCACCACCTCGACCACCACGCCGGGAGCAGGCTTCAAGCAGGCGCAGCAGAAGCTCGAGCAGCAGCTTGCGGACCGGGTGACCCAGCTGCAGCGGCTCAGCGCAGACGTGGCGGGCGCGAAGTCGCTCACGGCGACGCACGCCACGCTGCTCAACACCCGGCTCGGCGCCGAGACGACGGCCATCAACGCGCTCGTCCAGAAGGTGCCGACCGACACCACGTGGGCAGAGCTGAACGTGGACCGCAGCTCCATGCTCCAGGACAACCGGGTCTACGCGGTGATGACGCCACAGGTCATCCAGACGATCGAGGCCGACTTGATCGCCGCGCAGGTGACCACGTTCCAGGCCAGCGAGGCATCCCTCCAGGCGGGCGTGAGCTCGCTGTCGGGCCAGCCTGGGTACCAGAACGCGCTCAACCACTACCTCGCCTTCGTGCGCTACGTGAACCGGGCGCAGGAGGACTCGACGAATGTCGCGGCCGCGGTGCTCGCCCAGCTCCCGCAGGACTGGCCGAGTGACACGCACGTCTTCGTCCGGGCGAACCACGAACTGTTGAACGCGGACGTGGCGCTCGCCTACGCCCAGTACGACGAGAGCGTCATCGGCCTCGCGACGGGCGGTTACACGGGTCCGTAGGCCGCAAGCGGGGAGCGTCCGACAGCTCCTAGTCCGTCCGTTGGTGGCGGGGGACCGGCCTTCGGGCCGGCCCCTTCGCGCGTCCGGCCGCGTGTGGGCACCACGCCTAACGTTGGTGGGCAGCAGGCGGTGGGAGAGCCGCACGTCGAGGAGGTCGACCGCTGAGCACGCCGTCGCCGGGACCGGAGGCAAGCACAACGGCCGGGCACCCCGCGACGGTGCGTCGCCGGCTGCGCGTCAGCGGTCGGGTGCAAGGCGTCTGGTTTCGCGAGAGCACCAGGCGCGAGGCCGAGCGGCTCGGGGTGCGGGGCTGGGTGCGCAACTGCGCCGACGGCTCCGTCGAGGCCGTCTTCGAAGGCGACGCTGGGCCCGTGGCCGAGCTGGTGGAGTGGAGCCGCTCCGGACCGCCGCGGGCGCGTGTCGACGACGTCGCGCTGTCGGTGGAAGCGCCGACCGGGGAGTCGGGCTTTCGCGTGCTGTAGGCGGCCGGGGTGCCGGTGCCGCGTGCGTGCCCGCGCTCCCTCAGCGGCCGAGGTGGTTCGCGAGGAACTCCGACGTCACTGGCCAGGAGCGGGCTGCGGCGGCCGGATCGGCGAACGCCGGCGCCAGCAGGTTCTCGAAGGCGTGACCCGCCTCGGGCTCGATGCGCACCCTGACGTCGTCGCGGCCGGCGAAGGCTCGGTCGACCCGGTCGATCTGCTCGCGCGCGATGTAGGGGTCCCGGCCTCCGAAGTGGAACAGGGTCGGGCAGATGATCCGCTCGGCGTCGTCGAGGCGGTCGGCGATGCCCGAGCCGTAATACGAGACGCAGGCGTCGGGCGAGCCGTTCACGGCGATCAGGTAGGCGAGGAGGCCGCCGAGGCAGTAGCCCATGGCGGCGACGCCGCCGACGACCTCGGGGAGCGCGCGTAGGTGCTGCTCGGCGGCGAGCAGGTCGGCGACCTTCGTCGCCTCGGGCACGCCCTCCATGTACCGGCCGACGAGCGAGAAGCCCTGCTGCAGGCCGGCCTCGTCGTGGGCGAGCGCCGTACCGGGCTCGACCCGCCAGAAGACGTCGGGACAGAGCACGACGTAGCCGAGCTCGGCGAGCGATGCGGCCTTCGCGAGCAGGAAGTCGTTGACCCCGAAGATCTCCTGCAGGAGCACGACGCCGGGGCCGCGCCCGCCGCCGGGGAGCACCAGCGTGCCGGCGAACTCCTGGCCGTCGTGGGCGGCGATTGTCTCGATCCGGCTCGTCGTCATGCCTCACCTTCTCACCGCGCCGCCCGCCGCCGTCAAGGCGGCGCCGCGCGACGGTCGGGGTTCGGCGCCGCCGGTCCCCGAGCGGTTCAGCCCCGGGGCGCCCTCCAGACCTGATGGGTGGGATCGGGGTCGCCGCGGCAGCGCGTCCGGGTGAGCTGGCAGGCCTCGACGTCGAACTCGAAGAGGTGGTCCGCCTGGCCCGGCGCCGGGATGCGCTGGGCCGCTCGCTCATCGACGAACTGGCGGCCGAGCTGCTCGCGGAGATCGTCGTCCTCGACGGGCCGTGCCCGGCCCCAGAGGTAGAAGGCGTCCTCGTTCTCGGCCGTCGGGAACGAGTGGAGGGCGTAGCGGCCGTCACGGTGGAGGTCGCCCTGCTTCGGCGAAGGGATGACGAAGGCGAACATCCCCCGGTCGTTCAGGAGCGGGCAGATCGGGTGCACCCGAGGTCCACCGTCGTTGCGGGTCGTCGCCAAAAAGGCGAGCCCGACGCCGTGCTGGTAGAGGAGGGCGCTTCCCGCGTTCGCCAGCTCCGGCTGCAGCGTCCGCAGCGCGGCCCAGCTGACCATGGCAGCTACCGTGGCAAATTCGACCTCGGCTGTCAATGCGCGGCACGGCCGGCAGCCCGGCTGCGCTCAGCCGGGCTCGCCGCCGGCCTTCCATGCAGCGATGCGCGACCGGATGTAGGTGTCGTAGTCGGCGCTGTCGGCCAGCAGCGGCAGCTCGTGGTGCGAGCCGCCGTCTGCGCCGGGCACCGGCAGGCGGGCGACGAGCTCCGCGTAGATCTGCTGCAGGTGCGACGGCACCGTCGCCGCCGGGTTCGCTCCGGTCGACGTCGGCACGACGACGCCGGCAAGGGGATCGTCGGTGCGCGCCGTGGCGAGGGTCGAGCGCGGCACCGAGGTCGGGCGCCGCGGCGTCGCGCGCGGTGAGCGCCGGGAGCGCCCAGCGCCGCTCGACCGTCTTCAGGATCGAGGTGTGGTCGATCGGCGTCGACCCGGCCGGGACCCGAAGGACGGTGCCGGGCGCGATGAGCGGAGAGACGAGTACCGCCGGGACGCGTACCCCGAAGCGGCGGAAGTCGAAGCCGAACTCGCCGACCGAGTCATCGGGCGGCGTGGCGCCGGCCGGCGTCGGGACGTGGTCGTAGCAGCCGCCGTGCTCGTCGTAGGTCAGCACGAAGAGGGTCTGGCCCCATCCGGGGCCGCTGCGCAGCGCGTAGTAGGCGTCGTGGATGAGCCGCTCCCCGAGTGCGACGTCGTAGTTCGGGTGCTCGCTGTTGCCGGTCGAGGACCACGACGGCTCGAGGAAGGTGTACGGGGGCAGTGTGCCCGCGGCACAGGCCTGCTGGAAGTCGGGGAAGGTGCCGAAGTGCGACTCGGGGGCGTTCGTCGTGTCGGGGAAGTTCAGGCGGGTCAACGGGTCGGCGTCATAGCCGTAGATCGACCACCCGAGCCCGTGTTGGGAGAGGAGGCCGAAGATGCTCGGCGAGGTAAACGTCTTGGTCTTGTCGTCCATGTGGCGCTGGCTCGTGCCCGCGCACGCGAAGGCGCGGTTGGGCATCGTCTCGGTCGGCGCCGAGGCGAACCAGTGGTCGCAGACGGCGAAGCCGCGGGCGAGCCCGGAGATCACCGGCAACATCTCCGGGGTGAACATGCCCATGATGTCCTTGGAGACCGTGCCGGACACGACCGGGTACGTGGGGTCGCCCGCCTCCCAGCCGAGCGTGTACGCGAAGTTCTGGACGAAGCCCTGGTTCGTCGAGACCGGCGGGGTGGGCGGCGTGTTCGATCCGAACAGCTGCGCGTTGGTCGCGGCGTAGCCCTCCCCGGGGTCGGCGCCGGGCATGAAGTAGGCGCTCGGCGTCGCTGCCGTGATCGGGAAGACCGCAACCGGCGTGCCGGAGCCGTCGGGGTTGGCCTCCTTCCCGGTGAGGCCCTCAAAGGGCTGGCCCGACGGCGAGACGTTCCCCTGGTCGGCGTAGAGGTAGCCGAGGATGTGGTCGAACGAGCGGTTCTCCAACATGAGCACGACGACGTGCTCGATCATCTCCAACTGGTCGCCGTTGGCCACCTTCGTCCCCTTCCGTCGCTCGCGCCGCCCCGCCCTGCCCCGAGGTGGGCTGAGCGGTGTCGCCGCCGGTCACGGCGCTCAGAGCTTCTCCAGATCCGCCTGCAGCAGCGCTCACGTCGATGCCGTTCACCGTGCCGACCTGGGCGAACTCCTGGGGCAGGATGGCCCACGCCTCGTCGCCGTACGACTCCCACCAGTCCCAGGCGACCCGCTGGACGGCTCCCCAGGTGACGGCGTAGCACCACGTTGCGTCGTAGCCGAGGAACGGGACGGCATGGCCTCCCTCGATCGGCTGGCTCTTCCAGCCGGGGACGAGGGTCCAGGGCTCGCCGTCGGCGAACTGGCGCTGCGCGTTCGCCGGCACCTGGATGCCGACGTACACGGCGCCGAACAGGTCGACCGCCTGGCGGATCGTCACGAGGTCGTGCACGTTCACCGGGGCGTAGCCGACGATCTTGTTGCTCCACAGCCCCGTCTGCTGCCACGTCTTCAGCACGTCGGCCTCGACCAGTCCGGTGTCCTTCCCGCCGGTGAGCTGGAGGTAGGTCGAGACGACCTCCTGGTCGGTCGGGACCGGGTCGTCGACCTTGGACTCGGCGTTCCAGGACTGCAGGCAGTGCGCCGCCGCGGCGATCGTGCAGTCGCCGTACTGTTCGTTGTCGTCCATCGGGAAGGACGGGACGGCCGTGGCGTAGTCGACGGATGGCGGCGGGGGAGGCAGGGTCCCCACCGTGTAGGCCGTCAGCTCTTTCAGCCCCGCGGGGAACCGCGGGGCGAGCTTGCCGAACTTGCCGACGGTGCGAGCCATCTGACCTCCTGTCTGATCGCCACTGCTCAGCTCTGGGGGTGCCGCGCCGCCACGCTCTGGCGCGCGCACCGACCTCGTGGTGGGTTCGGCGCGATCTCCCACTCGGCCGCCCACGCCTCGTGCACACGGCATGCACCGGGGCGGCGGAACGGCCGCTCGGCCGCCGCTTCGCTCGCCCGAGGGCGTCGAGGGCACCCTAGGGGCATCGCGCGTTCGCGATCAACGGAACGTTCGCGCGCGATCACGCGACCGATTCGCGACGATGCCGGCGGCTGGCCCCCGGCGCCGCTGACCGGGCTCCCGGCGGCTCCCGCTGACCGGCGGCACACCGGACTCGGGTGAGCCGCCAATGGACCACTTCGGTGCCGTGGGGCTCCGGTGTCGACCGACCCCGTCGTGATTGCCGTGGTGGGCCGCGGATTCAACGGCAAAACAGCCCTGCGGATGCGATTCTTGCGACCCCGGGGATCGTTCGGTACGGTACCGGTCCCGTCGGGGGCGGAGCTGGCCGATCGCGGGCCTCAGCGTCACGTGGTTCTCGGTGGCGTGGAACGACGCGCAGGTGCGCTCGGCCTTCGCCCTGTCCCTAAGAGCCGCGCTCGCCGCGACGGCGATCTCGCTGATCCTCGGCTCCGCCGCCGTCTTCGGCGCGCACCGCTTCCGCTTCTTCGGCCGCGAGGCCATCTCGCCCCTGTTGGTCCTGCCCCTCGCGCTGCCCGGGATCATTACCGGGATCGCCCTCAACTCGGCGTTCAACTTCGCCGGGATCAGCCTGTGCTGCTGACGATCGTGATCGGCCACGCCACGTCTTGCATCGTGGTCGTCTTCAACAACGTGATCGCCCGGCTCCGGTGCGTGTCCGGCTCGCCGTACGGGCCTCCGCCGACCTCGGCGCGCACGGTTGGAGGACGTTCCGCTTCGTGACCGTCCCGATGCTGTCGACCGCGCTCGTCTCGGGCGCGTTGTCGGCGTTCGCGCTCTCCTTCGACGAGGTCATCGTCACGACCTTCACCGCGGGGGCGCAGAACACCTTGCCGCTGTGGATCTTCGGGGCGATCCGCCTCGGCCAGCAGCTCCCCGAGGTGAACGTCGTCGTGGTCGTCGTGCTGCTGGTGACGGTCATCCCCGTCGCCATCGCGGCGCGCCTCACCGGGGCGGGCGGGGTGACCAGGGTCTCGGCGGGAGGCGGCCGGCGCGAGCGCGCCCGGGGCGGCATGGCGGCTCGCGCAGAGCGACGCGGTCGGCCTGGCCGACGCCGAGCCGCTCGCGTCGGAGCCGGTGGCGCGCTGAGCCGCGGCGACCGGGGAGCGACCGTCCGGCGCCGACTTCAGCTCCTCCGGCGGTAGCGCCGGACGGCGATCGGCGCCAGCACGACAACGATCCCGACGGTCCAGGCGAGCGACTGCCAGACAAGGGACGCCGTCGGGCCTCCGAGCATGAGGGCTCTGGCGGTGTCGACGACGACGCTGACGGGCTGGTGGTTCGCGAAGCCCTGCAGCCAGTGCGGCATGAACTGCACCGGAACGAAGGCCGAGGAGGCGAAGGTCAGCGGGAAGAGCAGCGGGAAGGACATGACCTGTGCCGTCTCGCTGTTCGGCGCCGACAGCCCGATGACGGCGAATCCCCACGACAGCGAGTAGGCGAACAGCAGGATCACGCCGAGCCCCGCGATGAAGGGGAGGGCGGCGGTCTGGACGCGGAATCCCACCGCGTAGCCGACGCCCGTGATCAGCACGACCACGAAGACGTTGCGGACGAGGTCCGCCACCGTCCTGCCGGCGAGCACGGCCGAGCGTGCCATCGGCAGGGCGCGGAAGCGCTCGACGATCCCCTTCTGGAGGTCCTCCGCCAGGCCGATCGAGGTGGCCACGGCGCCGAAGGCGACGGTCTGGACGAAGATCCCCGGGATCAGGTAGTTCACGTAGCTCACGTGACCGGGTGGATGGATCGCCCCACCGAAGACGTAGCGGAAGAGCAGGACGAACATCACCGGCTGGACGCTCGAGAAGAAGAGCGACTCGGGGATCCGGACGTAGTTCTTCAGGTTGCGGCCGGTGACGGTCAAGGTGTCGGTCACCGCCCAGCGGAAGCGCTCCCCGGTGCCGGCGGGGACGCGCGCCTCGGCCGGGGCCACGAGCGCCGCGCCTGGCGCGCTCATCGCCGCGCCCCCGCCCGCGCCACCGCTCTCTCCGCCCCGTCGGCGCCATCCGAGCCCTCGGCCGGCTCGCTCTCGGTGACGCGGCCGGTCAGGGCCAGGAAGACGTCGTCGAGGCTCGGCTCGCGCAAGGTGAAGGTGACCGGCTCGATGTCGTGCTGGTCGAGCACCCGCAGCGCCTCCATCGCCGTGCCGCGGCCCGCCGTCGATGGGCACCTCGACCGATGACCCGACGACGTGGGGCCGCTTCTGGCTGATCGAGGCGAGCGCACCGGCCGTACGCTCGGCGGTCCCGGGATCGGACAGGCCGATCTCGAGCACGGTCGCGCCGAGGGTGGCCTTCAGCTCCACGGGCGCGCCCTGGGAGATCACCCGCCCGTGGTCGACGACGGCGACGTGGCTCGCGAGGCGGTCGGCCTCCTCCAGGTACTGCGTCGTGAGCAGCACCGTCGTGCCCCGCGCGACCAGCCCCTCGATGACCTCCCAGAGATCGATGCGGCTCTGGGGGTCGAGCCCGGAGGTCGGCTCGTCGAGGAACAGCACGCTCGGGCTGGCCACGAGCGCCGCCGCGAGGTCGAGCCGGCGGCGCATGCCGCCGGAGTACGTCTTTAGGGTGCGGTCCGCGGCGTCGCTCAGGTGGAACTGCTCCAGCAGCTCAGCGGCCCGTCGCGCCGCGACCGGTCGGCTCAGATGGTTGAGCCGGCCGATCATGCGCAGGTTCTCGCGCCCGGTGAGGTTCTCGTCCACGGCGGCGTACTGGCCGGCGAGGCCGAAGAGGCTCCGCACGAGCTCGGGCTCGCGTGCGACGTCGTGGCCGAGCACCCGGGCCGAGCCCGAGTCGGGGCGCAGGATCGTCGTGAGGATCCGCACGACCGTGGTCTTGCCGGCGCCGTTCGGACCGAGGAGGCCGAATACGCTGCCCTCCTCGACGGTGAAGCTGACCCCGTCGAGGGCCCGGACGCCACCCTTGAACGTCTTCGCGAGGTCGTGCGCCTCGATGGCCGATGGCACAGTCGCGCACCTTTCGAGCGTCGTTGCAGACTTCAGTTCGTCGCTGCATATCTTAGGAGCTAAACTATCTGCATGTCCAATGGCCCGCCGGACCCGCGGATCACGCCCGGTGACGATCGGAATCGCGGGCGGCACGCGATCCTCGAGGAACTACGCCAGGAGCTCCGCGGGTACCAGTCCGCCCTCGACGCGTTCGACGAGGCGGTGAGCCATCGGCTCGGCGTCAACAGGACCGACCTGCGCTGCCTGGACCTGCTCGAGCAACGCCAACCCATGACCGCCGGGGCCCTCGCCGAGGCGAGCGGGCTGACGAGCGGGGCGGTGACGTTCGTCATCGACCGGCTGGCGCAGGCGGGCCTCGTGGTGCGCCGCCGCGACACGAACGATCGGCGACGGGTGCTCGTCGAGCTCGCGCCGCTCGGCGAGGAGCGGGCGTGGGCGCTGCACGAACCCCTGGTGAAGGATGCCAGGCGCGCGATCGGCAGCTTCTCCCTCGACGAGATCCGTGCCACCTGCAGGTTCTTGCGCACCTTCCGCCAGCTCTACGAGGCGCACGGGGCACGCCTCCGCGAGCTAACAGATGCTCCGGCTGGCGCCGGAGAGGCGACATGACGATCACGGTGCCGCTCCGCAAGCCGGGCCGCGCTGCGTCGCTACGCGAGGCGGGGGAAGCGCGCGACCCCGGCGAACACGGCGTCGATCCAGCAGCCGTCCAACCATACGACCCGGCGTGCCGGGCCGTCGGTGTCGATCACGACGTAGCGGCCCTCGTCCAAGAAGGTGAGCGACTCCCACAGGGCTCGCACCGCGGCCTCGGGGGTCCGGCCCGTGCCGAAGGGGCGCGCGAGGAAGCCGTCGCCGCCGATCGCGATCGCCCGCGCCGTGTGCACCGCCCACGCGCCGTCGTGGCGCTGGTGGAGGTCGACCGGCCCTGCCAGCTCCTCGATCGCCCGCAGCGGGGCCTCCAGTCCACACGCGTACGCCATCGCGTCCCCCTCCTAACTCGGCGCCCTCCGACCGCTTCCGGTCCCGTGCGCCATCACACCTGAGCGTCCTAACGGCCTCGGCCGGCCCGGCGCGCAGGGCGCGAACCACCAGTCGCCGCCACCGTCGGGACGACGGGAGCCTCGCCACCGGGACGAGGGCTCGTCCGACGCGCCGCCGGCTGCGGGCGCCGCGAGTCGCCTATCTACCCCGGGTGTCGCGCCCCTCAGGCGGACGTGCGGCCGCGAGGGCCGCGAGCTCCTCCGCGCTGAAACGGCGCGAGCGCGTGACGAAGTGGCCGTCGTCGCCGGCCGGCAGCGGAGAACCCTTCTGGGAGCCCCGGTTCCACGTCCAAGACGAGCTGGGTCCCCTTCCACACCTCGAACTGCCGGGCGTCGATCCAGACACCCGCCCCCTCGATCTCGCCGAGGTACACGTCGCCCTCGCCGGTCACGAGCTCGCCCTCGTCGAGACAGATCGGGAGGCTGCCGTCGCAGCAACCTCCCGACTGAAAAAGCATCACCGGCCCACGGCGGGCCCGGAGGAGCCGAACGGCCCCCAGGGCTGCGTCGGTCGCCGTGACACGTGCGACAGGTGCGTTAGCGCCCACGTTCCGCTCCCGATCCCTCAGGAGTGCCCGAGGGCCCTCAGAAGAACCCGAGAGGCTTGGTGCTGTAGCTGACGAGCAGATTCTTCGTTTGGGAGTAGTGCTCCAGCATCATCTGGTGCGTCTCGCGCCCGACACCCGAGATCTTGTACCCGCCAACGCGGCGCCCGCCGGGTAGAGGTGGTAGCAGTTCGTCCAGACGCGCCCTGCCTTGATGGCACGACCCATGCGGTAGGCGCGGTTGCCATCACGGGTCCAGACACCGGCGCCGAGGCCGTACAGCGTGTCGTTGGCGATCCGGACAGCGTCCGCCTCGTCGCGGAAGGTCGTGACGGCGAGCACCGGCCCGAAGATCTCCTCCTGGAAGACCCGCATGTCATTGGTGCCCGCCAGCACGGTCGGCTCGAAGTAGTAGCCACCCTCGAGCTCCGGGCCGAGCTCGGGACGCCTGCCACCGGTCAGGCACTTGGCGCCCTCCTGCAGCCCGATCTCGACGTACGACTCGATCTTCTGCAGCTGCTGGGCCGAGACCTGAGGTCCGAGCATCGTGGCCGGATCGAGGGGGTTGCCCTGCTTGATCCGCTCGATCCGCGCGATGGCCCGCTCCATGAACCGGTCGTAGACCGACTCTTCGATGAGTGCCCGGGACGGGCAGGTGCAGACCTCACCCTTGTTGAAGGCGTAGAGCACGAGACCCTCGATCGCCTTGTCGAGGAACTCGTCGTCCTCGTTCATGACGTCCGCGAAGAACACGTTCGGCGACTTCCCGCCGAGCTCCAGGGTCACCGGGATGATGTTCTGGGCCGCGTACTGCATGATCAGGCGCCCCGTCGTGGTCTCGCCGGTGAAGGCGATCTTGGCGATCCGCCGGTTCGAGGCGAGGGCCTTGCCGACCTCGGCGCCCGGGCCGTTCACGATGTTGATGACGCCGTCGGGGACGACGCCTTGGAGCAGCTCCGCGAGCTTCAGGAGCGACCACGGCGTCGGCGAAGCGGGCTTCACCACGACGCAGTTCCCCGCGGCGAGCGCCGGGGCGAGCTTCCACGCCGCCATCAGGAGCGGGAAGTTGAAGGGGATGATCTGCCCGACGACCCCGAGCGGCTCGTGGAAGTGGTAGGCCACGGTGTCCTTGTCGATCTCGGTCGACCTGCCCTCGAGCGAGCGGGTCGCCCCGGCGAAGTAGCGGAAGTGGTCCGCCGCGAGCGGGATGTCGGCGGCCAGCGTCTCGCGCACCGGCTTGCCGTTCTCGTAGCTCTCGGCGACGGCGAGCATCTCCCGGTTCGCCTCGATCACGTCTGCGACGCGGTTCAGGACCAGTGCCCGCTCCGCCAACGATGTCTCGCCCCACACCTCCGCGCCGCGTGCGCCGCGTCGAGCGCGAGCTCGACGTCGTCCGGCGTGGACACCGGCACCTGGCAGAAGGGCTTGCCGTTGACAGGGCTCAGGTCGTCGACGTAGCGGTGCGACGTCGGCGGAACCCAATGTCCGCCCACGAAGTTCTCGTAGCGGGCCTTCACCTCGACGAGGCTGCCGGGCTCACCTGGAGGTACGTAGGTCGCGGTGTCCCGGACCGTACCCCTCGGAGCTCCGTTCGTCGTGTGCACCATGATGGCCTCCTCTGGATCTGGAGACCGCAAGGACACTCCCACCGGAACGGGAGCCGGAGCCCGGCCAAGTCAGTCAGGCCTCGATCATCCAGCCGATCGCGGCCTCCATCTCGAAGGCTACGGAGTCCGCCCCGTGACTTCTAGAGCCGTAGGTCACGGGCACGCAGCGCGCCGCGGGCGCCTCAGCGCCGGACGACGATCCAGCCCTCGACCCCGCTCCGGCACCGAGCTCGATCGTGCGCGGCGTCGAGATGCCGCGGACCGCTCGGCGGGCGCAGCGCGCGCGCGCCGAGGCCCAGTCGTCCTCGACGGCCAGCAGCTCGGTCACGAGGTAGCCGTCGACGAGGGCGAGCTGGCACGCCCAGACTCCCGCGAGCCACCCCGTCCCCACGTCGGCCCGAAGCGCGGCGTCGTCGCCGCCGGCTAGGACGAGCGAGGCGCCGGGGTTCGACGGATCGAGGTGCAGCTCCGGTTCGAGGGCGATCTCCGGCCGCTCGCCGCCCGGGGTGCTCCAGGCCCGCACGACGGCGCGCACCCGCGAGACGAGGGCGGCGAGGAGCGCGGGGTGCGACTCGGCCGGGTCGCCGCCGCACCGTTCCAGCTCGGCGGTCTGGGCGGCGCAGACCTCGAGGACGAGGCGGTCGAGCAACGGCCGCGGCAGGGCGAAGAGCCGGAGCAGCTCGAGGTGGTCCTGCCAGAGGGCGTCGTCTGCGGAGCCGGGACCGCCCGCCGGTGCCGGGAGGAGCGGCGGCGAGCGGCGGCGACCCGGTGGCCGGCCGCGTCCGGGGAGCGCCGGCGGCGCGTGGCCGGTTCCCGCGCGCCCGGTCAGGCCGTGGTGCACGCGGCCGCCGAGCTGGTCGAGCAGCGCCCGCCCGACGCGGATCTGGTCGTCGGGCGAGCGCGGACCGAGCGATCAGGACGCGGATGTCGTCGGCGTGGCGTCGCCACACGGCGCAGAGATCCTGGCAGGTCGACCAGGACACGCCGAACGCGAGCCGGGGCCGCTCGTCGTCTGGCTCGTCGTGCTCGAGCATCACTAGCCGGCCGCCGACCCAGAGCAGGGTGTGGCGGGCCCCACCGCACTCGACGTCGGTCTCGGCGATCGGCACGCCCGCCCACCACGCGTCGCCGGTCACCGCCCCGGAACCTCCACCTCGGCCCAGGCCGCCTCGTACGGGTGCTCGGCGACGACGCGCAGCGTCCGAACGTCGTCGCCGAGGCCGGGCGTGAAGGCCAGCTCGCCCGAGGCTCCGCCCTCGCCGCTGAACCAGTGCGCCCGCACCGCTTCGTAGGCACGCCCACGCTCGTCGTGTGCCCGCAGCCACGGCGGGTCCTCCTCGGGGTGCGCAGCGCCGAGCGGCCACGGGCGCGCCCGGGGAACCGGCGAGACGTGCACCCAGATGCTCAGCTCGTGCTCGACGAGCGTCGCGCCCTCGAGCACGACCCTGATCCGTTCGAGCGGCAGCTCGGCGCCGAGCGCCCTCGTCGCGTACCGCTCCTCGCCACCCTCGGCCGGCGCCGCCCACGGCGATTCGCGTGCCCACCCGTCGGGCCCGGATCCGTCGCCCGTCGCGGCGAGGCGCTCGCCGCCGAGGATCCGGACGGCCTCGTGGTCGGGGGCGACGAGCCCGAGCGCGACGAAGGCGTCGCAGATCCTCGCCTCGCAGCGTTCCCCCTCGCTGGCGCCGCCGGACCACCCCGCCCACGGGTGGCCCCGGCCACGGGCGACGCGAGGTGGGTGAGGTAGCGCTCGGCCGGCGGGGTCCAGGGCGAGTCCTCGCGCCCGGTGCGGACGCGCCCCGCCCGGTGGAGATGGACCCTCAGCGGGTCGACCTTCGGTGGGCGGAGTTCGAGCCACGCCGTGTCGACCGGCGGGTCGGGCACGAGCAACGCCTCCCCGACGGTGCCGGCCACCTCGACGCCATGCGCTCCCCACTCGACGCGGTAGGCGTTCCCCGCGTCGTCGACCGCGATGAGGTCGTCGATCGGCGGAGGTCCGGACCGGGCGCGGCGGGCGCCGCCTGCGGGGCCCGGGAACTCCCGTGCATCGGCGTGCAAGAAGGTGCGTGACGCGGTCCTGACGAGCCAGCCGACGCGAAGGTCGCACGCCCCGAGCGAGCACCGCAGCCCGCAGTCGACGACGAGCTCCGGCCCGTGCTGCGCCACTCCCGCACCCGAGTCGACCGGATCGTCGTCGATCACGACCGGCTCGAGGCTCCCGCCCGGCAGGTCGCGCAGCCCGAGCATGAGCACCAGGTCGGCGAGCGCGTGCTCGACGGCGGCCTCGGAGCAGGCGCCGACGAGCGCGAGCGCAGCGCCGACCTGTTCGATCGCCTCGATCGTGGTCTCCGCGGGCTCGCCGCCGGGCCGGCCACGCCCGTCCTCGCGAGACGAGCGCGACGGCCAGATCGTCGGCGCACAGGCGTAAGTACACCTCGGGGTCCGGCCTCGCCACACGCTCAGCCTGCCACCTTCGGCCGCTTCCCGGCGTCGCCGCGCTCCTCGTGCGGTCGTCACCGACCTCCGGACCGCTGGGCGGACGGCCGGCTCGCTGTCGGCAAGGGCCGCGCCGGGGGCAGGCCGCCGAGGTGTGGCTCGGCCGGCGGTGCCGCGGCGGCGCTCGCGGACGGCCCGCGCGGCTCGGGAGGACGGAGAGCACGATGAGCGCGCCGGCGCCGACCGCGACGGCTCCGACGAGGACGGCGAGGTCGAGGCCGCTCACGAAGGCCTGGCGTGCCGCCCCGGCGAGCGCGGCGCCGAGCACGCCGCCGAGCTGCTGCGCCACGCTCAACGCGCCGCCGAGCGAGCCGACGATGAGGTGGTGGACGTACGCCGGCATGCTTTGGTGGGCGAGTAACGGCGCGAGCCGGTCCTGGTAGCGGGTGTTCAAGAGGCTGCCCATGACGCCCACCCCGAGCGCGCCGCCGACCTGGAGGGCGGTGCTGTTCGTGGCCGCACCGACCCCGGTCTGGTCGAGCGGCAGCGAGCCCATCACCGACTCGGTGGACGGCGCGAAGGCGAGCCCGGTGCCCACGCCGAGCAGCATGAAGGCAGGCAGGGCGTCCAGGTAGGAGCCCGCCACCGTCGTCCTCGACAGCATCAGCATCCCGGCCGCGATCACCGACATCCCGGCGAACACGACCACCTTCGTGCCGATGCGGCGCACCAGCAGGCTCGAGGATGGCGCGACGACGAGGATCACGAGCGCGATCGGGCCGACCCGCAGGCCGGTCTGCAGGGCGCTGTAGCCGAGCGAGAAACTGGAGGTACTGGGTGAGCAGGAACAGCGAGCCCATCAGGGCGAAGGTGACGAAGGACATCGACACGATCGCGGCGCTGAACCGGCGGTTCTCGAAGAACCGCACCTGGAGCATCGGGTGGTCACAGTGCTGCTCCCACCAGGCGAAGCCGGCGAGCACCGCCAGGCCGCCGCAGATCGCGGCGAGGACGAGGGGGAGCTCCACGAGCGTTCCGGGGCTTCGATGATCCCCCAGAGCAGGAGGCCGAGCCCGGCCATCGAGGCTGCTGCGCCGATCGGGTCAGCCGGCTTCGCCACGTGGTTGCGCGAGTTCGGCACGATCCACGCCGTCGCGACGAGGCCCGCCGCCGCGATCGGCACGTTGATGAGGAAGACCGATCCCCACCAGTAGTGGGTGAGCAGCCAGCCGCCGACGATCGGGCCGATGGCGATGCCGAGCCCGGTCGTCCCCGACCAGATGCCGATCGCCCGGGCCCGGCGCTCGTCGTCGGTGAACACGTTCGTCAGGATCGACAGCGTCGAGGGCATGATGCCCGCGGCGCCGATACCCATGAACGCGCGCGCGGCGATGAGCGCGCCCGGGCTGCCGGAGAAGGCGGAGGTGGCGGAGGCCACGGCAAAGAGGGTCAGGCCGGCCATGAAGACCCACTTGCGGCCGATGCGGTCGCCCAGGCTGCCGGCGACCAGGAGGAGCCCGGCGAAGACGATGGCGTAGGCGTCGACGATCCACTGCAGCTGGGTGTCGGTGGCGTGCAGATCTCGGACGATCGTCGGCAGCGCCACGTTCAAGACGGTGTTGTCCAGGCTGACGATGAGGAGGCTCACGCAGAGCACGGCGAGGATCACCCACTCGCGCGACCCCTTTCGCGCCGCCGGCGATACGGCCTTGCCGATGCCCGCGGCGGTAGCCATGGCGAAAGCCTGCCCCCGGCCGGCCGGGCGGGGACAGGAGCGTTCGTCCCTTTCGCGATGCGTGCACGCGACGTCGGGCCACGGCGCGCCGCTGCTCGCGCGCCGCGTCCGCCGGCGCCGGGCCCGATCAGCGATGCGGCGGAGCTGCGCCTCCCCCGGGCGTGCTCAGAACGGGTAGGAGGCGAGCTCGCGGCGGATGGTCACCCACTGGGCGTCGGTGAACGAGTCCAGGTTGGCCTGCGCCCCGCCATGGCGGGCACCGGTCCCCGAGTCCTTCACCCCTCCGAAGGGGATCGTGGCCTCGTCGTTCACCGTCTGGTCGTTGATGTGGACGAGGCCGGTCGGGATGCGGTCCGCGATCTCCAGCGCCTTCATCACGTCCTTGGTGAGGATGGAGAGCGACAGTCCGTACTCGGTGTCGCAGGCGAGCTTCACGGCCTCGTCGATCGAGTTGAACCGGATGATCGGGGCGACCGGGCCGAACACCTCCTGGTCGTAGGCGGGAGCGGTCGGCGGCACGTCGGTCAGCACGGTCGGGCGGTAGAAAAGGCCCTCGAAGGTACCGCCCGCTGCCAGCTTGGCGCCGGCCGACACGCTCGAGGTGACGATGCTCGTGGATGTGGTCGCGCTGGCGCTCGTCGATGATCGGCCCGAGGGCGACCTGCTCTGTGGCCGGGTTGCCGACCGGGAGGTGGTTCGCCCGCTCGGCGAGCGCGGAGGCGTAGGCGTCGGCGATCCTCGCGTCGACGATGTGGCGCCCCGTCGTCATGCAGATCTGGCCCTGGTGGAAGAACGAGCCCCAGGCGGCGACCGAGACGACCTGGTCGAGGTCGACGTCGTCGAGGACGATCATCGCAGAGTTCCCGCCGAGCTCGAGGTGCACCCGCTTGAGGTGCTCGGCGGCGAGCCGGCCGACGATCCGCCCGGCGCGCGTGGAGCCGGTGAAGGCGACGACGCCGCACCCGGGCGTCGGTGACGAGCGCCTCGCCGACGTCGGCACCGCCGGGGATGACGCTGAGCACGCCGGGGGGGAGGCCCGCCTCCTCGAGGATGCGGGCGACGGCATAGCCGCCGCAGACCGCGGTGCGCGGGTCCGGCTTCAGCACGACCGAGTTGCCGAGCGCGAGAGCCGGCGCGACCGAGCCCGGATCGAGAGGATGACCGGCGCGTTGAACGGCGAGATGACGCCGACGACCCCGACAGGGAGTCGTCGGACGAGGCTCAAGCCGCGGCTGGTTCGACCGGAGCAGCTCGCCGTAGGGCTGGGAGGCGAGCGCGGCAGCCTCGTAGCACTCCTGGGCGGCGGTGTAGATCTCGAAGTCCGCCTTGCCCGGGATCGATCCCGACTCGCGCACGATCCAGTCCCGCTCCTCGTCGGCGTGCTGGAACCAGAGGTCGCCGGCACGGCGCAGCACTGCGGCACGTTCGTCGTAGGTCTTCGCGGCCCAGGCCCGCTGCGTCTCGGCGGCGAGCTCGGTCGCCCGGGCGACGTCGGCGACCGATGCCCGGCCGGCCTGCCCGAGCTCCTCGCCGGTCGCCGGCTCGATCACCGGGTACGCCGCGCCCCCGCCGTCGACCCACCCCCCGATGTAGATCTTGCCGGTCCAGTCCCTCGGCTCGAGCAAACCCATGTCCCGGCTCCCTTCCCCTGCCCGCTGGCTCGCCGCCCGCGCCAGATTTCTCGGCTCCGCGGTAGCACCCCGCGCCCTGCCGCCCTGCGGTCAGGTGTGCGAATGCTGCACACTCATCCGCCTGTCGGGCAGCATATGCACGGCCGCGAGGTCCGGCAAGGCTCGCGGATCCCACAGCTGGCACCTTTTCTCCTCCTGATGAACGGCGTCGAGCAACTGCCGGGCGACGACGACAGCCACTAGGGTTCGCATCGTGGACACCGCCGCGGAGCGCGCGCAGGGCGAGACAGAACGTGTCCGGCCGATCGTCGCGGAGCGGTCCGAGCAGCGCCAGAGCTCGGACTTCGTCCAGTCGCTCGAACGCGGGCTGGCCGTCATCCGTGCCTTCGGTCCGGACCGCTCGCAGCTCACCCTAAGCGAGGTGGCCCGAAAGACGGGGCTGACGAGGGCGGCGGCGCGGCGCTTCCTGCTCACGCTCGCCGAGCTCGGCTACGTGCGCAGCGACGGGAGGATGTTCTCGCTCAGGCCGCGGGTGCTCGAGCTCGGCTACGCGTACCTGTCCAGCGTCAGCCTTCCCGAGATTGCCCAGCCCCACCTCGAGGAGCTCGTCGCCACCGTGCACGAGTCCTCCTCCGTCTCGGTCCTCGACGACCAGGACGTCGTCTACATCGTCCGCGTCCCGACGTCGCGCATCATGACGGTGAGCATCGCCGTCGGGACGCGCTTTCCCGCGTACGCCACGTCGATGGGCCGCGTCCTGCTGGCAGCGCTCCCGCCGGACGAGCTCGATCGTTACCTCTCGACGGCGATCCTGCGCCCGCTCACCCGGCTCACGGTCATCGACCCCGACCAGCTCCGGGCGATGCTCGAGACGATCCAGGCCGAGGGCTGCGCCGTCATGGACCAGGAGCTGGAGGAGGGCCTGCGCTCGGCGGCGGTGCCGATCCGTGACGCCTCGGGACGGGTGATCGCCGCGGTGAACGTGTCGGCGCACGCCGCGCGCACCACGATGGAGGTGCTGCGCCGCCGCTTCGTGCCGCTGCTCACGGAGACCGCGGCGAAGATCGAGCGCGACCTGCGAACCCAGGGCATCGGGGCGGTCGGCCCGCCGCGCTCGAGCGGCCCGCGTCGGCCGGGCGCGCCGGCGCCGCGGCGTGTCGGTCGCCGGCGGCTCAGCAGCCTTCCAGGACGACGGCGATCCCCTGGCCGACGCCGATGCACATCGTGGCCAGGCCGTATCCGCCGCCGCGCCGGTGCAGCTCGTGCGCGAGCGTGGCGACCAGGCGCGCCCCCGAGGCGCCGAGCGGGTGACCGATGGCGATGGCGCCCCCGTGCGGGTTGACGATCGACGGGTCGAGCTCCGGCCACTCGGCGAGGCACGCCAGCGCCTGCGCGGCGAACGCCTCGTTCAGCTCGAGCGCGACCAGGTCCTTCCAGCCGATGCCCGCCCGCTTGAGGGCAAGGTTTGCCGCCTCGACGGGTCCGATCCCGTACAGCTGCGGCTCGACGGCGCTCACGGCGCGACCCGCGATCCGCGCGCGAGCGGCGTCGCGCCCGAGGCGCGAGGCTGCCCGCTCGGAAGCGAGGAGGAGCGCCGCGGCACCGTCGTTGAGCGGGGAGGCGTTCCCGGCGGTGACCGTCCCGTCCGGGCGGAACGCCGGCTTCAGCCGGGCCAGCTTCTCCATGCTGGTGTCCTCGCGGATGCTCTCGTCGCGGGGGCACTCGACGCCGGGGAGGGCGACGACCTCGTCGTCGAAGACGCCCGCGTCCCACGCCGCAGCTGCCCGCCGGTGGCTCGACAGGGCCAGCTCGTCCTGGGCCTCCCGGGTGATCTGATAGCGGTCGGCGAGGATCTCGGCGCCCTCGCCGAGCGCCACGGTCCACTCGGCCGGCATCGCGGGGTTGACCATCCGCCACCCGAGCGTCGTCGAGTGCAGCGTCTCGTGGGCACGCGGATAGCCCTGGTCGGGCTTGAGGAGCACCCACGGCGCACGGGTCATCGACTCGACGCCTCCGGCGAGGCAGACCGCGGCGTCGCCCGTCGCGATCGCGCGGCTCGCGTCGGTGATCGCCTGCATGCCCGAGCCGCAGAGCCGGTTGACCGTGGCGCCGGGGACGCTCACGGGGAGTCCGGCGAGCAGCACGGCCATGCGGGCGACGTTGCGGTTCTCCTCGCCGGCACCGTTGGCGTTGCCGAGGTAGACGTCGTCGACCCCGGCGGGGTCGAGCTCGGTCGTGCGCGAGAGCACGCTGCGGACGACGTGGGCGGCGAGATCGTCGGGGCGCGCCGCGGCGAGCGCACCGCCGTAGCGGCCGAAGGGGGTGCGCACCCCGTCGAGGACGAGGACCGGGTCGCTCATGAGCCGATTGTCGCCTGGAGGCGCCGGAGGACGACCATTTCCTCCTGCGTCGGCGGGGCGGTCCGCTGCACCTCGTCGGCGACGCGCAGGTCCCAGCCCGTCGCCGACCGCACCTGGTCGACCTCCACTCCCGGGTGGACCCGCGTGAGCACGAGCTCGCAGGTCGTAGGGTCCGGCTCGAGCACGCCGAGGTCGGTGATGACGAGCGAGGGACCGTTGCCGCGCAGCCCGAGGCGCTCACGGTCGCCGGGACCGCTGCCGAATCCGACCGAGGTGACGAAGTCGACACGGTCGACGAAGGTCCGCTTGTTCTGGCGGAGGAGGACGAACACCTCGCGGCTCGAAGTCGCGATCTCGGGAGCGCCGCCCGCGCCGGGCAGCCGCACCTTCGGGTTCTCGTACTCGCCGATCACCGTGCTGTTCAGGTTAGCGTAGCGGTCGATCTGGGCCGCGCCGAGGAACCCCACGTCGACACGCCCGGCCTGCAGCCAGTAGTTGAAGATCTCGGGCACCGACACGACGGCGTCCGCGGTGTCGGCGAGCTCGCCGTCGCCGATCGAGAGCGGGAGCCGGTTGGGCTTGGCGCCGATCGTGCCCGACTCGTAGACGAGGACGATGTCCGGGTTCGTCGTCGCCCGGGCGAGGTTCGCGGCCGTGCTCGGCAGCCCGATCCCGACGAAGCACACCCGCCGGGCCGCGAGCGCTCGGGCGGCCGTCACGATCATCATGTCGTCGGCGCTGACGTCGGCGACCTCAGCCGGCGAGGACATTGGCCTCCATCCATTTGGCGAACTGCTCCCGGTCGCGGCTGATCGCTTCCCAGGCCTGGTAGAAGGCGTTGTCGCGCTGCGAGTAGCCCGAGGCGTAGGAGGGGTGCGCCCCGCCGGGTACCTCCGCGACCGCCGTCACCACCCACGAGGGGAGCACGACCGCGCCGGGGCGGGGCTCCAGCGCGTCGACGATCTCCTCGACGGTGACGAGGGAGCGCTCCGAGCAGAGCACCGCTTCCTTCTGCACGCCCGTGATGCCCCACATCTGCACGTTTCCCCGGCGGTCGGCCTGTTGGGCGTGGATGATCCCCACGTCGGTCCGCAGCGCCGACACCGCCATGAGCTGCTCGCCGGTGAACGGGCACGTGATCGGGGCGATGGAGGCGGTGTGCGCTGGCAGTCCCGTTCCCGCATAGCCGCGCAGCACGGCGAAGGGGAGTCCCGAGGCTCCCGCGACGTAGCGGTTCGTCAGCCCGGCGTGGCTGTGCTCCTCGATCTCGAGCGGGACCGGCCAGCCGGTCTCGACGGCGTCGCGGAAGCGGTGGAGCGAGCCGACGCCGGGGTTCCCTCCCCAGGAGAAGACCATCCGCCGGGCGCAGCCCGCGCCGATGAGCTGGTCGAAGAGGACGTCGGGCGTGAGGCGCACAATCGTGAGGTCGCGCCTGCCCTGGCGGATGATCTCGTGCCCGGCCGCGTAGGGGATGAGGTGCGTGAACCCCTCGAGCGCGACGCTGTCGCCGTCGTGGACGAGCGAGGAAACGGCGTCGGCGAGGCTCGCAATCTCTGCCATCGGTGCTCTTCGTGGCTCCCGTGCGCGGTCGTGCCGGCACCCCGTCTGCCGACGGTGTTCGATGGACGCACACGCGTCCTCAACTCGGACAAAACTACCGATCGCGCTCGGCCGTCGTCAATCGAGTCGCGCCGCGAGCGTTCGGCCGTGCGGTCGTCACGCCAGCGTGCGCGGGCGCCGGAGCGGCTCGACCGGCAGGCCGTCGGCCCGGCGCGTCGCGCGGGCCGGCCGCACGGCTACTCGTCCGCCAGCTCGACCTCGACGCTCAGGGCGCCGTCGCCGGCGACGAGCTCGAGCTCGGCGATCCTGCCGGCGTCGGCGAGGTCGTCGCGCGCCGAGCCGATGAGCTCGATCGCCGCGGCGGGGCCGGTGACGACCACCCGGCGGACGGGCACCTTCATCGAGCGCTTGACGGTCGTCTTCGCCCGGCGCACCTCGCCGAGGACGGTGCCGACGTGGTCGAGCAGCTCTGGCGGCGGCGTTCCCGGGCCCGGGTCGACCTCGGCGGACGCAGGCCACGAAGCGCCGTGCACGGACGCCTCGCGCCACCAGGACCAGGCCTCCTCCGTGGCGAAGGGGAGGTACGGCGCGAACAGCCGGAGCAGCGCGCCGAGCGCCGTGCCGAGGGCGTAGCGGGCCGACGCCCCGCCGGCGGCCACCTCGGCCCCCCCGGACGGGTCGGCGTAGACCCGGCCCTTCACCAACTCCAGGTAGTCGTCGCAGAAGGTCCAGAAGAACTGCTCGGTACGCTCGAGCGCGCGGGCGTGGTCGTAGCCCTCCAGAGCCGAGGTCGCCTCGTCCACCACCGCCGCCAACCGCCCGAGCATCGCCGCGTCGAGCGGAGCGAGCACGGCGGGGCGCCCCGGCGCGCCCGGGGCGTCGCCCGCCGGCGCGCCCTCGAGTCGGGACACCACGAACTTGCTCGCCTGGAGCACCTTCATGGCGAGCTTGCGGCCGATGACCATCTGCTGCTCGTCGAAGGCGGTATCGACGCCGAGGCGCGCCGAGGCGGCCCAGTAGCGCACGGCGTCGGTCCCGTGCTTGTCGAGCGTCTCGGTCGGGACGACCACGTTGCCCTTCGACTTCGACATCTTCTTGCGGTCCGGGTCGAGGATCCAGCCCGAGAGCGCGGCGTGGTGCCAGGGCACCTCCTCGTGGAGGAGCAGCGAGCGGACCACCGTCGTGAACAGCCAGGTCCGGATGATGTCGTGGCCCTGCGGCCGGAGGTCCATCGGGAAGACCCGGTCGAAGACGTCGGCGTCCTCCTCCCAGCGCGCCGCGATCTGCGGCGTGAGCGAGGAGGTGGCCCAGGTGTCCATGACGTCGGGGTCGCCGACGAAGCCGCCGGGCAGGCCGCGCTGGGACTCGTCGTAGCCGTCTGGCGTCTCGGCGGAGGGGTCGATCGGGAGACGCTTCTCCGGCGCGAGGATCGGGTGGTCGTCGTCCACGCTGCCGTCGGGCCGAACGGGGTACCAGACCGGGAAGGGCACGCCGAAGAAGCGCTGCCGCGAGATGATCCAGTCGCCGTTCAGCCCCTCGACCCAGGTCTCGTAGCGGGCGCGCATGAACTCGGGGTGCCAGGAGAGCTCGTGCCCGGCAGCGAGCAGCCGGTCGCGAAGCGCCATGGTCCGCACGTACCACTGGCGCGAGGAGACGATCTCGAGCGGTCGCTCACCCTTCTCGTAGAACTTCACGAAGTGCGTGATCGGCCGCGGCTCGCCGACCAGGTCGCCGGACTCGCCGAGCAGCTCGACGATGCGCCGCTGGGCCGCCTTCACCGTGCGCCCCTCGAGCTCGGCGTAGAGGCGCCGTGCGCGCTCGGGGTCGGCCGACTCCCAGCCGGGCTCGCCGAAGGGCGCGTGCTCGAGGCGCCCGTCGCGGCCGACGACGGTCCGGGTCGGCAGCGACAGCTCCCGCCACCACGTGACGTCGGTCAGGTCGCCGAAGGTGCAGACCATGGCGATGCCCGAGCCCTTCTCGGGCTCGGCGAGGTGGTGGGCGAGCACGGGCACCTCGACGCCGAACAACGGAGTGAGGACCGTCGTGCCGAACAGCGGCCGGTAGCGCTCGTCGTCGGGGTGCGCGACCAGGGCGACGCAGGCGGGGATGAGCTCGGGGCGGGTGGTCTCGATCTCGATGGGCGGCCCACCGTCGGGGCGGGCGAAGCGGACGCGGTGATAGGCGCCGGCGACCTCCTTGTCGTCGAGCTCGGCCTGGGCGACGGCCGTGCGGAAGTCGACGTCCCACAGCGTCGGTGCCTCGTGGCGGTAGGCCTGGTCGTCCGGCCAGCATGCGGAGGAAGGCGCGCTGGGAGATCCGCCGCGCCGACTCGCCGATCGTCGTGTACTGCATGCTCCAGTCGACCGAGAGCCCGATGCGCCGGAACAGCGCCTCGAAGGCCTGCTCGTCCTCGGCGGTCAGCTGGCGGCAGAGCTCGATGAAGTTCAGCCGCGAGATCCCGAGCGGCGCCTTCGGCGGCTCGGCCGGCGGGGTGAAGTCCGGGTCGTACGGCAGGCTCGGGTCGCAGCGGACGCCGAAGTAGTTCTGGACGCGGCGCTCGGTGGCGAGGCCGTTGTCGTCCCAGCCCATCGGGTAGAAGAGCGCCTTGCCGCGCATGCGCTAGAAGCGGGCGATGACGTCGGTGTGGGTGTAGGAGAAGACGTGGCCGACGTGGAGCGAGCCCGAGACCGTCGGCGGCGGCGTGTCGATGGCGAAGATCTCGTCACGCGGGCGGGAGGGGTCGAACCGGTAGATCCCCCACTCCTCCCACTGCTCGCTCCAGCGCTCCTCCAGCCCCTCGAGGGCGGGGCGCTGCGGCACCCGGCTCGTCCCGAGCGGCGAGTCGCCAGCCGGGCGCGGCGCCGAGGCGGCGTCCGCCGGAGAGGTCGTCTCGCGTTCGGCGACGCGGGGCCCGCCGGGGCCCGTCGCGTCCTGGAAATCGGCTGGCATAGGCCGACTACGGTACTAGCGTGCTCCGGCTGCACGACACTGCGACCGGGCGCGTCGACGAGCTCGTCACGAGGGACCCGGGCCGCGTCGGGCTGTACGTCTGCGGCTCGACCGTGTACGGCCCGCCGCATGTCGGTCACGGGCGGTTCGCGCTCGTCTACGACGTGCTCCGGCGGTACCTACGCCACCGCGGGCTTCGGGTCCACTTCGTCTCGAACGTCACCGACCTCGACGACAAGATCCTCGACCGGGCCCGGGCCGAGCGGCGGGACTGGCGCGACGTGGCGACGGAGTGGGAGGAGCAGTGGTGGGCCGCGCTCGACCGGATGGGCGTGGAGCCTCCCGACGACGACCCGCACGCCACGGCGTACATCCCCGAGATGGTGGAGCTGATCGGCGAGCTCGTGCGGGCCGGCGCCGCCTACGAGACCCCCGACGGCGTCTACCTGGAGGTCGACCGCGTCCCTGGCTACGGCCTCCTCGTGCACCAGGACCTCAGCTCCCTGCTGGCCGGGGCCGGGGCGCGCGTCGCCGTCACCGAGGAGAAGCGCTCGCCTCTCGACTTCGCGCTCTGGAAGAAGGCGAAGCCGGGCGAGCCCACCTGGCCCTCGCCGTTCGGCGAGGGCCGCCCCGGCTGGCACACCGAGTGCGTCGTGATGTCGCTCGCCCTCCTCGGCGAGGACTTCGACCTCCACGGGGGCGGCCAGGACCTGATGTTCCCGCACCACGAGAACGAGCGGGCCCAGGCCGTCGCGCTCGGGCGCCGCTTCACCCGCCACTGGGTGCACAACGGGCTGGTGACGGTGGGCGGCGAGAAGATGTCGAAGTCGCTCGGGAACTTCACCACCCTCGCCGAGCTCCTCGAGGAGAACGACGCCCGCGCCTTGCGCCTCCTCGTGGTCCAGTCCGGCTACCGCTCGCCGCTCGAGGTCACGCACGACCTCCTCCAGGGCGCGGCGATCGCCGTCGGCCGGATCGACGCCCTATCGCGCCGCCTCGCCGGCGTCGCTCGCGACGTCCGCAGCGCCCCCTTCTCGGCCGTCGAGGCCGACGCGCTCACGCAGCGCTTCGAGGAGCGGATGGACGACGACCTCGACACGAGCCGCGCCGTCGCCGCGCTCTTCGAGGGGATCCGCCGGGCTAACGCGCTCCTCGACGCCGGTGACGCCGACGCCGGCATCGCGCTCGGCCGCGCCGCGCTGGCGTGCTTCGCGGTGCTCGGTCTGGAGCCGCGCGAAGGCGAGGCGGTGCCCGACGAGCGGGTGCTCGACCTAATGGAGCGGCGTGACGCCGCCCGCGAGGCTCGGGACTTCGCCGCCGCGGACGCGTTGCGGGGCGAGATCGAGTCGCTCGGCTGGAAGGTGGAGGACACGCGGACGGGACGCGCGTCCACCGCTGAGCGGGCGGCCGTCGTGGCGGAACGCGGCTCGAGACCGGTTGACGGAAGGGGGCACCACTCCTAGCGTGACCGCGCATGGCGGGGGACCCTCGGGGATCGGCGCGGCTCGCGCTCGGCGTGGACTTCGGCACGGAGTCCGGCCGGGTGCTCGTGCTCGATCTCGTCTCGGGCGCCGAGCTCGCCTCGAGCGAGGTGCGCTACCCCCACG
The DNA here is from genome assembly GCA_963765505.1 of uncultured Actinomycetota bacterium. Taxonomy (GTDB): domain Bacteria; phylum Actinomycetota; class Acidimicrobiia; order Acidimicrobiales; family Bog-793; genus DATKQY01. The sequence continues at coordinate 663,500 of CAVXWO010000014.1, forward strand.
GCGTCATCGACACCGAACTCGAGACCGGCGAGCGGCTGCCGACGGACTGGGCGCTGCAGGACCCGTCGGACTACCTCGAGGTGCTGCGGCGCGGCATCCCGGAGGCCCTCGCCAGGGCGGATGTCCCGGGCGATGCCGTCGTCGGGATCGGCATCGACGTCACGTCGTGCACGGTGCTGCCGGTCACGGCGGACGGGACCCCGCTCTCGACGCTCGAGCAGTGGCGCCACCGCCCGCACGCCTGGACGAAGCTGTGGAAGCACCACGCCGCGCAGCGCCATGCTGACCGGTTGAACGAAGTGGCCCTCGAGCGAGGGGAGCCCTTCCTCGCGCGTGACGGCGGGCGAATCTCCTCGGAGTGGTACTTCCCGAAGCTCATCCAGCTCTGGGAGGAGGACCGCCAGGTCTACGACGCGGCGAGCGCCTTCATCGAGGCGACCGACTGGATCGTCTGGCAGCTGTGCGGCTCCCAGGTCCGCGCGGCGTGCTCGGCGGGATACAAGGCCTGCTGGTCGGCGAGCGAGGGCCTGCCGTCGCGCGAGTACTTCGACGCGGCCTTCCCGGGCTTCCCCGACCCCGCCGCGAAGCTCGGGACGAGCTTCGCGGCGCCGGGGACGCGCGCCGGCACGCTCGTCCCGGCGCTCGCCGCGGAGCTCGGCCTCCACCCTGGCGCCGCCGTCGCGGTGGGCAACGTCGACTCGTTCGTCTCGGTGCCGGGGGCGGGGGTCGAAGAGCCCGGCGTGTTGGTCATGGTCATCGGCACCTCGATCTGCGACATGGTCGTCGACCCCGACGAGGTCCGGATGCCGGGGATCACCGGCGTCGTCCAGGACGGGATCCTTGCCGGGCTGTACGGCTACGAGGCAGGCCAGCCGGCGGTCGGCGACATGTTCGCCTGGTACGTGGACCGGCTGATCGCTCCGGGCGAGTCGCCCGAGCGACGCCAGCGCCACTACGAGGAGCTCGAGGCGGCGGCGTCGAAGGTCCCGCCCGGCGCCGGCGGGCTTGTCGCACTCGACTGGTGGAACGGCAACCGCTCGGTCCTCGCCGACGCCGACCTCTCCGGCGTCCTGGCGGGCCTGAGCCTCTCGACCACGCGCGAGCAGATCTACCGGGCGCTGTTCGAGTCGGTCGCCTTCGGCACCCGGCGCATCGTCGACAACTTCGTCGAGCACGGTCTCGGGCTCGGCAAGATCGTGGCCTGCGGCGGCATCGCGGAGAAGAGTCCACTGCTCATGCAGCTCGTCGCTGATGCCACGGGCCTCGAGGTGAGCATCCCTGACGCCACCCAGGTCCCGGCGCGCGGCGCCGCGCTCTTCGGCGCCGTGGCGGCGGGCAGCGCGGCCGGCGGCTTCGACGACGTCGCGTCGGCGGTCGCGGCGCTGCGGCCCAGCGAGTCGCGCCACTACCGCCCCGACGCCGTCACCTCGCAGGCGCTCGGCGCCGCCTACGACGTCTACCGGCAGCTCCACGACCTCCTCGGGCGAGACCGCGTCGACGTGCTGCACGAGCTCAAGCAGCTCCGGCGGGCCGCATCCGGCACCGGCGGGAGCGGCGCGACCTGAGGTTGCACGGACCGCGCCCCACCGCCTGGCGCCGTGGGGCTGCCGGCCGCCGCGGGCCCAGAGCCCGAGCGACGTGTATCGTCCATGCCGCTGCGGGTCGGAACCACCGTTCGCCAGCTCGGCCGACGGCCGGTGAGGTAGCACCACCATGGCGGCAACGCGACGCGGCGCCGGGCAAGGGCGCAAGAACGGGGTGACGCCGCCGGCCGCGAGCCAGCGTTCCGAGCCGCCGGCCGCGGCTGCGCAGCGAGTGCAGCGGTCGCCGGCGATGACCGACGTGGCCAAGCTCGCGGGCGTCTCGCACCAGACCGTCTCGCGGGTGCTGAACGACCATCCGAGCGTGCGACCGACGACGCGGCTTCGCGTTCTCGCCGCGATCGAGCAGCTCGGCTACCGCCCGAACCTGGCGGCGCGCGCCCTCGTCACCGGGCGGTCCCGGACGCTCGGCCTCGTCACGCTCGACACCACGCTGTTCGGCCCGGTCGCCACGCTCTACGGCATCGAGCGGGCGGCCCGCGAGACTGGGTACTTCGTGAGCGTCGTCAGCCTGCGCTCGATCGACCGCCTCACGGTGCAAGAGGCCGTCGCGCGGCTCGCCGAGCAGTCGGTCGAGGGCGTGATCGTCATCGCCCCGCTCACCTCGGCCAACACCGCCCTCACTGACTTGCCGACCGACCTGCCGGTGGTCGTGGTCGAGGGCGACCCGACCACCGACCTCGGCGTGGTCACGGTCGACCAGCGCAGCGGAGCTCGCGCGGCGACGGGGCACCTCCTCTCCCTCGGTCATCGCACGGTCTTCCACGTCGCGGGGCCGATGGAGTGGTTGGAGGCGCGCGAGCCGCGTCGCCGGCTGGCGTTCCGCCCTCGAGGACGCGGGCGCGGAGGTGCCGGCGCCACTGGCGGGCGACTGGACGGCGCGCTCGGGCTTCGACGCCGGCGAGACGCTGGCGCGTATCCCCGAGGCGACCGCCGTGTTCGTCGCCAACGACCACATGGCCCTCGGACTGCTGCGCGCCATGCACGAGCGCGACCGGCGGGTGCCCGAGGACGTGAGCGTCGTGGGCTTCGACGACATCGCCGAGTCCGAGTTCTTCACGCCCCCGCTGACGACCGTGCGCCAGGACTTCGACGAGGTCGGGCGACGCAGCCTCGGTCTCCTGCTCGAGTGGCTGGACTCCGGATCCCGAAGCGTCGAGCGGGTCGTGATCCCGCCTGAGCTCGTCGTGCGCCAGAGCACGGCGCACCCGGCCGCCCCTTGACCCGGGGCCGAACGCGGCGGCGCAAGCCGGACGACCGTCGGCGCCGCTAGTGCACGTCGAACCTTGACACGGTTTCGCCGCGACCCGTACAGTCCTGATCTGTTAACGCTCACAAGCGATCTGACTGCTGCGTCCCCACGGGTTGGCTGGATGTCCGGCGAAGGCACCGGTCACGCCCGCATCGCGGGAGCTTGGCTGAGAAGTCTGGGATACAGCGGTCTTGCCGCCGCTGGCGGCCGGCACGCGGAGGCGGCGTGGGGGATCAATGGCGTTCACACCAGAGGGTGCAACGGAGTTCGCGGCGGCGTCACGCCAGCGTCGTCTTCCGCGACCCACGAGCACATGTGGTCGTCACGTGGTGCCCCACGCCGTCGCCCGCTACACGATGAGAACGCTCATGTCGCCCAGATGGGCGGGCTGGTGACGTAGCTGTCACGATGGCGCACGAGCGTCGGGCGCCGCGGCGCGACGTGCCTGGCGAGGGCGCTCGAAAATCCTGGAGGCGAGCGACAAGCAGTACGATTCCTAGGTCTGCAGGACTCAAGGCAGTCATCGGCGGTTGGTGCTCGCGCCGGCCCGCGCCGGTTCGAGATGAGGGCTGGCCGGGGTTCGTCGTACAGATCGCCGCCTCGGCCGAAGCCCGGCGCGATCGGCCCATCACCCCGTCGGTGTCACCGCCACGACCGGAGCGCATCGAATGCGACACCCATCGGCGTCGCGTGCGTGAGGGCGCGGGCCGCACCGGCGGTCCGTCGGCGGCCAACTCGGCACTGCCGCAGGGCGCGCAGCGCCTCGGAGGAAGAATCGGGGACGGCCCCGGAAACAGGGAGGCAACGGTGACGACCAGCGAGCGCCCACGGATCGGCCTGCTCGGGATCATGCAGGAGCTCTACGACGAGATGATCCCGCGCATCACCGAGCACCAGGCCCAGTTCGCGCAAGAGCTGTCGCGCGACTCGATCCGGTGGCCGAGGTCGTGTTCACGCGCCCGGCGCGCAATCGTGCGGACGTCGAGGAGATCGTGCGGGACCTGAATTCGCACGAGCTCGACGGGATCATGATCGTCATGCTCACCTACGGGCCGGCGATGCGCACCCTCCGTGCGCTGCAGGAGAACCCGCTCCCGCTCCTGCTGGCGAACATCCAGCCGGAGCCTGTCGTCACCGCCGAATGGACGATGGACGACCTGACGTACAACCAGGGGATCCACGGTGCCCAGGACCAGTCGAACGCGCTGCTGCGCGCCGGCATCCCGTACTCGGTGATCACCGAGGAGTGGCACTCGGCGCAGTTCCTCTCCGCCTTCGAGTCCTGGGCGCGAGCCGCCAGGACGGTGACGAGGCTGAAGCGGACGAAGATCGCGCTCTTCGGCTACCCGATGAACGGCATGGAGGACGTGCTCTACGACCCGACGGCGCTGCTGCGCAAGCTCGGGCCGATGGTGGTGAACGAGAACCTCGGCGACGTCCATGCGCGGATGGGGCGCATCGACGGCGGGCGGATCGAGGAGGTCCGCACCCGCCATGCCGCTCAATTCGAGATCGACCCCGACCTGCCGCCCGAGCGCCATGCCTATGCCATCCGCTTCGAGCTGGCGCTGCGCGAGATCATCGAGGAGGGCGGCTACGACGGGCTGTCGGTCCACTTCGAGCCGGTGGGTCGGGACGGCCGCTTCGAGCAGCTGCCGCTGCTCGCGGCCTCGGATCTGATGGCCGACGGCTACGGCTACGGGGCCGAGGGTGACACGAACGCCGCGGCGCTGGTCTGTGCCAGCCACACCCTGATCGGCGACGCCCACTTCAGCGAGATGTACGCCATGGACTACGAGCTCGACTCGGTGCTCATCAGCCACATGGGCGAGGGCAACTGGAAGGTCGCCCGCCGCGACCGCCCGGTCCGGCTCGTCGACCGGCCGCTCGGCATCGGCGGTCTGGGCAACCCGCCGACCACCGTCTTCTCGGCCGAGCCGGGCATCGCCACGACGGCGACGCTCATCCCCCTCGACGGCGAGTTCTACCGGCTCGCCGTCGCACGAGGCGAGGTGCTCGACACGCCCGTGCTCCCGAACGTCCAGATGCCGTACTTCCACTACCGACCGGCATCGGGTATGCGCGCCTTCCTCACGGAGTGGCTCCGTAACGGCGGGACCCACCACTTCTGCATGAACCTCGGTGATCACCTCGAGCGGTGGCGGATCCTCGCCGAGCTGCTCGACATCGACTTCGTGGAGCTTTGATGGCCTAAGGTCGCCGTCGAGCCGACCGAGGAGGAACACGTGCTCGAGGCGCTTCGCGACGAGGTGCTCGCGGCCAACCTGGCACTGCCGCGTCACGGGCTCGTCGCGCTCACCTGGGGCAACGTCAGCGGGATCGACCGCGCACGCGGCCTCGTGGTCATCAAGCCGAGCGGGCTGCCCTACGAGGCGATGGGCGCCGAGGACATGGTCGTCGTCGACCTGGACGGCGAGGTCGTCGAGGGCCACCGGCGCCCGTCGACGGACACGGCGACGCACGTCCTGCTCTACCGGGCCTTCCCCGAGCTCGGGGGCGTCGTGCACACCCACTCGACCTGGGCGACGGCCTTCGCCCAGGCGGAGCGCGAGATCCCGATCCTCGGCACCACCCATGCCGACCTCTGCCCAGGCCCTGTGCCGGTGGCGAGGCACCTGACGGAGGAGGAGGTGGCGGGGGAGTACGAGGCCAGCACCGGCACGATCTTGGTGGAGGCGGTCGGCGACCGTGGGACCGACGAGGTGCCGGGCGTGCTGGCGCCTGGTCATGGCCCCTTCGCCTGGGGCGCGGACCCGGCCGAGGCCGTCGAGCGGGCGGTGACGCTCGAGGAGGTGGCCCGTATGGCGCTGCTCACCCTGGTGCTGCGGCCGGACGCCGGGCCGCTCGCCACCTCGGTGCGCGACAAGCACTTCCGGCGCAAGCACGGCCCCGGTGCCTACTACGGCCAGGCGTCGTGAACCGCGGAAGGTGACGAGCCCGGCGGACCCCGGCGCCGGCGCCCGGGCGACGGGCGCTCGACCGTGAGCGCGACGCCGTGCCCCGCGTGCGGGCTCGACCACGACGTGCCGGTCGAGGAGGTGGTCGTCGGCCCCGAGGCCCTCGAGCGCCTCGGCGCCTACGCCGACCAGAAGAGCTGGCGCCGCCTCCTCCTCGTTGACGACGCCAACACCGCCGAGGCGCTTGGCGACCGCCTCGCCGAGGCGCTCCGCTCCGCCGGCCACCTCGTCACTCGGCTGCGCTTCCCCGAGCGCTCGGGGCTCCTCGCCGACGAGGGGGCGGTCGCGGCGGCGCGCGAGCGGCTCGGCGCGGACGACCCGGACGGCGTGCTCGCGGTCGGCTCCGGCGTGATCAACGACATCACACGTTACTCGACGTTCCTGGAAGGGCGCTCGTACGTGTCCGTGCCCACCGCGGCCTCGATGGACGGCTACGCCTCGAACGTCGCGGCGATGCAGTTCGACGGCGTGAAGGTGAGCCACATCGCGCACACGCCCCTCGCCGTCTTCGCCGACCTCGAGGTCGTCGCGGGCGCTCCGGCCGAGATGACCGTCTGGGGGCTCGGCGACCTGCTCGGCAAGGCGTGCGCCCGCTTCGACTGGGCCCTCGCGAGCGGGCTGCTCGGCGAGCTGTTCTGCCCGGTGGTCGAGGCCAGGGTGCTCGGGCCCCTCGGCTTTTGCACGGCGCACGCCGCCGAGGTGCGCGCCGGGCGGCCCGACGCCGTCGGGGAGCTCGTGCGCGGCCTGGTCGAGTCGGGGATCGCCATGGCGATGATGGGCAACTCCCGGCCGGCGAGCGGCTGCGAGCACCATGCGTCGCACTTCTGGGACCTGCTCGCCTTCCGGGGGCTGCGGCCCCACGGCCCGCACGGCCTCCAGGTCGGCTACGCGACCCACTTCGCCATGGCGCTCCAGCGCCGCGGCGCCGACCTCGTCGCCGGAGCGAGCCCGCCGCCCGTGCGGGCGGGAGGTCCCGGCGGTGGCGACGACACCGAGGCACGGCGCTGGTTCGGCGCGCAGCTCGAGGCGTTGGAGGCGGTGCGCCGGGAGAAGGAGGAGATCCTCGCGAGGGGTCTGCCGGCCTGGCCGCGCGACGCGGCGGCGCTCAAGGCGCTCGCCGCCCGCCTCGCCGAGGTGGCGTCCGGCTTCGAGCACGTCTCGAGCGCCCTCGCCGACAGCGGCGTCCCGGCGACAGCGGGGTTCCTCGGGCTCGACCGTGACACCTTGGGTGCGACGTTCCGGTTCGCGAACCGCCTCCGCGCCCGCTACACGGTGCTCGACCTCCTCGAGGGGCTCGGCGCCCTCGACGCGTTGGTGGAGGAGATCGTCGCCGGGCCGTGAGCCGTCGCGGGCACGGCGAGGCGCGATCGGACATCGCTACGACCCCGGGGGAGGTCCCGTCGGTAGGCCCGAACGAACCGGTGACGAACGAGCAACGGCCTGGTACCCTGCGTGTCGAGAGCAAGCGGGCCCTTCGAAGGCGACCGCGTACAGGTGCGTCCGACGGGGCCCGCGAGGGCGCCGCGGGACACCTGCGGCGGTCGCCGACGACTCGGCTCGATCCCTCTCGTTGTAGAGCATCATCGAAAGAAGGGGGATCGCCGAAGTGGCGACCGGAACAGTCAAGTGGTTCAACGCCGAGAAGGGCTACGGCTTCATCTCGCAGACCGGTGGCGCGGATGTGTTCGTCCACCACTCCGCCATCCAGATGTCGGGGTACCGCACCCTCGAGGAAGGCCAGATGGTCGAATTCGAGGTCCAGGAGGGCCAGAAGGGCCTTCAAGCGGCGAACGTCCGCCCGGCCTGAGCAGTTGCCGCCGCCCGCGTCCGGAGCCCGGGCGCAGGGCGGCCGACTGATCGTCGATCCGCCCTCGCGGCGGACGCGCGTCACCGGTGCGCTCGCTTCACTCCCACGTCGCTCCGCGTCGCCGGCGCACCGTGGAGGTGCCGTCGCGGGGACGTGGTTGGTGCACACGCGTGCCAAGGGCCGGCGAGGTCGCCATGGCACGGCGGGCAACGGGTCGTCGCGCACCGTGTCCGACAGGCGCGGCGTACCGGCGCCCGTCCGCAGGCCGGCGTCGCCGCCCGTGACAGGGAGAGGGTACTGATGGCGCAGTTGGTCCACGAGAAGGGCAAGGCGGGCACGGTCGTCGTCGGCGTCGACGGCTCCGAGTCGTCGCTCTGCGCGCTGCGCCACACCGCCTGGGTCGCGTCTGCGGTCGGGGCTCGCCTCGCCGTCGTGTACGTGCGCCACCTGCCGAACATCGCCCCGGGGCCCGTGGCGGGCGACGCGGTGGCGATCCTGGAGGACACCGCCGACGACCTCGAACGCACCACCGAGTCCCAGGTGGCCGACGCGCTCGCCGCCGCCGGGGTCGACTGGCGCTTCGAGGTGCGCGACGGCGACCCGGCCCACCAGATCCTCCAGGTCGGCCATGACCTGGAGGCCGTCTGCCTCGTCGTCGGCGCCACGACGCACGGCCCGGTGTCGAGCGTCGTGCTCGGCTCCGTGGCGAACCACCTGCTGCACCACAGTGACATCTCCGTGGTCGTGGTGCGGCCCGATCGCTGAGCCGCCGTCGCGGTGGCGGTGGCGGGGGCCTTCTCCGGCTCCTGCGATGAGCCGTTAGCGTGACCGGGATGGACCGGTCCGGACAGGTGATCACGCCTGGCAAGCCGTACCCGCTCGGGGCGACCTACGACGGCGTGGGCACCAACTTCTCGATCTTCTCCGAGGTCGCCGACCGCGTCGAGCTGTGCCTGTTCGACGAGTGGGGCCGCGAGTCGCGCTTTACCCTGCCCGACGAGACGGCGCACGTCCACCACGGCTACCTGAACGGCGTCGGCCCGGGCCACCGCTACGGCTATCGGGTCCACGGCCCGTGGCGACCGTCGCAGGGGCTGCGGTGCAACCCGGAGAAGCTGCTACTCGACCCGTACGGCAAGGCGGTCGACGGCATGGTCCGCTGGCGCCGGTCGCTCTTCGGCCACCAGGGCGACGAGTCGCGAGCCAGCCGCTCGGACAGCGCGGCCTCCATGCCGAAGAACGTCGTGGTCAGCCCGTTCTTCGACTGGGGCAACGACCGGCACCCCGAGACGCCCTGGCACATGACGACCGTCTACGAGATGCACGTGAAGGGCTTCACCGCGCGCCACCCGGCCGTGCCGCCCGAGCTGCGGGGCACCTACGCCGGCCTCGCCGTGCCCGAGGTGATCGACCACCTCCAGTCGCTGAAGGTGACCGCCGTCGAGCTGCAGCCGGTGCACCAGTTCGTCCACGACCAGCAGCTGGTCGAGCGGGGGCTGCGGAACTACTGGGGCTACAACTCGATCTGCTACTTCGCGCCCCACAACGAGTACTCGGCGAGCGGCTCGCTCGGCCAGCAGGTGCAGGAGTTCAAGCAGCTGGTGAAGACGCTCCACGCCGCGGGTATCGAGGTGCTGCTCGACGTCGTCTACAACCACACGGCGGAGGGGAACCACCTCGGCCCCTCGCTGTCGTTCAAGGGCATCGACAATCCCGCCTACTACCGCCTCGATCCCGAGGACCCGCGCTACTACGTCGACTACACGGGCACCGGCAACACCCTGAACGTGCGGCACCCCCACGTCCTCCAGCTCCTGATGGACTCCCTCCGGTACTGGGTGACCGAGATGCACGTCGACGGGTTCCGCTTCGACCTCGCCGCCACGCTGGCGCGCGAGCCTGCACGAGGTCGACCGGCTTTCGGCGTTCTTCGACATCATCCAGCAGGACCCCGTCATCAGCCAGGTGAAGCTGATCGCCGAGCCGTGGGACGTCGGCGAGGGCGGCTACCAGGTCGGGAACTTCCCGCCGCTGTGGTCGGAGTGGAACGGGCACTACCGCGACTGCGTGCGGGACTACTGGCGGGGCGAGGACCAGAGGCTGCCGGAGCTCGCCAGCGCGCCTCACCGGCAGCTCCGACCTCTACGAGCGCACCGGCCGGCGGCCCTGGGCCAGCATCAACTTCGTCACCTGCCACGACGGCTTCACGCTTCGCGACCTCGTCTCCTACAACGAGAAGCACAACGAGGCGAACGGCGAGGACAACCGCGACGGCGAGGACCACAACCGCTCGTGGAACTGCGGCGTGGAGGGTCCGACGGACGACCCGGAGGTCCTGGCGCTACGCCGCCGCCAGACGCGCAACCTCCTCGCCACCTTGCTGCTCTCCCAGGGCGTGCCGATGCTGCTCGGCCGGCGACGAGATCGGGCGCACGCCAGCACGGCAACAACAACGCCTACTGCCAGGACAACGAGATCTCCTGGCTCGACTGGGAGAATGCCGACGAGGGCCTGCTCGACTTCACGCGACGGCTCCACACGCTGCGCCGGGACCACCCGGTGCTGCGCCGGCGGCGCTGGTTCCAGGGGCGCCCCCTCCGCGGCGAGGGCGTGAGCGACATCGCCTGGTTCTCGCCGGAGGGCAAGGAGATGAGCGACGCCGACTGGCAGGTGAGCTTCGCCAAGTCGCTCGGGATGTTCCTGAACGGCGCCGAGCTGCCGTCCTACGTCCTCCGCTACGGCGAGCGCATCGAGGACGACAGCTTCTTCCTGATCCTCAACGCCTACTGGGAGCCGATCGACTTCGTGCTGCCCGACGGGCGCTTCGCGAACCACTGGTCGCTCGTCCTCGACACGGCGCGTGACGATCCCTTCCCGGTGCCCGGCGAGACGACGGTGGTGGCGGGGAGCTCGATCGCCGTCGAGGGCCGCGCCCTGGTCCTACTCAGCGCAGCGGCCTGAGCAGGGCGACCGGTAGCTCGGCGAGCACCTCCGCGACCTCCAGGCGGCCGGCGCGCGCCCGGAGCTGCCTGCCGGTGACGGCGTCGACGAGCGGCCCGGCGAGGCGCGCCGGCACGGCGAGGGTCGTGCCGGCGTAGGCGGCGCCCGATGGCAGGTCGCCGCCCGCCTCGCCGAGGCGCGACGCCAGCCGGGTGACCACCGCGAGCGCCGCCCCGCCCGCGTCCTCGGCCTCTCCGGCAAGCCGCCCGAAGGCGAGCACCGAGGGTGCCGCGGGGCCGTCGGCCTCGAGCGGGAGGTACCGGGCGGCGGGCGCGAGGGCCCCGGGGAGCCGACGGCGCGCGTGGAGCGCCGTGGCCGTGACGAGCAGCTTCACGCGGCCGTCCGGCCACGAGCGCCGGAGCTCGGTCGCGAGCCCCGCCCGGGCCCCGCCCGCGTCCCCGCCCTCGCCGCCGGGCGACGGCGCGAGGGCGGCGAGCATCGCCTGCAGGCGTCCGTGGTCGACGGGGCGCCGGTTGTCCGGGTCGACGAGGGAGTAGTTCCACGTCTCGTCGCCCTGGTAGCAGTCGGGCACGCCGGGGAACGCCGAGCGGAGCACGACCGCCGACAGCGACAGGGTGGCCCCGAGACGGGCCACCTCGCCGACGAGGTGGCCGAACGCCTCCCGCAGCAGGCGGGCGCCCCCCGCGCACGACGCCTCCACCAGGTCGCGAAGGTGCCGCTCGTAGCCCTCGTCGGGCTCGTCCCAAGAGGTCCGTAGCTTCGCCTCCCTCGCCCCTTTCACGAGGGCGTCACCGACGCGGGCCGCCAGCGTCCCGCCGGCTGTCCCGCCGGGTGCGGGCGTGCCCGCAACGGGCACCGTGCCGAGGAGGAGCTGGGCGAGGAGGCGCGTCTCGAAGGCGGCCGAGGCGCCCCGGCCCCCGGCCGCGCCGAGCGCGACGCGAAAGCGCGCCAGTCCCTCCTCGAAGCCATCCGCGAGCTCGCAGAGCCCGTACAGCCGGGCGCGCACGTCGCCGGAGCGCTTCGTGTCGTGCGTCGTCGACGGCACCAGCCCGGCCCGGCCGTCGAGGGCGCGTGCCGCGGCCCGCGCGTGCAGGCGGGCGGGGCCGTCGTGGCGGTCTCGGCCAGGGTCCCCGCCGACCTCGCAGAAGGCGAGCGGCCCCGCCAAGCGGTACCACGCGGTGTCCTCGACGCCCTTCGCCATGACCGCGCCGGTGAGCTGCTGGTAGCCGACGGCCGCGCCGCGCCGGGCCGGGTCGAGGAGGGCGACCTCCACGTCGGCCGCGCCGGCCGCGGCGCACGCCTCGCCGATCGCGGCGCGGTCCTCCCGGGCCGGCTCGCCCCCGTCGAGGTAGGTGCGGTACACGGGCAGGCGGGCACTCACCTCGGCGAGCGTCCCGGCCGCCACGGCGAGGCGCTCGGCGTCGCGGGCGAGCTCGCCGGGGAAGAGGGTCCCGACGACGAGGCGCCGCGCCGCGAGCTCGCACGCCTCGACCGCCGCGTCTCCCTCGGCACGGCCCGCGGCCACCAGGCGCTCGAGCCCTCCGGCGTCGACGAGCGCGCCGCCGACGTCGTCGAGGACCTCGTAGCCGGTCGTGCCGGCGACCGGCCAGCCGCGTCGCAGCGCTTCGTCGCCGGTCAGGATCTTCTCGACCACCACCGGCAGGCCGGTCGCCTCCCGGAGGCGGCGGAGGTAGGCGGCGGGGTCGGCGAGCCCGTCGACGTGGTCGACGCGAAGCGCCGAGCACCTGCCCGCCCGGGCGAGGTCGATCACGAGCGCGTGCGTGCGCGCGAACACCTCGGGACGCTCGACGCGCACCCCGACGAGGCCGTCGATGTCGAAGAAGCGCCGGTAGTTCCGATCGGCCCGGTCGTGCCAGTCGACGAGGCGGTAGTGCTGCGCGCCGAGCACCTCGGCGACGTCCTCGCCGGGCCGCACCGGGCCGCCGGCGACGGGGAGCTCGACGCCGCCGGCGCGAAGCACCGGGCCGGTCGCCCCCCGCCCCACCTCGACCAGCCCGGCGGCGAGGGCCGCGGGGAGCGGTCGGTCGAGGACGGGGAGCGTGACCGTGCGGCGCGCCTCGGGAGGGCCCGCGTCCCAGTCGACGTCGAAGACCTCGCCGAGCTCGCCGTCGGGGCCCTCGAGAAGGAGCGAGCGCCACCACCCGCCGCCCGGCCAGGTCGCGAGGTGGTTCGGGACGATGTTGAGGCAGATCCCGAGCCCGTGGGCTTCGCACGCGCCGACGAGCGCGTCGAAGCCGTCGCTGCCGCCGAGCTCGGCGCGCAAGCTCGTCGGGTCCGTGCCGTCGTAGCCGTGGGCGCTGCCGGGCACCGCCTCGTTCACCGGCGAGCAGTAGAGGGTCTCGACGCCGAGGGCGGCGAGGTAGGGGGCGAGGGCGGCGGCGCGGGCGAAGCTGAGCTCGCGCCGCAGCTGCAGCCGGTAGGTCGCGCCGAGGCCGGGTCTCACGCCCGGCGGGCCGGGCTCACGGGCGGGGGAGCGCCCCGGGCCCCCCGTCGCTGCCAGGGACGTGGGCGGCGGCCCCGTCGGCGACCGCCGCGACGAGCGCCGCGTAGCCGGAGCACACGATTCGGGCGGGCCGGTCGCCGTCGGGCTCGAGGCGCTCGCCGGCGGCGACGCCCGGCACGCCCCGCACGGCGAGCACCTCGAGGGAGCAGCCGGCGAGCAGCTCGGGCGCGACGTCGGCGGCATCGGGCGCGAGGTGGAGGACGACGGCGACCGGGCGACCGCCGAGGTAGGGGTCGGCCCGGCGGAGCAGGGCGAGCGAGCGCGTCGCAGGGTCCTGCCAGACGAGCGAGCGCGACGGCTCGAGGGTCCCGAGCGCTGGCTCCTCGCGACGCAGCAGCAGCAGCTCGCGTTGCCAGGCGAGCAGCTCGGCGTGCTCGCCCGAGCGGGCGAGCGCGCGGTCGGGGCGCGACACGTCGAACGTGGCGGGGTCCTCGGGATCGGGGGGAGGGGTGCCGTGCGCTTCGCCCACCTCGGCCTGCCGGCCCTCGCGCACCGCCTCGACGAGGGCGGGGTCGCCGTAGTCGGTGAAGAAGTGGAAGGGCGCCGTCTCGCCGTACTCCTCGCCCATGAAGCGGAGCGGCACGTCGCCCGAGCAAAGCACCGCGGCCGCGATGGGGAACTGGGCGGCGAGGCCGAGGCGAGCGGCGAGCCGCTCACCGAAGCCGGCGTTGCCCACCTGGTCGTGGTTCTGCGCGTAGACGACGAGCCGGTCGCCCGGGATCGGCGACGCCGGGCGGGCGCCGTGGCGCCGGCCCCGCATCGGCGAGTAGCGGCCGGTGAGCACGAAGCCCTCCCTGAACGCCGTCGCCAGGTCGCCGCTCCCGTGGTAGTCGGCGAACCAGCGGTCCGACTCACCCGTCAACGTGGTGCGCAGCGCGTGGTGGAAGTCGTCGTTCCACACGGCGTCGAGGCCGAGGCCGCCGGCCTCGGGGACGGCGACGAGGCGCGGGTCGTTGTCGGAGCTCTCTGCGACGACGGTGATCGTCCGCCCGCAGCGGCGTGCCTCGGCGTGCACGGCCGCGGCGAGCTCGGCCAGAAAGGGCGACGCCGTCGGGTCCGCGATGGCGTGGACGGCGTCGAGGCGCAGGCCGTCGATCCCGAGGTCGCGCACGAGGTAGAGCGCGTGCTCGACGAAGTAGCTCCGCACGCCGTCGCTGCACGGCCCGTCGACGTTCACCGCCTTGCCCCACGGCGTGGCGTAGCGGTCGGTGAAGTAGGGGGCGAAGCGCTCGTGGACGGCGCCCTCCGGGCCGAGGTGGTTGTAGACGACGTCGACCACGACCGCGATGCCGGCGCGGTGCGCCTCGGCGACGAGGTCGGCCAGGCCCTGCGCGCCGCCGTAGCTGGACTGGACGGCGAAGGGGAAGACGCCGTCGTAGCCCCAGTTCCTGGTGCCCGGGAACTCGCCGACCGGCATCAGCTCGACGGCGGTGTAGCCGGCGTCGGCGAGCTCGCCGAGCGACGCCGCCACCCCGGCGAAGGTCCCCTCGGCGCTGAACGTCCCGACGTGCAGCTCGCAGAGCACCTGCGCCCCGAGCGGCATGCCGCGCCAGCCGGGGACGTCCGGCGGCTCCAGCGAGACGATGGCGGAGGGGCCGTGGACGCCCTCGGGCTGCGAACGCGACGCCGGGTCGGGGTAGGGCCCGCTCCCATCGAGCAGGAAGCGGTAGCGGGCGCCGGGCACGGCGGGCGTGACCGTCGCGTGGTAGCCGCCGCCGGCCGGGGTGAGCGCCGCCGCGACCTCGTCGCCGAGGACGAGCTCGACAGAGCCGACCTCGGGCGCGAACACGCCGAAGCGGGTGCGACCGCCGCCGAGGTAGGTCGCCCCGTGGCGCGTCGCCAGGGCGCCGGCGCGCCTCGCCGCCACGCTCAACGCCGGCCGCGCGCCGGGGAGAGCGCGAGCAGGCCGAGCGGCGGCAGGGTGCACTCCAGGCTGGCCGGCTGGCCGTGCCAGGGCGGCCCGTCTGCGTCGACGGCGCCGGCGTTGCCGACGCCCGAGCCGCCGTAGACGGTGGCGTCGCTGTTCAGGATCTCCTCCCAGCGGCCGGCCTCGGGGACGCCCAAGCGCCAGCGCCGGACGACCGGCGTGAGGTTCGCCACGGCGAGCACCGGCGGGGCGTCGCCGGCGAAGCGAAGCCATCCGAGCACCGAGTCGGCGCGCGCCTCGGCCTCGACCCAGGCGAACCCGTCGGGAGACAGGTCCCGCTCGTGCAAGGCCTCGTGGGCGCGGTAGCAGGCGTTGCAGTCGGCGACGAAGCGGGCGACGCCGGCGTGCGCCGGGTGGTCGAGGAGCGACCACTCGATCTCGCCCTCGTGGTCCCACTCCCGCCACGTCGCGAGCTCGTCCCCCATGAAGAGGAGCTTCTTGCCCGGGAGGGTCCACTGGTAGCCGTAGAGGAGCCGGAGGTTGGCGCGCCGCTGCCAGTCGTCGCCCGGCATCTTCGTCGCGAGCGCCCCCTTGCCGTGGACCACCTCGTCGTGGGAGAGCGGCAGGAGGTAGGCCTCCGAGAAGGCGTAGAGGGCGCGGAACGTGAGCTCGTCGTAGTGGAAGCGCCGGTGCACCGGGTCGCGGGCGAAGTGGGTCAGGGTGTCGTGCATCCAGCCCATGTCCCACTTGAGCGAGAAGCCGAGCCCGCCCTCGGCGGTCGGGCGCGTCACGCCCGGCCACGCCGTCGACTCCTCGGCGATCGTCAGCACGCCGGGGAAGGCGCCGTGCACGGCGTCGTTCATCTCCCTGAGCAGCGTGATCGCCTCCACGTCCTCGTTGCCGCCGTAGGGGTTCGGGGACCACTCACCTTCCTTGCGCGAGTAGTCGAGGTAGAGCATCGAGGCGACGGCGTCCACCCGCAGCCCGTCGGCGTGGTACCGGTCGAGCCAGAAGCAGGCGCTCGAGACGAGGAACGAGCGCACCTCGTGGCGGGCGTAGTTGAACTCGTAGCTCCCCCAGTCGGGGTGGATCGCCCGGCGGGGGTCGGCGTGCTCGTAGAGGTGGGTGCCGTCGAGGTCGGCGAGGGCGAAGTCGTCGGTGGCGAAGTGGGAGGGCACCCAGTCGAGGAGCACGCCGATGCCCGCCCGGTGCAGCGCGTCGACCAGGCCCATCAGCTCCTCCGGGGGGCCGTAGCGGGAGCTCGGCGCGAAGAAGCTCGTCGTCTGGTAGCCCCACGAGCCGTAGAACGGGTGCTCCATCACGGGCAGCAGCTCGACGTGGGTGAAGCCGAGCGACGTGACGTGCTCGACGAGGGGGCCGGCGACCTCGGCGTAGGAGAGGTACGAGCCGTCCCCGTGCCGCCGCCACGAACCGAGGTGGAGCTCGTAGACGCTGATCGGCGCCTGCGGGCCCTGCGCCGAGCGTCGCCCCGCCATCCACTCGGCGTCGCCCCAGCGGTGGTCGAGCCCGGTGAGGACCGAGGCGGTGCGCGGCGGCACCTCGGTGGCGAAGGCGAGGGGGTCGGCGCGCTCGCGCCTGCCGGCCGGCGTGTCGAGGGAGTACTTGTAGCGGGTCCCTTCGCCGACCCCCTCGACCGTGCCGGCCCAGATGCCCGAGCTCGCCTGGGGCTCCAGGCGGTCGCGCCCGGCCCGCCAGCCGTTCTGGTCGTGGACGACCGAAACCGCCGTCGCGTTCGGCGCCCAGATCGCGAAGCTCCAGCGGTCCGGCGCGCCGGCGAGCCGGTGCGCGCCGAGCACCTCGTAGAGGCGGTGGTGGCGACCCTCGTTGAGCAGGTACCGGTCGAGCTCGCCGGGCTTGCCGTCGTCGCCGCGCGGCGCCGCTGGGTGGGGGGCGTCGGTCACGTGGCCCTCCCTACCCGGGCCGGGCCTCCCGCACGCCGGCGCGCCGCGTCCAGCCGGCCGAGCGCCTCCCGCACCCGCACCTCGGCGGTGCACTCCTCCAGGGTGCGGGCCAGGCGGCGGGAGAAGTTGGCGTGCTCGGAGGTGGTCCCGGGGACGTTGTGCGGGTCCCGCTCCTCGAGGAGGTCCTCGACCGGCACCACGACCAGGTCGGCCGGGGACTCGCCGAGCTCCTCCAGCACCGCGGCGAGGACCGCTGAGCACGTCCTTGTGCTCCTCGGGGGCGAGACGCCCGGCGCGCTCCAGGCGCTCGACCAGCGCCGTGGCGAGGCGCTCCCGCGCTGCCCGCTCGCGGCGGGCGGCGCCGGCCGAGAGGAGCCCGAGCTGCTCGCGCAGCGTCACCTCCGAGCCGTCGAGGAAGCCGGCGAAGGGGGCGCTGTCGTGGGTGTCGACGTAGGCCACCGTCCCCGCCGGCGGGGCGAGCGCCCGCCGGGGCCGCTCGGAGAGGTCGTAGATCGCCACGCGCATCCGGTCGACGCCGTGGCGGGCGAGGCGCGGGCGCAGCCCCCGCTCAACGGTGCCGAGGTCCTCGCCGAGCAGGTGGGCGCCGTGGCGCCACGCCTCGAGGCACGCCACCGCCAGGAGCTCCTCCAGCGGGTAGCGGACGTAGGCCCCCTCGCTCGGCGACATCCCCGCCGGCACCCACCACAGCCGCGACCAGCCGAGCACGTGGTCCACGCGCAGCACGGCGGCGTGCTTCAGGCTGTGGGCGAGCACCTGTCGCATCAGCCCGTAGCCGGTGGCGCGGTCCCCGTCGGGCTGCGGCGGGGGGAAGCCCCAGTCCTGGCCCGAGGGGAAGAAGCCGTCGGGCGGCGCCCCGACGGACGCGCCCGTGGCGAAGGCCGCCGGGAACGCCCACGGGTCGTAGCCGCCCGGGCGGCAGCCGATCGGCAGGTCGAGGAGGAGCCCGCAGCCCGAGCGCGCGAGCGCCCGAGCGTCCTCCCCGAGCTGGGCATCGGTGGCGAACTGGGCGTAGGCGTGGCGGAGCACGGCCTCGGCGGCGACCTCGTCGGGGCCGATCGTGCCCGAGCGCCAGGTTGCCGGCCAGCTCGCGACGTCGGCGCCGGCGCGCTCGATCGCCGCCCGGAAGCGCGCGGAGGAGCCCACGTGGGTCGCGCCGCCTGGAAGGCCTGGAAGGCGCGCCGGTCGCTCGCTGTCGCCGGCGAGGAGTCGCCGTGCGTGCGCGCGCCAGGGCCGGCCGGGCGGCGCTCGCCGCGCCGGCGAGGTCGGCGTGCCTGGCGTCGGGCGCCGTGGAGCGCCACCCCCTGTCCTCGGGCGCGAGCTCGGGGAGGCGGTCGAGGTCGAGGTACGCCTCGTTCCACCACATCCGGCTCACCGGCGCGGACGGCTGCTGGCCCGGCGCCGCGCCGTCGGCGGTGGCGAGCTCCGCGAGGAGCGGGAGCGTGGCGACGACGGAGGCGCCGAGCGGCGCCACGGCCTCGCCGAGGCTGCGCAGGGCCCCGAGGTCCCCGCCGGCCCGTGGCGCCCGTCCGGCGGAGCGAGTAGGCGGCGGCGAAGACGCCCCAGCCGTGTGCCTCGCGAGGAGCCCCGCCGCCCTCCGGCCGCTCGGGCGCCGAGACGACCCACAGCGGTGGCGCCGCCTCCCCGGCGACCAGCTGGTGCACGCCGTAGGGGAGGACCCGCTCGACGACGGCGTGCCCGGCACCGTCGGGTCTCCGCGTCGAGCGTCATCGGCTCGTCCGCGCGCCTCGGCGAGCAGGACGAGCGGTGGCTCGTCCCCCGTCTTGTTCGTGGCGTCGCCGCGCCGTGCGGCGCCGAGGAGGTCGAGCGGGGGGAGGCGACCCTCCCACGCGACGAGCACCGTCGGGAGGGTCGGCGTGCCGGCCCGCCGGGCGCGGCGCCGCTCGGCGCGCCGCTCGGCCGCGAGCGCCACGGCGTCGCCCGGCCGGGCGAGCGGCTCGCCGAGGGCCCGGAGCACCGCGGCGAGGGTCTCGTCGCTCGCACGCCTCCGCTCGCCGGTGGCGCTCGTGAACTCGACGGCGACGCCGCGGCGCCGGGCGAGCCCCTCGAGCGCCTTCCTGCGCTCCTCGGTGGTCCGGGCGGTCCCCACGCTCAGGCCGTCGTCCGGCCCGGAAGCGCCAGCAGGAGCCGGAGCCCGAGGAGCGGGAGGTGGACCCACTCGGGCCGGCTCGCCAGCTCGTAGCGCAGCTCGTAGAGCGCCTTGTCGAGGAGGTAGGCGTCGAGCAGGGTGTCGAGCTCCCCGCTGTCGTCCGGCAGGAGGCCGGCGTTCTCGGCCGCCGGGAGGTAGCCGCCGAGGTAGGCGGCGCCCACCCAGAAGGCGAAGCGGTCGGCCGCCTGGCGGTGGCGCCCGGCGAGCAGGGCGTCGCGTCCCGCGCCGGCGTCGCCGGGCGCGCCCGGGGCACCCCCCGGGGCACCCCCCGGGGCGGTCCCGGGCGGAGCGCTCGCGGCGGTCTCCGGGGCCACGTCGAGCACGCCGCGGATCGCCAGGTCGGCGAGGGCGGTGTGGGCCGCGTAAGTGGTAGGAGCGCAGCATCCCGGCGACGTCGGCGAGGACCGACCGCTTCAGGGTGCGCTCGCCGTAGCTGCGGGCCGGCTCGCCCTCGAAGTCGACGAAGACGAAGTCGCGCCCGGTGAACAGGACCTGGCCGAGATGGAGGTCGCCGTGCACCCGGCTGCGCACGCCGCCGCGCGCGTCGAGCACCGTGTGGAGCCGAGCGAGGATCTGCTCCTCGTGCTCGATGACCTCGCGGGCCAGCGCCTCGTCCTCTGGCCCGAGGGCGCGGAGCCGCTGGCGCAGCATCACGAGCGAGCGCCGCGCCGTTGTCCGCATCGACTGGTAGAGCGAGCGCTGGGTGAGGGGTGTTAGGGGCTCCGGGCGGAAGCCCTCGCCGGGTCCCGCGGCGAGGGCGGCGTGCAGCTCGGCGGTGCGCAGGCCCAGCAGCTCGGCCTGCGGAAGGACGTCGGGCAGGCGCGTGGCCACCTCGTCGGGCGTGCCTCCGGGCGCCACCGCCGCGAGGAGCCCGCCCCGGGGCGGCGGGGGCAGCATCGGCGCTGTCGGGCGAGGGCAGAGCCTGCTCCAGGTAGGCACCGGCCGCGGGGACGAGCGCCGTCCAGGCGTCCCCCTCGTGGGGGACGTACTCGTGGACGACGGCGAGCGTCGTCGGGGCCGCGCCCGTGCGGTCGAGCTCGACGGCCCCGAGCAGCCGGGCCACCGGCGCCCCGCTGCCGAGCAGCTGGCGGCCCACCTCGAGTTCGGGGTTGGTGCCCGTCTCCAGGCGCCGGAAGCACTTGGCGACGACGCGGTTCCCCTGAGGGTCGCCGGCGACGATCGAGGTGTTCGACTGCTCGACCGAGGCGACCCGCACCGGCAGGCTGTCGTCGAGCCCGAGCGCGGCGAGCAGGTAGGCGCCGCCTGGCGCCGGCGTCCCCACCAGCCGCCCGCCGGAGGCGCCGGTGCGGCGCCGCCGCTCGGCGACGAGCGCGAGCAGCGAGCGCCCGTACTCGCCGAGGTAGTGGGCGTCGACGAGCACGCCGTCGGGCCCCCGGTCCGAGGTGACGCGGGCGAGGATGGCCTCGGGCCGGTCACGTTCGAGATCTCTGGCGGTGTCACGAGGGAGGTGGGCGATCGGCAGCAGGTAGTGCTCCGCTTCGCCTTCGAAGAACTCGACGTCCACCACCAGCACCTCGACGTGGCGGCGGGACGTCTGGACGCGGAGGCGCTCGGCGATGGTCGCCGAGTGGATCCGCCGGTGCTTCGCGGCGAACCACCGCCGGGAGCGGAGCATCGCCGGGAGCGCCGCCTCGAAGCTGCGCAGCGACCGCCCCTCCAGCACCTTCCACCACTGCGCCGGACGCGGCAGGCTCGGCAGCGGGCGCTCGGCCGCCTGCTCGTCGGCGTGGCTGGCGCGCAGCGCGAACCAGTAGAAGGCGTGGGGCCGAGAGCGTGAGCAGGTAGGGGAGCTCGCCGATCGGGGGGAAGCGCGGTCTGCCCGAACAGCTCGAAGGGCTGCATGCCGGCGAGGCGCCCGAGGTCGAGCTCGACGTACTGGGCGAAGCGCGACAGGTTGGCCACGACCAGCACCTGCTCGTCGCTCGTCGTGGCGGACGAAGGCGAGGACGCTCGGGTTGTCCGGGTGGAGGAACTCGATCGTGCCGCGGCCGAACACCCGGTGCCGCTGGCGCAGCGCGATCAGGCGCCGCATCCACCACAGCAGCGAGTGGGGGTTGCTCTGCTGCGCCTCGACGTTGACGGCCTCGTAGTGGTACTCGGGGTCGATGATCGACCGGCAGGTAGAGCTGCTGCGGGTTGGCCTCGGAGAAGCCGGCGTTGCGGTCGCGCGCTCCACTGCATCGGCGTGCGCACGCCGTTGCGGTCGCCGAGGTAGATGTTGTCGCCCATGCCGATCTCGTCGCCGTAGTAGATGACCGGCGTGCCGGGCAGCGAGAGCAGCAGCCCGTTCATCAGCTCGATCTTGCCGGCGGTCGTTGCCCAGCAGCGGGCGCCAGGCGGCGGCGGATGCCGAGGTTGATCCGCGTCTGCGGGTCGCGCGGCGTAGGCGCGGTACATGTAGTCGCGCTCCTCGTCGGTGACCATCTCCAGCGTCAGCTCGTCGTGGTTGCGCAGGAAGAGCGCCCACTGGCAGCTCGTCGGGGATCGCCGGGGTCTGCTGCAGGATGTCGATGATCGGGAAGCGGTCCTCCATGCGGAGCGCCATGAACATCCGCGGCATCAGCGGGAAGTGGAACGCCATGTGGCACTCGTCGCCCGTCGCCGAAGTAGGCGGCCGCGTCCTCCGGCCACTGGTTGGCCTCGGCCAGGAGCATCCGGTCCGGGAAGTGCTCGTCGACGTGCGCGCCGCAGCTGCTTGCAGGAAGGCGTGGGTCTCGGGCAGGTTCTCGCAGTTGGTGCCCTCGCGCTCGTAGAGGTAGGGCACGGCGTCGAGCCGCAGGCCGTCGACGCCCATGCTCCAGCCAGAAGTCGACCGCCTGCAGCATCGGCCTCGCGCACGTCGCGGGTTGTCGAAGTTCAGGTCGGGCTGGTGCGAGTAGAAGCGGTGCCAGTAGTAGGCGCCGGCGACCGGGTCCCAGGTCCAGTTGGAGGTCTCGAAGTCCTTGAAGATGATCCGCGCCTCGCGGTAGTGGTCCGGCGTGTCGCTCCAGACGTAGAAGTCGCGCCAGCCGGCTGCCCGGCGGGGCCCGGCGCGCCCGCTGGAACCAGGGATGCTGGTCGGAGGTGTGGTTGAGCACCAGCTCGGTGATGACCGCGGAGGCCGCGGCGGTGGGCCTCGCGCGAGGAAGCGCCGGAAGTCCGCGCAGCGTGCCGTAGATCGGGTGGACGTCGCGTGTAGTCGGCGATGTCGTAGCCGTCGTCGCGCAGCGGCGAGGGATAGAACGGCAGCAGCCAGAGGGCGGTGACGCCCGAGATCCTGGAGGTAGTCGAGCTTGGCGGTCAGGCCGCGGAAGTCGCCGATGCCGTCGCCGTCGCTGTCGGAGAAGGCGCGGACGTGCAGCTCGTAGATGATGGCGTCCTTGTACCACTCGGCGTCGAGCGGCGGGGTCGGGGCGGACCGTCGGGACGGCGGGGCCGGGCTCACCGGCCGCGACCGGACGGGGGGAAGGTGGCCGAGGGCTCAGGCTGCGGGCGGCGGGCGCGAGCGCGAGCACGTGGGCTTGGAGCGCGCCGGGTCGAGGTGGACGAAGTTCCTCGGACCCGTCCACGTGTACGCGGCGTCGTCCAGCTGGTCGTGCACCTGGTACGCCGCGTCCCAGTCGAGGCCGAGCGCGCCGAGGTCGAGCTCGACGAAGCCCGACTGGGGCCACTCGGGGTCGAGGTTCACGACGCACGAGCACCGCGTCGGCGCGGTCCGGCTCGTCCCGCTTCGACCAGCAGACGAGCTGGTCGTTGTCGACCCGGTGGAAGCGGAGCGACGCGTCCCGCTGCAACGCCGGGCTGGTCGCGCCGGATGCGGTTGACCCGGCGCATCGAGCGTCGCGGATCGCCGGGGGTCACCGAGGTCCCAGCTGCCGGATCTCGTACTTCTCGGAGTCGAGGTACTCCTCGCTGCCGGGCGCCGCGGGCTCGTCGACGCAGCAGCTCGAAGCCGGCCCGTAGATGCCGTAGCTCGGCCGACAGGTGGCCGCGAGCACCAGCCGCGCGACGAAGGCCTGGCCGCCCGCCGTGCTGCAGGTCTCGGGCAGGATGTCCGGCGTGTTCGGCCAGACGTTCGGCCGGAAGTACGTCGCGCCCGGCGGCCGTGGGCAGCTCCGTCGAAGTACTCGATCGAGCTCGTGCCTTGTTGTTCCGCCAGGTGAAGTACGTGTACGACTGGGTGAAGCCGACTTGGCCAGGCGGTGCATCACCTTCGGCCGGGTGAAGGCCTCGGCCAGGAAGATCGACGTCCGGGTGTCGGCCTTGCGCACCTCGGCGATCAGCCACTCCCAGAAGGCGAAGGGCTTGGTGTGCGGGTTGTCGACCCGGAAGATGCGCACGCCCTGGTCGATCCAGAACAGCACGACGTCGAGCAGCTCGTCCCAGAGGCCCTCGCCAGTCCGGCGTCGTCGAAGTCGAGCGGGTAGATGTCCTGGTACTTCTTGGGCGGGTTCTCGGCGTACTGCGATCGTGCCGTCGGGACGGTGGCGGAACCACTCGGGGTGCTCGCGTGACCCACGGGTGGTCGGGCGAGCACTGGAAGGCGATGTCGAGCGCGATCTCGATGCCGCACGACGCGGCCGCGTCGACGAGCTCGTCGAAGTCCTCCAGCGTGCCGAGCTCGGGGTGGACGGCCTTGTGCCCGCCGTCGCGGAGCCGATCGCCCAGGGGCTGCCGGGGTCGTCGGGGCCCGCCACCGGGCTGTTGTTCCGGCCCTTGCGGCGCCGCGGCCGATCGGGTGGATCGGCGGCAGGTAGAGGACGTCGAAGCCGAGCTCCGCGACGTAGTCGAGGCGGTTGGCCAGGTCGGCGAGGGTGCCGTGCTGGCCGGCGACCGAGCTCGCCGAGCGGGGGAAGCACTCGTACCAGCTGGAGAATGCGGCGAGCGGCCGCTCGGCGAGCACCGGGAGCTCGGACGAGGCGGGCGTGGCCGTCGTCGCCGGAGGCCGTGAGGCGATCACCTCGTCGAGCTCGTCGAGCGCGGCGAGGACGGCGGCGAGAGGCCCCGTCCCGTCCACCCGGCCGAGCTCGTCCGCGAGCGTCCCGAGCCGGCCGTCCACCAGCTCGTCCGCCTCCGCGAGCAGGCGCGACCCGATCACCGGGTCGTTCGGGTCGAAGCCACCGGCAGCGGCACGCCGCGTGGCGTCGCGGCGCCACATCGCGAGGGCATCGACCTCGCCCAGCACCTCGATCTGATGGTGGCCGGGCTCGGGGAGGACCACGGCGGCCTCGAAGCGGTCGTTGCCGATCGGCGCCATCGGAGCGACCGTCCACCGGCGCGTCCCGGCCCGGCGGTGGCGCACGAAGGCCCGCACGAGGTCGTCGCCGTGCGCGAACACGTCCGCGCGGCACGCTCAGGGGCTCGCCGGCGACGGCCTTGGCGGCGAAGCGGCCCCCGTCGACGAGCGGCTCGAGGGCCTCGATCACGACGGGCGATCGTGCTTGGGGCAACGCCGGTCGTTTCCGTGCCGCGGAGCTCACCACTGCCCGATCGTACCGGTGCCGGGGACCCCGGCGAGCAGGCGCGCGAGGCGACCGGGCAGCGCTTCCAGCGAGAAGTGCCGCCGCGCCACCTCGGCGTTGTGGTCGAGCAGCCGCGGATCGGGCTCGGCGAGCCAGTCGGCCACCGCGGCGTGGTCCGCCGCGTCGAACCAGGAGAAGCCGTAGCGGCGTAGCTCGGCGCCGACCTCGTACGGACCGACGGCGAGCGGCCGGCGGTGCGTCGCCGACTCGATCGCCGGGTTGCCGAAGCCCTCCAGGGCCGAGGGGAAGGCCACGACGTCGCAGGCCGCGTAGGCGTCGGCCATCGCCGCCGCCGGCCGGTGCAGCACCCGGGTCCTCGCGGCGGCGAGCACGCCGGCGAGCTCGGCGCCGTAGTCGTCCTCTGCGGGGCCCGTCAGCCAGTACGTCGCACCGAGGGCCTCGGCGAGCGCGAGGCCGTCGGGGACCCGCTTGCGGGCGATCGCCCGGGTCGGCTGGAGGACGAGGCGCTCGCCGGGGGCGACGCCGAGGCTCGCCCGTGCCGCCCACCGGTCCCCGGGCGGCGGGTCGGGGTCGAAGGCGTTGTGGTGGACCTCCGCCTCGATCCCCTCGGCGGCGAGGCGGCCGGCCGCCGCCCGGCTGAGGCAGACGTGGCGCCACGCCGGGTCGTCTGGCGTCGGGCCGAGGCGGGCGAGCCCGGGGCGCTCCGCGGCGAGGTCGTGGTGGCGCAGCAGCGCCGGGCGCCCGCGCAGCGACCGGGCCACCGCAGCCGACGCCGCAGGGTTGAGCGGCAGCGAGCAGAGGTTCTCGACGATCACCACGCCGGCACCGTCGAAGGCTGCCCCGAGCTCCGCGGGACTGGGCGCGCCCGCCGAGGGGGCGGCGGCGAGGCCCGGCAGGACCGCGTCGGCGCGTCCCTCCCCGGCGACGGTGCGCACCCGCCAGCCGAGCGCACCGAGTGCCGCCTCCCACTTCGCCGCCTCCACGGAGACGCCGTCGGTGCCACCGAGCCGGTACGAGCAGATCACGGCGGTGCCGGGCGAGCGCACGGCGGCACGCTACCTCGGCGTGCGAGCGGCGCCTCGCCCAGCGTGGCGCCCGCTTCGGCTAGAACTGTGCGGTGCCAAGACGTGCGTTGGTCACCGGTGTCACGGGCCAGGACGGCTCGTACCTGGCGGAGCTGCTGCTCCGTGAGGGCTACGAGGTTGTCGGGATGGTCCGGCGGACCAGCTCGGTCAACCTCGAGCGGCTGACCCACCTCGAGGGCCGCCTCCACATCGTCCCGGGCGACCTCCTCGACGAGCCCTCGATGCTCGCCGCGCTCCGCGAGTGGCGGCCGAGCGAGGTCTACAACCTGGCGGCGCAGTCCTTCGTCACGACCTCGTGGAACCAGCCGTTGTTCACCGGCGAGGCGACCGCTCTCGGCGTGACCCGGCTGCTCGACGCGGTCCGCGTCGTCGACCCGGAGATCCGCTTCTACCAGGCGAGCTCCTCGGAGATGTTCGGGAAGGTGCGCGAGGTCCCCCAGACCGAGCTCACGCCGTTCTACCCGCGCAGCCCCTACGGCGTCGCCAAGGTCTACGGGCACTGGATCACCGTGAACTACCGGGAGAGCTACGCGCTCCACGCGAGCTCGGGCATCCTGTTCAACCACGAGAGCCCCCGCCGGGGCCTCGAGTTCGTGACCCGCAAGATCACGAACGGCGTGGCCCGCATCAAGAAGGGCCTCGACACCGAGCTTCGCCTCGGCAACCTCGACGCCAAGCGCGACTGGGGCTTCGCCGGCGACTACGTCCAGGCGATGTGGCTCATGCTCCAGCAGGACACGCCCGACGACTACGTGGTCGCCACCGGCGAGACGCACTCGGTGCGTGAGTTCTGCGAGGTCGCCTTCGGCCACGCCGGGCTCAACTGGGAGGACCACGTCGTCGTCGACGAGAGCTACCTCCGCCCGGCCGAGGTCGACCTGCTCGTCGGCGACGCCGGCAAGGCCCGCAAGCAGCTCGGCTGGGAGCCGGAGGTCGACTTCGTGCGGCTCGTGGAGATGATGGTCGACTCCGACCTGGAGCGGCTGCAGCGCTGACGGTGCGGGCGCGCCCGCGCCCGCTTTGGAACGGGGCGGCCCCTCGCCCGTAGCATTGATCGGTCCCCATGGCTCCAGCCATCCTCTTCCGTGATGCCGTCTCGCTCGCCGGGCGGTTCCCCCTCCTCTCCGGTCTCAGCCTGGAGGTCGCCGAGGGGGAGGTCGTGCACCTCCGCGGGCCGAACGGCGCCGGCAAGTCGAGCTTCCTCCGCTGCTGCGCCGGCCTCACCCCGGTCAGCGGGGGAGAGGCCTGGGTCCTCGGCCACGACTTGCGGGGGGACCGTCAGTCGTTGCGCCGAGAGGTCGGCCTGCTCGGTCACGCCAGCTTCCTCTACCAGGAGCTGAACGTGGAGGAGAACCTGCGCTTCGCGCTGCGCGCGGCCCGCTCGCCGCTCGCCGGCATGGAGCCGGCGCTCGCCCGCCTCGGCCTCGAGGGCAGGCTCCGCCGCACCGCGGTCGGGCGGCTCTCGACCGGCCAGCGCCGCCGCGTCTCGATCGCCGTGCTGCTGGCGCGCTCACCACGGCTGTGGCTGCTCGACGAGCCCCACGCCGGGCTCGACGCCGAGGCCCGCGAGCTCCTCGACGTGCTCGTCAACGAGGTCCGCCGGCGTGGCGCGACCGTGGTGCTCGCCTCGCACGAGCTGGACCGGGCCGAGCAGCTCGCCGACCGGGTGGTGGAGCTGGCCGGCGGAAGGGTGGTCGGCGAGCCGGCCGGCTCATGGGAGGAGCCGCCGGTCGTCGCCGACCTTGGTACCTCCGTGGCACGCTCGCCGGGCCCGGGCGTGACGCTCCCGCCGCCGGGGGCCGCGAGCGGGGACGAGGTGGGCTGCGATGTGGCGTGACGCCGCGCTCGTCGCGGGCAAGGACCTCCGGGTGGAGCTGCGCGCCAAGATCGGCCTCAACCAGGTCGTCCCCTTCGCGCTCGTGGTGCTGGTGCTGTTCGGGCTCGCCCTCGGGCCGTCCGACGCCGCGCTGCGCCCGGCCGCCGCCGGCCTGTTCTGGGTGACGGTCCTGTTCGCGGCGGTGCTGGCGGTGCAGCGGAGCTTCGCGATCGAGGCGTCCGACGAGGCACGCGACGGACTGCGCCTGTCGGGGCTCGACGCAGGGGGGATCTTCCTCGGCAAGGCGGCGGCGGTCGCCGCGCAGCTCATCGTGCTCGAGCTCGTGCTCGCGCTCGTCGCCTCGCTGCTGTTCGACACCCACCTGTCGGGCGCGGGTCTGCTGGTGGGCACCTGCGTCGCCGCGACGGCCGGGCTCGCCGCGGTCGGCACGATCTACGGGGCCGTGGCGATGGGGACCCGCGTCCGTGAGACGCTGCTGCCGTTGCTGTTCTTCCCCCTCGTCGCGCCGGTGCTCCTCGCCGCCACCAAGGCGTGGAAGGAGGCGCTCGCCGGCACGCCGTCGCATGGCCTCGGCTGGCTGAGCGTGCTGGCCGTCTTCGCCGTGGCGTACCTCGCCATCGGGACCGTGGCGTTCGGACCCCTGCTGGAGGACGGATGAGCCTCACCTCGCCCCCCTTCTCGCCCGCCGGCACCGCCGGGCCGGCTCGCGCCGCGGAGGCGCCCGCACCTCCCCGGGGGGCGTCCCCCGGGCGGCGCCGGACGCGCCGCCCCCGCACCGCGCGCCGACTCGGCGCTTACCGCCGTCGGGCTCGTCGGCATCGCCGGCGTCGTCGCGACCGTCTGGCTCGGGCTGTGGGTCACGCCCCCCGACGAGTTCATGGGCAATCTCGTCCGGCTGCTCTACATCCACCCGCCGCTCGCGTGGGTGATGTTCCTCGCCTACGGCGTCTCGTTCCTCGCGAGCCTCCTCTACCTCTGGCCCCGCACCCGCTCGGCGCGCTTCGACCGTCTGGCGGGGGCGTCGGCCGAGGTCGGGGTGGTCTTCACCGGCCTGACCCTCGTCACCGGCTCCCTCTGGGGTCGACCGACGTGGGGGCAGTGGTGGACCTGGGATCCGCTCCTCACGACGACGGCGCTGCTCTTCGTCCTCTACCTCGGCTACCTCGCGCTGCGCCGGGTCCCCGGCGAGCCCGAGGCCCGGGCGAAGCGCTCGGCCATCGCCGCGCTCGTGGCCTTCATCGACGTGCCGATCGTCTACTTCTCCGTGCTGTGGTGGAAGAGCCTCCACCAGGCACCGTCGATCGACCTCACGACGCGCAAGACCTACGTCCACGGCTCGATGGCCTGGACCTTGCTCCTCGGGTTCCTCTCGTTCACGGTCGTGTTCGCGTGGCTGGTCGCCCACCGCTACCGGCTGGCGGTGCTCGAGGACCGCGAGGAGAGCGAGGGGCTCGCGCTGGCGTTGGCCGAGCGCCGCGCCGAGGCCCCGGAGGCCCCGTGAACGGCTACATCGAGAGCGGCTACATCGTCACACTCGGGGCGCTAGGCGTCTACGCCGCCTCGCTCGTCGGGCGCGAACGGAGCGCCCGTCGCCGCCTTCCGGCGCCGCCGGCGAGGGGGACCGCGCCAGCCGAGGCCCCGGAGGACGCGCCCGCCGGCGACGAGGGGAGCCCGGCGCCGCCGCCCGGCTCGTCCGGGACTGGCGCATGACGGTCAGCGCGCCCCGGCGCACGAGGGCCCCGAGACGGCGCCGGGGGGCGGCGAGCGCGCCGCCGCGGTGGCGGCCCTGAGGAAGGTCCGCGCGGCGAGGACGCGTCGGCGGATCGCCCTCGTCGGGGTCGTGCTCCTGGCGGCGGCGGGCTTCCTCGTCTACAAGGCGCTCACGTCGGCGATCGTCTACTTCAAGACGGCGCAGCAGGCCGTCGCCGACCGCGCCTCGCTCGGCGACTCGACCTTCCAGATCGAGGGCGTCGTGGTGGCGCACACCCTGCGCACGACGGGGCCGCAGACGCTTTCCTTCTCGATCTGCTCCGGGAAGGTCCACGTCCCAGTCGAGAACCAGGGCACGCCGCCCCAGCTGTTCGCCTCGGGCGTCGCCGTCGTGCTCGTCGGCCACTTCGTCGGGACGGGCGACCTGTTCTCGTCGAGCCAGATCCTCGTCAAGCACTCCAACAGCTACGTCGCCGCGCATCCCGGCCGCGTCCAGACCGGCGACGACCAGAAGTGCTGATCGCCCGGGTCCCGCGCGCGGCCGAGCGCCGTGCCGGCCGCACCGGCGGGCGTCGCCCGCCGCTTGGGGCACGGTGAACGGCACCCTCGGCCACATCGGGCTCATCCTCGGCCTGCTCGGCGCGCTCGGCGGGGTGGCGACGCTCGGCGTGGGCCTGGTGGGTCAGCGGCCCGCGCTCCTCGTTCGCGGCCGCTCCTACGCCCGGCTCGCCCTCGCCGGGGCGGTCGTCGCGACCGTCGCCATGGAGCACGCCCTGCTCACCCGCGACTTCTCGCTCGCCTACGTCGCCGCAAACAGCTCGCGCGAGACGCCGCTGATCTACACGATCACCGGGATGTGGTCCGCGCTGCAGGGCTCGATCCTCCTCTGGGTGCTGATCCTCACCGGCTACGTCGCCTTCATGGCGCACCACTTCCGCCGCCGGGCCACCGACCCGCTGATCGGCTGGGCGTTGCTCGTCGCGCTCGTCGTCACGGCGTACTTCTTCGCGCTGATGCTCGGCCCGGCCGACCCCTTCGCGGCCCGCACCGGCGCGATGCCGTGCGTCGGCGGCTGCGGGCCGAACCCGCTGCTCCAGGACAACGTGCTCGTCGCCTTCCACCCGGTCTTCCTCTACCTCGGCTTCGTCGGCTTCACCATCCCGTTCTCCTTCGCCATCGCCTCGCTCGTCACCGGTCGTGTGGGCGAGGGCTGGCTGGTCGAGACCCGGCGGTTCACCCTCTTCGCCTGGGCCTTCCTCACCGTCGGGGTGGTCCTCGGCGCCTGGTGGTCCTACCAGACCGACGGATGGGGAGGCTTTTGGGGCTGGGACCCCGTCGAGAACGCGGCGCTGCTCCCGTGGCTGACGGGGACCGCCTACCTCCACTCGGTGATGGTCCAGGAGCGCCGCGGCCTGCTCAGGATCTGGAACCTCTCCCTGCTCGTGGCGACCTTCAGCCTGACGATCCTCGGCACTTTCCTCACCCGCTCGGCCGTCCTCCAGTCGGTCCACTCGTTCTCGGACTCGAGCATCGGGCCGGTGCTGCTCGGCTTCTTCGCCGCGATCCTCGCCGTCGGCATCGGCCTGATCGGCTGGCGGGGGGACCGCCTGCGCGTCGCCGGGCACGATCGACGCGCCGGTGTCGCGTGAGGGCGCATTTTTGCTGAACAACCTGCTGTTCGCCGCCTTCGCCTTCATCGTGCTGCTCGGCACCGTGTTCCCGCTCTTCGTCCAAGCGGTGAACGGCGAGTCGATCACCGTCGGCCGCCCGTTCTTCGACGCCTTCACCGTGCCGCTCGGCATCGCGCTGCTCTTCTTCATGGCGGTCGCGCCGGTGCTGCCGTGGCGCAAGGCGAGCCCGGGTGTGCTCCGCCGCCGGCTGGTGGTCCCGGCGTGGGCGGCGCGCGCTGACGGTCGTCGCCTGCGTGCTCGCCGGGATCCGGGGGATCACCCCGCTCGGCGCCTTCGGGCTCGGCGCGTTCGCCGCCGCCTCCGCACTGCGCCAGCTCGTGCTCGCTGCCGCGGCGGCGCGGCGGCGCGGGCTCGGCGTCTGGCGGGGCGTGGTCGGGCGCGCCAACGGCGGCATGGTCGTCCACCTCGGCGTGATCGTCATCGCCGTCGGGCTCACCGCGGCGGGCTCGTTCGGCCACCGCGGCGAGCTCGCCTTCGCACGCGGCCAGACGCTCAGCTTCGACGGGCACACCTTCACCTTCCTCGGCTGGCAGCCCCTCGACACCCCGGCAGAAAAGGGCGAGCAGGCAGTGTTCCGCGTCGACGGCGGAGCGACCTTCCGGCCGGCGCTCGGCTTCTTCAACGGCAACGCCCAGGGCACGGCGACCCCCGCGATCGACTCCTCGGCCGTCGACGACGTCTACCTGAGCATCGCCGCGGCGCCACCGGTCGACTCGCCGCGCGGCCCGGCGACCCTCGACCTCATCGTCCAGCCGCTCGTGATGTGGCTCTGGGTGGGCGGGGCGCTCACCGCCGGCGGAGCCGTCCTCGCCGCGGTCCCCGGCCGCCGGCGGCGCCCGACGGACCCGGTCTCGGTGCTCCTCCCCGAGCTGGCCGAAGCGCCCTCGGTGCCAGCGGGCGCGGGCGTGGCGCCATGAGCGTGCGCACACCGCGGCCGCCCGCGCCCGCCACCGCCCGACCCGCGCCCGGGCGCGCCCGCCGCTACCGCCGGGCGCTGGTCGCGTCGGCCGCCGTCGCCGTCGTCGTCGCCGTGCTGATCGCCGTGCTCGCGACGCGCTCGACGCCGCCGGGGGCGATCGCCACGACCTCGCTCGGCGGCAAGCCGGCGCCGGGGATCTCGGCGCGCGCGATCGTCGGCGGCGGGCGCGTCAGCCTGGCGGCGTTGCGGGGCCGCGACGTCGTCGTCGACTTCTTCGCCAGCTGGTGCCAGCCGTGCCAGGACGAGGCGGCAGCCCTCGAGACCTTCCTGTTCGCCCACCGTGCCGAGCACGTCGCCATCCTCGGCGTCGACATCGACGACTCCGCCAGCAACGCCAGGAGCTTCCTCCAGCAGACGGGGGCGACCTGGCCGGCGGTGGAGGACCCGGGCGGCAGCGCGAGCATCGCCACCGCCTACGGGGTCGCCGACCCGCCCGAGTCGTTCCTCGTCGCCCCGGACGGCCGGGTGGTCGGCTACATCGTCGGGCAGGACACCGTGTCGCTGCTCGACCACCTGCTCGCCGACGCGACGGCGCGGAGCTGAGCGCGGTGGCGAGCATCCCTGTCGCGAGCGGCGCCCCGGGCACCGCCCGCCCGCGCCGGCGTGCCGCCGGCCTCCACGACGTCCTGGCGACCCCGTGGGGATGGGCCCTGCTCGTCGCCGTGGTCGCGGCCTTCCTCGCCTACGGGAGCATCCATCCCGCCGCCCAGACCCGCCAGGCCCGCATCGGCTACCTGGAGAGCGTCCTCAAGTGCCCGTCGTGCGACGGGATCTCGATCGCCCAGTCGAACGGCCCGCAGGCGGCCGCCCTGCGGGCCTCGGTGAGCCGCTGGGTCGGCGAGGGCTGGTCGGACGGGCGCGTCGAGCAGGCCGTGGTGGCCCGCTACGGGCCCGCCGAGCTGCTGCGCCCGACGAGCCCCGTCGTCTGGGTCGTGCCGCTCGTCGCGGTCGGCACCGCCGTGGCGGCGCTCGCCGTGGTGCTCGCCCGTCGGCGCGGGGGCGGGGGCGCGGCGACGATGGCTGCCGAGGAGGACGAGGCGCTCGTCGCCTCGGCGCTCGGGCGCGACGGGGGGCCCGGGTGAGCACCGGCGTCGGCGCCGGGCGGGCGCTCGAGGACCTCAAGGCCGAGCGGGACTTCCTGCTGCGGTCGATCGCCGATCTGGAACGCGAGCACGACGCTGGCGACGTCGACGACGCCGACTTCGCGGCGTTGCGGGAGAGCTACGTCACCCGGGCCGCCGAGGTGCTGCGGGCGCTGGAGGCGGCCACGGTCGCCGCGCCGGGCGAGGCCGGCGGTGCCGAGGCGGGTGCCCCGGGAGGCACGGGTCGGATGCCGGCGCCGAGGTGGCGGCGCTTCCGGCGCTTCCTCGGGCGGCGCCGCACGCGCCGGGTCCTCGCCGTCGTCGGCACGTGCTGCGTCCTCGCGGTCGCGGCGCTCGCGGCCGCCGACCTCGCCGGGGTGCGCCTGCCCGGGGAGACCGCGACGGGCACGATCACGTTGCCGTCGGCCGCGGAGGTGCGCCAGGAGCTGGCCCAGGCCTCGGTCCTCGGCACGGCGGGCGACCTGCAGGAGGCGGTGGCGCTCTACGACGCCGTGCTCAACCAGGTGCCGAACCAGCCCGAGGCCCTCGCGTACCGGGGATGGCTGGTGCGCCTCATCGGCCAGCGCGCCCACTCGGCGACGGCGATCCGCGAGGGCGACGCCTCGATCGCCCGTGCCGTCCGGGCGGACCCCTCCTACCCCGACGCCCGGGCGCTCGACGGCATCGCGCTGTTGCAGGACAGCCACGACCGGGCGGCCGCGCTCGTCGAGTTCCGGGGCTTCCTCGCCGACCACCCGCCCGCCGCCCTGCTGGCCTACCTCGGGGCGCAGATGGCCGCCGCCTTCCAGGCGGGCCACCAGGCCGTCCCGGCGGCCCTGCGGCGCTACGAGCACCCGGCGTCGGCGTCGGGCTCGACGCTCCCGGCGGCCGAGCCGGCCGCTCCTCCGGCCTCCTGAGGTCGCCGGTCGTGGCGGGGCAGGGCCGGGCGGCGATGCTCCTCGTCGTGACCGGCGACGGGGGACTGCTGCTCCACTTGCGCGACGACGAGCCCGGCGTCCTCCACCCGGGCTGCTGGTCGGGCTTCGGCGGGGCCCTCGAGGGCGACGAGACCATCGAGGAGGCGGTGCGGCGCGAGATGCGGGAGGAGACCGGCGTCGAGGTGGCCGAGCCCCGCCCGCTGGTCGATCTGGTCGACGAGGTCGCCGACGGCGGCAGCGGCAACCTCGTCTGCCTGTTCTACGTCGTGGGCGCGGTGCGGCTGGAGGACATCTCGCTGCAGGAGGGGGCGGGCGTCGGCGTGCACCGGTCCGACCAGCTCGGCGCCCTGCGCATCGCGCCGTTCGTGCGACAGGCCCTCGAGGAGCACCTCCTGCCGCTCCTCGGCGCCGTGGGCGGCGGGGGCGCGCCGCCTGGTGACGGCCGCTGAGGCCCCGCAGCGACTCCTCCGGCGCCCGCGCCGCGGGGCGCCGGGCTCAGCCGGCGAGCGCCCGGAGCGACGACACGACGACGGGGAAGCGGCCGGCGAAGGCCTCGACGTCCTCCGCGCCCGTCGACCAGCCCACCGAGAGCCGGAGCGATCGCTCGGCGTCGACGCCCATCGCCTGGAGGACGGGGGAGGGCTCGAGCGCCTCCGAGGAGCACGCCGAGCCGGAGTGCACGGCGATGCCCGCCTGGTCGAGCCCGAGGACGACGCCCTCGGCCTCCACTCCCGAGACGCCGACGCAGACCAGGTTGGGGAGGCGGTCCTCGACGTCGCCGTAGGCGACGACGCCGGGAACGGCGAGCGCCGCGTCCAGCAGCGCCTCGGTCTGGCCCCGCGCCGTCGCCGCCGCGAGCTCCAGCGCGCCCGGCTCGGCGAGCGCCGCAGCGAGCGCGCCGAAGCCCACGATGCCGGGGAGGTTCTCCATCCCGGCCCGCCGGGCCCGCTCCTGCTCGCCGCCGACCAGCAGCGGCGCGATCCGCGTCCCCCGCCGGACGACGAGGACCCCGATGCCGGGTGGGCCGCCCAGCTTGTGGGCGCTCACCGAGACGAGCTCGGCGCCGAGGGCGCCGAGGTCGAGGGGGAGCTGGCCGGCCGCGGCGCAGGCGTCGACGTGGACCGGCACGCCCCGGCACCGGCAGGCCGCGACGACCTCGGCGACCGGCTGCACCGTGCCGACCTCGTGGTTGGCGAGCTGGCAGTGGACGAGTACCGGCGCCGGCGAGGCGTCGAGCAGGAGCTCCAGGTGGTCGAGGTCGACCCGCCCGAGCCGGTCGACGCGCCACTCGGCCACCGGGCCGAGCCGCTCGGCCGAGCGCCGCACGGCGGAGTGCTCGACGGCGGCGGCCACGACCGAGGCCGCGGGGTCAGCGCCCTGGCGCGCCCCGAAGTTCGCCCAGTTCACCGCCTCCGTGCCGCCGCCGGTGAAGACGATCTCCCGGCCCCGGGTGCCGAGGAGCCGGGCGACGTGGCCGCGCGCCTCCTCGACGAGCTCGCGGGCGATCCGTCCCTCCGTGTGCGGCCGGCCCGGGTCGCCGGTGACCCCCCTGTGGCACCACGCCGTGATGGCGGCGGCCGCCTCGGGCCGCAGCGGCGAGGTCGAGGCGTGGTCGAGGTAGTGGCGGCCGCTCACCGCAGGTCGGCGGCTCAGCCGGCGACGCTCGCGCAGCTGTCGTCGCCGAGCGCCCGGGACGACATCTGCACCGGCACGGCGTCGCCGCACAGGCCGGCGAGGAGCCCCTGCACCATGCCGCGGTCGACCGCGCAGAGCACCGGGTAGTTCAGCACCACGTCGCCGAACGGGCAGTGGTCGCGCACGATCGCCGTCGCCGCCGCCCGGGTCTCGGCATGCGCGGCGAACCCGTGGGCGGTGAGCGCGTCGGCGACGGCGAGCATCGCGGCGCGCATCGAGCGCTGGGAGTCGCCGGGGGCCATCTGCGCCGCGAGCGAGCGGCCGTACTCCTCACCGACCTGCTCGGCCATCTGCTCGGCGACGCACGGCTCGAGCAGCTCGAGGGCGCGGACGAGCAGGGTCACCACCAGCGCATCCGAGCGCGGCGGCACGGGGAGGGCGGCCGAGCGCGACGAGCGCCGGTAGCGCTTCGAGGGCCTGCCGGCGCCGCTGCCCGCGTGGTCGAGCGAGACCTCGAGGTAGCCGCCGGCGGCGAGCTTGTCGAGGTGGTGGCGCGCGACGTTCGGGTGGAGTGCGAAGCGCTGCGCCACCTCCGCGGCCGTCACGCCGTCGCCCTCGCGCACGTGGAGGTAGATCTGGCGGCGCGTCGTGTCGCCGAAGGCGGCGGTGACGGCGGCGACGACGGCCGAGAACTCCTCGTCCCCGCCGGGCTCGCCGGAGAGGCCGCGCAGCGCGTCCTCGCCCCGGCCAGCCACCCCGACGTCGTGTCCGGGCCGGATCGAGGCAGATCGCACGCCGGTTATCCTACCTGCGATGACGGGCACCGACCGATGAGCGCGGAGCAGGAGGCGCTCTCCGGGGCGGTCGCCGCCGTGGAGGACCCGGCGTTGTTCCACCCGCTCGGCGAGCTCGGCACGCTGCGCTCGGCCGATCGCCGCGCGGGCGTCGTCGAGGTGGTCGTGGCGGTCCCTGGCGATCCGTACCCGGAAGCCGAGGAGCTGCGCCGGCGCATCTCCGCCGCAGTCGCGCCCGATGGCGGGCTCGAGGTGCGGGTCGAGCTCGAGGTGATGTCCGACGCTGCCCGCGAGGCGCTCGGGGCCAGACTGCGCGAGCTCGACGGCGCGGGCGTCCCGCCCCCCGCCCCTCGCGGCGGCCCCGGGCATGCCGAGGGCCGGCCGAACCCGTTCGCGGGCCGGCGCGCCGGCACGAGGGTCCTCGCGATCGGCTCGGGCAAGGGCGGCGTCGGCAAGTCGTCGGTGACGGTCAACCTGGCGGTCGCGCTCGGCGCGCGGCGGCCACACGGTCGGGCTGCTCGACGCCGACATCTACGGCTTCTCGGTCCCACGCATGCTCGGCGTCGAGTCCCCGCCGATGGCGGTCGGGCGGACCATCGTCCCGCCGGTGGCGAACGGCGTGCGCTGCGTCTCGATGGGCTTTTTCGTCGACGAGGACAAGGCAGTGGTCTGGCGGGGGCCGATGCTCCACAAGGCGCTCGAGCAGTTCCTGGTCGACGTCCACTGGGGCTCGCCGGAGTTCCTCCTCGTGGACATGCCGCCGGGGACCGGCGACGTCGCGCTCTCGGTGGCCGAGCAGCTGCCCGGCGCCGAGATGTACGTCGTGACGACGCCGCAGGCGGCGGCCCAGCGAGTGGCCCAGCGGGCCGCCGCCCTCGCGAAGCAGGTGCGGCTGCCGGTGCGCGGCGTCATCGAGAACATGTCGTGGTTCGCGGCCCCCGACGGCACCCGCTACGAGCTGTTCGGCCACGGAGGGGGCGAGGAGCTCGCCGCCTCGCTCGGCGTGCCGCTGCTCGCACGCATCCCGCTCGTGCCCGCGG
The DNA here is from genome assembly GCA_963765505.1 of uncultured Actinomycetota bacterium. GTDB lineage: Bacteria > Actinomycetota > Acidimicrobiia > Acidimicrobiales > Bog-793 > DATKQY01. Next base: position 700,874 of record CAVXWO010000014.1, read on the forward strand.
TGCGTGAGGGCGCCGACGACGGCCGTCCGGCCGCCGTCGCCGACCCCGGTGGCGAGGTCGCGAAGGCCTTCGAGGAGCTCGCCGAGCGCGTCGTCGACCTCGGGCCCGCCCGCGTCTACCGTTCGGAGCTCAACCTGTCGTAGGCGGTCGTAACACGGCCGAGCAGGTGTCGCGCAGATCTCGTCACCTTTCGTCGCACGGCCGTCATCAATCGTCGACCAACATGGCGCAATCGCGGCCCCCGACTCCCCGCCGCGCCGGGACCGGCGGTAGGGTCCAAAGATGCCTCGAACGCCCTCGGCGGGCACGCGGGTCGTGCGTCGGTCGGCGTGGGGGAGGTTCGCCTCGCCGCCGTTCGCCGTGCTCGCAGTGCTCGCCGCAACCGTGTCGGGTTCGCTCGTCGTGGCGGTCTCGTCGGCGCCTGCGTCGCCCGCCGCCCGCTCCCGAGCGACGCGCGCGACGGGGGTCACCCCGCCGGCCGGCCTCCCCGGCCGGTGGAACCTCGTCTTCGACGACGAGTTCAACGGCCCCTCGCTCGACCGGTCCATCTGGAGGACCTGCTACGACTGGGGCTGCACGATCTCGACCAACAACGAGGAGGAGTCCTACGTGTCCTCCGGCGTGTCGCTCGGGGGCGGCAGGCTCGTGCTGACGGCGACGCAGCGCTCGACGCGCGGGCTGCCGTTCAGCTCCGGCATGGTCCAGTCGAACGGCCGCTTCGACTTCGAGTACGGCTACATGGAGATCCGGGCGAAGGTGCCGACGAGCCCGGGTGTCTGGCCGGCGTTCTGGGCGGTGCCGGAGAACGGGAGCTGGCCGCCCGAGATCGACGCCATGGAGTTCTACGCCAACCAGCCGAACGCCGTGCAGGAAACCGTGCACTTCCCGCCCGGTGACACGCAGCTCAACCACATCGTCTACGGCCCCGACTTCGGCAACGGCTACCACATCTACGGCGCCGACTGGGAGCCCGGCTCGGTCTCGTTCTACGTCAACGGGGTCCTGCGCTTCCGCGTCGCCCAGTCGCCGGCCCTGCCGATGTACCTCATCGCCAACCTGGCGGTGAGCAGCCCGCCCTCAGCGGCGACGGCGCACTCGTACCCGGCGAGCTACGAGATCGACTGGATCCGCGTCTACCAGCACCCCGGCATCGGCTCGTCGAGCTGCCCGCGCCGGAACTGCGTCCCCGTCCCGAGCTGAGCGGCGCCCCGACCGGCTCCAGCCGGGCCGGAGCGTGATCGCGCGCGTCACGTCGAGGCGCGGGTTCGGGCGACCCGCGCGAGGCGCCCGGGACGCCGCCGTCCTCGAGCAGATGGGCCGGTTCACCGGCATCGGACCTCCGCGCGGCGGTACCGTCACGGGGTGTCGGCAGACGACGTGCCCCTGATCCCCCGCGAGGTCCTGTTCGGGAATCCCGAGCGCGTCAGCCCCGAGCTGTCCCCCGACGGGCGCCACCTCGGGTGGCTCGCCCCCGCCGGCGGGGTGCTCAACGTGTGGGTGGCTCCGGTGGACGACCTGGCCGCGGCCGCGGTGGTCACCGACGACCGCGACCGGGGCATCCGCTCGTTCTCCTGGGCGCACGACGGCGCCACGCTGCTCTACGTCCAGGACCGGGGCGGCGATGAGAACTGGCGGGTCTACGGCGTGGACGTCGCCACCGCCACCACCCGGGACCTCACGCCCTTCGAGGGCGTGCAGGCCCGCCTCGTCGCCCTCGACAAGCGCCACCCCGGGCGGGTGCTGGTCGGCCTCAACCGGGACAACCCGGAGCTGCACGACGTGTACTCCTTGGACCTGGCCTCCGGCTCCCTCACGAAGGTGGCCGACAACCCGGGCTTCATCGGCTGGGTCGCCGACGCCGACTTCGACGTACGCGCCGCGCTCGCCCCCACCCCGGACGGCGGCACGATGCTCATGGTGCGCGACGCCGGCTCCGCGGGCGGCGAGTGGCGCCCGTTGCTCACCGCGGGACCGGCCGACGCGCTCGCGACCGCGCCGTTGGCCTTCTCGTCCGACGGCTCCACGCTGGTGGCGATCAGCTCCGTCGGTGCCGACACCGGACGACTGGTGCGCCTCGACGTCGCGACCGGCGACGTCCTCGAGGTGCTCGCCGCGGACCCGGCGGCGGACGTGGCCGACGTCGAGCTCCACCCCGACACCAAGGAGGTGCAGGTGGTCAGCTTCATCAAGGCCCGCACCGAGCTGGTCGTGCTCGACCCAGGCATCGCCGGCGACATCGACGCTCTGGCCGAGTTGGCGCACGGGGACCTGCACCTGATCAGCCGGGACGACGCCGACCGCCGGTGGCTGAGCGCCCACGTCCCCGACGACGGACCGATCGTCTACCACCTGTGGGACCGTGCCAGCCGCGAGGCGAGGCGGCTGTTCACCCACCAGCCCGCGCTCGAGGCCTACGAGCTCGCCTCGATGGAGCCGTTCTCGATCACCGCCCGCGACGGTCTGACCCTGCACGGCTACGTCACCTGGCCGACGACCGTGGCCCCCGGTGCCCGTCGGGACCTGCCTGCGGTCCTCGTCGTGCACGGCGGCCCGTGGGCCCGGGACCAGTGGGGCTTCGACGCCGAGGCCCAGTGGCTGGCGAACCGCGGCTACCTGTGCATCCAGGTGAACTTCCGAGGGTCGACCGGCTACGGCAAGGCCTTCGTCAACGCCGGCGACCGCGAATGGGGCGGCCGCATGCACGACGACCTGATCGACACCGTGAGCTGGGCGGTCGACCAGGGGTACGCCGATCGGGCCCGGGTGGCGATCTTCGGCGGGTCCTACGGCGGCTATGCCGCCCTGGTGGGCGCGGCGTTCACGCCGTCGGTGTTCGCCGCAGCCGTCGACATCGTGGGCCCGTCGAACCTCATCACCCTGATCCGTTCCGTCCCCCCGTACTGGGCGCCGTTGCTGGCCCAGTTCCACAACCGCGTGGGGAATCCCGACACCGAGGAGGAGTTCCTCTGGTCCCGCAGCCCCCTCTCGAGGGCCGCCGACATCACCGTCCCGCTGATCATCGCCCAGGGAGCGAACGACCCCCGCGTCAAGCAGGCCGAGTCGGAACAGATCGTGGCCGCGCTCGTCGCCGCCGGCATCGACCACCAGTACCTGCTGTTCCCCGACGAGGGCCACGGCTTCGCCAAGCCGGAGAACCGCCTGCGCTTCTACGCCGCGGCCGAGGAGTTCCTCGCCCGCCACCTCGGCGGACGGGCCGAGCCCTGAGGCCCGCTCGTCCAAGCGCCGGGCGTGTCGGGCAGCGGCACGACCGGGTGCACCCGGCGCGGGGCGCAACGCCGGCGAGTAGGGCCCACGACGACGCCGGTGTTGATGGTCGTCGCCCCGGCCGGCGTCAGGTGGGTCGTGCCGCGGAGGTCCTCGAACCGCCGGCCGTCGCCGAGGGCGACGGGACGGACCGAGAAGTGGGACTCGCCGATCAGGCCGTGCTCGATCAGCGTGGGGTCGAGCGGGCCGGTGCCGTACCGCAAGATGCGCTGGAGGCCGAGGTCGGCCACGCGCACCAACCGGCACGGCGCCCCGTTCGGCACGCCGCCTGTCGTCGAGGCGTCCCCCGCCGACGACCCGGACGCGACCGCGCCGCCGTGGGCGTGGCACGACGGCGCGGGCGGACGCCGGCGTCGACCTAGCGGCCGGGCCGAACTCAGCCTCCGGCTACTTCGGCCAGGGCGCCGTGCCGGGCGGGACGGACTTCGTTGGCAGCGGGTGCTGCCACACCCTGATCCAGTCGATCGACATCGTCGCCGGCATCGACGTCTTGGCGTCCGCGCGGAGCGGCCCCCTGACGGCGAGGTTCGCGATGAGGTACATCGTCTGGGTCACGTTGACGTCCGTCTGGAACTTCTTGACGCCGTCCACGTACCAGGTGAGCGAACCGGGCTCCCAGTCGACGGCGAAGGTGTGGTAGCCCTCGGTGAGCGCCGCGTCGCCGATGACGTTCGCGGAGTGCAGGTTCTTGCCGTAGTGGACGCCGAGCATGGCGGCCGTCGGGTTCGCCCCGTAGTACTCGAACGCGTCGATCTCCGGCGGGAAGGTCTCGTTCGTCGGCAGCGCCCAAAAGGCGGGCCACAGCCCCTGCCCCTGGGGCAGGCGCACCCGGATCTCCATGTAGCCGTAGCGGAACGTGAACTTCTTGTCCGTCTGGATCAGCCCCGAGGTGAAGGGCATGCCGTGCGCCGTCTGGACCTTGGCGGTGATCTGCAGCGTGCCGCCGCTCTCGGTGACGTTCTGCGCCTGGTACCACTCGAGCTCGTTCTTGTTGCCCGAGTTCGTGCAGTTCCAGGGGTAGCAGACCGTCCACTTGCTGGGATCGAGGGACGTGCCGTTGAACTCGTCGTCGAAGGAGAGCACCCACGGCCCGCCGGGTGGCGGGGTCGCCGGTCCGGTCGAGGGGACGAAGCTCGACGCCGGCAGCTTCGGGGGCGTCACGGGCGTGGCCTTCGGCGGCGTGGCCGTGGCGGACGGCGGGACCGTCTTGGTCGAGACGTCGTGCACGACGACGAGCCCCGCCAGGCCGAACAGCGCGACGAGCATGACGACGCCGGGGATGTGGCGGATGCGCTCGCGCCGGGACGGCTTCGCCCGTCGGTGGGCCGGTGTCGAGCGCCGGAGGGCCACCGGAGGCTCGGAGAGGACAGTTTGCGTGCTCACCGTGCTCATCCTCTCCTAGTGGCCACTTGGCGTGGTGGATGGGGGGCGGCCATGATCATCGGCTCGCTTCGTCGGCACCGCGCGCCGCGGCGGCGGCGAACGGCGCTCCGGCGATCGAGTCGAGGTGCGCCCTGCGGTACCAGCGCCAGAGCTGCGTCCTCCGGCGCTCACCGGGCGGCGCCACCGTGGCGCCCGTGCCGATCGACCAGGCCGACACGGTCGACATGGGCGTGAAGTCCCGGACGGTCAGGCGCGAGAGCGCGTAGAGGTTGTCCGAGACCGAGCTGAAGGCGTTGCGGACGGCGCAGGCCGACCCGTACCCGGCCTCGGCGGTGATGCGCCGGATGCGCGGGCTCGAGTAGCCGTGCGGGTACGCGAAGCTCGGCACCACGTGGCCGAGGACGTCCTCCAGCAGCTCCTTCGGGCGCAGGATCTCGGCCGCGGCGCGCTCCGCGGAGAGGGTGTCGAGCTCGGGATGGGTGTGGGAGTGCCCGCCGATCTCCACGCCGAGCTGCTCGAGCTCGGCGAGGTCCGACCAGCTGAGCATCGCGGCCGGGGGCAGCTTGACGTCGCGTGCCCCCTGGCGCCCGGCGAGGGTGCCCGTCGTCACGTAGATCGTGCTCGGGATGTCCCGCTCGGCGAGGGCCGGCGCCGCGTAGGTGGCGAAGTCGGCGAAGCCGTCGTCGAAGGTGATGACGATCGGGCGCTCGGGGAGCTCTTTGTGCGACAGGAGCATGTCGACCAGCCCCGACACCGTGAACGGGGTGCACCCGTTCTCGACGATCGTGTCGAGCTGCTCGGCGAACACGTCGGGGGTGACGTTCCACGGCTCGAGCCAGCGCGGCGGATCCGCCGATACCGCGTGGTACAGCAGGATCGGGATCGGCATGGCGTTCATGCCACAACCTCCTTGTCGGGCCGCGGGGGCATGGCGGCCTTGCGTTCCTCCTCGTTGCCGAGAAAGGCACGGGCAAGCAGCTGGCCGACTCGTCGCAACACTCCGGCGAGCCGGGCGCGGGCGTGAACCGCGACGAGAACGGTCGTGAGCGCTGCCAACGTCACGAGCGTGGTGGGGGCGGTGAAGCGGTGGGCGAGCGCGAAGGCCTCGCTCACCAGGCTCGCGACCGAGAGGCTGAGCGCGACGGCGAGCACGAAGCGCTCGAGCCGGTCGCGCCGCTCGAGGAACGCGGTGAGCGCGAGTCCCGGCCCGGAGGCGGAGAAGCCGAAGACGGCGATCGTCCGGAGGGGGACCGGCGCGTGCGACGCCACGATGGCGACGGCGACCCAGCCGGACAGCGCGAGGAGGAGCCCCAGGGGGAGCGGGGCCCCGCCGACGCGGCGCGGCGCCGGCACCTGCTGGACGCGGGCGGCGCTCATGCGTTCACCGGCTGGGTGGTCGTCGCACGCGGCACGCGAGCTCGAGGATGACGGTCGTCGGGTTCTTCAGCAGGACCTTGAACCTGGGCGAGGCGAGCACCGCCCGCTCGACGGCGCCGTACGCGCCGCGTGGCATCAACCCGGTGCTCTCGATCACCGCGTCGTCAGTGGTGTCGAACACCAAAAAGGCGTTCCTCCTCGACGTCAGGTCGTGGGCGAGCACCGAGACGGGGTGTTTGATGACCTCGGCGAGCACCTGGGGCGTGTCGGCGGTGAAGTAGTAGTCGCTGTAGGTCTGGTAGTTCTCGAGCGGCCACGGCTGGTTGCCGGTCGCGGCGATGATGAGCGACCCGGGCGGTGCGAGCCGGTAGAGGGCGGCCAAGCTCCGGACCTCCTGGGGCGGGAAGTAGTTCGTCCGCTCCTTGCCGTAGTAGGAGACGATGAAGCCGCCGAGCAGCCCCGCCACGACGACGAGCCGGGCGGCGTTGTGCCACGAGGAGCGCCGGCGGCCCCGGTAGTGCGCCGGGACGAACAGCGAGGCCGCGAGCACGGCGAGGAACGGGAGGGCGAACAGCACGACCCGGAAGACGATCTCGCCCCCGTAGCTGTTCGCGGCGAGGGCGAGCATGGGCGAGGCGCAGAGCAGCGCGGCCGGGAACCAGGCGCGCTGTTGGCCGCTGCGCCAGCGCCACAGGAAGCCGACGACGCCGAGCAGGATCACGGCGGCGGTGAGCAGCCGGTCGACCTCGGAGCCGAACAGCTGCAGCGAGCTCGCCTGCCCGGGATTGACCATCTGGACGGCGGTGTTCGAGAGCAGGTCGCCGAAGCCCTTGATCAGGCTCGGGATGTTCTGCTTCATGAACGTGCGGGCGCCGATCGCGATCCAACCGACGGTGAGGACGAGCGCGACGACCGGCAGCGACTTGTAGCGGAGCCTGCCGAAGAGCGCGAGGAGGACGAGGGCGCTCAACATCATGAATGGGGTCAGCTGGTGGCTGGAGGCGATCGCCGCCATGATGATCACGGCGAACAGGTAGTACAGACGCCGGTCGTGCCGTCGTTGCCTGCTGGCCTCCGCCGCGACCTCGACCGCCGCCGGCCCGACGTCGAGCGACGCCGCCCCGGCCCACCGCGGCCGTGAAGTGGCGCAGCGACACGGCGATGACGGTGAGGTAGAGGAAGTAGGCGTAGCCCTGCGGGGAGAAGTAGTCCTGGCCGACCCAGTTGCCGAGGTAGAAGATCCACAGCGCCGTCCAGCGGATCCGCTGGTCCGCCGAGAACGTGCGGAAGATGAGGATCAGCGGCCCGGCGTAGGAGAGCTCGCTCACGAAGGGGGCCCATCCCGCGTAGCTGAGCGGTGAGGCGAACCCGGAGCCCGACGAGAGGAGCGCGTTCAAGGTGAAGAAGCCGGGCCAGTCCTGGTAGGCGACGAGATTCGGGTCGGGCTGCGCGATGTTCACGCCGTGATTGGCGATGACGCCGTCGGTGATCGCGACGTGCTTCCACGCCCACGAGTACCGGAGGGTCTCGTAGAGGACCGTCGGGGTGACGTGGAGGATGGCGAGCAGCAGCACCACGTCCGCGGTCAGCAATGCCTTGCTCGACTCCATGCGGCGCACGGTGGAGCAGAAGCTGACGGTGATGAGCACCAGCGCGGCCCAGTAGGTCGCCGGGAGCACCGACACGAGACCGAGGTCGTTCATCCGGTCGAGCGGCACGCCCCGCACGATCGTGGTGACCCACAGCGCCAGGGCGAGCGTGAGCGCGGCGAGCCCGAAGGCGGTCCCGCCGAGCCAGGTCCGCATGACGATGCGGCCCGGGGCCAACCGCTTCGTCCGTGGGGCGACGGGCTCCTCGTGCGGGCGTGCGACCTGGCGGAGCAGCGTCACGCGACCGACCGCATAGCCGAGCACCGTGACGCCTGTGCCGGTGACGTTGGCGACGGCGCGAAGGCCCGCCACGGGGCGGCCCCGCAGCGCCTCGCCGATGGATCGGGCGACGGCGAGCGGGATCGTCCTGCGGACGTGGATCCGCTCTTCGGACAGCCCATGGTGGGCGCCGGCGATCTTGCGGACGAGCGCCTTCGACCTGCCCTCGCCGTAGCAGCGCCGCAAGAAGTAGTTCCAGGTGCCCCGGGCCCGTGGGACGCGGTGCTCGACCCGGGCGGCGGGCTCGTAGACGAGCCGGCTGTGCTCGCGCCAGGTCGAGGCCCGGATGCACAGCTCGGTCTCCTCGCAGCCCGAGGCGTCGGCGCCGTTGCGGCCGAGCACCCCGGCGAAGCCGCCGAGGCCGACGAGCACGTCGCGGCGGAACGACATGTTGGCGCCGACGAAGTTGCGCACGTCGGCGGTCGAGGACGGCATCCCCGAGTGGGAGCAGCCGACCACCCAGTCGAACTCCTTCGGGAACCAGCCAGGGCGGCGGTCGACCCAGTTCGGCACGACCAGCCCGCCGACTCCGGCCACCTCGCGGCCCTGGTAGGTGCGCTTCAGCTGCTCGAGCCAGTCCGGAGCCGCCGTGGCGTCGTCGTCGAGGAACGCCACCACGTCGCCGTGCGCTGCCTCGTAGCCCGTGTTGCGAGCGCCCGACAGGCCCGGTCGCCCGACGCTTGCGATCACGTTCACGCCGGTGAGGGCGCGCCTGGCCCGGGCGAGCAGGCTCGGGGAGTGGTCGACGACGAGGATGATCTCCTCGGCGGGGACGGTCTGGGCCCGTAGCGAGTCGAGGGCCGCGTTGATCTCGTCCCATCGCTCCTCGGTGTACGCGCAGACGACGACCGAGATTGCGCAGGCTGGGGGCGCGAGCACGTCCGTCATGCTGTCACCGCGCGCAGCACCGGCTCGACGTTCGATGCCCACCACAGCGGGTGACGTGCGTAACGCTCGGACTTGCGGAGGTTCCCTGCGACGTGGTCGAGCCAGCACCACAGCGCGAGGTCGCCGGCGGCGATGTCGGTCCGCTCGAGCGCCTTGGAGGCGAGCGCGAGCACGGGGTCGCCGGACCAGTCGGCCGACTCCATGACGCGGCGGACCTCGGCGCCGAGCTGGTGGCCGCTCGCCCGGCAGCGCAGGGCGAAGACCCACAGCAGGACGTCGAATGCCGGGATGCTGTCCGGACGGGCCTGGCCCCAGTCGAGCAGCGTCGTGACGCGCGCCGCGTCGGCGGTGAGCATCACGTTGCCGGGCGTGAAGTCGCCGTGGACCCAGCTGATCGAGACGGTGCGCCCGATGCTGGCCTCGCGCAGCCGCTCCTCCAGGCGGGCGAGCGCCACGAGCTGGGCGGCCGGCACGACGCCGGACGGATGCGACCGGCGCAGCGGGCGCAGCGAGGGCTCGAGGAGCTGGTCGAAGAGGAGCTCGTCCACCACGACCTCGCGGCCGGTGCGCTCGTGGAGGTCGCTGATCGCCTTGAGCGAGCGCCGGCCGATCGCGAGCATCGACGAGGGCGACTCGGTGAGCAGGCCCGCCGCGTCGACGCCCCGGCCGACCGACTCGACGGCGTAGGTCTGCTGCTCGCTCTCGTAGAGCTTGAAGTTCGGCAGCAGGCGGCGCCAGGTGCCGAGCCGGTCGTCGGCGGCGAGGACCCGCAGCACCGACTCCTGGCAGCGCAGGTCGGCGCAGGCCCGCTCGGTGCGCGGCACCTTCGCGACCGCGAAGGGCTTGCCGTCGATGCCGTGGAGGATCGCGACCGTGAGGTCCGAAGCGCTCGGGAGCACCGTCATCTCGCCGAGCTGGCGCCGGCCCCGGCTGGCCGCGCGTGTCAAGTCGTCGACGACCTCACTCGGGAGCTGCGCCTTCAGCCGGGCGGCGCTGTGGTTCGAGCGCAGGTCCGTGAGCGACTGCGGCAACGAGACGTTGGCGACGAGGCGGACGAGCGGGAGCGAGAGGCCGGTGAGCCAGGGGCGCACGCCCGGGAAGCGGTAGTCCGGCCGGAGCCACAGGCGCCGCGCCCCCCACATCGCCGCCGCGGCGACGCACTGGGTGACGAGCCACGCGAAGCCGACGCCGACGATCCCGACGCGTGGCAGGAGCACCCAGCTGATCGCGACGACCGAGATGCACATCCCTGCGTTCAACACGACCACCGGGACCATGCGACGCCGCGCCCGGAGCGCGCCGACCGCGGTGCCGTTGACGATGAAGGGCAGTGCGGAGAGCGCGAGGAGCCTGAGGGCGTTGGCACCGTCCGCCGAGTAGCTGTGGCCGAACAGCTTGAGGATCAGCGGCGCGCCGGCGAGCACCACGACCACCGCCGGCGTGATCAGCTTGCCGAGGTGCACCATCACGCGCCGGGCCTGCAGCTCCAGCTGGGACTGGTCGACCGCCGACTCGACGACGAGCGATGAGCCCATGTTGATGCTCACCATGTACAGGGCGTACGAGATCACCCACGAGAGCGAGAAGGCGGCGCTCTTGGCCGCACCGACCTCGCGGATCACCATCAGCGGCAGCAGCGACGTCGCGACGAGCCAGAAGATCGAGCCGAGGAAGTCGTCAGCGCGTGAACTGGACGATCTGCCGCACCGACACGCCGCCGACGGGGGAGCGGCGCTGGGCGAGCGGGATCGCCCGGCCGAAGAGGTAGATGTTCGTCGGCAGGATCGTCACGATCGTGGCCAGCGTCCAGGCGATGAAGATCCCGATCGCCGGGAAGATCGCGGCGAAGGGGATGACGATCGCTGCCTTGAGGAGCGAGAAGCCGGCGTTCTCGATCGGGACGATCGGAGCTCGGCGAAGGCCGGTGAGCGCACCGTCCTCCAGCACGAAGATCGCCCAGGCGACGCTCGACAGCACCCACCACATCGGGAGCCACCGGTCGGTCCGCAGGTAGGCGAGGCTCGGGACGAGGTGGCCGACCAGCAGCAGGAAGACGATGGCGAGGCCGGCGCAGATCGCGGCGCTGAGGGCGTACACGCACACGACCAGGCGGCGCACCGAGCGGCCGGCGGGCGGGATGAAGCGGATGAGCGCGCTCGCCAGGTTCAGCTGGGCGACCCCGCCCATGAACATCAAGGTGGAGACGGCGACGGAGTCCCGCCCGACGACGGCAGGAGAGTAGAAGTGCGCCGCGAGCAACCAGAAGAGCACGCCGATGGCCGCAGTCGCGAGCGAGCTGAGCACCGAGCGCGTGACCGTTGCGGAACAGCGGCTCACGGAACTCGCGCGCGAACGACGAGACGCCCCGTTGTCGCAGGGGCGGGTCCTGGACGATGGAGCTCATGTCCGCCACGAACCCCGCAGGGCGCCGGCCGCGAGCCCGAGGAGGCGGCTCGGGGCGCCTTGCCGGCCGCCCTCTTGCACCGACAGCAACGCGAACAGGCCCCGCGCGTCCGGGGCGAGCTCGGGCAGCTGGCACGTCGGGCAGGCGCCCGGCCGGTGGCCGACCAGCCGGCCGACGGCTTCGCCGAGGCCTGCCTGGTAGGAGCGCCTGACGAGGGTGGCGCCGCTCCGGCGCATCACCTCGTCGGCGTTGGCTGGGGCGATCCCGAGCCGTGCGAGCCGCAGCATACCGACGTCGGCCTGGCCGTCGCCGACGGCGAGTTCCAGTGGTTGCGCGGGGTCCTGGCGGACCCGGCCGGCACCATCGAGCCGGTCGAGCAGGACGCGAAGCGCCCGGTCCTTGCTCACGCCGGCCGTGGCGAAGTCGGTCTGGTACTCGCCGGGGATCGTCACCAGGCGGTCCCCGGTCCCGGGCGTCTCGAGCAGGCGGGCGACCGTCTCGGCGTCGAGGCCACGCCTCGTGCGGCCCGCGTGCGAGCGCGCGAGACACGGACGATCCGGGTGAAGTCCCCGTCGACGGCGAGCTCGGGCTGGCCCTGGAGGGCCGCGCGCAGGGCGTCGACCGCGGCATCGTCCCCGTCCCCGACGAGCTCGACGGTCTCCCCGCGGAGGTGGTCGTAGGCGACGGAGCCGTACTCGGCGACGCCGCCGGCCAGGCCGTAGGCCGCGCACCGCTCGGCAACCTCGCCGAGGCTGCGCCCCGTCGCGAGCACGACGCGATAGCCGTGGGCCCGCAGCGCCCGCAGCGCCATCGCCCCGGCGCGGGTGGTCGCCGAGAAGCCGAGCGTGCCCGTCTCGAGCACGCCGTCGAGGTCGAGCGCGCACGTCGGCCCGTCCTCGACGGGCGGGAGGTCGCGAAGGAAGCGCTCGGCGACGTACTCCTGGAGCACGCGAGCGCCGGCGCGGCGCACCGCTTCGGGGGCGGCGAGCTCGAGGCGTTCGGCGTCCCAGAGGTGGACCAGGCGCAGCAGCATCCATCGCTCGGGATCGATGCTCCGACCCGCCAGGGACTCGTACGAGCTGCGCAGGCGTGCGGCGAACTTCGGGTCGCCCATGGCGACCGTCGCACCGGCGAGGTCGAAGGCGGCGTCGTAGCTCGCGAGGTCGAAGTGGCTGAACGGCCCCTCCGCGAAGTCGGTGCGCCGCGCGATGGCCCCGGTCGGGCTGAGGAACCAGCCTCCACGCGCCGTCGAGCCGTCGACGACGGTCGGGTGCTCGACGGCGAGGAGCCGGCGCACGACGGGGTCGACGAGGGGGAGGCGCAGCGGGACGGCGAGCGGGCCGAGCGGTCGTGCGACGAGGTCGGCGGCGATCTCCCAGGCCGGCTGGCGGCCGGTGAGCAGGGCGCTGCGGTCCTCTTCGACCCTGAGCGCCCGTTCGCGGCGCGCCACGTGCGCGGCCAGGCGCTCGGCGGTGGCCGGCGCGGGACGCGTGCTGTCGAGCCGCCAGGCCTCCGGCAGGAAGCGGCGGTAGCAGATGCCATTCTCGACGCCGAGGACGTCCGGGAACAGCTCGGGCGTCGCCGCGGCGACGGCGAGTGCGTGCCGACCGAGGTAGCCGAGGCCGACGCCTTCGGCGACGATCGTCTCGGTGCGGACGGTGTCGCCGACGGCGTCGCTCGTCTCGACCCGGTAGCGGGCCGAGACGTGGCCGCGCACCGGTCGGCTCGGCTCACCGAGTGACTCGACCCGGTGGACCACGCTGCCGTCGGGGAGCAGCCCGGCGAGGGCGCGCGCCACGCAGGCGGGCTGGAGGAGCCGCTCGATGTCCCATGCCGAGCGCGGCAGCAGGACCGAGGCTCCGCAGTTCACGAGCGCGGGGAGCGATGCTTCCTCGGCGAAGGTGGCGAGGAGGAGCACGACCGAGCCCGACGGCACGCCAGCGCCGCGACCGAGGTCCTTGACCACGCGGGCGATCGACTGGCCCGTCGCCGGCGGGTCATCGAGGACGAGGACCATCCCACCCTCCTCCGCCGTCGCGCTCGAGGAGCGCGCGGTTGCGGCGACGGAGCGGCCAGCCGGGCCGCACGGTCATCGTCGTCACCGAGGCGTAGCCGAGGCGCTCGAGGGCCGCAGCGCACAGGGGAGCCAGGTAGCCGCCGGATGTCCGCAGCCCGACGACCGTGATCGGCCGGGCGCGCTCGGGCCAGCGGCTCGCGAAGGTTGTCGCCATCGCCACGATGTCGGCTGGCCGCTGGTCGAAGCTGCGGAAGCACGAGGGCAGGCGGACGATCTCACCCGAGAGCGCCGGGGCGAGCTCGCCGAGGCGCGAGACGAGCTCGCGGCCCTCTGCTCGCAGCCGGGCCATCTCGCGCGGGCCCGGGGGGTCCCCGAGCAGCGCGTGGGCGAGCTCGACGAGGAAGTCGGTCGTGGCGTCGGACTCGCGAGCGAGCGCGCGCCCGAGGCGCCGGCAGGCCCCCAGGCGGACGAGCGCGGCGTCGACGGCGCGAAGCGCCCGGCCAAGCGCCCGGGAGACGAGCCCGTGCCGACCGCTCAGGTGCGCGGCGGCGCGCCGCAGCGTGAGCCGGCGCTGGCCGCCGAGGCCGTCCTCCATGATCTGCTGCGCGCCGGCGGCGAGGAGGAAGGCGTCGACGAGGTCGTCGGCGCAGAGCGCGCCGTGGAGGAGCCTGACGAGCGTCCCGAGGTCGTTCAGCAGGTCGGCGAGGGCGATCGGCCGCGCGGGTGCCGCCGGGACGACGGCGCGGGGCGACGGTTCGGGGGCGAGCACGTCGAGGCGGTCGTCGGTCGCGGTCGCGGTGGCGTGGAGCGTCACGGCCTCGTCCTTGCGGCGGTGGCGAGCGGGATCCGGCGGGGGTGCTCCCGGCGGCTCTTCAAGTAGGCGAAGGGGCCGAACGCGATGCCGCGCCACTCGGCGCGCACCAGGGCGCGGGGCCACGACGGGGTCCAACCGAGGGCGGCGCCGAGCTCGCTCGAGGCGACCGACCCGGCCCCCGTGCGCGCCCGGAGGTGCTGCACGGCGGCGGGCAGGCGCGTGATCATCGACAGTGCTGCACGCGGCTCCTCCAAGAGCGCGCTGGCGAGGTAGGCACCGAGCCCGACGCCGTAGCCGTGCGCCTGGCGCTCGACGGCAGACATGTCCCGATGGTGGTGGTGCCAGACGACTGCCCCGGGGCGGTACGCGAGGGCCCGTCCGGAGACGACGAGGCGGAAGAGTGCCTCCAGGTCGTCGCCGCCCCTGGCGGTCGTGCCCGTCCCGAGTGCCGGGTCGAAGCCGCCGGCGTCGCGCAGCCACGCGGTCTCGAACGCCATGTTGGCGCCCGATCCGAAGCGGCCTGGGGTGAAAGGGAAGAGGGGATCGGCCGGGCGGTTCGCCGCCAGGTCGACCGAGCGCGGCGCGAAGCCCTTCGAGAACTCGCCGTGAGCCTCGAGCATCACCTGGGCCGGCGTCTGGAGCTCGGCGGGGACGATCAATCCCGTCGCGGCGCCGACGTTCGGGTCGGCGACGAAGGGGAGCACGAGCTCGCTCAGCCAGTGCGCGTCCACCAGCACGTCGTCGTCGGTGAACGCGACGACCTCACCCCGGGCCTCCTTCAGCCCGCGGTTGTGCGCGGCCCCGAGGCCCCGCTCGGTCTCGCGGACGTAGCGGACGCGCCCCGTCGGGACGTAGCGTGTCTCGACCAGGCGCTTCGACTCGTCGGTCTCCGGGTCATTGTCAACGACGACGACGTCGAAGTCCGGGTACTCCAGCGCGAGCAGCGAGTCGAGGCAGCGCGCCAGGCGGGCGGGGCGCTCGCGCGCGTCGCGATGATGACGGTCACCGGGCGTGCCGCGGCGATCGTGGCGCGGCGCTCTGCCAGGCACGTCGGCCGGCGTGCCGGCTTTCCCTCCCAGAGGTCGTAGCCGCCGAGGCCGAGGAGGCCATCTGCGGACAGGTGGGCGTCGAGCGCGTCGCCGACGCGGCTGCGGACGGCGATCGGCCACTCCGTCGACGGGTCTTCCGCCTCGAGGTCGAGGGCGACGAGGCCGAGCGGGTGACTGTGGATCCTCACGAGCACGAGCGCCGCGCGTGGTGTGCCAGCGGTCTTCGCTCCCGGACACCGGGCGGCATCGAGCACCTCTTGCAGGCCGCGCTCGAGCTCTGCTTCCAGCACCAGGACGGGCCGGAAGGCGCCCGCTGCGCCGGCGGCAGGTCCGACGGCCTGCACGCCGACACGCGGCGGCGTCACCACGCGACGGCCGAAATCGGCCGTCGTGGTCATGACAGCCCGTTCGCTCGCGAGGGCTGGGGGAGCGACGTCGGGCGCTTCCGCTCGGTGAGCAGGGTGCGGAGCACCCGCTGACCGTCCTGGAAGGCGTGGAGGTTGGAACGACCGGCACGGCGGGGCATTTCGAGGCTCGGCACCTCGGCGATGCGCAGGCCCGCCTTGAGGGCCCGGATCATCAGCTCCGCTTCGATCTCGAAGCCCGAGGAGCGGAGGTCGAGGTGGTCCAGGTACTGGCGCTTGAATGCGTAGAAGCCGTAGTTGATGTCGGTGATCTTCGCCCGGTAGATGAAGTTGGCCGCGTAGAGCAGCGCCCGGTCGCCGATGCGACGGATCGTCGTGATGTCGAGCGAGCCACCGCCGCCGATGAAGCGCGACCCCTTCACGAAGTCGAAGCCGTGCTCCAGGAAGTAGATGAACTGGGGGATCTCCGCGGGGGACATGCTGCCGTCGGCGTCCATCGCGATGACGAAGTCACCGCGGGCGGCGGCGAAGCCGGCGCGCAGCGCAAGTCCCTTGCCGGGCCCCGGCTCGCTGATGATCCGGATGTCGGGTCGGCAGGTCGCGGCGATGACCTTCGTGACGTCCGAGGACCGGCCGTCGACCAGGATGACCTCGTCGATGCACGAGGGCAGGTGGTCGAGGACGTTCGGCAGGTTACGCGCCTCGTTCTTCGCAGGGATGATGAGACTGACGGTCGAGCGGCCTTGGGCGACCTCTGCCGGGAACCCCTTCGGGTTCACTCGGGCCACCGGTTCGAGCGAGGCTGCGACGTCCCGGGCACCGTTCTGCCGGCGGTGCTCGAGCAGGAGCTCGCCTGCCTGGGGCACTTCAGCTGCGTGAGGGACGGACATTGTTTGGGCCTTCCTTTGTATTCCTCGCCTTGCAGAGACAGTGCAAGGACGAGGCCGAGTGCAGGGAGAAGGGCTTGCGCCTCCCCCTGGTGACGTACCGGCGGGTGGCTCGGCCGGCCGTCGCTTACTTGGGTCGGAGTCCCTCGTCGAGTGCGACCGACACTGCGGCGAGGTTGGAGTGGACGTTGAGCTTGGTCTGCAGGTTGTGGGTGTGGGTTCGCACGGTGTTGACCGCAAGGTGCAGCCGCTTGGCGATTGCCGCGTGGCTGAGCCCTTCCACCAGCAGCTCGAGCACCTCCAGCTCACGCTGTGTGAGCTGGGAGAGCCGACTGCGGGTGCGCTCGCCCCCCGAGCGCGTCCTGATCTCGCTGAACAGGTTCGTCAGCAGGGGCGGCGACATCCACATCTCGCCCTGGCCGGCCCAGCGGATCGCCGTGAGCAGGTCCTGGACCGGAGCCACCTTCAGCACGAAGGCCGTGGCGCCCATGCGCATGGCGTGCGCGGCGCTGTCGGCGTCCTCGTTGCACGTGAGGAGGACGATGGCGGTTCCCGGTTGGGTCGTTCGGATCTGGCGGATCAGCGCGGCGCCGTTCGCCTCGCCGAGCTCCGCGTCGAGCACTAGCACTTGCGGACGATGCATCGCGACGAGCTCGACGAGACCCGTCGCGGACGAGGCGGTCGCGAGCACCCGCAGGTCGGCCTCTTCCGACAAGCGGGTGGTCAGCGCCTCACAGAGCACGGGGTGGCTGTCGACAATCATCACGGTCGTCTGGTGCACGTAGGCAGTGTGTTCCGGGAGGCTGCTCACGCCAACCTCCTCTGGGACGAACTTCCTAACGCAAAGTGTGGAGACGTACCTTGGGCGACCGTCCGGATTCCACGATCCGCGGTAGACGGCCTGCTCGCCTGCTCAGCAGCGGTCGCGAGCATCGCCGGAACCCCGGGCCTAGGCACTGCGGGAGGGGTCGCGCGACCCGTTCTCCACTCGGACGATTCCCGTGCGGATTGCATACGCGACCAGCTCAAGTCGGGAGTGGACCCCGAACTTCATGAACAGGTTCTGCAGGTGGGTGCGGATGGTCGCGGTGCCGACGCCGAGCGATGTCGCGATGGCGGAGGTGTCGTCCCCGCGCACCAGGTGCTCGAGCACCTGACGCTCCCGCGCGGTGAGGAGCTCGTCCATCCGATAGCGGGAGGGACCACGATCGAGCGCCCGTGCCCGTCGTGACCAGCCCCGCTCGCGTGCGGGGGAGGAGCCGCGCGCCATCGTGAACAGGGGCGAGGTCACCTCGAGGAGCACACGCTCGAGCTCCTCGACCCCCTCGATCTTCAGGGCGATGCCGTCGGCACCACCGAGTGCGGCCTCACGCAGGAGCCGGAGATCGGGGTCTGCGGTGAGGACGACGATCGGCGTGTCGGGCCGGGCGGCGCGCAGGAACGAGACCGAGCGTGAACCGTCGATCCCGGGGAAGTGGAGGTCGCAGATGATCGCGTCCACCTCCTCCTCCTGGCTGAGCTCGACCGCCCCCTCCGGCGTCGTCGGGCAGCCGACGACCGTGTGGCCGCGGGCCTTGAGCAGCGAGGCCAGTGCCTCGCTGAACATCAGGTGGTCGTCGCAGATGAGAAGTCTCATCGCATAGCTCCTTGTGGGTCAGCGCAGAGGGGGATCAGGGCGTCGGGATGGGGCGCGTGCGGCAGGTCGACGACGAGCGTCGTGCCGCCGAGCGCGGGGGCTCGGTGAGCAGCTGGCCGCGGCATTCGCGCACGATGTCGGTCACCACGCGAAGGCCGAGGCCCCGGCGGTGGCCCGACCCCGGCTGGGCCGGCGCCGCGGCGAGCGCGTGGAACTCGGGGATGCGGAACCCCGGGCCAGAGTCGGAGACGGAGAGCCTGGCGACGGAGCCCGAGGCGCCCACGCAGACGCGGACGTGACCCGTCGGCCCCGCCGCGCGGCAGGCGTTCTCGACCAGGTTCGTGACGAGGCGCCAGATGGCGAGCGGCGTGCTCGTCACCGCCGCCGGGCTGAGGTCGGCCTCGACGGTCGTCCGGTGGACGTAGCGCGCGCTTGCCACGGCTTGCGCGGCCAGCGAGTCGAGCCGGACCTCGCCTGCCTGCTGCGCGCCTTCCAGTGCACGTCCGCTCAGCTCGGCGATCCACTGCGCCTCACGGATGATGCAGTCGAGTCGCTCGAGGGAGTCCTGGTGGAACTCCCCCCGTTGACGGATGCCCTCGGCGAGGAGCTTGACGGTCACCGCCGAGCCCGCCACGTCGTGGCAGATCAGGCGCAGTGCGCCAGCGCAGCCGCGCCGTGGCGACTCGTCCTCACACGGTAGGGAACGCCGGCTCGAGAGCGTGCCGCTGTCCAGCCGGAGCGCGCCGGGGCGCGCGTGACGGGCGTATACCTCCTCTTCGCGGGTCACCGAGGACCCCCAGGGACCCGTGCCTTGGGCGACGGGTCGAGCACCTCACGGGGTGCGATGTCGAGAATCTGCGTACCGGGCGTGCCAGCCGGGCGCGCGCTCGGGGTGTCTCCGGGCTGCGGCGCAGGGGCAAGGCCGCCAGAGCGGTGCGACATGGTGTCGCCCTCCGTCTGATCTCCTCGCGGTGAGCCACCAGGGGCTTGGGTGACTCGGGCTCGTAATCGCCGGGGTCTGGGGCGAAAAACCAACAGGGACTGCAACGGGTACGCACGAAACGTACAACAATCGCGCCCGTTCCGCTAGGGGGTGTAGTAACTAATGCCGGATAAGTAAGCGTACCGTTGAAGCACGCCCCGTGAGCAGGAGTTCGAGTGGCGAGATCACTCCGGGTAAGAGAATAAGACCTGGTCAGTGATGGTAACTACTGTCCTACGGCGTGCGAGGAGTGGACTCCACGGGGCGCGGATTGCCCACGGAGAGTGAGCCATCGACTATTCCCTGCGCGATTTCGGCCATTTTGCGATTGTGGCGACGCGCGTAACCCCGAATTAGCGCGAATGCTTCGTCGGTGTCGAGGCGCAGTCGTTCGGCCAGAACGCCCTTTGCCTGCTCGATCGCCACCCGCGTCTCGAGCGCTGTCTGGAGCTGGTGGGCGAGGTCAGCCGTTCGCAGGACCTCACGCTCACGGAGGACGGCGCTCGTCGTGGCGTCGACGAGCGCCTGGGTGAGGAGCACCTCCTGCGGCGACAGCTCACGCATTGTGGTGAGGAAGACGCCGACCGAGCCGACCAGCTCCTCGTGTCGGCGCATCGGCAGCGCGCTGACCGCGAAGTACCCGACGACGCGGGCCATCGCCGCGAATGTCGGCCATCGCTCACCGCAGCGTTCCAGCTCCTGGTTGAGGACCTGGGCCCGGCTCCGGTAGGCATCGAGGCAGGGTCCCTCGTCGTTCTGGAGCTCGAACTGCTGCAGCACCTTCATCCGTTCGCTTGAGGCCGCGACGACCCGCAGCCCGCCCCGGTCGTCCGCGATGGCTGCGCCGACTTCGCACTCACCGAGCAGCTCCGAGCACCGCGTGGCGAGAGTCGCGAGGAGACTTTCGAGGTCGAGCTCGCCAGGACAGCGTGTCGGCGAGCTCGACGAAGGCCCGTGCCAGCCATTCCTCTCGCTTCTCCACCAGTCCTCCTGGCCCGCGCCGCTTGGGCTGCGAGACGGCCGAGCGCCCCCTAGCGGCGCTGAGTACGGCCACATTGTCGCATCGTTGCGCGATCGTCTCCCGGCCGCGGCGTCCGCGTCCCCGCTGAGGCCGCTGTCGCCCCGCGCGCCGAGGCCCGGCGAGACCGCGCTGGGCCCTCTCGGACCACGCGAGGCACCCGCTCGGTACGCTTAGGCAGATGAGCGGGATCGACTGGCGTTACGAGCGGTCAGCCGGATGGGCGGCCACCATGGCGGGGAATCGGAAGGCCGGGTCCCGCTTCGTGCTGGCGCACGCCGACTCGGCGGCGCTCCTCGGACCCGTCGACCGTTGCGACCGGATCGACCGGGAGGCGGCAGAGGACGCCCAGCTGGCGCCCGGGGCGACTCGCGCCCGGGGTGCCGGGCGGCGTGCCGTCGCCGAAGAGCCGGACGCGATGCGCACCTGCTTCGAGCGCGACCGCGACCGGGTGCTGCACTCGACGGCGTTCCGGCGCCTCGCAGGCAAGACACAGGTGTTCGTCTTCCCGGACGACCACCAGCGGACGCGGCTCACGCACGCGCTGGAGGTGGCGCAGGTCGCCGCAGCGGTGGCGCGCTCCCTCCGGCTGAACGTCGCGCTCGCGGAAGCGATCGCCTACGGCCACGACTGCGGCCACGGTCCTGGCGGTCACGCCAGCGAGGACGCCTTCTCTCCCTACCTCGAGGGCGGCTACGACCACGCCTGTTTCGGGGCGGACGTGGTGCTCGCGCCCTTGAACCTGACCGCTGAGGTGCTCGACGGCATCAGGAACCACTCCTGGTCCCGGCCGGCACCGTCCACGCCCGAGGGTGAGGTGGTCAGCTGGGCTGACCGGATCGCGTACGTCTGCCACGACTTCGAGGACGCGCTCGGCGCGGGCGTCGTGGAGGCGTCGTCGTTGCCCGAGATCGTACGCGCCCGCTGCGGCGCGACCCGGGGCGAGCAGCTCGAGGCCTTCATCACGGGCCTCGTCGAGGGGAGCCTCGAGGCGGGCGAGGTCGGGATGCCGGCGGATCTTGCGGAGGCGGTCAGCGAGTTCCGGCGCTTCAACCACGAGCGGATCTACCTTCGGCCCGAGTCGCTGTCCCAGTCTCGGGCGCTCGTCGAGGTCCTCCGGGCGCTCGTCGACCACTTCGCCGCCGAGCCCGGCCGCATCCCGGGCGCCGCCACGCGCGGCGGCGCCCACCCACCGGGCTCGCAGGCGGCGGTGCGCGAAGCGGTCGCCTACGTCGCCGGCATGACCGACCGCTACGCGCTGGACGCCGCGCTCGGCCAGCTCGGCCGGCACGACGCCTTCGGCCCGCCCCGCACCGCGCCGTCTAGCGGGGTGCGGACGGAGTACGGGCCCCCGGCCACCTTCAACTGAACACAGGCCCGCAACTGAACACAGGCCGGCAACTGGGTACGGCCGGCAAAGCCCCGGATCGGCGGCCACTCGACCGGTCCGGGAGCCACCGGCCTTCAGGCGCCGGGCTGCCCCGCCGGGGCGGTCGGAGCCATCTCCGCACCGCCGCCGTTCGTCACAGCCGGCCCGGGGAGCATCCCGCGCAGCCCGTTGAGCAGGCCGCTCAGCTCCATCGGGACGATGAACTTCGTCGAGGGTGAGGCGCCGACCTGCTTCAGGGTCTCCAGGTACTGGAGCAGCATCGTGTTCCCGTCGAGGCCACGCGCGACCTGGAGGATGGCATCGAGCGCCGCGGAGAAGCCCTGCGCCCGCAGGAGCGTGGCCTGGCGCTCGCCCTCGGCGGCGAGCACGGCGGCCTTCTGCTTGCCCTCGGCGATGGTGATCGCCGCCTGGCGCTCGCCCTCGGAGCCGATGATCGCCGCCGCCTTCGAGCCCTCGGCCTCGGTGACCTGGGCACGCCTCGTCCGCTCGGCGGACATCTGACGCGTCATCGCCTCGAGGACTCCCGGTGGGGGATTGACCTCGCGGACCTCCACGTTCGTCACCTTCACGCCCCAGCGCTCGGTGACCTCGTCGAGCCGGACGCGCAGCGAGGCGTTCATGTCCTCGCGCTTGGAGAGCACGTCGTCGAGGGGCATGTCGCCGACGACGCTGCGCAGCGTCGTCGCTGCGACGTTCAGTGCGGCGCCGGCGAAGTTCTGCACCGCGAGGACGGACATGGAGGGGTCGACGACCTTGTAGAAGATGATGAAGTCGATCGAGATCGGCGCGTTGTCGCCCGTGATCGCAGTCTGGTGGGGGACCTCCAGGTACTGCTCGCGCAGGTCGACCCAGCTGACACGGTCGATCACCGGGTTCACGAAGACCAGCCCCGGTCCCCGCGTCCCGACGGCGCGGCCGAGACGGAACAGCACGACCCGCTGGTACTCCTTGACGATCTTGACCGCCAGCCCTCCGCCGAACAACAGCGCGAGGACGACGACCGCCACGACGATCCCGATGATCACGACCGGGTGCTCCCTTCATCCGCCCCCGTCGCCTTGGCGTCAGGGGAGCCTTCCGTCGATGTGGCGGCCGACGGCGATGGCCCGCCCGTGTCGGCCACGTCTGCCGCCGAGCCGGGGCCCGTGGTCGCGGCCGGAACCGCCGGGCGAGGCTGGTCCCGACCGAGGACCTCCTCGCCCCACACGCCGAGCCGCACGCCGTCGGCCTGGATCACCTGGATCGGGGTCCCGGCGGTCACCTGGCCGTTCAGCGCGGTCGCCGACCAGGTCTCGCCCCGGACTCGAACGATGCCGTCCGGTCGCAGGTCGCTCGAGCGCGACACCCTCGGCCCCGGTCAGCGTGCCGGGCGCGCCGGAAGGGGGCCTGGCACGCAGCGCGGCGATGCCGCGCCACGCCGAGGTGGCGACGCCTAATGAGACCACGAGGTCCGCGGCGAAGAGCAGATAGAGCAGCGGCCGGCCTTGTCCGCTCGCCCACATCGCGAGCAGCCATCCTGCGGCAACGACCCCGATGACGCCGGCGGCCACGTGGCCGTGCGGTCCAGCGTGGAACCCGGCCAGCGAGGCCAGTACCACCAGGCCGAGAAGCACTCCAGCCACCACCCACATGGCGCCTCCCTTTCCAGGATCGGCACGCTCATCCTACCGGAGCCGACCGGCCGCCTCTTCGCGGTCCCGCCGCGGCGCGGCGAGGGGAAATGGGCAGGGCGCGCTGCCCCTACGATGTCGCCGAGGTGTCCGAGAGGAGCGACGTGGTGGACGTGCGGATCGGGATCATCCAGACGGCCAAGGAGCTCGACATCGAGCTCGGTGACAATGCGAGCAGCGACGAGATCCTCGCCACGATCGAGCGCGCGCTCGGCGAGCCCGAAGGAGTTCTCTGGCTGACCGACAAGCGCGGCCGGCGGGTCGGCGTCCCGAGCGCCAAGGTCGCATGGGTCGAGGTCGTCACGTCGAGTGACGAGCGGCGCGTCGGCTTCGGCGCCCGTTAGGCGCCGGGGCCTGGTAGCGGCCGCCGGCCGGCCGGCGGGCTGGGCGGCCCGGTGAGCGGCCTGCTCGACCGCCGCCTCGTCTTCGTCACGGGCAAGGGCGGCGTGGGGAAGACGACCGTCGCGG
Organism: uncultured Actinomycetota bacterium; assembly: GCA_963765505.1. GTDB lineage: Bacteria > Actinomycetota > Acidimicrobiia > Acidimicrobiales > Bog-793 > DATKQY01. Next base: position 724,435 of record CAVXWO010000014.1, read on the forward strand.
CGGCCCTCGGGCTGCTCGCGAGCTCGCGGGGCCGCAGGGCCCTCGTTTGCGAGATGGAGCCGAAGGGCGACGTCGCGGCCGCATACGAGTGCGGTCCGACCGGCTTCGTGCCTCGCAAGGTCGGCGAGGGCCTGTTCGCCATGTCGATGGATACCGAGGCCTCGCTGCGGGAGTACCTCAGGCTCAACCTGCGCATCCCGACGATCGGCAGGATCGGCCCAGTGGCGAGCGCGTTCGACTTCGTCGCGACCGCTGCGCCCGGCGTTCGCGAGATCCTCACCGTCGGCAAGCTCTGCTACGAGGTGCGCGAGCGCCACTACGACCTGGTCGTCGTCGACGCCTCGGCGACGGGGAACATCGTCGGCCAGCTCGCCGCACCGGTCGGCATCAACGAGCTCGTCCGCGTCGGGGCTGTCCGCAGCCAGACGCAGTGGATGCTCGAGATCCTCGGCGACCCTGCTCTTACTGGGGTCTGCATCGTCGCCACGCCCGAGGAGATGCCGGTCAACGAGGCCGTCGACCTCGCCCGCCGGCTGCGGGACGAGACGGGCGTCGACCTCGCCGCGATCGTCGCCAACCGGGTCCTGCCCGAACTGTTCGGGCGGAGCGAGGAGGAGGCCTTCGAGACACTCGCCTCCGGGGAGGGCCCCGCGGCGCTCGCCGCGCTCGTCGGGCGCGAGGTCGACCCCGTGCAGGAGGTCCTCGACGCCGCACGTCTCGCCGTTCGGGTGCGGCGCAGCGGTGCCGAGCACCTCGGCCGCCTTCGCGAGGCGGTGCCGTCCGACGTGCCGCTCCTCATCCTCCCCTACCTGTTCGGCCGGGCCCACGGGCCACGAGCGATCCGCCTCGTGGCCGACTCGCTCGCCGAGGAGCTCGGGGAGTGACCGCCCGCCAGCAAGAAAGCGGGCTGGAGGAGCTGCTCGCGGCGAAGGAGATCGTCATCGCCTGCGGCCCGGGCGGCGTCGGCAAGACCACGGTCTCGGCCGCGCTGGCGGCAGGAGCCGCGGCCCGTAGCGGGGGGCGGGTGCTCGTGCTCACGGTCGACCCGGCCCGGCGCCTGGCCGACGCACTCCACGTGGAGGGCCTCGGCAACGAGGCGCGCCGCGTCCCGGCCTCCGCGTTCGCGGCGTCCGGCGTGCGTCCGAAGGGCGAGCTCTGGGCCGCGATGCTCGACACGAAGCAGTCCTGGGACGCCCTCGTCCACCGGCACGCCCCCGACGCAGCGACCGCCCGCCAGATCCTCGACAATCCCCTCTACCGCAACATCACCGGACGCTTCGCCCGGAGCCACGAGTACATCGCGATGGAGCGGCTGTACGAGCTGCACGCCGAGGGCGAGTACGACCTCCTGGTCGTCGACACGCCGCCCTCGCACGACGCGCTCGACTTTCTCGACGCGCCCGAGCGCATGGCGGAGTTCTTCGGCTCGGGGCTGTTGCGCTGGCTCATCGCGCCGTACCGATCCCGGCTCGTGAGCCTCGCCTCCCGTCCCTTCTACCAGGTCGCCGACCGGATTCTCGGGACGCAGTTCCTGGAGGACGTCGGCGAGTTCTTCCTGCTCTTCCAGGCGATGTACGACGGCTTCGCTGCGCGGGCGCGAAGCGTCGAGCGCGCTGCTCCGCGAAGCGCAGACGACCTTCATGGTCGTGACGACCCTCGAGACCGTGCCGGCGCTCGAGGCCGGGCGGCTCGCCGCCGAGCTGGCGGCACGCCGGCTGCACCTCGGCCTGCTCGTGGCGAACAAGGTCCTCCCGGCGTCGTTTCGCGATCCCGACGCCGCGGCGGTCGCCGACGCCCTGCAGTCCGATGCCGAGCACCTCGCCCGCGGGCTCGCCGGCTCCCGCGCCGGGCGCAAGTCGGTAGTGCCGGGCGACCCGACAGAGCTGCGCCGCGTCCTCGAGGAGGTCGGTCGCAGCTTCGCCGACTTCCGCCTCGTCGCGCAGCGTGAGGCGGAGGTGCTGGAGGAGATGGCGGCCGCGCACCAGGTGACGGTGACCGTCCCGCACCTCGCCCGTGACATCGTCGACGTCGGCGGTCTCCTCGAGATCGGCGCGCGGCTCTTCGAGGGCGTGCAGCGCCCGAGCGGGGGGTCGGCGTAGGCCCGACCTACCATGGGTCTGTGCTCGACTACCACGTGCACCTCTGGCCGCACGCGGAACGCGCCGACCCGACGGAGCAGCGACTGGAGCGCCTCGCCGCCTACTGCGACCGTGCCGCGGCGAACGGCGTCCAGGAGCTCGCGCTGACCGAGCACCTGTTCCGCTTCACCGCGGTGCGCGGCGCCGTCGGGGAGTTCTGGCGTTCGGAGCCGGACCCGGCACTTCGCGACACGATCGCCGCCTACTTCGAGCACCACGCGACGGCGGACCTCGACGCGTACGTCGAGGCGGCGCTGGCGGCACACGCCGCCGGGCTGCCGGTGGTGCTCGGCCTGGAGGTCGACTACTACCCGGGCCTGATCGACAAGGTCGGACACCTGCTCGCCGGCTATCCCTTCGACGTGCTCCTCGGCTCCGTCCACTGGCTCGGCACGTGGATGTTCGACCACCTCGATGACGCAGTGTCGATGGGGGAGTGGGACCGGCGCGGCACCGAGGAGGCGTGGCGCCGCTACACCGAGGCGCTGGAGGAGCTGGCCGCGACGGGAGCGTGCGACGTGCTCGCCCATCCCGACCTCGCCAAGGTGACCGGACGGCGGCCGTCCGCGGCGCTGCTGGAGGAGTGCCACGACCGGATGGCCGCGGCCGCGGCGGGCTCGGGACTCGCAGCGGAGATTTCCTCGGCGGGCTGGCGCAAGCCCGCCGCCGAGGCGTACCCGGCGCCGGCGCTGCTGGCCCGCTTCGCCGAGCGCAAGGTGCCGGTGACGACGGCCTCGGACAGCCACGGCGTGGCGAACGTGGCCGATCGCTCGGCCGAGCTGGCCGCGATGGCACGAGCCGCCGGCTACGAGACGCTGCGGGCCTTCCGCTCCAGGACCGGCCACGACGTGCCGATCTCCGGGCCTGCCGGGCCCGCCGTGCACCGGGAGGAGGAGGCGGACGGAGCGGCGCCCGCTGGCGCGGTCGGGCCCGGCGGCGCGCGGACCGCCTCGCCCGGCGGACCGGAGGGCCGGTGACCTCGCCCGCCGACCTCGCGCGCCAGTACACGGGCCTCGACATCGGGGCGCGCCAGCACCTCGAGCGGCTGATGGCCTCCTGGTCGCTCCTCGCCGACCTCTCCTTCTCCGACCTGCTGCTGTACGTCCCGCTGGACGAGTTCTCGCTCGCCGTCGCCGAGCCGCCGGCGGGCGGCCACGGTCACGACCGAGGCGCGAGCGCCTCGAACGGCGCGCTGCACGGCCTGCACTTCGTCGTGCTCGGCCAGATGCGGCCGACGACGAGCCAGACGCTGTTCGAGCTCGACCTCGTCGGCCACGTCGTCGCGGCGGAGGAGCTGCCGCTGGTGCTCGAGTCGTGGCGCCTCGGGACGATCCTGACGGGCGAGCGCCCCGTCGAGCGGGACGAGAGCGTCGTCGTCCGCTACCAGTGCATCCCGGTCCGCTGGCAGGGCGACGTGATCGCCGTGCTGTCGCGGGTCTGGTCGCCGACGGTCGGGCGGCGCACCGGCGGGCTCGAGCGCGTCTACGTCCGGCTCTTCGAACGGCTCGCCGCGATGGTGAGCTCGGGCCTGTTCCCCTTCGTGAGCGACGACGCGGCGATCGAGGAGGCGCCACGCGTCGGCAACGGGGTCCTCGTCCTCGACGCCGAGCAGCGCATCAGCTTCGCCTCGCCGAACGCCGTGAACGCGCTCCACCGTATGGGGATCGTGTCGGCCATCGTCGGCTCGAGCCTCGCCGAGCTCGGGATCGAGTCCGAGGCCGTCTCGCTCGCCTTCGAGCACCGGCGGCCGGTGATCGAGGAGATCGAGCGCCGGCCGGAACGTCATCGTCCTCGTCCGCAGCATCCCGCTCATCGACGAGGGCGAGGTCACCGGCGCGGCGGCGCTGCTGCGTGACGTCACCGACGTGCGGCGGCGCGACCGCCTGCTCCTGTCGAAGGACGCGGCGATCCGCGAGGTGCACCACCGCGTGAAGAACAACCTCCAGACGATCTCCTCGCTCTTGCGGCTGCAGTCCCGCCGAGTCGACGACCGCTCCGCGAAGGTGGCCCTCCTCGAGGCCGAGCGGCGCATCCGCGCCATCGCCCTCGTCCACGAGATCCTCGCCCGCGAGCCCGGCGAGCAGGTGCCCTTCGACGAGATCGTGCCCGCCCTCGCCCAGCTCGCTCGCGCCTCGAGCGTGATGGCGAGGGAGGCCGCGGTCCGGGTCTCCGGCGACGCGGGCGACGTCGTCGCCGACGTGGCCACCCCCCTCGCCGTCGTGATCGCCGAGCTGCTGCAGAACGCGGTCGAGCACGCCTTCACCGAGGGGGCCCAGCCCTCGCCCGAGGTCCAGCTGAGCTTCGAGAACGACGGGCGGGAGCTCTCCGTCGAGGTGCGGGACAACGGCTCTGGCTTCCCGGAGGGCTTCGACATCGACAAGACCCGCAGCCTGGGTCTGGCGATCGTGCGCGACCTCGTGCGCAGCCAGCTGGAGGGCACGATCACCATCGAGAACGACGGTGGCGCGGTGGTACGCCTCAGCGTGCCACTGGTCGCGCCGCTCGGGGCGCGTCCGAAGAGCGAGGACGGGGGCCGCCAGCAGGGCTGATGGCCTCAGGTGGGACGGCCGGCGGGCGGGCGATGCGCAACCGGACCGGGGCCGCCACGGGCGCGGCGCCGGCTGGGACGTGGGGACGGGGGTCGGCGCGGCCGAGGGCCGCGCCCGCTCAGGAGGCCCGGCGCTGCTGTGCGAGCCAGGCCTTACGGAGCTTGCGGCGCTCCTCCTCCGAGGTGCATCCCCAGACGCCGGACTCCTGGTTCGTGGCGAGCGCGAATTCCAGGCACGCAGCCTGGGACTCGCAGACGCGACATACCGCTTTGGCCGCCTCGATCTGCTCGATCGCCTGACCGGTCGTGCCGATCGGGAAGAACAGGTCAGGGTCGGTGTCGCGGCACGATGCGCGGGCGCGCCAGTCCTCGCTGTCCCATTCGATCGAGCGGTTCCAGGTGAGGGCCACGTTGCCTCCTCCTCGTGTCGGCGCTGCGCCTCCGGTCACGCTTGTGCACTCGTTCACAAGCCCGCACGACCCCCACCGCTCGGGCGCTACCGACTGGTCGACCGGAGGTTCGCCAAGTCCCGTTAGCGGAGCGCGATGTTACGCCCACGTTGCGGCCCAGGCAAGGATCAACTTCCGCGAGATGGGTCGGCCGGTCCGGTCGCGAGCAGGGCCTTCGGCGCCAAAAAAGTCCTGGGAGTGCACTGAGAAGGACGGGGCGCGCCCGGTAGTGTGCTGATTCCGGTGGCGAGGGGCGCCACGTTCGAGGAGCCGTCCACGCGTGCTGTTCCCGACGACTGACTTCGCGATCTTTTTCGGGATCGTCTTCATCGGCAACTGGCTCATCGCCCCCTTCCCCCGTCCCTGGAAGATCTTCACGCTCGTCGCGAGCTACGTCTTCTACGCGTGGTGGGACTGGCGCTTCATCTTCCTGCTGGCCGTCACGACCGTCTTCACGATCCTCGGCGGCCAGCTGGTGCACCGCTCGACGACCGATCCCGCCCGGCGGGGCTGGCTGATCGCGACCTTCGTCGCGGAGCTCGGCCTGCTCGGGTGGTTCAAGTACGCCACGTTCTTCACCGTCACCGTCGACAACATGCTGCACCGTCTCGGCTTCCACGGCACCCCCCTCCCGATCGTCCAGGTCGCCGAGCCGGTCGGCATCTCCTTCTTCACGTTCATGGGCCTGTCGTACGTGTTCGACATCTACCGACGCCAGCTCGTGACGTCACCCGCGCTCGACGTCGCCGTCTTCCTCTCCTTCTTTCCCCACCTGGTGGCCGGGCCGATCGTACGCAGCTCGGACCTCCTGCCCCAGATCGCACGCGCCCGCCAGCGCGACCCGCGCTACATCGACCTGCCCCAGGCCGCCTACCTGATCTTCGGGGGACTGTTCAAGAAGGTCGTGATCTCGAGCTACGTGTCCTCGGCGATCGTCGACCCCGTGTTCAACAACCCGTCCCTCCACAGCGCCCCGGAGATCCTCTTCGCGATCTACGGCTACGCCGTGCAGATCTACTGCGACTTCAGCGGCTACACGGACATCGCCATCGGCTGCGCGCTGCTGCTCGGCTTTCACTTCCCTCAGAACTTCAACAAGCCGTACACGGCCCGGTCACTGCAGGACTTCTGGCGCCGCTGGCACATGACGCTGTCCTCGTGGCTGCGGGACTACGTCTACGTCCCCCTCGGCGGCAACCGCGGCTCGCGCGGGACCATGTACCGCAACATCATGATCACGATGCTCCTCGGCGGCCTCTGGCACGGAGCCGCCTGGACCTTCGTGGCCTGGGGAGGCCTCCACGGCCTCGGTCAGTGCGTCGGCCACTGGAAGCGGAGCCGGCGGGTGGCGCGTGGTCTCCCGCCGCAGCCCGAGGCGACCCCGGCGATCTGGTGGCAGCAGTTCGCCACGTTCCAGCTCGTCTGCCTCGGCTGGGTCTTCTTCCGCGCCGACACCTTCCCGAACGCGTTCACGCTCATCGGGCGGCTCTTCTCGACGTGGGGCGAGCCGGCGCCGCTCGTGCGCTGGCCCGTCGTGCTCACCATCGTCGGATCGCTCTCGCTGCAGTACATGCCGAGCGGTCTCGGCGCACGGATCGAGGAGGGGTTCGCCGCGTTCGGCACCGTCGCCAAGGGCGCGGTGCTCGGCGTCTCGCTCCTCGTCATCACGACGCTCGGCCCCGCCGGCGTCGCCCCGTTCATCTACTTCAGGTTCTGAGAGGGCCCCCGTCCGTGCGCCTGGCCTTCGCCACCGCCAACCTTCCCCTCGAGCCGTGCGCGGCGCGCCCGAAGTGCTCCCGCGCGCCACGGCCGGCGCCCCGTGCCCGCCGTGGCTAGGGTCGCCGTGCCCGGTCGAGCGGGCGACGCACGGGTGCCGGAGCGACCGCGGCCGCGCCACCACTCCCGCCGGCGCCGCCACCTCGTCTCGGCCGGCCAGATCCTCGGCGTCGGCGTGGTGTGCTTCGCCCTGTGGACGGTGGTCGACGCCCGCCAGCTCTACAACTCGGCGAACTCCTCTCCCCCCGGGACCCGGCGCAGCGTGGCCATGTCGGTGCTCCGCCCGATCGCGCGTGTCGAGGAGTTCTTCGGGCTCGACCGCGTCGTGAACGGGGCCAACCGGGCGCTCGGCCGCAGCGGTCCCGGGACGTCCGGGACCGTGCCGCCGCCACCTCCTCCGACGAGCACCGTCGCGCGCACGCATCCGACCACCCCGGCCAGCGGCTCGTCGACGCCCTCGAGCACCCCGACGCCGACGACCCGGCCCACGTCGCCCACCCAGGCCCCGGCGCCCGCCGCGCTCAGGCAGCCGAGCGCGGCCCGGCCGCTGACCCTGCTCGAGGTCGGGGACTCGCTCGGCGTCGACCTCGGCTACGGCCTCGGTGACGTCCTCACCGGCCATCCCGACGTGCACCTCGTCCAGGACGCCAAGATCGACACCGGCCTCGCCAACGTCGCCTACTACAACTGGCCGGCGAGCCTGCAGGCCGAGCTGAAGGCGCTGCACCCGGGCCTCGTCGTGGTCTTCCTCGGCGGCAACGACGTCCAAGGCTTCGACGTCGGCGAGCAGCTCGCCTCGTTCGGCACCCCCTTCTGGCGGCAGCAGTACAGCCTGAGGGTCGCCGCGATGATGCGCGAGGCGACGGCGGCCGGCGCGGAGGTGCTGTGGGTGGGGATGCCGATCATGGGCCCGAGCGCCGACATCTCGAACGCCGACATGGAGCTGCTGAACGCGATCTACCAGGCGCAGGCCTCCCGCTTCCCGGGGGTGACGTACTACTCCTCGTGGAAGGTGTTCGAGAACTCCTCGGGCTCCTACGCGGAGTACCTGCCGAACGCGTCGGGCAATCTCGTCCAGGTGCGCGATCCCGACGGCGTGCACCTCGCGCCGCCCGCCGGCGAGGACCTGCTCGCCAGCGCCGTCGTCGAGGCGATCGACCGGGCGTGGCACGTGCACCTCTAGGCGGGGCCGACGAACGAGCCAACCGAGGAGCCTGACCAGATGACCGAGGCCAGCCGCCGGAACAACCCCGAGCGACGCCCGGGGGCGAGCCGCGCCCGCCGCGTCGGCGGCGCGGGGATGGGCGCGGCGGCGCTGGTCGCGCTGGCCGCCCTGCCCGCCTCGGCCGACGCCACGGCCGGCGCCATGGCCGGCGCCACGGCCGGGCCCGCCCCGCAAAAGTCAGGGCCGCCGCCGGTCAAGCAGCCGAGCGCGGCGCACCCGCTCGTGCTGCTGGAGATCGGCGACTCGCTCGGCGAGGACCTCGGCTCGGGTCTCGTCGACGTCCTCACCGGCCATGCCGACGTCCACGTCCTGGCAAAGGCGACCGGTGACTCCGGCCTCGTCAACACGACGTACTACAACTGGCCCGTTTCGCTCGCCAGCGAGCTCGCCGAGTACCACCCCGGCGTCGTCGTCGTCTTCCTCGGGGGCAACGACGCCCAGAGCTTCTACGCCGGCGGCACCTACTACGGCTTCGGCTCTGCCGCCTGGCGCAAGGTCTACGGGGCGCGGGTCGCGGCGCTCATGCACGAGGCGGCCGCGGCCGGTGCGCACGTGCTGTGGGTCGGGTTGCCGGTGATGGCCTCGGCGAGCTTCTCCGCCGACATGGCCGTGCTCAACACGATCTACGCCGTCGAGGCCAAGTCTCATCCCGGCGCCGCCTACTTCTCGACGTGGAAGCTGTTCGAGAACTCCGCGGGCCACTACGCCCAGTTCCTCCCGGGCCCGAACGGCACGCCCGTCCAGGTGCGCGACCCCGACGGCGTCCACATCGACCCGCCGGCCGGCGACGACCGGATCGGCACCGCCGTCGTCGGCGCGATCGAGCAGGACTGGAAGATCAAGCTCTGACGGCGGCGAGCCGGCCGCTCGCACCTCGGCCGCTGGGCGCGCCGACCGGCGCCGCCTGCCAGCGTCAGGGGGTCAGTGAGCCTTCAGGCGCTCGCGGGAGGCGGCGATCTCGGACTCCGCGGCCGCGCTGTCCGACCCAGTCGGCGCTCTCGACGCGCTTGCCCGGCTCGAGCGCCTTGTAGACCTCGAAGAAGTGCTGGATCTTACGCACGTCGAACTCGGGGATGTCGGCGAGGTCCTGGAAGCGGTCGTAGCGCGGGTCGCCGGCCGGCACGCAGACGAGCTTGTCGTCGGGGCCCTTCTCGTCGGTCATCTGGAACATCGCGATCGCGCGGCTCGCGATCACACAGCCCGGGAAGGTCGGCTCCTCGACCAGGACGAGCGCGTCGAGCGGATCGCCGTCGCGACCGAGCGTGTCCTCGATGAACCCGTAGTCCGCCGGGTAGTGGGTCGCGGTGAACAGGGTCCGGTCGAGCCGGATGCGCCCCGTCTCGTGGTCGACCTCGTACTTGTTGCGCGAACCCCGCGGGATCTCGATCACGACGTCGAACTCCACCCGGCCCTCCTCAGGCACCCGCCCCGGACCCGCCGCCCGGAAAGCCTCCGAATGGTAGCGAGCACCTGCCGCGCCCTGCCGCGTGCGGCCCCGGGCGATCCGGCCGGTCGGCGTGGCTCAGTCGCTGCCGGCCGCGGCCCGTTCGAGCAGGCGGCAGAGCTCCTCGAACAGCACGGGCGGCGCGACCACGAGGGTCGGCGTCCCGCCGACCAGGCCGTCGAGGTCCGCGTGCAGCGCCCCGGCCTCGTTCGCGACGAGCAGGCCCGCGGCGCGGTCCCACGGCCTCAACCCGGCCTCGTAGAAGCCGTCGAGCCGGCCTGCGCCGAGGTAGCAGAGGTCGAGCGCGGCCGAGCCGCCCCGGCGGATGTCCCGCACCGCGGGGACGACCGCTGGGAGAAGCCTCGCCTGGGAGCCGCGGCGCTCGGACGAGTAGGAGAATCCCGTGGCGACCAGTGCCTCGGCGAGCGGGGGCGCCGGTCCGAGCTCGAGCGGCTCGCCGTTCAGCGTCGCTCCCCGGCCGAGCGCGGCCGCGAAGGTCTCGCTGCGCTGGGGGTCGTGCACGACGCCCGCCAGCGGCTGCTCGCCGCGCACGACGGCGATCGACACCGCCCAGGCGGGATAGTCGTAGACGAAGTTCGTGGTGCCGTCGAGCGGGTCCACCACCCAGGTGAGCCCGGACGAGCCGGGCGTCGACCCGCCCTCCTCCCCGAGGAGGGCGTCGTCGGGGCGGGCTCGGGCGATCGCCTCGCGCACCAGCTGCTCGCTCGCGCGGTCGGCCTCGGTCGACAGGTCCGTCCGCGACGACTTGCGCTCGGCGGCGCGCTCTTTGACGGCGCGGCCCGAGCCGGCGCTGGTCCGCAGCAGCAGCGCGCCGGCGTCGACGGCGATCGCGGTGGCGAGCTCGAGGAGCTCTCGGGGATCGGCCGCGGTGCCGCTCACGGGCGTGACGCCCGGTGCCGCGAGGCCGCCGCGCCACCCGTTCCCGCCGGCAGCCGGGCGAGCTGGGCGAGGCGGGCGACGAGCACCTCGAGCACGAGCTCCGGCGACCAGCCGACCCGCCCGCGCAGGTCGAGGTCGGCGTCTGCGAGCAGCGTGATCGCCCGGGCCACGCGCTCGTGCCCGAGGCGGCGTGCCTGGAGGAGGGCCTTTTTCGCCGGGTACGGGCTCATCCCGGTGAGCGCCGCAGCTCCGGCCTCGTCGGCGACGTCGGCGCCGTCGAGGCGGAGCATCGCCCCGTAGTGCCGGTGCAGCGTCGCGAGCACCTGCAGCCCATGGCGCTCGCCGGCGCCGAGCAGCCGGCCGAGGGCCGCCATCGCGCCGGGGCCGTCGCCGCGGTCGATCGCGTCGGTGAGGTCCCACGGCGCGATGCCGCCCGCCGTGCCGAGGAAGGGCTCGAGCTGCTCCGGGCCGATGCGGGCGCCGGGACCGTAGGCGGAGGCCAGCGTGGCGAGGATCCCCTCCAGCCGGGCGAGGTCCTCGCCGAGGTGCTCCTCGATCCGCGCCGTCGCCGCGGCGTCGAGTCGCACGGGCCCGCCGTGGAGCTGCTCCGCGAACCACTGGGAGCGCGCCCGGGCGGTGCCGGCGGGCGCGGCGTCGATCACGAGGCCCGCGGTGCGGGCGGCCTTCACGAGCGCGGCGGGGGCGGAGCGGCCCGACACGGCGACGACCAGGACGGTCGTGTCCAGCGGCCCGTTCAGGTAGGCGACGAGCTCCTTCACCTGGGAGGCGTCCAGGCTCCCCCCGTCACGGACGACGATGATGCGCCGGTCGGCGAGGAAGGGGGGCGTACGGCAGGCGTCGAGCACGGGTCCGATCGCGAGGTCGTCGTCCTTGCCAGGCTCCCCGTACTCCTCGACGGGGGTGAGGCCCGACGCGTCGTCACGCCCGAGCTCGTCGAGCAGGGCGGTGAGCTCCTGGCTGACGAGCCCCGCGTCGTCGCCGTGGACCACGTAGACGGGATGCGGCGTTCCGTCGGCGCGACGGCGCGGCGCGGCGCTCATCCCCGCGTCACCGCCACGAGGGCCTCGACGACGCGGGCGCGTCCCGGCGACGTCGTGGACCCGCAGCACGCGACAGCCCCGTGCGACCCCGAGCGCCACCGCGGCGAGCGAGGCGTCGCGGCGCTCGTCGATCGCCAGCCCGAGCTCCACGCCGAGGAAGGTCTTGTTCGACGCCGAGAGCATCAGGGGCTGGCCGAGCGCGGCGAAGCGCATCGAGGCGCGGCAGGAGCTCCAGCGACTGCGCGGCCGTCTTGCCGAGGTCGAGCCCCGGGTCGAGCACGACGCGGCTCGCCGGGATCCCCGCGGCGAGCGCCCGGGCGAGGCGGTCGGCGAGGAAGGACTCGACCGCCGCGACCACGTCGCCGCCCGGGTACTCGGGCTCGGGGTCGGGCACCCTCGGTGCCAGGCGCACGTGGGTCGCCACCACCGAGGCGCCCGCCGCCGCGGCGACGTCCAGGTAGCGCGGGTCGGCGAACCCGCTGATGTCGTTGCCGAGCACCGCCCCTGCGGCGTAGCAGGCTGCAGCGACCTCCGCGTTCCAGGTGTCTGCCGAGACCGGCACGTCGAAGCGGGCGACGAGGGCCTCGACAGCGGGCACGACCCGGTCGAGCTCCTCGGCGAGGGTCACCTCGGGCCCGGGGCCCGCCTTCACGCCCCCAACGTCGAGGATGTCGCGCGCCCGCGGCCACGAGCTCGTCGGCGCGGCCGCAGGGTCTCGTCGAGCTCGAAGTACGCGCCCTTGTCGTAGAAGGAGTCCGGGGTCCGGTTGAGGATCCCCATCACAAGCGGGCGGACGTCGACGTCGTAGCGGCGGCCCCCGAGCTCGAGCACGACCGGGCCGACGCCGCGGAGCACGCTCGCGCCACCGCCCCCCGTGACGGCCCCAGCGTGGGCATCGTCGATGACCGGGCCGGCCGCGCGTCGTCCCACCTGAGCTGCCGCGGCCGCGTTCAGAAGAGGCGGGAGGCGAGCGCCCGGCGGTAGTGGTCGCGCCGGGGTCGCCCGGATCCATCGTCTCGAGGATGTCGACGAACTCCTGGCGTGCGGCGTCGTTGCTCTTCACCTGGTCGAGGAGCTCGTCGAGCCGGGGCTCGACCGACCCGCCGTCGAGGGCGCCGGCGCCGTCCGCCGACTTCGCCAAGCGTGCCAGCGCGGCGACCCGCCGCGTCTCTTCGGTCTCGGGGATCCGTGCGAGCAGCGCCAGCGCCTCGTCGGGCTCGGAGGCGGCGACCAGGAGCTCGGCCAACGCGACGACGGCGCCGGGGTGGTCGGGCTCGAGCTCGAGGGCCTGGCGCAGTGACGCCTCGTCGCCCCGGGCGATCAGAAGGTCAGCCTCGCTCGGCGCCTTGACGAGGCGCTCCACCCACTCGCGGACCGCCGGCTCGGGGAGCGCCCCGATGAAGGCGTCGACGATCTTCCGGTCCGAGATAGCGAACACCGCGGGGATCGACTGCACCTGGAACGCTGCCGAGACCTGGGGGTTCTCGTCCGACGTTCACCTTCACGAGCTCGACGGCACCCTCCGTCTCGTCGACCACCTTCTCGATGATCGGGCCGAGGGTCCGGCACGGGCCGCACCACTCCGCCCACAGGTCGACGACGACCGGGTGCTCCTCGGAGCGGGCGAGGACCTCGGTCTCGAACGTCTGGTCGGTCACATCGGTAGCCACAGCACGAAACTACCGGCTGGTGCCCCGGAGCGCCGCGCCGGGAACCACGCCTCGAGCCCGGAGGCAACGTCGCATCAACCGGGAATCCGGGAATGCGGCGGCGCCCCGGACGTTATATGTCCCGGTCGGGTGGTGCGGCTCGTGTCCCCGGGCCTCACCCCTCACGGTCGGGGAGCTTCGTTGGTGCAGTCTGGAGCCTCCGTTCCGTTTTCTCGCCGCAGGCGACGCGTCGCACCACCCCGGCCGCTCCTCCCGGGCGGCCGCCCGACCCACCGTCCTTCCACCCGGACGGGCGAACCCCTGCGACGGGCTACTGGCGCCGCGCCGAAGCCGTCGGCGTGTTCTGCGGCGTACCGGATCGCGACCCGGGCGCCCGATCGGCGTTCGAGCTGTCGCGCGCGCAGCGCCTCCTCGACCGCCGCGTCGACCGTCCGGCGACCCGCCTCCGCCTCAGGCGGACGCCGCCGCGGCCCGCACCCCGGCGGAGGTGGCACCAGCTCCCGCGTGAGGCGCCGGAGGCGCCGGAGCATCGGGCCGTGGTCGCGCCGCGGCTCATGGCCGGCCCAGGTGGCGCACTCGTGTGCGAGCGACGGGTGGAAGCGCCAGCGCATCAGCTGGCGCTCGGCGCCGTCCACGTCCTCGCCGAGCTGGAGGAGGCTGAGCGCGAGCTGGCGGCCCCGCTGGCGCAGCCGCTCCATGCCGGACTCCTCGGGCATGTTCGCCAACCGCTCGTGCTGGGCGCGGAGCGTCTCCGGCAGGCGCGCCAGGTGACGGCGGGCGAGGGGTGGTAGGTGCCGGCGCACGGCAAGCGTCGAGGCGTCGCGGAGCTGGGCCATCTCGAAGTCGATCGCCCGGCCGACCGTGCGGGCGAAGGGGGCGTGACGCCCGGACCGCTCCCCGAGGCCGAGCGCCCGGGCCGTGTCGGCGAGCTCGATGACGCAGCCCTTCGGCGACGCCTCGAGGCGCGCCGTGAAGTGGCGGAGCAGCGACGTTGTGGAGGGGACCTGCGTCTCCTGCCACCACGGAGGTCGGCTGCGTGTCGAATGTCGGGCGAGTCTTCGCTGCTCGTTGAGCAGGCGCACGCCAAGGAGCGTGCCCTATGCAGCCCGATGAGCTGGTCTAACGAGCGGCACGAGGCCTTCGGCCGAGCCTCGGGATGTCGTGGCAGGAGACGTTCGAGCTCCTGGACGCTGCGCTCCAGCTTGTCGAGGAGGCCAAGGTCGCCGACCGACAGCGCACGGAGGTTCTGGAGACGACCGCGGCGTACGTGCGGGACTGGTGGCAGCAGCCGCGACGCTGACGGGGTGATGGCCAGGCTGGCGCCGCCTTCCCACCCGGCTTGCCGTACGCCGGTGCCGTACAGCTTTCCGGTACGGGTTCTCCGTACGGATCTCGCACGACTCGACGCCGAGACCCCTCCCAACAGGCGCCTTGGTCCCGCTGGGCGGGAAGGGGATAAGGGGATGGGCCTAGGCTGGGGGGTCATGGTCCGTTAGCTCACGACTGGTAGAGCGCCGCCCTGTCAAGGCGGAGGCAGCGGGATCGACGCCCGTACGGACCGCCACGCCTTCGTGGTGGAATGGATCTCACGAGACACGCGGATCCCACGGTGGTCTCAATGAGGACGTCCCGCGGTTGCAGGCGTTCCGTGTCCAGCCCAACGGTCGCCGGCACGCCACGGCGCTGGCTCGGTGACGGGGCGCTCCTCGCGACCCGTCGCCCCGTCCAGCCGGATCCCGCCGAAAGGGTCGGTGCTCTTGAGCTTGGCCATCACTCGCCTCCAAGCGCCAGGACCCGGTTCGAGCACGGCACGGTAGGCGATGGCGGCGGGGGAGAGCTCGGGGAGCGCCCGGTGCTCGCCTTGTGCCCACTCGACGCTCGTCGAGGCAGGGACGAAGTTGGTGACGCGGTCTGCCAGCCACTCGATCGAGCGCAGCCGCTCCAAACCGAGGGCGTGGATGGAGCGCCGGCCCTCGCGACGCGGTCGGCACGACGAGGTCGGGGTCGACGAGGCGGAAGAGGTGCTCCAATCAGGCGATCTCGCCCGGCCCGAGTCCGGTCACCGCCACCACGATGTCGGCCACCTCGATCGCCGCGAGCGCCTGGGACGCACCGCCGGGAGGCGAGTCGACGAGGACGAGGTCATGTCCCCCGCCGGCGGCCTTGATCTCCGCGGCCGTCAGCACGTCGCCGAGGTACTTCGAGATGGCCGGCACCCACGTCGACGCCGAGCCCTGGGGGTCCACGTCGACCAGCAGCACATTGATGCCGCGCGCCTCAGCCTCCAGGGCGAGACACACCGCGGTCGTCGTCTTGCCGACGCCGCCCTTCGTCCCTGCCACCGTCACGATCTTCGTCATCTCGCCTGCCTCACCTGGTCCGCCTCGTCGTGCAACCGGTCGCCCGTGCGACCGTGCGCGGGGATCATTCCGGTTGTCGGCGAATACGCAGTCGGTGCGCAGGAGATCCCCAGCGAGGCGGAGCAGGATGACGACACGGCCGGGGAGCACCGGGGGCGCTGAGGGAAACCCGCTCCGGTGCTCCCTCGGTCGTCAAGCTGCTCAGGCGGCGTCGCCTGCATAGGAGCGTCGGCGCCGCGGGTCGTCACCCTCGTGCCCTGGTCACCGAGGCGACTGGGTGAGCGCCCGGACTTCGTGCCCTCGTCGTCCCAGTCGTCGCCGGTGGCGGGCTTGGACGTCTCGCCGAGGTCGTCGCCCTGCGTTCGCACCCGGGAGGACGAGGCGCGCTTGCGCACGCCAGCGTCACGCCCGCCGTCGCCCCGCGTGCCCGACGACGGGGCCGGGCGGTGGGGTCGCTCCTCGTCGCCCTCACTCCGACGCTCGTTCTTGGTGGTCTCGGCGGTCGCGTAACGGAGGGACGCGCCCACCTCGTCGGCGATGATCTTCACTTGCGAGCGCTTCCCTCCATCTTCGGGCTCCCAGGAGTGCTGCTCCAGGCGGCCGGTGACGACGACACGAGCACCCTTGGTGATGCTCTGGTCGACGTTCTCCGCCATCTCCTGCCAGACCTCGACGTCGAAGAAGCTGACCGCCTCTTCCCACGAACCACCGGCGGTTGACCGCGACGCTGAGATCAGCGACGGCCGCCCCGCCTGGCGTGAAGCGCAGCTCGGGGTCTCGGGTGACGTTGCCGGTGATAGGGACGTCGTTCGTATCTGCCATGTCAGGGTCCTCCTCGTGATGAGTCTTTCGGCTGACACGGGAGGTATTCCGGGCAGGAGAACTCAACTCGGGTTGCTGGCGATCCCCCACATCCCGATGACCTCGTCGTTCCACTGCTGCCACGTCATCTGGATGGTCTGACCCCAGGTCACGACGAGAGGACCCTCGGGGGTAAATCCGTCGACGACAGCGTCGTGGAGACCTGCGTTCATCTGGTAGTCGCCGAAGTACGTGCCCTGTGCGAAGTTCAGCTCGATGATCATCGCCGCATAGTCGCGGACGCCGTTCTCGACGTCGGTCTGGTCGGTGTAGTAGCTGTCCAGGCCAGTCAGGAAGACGCCGTCGATGCCGTCCTGCTGCCAGTAGGTCCACAGGTCGCTTTGGGGGAGTCCGGCCGACGTTCCGCCCGCCGCGGCGAACTCATCGCCGATGACGCTCGCGTCCGGTGTCATCCCCAGCACGATCTGCTCCCAGTCCGCCGCCGAAGCGAAGCTGCAGTCTGCAAGACCGTCTGGAGCGACGTTCCCGTAGGTCTGGTACGTCGCGTAGATCGGGCCGTAGTAGCAGTCTGGTCCGGGGGCGCATACATCGAGGTTCTCGACCGACGGCGGCACGACGGCCTGTGTCGTCGTGGTCACCGGGGTCGTTGTGACGGTCGTGGTGGTTGTGGTCGCCGTCGGAACGGGATGTCGGGCTGCGCTCGCCTCCATCGTGACGACGATCAGTCGGGAGACGACCGAGGTGCCATTGCGCGCGGTGAACCGGAAGACGATGGGGAGGCGGTCGGTTGCTGGGTTCGGGCCGAGCGTCGCCCAGCCCCGGTAGACGTCGTGGAGGCAGCTCGCCGGCTGATGCGAGTACGTCACCCTCACCCACGGGTGGGTCACCAGGGCCAGCTGGCAGCTTGTGGCGCCTAGCGTCCGCACCGTGATCATGGGCGTCCAGCCGTCTGCCGGGACCAGGCGACGGCTGACTTGGACCGAGAGCACGGTGGGGCGAGAAGCGGACGTGGTGGGACGCGAGGCGGCGCCGGCTGGTGTCGGGCCGGTGACGACCGACAACATGGCGCACCCGAGCGCCACGGCGACGACCATCCCTCGCCAGGATCGCGTCATCAGGGATCTAACGACCGATCGCCACGAGAGTATGAGCGCAGACAGTCATCCCTGAAGGAGCGCTCAATGTCAAGAGCGTCGCCCGCAGGACGACACGATTTGTTCCTGGTCGGTGAGCTGAGCCGGTCACGGTATTCCATAGTCCGGGCGCGACGAAGTCCTCCTCCCGTGCTCCGCAGGAAGAGGGTCGTCAAGATCTGGGCGAAGCCTGGGTCTTTACGACCCGGTCATCCTTCGTCGGAGATCATTGGGATCGCCCGCCGGAGGCGGGCTTGGCTGCGTTCCCTCGTCGCGAGGACGCTCTTCGCTCCTCCAGGTTCGTGCTCCTGGCGGGGACATGCCGAGCTGCTCGGATGCCAGTCATCCCTACGTCGTGCGAGGCGACATGGAGCGATGCGACAACAGCCGGACGGGCTTAATCAGGAACTAACGACCGCGCCTTTCGGGGGTCATGACAGACAACAAGCGCGCGTCCGGCTGGTGCCGAGCTCACCGGATCGCCTCGGCGAGGCAGCGGATCTCTCCGTCCCTCAGGCCGAAGTAGACGAGGGTGAGGATGTGCCGGGCGAGAGCCACCCGGGCGATCTTGTTCGAGTCGCGACGCTCGGCGATCCGTTCGAAGCGCTCGGCCTGGAACCCGGCTCGCCGCTGTGCGGCCTCGACCGCTGCCCAGCGCACGAGACGGCTGCCTTGTTTCGTGATCGGGCCGCGCACGACGTGGACGTCGGACTCGCGGTGCCGCGGCGTGAGCCCGGCCCAGCAGGCGAGCTTGTCCGGCGAGGAGAACCTCGACACGTCGCCGATCTCGGCGCAGAACACCGCGCCGAGGACGGGCCCGACGCCGGGGATGGCCTGGATCGCGAGGTAGCCCTTGTCGCCCGCGAGCCAGCGGTCGACCTCGCCCTCGAGCATCGCGATCTCTTTGTCGTAGGCGGAGATGAGGTCGCGGAGCGACTCGACGCGAATGCCGTAGGCGCGACCGAGCCGAGCGATGTTCAAGAGGTCCTGGCCCGCGGTGCCGAACAGGTCGGTCATCGGGACAGCAACGCCTTCTTTCGCGAGCACGGAGTGGACCTGGGACTTGAGCGCGGAGCGGAGCCCGACGAGCTTCGCTCTGTAGCGGACGATCTCGCGGAGCTCGCGGAGCTCCGGTGGGGCGATGTAGGCCTCCGCGAGACGCCCGAGGCGCAACAGGTCGAACGAGGTCCTCGGCATCACGCTCGTCGTTCTTCACTCTGCGGTGGCCCCCAGTTGTTGCCGAGTGGGTGGGCGAGGTGGAGGTTCGCGCCGAGCTCTTCGAGGAAGTCCGCGAGCCAGTACCACCCGTAGCACGCCTCGAGGACGACCTCTGGGTGCTCACCGGCTTTCGCGAGCTCTCGCGCGAACGCTTCCCGGTCGTTGTCGAGATGGACCGTCTCGAGGACGGTGCCCGCCGCGTCCTTGTGGACGATTACCGAACGGCGCCGGTGGAAGTCGATGCCGACGTAACGTTGCTCCACGGGTGTTCTCCTTCGTCGTGGGGGTGTGCCTTTCGAAGCACCGAGTGTGCCAACACTCGGTTCCCCACGACGAGGAGAACCCTCGTTCTTTGACTTCGCAGGCCGAGCCATCGCGAGCTCTTTCAGCCGGCGTTCGGGTGCGCACTCACCGCACTCGTCACGCAGGGGCCGCGCCGCGGTCCTTCATCACATCAGTGGAGCCTCGACGGCTCGTCCGCTACTCGCTCCTCCCGAGCTGAGAAAGCGCTGACGGCAATGTCCCCTCTGAGTAGGCGCGCTCGATCTGCGGGCGAATGAAGTCACCGACCGACGAGCCGTCCGGCAGGACCACGTTTGCGAGGAACTCCGACTCGAACTCGCTGATCCCGGCTTCGACCGCCTCCAGCTTCGCCTTGATGACGAACGTGAGCGCCCGCCAGCGCTGCCGACACGTCCGCTCGGCGCGGCGCGACGTCGTCCGCATCCTCGACGGCTGGCCGAGTGCGGACGCGTTGCTCGACGCCTATACGAGGATCGCGCTCATCACCTGATCGTCCTCGACTCCGAAGCAACGGGCAGCGCTGGCCCCGTCATGTCCGAGCACCAGTCCTCGGACCTGCCGACGGCCGAAATGGCGGGGACGATGACCGCGGAAAACCCGATATCTCCGAGCCACGCTCGATCGCCTGCAGGAGAATCGTCCGCCACCCTGGTCAGGGATTCTCATGAACAGTTGGAGCTAGTCGCAATACCGTTTACTTAGGCGCTCAGCACGCGGATCTTGGGCTTCGGGGGCGGTGGCTGTCCTCGGTGCTCCGGGCGCTTCACCTTGAAGTTCGACATCTTGCGCTTGACGGCCCGGGGGTTGGCGCGGTGCCGCCGCTTGGGGAGCCGCTCGAACAGCAACTCGCATGCCGCCTGGCGATGGGCGTCGTCGAGCACCTCAGGGGGAAAAACCCGGGTGGGATGAACCGGCCCGTCCCGTCGTTGTCAGGGCTGCTTGCCACCCTTCCCTGCGTCTCCAGGGTCAGGCTGCCCTCAGCTTCAGCGGCCTGCTGCGACAGGCCACAGGTGGGTCCTTTCCCCCCACCCGGTCAAATGGCGCCTCGTGGCGCACGCTCCCGTCGGGGTAGAGATAGTCGATCTTGATCTTGGACAGGTCGCGCCGCTTCCAAGCGTCGAACTCGGCCCGAAGTCGCTGGCAGATCCGGCTCGCCGTCGACCGGCTGATCGTCGCGTCGTCGCCGAAGGTCTCGGCGAGCATCGCCTCGATGTCGCGGTCTGACAACCCCCGGACCCAGCAGGAGATGACGAGCGTCTCGAGCGCGTTCGTCCTCGTCACGCCGACCCCGAAGAGCTGGTCGCACAGCGCGGAGTGCGCATGGCGCAGCTTCGGACGCTGGAGGGCGACCGGGCCGAGGGACGTCTTCAGCGTCCGGGGCTTCTGCCAGCCGTTGCGAGAGCCGGCCGGACTGTCACTGCTGCGCCGCTCGTAGCGGTCGCGCCCGAGTTCTTCGCAGACGATCTCCTCGATGACGCTCTGGAACGTGAGGCGCACCGACAGGCGTGCGACCTGCTCCAACGTGCTCATCAGGTCGCCGTCAGCGGCGAACAGCTCGTGGATCTCGGCGCGGATGGTCTCGGGTGGGCGATACTCGTAGTGCCACGGGTGTAGGTCCTCCTTCTGAGTTGCGAGCTCTTGAAGGAACCTACGCCCGTTGCGCGTTTACACCGGGGATCTGACGCCACCCTCCGAGATTCGCAGGCAGCTTTCAGCATTGGGGGCTATACCGTGGGGATGTCCGACCGGGACACTCGCGAGAGCCGGCCCCCCGTCGCGATGCCGGTGCGCGGCAGAGAGACGCCTACCGAGGTCCCGGAGACCGTGCCTCTTACGACGACCAAGCGGTCGTGGCGCCGGCTCCCGGTCATCGCGACCGCCATCGTCATCGTTTCGCTGATCGTTGCCCTGGTCCTCACGAGCCTGCGGATCTCGAGTCGGCCGGATCTCACCTCCGGCGCGGTCAACGCCATCGCCAAGGCGCAGGCGAACGCTGCAGTTTCCAAGCTCGAATCGGCGGCGCCCACTGCTGCCACGGTCTACGAGCAGGTGCGCGCCGGTCTGGTGGTGATCGAGGCGGAGCGGGCGAACGGGCCTAGCGACCTTGGCAGCGGCTTCATCGTCGACTCGAACGGCGAGATCATGACCGCGCTCCACGTCGTCGTGGGAGCGAGCGCGATCAAGGTCATCTTCGCCGACGGCACGACCTCCGCGGCGTCCATTAGTGCTGCCGACTCGAGCGACGACACCGCCGTTCTGGCGACGAGCAAGCTCCCTGCCGTGATCGTTCCGGAGGTGCTCGGGGGTGGCGCGGACATCGGTGACGCGGTCTTCGCGGTCGGGAACCCGATCGGGCTAGTCGGCTCGCTGTCCGCGGGGGTGGTCTCCGGGCTCGACCGGACCTTCGCCCCGAAGGGCGGGCACACACTGAACGGGCTCATCCAGTTCGATGCCGCCGTCAACCCGGGCAGTTCCGGCGGCCCGCTCCTCAACGCGAAAGGTCAGGTGATCGGGGTCGTGGAAGGATTCGCCAACCCTTCGGGGGCCGACAACTTCGCTGGCATCGGGTTCGCCGTCCCGATCGCCAGCGCGGGCGGTGCCGCCGGTGAGCCGGCCAAATGAGCACGCCATCTGAGCGCCTCGAGCCCGCCCCACCGGGTTCGCTCGAACACGTCCTCTATCACGTGAAGCGGGTCATCGTCGGCCAGGACGTCCTGCTCGAACGGATGGTTGTCGCGCTGGTTGCCCGCGGCCACCTGCTCGTCGAGGGCGTGCCCGGGTTGGCGAAGACCCTCGCGGTGAAGACCTTCGCGGACGCGCTCGGCGTCGAGTTCCAGCGCATCCAGTTCACGCCGGATCTGGTTCCGGCCGACATCGTCGGGACGAGGATCTACAACCAGAAGCTCGGCGAGTTCGACGTCGCGCTCGGACCGGTCTTCGCCAACCTCGTGCTCGCGGATGAGATCAACCGGGCGCCGGCAAAGGTGCAGAGCGCCCTCCTCGAAGCGATGCAGGAGCGCCAGGTCACCATCGGTCGTGAGACGCACGCGCTGCCCGATCCCTTCCTCGTCATGGCGACGCAGAACCCGATCGAGTCCGACGGCACGTATCCGCTGCCCGAGGCACAGGTCGACCGGTTCATGCTGAAGGTGCTCGTCGACTACCCGAGCGCGACCGAGGAGTTCGTCATCGTCGAGCGGATGATCGCGGGCCTCGAGACCCTGCAACGGGTGATGGGGGTCGAGCAGCTGCGCGGGTTGCAGCGGGCCGTCCAAGACGTGTTCGTCGACCCGACCTTGATCGAGTACGCGGTCAAGGTCGCCTCCGCCACGCGCGGACCGGAGTCGATCGGGCTCGAGCATCTCGCCCGTTACGTCACCTTCGGCGTGAGCCCCCGTGCCTCGATCAACATGGTGCTCGCCGCGCGGGCCCTCGCGCTCGTGCGGGGACGCCAGTACGTCCTGCCGGAGGACATCTCGACGATCGCTCCCGACGTGCTGCGGCACCGGCTCGTGCTTTCGTACGAGGCGCTTGCCGACAGCATCGACGCCCAGCACGTCATCGACGCCGTCATGGCGAGGGTCCCGGTACCCGACGTCGTGCTGCGAGCCACGGCCACCTAAGGACACCGCTGCGCCGTGGACTCCGCCGCTCTCCTCACGCCCGACCGCGTGCTCCGCCAGCTCGAGTGGCGCGTGCTGCGCCGTCTCGATGGCCGCCTGCAGGGCGACTACCGGACGGTCTTGCGCGGGAGCGGCACGGACTTCCTCGACCTCCGCACCTACGACTGGGGCGACGACGTTCGCCACATCGACTGGAACGTCACGGCGCGCATGGACGAGCTGTTCGTGCGGGATTTCATGGAGGATCGCGAGGTCACGGCCTGGCTGCTGCTCGATCGCTCGCGGTCGATGGCGTTCGGCGCGGCCGAGCGGACGAAGGAGCTGGTGCTCGCCGAGCTGGCGGGCGTCTTCGGCCAGCTGCTCGTGCGCGGCGGCAATCGCGTCGGCTACATCGTCTATGACGGTGACCAGGTCGTCACCGTCCCGCCCGCCCAAGGCCGCCACCAGGTCCTCCGCCTGCTCGAGCACCTCCTCCGACCGCTGTCCGGCGGGAGCACGACGGACCTGTCCGTGTTGGCGGAGGCGGCGGCGCGGGTCGTGCGCCGCCGCTCGCTCGTAGTGTTGATCTCGGACTTCATCAGCCAGCCCGGATGGGAGCGACCGCTGCTCCGCCTGACCGAGCGCCACGAGGTCGTCGCGGTCCGGTTGGTGGATCCCCGCGAGTACGAGCTTCCCGACGCGGGGCTGCTGTACGTCGAAGACGCAGAGACCTGCGAGCAGCTGCTCGTCGACTCGAGCGACCCGGAGCTGCGCCGGCGGCTCCTCGCTGCGGCCACCGAACAGCGACGAGGCAATCCGGCGCGCCGTGGCGGAGGCGAAGGTCGAACTGCACGTCGTCTCCACGACCGACGATCTCGTCGCCGCGTTCACGCGGATGGCGGCGCGCCGCACGAGACGGGCCCGATGACCCTCGGCGCGCCGTGGTGGCTGCTCGGGCTCCTGGCGCTCCCGGTGGTCACGGTGATCTACGTCAGGGCGCGGCGCCGGCGTCGGCAGCGCTCGGGGGCGCTCGCAGCGCAAGGCCTCGTCGTGACCGGTACCGCCTCCGAGACGAAGTGGCGGGACCACCTTCCGTTCGCGCTCTTCCTGCTGGCGCTCGCGCTCCTGGTCGTTGCGGCCGCGCGGCCGACGGCGACGATCTCGACCGTCCGACGCCAGGCGACCGTCGTGCTGGCGATGGACGTCTCCAACTCGATGGCCGCGACAGACGCGAAGCCGTCGCGCATCGCCGTCGCGAAGTCGGCGGCGCGGCGCGTTCGTCAACGACCAGCCGTCCACGGTCCGCATCGGGGTGGTCGCGTTCGGCTCGGGGTCGACGATCGTCCAGCCACCGACATCCGACCACGGCGCGGACCTGAGCGCCATCAGCCGGCTCAGCCTCGGGGGCGGCACCTCGCTGTCGGCGGGGATCCTCAGCGCGCTCGATGCCATCGCCGGCAAGACGCTGAAGATCAACGCCACCGACCTTAACCAGGACAACTCGGGGGAAATCAACATTGGCTACTTCGGGGGAGCGACGATCGTCCTCATCTCCGACGGCGAGAACACGAACCAGTCGAGCCCCGTGACGATGGCGCGGGTGGCCTCCACCGCGGGCGTGCGCATTCAGACGCTCGGCGTCGGGACGACGGCGGGGACCACCATCAAGATGGACGGGTTCACCATCGCGACAGCGGCCGATCCGACGACGCTTGAGAACGTCTCCTCGGTCACGAACGGCAGCTACCAACGGGTGAGCAGCTCCGCGATCTCGGACGTCGCGAAGTCGATAAACCTGCACTTCTCAGTGGTGTCCGAGCACACGGAGATCTCGGCACTTTTCGCGCTCGGTGCCGCGCTCGTCCTCGTGCTCGGGACGCTCGTGTCCCTGGCGTGGTCCGGGCGGGTGGTGTGAGGTGAGCTTCGCGTGGCCGCTCTCGTTCCTCGCGCTCGTTGCGGTTCCCGCGGTGCTCGGCGCCTACCTGGTCGCGCTGCGTCGGCGTCGTCGACGTGCCGTCACCTACTCGAGCCTCGCCTTGCTCCGCCAGGCCATCCCGCGGCGGTCGCGGTGGCTCCGCCACGTGCCGATCGGGCTACTGCTCGCGAGCCTCGCGGTGCTCGCGCTCGCGGCGGCCCGGCCACAGCTCACCGAGGCCGTGCCGACGAACGAGACCTCGATCATCCTCGCGCTCGACGAGTCGGGATCGATGTGCTCCACCGACCTCACCCCGGACCGGCTGGCCGTCGCGCAGAAGGCCGCGCTGCACTACGTCGCGGACGAGCCGAACGGCACGAAGATCGGTATCGTCCTCTTCAACGGCTTCGCCGAGCTCGCGGTCCCGCCGACGACGAACCGCGCGGAGCTCTACCGGGCGCTCGACAACCTGACAACCGGCCCCGGGACCGCCATCGGCGCCGCCATGCTGCAAGCGTTGAACGCCATTGCCGCGGTCGACCCGAGCGTCGCCCCGATCGGTGCGGCGGCGACGATCGGGGGCGCCGCACCGTCGAACCCGTTCGATGCCGCAGGCAACAGCGGGGTCACGCTCACGCCTGAGCGGACGACGCCGAAGGGCGGATACGTGCCCGACGTCGTCGTCTTGTTGACCGACGGGCAGAACAACCGGGGTATCAGCCCGCTACAGGCGGCGCCCTACGCGGTCGCCGCGCAAGGTCCGCGTCTACACGATCGGCTTCGGGACGACGAACCCGGGGCCGCTCGATTGCACACCGCAGCAGCAGGGCGGGGTCGACACCAATGGCGGCTTCGGTTCCCAGGGCGGCTTCGGTGGCGGTGGCTACGGCGGCGGTGGCTACGGCGGCGGTGGCTACGGCGGGAGTCCGCTGGTCGCGGACCTCCCACCGCTCCAAGAGGTGTCACGACTGACGGGCGGCGAGAGCTACACGGCGCGCTCAGCATCCGAGCTGACCAGTGTGTTCGCGAACCTCCCGAAGCAGATTGCCGTGCAGAGACAGCACCGCGAGATCACCTCGGAGCTCGCGCTCTTCGGTGCGCTCCTCGCGCTCCTTGCGCTCGGGGCGGCGATCCGCTGGAGCCCTTACCCCTAGGTGGCTGGTGTTGAACGAGGGACCAACGTGATTGCCGTGCGTCCGGAAGCGGCAGCGAACGCGCCCTTCTCGTCGCGTTGCGGCGTGAGGTAGGTCGCGAGCTGAGCCGGTCTGTGGTAACTGATCGGCCCTGAGGACCGATCAGGGGACGTGACAGCCCGCCACGTGGCTCTCATCCAGCCACCGCCCACCCTCCGCCGGGGATCGAGCAGAGCTCGAGCTTTGCGAGGCGCGCGAGGTTTGCTGCGGCGGAAAGGAGGCTGAAGTCGGCGGCAACTCGGAGCTTCCGGCGCACCCTCGCTGCGCCGTCCGCCGTGTCGGCGTCGCATGAGGTGGCCGAGCTTTCGCTCGACCCTCGGACGCGTCGCTCGGTAGTCGGCTCGCCACTTCGGATCGGCCTGTGCCGCGCGTGCCCGTGCGAGCGAGGCCTCGTTCACCCCGACGCGGACCTTTCGCCCGAGCCCGGACGTGGTGCACTGCTCTGCGAGCGGGCAGGTCGAACAGCGCGC
The DNA here is from genome assembly GCA_963765505.1 of uncultured Actinomycetota bacterium. GTDB lineage: Bacteria > Actinomycetota > Acidimicrobiia > Acidimicrobiales > Bog-793 > DATKQY01. The sequence goes on from CAVXWO010000014.1 coordinate 750,662, forward strand.
ACCGAATTTCGCGACGCCTGTGCCGTCTCGCAGCCACCCGATCCTCACCGTGACGTCAGCCGGGCAGGTAACCGTGTCGTCGTCGAGAGCGACCACGAACCGGTCCTTTGCGAACAGCCCGTTCTTCGCAGACGGTGGCTGGGTCTTGAGCTTCGAGGCGATGTTGGCGTCTTCGAGGCGGGACTGGAGCTCGCCGGTCCCATAGGCCGCGTCTCCATAGACCGTGGCTCGCTCTTCTTCGTGCCCGGGAGCCTCGTTCTCGCTCTCGCCGTCACCGGTCGCCTCTTCAGCTTCGAGGAGGTCCGCGATCAGCTCTTCGGCAACGCTCGCGTCGGCTTCGTTGCCCGGCGTCACCACCGTCGCGGTGATGATCTCGGTGTCCGGGTCGATCGCGACGTGGCCCTTGTACCCGTCGAAGCCGTGCGCCGTGCTCTTGTGGCCGTGGCGGGCCTCGGGGTCGACGACAGAGATGACCCGGTCCGTTGCCACCCTTCTCGCGATGCGGAGGATCCCGTCGTCGCCCTCCTCCAGGTCTTGGCCGGTGACCGTCGCGAGCAGCGCCGCAGCTTCTCTCACCACATCGGCGAGCTCGCGCCCGTCGAGGAGCGCGAGGCAGGCATAGGCGTCGCTCGCACGGGTGTCGACGAGGCGCTCTCGTGCCTCCTCGTCGTCCCAGTCGATCGGTGGCTTGGCGGAGCTCGCGTAGTCGTCCCCGCTCGTGCACACCGCGACGAGCTCGGCACGAAGCGCTTTATCGGCGACCTTCAACAGGTTGCGGATCGCCGAGCGGATCAGCGTGATCGTGTCCATCGTCGCGACCGCGTCATACAGCGGCGTCGAGTCGAGCACCCGTTTGCGACCGACGAGCCCTGCCGCCTTGGCGGCCTCGAGCGCGATCTCGAAGACGCGGTCGGGACGCTCCGATCGCCTGAGGCGCATCCGCATGTCGACGAACACCGTGTGGGCAAAGATCGTCCACCCTCCGGTGTCGTAGCTGCCGACGCCCGCCGCGTAGCGCCAGCGGGCGTCGAACGCGTAACGCTCAGCCGCCTCGCGGTCCGACAGGCCCTCCAGCCGCTGGAGCACCATCGCGCTCGCCACCACCGAGGGAGGGACCGAGCGGCGTCCGTCCTCGGAGAACAGATCGGCGAAGGCCTCGTCGGGAAAGAGCCGATCCCGCTCCCGGTGCAAGAACGCGTAGATCGAGTCCTTCGGAAGCGTCTTGTCGCAGAACTCGCTCATGTCGTCGAGGAGGTTGCCTTGCGGGTCCGCCACTCCGAGGCTCATCGGTCACTCCTCCAGGAGAACTCCACCGATGTAATTCTCTCTCATCACGACCCTGATCGCGAGTCCAAACGGACGCGAAAGACACCGGCCACCTAGGTGGATTCTCCAATCAGACGGGTCGGGGCGCGGGCGCTCCGGCCTGGATGGCCACCGAACGAGTGGGTCTCGTGATGGTCAACGAGGCCGGGACCCGCGCTCCAGACGTGCCGTTCTGTGCGTGTGTTTGCCCGGCGGGGCGTGGCGTTCGGGGCGGCGATCTGTACGGCACCGTCACCGCCGGATCGCCGACTCGGTGCGGGTCTCGGGTCGTGGGTTCGGCGCCCGAGATGGAACAATCTGGGCGTGGCCGCCATCGATGGTCAGCCTGCGATGCAGGTGCAGCTCTCGGTTCGACGCGGGCGGGAGGCAGTGGAGTTTTACCAGGCGGCGTTCGGCGCGGAGGAGGTGACGTCGTAGTAGGTGGAGGGGGCGACCTGGAGCTGCGTGCAGATCGGCTCGACCCCCCATCGACGCCCACCGGTCGTCCGGTCCCGGTGGGCGTCGATGAAGGCGACTACTTCTTGTGTCGGCGGTCGAGCTCCGCTCCGAAGAAACGTGCTGCTGCCTGCAAGATGTCGTTGGCGCGGCGGAGCTCGCGGACCTCCTTGCGGAGCTCCTTCAACTCCTCCTGCTCGGCGCTCGTCAGCCCGGGCCGCCGACCGGTGTCGATCTCGGTCCGCTTCACCCACGTGCGGAGCGACTCCTCGCCGACGCCGAGCTGACGGGCGACGCGGGAGATCACACCATGGTCGCCGGGATCGGTCTGTCGCAGCTCGAGGACCATGCGCACCGCGCGGTCCTTCAGCTCAGGCGGGTAGCGCCTCTGGGAGGGGCTCGTCTCGGTCATGCTCCATCCTCACTTCCAAGGTATGGAGTCTCCAAGCATCCCAGGCCGGTTCAATCAGGCAACAGGAACCGGATTACCGTGCAGCGCCTCGCTCAGCTCGCTCTCGCAATCGTATTCCCGCTCACCTCGGAGCTCATCGACTGGAGGAAGCGATGAGCGGCCGTGCTCTCGCCTATCCGCTGAGGCTCCAGGCATCCTCTTCAGGGACTGGTTGCTTCCCTTCGAACGCGTACACTTCACGGTTGTGACAGACCGCGCAGCCCCGACGCCCGGCTCGGACCGTGCCGGGCCCACAAGGCCACGCCGGAAAGCTTCGGGAAGCTCAGGCTCGTCGTCGAGCAGGATCGCCAGGAGCGGTCGTGTCAGCTCAAATCAAGGACTCCTGCCTGCCGATGACCGGGGTCACCGGGCAGACTCGCCCGACGCAGCCGTCGCATGGGTTATTGCGCAACGAGTGCGGGAGTACCGGAATCAGCTCGGTCTCACCGTCGAGCAACTCGCTGAGCGGTCGGGGATCTCGAAGGGCATGCTCTCGAAGATTGAGAATGCGCAGGCGTCGCCGAGCCTCGGCACGCTGGTCAAGCTGGCTGGTGCGATCTCTGTGCCGCTCACCTCGCTTTTCCGAGGCCTCGAGGAGGAGCAGGATGCGCTGGTCGTGCGAGCGGGCCAAGGCGTTGAGATTATGCGGAAGGGGTCGCGCGTCGGTCATCACTACCAACTGCTCGGCGACATGCGCGGGCCGAATAAGGCTATAGAGCCGATGTTGGTGACGTTGAACGAGCACAGCGAGGTCTTTCCGCTCTTCCAACACCCCGGCGTGGAATTCATCTACATGCTCGAAGGGGTCGTCGAATACGGCCACGGCGCTGGCCGCTACGTGCTGAGGCCGGGGGACGCCATCCAGTTCTCGGGCGAGGTGGTGCACGGGCCGACTGAGCTCGTTTCGCTGCCGATCCGCTTCCTGTCGGTCATCGCCTACGGCAGTCCTGGCAACTGAGAGTCAGAGCGCACCCAGCACACAACGGGCGCAACTGGTCATGAGGACCCAAGCGGTAGTTTACTCACAGTGGACTCCGTTTCTTGGCTCTGCTACTGTGTTGCCGGGTGAGCACCGGGCCATCGCGACAGTTCGAGTCGACCGCTGCCCCTCATCGAAGGAGGAGTCTCGGCATGTGCGGCATTGTGGGGATTCGGCTACATAGCGGGGACCTCATGCACCGCCTTGGCGAGCTCGTCGCCCCCATGTTGGAGGTGCTCGCCAGCCGCGGCCCGGATTCGACGGGCCTCGCGATCTACTCGCACGACCTCACTGGCGAGCCGGTCGGGTCACTCCGGTACTCCGTCTGGGCGCCGACGCCTTACTACGATTGGGACGCGTTGGGCAGCGTCTCCGTACCGAGCTCGGTGTCTCGGTGACCGCCTACCCATGGGGCCGCGATGCCGTTCTCGTCGCCGGTGGGGTTCCAGACGTGGTGCTCGCGGCGCTGGGTCGCATCGACCCGTCCGTGCGCGTCTTCGGCTGGGGCACCGCCATCGCGCTGTTGAAGGACGTTGGCCCGGCGAGCGATGTGTGTGAGCGTTACGGCGTCCGTGCCATGTCTGGGTACCAGGCAATCGGGCATACGAGGATGGCGACCGAGTCGGCCGTGACGGTCGAGCATTCCCATCCCTTCGCGGTCGCTTCGGACCTCGCGCTCGTCCATAACGGCTCGTTCTCTAACTACGCGGCGTGCGCCGAGACCTCGTAGGCGATGGCGTTCGATTCGACACGGACAACGACTCCGAGGTCGCCGCTCGGTTCGTGGCCGCCCGCCTTGGGGAGGGGGCCGATTTGCGCGACGCCCTTCGTGGGGCGATGAAGGCCTTCGACGGGTTCTTCACCCTACTCGTGGCAACCGCCGACTCGATGGCGATCGTCCGCGACTCCTTTGCCTGCAAACCGATGGTCGTCGCCGAGACGAGCGACTATGTCGCAGTCGCGTCCGAGTACGTCGCTCTCGCCCACCTGCCCGGCATCGAGAAGGCCGACGTCTTCGAGCCGATGCCTGAGGAGGTCTACATGTGGACCTCGTGACCGAAGTCGAGCTCAGCTGCGCGAGCTTGTCGGTCCGCGAGCTGAACGCCGCGGTCCGGGAACTGCCCGTGGGCACGCTCGTCCACATCCGCGACCCCGGAGGTAACCACAACCTCGCGGTCGCGCTCGCGCGCCACCTTGAGATCACGATCGACGGGAACGCCGGCTACTTCGTCGGCGGCCTGTGCGACGGCCCCGACGTCACCGTCGAGGGTTTCGTCGGCTGGTCCGTCGGCGAGAACCTCATGTCGGGCTCGGTCCGGGTGCGCGGCAACGCCTCGGAATGCGCGGGGGCCTCGGCTCACGGCGGGCTCATCGTGATCGAGGGGGACGCCTCTTCCCGAGCGGGGATCTCGCTCAAAGGGGGCACGATTGCCGTCGCGGGAGACGTCGGCCACATGAGCGGCTTCATGGCCCAGGCGGGACCACCCTGTGGGTGGTGACGCTGGGGGAGCCGTCGGCGACTCGCTCTACGAGGCCGTCATCTACGTCGGCGGCCACGTCACCTCGCTCGGCTCGGACGCCAAAGTGGAAGAGCTGACGGCCGTGGACGTGGACCGAGTGCGCCAACTGGTGGAGTCAGCCGGCTTCTCCCACGTCTCCCCCGAAGACGTCACGAAGGTCGTTTCGGCGAAGAGCCTGTATCACTTCGACGCCCTGAAGGACCAGAAGTACTGATGACCTCGCTCCAAGGCTCGAACGGTCAGCGAGCTGCCACCCCGGTGCACCTCCCTGTTACAGGGCACGTCCCGAGCTATAGCTTCCCGCCCGACGTGATCGGCCAGATCCACGAGATGGCCGAACTCGGTCGCTACGAGATCCGCGGCGGGGGGCAAAGCGCCAGCTGCCTACCTTCGATGATCTCGTCTTCTTACGGCGTCGCTCAGCCGCTATCCCCTCAGGGTTACCGGGAGCGTTGCGACACCGCGACGTGCTCGGTACGCGGTTTGCGTCCAAGCCGCTGGAGCTCGCCATCCCGATCACGATCGCTGGCATGAGCTTTGGCGCCCTCTCGGCCAATGCCAAGGAAGCTCTTGGACGTGCCGCGACCGCCGTCGGCACCTCGACGACGACCGGCGACGGGGGGCATGACCGCCGAGGAGCGCCAAGCGTCGCGGTTGCTCATCTACCAGTGCTTGCCTTCGAGGTACGGGTTCAACCTGGACGACCTGCGAGCGGCAGATGCAATCGAGGTCGTGATCGGACAGGGGGCCAAGCCCGGCGGTGGTGGGATGCTGCCTTGGGGCTGAAGGTGAGCGAGCGTGGTCCGTGGCCATGCGGACCCTTCCTCCGGGCATCGATCAGCGCTCGGCCTCTCGGCACCCCGACTGGACCGGCCCGGATGATTTGCGGGTCAAGATCGAGGAGCTCCGCGAGG